>NZ_JAILWZ010000014.1:0-1027 GCF_019916045.1 Marinobacter sp. AL4B
GTCACGTCTGTGGTACGGAAGTAGAACTGAGGACGGTAGCCCTTGAAGAATGGAGTATGACGACCACCTTCTTCTTTGGACAATACGTACACTTCACACTCGAACTTGGTGTGCGGGTTGATAGAACCCGGCTTACACAGAACCTGACCACGCTCAACGTCGTCACGCTTGGTACCACGCAGCAGAACACCTACGTTCTCACCCGCACGACCTTCGTCGAGCAGCTTACGGAACATTTCAACGCCAGTACAAGTTGTCTTCACGGTATCTTTGATACCAACGATTTCAACTTCTTCACCAACCTTGACGATACCGCGTTCTACACGACCGGTTACAACAGTACCACGGCCAGAGATAGAGAATACGTCCTCGATCGGCATCAGGAACGGCTGATCAACAGCACGCTCAGGATCCGGGATGTACGCGTCCAGAGCTTCTACCAGCTTCTTAACAGCGGTAGTACCCATTTCGTTGTCGTCTTTACCTTCCAAAGCCATCAACGCAGAACCGGTAACGATCGGAGTGTCGTCGCCCGGGAAGTCGTACATGCTCAGCAGGTCACGAACTTCCATCTCAACCAGCTCAAGCAGCTCTTCATCATCAACCATGTCCGCCTTGTTCAGGAACACAACGATGAAAGGAACACCAACCTGACGAGACAGCAGGATGTGCTCACGAGTCTGCGGCATAGGGCCGTCAGCTGCGGAACAAACCAGGATCGCGCCGTCCATCTGTGCCGCACCAGTGATCATGTTTTTAACATAGTCAGCGTGGCCCGGGCAGTCTACGTGTGCGTAGTGACGGGTCGGAGAATCGTACTCAACGTGTGAAGTGGCGATGGTTATACCACGTGCACGCTCTTCCGGTGCGTTATCGATCTGGTCGAAAGCACTTGCAGAACCTGTACCCCAAACTTCGTGACATACACGAGTCAGAGCAGCGGTCAGAGTGGTCTTACCATGGTCAACGTGACCGATGGTACCGACGTTTACGTGCGGCTTACTACGTTCAAATTTTTCTTTAGACA
>NZ_JAILWZ010000005.1:0-278 GCF_019916045.1 Marinobacter sp. AL4B
CTCTCACATGGGCAAGTGCCACACTACCATCGGCGCAGGCTTGTTTCACTTCTGAGTTCGGGATGGGATCAGGTGGTTCCAAGCCGCTATGGTCGTCAGACAAAACGGTTTGATCACTGGGGGACGAGATGGAACGTGATACGATTTCTTTAGTGCGTTATCCGCAATTGTCTTGGGTGTTATATAGTCAAGCCGCACGAGCAATTAGTACTGGTTAGCTCAACGCCTCGCAGCGCTTACACACCCAGCCTATCAACGTCCTGGTCTTGAACGGCTCT
>NZ_JAILWZ010000006.1:0-3266 GCF_019916045.1 Marinobacter sp. AL4B
AAGCACTTGCAGAACCTGTACCCCAAACTTCGTGACATACACGAGTCAGAGCAGCGGTCAGAGTGGTCTTACCATGGTCAACGTGACCGATGGTACCGACGTTTACGTGCGGCTTACTACGTTCAAATTTTTCTTTAGACATTCGACCAATCCCCCTAATCAACCAGGACCGTAACGTTGACCGGAATTAAAAGTGGAGCTCATGACCGGAATTGAACCGGTGACCTCATCCTTACCAAGGATGTGCTCTACCGACTGAGCTACATGAGCGAAACTAAATTGGAGCGGGCAGCGGGAATCGAACCCGCGTCATCAGCTTGGAAGGCTGAGGTAATAGCCACTATACGATGCCCGCGAGCAATAAGTGGTGGAGGGGGCTGGATTCGAACCAGCGAAGCTTTCGCGTCAGATTTACAGTCTGATCCCTTTGGCCACTCGGGAACCCCTCCAGTACAAACCCGCTTCGCGGACTTGCTCAAAACTAAAAAGTGGAGCTGGCGGACGGAATCGAACCCCCGACCTGCTGATTACAAGTCAGCTGCTCTACCAACTGAGCTACGCCAGCTCACATTCGCTCGTTCAGCGAGGGCGGTATACTACGGATTTTTTTCTGAGGTTGCAACACCTTCGCAAGCATTACGTTCGACAAAATCGAATTCCCCATCAAAACCCGCTTCAACCGCTTGAAGCACTTCAGTTTCCCGAATCGGTTCAACTTTAAAAGCGAGCGCGTATCCTATCCGATTACGAGGGAACTTGGCCAGCGTTACACTCAATTTTTCTGACTTTTTTTCGGCTGCTAACTTATTAGCCGCCTCCGCTGACTCAAACACACCTAATGAAATAGCATTTTTGAACTGCCCTTTGGCGACAACATATACATCATCACCCTTCTCTCGCAGGGCGTCAGCTTGCGCTCTCGCATCGGATTCACGCTGAGCCGGCACCAGAACCCAGTGCATAGGCGGTAAAGGGGCCTTTCTCGACTCCACCCTATACTCAACATTAGCCGTGCGGCCAATCCTATGCGCGACCGCCGGAGACTTAAACCAGCCAACGGTAAGACAAACAGCATTACTTTCGGGCCCCACAGGCCCACTCTCCTCGACTTTTAAGCTGGCGACTCGGGGCAACCCACCCTCGGCTGCCGAGCTCACCGACGCTAACGCCAACCGCTCCGGCAAAAGCCACAATGCCAGATTAAGTATCACCAACGAGAGCACTAACCACTTCATATCATGCCACCCTGTGCGGCAACCAGATGCAACCCATCGAGCACAAGTTCCGGCCAATAGTCGGCCTGCAAACCCAGCTCCATAAACCGTTTTGAATCGCCTCCAGTTACCACTACATGCTGGATTCCGTACTCTTCTACATCACGATGCACTTGGTGCACAATACCTTGGGTTAGCCATGCCAGCCCGTGATTCGCACATTCGCCCGTCGTGTTCCCAGGGCGAGTATTTAGTTGCTCATCAGCCTCAAACCCGATCCTCGCAGCGTCTAACTTAAGGCTGCGTCGCATCATTTTTAATCCTGGCAGGATAAACCCCCCAATGTGGCATCCCCCGCCATCGATATAGTCAACGGTTACGGCACTACCGGCATCAACAATCGCACAGCCGGCTCTAAAATGGCTCCAAGTTGCTACCATAGCATGCCAACGATCCGCCCCCATTTTTGACACGTCCAGGTAGGAACTTCTTAAGCCGTCTCGCTGAGCTTCACTCCAATAAAACGTAATTGGTGCCGACGTTACCTTACCAATTTCAGCCTCCAGTGAATTACGGCTTGTCTCAGAACCCACCGTTGAGACGCAAACGCGGGTGATCACCCCTGCGTGCCGACGGAGAGCGGGAAAGGGCTCTACCGCAGTCAAATCCGCAGCGCCACCAACTATGCATTCCACACCCCGCATCAAACGCCATTTGAGCCGGGTGTTGCCGGAGTCGATAAATAGGATCACCCGCTCACCCGCAAGCTGATATCGCCAGCCATCACCGACAACCTTCCGTCATTCGTATCAAGCATGTAATTACCGCCCGCATCGACCCCGCCTCCCGTACCCGACAGCGCCCCATCTTTTGCCGTCAAAGCTTGCCCGAAGAAGATGTCATACCCTTGCCACTCTTGTCTAAACTCTGAAAAGCCACCGCTCTGGAATTGCTCCATTACCTTTCCCACCTCAAGAATCACCAAAGCAGCCAATTCATTTCGAACCCACACGTGGTCAGGCCAGTGCTTGGCGAGACTAGTCCAAGGCTGGTCCACATCGACCGCATCCGTCATGTGTACGTTTATCCCCAGGCCAGCAATCACTTGAACCTGCCCCTCCTGCAACTCCCCCTGTATCTCAACCAAAATACCGCCGAATTTTTTTCCGCCTGCATACAAATCATTTGGCCACTTCAGACCGGCGCCGGACACACCCATGGCGTTCAACGCCCTAATCACCGCCACACCGAGCACCAGACTCAGACCACTTAACCCCTCAAAGCCTCCCCGAAGGGTCAGCCCCATGCTCAAATACAAATTTTGCCCTTTTGGACTTGACCAGTTTCGACCACGCCGCCCACGCCCCTCTGTTTGAGCATCGGCCAATACAACCGGCATGGCCGCAGTGAAGGCTGCCAACCGTCGAGCCACCTCCGCGTTTGTCGAATCGACTTCCTTGAGCACCATCACGTCCACTTTGTCCGAGCCGGCACCCACCAGCCTTTCGACAATCCTTTGCCGGTCCAGCAGGTCAAGCGCTGTCACTAGCTGATACCCCTGGCCTCTGATGGTTTTTATTTCTACGCCTTCAGCCTGCACTTTTCGAATCTGCTTCCATACCGCCGTGCGTGAGACACCTAGCTGCTTGGCCAGCGATTCGCCAGAATGAACACAATGATCACTAAGAAGGTCTAACAAAGGATTCGGCTTCATTGAACAGGTTCCAGATAGGAAATGGCTGAACGGAATTAAACACTAGCAAGCCACAAAAAACAAAAAAGGGCAGCACGGTGACCGCCAAAAATAACGGCCTGAGCGCCACCGACCGGAAAGCTTCACCGATTTCCAAAGCAAGCCCCTCTTCGGACATATCAATGGCTATATCGCGCAGCGAGTAACAGAAAGGGCATCCAGAAATGAAAAAACCCCAGCCTCGTACGAAGCTGGGGTTTTTGGTATTAAGAGTCTGACGATGACCTACTCTCACATGGGCAAGTGCCACACTACCATCGGCGCAGGCTTGTTTCACTTCTGAGTTCGGGATGGGATCA
>NZ_JAILWZ010000011.1:0-1286295 GCF_019916045.1 Marinobacter sp. AL4B
GATCAAACCGTTTTGTCTGACGACCATAGCGGCTTGGAACCACCTGATCCCATCCCGAACTCAGAAGTGAAACAAGCCTGCGCCGATGGTAGTGTGGCACTTGCCCATGTGAGAGTAGGTCATCGTCAGACTCTTAATACCGAAAACCCCAGCTTCGTACGAGGCTGGGGTTTTTTCATTTCTGGATGCCCATTCTGTTACTCACTGGTCAGTTCAATGACGTCACCAACGACGCGACGCATAAGGCCTAACTCCTTCAGTCCTTCGACTTCTTCAATTGCCCAAATCCCGTAGCGCAAAGCATGTCATCGAGCTCTGGCAGAGGGCGCCCAATGTAATACCCTTGCGCGTAGGCAACCCCGAGTTCTTGCAGTTTATCGAGGGTCTCCGCATCTTCTACAAATTCGGCAATCGTTTTCATGCCAAATGCATTCACCATATTGGTTAGGCTTTCAACGAACACCTGATTATCTGGGTTGTTCTGCAGATCAAGAATGTACGAGCCATCCAACTTCACGTAACTCAGTGGTAGTTTCTTCAGATAGCTAAATGACGAGAATCCAACGCCGAAGTCGTCAAGCGCGACCAGTATGCCTGCGTCACTGATTTGTTCGAGGTTATTCAGCACCATCTGAAAGTTTTCTATGTAGGCGGTTTCGGTCAGCTCAATGACAACGAAACGCGGTTCAACTCGATGGCTATTGAGCGTTCCTAAAAGCGTTTTCGGGAACTCTGAAGATTGGAGGGTAGGGGCCGAGATGTTGATTGAAAGAGTGTAGTCAGCGCCATTTTGATGGTCGGTTGCAAGTTTTTCTATGGCGTTATCCAGAACCCATTCATCCACTAGACGGATAAGTCCCATGCGTTCTGCCGCAGGAATGAAATCACTGGGGTATACCGCATTACCGAAGCTATCTTTCAGTCTTAGGAGCACTTCATAATGACTTACTGTGGCTTCCTCAATGGAATAGATTGGTTGGTAGTTAAGTTGAAAAAGATCGGTACGTTTAAGCGCAAGCTTGATTAAGGAGGTAAGGTCGTGGTCGCGTCGCAGGTTGGCTAGATCGTTGTTGTCGGGATCAAAGATCTGCCATTGTCCGTTACCTTTTTTCTTCGCTTGATACATGGCCATGTCGGCATGAACAATCAATTCCTGCTCCGTGTTACCGTGCTCATTAACCAGCGCTGCGCCGATGCTCACGTTGTACTCGATCGTTCGATCTTCCTCGTCCAATATCACCTGTCCGTTCAGGTTTTGAGACAACTTCTCCAAGAAGCCTTCAAGTTGTAGGGTGTCGATATGCGGTAAAATGACGGTGAATTCGTCGCCGGCTAAACGACTGATTGAGTCGCTTGCCCGCACGGTATTACTCAGCGCCTCGGCGATTTGAATCAACACTGTGTCCCCGACAGTATGGCCGTACAGGTCGTTGATTTGCTTAAAGCGATTTACATCGATAAAAATCACCGCACCGCTTCGTTGAGTGTCCAGTAGATGGTGCAAATCGTGCTGGAAGCAGCGTCTGTTTCCGATTCCTGTTAAAGGGTCATTATTCGCAAGCCACTCCAAAGCTTCCTCATCGCGTTTACGTTGGGTAAGGTCAATGCCTATGGCCAAAACGGTATCTCTACCTTTTTCGTCTTCGACGATTGAACACGTCCAATCGAAATAGATGACAACACCTTGGTCATTCATGAATTCGGCATCAAACTGAATGACCTCGCAATCGCCAGCGACCAGGTGCGTCAATTTTCGTTGAAAATCCTCTGTGCCTGAGCTGTTGATGAACCGTTCCGAAAAGTTACGAGCCGGACGTTTGAATTCTTTATCGAACCGGCTGTTGGTGGTCAGAATGTTGCCGGTTGGAGAGAGGGTTGCAATGAACAGGTGCGAACTATCGATGAGACGTTCAAGAAACGCCCTGGAACGGGAGAGTAGGGCAACCTGCCCCTCAAGTGAACGGCTTTTGTCTTCCACTTCAATATGCAGTGCTTCGAGTTCGCGGATGACATAGCGGGTGCTGCTTTCAAGCAAAGATACTTCGTCCCGCAGGCGAATAGGGCGTTTTTCAACTTTCTTTAGGGCAGCTTGGTATTGATGTTTAGGAAGTAAAGTCAGGGCTTCAACGACCGCAGTGAGGCGTTTCAATGGCGTTAACATAATGATCAGGAGGATCAGCTCCGAAATAAATAGTGCCATGAGGCCGATGGCAACCGTCGAAGTCAATGCGTTGATAAGTCCCTGATACTGATCGGTTTCATCACTGATCGTCAGGAGGGTTGGAGAATCTCCATACGCCCAGTATTCCTCCAAATCAAGTTGATGAAATAACAGCATAGAATTTTCGAAATCGAGTGCGTTGCCTTCAGCTACGGAATTTAACGGCGATCTAGCTTGTATCTCGCGAAGTTGGCCAAGAGATGTCTGGAAACTGCTGGCTGCCCATAGTCTGAGATCCCAATTCCGTAACATGCGTTCTTCGGGAGTACCGTTTGATTCAGACGGCAATAGAACAGCGAGGTTATCGCCAGAAATCTGATGAAAACGCAGGATGGTGTCGGCTATGTTCTGCCCCGTCACCATCACTGCTTCTTTGCCATTACCCAGCACAAGGGGCTCTACCGCGAACTGTGAGCATCCGGTATGACAGAACAAAAAGGAATCCGGGTTGTTGGCGTGGTTGGCCCTCATGGCCGTAGCAATGGCTTCATCCAATGCGGATTGATCCTGAAACAACGTTTGATTGTAGGTATGTGCGACGAGGCTTCCATTCGTGCTGTAAAGGCCAATAAAATCGATGCCAGTATTGATGTTGAGTTGAACCCACTCTTTCTTTAGAAAGTTTTTAAGGTGAGACGGATGCCCCCGAAACGTGGTTTTTTGGATTTCAGGTATTTCAGAGATCAGTTGAGACAGCTGTGAAAGTCTCAAGAAATTGTCGTCAAGCAACTGAGTTAATAGTTGCTGTTGCTTCAGGTGGCTTTCTTGAACCTTACTGTCGTAGGTTTTTAACGTTTGGTATATGTGCTGAGTTACCCAAGCCCCGGTGATCAATACAAACACGAGGCTCAGAAAAATAACTGCCTTCCATTTAACACTGAGAAACATGAGCGCGCGTCCTGCGGGTCAGAATTGATAGCTCAATGACAACACGTAATAGTTCCAGTACTTCTCGATTTTCTTGTCCTCAATTCCTTTAAAGCTAGGCAACCAGGCTGTACCCTCATTGAAGCTTGCCTGGCCGGTGACCGACCAATTGTCTGTAAACATCCATCGGCCACCAACGGTCCAACCTTCGCCATAGTTACGGTAAGGGTTGTAGGCGATCTCAGTGTTATTGGTACCTAGGTCGAGCTTCTCATACCGAACCAACCAAGTGGTATTGGGTGTGGGCAGCCATTCTGCCTGTAGATAGTACCCATGGCTCTTGTCACGATTGTCTGCCGGGATGCCTGCAAACTCGCCTTTGAATTCAGCATCGAGATGCAGATATTCCGAGGTTAAAACCCAGTTTTTGAAGTTATATTGGACTGAGAAAATTGCGTACAACGCTTTAATCGTCGCTCCAGTAACGTAGCGGTGTGGATTGATTAATACATCGCCAGGCGGAGCTGTCGCTAACGCCATATGCGCTTCGGCGACCGACATAGTGTTTTCATATTCAATTTCGGTATCGACCACGCTGATGCCCAAGCGAAAATCATTCAGGGCGCCGGGAACCATGTTGACGTTGAGCACATAAAGCGGAGCGTCTTTCGCTTTGCCTTTACGAACGGGATAACCGAAGGCGAAGTATGCGAAGTCATCACTATCTACGCCTTTACGGCCTGCCGTAAGCTCCCAGGTGAACTGATTGTTGCCCAGCACGGTGGCTCCGTAAAGGTTGAGGCCGTCTGTGGATAGCAATGAGTCGCGGAATGCGTCGAAATAGATGGATTCAGGCACGTTGTACCCGGGCCGGGCAGGCGGGATATCACGAATCGAGTTGTAAAAACCGATTGTGTTTTTGACGCGACCAGCCCTTACGCCAAAGGACGTAGAATGGTCGCTGAAGACAAGATAGTCCGCGAGTAAAAAGTCGACACGAACATCTCCATCGTCTGATTCATCTCTTTGTCGGCTCAGAATTTGGCCTGCCAGTCGAAAGTCAGGAGTGAGTTCCGAGTAGCCATTCAATCCGATTTCTCGAAATTTGACGGAGCCATTATCTGCGTCGTTTCCCGCGTAGGGATTGTCTGGGCTATAGACCGCAGCCTGACTTATAAAACCGTGAATTTGGGTAGAGTCGTTAAGCTCGATGGCATTAGCCTGCGGGCCAAAAAGCACAGTGAGCAGAAGCAGCTCTTTACGTTGAATTCTCATTGTTGCTTTTCTCCCAGTACTTCTGAGTCCTTGACCGGGTATGCTGTCGACACATAACCGATTGCACCTGGCGTAGTTAAAAGTTTTGAATACATTTCAGTTTCAGATTGAACCAATGCTGGGGGTTTTCCTGTCCCTGTGAACAGCATTCGGTTCCAGATGCGGTCAAGTTGATGGGCTTGAGTGTTCAAGTAGTTGACGACAAAATCACGGTGCAATGGGTTGGAACTTGGAAGTACAAACACCTGAATGGGCGTTCCATTCGGCCACTTCCGCACTTGCATGGCGAATATCTGGTTCAGGTAGGTTGTGTCTAGCTTTTCGACTTCAATGTCGTTGTGTATGAGTAACTTTGTTTCGCCATAGGCGTTCATGCTTGCGAACACGCCGACACATACGACGAATACACAAGCGCAGAGTAACCTTGACCGTTTAAATACTGTTGGCATTATGAATGTATCGTTTCTAAGGTTGTTTTTATCTTTGTAATGCTTTTCGTACGGCTGCGGGTGTAATCGGAATTTCTCGAATCCGTACACCAACCGCCGATTGGATTGCACTGGCGATTGCAGGGCCTGTTACGGTTGTTGCCGGCTCACCCAATCCGACAGGAACTTCAGTACTTTCGATAAACTCAAGCTCCATCTCGGGTACATCTCTGATGCGCATCGGCGTGTAGGTGTCCAGGTTTCTATCAACGGGCTCACCTTTCTCATACCGGGTTCCTTCATGGAGCGCCATGCTTACACCCCATAATGCCGCCCCTTCAACTTGTGCTCGGGCACCATCGGGGTGAACGACCGTGCCTGCATCGGTTACCAGTGTCAGCTTCTCAAGTTTTACGTGGCCCGTATCGCGGTTCACGTGGACTCTGGCTACGCAGGCCGTCCATGTAGGCATGTTTCGCTCTTGGCCGTAAGACGTGGCTACGCCGAGTCCGGTATTTTCGGGGAGCTCTTGCCCCCAGCCAGAGAGTTCACGCGCGCGCCTCAAAACGTTGGCTTGGCGAGATGCCCCGCCAACCGAATTGGGTGCTTCACCGGCATTTTTGCCCTCGGATTTAAGCAGTTCCAGTCGGAATTCGATAGGGTCTTTATTGGCATGACGAGCCGCCTCGTCCATAAATGATTCAAGAGCGAAGTTAATCCAACCAGACCCGACAGACCTTAACCAACCGGGTCGAAAAGTTGCATTGGCAAGGTCGTTTGAAATGGCGCGGACGCGGTGTGGCCCCACGGTATACCAATGCGCGGCCCCTTGAATCGAGAACGGATCATACGGTTCATCGTTTGCCCCTTTGGGCATAAAGAACGGCGCCATCACTTCGGTTGGCCAACCTGCAGTGGCATGGTGTTCCATGCCTACTGGAATACCATTTTGGTCGAATGCCATTCGCATACGCTGAAACGAGGCGGAGCGGGGCGAGTCAAAGCGAACATCATCCTCGCGAGTAAACACCAGCTTTACAGGTTTCCCGAGTTTTTGAGAGGCTAGTGCCGCAGGTATCGAGTAATCACCGTTCAGGCGGCGACCAAAGCCACCGCCCAGCATATAAGTACGCATGACGACCTTATCTTCTTTTACGCCTAATGCCTTTGCGAGTACCGGAATGATCAGGGATTGCCATTGGTTGCCGGTATGAATCTCCCAAACACCATCTTTTTCGTAAGCCAGCGCGTTCACCGGTTCCATTTGGACGTGGAGTACCGTATGAGTGATGTAGTCCTGCTCAAAGATATCCGCTGCGTCGTTGAAGGCTTCGTCTACGCCATCGTCGGGGAACATGATGGAGCCCTTGCCCGGAGACTCGATCAGGTTAACACCGTGGTCGATAATGTCTTGTTCGCTGACATCAGCAGTATCACCTGCGGTCCAATCGACCTTTACTTTTTCTGCGGCTTTATTAGCAGCATAAAACGAATCGGCAATAACCACGGCCCAGCCGGGAACAGTATCTGTTGGATCATCCAACATGATGGTTTGTTGATAGCCTTTTATAGCTTTGGCGTCGCTGTCATCAATGTTGTTGATGATCGCGCCATAACGGGTGGGCGGAATAAGCGGTCGGCCATAAACCATGCCGTCTACTTTTGCGTCCAAACCATAGCGGCTGGCACCGTCGGTTTTATCGGGTATATCCAAAGCCCGCGAGTCACGGCCAATCAGGCGACGCTGGGTTGCCGGCTTGATGGGCATCTGCTTGAGGTCATCTGCGGTGTAGGTTCGGCTAAGATCACCGCGGCTAACGATGTCGCCGTAACTGATGGATTCATCGCCGGCTACAACATGGCTGTTGCGTGCTTCGCACTGATCTGGGCTCACGCCAAGCAAACGTGCACCTTCTTCGATGAGGGCCTTGCGCCCGGCAGCGCCGGCCTGACTCAGAGGCGTGAAGTTTTCCCAGACCGACCAGCTGCCACCGGTGACCATCAAGCCCCATTTTGGATCACTGTCCACATGATTGAGTTCGACCATGGACCAGTCAGCTTCCAGTTCATCAGCAACGATGCGGGCCAGAGCAGTACCGACATGCTGGCCCATTTCGGCTTCGGCGATGTTCACCACAATCCGACCGTTTGGCTCAATGTGATACCAGATGGTGGGCTCGAAGGTGCCTGCTTCAACCACGTCTTCGGGTTGCGCAAAACTCAGGCCAGAACGAAAAAATGCTAACGTAAAGCCGGCTCCTGCTGCACCGATCAGAAAACCACGACGGCTAACCTGTAAACGTTCTTCCGAAGCCTGGAGGGTGGCTGTTTCGATGCCGTCGGGCTGATGGAGATAACGGTAGAACTTACTCATTGGCTGCCGCTCCTGTTTCCTGCGCTGTCGGGCTGCTAGCTTCTTTTATTTCTGCTGCTGCCAGTTTGATCGCTTTGCGGATACGCACGTAAGCCATGCATCGGCACAAATTTCCGCCCATTGCTTGGTTAATCTGTTCGTCGGTTGGCTCAGGGAAATCCTGAAGCATGGCGGCCGCCTGCATGATTTGGCCGCTTTGGCAGTAACCGCATTGGGGGGTCTGTGTTTCAATCCATGCTTTTTGAAGGGGGTGGTTGCCTTCAGGGTGCAGGCCTTCAATGGTGGTGATCGAAGCGCCAGATACTGCCTTCACGGGGGTTATGCAGGACCGAATAGCGCGGCCATTGACTAGCACGGTACAAGCGCCGCACATGCCAATGCCGCACCCATATTTAGTGCCGGTCAGATCAAGGTCATCCCGTAGGGCCCAGAGCAGGGGGGTATCGTTTTCAATATCAACAGTAACGGGCTGACCGTTGAGTTCGAATTCTGTAGCCATTCTACTTGCTCCGTTTCATCGTCACTTTGCCTCGGTCTATGGACGCTGGTCGCGAACCTGTTGCTCCAAATTTGTCCATGCAGGCTGGTCAGTGTGGGTGGAGCGGAGGTATGCCAGCAGGCTCGCGATTTGACGATCGTCCAGAGCATGAGCGAAACCTGGCATCATCGCCTCGGGTAAACCTTCTTTCAGCGATACCCCATTCAGCGTTACACGGATGAGGTTAATTGGGGTGGGCGCACTGATGGCGCTATTCAACGCCATGTCGGGGCGGAGCGTGTTGGTGGAATCCGGCTCGTTGTAATGGCAGGCAGCACAAGCGTAGGTAAACAAACGCTCGCCTTCGCCCATCATGGTTGAGGGGCTTTGGTTGTTATGTGCGGAGTGAATAGCGCTAACCGAGTTTGCGCTGGCTTGTTGATCACCGGAAGCTTGAGCCAGATCGCTCAGCCAAACGGATAGAGCTCGGAGATCGCTATCTGGCGCTTGCTTTAGCCCGTCATGAACGACATCGGCCATTGAGCCGACAGCCACACCGTGGAAAGGGGAGCCGCCGTTGCGAAGGTATTTATAGGCTTCAGTTTCGGTCCAGCCTGCAGGCGTGCGGTTGCTGGTGTTTAAAGCGGGCGCGTACCAATTATTGATGATAGCGCCTTCCCACGCTTTGCTCGTGTCTTCAGCACCTAAAACATTACGAGGCGTATGGCAGGCACTGCAATGGCCAGCGCCTTCCGCAATATAAGCGCCGCGGTTCCACTCCTCGCTTTTGCTGGTCTCGGTTTCGTACCGGCCTTCGTCAAAAAACAACAATTTCCAGCCTGCTAACAACAAGCGAATGTTAAAAGGGAATTCCAGCGTGTTCTCAGGCGGTTCCGCCTGAATCGCTGACTGGGACATGATGTAGGCGTATAAGTCAGAGGTGTCGTCATCCGACAGTTTGGTGAAATGGGTGTAAGGAAAAGCAGGAAACAGATGTGAACCTGATTGCGTTATACCTTCGCGCATGGCTCTGGCAAACGCTTCTTCTGACCATTGGCCAATTCCGGTTTTAGGATCCGGCGTAATATTGGTGGAATAAAGGGTGCCGAACGGAGTCGGCATTGCGCGCCCGCCCGCTAGAGGTTTGTTGGGGGCGGTCGTGTGGCAGGTTTCGCAGTTTCCTAATCCTGCTAGCACTTCACCGCGATTGATTTGCTCTTCGCTGAACCCGCCAGGATTGGGAGTACTAATCGGATCTATGGAAGGTTCCCAGGCAATTAACAGGAAAATAGCTAGGGCCAACACGCTAAGCGCGACTACACCTCCAACGATTTTTTTAAACACAGATGTTCTCCTGTCTGGCCCTGATGACACGACATGGCACGTACTAGGGCGATGAGTGGCGACGGGATCTGAACAACAAGTGTAGTTTAAAATGAAGAGGTTGCAGGGCTTTGGCGATATTAATCTACGTTTCCTTTAACGATAACTCCATGTTCCGGATCAAACTGCATTTGTTTTAGGCGGTCGACAAACCATTTCAAGCCTTTCCCGGTTTTACGGCGGGGCCAGGCTACCGAAACCTCAGAAGGTGGGCGAGGTGCGTCCAGGGCCAAAACCTCTAGTTGGCCACCGGCCAGTTCCTGAAGAATGCGATGGTGCGGCAAATAGCCAACGCCAAGCCCCTTGCACTGTGCATCAATCTTATGATCAATCGTCGGTACGATGATCCGACTTCGACCGTCGAGCAAGCCGGATGAGCGCGCTGGAAAATGCCGCGAGCTGTCGGCAACAATGACGGTAGGGTAGTCTCGAATAGCGCTGGCCGGGATCGGCTGGGGCAGTTCAGTCAAAGGGTGGCCTGCTGATACAGCGAAATCAAAACCTACATAACCTAACGAATGTATCGCAAAACCTGTCGTTGGGGGCGCGCCCGGAGCACCAATGACAAGGTCGCATCGATCGCCGCTTAGGGCATCCCAGCTTCCACCTAGGACTTCTTCGGTCAGTATGATCTCGGTTTTAGGCTGAATATGTTGAAATTCTTCGATGAGCTTGTAGAACGGAGCGCAATCAAGCACGCTGTCGATAGCAATTCGCAGCTCTACTTCCCAGCCGTCAGCAGCTCTTCTGGCCATGGCTGTCAATTCATCGGTTGCCTTAAGAATCTGCCGGCCCTGCTCCAAAACCAGTCGCCCGACCGGGGTTAGTTCGGCTTTACGCCGGCTACGATCGAAGAGCGGGACGCCAAGATCTTCCTCCAGTTTGTTGACCGTGTATGAGATGGCAGAGGGTACACGGAAGAGTTCCTCTGCAGCCGCCGCGAAACTGTGTCTACGTTCGATTGCGTCTAAGGTGAGTAGCGCATCAAGTGTAATTGGGGAAATCATAGTTCAGTTTTCCTGATCCTAAATTTAAAACTTTTCCGCTGCGTTCTACATTCTTGTGAAACTATAGTGCTTCCATCGTACAACGCAATTGAAGTGAGAGAGGGAGCAAAACGTAGGACTGCTTGTAGAGGGAAAGTAGCTTGATCAGTGATATGACACTGAATCTACTAACGGGCGCCTTGCCCAAAGTGAATCGCAGTTTGTAACTGGATAACAGCGGATGGCAATGCTCGGCCAACCGGTGGGTCCGACGTTTGATTTCGATAAGCCGCGTAATAGGGCCAGGCTAGACTGCCGCGCTGTTTCAGTGCTGAAGTCTTTACAGGCGAATGTTAACGCCTAGCGTAACGGTTTCACGGTCGTATTGGTAACGATCGATATTGCTTTCGTTACTGAGGCGGCCAAGCTTTGTGGTAATGGCGAAGGTTTGGTCAACCTGATATCGAGCATTGAGATGGTAGGACAGCCGTTGGTCTGATCTCTTTGTGGTTTTTTCGTTCTTCAATCTGTGCGCAAGCGTGTAATCGCTTTGTCGGAAACTCGCATCGGTTCCAAGCGTAAAGGCCCGAGTTATTGCATAGGAAAGCTTAAAACCTACGGTGTGCATCATAGGGGACACGCTGAAAAACTCATCCCCGATGTCTCGATTTTTCCGGTCGTTTAAGTCAAACCGATACTGCGCTTCACCCGACCAGTTGCCGTATCGGGCTCTATAGCGGGTGTCCAGCCGATAATGCTGCCCTTCGTATGCCTCAAATCGCTCCTTGTCGGCGAAGATTTGTTCGGCCTCAAGTTTAATTTGGCACCGTGCACTTAGGGATGTTGTAGCGCAGGCTGGGGTAACCCATCCCGCGACCAGTCGAGCTCTTTGTTCCCGCGATGAATCGGCTAACCAAAGTTGGTCTCCTTCAAGGCCGAAGCTGATTCTGTTACGACCTCGATCATGATGCCATGCGGTACCAAGTCGAAGCAGTTGAGTGTTGAAGTCGTCTTCTTCGAAATAATCGCGAGTATAGAACTGAGCCTTCCACTTGATCGCATTCTTGCCCTTTTGATAGGCATAACCTGAAGCGGCACCGATTGACTCGAGAAAGCCGTCCTCGAGCGTGCTGGCGGCCGTGTCCGGAAACAAACCTAAATTGTCTTCATAACCCGTGGCTAACGATAAAAATGCCTGCCATTGCTTGGGCAATAGGGGCGTGCTGCCGAGTTTTTGAAGCTGAGCGTAGGCGAGTTTAGCGAGTTTGGGTTGACCGCTATTGCTGGCCACTACCTTGAAGTGATCTCTGGCCGTTGTCGCGTCGTCTTCAGCCAGCGCAACTAACCCCAAATTGTAATGGGCCAAAGACGACTGCTTCGTGCCCAAAATCTTTGAAAACGCTTGTCGCGATCGAGCGTATTCAGCCAGTCTGTAGTAGACCACGCCAAGGTTGTAGCTTAGAGAGAGTGACTCAATACCTTTACTCTGGGCGGATTCGAGCAATTGTTTCGCTAGCGTTAAATCACCTTGTTGAAAGGCCTGCACACCATAACGAAAATCTCGAGTGCCATCAGTATGGTTGCTTGCTGAAGCGACGAAGCACATGCTCAAGCCGAGAATGAAAAACAGAGATGTGGTGAGGCGAGACGACAAAAGCAGATCCCTTAATACTGGCAAGGTGCTGGCGCATTAAGGGATAGCTTATCGTATTAGCGGTGAGGAAGAGAAGGTACTTGTGGATCGCAGGTATTTTGCGCGATCGACCTTTGGGTAATCAGGGCGTTGTTGTTTGTGGCAACTCTACCGTCGTATCAATGGGTAATTCTAAACCGGGATCCGGAAGATTGTCCGTAGGCAACTCCGGCTCCCCCAATTCAAGTTCAGGCAAATCAGAAGGCTGCTCTTGAGGTAGTTCTAATTCAAGAGCATCTCGGGTTTCCCGCGCCTCGGATGCAAGAGACTCCTGCATTTCTCGTGCTTCGTTTTTGAGGTCGTCGATATTGGGTGTTTCGAAGGATTCTCTAAGCGTCAGCTCGTTAACCGAATCCGGGAGTTCCATTTCCTGGACAAAGGAATCATCTAATGATTCGTCGTCCATCACCATACGCATAGTGACATCCAGATCAGGTTCGGCACTAGCCGCCCCAGAGCCAAGCGCCAAGCCCAATGCAAAGGCCGCGTAGATTAGTGGGTTTAGCTTAGTCATCATGTTGACGGCTCCTTTGTCTTGCCGATGTCCGCACGGAATGTCTTCCTTTTGTTGCCATCATCGAGATGCGCAACCAGTGTACCTGCACCGGGGAAAAGTACATTCAGCGGAAGCGCTAATAAGTTGTCGCCGGGCTTTAAATCAACCTTCCAGCTCACACGGTGCCGGCCGGGGAAGGGGGCCAGCTCCATATTCGGAGGCAGCTCCAGAGTCAGGGTGACATTTTCAACGGATTCGTGAGAATTGAACGCAAGTTTTACGGTCTGCTGTTTCGGCGCGGTGCCGGGTACTGTTACGGATTGAACTGATTCATGTGCAATAACAGGCTGGTTTTCCGAACTGGGTGAGGTCAGTTGGCCTCCAATAAAAACACCAACCACGAGGGCGGCAGCGATAGCGCCACTCCAAGCTGGGATGTGCCAGTTTCGGTAGCCTGTTTTCGAATTCCCACCGGTCGCCGCGGCAAGCACTCGCTCTTCAAAATCCAAGGTAGGCTCTGGGATTGTAATACCCTGCAGGCCTTGCTGAATCTCAAGGGCAGCACGAAGCGCCCGTGCACATTGAGGGCAGGCATCTGCATGCTGCTTCATGTCGGCCGTAAGGTCGCACTCAGCTTCAGTATCGATGTTGGTAATAAATGTTTCGCAGTTCATTTCGTCCACCTTACTGAAGCTCACGTTCTTCACCTTCAAAAGGTTCCAGTTCTGCTTGTAAAAATTTCCGGAGGGTTGCCCGAGTGCGATGCAATCGAGATTTAACAGTGCCCACAGCGACTTCCAGAACTTCGGCAATATCATCTTGCCGCCAATCGTCCACATCGTGAAGGAGTATAAGTGTCCGTTGGTCTGGTGTCAGTTGGTTCAGTGCACGGGTCAACGCGACGTTGTTTGAAGCCTGAGCCAGGCCCGTAATGGGATCGGCCACATCGCTTGGCAAGGTATCCAGGTACGGCGTGGCGGATTCGGTGTCGTCCATCACGCTGGCGTTAATTTCTCTGCCGGCTGGGCGTTTGCGAATTGAATCAACAAATTGACGGTATAGCACTCGATTTAGCCAAGGGCGCAACTGATCAATAGCTTCGAGTTCGTCGAGTTTTGGATACAGCTTTACCACCACATCTTGAACCAAGTCTTCCGCGTCGTGCTGTCTACCCGTCAAGCGATACGCGAAGGCAAACATAGCTTTGAGATGCGGTTGGACAAGACGCTCGAAACGCTTTGATTTGGACTGGCGAAATGGAAACAGAGCCAACCGGGTACCTCGGTGCTGCGCCGTTGAGAAATGAACATGGCGGTGGTTATTTTAATTCTGGCTCTATAGTACCAGCCAAAGAGCTTTCAGGGTATCCGGAAGAAAAAAATAATTTCATGTTTTTTTGTATAAGTAATCAAGGGGTTAATTGAACTTTCGTGTGGCTCCGATGCTAAAAACTTGAGAAATCGGGAACCTTTGGCGTTAGACCAACGTGGGGGCTACTAAAGGCGCATAAGATGCCGAATTACAAGAAACCCTGAGGTATAAACTATGTTCATCCGCAATGCCTTAATTGCCGCTATTTCGACGGCTTCACTGGGACTCACTGGCTGTTTGGACAGCGGTGGTCAAACCAATAAAAACGCTAGCCCGGTATACAAAATTAACGGCGGACCCAGCATAGAGCGCGGTACCCACCCTTTATTTGCTCCTCTGGATACACAATTCGTCATTCCGAGCGACGCGCTTTTTTATCTGAGCGATGTTGATGATGGCACCATGCTTAATGGCACTGATCCTGCCAACCCTGTTACCCAAGGTATCGGCTACCTTGACGGTGCTTCTGTTCTCGCCCCCATTGACGTGAAGATCAGTGCCAGCTTGGATGCAGGGCAAACTCTGGATGCGAACGAATTTGTTTTGACCGAAGATGGTAAGACCATCCCGAATCCGAACCAGAACGTTTTCTTGATTCCGGTTGATTATGCCGGTGGCGACCCATTGAAGACACTCGATGGCGAAGCCCCGGGTCTGACAACGGCGGCACAGTATCGTAAAGCGCTGCGGTTGCAAGAAGAGGGCGGTACTGAAGCTGCAGAAGTCATCTTTGCAAAACTGCGCGAAAAAACACTTCGTGTTGAGATGCTAGACATCGACGGCGGCGAGAATAACCTGATCCGCATTCTGCCTCTGACCCCACTTGACGAAAAAACGCAGTACGTGCTGGCGCTAAGCGACTCTATCGTAGACGCTGAGGGTAAGCCTCTGGTTGGCTCTGTGACTTACCAGAGTGTCGCTAACCCGGACCGGGTGTTGTCTAACGGGCTTTATCAGCCTTTCCGAGATGCGATGTTGCCTGCGCGCAAGCTGGCGGCCGATTACTTTGATTTTAAGCGCGAGCACGAAGTATCGGCACAATTTGCAGCGACCTTTGCCGACATTCCTTACGCCACCATGATCACCACCACGGCCGTGGATGATGTGCTGTTGGCCAATGCGGCGCCGGTCACTTATTACCAGGAAATGCTGACCATTGAGCAGCGTAAGGCAGACCTCAATAAGCTGTTTAAAGGCTTCTATAACCTTAGCGGCCAAACGCTCACTGAAGCCAGCGCCGCTGAGAAAAGTTTAAACGCAGCGCTGTACACCAAACTGATCACTTCGAGCAGTGAGTTTTATGACGCAGAGTTGGCTGCGATTCTGACGGCTGCCAATGCTAAGGGTGTTGTTGTTGCCTACGGCGATGTGATCGTAAACGCAGAGCGCGACCGCCGCCTTGCGCACGCTATTCAAGCAGCCGCAGCGCAAGCCAGTGACGAAAGCATGGACGTTTCTGCAGATGCGCAGAGCATGGCCGATGCAGCTGATACATTACTGGACACGCCTAAACCGAGAACAGTTAAGGTTTTCAGTCAACGTACCGGGGGCGATGTAAATGAGGCTCTTGAACAAGATCCTACGGGTGTTACACCGATAAACATTCGTGTTTATGAAGGCGAGATTACTCTGCCATATTTCCAAGCGTTGCCTGATGATGGTGACGGGGCGGTGCTTAAAACCACAAGCTGGTTACCAGCCGATTTCAGCGGCGACACGGCTCTCGAGCAGGCACCGTCTAATAGAATCAGTTACCGGTTCCCATTTGTCGCCAAGACCGCGGATACCACCGTACCCATAGTGGTTGCGGCTCCATCAACCCTGTCTCCGACTCCGACAAACGGTTTCCCGGTTATTATCTATCAGCACGCAGCCACGCAGGATCGATCGGCTATCTTGCCAATGGCAACGGCCGCAGGGCTCACGTGCATCACTTCAGATGACGATTGTTTTGTGACGATTGGTATCGACCAGCCACTGCACGGTATTTTCAAAGAAGATGGCGGTGCCGTAGGTCTAAGCCCAATTTCGACTCAGACCGGCGCGTCTGCTGAGGCTACTGAGCGTCACTTCGGGTTTGCCGCTGATGCTGAATTGAACGCAGTGCCAGCCGCGAGTCTTGAAGAGCCGGGTTCTGGTGATTTGTTCCTCAACTTTGCGAACTACGCCAATACCCGGGACAACATGCGCCAGAGTGCGATTGATTTGTTGAACGTGAATGCGTCGTTGCAGAACATCGAAGATGCGATCGCTGCATGTTCCCAGTGCGATAACAATCTGAACATCGACCCAAGCCGCGTCTACTTTATGACCCACTCACTGAGTGGCATGGGTGGTGCAGCAGTGCCTCATCTTACTAACGTGGCAATTGATGAGGGCAATAATGCCGACTTGAACCGCATCCAGGCTTCTGTGTTCTTCAACACCGGTGGCAGTTTCACTCGTCTCGTTGAAAACTCTCAGTCGGTTGCACCCCGTGTGTTGCCAGGTTTGGATGACGCCTCCGATGGCCTGCTTGCACAAGGTCGTACCGAGCTGAACATTTACTTTAACGTGTTCCAATCCTTGTTGGATTCGGTTGATCCAACTGCCTTCGCGCCGTTCTACGAAAATAAGCCGGTGCTCCTTACGGAGATCGCGGGTGATCCGGAAGATCCAGAAAAGCCCACCGACAACACGGTCCCGAACGCTGCTGATGAAGAAGCGGCATTGCCTCCGCTTGAAACAACAATCGCCGAGACAGGTTTTGTGATTAAAGGCGAAAACATACCGCTTGCCGGTACCGACCCTTTGGCGGCTTCAATGGCTGCTGCCGCTATCCAGGAACTGGCTTCAAACAACACGCTTCCAGTAATCACCCGTTACACCGAAGGGGCTCACGGAAATCCGATTTCCGCCGGTCAAAAAGCAGCGGAGCCATACTCGTCCGGGGCAGTCTTTAGCGAGATGACTGCGCAGATGCTCGAGCTGTTTACTACGGGAACCGTCTCTGTCAGTAACGGTTGCGTTGTTCAGGGTGTCGCCGGAAGCAATTGTGATGATCCTGAAAACAGCAATCCGGGTGAGCAACCAAATGAAGGCGGCGATGGCGGATTCCCAATTCCGATTCCAATTCCGATTCCAGGTCTCTAACCCGAGAAAGTAATCCTCGCGCCGCCACATACGGCGGCGCCCAAAACCTCTCACAACGACAACGATAACCAAGGCGTGTTCCCCGCTTGGCGGGGGCGCTTGCGCCAAAAAATGTGCGGAGTAACTGCAATGACAACAAAAAAGTCTATTTTAGCAAGGTCTATTCAGCTTGCGCTGACGACCCAGATCGCGTGCCTTGCACCAACCGCAGCGGCTTTCGACTTCAGCTTCTACGAAATCGACGCGTCGTTTAGCACCACACTGACCGCAGGCACCGCCTACCGTTTGGAAGATCAAGATCCCGATCTGATCACTCAAGGTAACCTGGGCCCCGAGTTTGCTTACAGCGACACTGGTGCGTCTTCCAACAACTTCGATGACGGTAACCTCAATTTCAATAAAGGTGATCCGTACTCGACTATCCTTCGTGGCCGCAGTGAGCTGTTCCTGGATTATGTGCCGGATAGCGACGTACTGACTCGTGTCGGCTTTTTGGGCCGGGCCAGCTACTACTACGACTTCGAACTTAAAGATAACGAGCGGGCCGTTGACCCTGTTGGTCAGCAAAGAGAGTTGAACCCGGAAGCCAAAGATAACGCTTCGGGCATTGATCTACTTGATGCGTACATCTTCACCGATTGGCAAGTAGGCGACGTGCCGGTAGCGGTGCGCTATGGCCGTCAAGTAGTCAACTGGGGTGAAAGTACCTTCATTCTCGGCGGTATCAACGCCATCAACCCAATTGACGTACCTGCTTTTCGAGCACCCGGCGCTGAACTCAAAGACGTACTTCTGCCAGTTGAAATGTTGTACACCTCGGTTGGGCTGACGCCGGAAGTAACCGTGGAAGCGTTTGTTCAAACTGACTGGGAGCCGTTCCGCATTGACGATTGCGGTACTTTCTTCTCCACGGCCGATGTGGCTGCGGATGGGTGTGGCCCAGTGTTGCTGGCGGGGCAAGTTCCAGATTCGCAAGCTTTTAATGAAGGCTTTATCTCTCCCCGAATCGGCGATAAAGAGCCTGGTGATAAGGATCAGTTTGGTGCAGCCGTACGTTGGTACGTCACCGAATTAGAAGCCGACGTGGGCTTCTATTACACGCGTTACCATAGCCGCTTGCCCTACATCAGTGGTGTGGTGAGCAATCCGGCTGCTCCAGAAGGCAGCCAAGTGCGTGACGATAGCAAACCGGACTCTCGTTTCCCGAGCTACTTCATCGATTACCCCAAAGGCATTGATCTGTTTGGTGTCAGCTTCAACACCACGCTGCCAACCGGAACGTCGCTGGGTGCGGAGTACAGCTACCGTCCCAACATGCCAATTCAGTGGAACACCTTTGAGTTGATCTACGGTGGTTTGCAGCAGCGCGGGCCTGATGGTCAGGTGATCAGTAAGCTTGAGAAGCGTGAGCAGGCCAAGGGTGGCAACTACGCGGGTAAAGCAGTCGACGGATACGATCGTTATGGCGTGTCACAGCTCCAGACGACTCTGATTCACTTTATCGATCAGGTTATGGGAGCAGACCGCTTCATCATCGTGGCCGAAATTGGTGCGACCTACGTGCATGACCTACCTGACCTGTCGGAAGCGCGTTATGGCCGCTCCGGCATGTTCGGTGTGGGCCCGGTTCCTCTGGATGGCCCCAACTTCTCCGGTGACTTCTGTAGCCAGGGTACCGACAGCGAGAAGCGTCTGAACATCAACGCGACCAACTGTACCAACGATGGTTTCACAACAGACTTTTCATGGGGCTATCGCACCTTGTTTGTGTGGGATTACCCAAGCGCGGTCGCCGGTGTGAACTTGCGTCCTAAGTTGTTCCTCTCGCACGACGTTGAAGGGTATGCACCCGATCCAGGCGGCAACTTCAAAGAAGGGAATAAGTCGGTAGGGCTTGGTTTAGATGCAACTTATCAAAATGCCTACAAGGCCTCTCTTAGCTACACGAATTACTTTGGCGGCGACTTCAACGAAACCAATGACCGCGATTTCGTGGCCGCTTCAATCTCATACGCTTTTTAATACCCGGGAACTCAAGGAGACCTGACTTATGAAAATGATACGTACGTTCCTATACAGCGCAGTCGCCAGCGCCATGCTGGCTGGAGGCTCGGCATCCGCCGGGGTGTCTCAGGATGAAGCCGCTAAGCTTGGCGATACGCTGACTCCGATGGGCGCGATCAAGGCCGGCAATGGCGAGGCTATCCCTGCATGGGACGGTGGTTTGGTAACTCCGCCGGCCAACTATAAAAGCGACGGCCGTTACGTGGATCCGTTTCCGAATGACAAAGAGCTGTTCCGGATTGATCAAAGCAACGTCAACGAATACGCCGACAAGCTGACCCCGGGTCAGGTTGCGATGATCAAAACTTACGACAGTTATTTCATCCCGGTTTATGAAACTCGTCGTACGGGTGCTTACCCGGAAGTTGTTCAAAACAAGACGAAGGCAAATGCCACTGACGTCTCGCTGATTGAGAGCGGTAACGGTTTAAGCAATTACCAGACAGCCATTCCGTTCCCCATTCCAAAGAACGGTCTTGAGGCAATCTTCAACCACATCACGCGCTACCGTGGCGGCTCGGTAACCCGCAACGTTGCGCAGGTGACTCCTCAGCCTAACGGTGACTTCAGTGCCGTTAAGTTCACTGAGTCGTTCACTGAACGAGTCCAGTTGAAGGACTATGATCCGTCTGAAGACGAGAACGTTATGTTCTACTTCAAGCAGACTATCACTGCACCGTCTCGTTTGGCCGGTAACGTGTTGCTGGTTCACGAAACCATCAACCAGGTTAAAGAGCCACGTCGTGCATGGTTGTACAACTCTGGTCAGCGTCGTGTGCGTCGCGCCCCGAGTGTTGCTTATGATGGTCCGGGTACCGCGGCTGACGGCCAGCGTACGTCAGACAACCTTGACCTGTATAACGGTGCGCCAGACAAATACAACTGGGAACTTAAGGGCCGTAAAGAGCTTTACATCCCTTACAACTCCTACCGTATGGCGAGTGAAGACCTGAGCTACAAAGACATCATCAAGCCAGGTCACGTAAATCAAGAGCTGGCACGTTACGAGCTGCACCGTGTGTGGCACGTGACCGCTACCCTGAAAGACGGCGAGCGGCACGTGTACAAGAAGCGTGATTTCTACATCGATGAAGACACCTGGCAGATTGCCGTGGTTGACCACTACGACGGCCGCGACAACTTGTGGCGTGTAGCGGAAGCTCATGCCATGCAGGTCTATGATGCGCGCATTCCGGGTTACGCCTTCGAAACGCTGTATGACCTTCTGTCTGGCCGCTACCTGGTCATGGGTATGACCAATGAAGAGAGCGATCCGTACTCGTACGATGTTGAGCGAAGCTCACGAGAATACACTCCGGCTGCTCTGCGTCGCGCAGGTGTTCGTTAATCGATTGACTCCTTGAAGTAGGCCTCGGCCGGTGTACACACCGGTCGGGCCCCTATCTAGGGTAGGAGTTCACCAATGTACATACTCGATATACAAGCAAGTGGCATGGGTGAGCAAAGTTACCCGGCTGAGATTGCTTGGCGCCGTATTGACGGATCTGAGTCTTATTCCACTCTCATCAACCTCGATAATGTGCATGGCTGGGAAAAATGGAGTCATGATGTAGTTCGTCACGGGCTGACAAGACAAGAATGTTGCGACCGAGGTGGGACGACAGCCTACGTTGCCCGACGTGTTGACGATCTATTAAAACACTATCCGGTATATTCTGAATCTCCAATCCAAGACCAGCGGTGGCTAGATAAACTGTTCAGGTCTGCAGGCAAAAGATGCCCTGCAAAGCTGATCCCCATAGAACACGCCGTGCCTTCCCGCAGACGATTCGAGTTGCATCGCTACCTCTTGGCTCGCCGTGACGAACATAATGCGGCCGCGAATAGCCTGCTTTTAGCCCGCGCTATACAACAAATCAATGTTACGGCCACGCCTGACAAGCGTAAACAAAGCGCTCTAAGTTCACCCCTCAAGTGGTTGAAAGGTTTCTCCTTTGTAACCTAAAAGCCTCTCGTGTAATCTCCCCAACTACCTTATTCTGCTATCCTTTCTTGCTACGCATTTATTACCCTCGCCATGGCAAGCACCTCCAAAACCGATAGGATGCGCCTGACTCAATTGGCTGCGCACACAAGGAACTTCACATGAATAAACTTGGCCTGCTGACATTAGCGATCTCGCTTTCGGCTATACCGTTACCGACATTTGCGAAAATTGCTGAGGCAACGCTGTATCCTTCTCATGCAGAGTTAACGTGGCATGAGTCGGAACAGATTAATGCGGGAACGGGTACGATTGAGATAAATGGCCTCCCGTTGAGTCTGCAAGATCAGTCGTTACAGGTAATGCTCGATGGTGTTCCGGGGGCGACGTTGCAGCAGATCCAGGTGAGCAGAGCCGAGCGTGAAGACTTCGTGGCTGCCGAAGCACGCCGGATACGGCAAGAGTTGTCCGAAGTAAATCTGCGTATCCAGGAACAAGAAGACCTCATCAGCTCCTGGAAACAACAAGTCACCCTCATGACTCATGCAGCCCAATCGCCTAATGAACTCACTGCATCTGAGTTAAGCGAGCTGGCAATCGCATTGAAAGAGACAACACAGTCTGCGTTAGCGGAAATACGCGAAACACGGGAAAGCATGAAGGAAGATCTTGCTTTGAAAGACCGTCTTACGCGTGAGCTTTCTCAAACCACCCAAAACGCCAAAGCAACCAAGAACGTGAAGGTTTATTATCGGGCGCCGAACAGTGGCTCAGCTCAAATAAAACTTCGGTTCCAGACTTCCGAGGCCCGTTGGCGCAGTGAATACAATGCGCGTTTGAACACTAAAGGTAGTGCGGGCGGTGAACTGATCTTGGAGCATGTGGCGGTTGTTCAGCAGACAACGGGTACCGATTGGGACGATGTTCAAGTGCAGCTCGCAACCGCCAGCGCTCGAAAGGGAACGTCCATGCCCCCGGTTAACTCGTGGGTTGTGATCCCTGGTCAGCCTGAGCGTTTCCAGGCCAAGGCGCTCGCGCCGATGGCTGAAATGCGGGCGGGCTCGTCAATGGCCGATTCTGCAATTGCTGAACGAGCCAGCACGTTTACCCAAAGCTATCGATTGTCTGGACCGGTTCAGATTCCAAGTGATGCCTCCGGGCAACGCTTTAAAGTGGCTGACCACATCGTACCTGTTGAGGTAGCGGTGTGGTCAGCACCGGTGCTGGACCCTACGGGTTATATCCATGCAAAAGGCGTTTTCAAGGGTGAGGTGCCGATACCCGCAGGGCAAGCGATGCTCTATAGAGATGGTCAAAGTGTCGGCCAATGGCATCTCGGCGAGCTTTCTCCCGGCGAAGACATTGCCTTAGGCTTTGGTGCTGATCAAGCGGTGAGCATTGCTGTGATCAACGAACTCGAGAAAACCGGCGAGGAGGGCATCTGGAAAAGTGAGAACGTGCAGCGTCGCCAAAACCGATTTGATATCACCAATCATCACGATAAACCGATCCGGGTTAAAGTATTCGATCGAATTCCTGTTTCTGAGCAAGATGTGCTAACCGTTAAACCCTTGGAAATCAGCGAGCCTGTTCAACGTAATTTTGAGGATAAGAAGGGCGTGTTGGTTTGGGATCGTGAAGTCCCGGCTGGGAAGACCAAAAGCGTGAAATCCGGTTTTGAGGTGCGGGTGCCGGACGGGACTGAGTTGCCACCATTGTAACCCCAAGATTTATCGAAGTTAGCGAAAATGCCGGTTTATCCGGCGTTTTCGCCGGTAAATCGTGCACAATGAGGCGTTATGCCTCATGATTGTCTGATCATTCCGCACGTTTAGGTTGTACGATTGCGCATGGAAAATACCTTTTGGAAGGAAAAAGGATTCGTCAAATCAGCTCTAATAATTGGGTTCGTTTGCGTATTCGTATTTACGTTGCTGGTTTACGGCGCGCTTAAATATCAAGCAGCGCTGCAAAGCGACGATCTAAAGGTCGCTGAACAGGCAAAAAACAGGATGACATCGGGCCTGCTTGAGCAAATTTTCGAGTATACCGCGGACGATCTTCTTGCTATCGCAACGATGCCCGCAGCGGTTCGATTTAATCGTGGGCGCAGTGAGGAATGGAAAGGTGCGCTCCAAACGGTCTTTCGTGTTCAGCTAGAAAATAAAACCAATTATAGCCAATTGCGCTTTCTCGACTACGGTGGCATGGAGCTTGTCAGGTTAGAAAAAACCAATCAACGAGTTTTTAATAGGCAAGACGCGGCGATGCAGTTTAAGGGCGAGCGGTATTATGTCATCGAAACGGCTGCCCTCTCAAAGGGTGAAGTTTACGTCTCGCCCCTAGATTTGAATGTCGAGACAGGACAGGTTGAGGTGCCGTTCAAGCCCATGATCCGTTTTGGGACGCGGGTTGTCGATGAGAAAACCGGTAATCAAGGGTTAGTGATTCTCAACATGAAAGGTGATGCTCTGTTGAACACCTTTGATACAGGAATGGCAGGTTCTTATCCCGCGTTTCTACTGAACAAGGAAGGACATGTCATTGCCGGGCCGGATGAACACGATGAGTGGGGTTTCATGTTTGGGCTTCCGTCGTCCTTTGCCCGGGATTATCCCGAGGCACTTGAAAGGATTTTGGCGGATGATCATGGGTGGATTGAAACAGGCAGCGGGCTATTTGTTTACGAAACTGTCCATCCATTGAAACAATCCAATGAAGACTTTTCAACCGAGCAATACACTTGGAAGACCGTTTCGTTCATACCAAGTTCCGCACTGCCATCTTCGGCACTTTTGAACCATCCCTGGGTAATAGGCTTCTACATTATTGGTGTGTTCCTTACCCTTGTTATTTCCTTTTATACCCACTTCCTGATTCACAAGAGACGGGAGCTACGCCGAGAAAACGAACGACAGTCGAAACGCTTCTGGAAAATCTCCAGCGTATTGGGTGACGGCTTGATTGTCATGGATAAAGATGGCGTGTTGACGTACATGAACCCGGAAGCTGAGCGGATATTAGGCTGGGAGGCGCACGATCTTGTCCATAAGCAAGGCCATGAGGTATTCCACGTTCACGAGCAGAATGATCCCAATTGTTCCGTAATGGATGTCATGAAAACTCGGCAGCTCTATCGGAGCAAAAACGAAGAGTTTCGCCGTAAAGACGATTCGACGATACCGGTCATCCTCAATGCCGCGCCTCTTACCAGCGATACCGGTGATGAAGGTGTTGTGATCTCTTTTCAGGATTTTTCTGAAATAAAGGAGTATCAGGAAACCATTCACAGCTTGGCTTTCAAAGACAGCCTAACGGGCCTTCCAAACCGTCGCGTTCTGGAAGATCGTATGCAGTTGGCTATCGCATTATCAGGCCGCCATGCCCGTCACCTAGGATTAATGTTCCTCGATCTTGATCATTTTAAGCAAGTCAACGATACCTACGGCCACGACGCCGGCGATATATTGCTTAAAGACATCGCGGAGCGTTTAGAGCGAAACGTTCGTGAAACCGATACGGTAGTAAGAATGGGGGGCGATGAATTTATCGTCCTTCTGCCCGAGGTGTCGTCTACTGAGAACGCAAGGGTGGTGGCTGAGAAGATTCTTGCTGCCGTTTCACTCCCTGTAGTGTTGCCATTGGGGGTTGCGCGAGTGGGCGTGAGTATTGGGATCACTATTGCCAGGGGCGCGGGCTTAACCATTGAAGGCGTCATGCAAAGTGCTGACAAGGCTATGTACGAAGCTAAACGCAGAGGTAAAAACCAGATTTACGTGAACGAGTACCTTTTGCCGAGCAGTGACGATGACCACCCAAGGTAAATGTCTTTTATAGATTCAGGAATCACTCATGAGTGTTGTACCCTTCGAACACCTGGCATGCCCACTAGACGGCATGCCTCTCTGTCGAGAGGAAAAAAGCTGGCGGTGTGAGAGTGGACACAGTTTCGATGTCGCTAGGCAAGGGTATGTCCATTTGCTTCCCGTGCAGAAAAAGCGCTCCAAGGATCCGGGAGACAGTAAGGCGATGGTTTCCGCGCGTCAGCGATTCCTTGAGGCAGGTTTTTATCGGCCAATCGCAGAAGCGGTAACAAAGGCCGCCTTAGTCGGTGCGGTTAATGGTTCGCCTTTAAGTTGCCTGGATGCGGGTTGTGGAGAGGGTTATTATCTCCGCCAGCTTGAGCATAGCGCTGACCATGTCGAATGGTGTTTGCTAGGGCTCGATATTTCTAAATGGGCCGTATTATCAGGTGCGAAGCAAGACACGCGGGCTAACTGGGTAGTGGGTAGTAATGCGAATTTGCCGGTTGTATCTGAGTCGCTCGACAGAATCTTGTGTATGTTCGGTTTTCCGGTCTATTCGGAGTTTGTACGGGTACTCCGACCAGGTGGGTTGCTGATTCAGGTCGATGCCGGGCAGGATCACCTGCGGGAATTAAGAGAGATTATCTATCCGGAAGTGCGAACCGAATCCAAGAAGGTTTCAAGTGCCCCGGAAGGTTTCCGTCGCCGAGCGAGCGAAGATATTCGTTTCCCACTGCATTTAGCTGGCGCAGAGTCGATTGCTGACCTACTCGCCATGACCCCCCACCTCTACCGAGCCAGCCAAGAGGGTAGGGCAAGGGCCGCTGCTTTGGAATCTTTGTCTTTGACGGTCGATGTTTGTTTGCACACGTTCGAGCGAGTTTGAGCAACCGATTGCGTGATGGCTGTGGTTAGACGGAGGCAATTTCTTCGGCGGTAAGTGGTCGATGCTCGCCAGCTGTTAACTCGTCATCGAGTTGTATTCTGCCCATACGTTCTCGATGAAGTGACGTGACTCGGTTGCCAACAGCGTGAAACATTCGTTTCACTTGATGATATCGGCCTTCGTAAATGGTTATTCGCGCTTCGCGCTCGTCAAGTACTTCAATCTGAGCCGGCGAGGTGGTCAGCTGTTCGTACTCGAACCAGATGCCATCCGAAAATCGCTGATGAGTGTCTGCAGTGATCGGGTTTTCTGTTGTTACTCGATACACTTTGGGAATTTTGATTTCCGGTTCCGTCAGCCGACGAGACCAATTGCCGTCGTTGGTTAGTATCAGGAGGCCAGTGCTGGCGCGATCCAGGCGCCCGCCTATATGCAGGTCTTCGTGAAGGGCGGGGTCAATCAACTTGAGTACGGTCGGATGGATATCGTCGACGGTTGCGCTTAAGTAGCCAGCGGGCTTATTGAGCATAATGTACCGGGAGGGCCGAGCCTGTTGAATAACGTCGCCGTCTGCGGTGACGGCGCAAAACTCGCTTACGTCATGTTGTGTGTTCCTGCACACCTTGCCATTCACCGAAACACGACCGGTGGCAATCAAGGCGTTAGCGCGTTTGCGACTCACGCCGTTTTGATTACTCACCATGCGGGATAACTTCATAGGAAGTGGCCGCTTACGCGCCTGTGCCCTTAGCTTTTAGCCGATAAAACTCTTCGATAACCTGTTCCATCGCATCCGGGCAGTATTCCCGAAGACCGCCGAGCATGATGTGTTTGGATACTTCTCCAACTGGCTGTCCATCTGACAACAGTCGGTAGTCCAGCGTGACGTTGCCTCGTTTCCCTGCCGCCTCCAGCTTGGTATTGCTCAGTTCCAGGTCCGGGCTGGAGGTATTGAGCTGCTCAAGAGTCAGGCTCATACTCTGATACATCACCATTGGGCGGTCAGGGTTGAACATTACGCCGTGTGATTCCATGAGCGGCTTTAAAGTATGGGGGAAGTTTTTACCTGAGGTTGAAACGTAGCATCGGATGAATTCCTCGATGGTCTCTTCGTCGCGGGTGTGCTCACCGCTGCGGCTAACTTTAATGTAGATTTTACCCGCTTCGTCGCAAACTTCTATCGTGCCGTCTTCACCTTCACGAAAATCGAGCGGTACCTCCGCGCCCAGCAAGCTCTGGAATTTGAACGTCATGGAGCTGGACAATCCAAAGCGTGATAGCACGATGGCAAACAGCAGATCACCCGGCACGCAAAAGCGGCGAGCATCCACGTCGTGGATTGGATTGAAATCTCCGGCTACTTCCTTTGCAAAGAGGCTCGCCTGACGCGCTGTGATAACAACCCGTTCATTTTCTATAGAATAAAAGCGGTCTAAAAACATAAAGTTCCTTTAATCATTACCGGCTTCTGCCTCGTGTAGGCGCTCTTGGCGATCCCGTTCTTCTTCTTTGGCTGCTTCAATAATCTCGATGAGCTCATCCACATCTGCACTTTCGGTGTTGTGTTGGAAGCAACCGGTAAGTACGGTGTCGGGGTAGAGTTCTCCAGATTCATAAAGTGCCCAGATTTCTTTGCCGTAGTCCGTATTCAACAATTCCGGTGCAAAGCGCCCGAAATAGCGACGCATGTTGTCAACATCACGCTCTAGCATCCGTTCAGCGTTATTGTTCCCTGACGCGTTAACCGCTTGCGGCAAGTCGATAATGACCGGGCCTTGAGGATCGACAAGAACGTTGAACTCGGAGAGGTCGCCGTGGATTAAACCCGCACACAACATTCGAACGACGTCAGATATGACCTGGCTATGGTAAGCCTTAGCTTGTTCCAGTGTTAGTACCACATCGTCTAATCGCGGAGCTGCTTTGCCGTCTTCATCCGAGATCATTTCCATCAGAAGTACACCGTCAACAAACCCAAAAGGCTCTGGTACGCGCACTTCGGCCTGTGCAAGACGGTATAGAGCATCGACCTCAGCGTTCAGCCAGGCATCTTCCTGCTCTTTTTGGCCGTACCGTGTTTTCTTGCTCATCGCCCGAGCTCGGCGGCTGTTCCTGACCTTTCGACCTTCCTGGTATTGAACGGCTTGTTTAAAGCTGCGTTTCTGAGCCTCTTTGTAGACTTTCGCGCAGCGAACACTGTCGCCACAGCGAACCACGAATACTTGAGCTTCTTTGCCGCTCATTAACTGATACAGCACCTCATCCACCAGGCCGTCGTCGACTAGGGGCTGTAATCGCTTGGGTATTTTCATGCGTTTTTGCTATCCGATGGTTTCTGTTGTGATTACGCTTGTCGGATTGTTTCCGTTTTAAAGCAGTTTAACAATTGAGGGAAGATTTGCAGCGGTAGGGGAGGAGAATTATCAGCCTAATACGCAAAAAGGCAGCCGAAGCTGCCTTTTTTAAAACGCTGGAGGGCTGTAAATTACAGACCTACTACGTTTTCCGCCTGAGGACCTTTCTGGCCCTGAGTTACGGTGAACTCAACCTGCTGGCCTTCTGCCAGAGTCTTGAATCCGCCGCCTTGGATGGCACTGTAGTGAACGAACACGTCAGGGCCGCCTTCGCGAGTGATAAAACCAAAACCTTTGGATTCGTTGAAAAACTTAACAGTACCGGTAACAGTAGACATATATATAATCCTGAACTCAATCATTTTATGTGCTGTCTATTCGCCTTCATGGCGCTAGATCAGCGGGTTGTGCGGAAACAAAAAACTTGCGTGATCATAAACAGGACGATGCACTACTGATGACAACAGGTATACGTCTTATTGATGAATGCTTTGCTAAATCTTTCCAACGACGGTCACTTTACTCCTACTAGATGGCTTTGCAAAGTTATTTTTAATAGGCAAAAACCCATAGCGGGCCAAATAGAAATTGGCCCGCTATTTTGGGTATCCCGTGATATTTCGTATCTTACGATACAGTGGCTGTAAGCGATCATACATTTCCAAGTACACTTCTGAATACAGCTTTTCATAGAGGGCAGACGCTTCGTTCGATGGCTCGAAAACTTCCCCCACGCGCGTCATCGCGTTTACGGCTGTTTTAAAATCCGGGTGGAGTCCCAAGCCGACAGAAGCATCGATCGCTGCGCCCAGGCCTGACGTTTCATAGGTGTGTGGTCTTTCTGCGGGTAGACCGAAAATATCCGCCGTCAGCTGCATAGCAGCATCGCTTTGAGACCCGCCGCCTGCGACCCTTAATCGTTTAATGGCTTTTCCGTTACGCTTTGCCAGCCGTTCTTTACCTTCCCGTAGTGCGTAAGCCAACCCTTCCAGAATGGCTCTATAGATGTGTGCTCGCGTATGCACATCGCCAAAACCGATGATCGAACCTTTTGCTTCTGGGCCGGGCTGACGCACGCCAGGGCTCCAGTAAGGTTGCAGCATCAAGCCCATGGAGCCCGGCGGAACAGAATTAACCAACTCATCGAACAGAGCTTCCGCTTCGATTCCTTTTTGTTCGGCAATTCGCTGCTCACGCAAACCAAATTCCTGCTTGAACCAACTCACCATCCAAAAGCCCCGGTAGATCATAACTTCCGAAGAGTAATGGCCTGGTAGCGCCGAAGGGTAAGGCGGCATTAAGCGAGTGGGTTCAACGTACTTTCGGTTGGTGGTATTGATCGTGGCGGTGGTGCCATAACTCATGCAGGCCGTTTCTGGCGACAAGCCACCAGAGCCGAGAATTTCGCACGCTTTGTCTGAAGCCGCGGCAATCACTGGTAAGCCGCTCGGTAAGCCCATATGTTCGGCGGCCACGGGCAGCAACTCACCGAGTTTTTCTCCAGGCTCGACCAGATCCGGCAGCATATCGCGGGTAATCGGGGTGATCTGCCATTTGAAGTCGTGCTTGCCGGCCCAGCGGTGCTTCTTGTAATCAAACGGTAAATAACCGACCTGACTGCCGGTAGAATCGCGGTACTCACCCGTAAGTCGATAATTCAGATATCCTGAAAGCAGGAGATATTTGTGGGTTTGCGCCCAGATGTCCGGTTGGTTTTGAATGATCCAGTTGGCTTGGGTTTTCTCGCGAAACCGCTTGATGGGCTCTTCGGCACCGATTAGTTTGAACACGGCCCCCCAAAGGCCTTTCACGGGACCGTTTACGGTCGCGTGCCGTTGATCCAGCCAGATAATAGCAGGGCGCAGTGGTTTGCCATTCGCGTCCAAATTGATCACCGTGCCGCGTTGAGTGGTGACGGTAACGCCCAGAACCTGCTCGGGCTTAGCGCTGGTGTTGCGCCACAGAGACTGGCAGGCCAACCCAAGGTTCTCCCAAAAGTATTCGGGATGTTGCTCCGCCCAGCCGGGTTGTTCCGAGAAGTAAGGCTCGATCTCTTGTTTGCCTTTGCCCACTAGATTGCCGTGCCTGTCAAACAGCAGTGCCCGAACGCTTTGAGTGCCATTGTCGATGGCCAATATTAGTGAATCGTCAGCCATCTCATACACCTCCCGCAGCGGATAAGCTGTATGACTGGTGATACAGCGTCAGGTAGCGGTCGACCTCGGCTTGCCATTGGTCTTCGCTCCAGCCGAGCAGAGGCAGGCACCGATGATGAAGCTCGGCAAAGAGCGCTTCAGCGCCATTCGGCAACACCAGCCCCAGCCGCGTTCGGCGCAGTAGCAAATCATCTAAATGGATAACTTGTTCCTGGGTGCAGGCCCATTCCAGTTCGGCCCACAACGTGGTTGTGCCGGCCACATAGTCGTATGGCTTCCCTGCAAGCATCGCTGTTAGATGTTGCCCGTAAAAACCCTTAAGCCGGCTAAGAGTTAGCTTGTTGTGCAATGCAATGGTTGGGTCGTCTGGCGATGCAGAAAACACTAACGCGCGTTCATCTCTTAAAACGGATTTGTCGCCCTCAAACACTGCCATTAAGGATTCACGGGCAATCTGCCGGAAGGTCGTAAGTTTTCCGCCAGCAACGCTGACTAAGCCTTTGTCACTTCGCAGGGCGTGTTCTCGGTTTTCTTTGGAGGGTGATTTTCCTTCGCCGCTGGTAACAACAGGGCGCACACCGGCCCAGCTCGACAATGCGTCTTGAGCTTTAACCGACGAACTGGGGAAGAGCTTTGATGACACCTTCAATAGATAGCGGACTTCGGCTTCGGTGATGCTGGGCTCAAGATTCAAGTCTCCTTTGTGGTCGAGGTCGGTTGTCCCCAAAACAGTCGTGCCACGCCAGGGGAAGGCGAATACCGGGCGTCCGTCCTCTGGGTGCAGAAGTGAAACTGCGCAGGTTACCGGAAGCCGTTGCCACGGAAGTACAAGATGACTGCCACGCAGAGGCCGTATATGCAGGGGAGTGTCGTGAGGCCCCTGTTTCTGAAGCCGGTCTGCCCACGCCCCCGTAGCATTGATCACACGTTTGGTCTGGATGTGAATGGGGCTTTCGCCTTCTGGTGTTACGTTAATGCCGCTGACGTAGCCATTTTCATCACGAATAATCTCGGATGCCGCTACATAGTTCAGGCATGTCGCGCCATCGGTTTGGGCCTCGGAGATCAAGCGCTGAACCAAACGTGCGTCGTCGGTCAGTGCATCGGTAAAGCGGCTGGTCGCAATCAAGTTGTTCTGCACGAGCCCGGGCACCCACTGAAGGGTTTCACCGGGGGTAAGCTTTTCTCGTGTACGAACCCCTGCGAGTTTGTCATAGACGGCAAGCAGCACTTGGAAAATGCGGGGGCCCGGAAACTTGCCTTTGAAATGAGGCATCAAAAACGGTAACGGCTCAACCAGTCCGGGCGCTTCTTCCATCATGCGTTGGCGTTCACGTACCGCTTGACGGGTTAGACCAATGTGGCCACTACCCAGATATCGAAGGCCACCGTGAACCATTTTCGAGGATCGACTAGACGTGCCCCAGGCGAAGTCTTTCTGCTCCACCAGTAGTGTACGTAAGCCGCTGCCTGCGGCCTCCCGAGCAGCACCTGCGCCAGTAATGCCGCCACCGACGATGACGACATCAAATTGAGCGTTGCTACGCAGTTCTGTCAGAACTTCCTGCCGCGTCTTATCCATGGCCTTATCAATCCAGCAGCGTGGTCGGATTCAGGCGTTTATCCGGGTCGAAGCTGGTCGTCAGGGCCCGGATAGCCCGCATGCCCAGCTCACCTTTCTCTGCTGGCATAAAGGGCGCGTGGTCTTTGCCGACCCCATGCTGATGGCTGATGGTGCCGCCGTTACGAACGATGATCTCCGACGTGGTGTTTTTAAGGTGCTTCCAACGCTGAAGTGTCTCAGCGTAGGTGTCGGCAACACGGAACACGTAAGTGGTGTAAATCGAGCAGCCCTGGCCATAAAAATGAGATAGGTGCGTAAAGACGTGAGACTTCTCTTGTTTATTTTCAAGCCCAGTCCGCAAGCTGGCCTCTATTTTCTCCAGCAAGCTGTCAACGTTATCCCAATCTGTTGCGGTCTCCAGCGTGTCTACGGCATAGCCCATCTGCCAGAGGGCTTCACGAAGGTAGGGCATGGTAAAGCGTTTTTCAGCCCATTTAGAGCCCAGATTGGTGCCGGTGTACACACCGTTGTATTCCTTACAAACCTTGCGGGCTTGCTTCAGGCTAGCCGATGCCTGGTCTTTCGAGCCAGTCACGCCGAAGGTCATCATGCATTTACCTTCATCCGCGCCACGAAGTGACAAGAACTTCTCCAGAAGGTTGATCAGGCCTGGGTGGCCGGCCAAGGCGAGTTGGGTTTCGGTTTCAATGGCGTTACTAAGCCGTAGCATGGACAGTTGAATTCGGTTCTGAACCAGCATTCGGGCGGCTGTTCGGGCTTGGTCCCAATTTGGGAAAAACACGACATGGAAACGCTCGTGTTCCGGCAACCGGGTAATTCGGACTTTCACTTCAGTTATCAATCCAAGGCGGCCTTCTGAGCCCAGAATCATTTCACGGATATCCGGGCCGGCACTTGAGGCTGGGATGGTAGGAATATCCAGCGTTCCCTGAAGCGTTTCGATGCGACCGCCTGCGAACAGCTGCTCAATTCGGCCATAACGCAGCGACTGCTGTCCGCTGGAGCGGGAAGCAACCCACCCGCCAACGGTAGACAGTTCAAACGATTGAGGGAAATGGCCCAAGGTGTACCCATGTGCACGAAGTTGCGATTCAACCAATGGACCGGGAGTTCCTGCTCCGAATGTGGCCAACTGGCTCTCACGGTCAAGGTCAATCAGACGATTCATATTGGCGAGGCTGACCGTAAGTACAGGTTTGCCCTGATCAACCGGGTTGATGTGTCCGGCGACGCTGGTGCCGCCGCCGTACGGAATCAGGTGAACGTCGTTCTCTTGAACGTACTTGAGAAGTTTCTGCACTTCCGAGTTGGTGCTGGGGAGACTGACTCCATCTGGAAACAGGCCAACTTCACCGCTGCGCATTGCCAGCCAATCTGGGAGGCTCTGACCGCGGGCGTGGCGCACACGGGTTTCGGCGCTGGTATCGATCAGGCCGCGCAGGCCGTCAAAAGAAGGTAGGCGGGATTCCGGAACTTTGGCGCACACTTCTTCCAGCGTGCAATCACTCAGCGCGCTGGCTTGCCCGATGCGTTCAGCCAGAAAGTCTTGGCCGCCCTCTGGGATATCCAGGTTAAATTTGTCATCACCCCAACCGTTCCAGCGTCGCATTTATGCCTACTCCATTATTTGTAAGTTAGCGGCATTTTATAGAGTGATGACCAAATGTGTGTGTCGGTGTGCGACAACCTGACTGTCATTTTGCGACAGTTGTCGTAAAAACGGATCTTAGGGTGTGAGGGCGCTGTTCAATCGTTCGTTGAGGTCTTGCCAGCGCTCCAGCTTTTTGGCATCACCAATCCGGGACCGGGCCCCGGATTCTTTGTTGAGCCAGAGGCCGTCACCATTGAAGCTGTAAACGGGCTCTAAATCAGTGCGTTGAGTCGCTGGCTTAATGTCATTTATAAGATTGTCGAGCACCAGGGGATCGGAGCTCGGGGTTTCGTACCAAGCAAGTACCATGTGGGCTTGATTTAATTCTAAGGCCTTAACGTACACAATTCGCAGCTGCTCATCAGGAACGCCCATGGCGCGTAAAGTCAGGTACTTGGCAATCGAAAAATCTTCGCAGTCACCGCCATTCGTCGTTAGAAGCTCTATGGGCGTTGCCCAGTAGTCTTCTTCACCCCAATGCCGAATGTCGCTGATGAATCGAACCCGATTGAAGAACGAGTTCACCAGTTTAAGTTGACGATCCACGGGAGCATTGGAGGCAAGGGCGTGCAAGCGTTGCCAGTTTTCCAGACGCTGGTGAGCTTCTTGTCCGAAGTCACTGAGCACGTAATTCATCAGCTGGTTGCTGAGTTCCAGCGCGCTCGCAAAGGTAACTGCTAGCAGCAAAGGCAGGATGAAGGAACGGCGGGAGCGGGAAAGGGCGGCCGTTGCCATAATGAGCCTCAGTTATTATTCCGTAGCCGCTGGCGCAATTGTTCCAAGCGTTTTCGGATTTCTTCTCGTCGTTGCTGCTGGCTGGTTGATTGCGGGTCAGGTGAGCTTTGTTGCGTTTGCACTTGCCGTTGAGGGGGTGGCGAGGTGGTTTGTTGGCTTGTTTCTGTGTCTGCCATGAATACCCCGGTACTTTTTTCGTTTTCGGGGAAGTACAGATTTTCAAGCTTGCCTTGGCGTTCAATGATCACCCGGTTCGGAAACACGGTTCGAAGCGTTGCATTGCCGGGAAGAGGCTTACCTACCAGGTAGGCTTCGGTATCACCTTTGTCATCTTCGATCAGAGCGCTGCCCGGAAATTCGCCTTCAGCTGCCAAGACGCCTCTCAAGGACAGTCTGAGATTGGTTTCTGGAAGATTTTCGGTGTTTTCGCTTGGTGATTCTGCAGTTGCGGATGGGCTGCCAAACACCGCTAGGCTGGCCAGTTCTACTTGAGGAACATTGTCGTTTGAGTCGGCAATAGAATCGATTGCCCTGCTCGGCTTAGGTGTTGATGCCCGTTGCTCAGATTGCCAGAATTGATACCCCTGCCAAGCGGAAATGCCAACCATGGCCAGCGCAACCGCAATAGTTAGAATACGTGAAATTTGTTTCGGAGTGGCTAGCATCAGTAATCCTGAACACGAGTGGCGTGAACTTTAAAAAGCCCACAGGTTATCAGACGGAACGTAATTAGTGGCAGTATAGTGTACAGAGTTGTTTAGTGGTTCCCATTCCTGTGGTAGCCTTTTTGAATGCTGACAGCATGGCAGGTTGGGATAACACTGGCCCTATAACAAAAACCAGTGAAGAGACGGATTTAACGAGGGAAAGTTGATCACCGAAACCGAAATTCAGCCGCAAGATTCGCCGCTGGGCAGGCTGCCGTTTACATTTGCCAAGCGTAACGGCGTAATCCTTACTCGGAACGAACAGGGCGAGCCGGTGATTCTTGTTCGGCCTGGCGCCTCCCATACCGCGCTTGCTGAAGCAAATCGGGTGAGCGGTGGACGCGCCCGCTTTTCCACCATCGAACCCAGTCGGTTCGACGACGCCCTTAACGCTGCCTACCAGAACGATTCCGCTGAAGCTATGCAGATGGTTGAGGGCATCGGTGATGACATGGACTTGGCGTCGCTGGCAGATTCGGTGCCAGAAACAGAAGATCTTCTGGAACAGGAAGACGACGCTCCGATTATTCGTTTGATCAATGCCATCTTGACCGAAGCCGTTAAAACCAGCGCCTCGGACGTGCACATCGAAACTTATGAAAAACAACTGATCGTTCGCTTCCGAATCGATGGCGTGCTTCGTGAAGTTGTGCAGCCTAAGCGCGCGTTGGCACCGTTGTTGGTGTCTCGTATCAAAGTTATGGCTAAGCTCGATATTGCGGAAAAACGAATTCCGCAAGACGGCCGAATTGCGCTTCGGGTTGCTGGTAGGGAAGTGGATATTCGAGTGTCCACCATGCCGTCCTCAAGCGGCGAACGTGTGGTGCTGCGATTGCTGGATAAACAGGCCGGCGCTATACGCCTTGAATCGTTAGGCATGGGTGAAAGCGACCTGAAAACATTGCGCAAGCTGATTCATCGCCCTTACGGAATTTTGCTGGTCACCGGGCCAACCGGTTCGGGTAAGTCCACGTCGTTGTATGCGGGCCTGCAAGAAATTAACGACCGAAGCCGAAACATTCTCACGGTCGAAGACCCTATTGAGTATAACCTGCCAGGCATTGGCCAGACCCAGGTCAACCAAAAAGTTGATATGACGTTTGCCCGGGGCTTACGGGCCATTCTTCGCCAAGACCCTGACGTGGTCATGATTGGCGAAATCCGGGATTTAGAAACCGCAGAAATCGCTGTACAAGCGAGTTTGACCGGTCACTTGGTGCTGTCGACGTTGCACACTAATACGGCAGTGGGTGCGATTACCCGTTTGATGGATATGGGCATCGAACCCTTCCTGATTTCCTCCAGCCTGGTGGGGATTGTTGCCCAGCGTTTGGTGCGGGTATTGTGCGATCAATGCCGTGAACCATACATTCCAACGGATGAACACTGTGAGTTCCTGCAGCAGGATCCGGCCAAGCCTCCCACCATCTTCCGCGCCAAAGGGTGCGAGCACTGTAACCAGCTGGGTTATCGCGGTCGGGTTGGCATCTATGAAGTTGTCGAGGTGACTGAAGCCTTGGGCGCCCAGATTCACAAGCGGGCAGGGGAACTCGAGCTTGAACACGAAGCGAGGAAGTCGAGCCCCAGCATTCATGCTGATGGTGTCCAGAAAATTCTCGATGGCGTGACCACCGTGGAAGAAGTATTGCGCGTTACCCACCGGAGCAAATAATTCATGCCAGCATATGAGTACAAAGCGCTGGACCCGAGAGGTAAGCAAAAGCAAGGTGTCGTCGAAGCGGATGCAGCGAGGGCGGTGCGCCAGCAATTGCGGGAGAAAGGGCTAACGCCCTTGACCGTACAACCGGCAGTTGAAAAACAAACTCGAAATAATCCACTAAGCAGCCGTGGCTCTTTGTCGGCCTCGGATCTGGCGTTGGTAACCCGCCAACTGGCTACGTTAATTCAATCTGGCATTCCCATCGAGCAGGCGCTGAGCGCGACCGCCCAGCAAACCGCGAAACCTCGCATTCGGGGTATGTTAATTGCCATTCGCTCTAAGGTGATGGAAGGTTATACGCTGGCGGATAGCTTTGGCGAATTTCCCAAAGCGTTCCCGCGCCTGTATCGTTCGACCGTCGCTGCCGGCGAGCATGCAGGGCATCTAGACCTTGTGTTAAACCGGCTGGCGGATTACACCGAAAGCCGGCAGGAAGCGCGTCAGAAAATCCAGCTTGCAGCCATCTACCCGATCATTCTCAGTATCGTTGCCATTTCCATCGTGGTCTTCCTGCTGACCTACGTGGTGCCAGACATCATAGAAGTGTTCCTGAAACAAGGTCAGGATTTGCCCGGGTTAACGATGGCCATGCTGGCCGTGTCGGATTTTTTGGGCAGTTTTGGTGTCTATCTTCTAATCCTCCTGGTACTTGGAATCATCGCGTTCCGGGTTGCCTTAACGAAGCCAAGGTTTAGGTTGAGGTTTCACAAGCAACTTCTTCATTTACCGTTGTTTTCGGGTATGGTACGTGGCGTGAATACCGCTCGGTACGCCAGTACGCTCAGTATTTTGACCACCAGTGGGGTGCCTCTGGTTGAGGCCATGCGTATTGCGGGAGAAGTGTTATCGAACGATTTTCTTCGACAAGAATTACGGGAAGCCGCTCGTAAGGTGAGCGAGGGCGGTTCGCTACATCGTGCCTTGGATCAAACCGGCTATTTTCCCCCGATGATGCTGCATATGATTGCCAGCGGGGAATCCAGTGGTGAACTGGATAGCATGTTGGAGCGAACGGCACGAATGCAGGAAAATACCCTGCAATCCAAAATCGCCGCGATCGTTGGTCTGTTTGAACCAATGATGCTGTTGATCATGGGTGTGGTGGTATTGATCATTGTTCTTGCAATCATGTTGCCGATTCTGAACATGAGTAATCTGGTGGGCTAGCTTGAGTCCGCTCACCATAAGACATACCGAACGCTTTAAAACTAAGAACCATGAGTAAATGACGAGTGATATTATGAGCAACAAACTGAACCAGAAACTAGCCAGGTCTAAAGGCTTCACCCTGATCGAAATTATGGTCGTGATGGTCATACTGGGCCTTTTGGTCGCGATTGTGGCGCCAAACATTATGGGGCGAAGTGACCAGGCGAAAGTAACCGTTGCCGAAACCCAATTAAGCAACATCGCCAACGCGCTGGATTTGTACCGTCTTGATAACAGCCATTACCCATCTACCCAGCAAGGGTTGGAAGCATTGGTTCGAAAGCCCAGTGGTAGCCCCGAGCCTCGTAACTGGAACCCGGACGGATATCTGAAATCCGTGCCCGAAGACCCTTGGAACAATCAGTACCAATACGTTAGCCCGGGCACTGAAGGGCCCTATGATTTGTATTCTTACGGATCTGACGGTCAGGAAGGTGGTGATGGTGATGCCGCAGACATCAGTGTTTGGAATACCGAGCAGTAATTGACTGTGGACCGCAGGGCAGCCCATTCCGGCTTTACGCTGATCGAAATTCTGGTTGTCCTGATTATTGTCGGGCTGCTGGCATCGCTTGCCGTTTTTAGCATGGGCGGCAATTCACAGCAGCGTGAGCTCGAAAGCCAGGTACGCGAACTTTACCTGCTCATGCAGACGGCATCAGAGCAAGCCGTTCTCAACAACCTGGAGCTCGGGTTGTTACTGGAAGACGATGGCTATCAGTTCGTCGCGTTTCAAGATGAATCCGGTGAATGGAAACCCTCTGGTGAGCGGCTTTTCCACCGGCGGACACTACCCGATTGGATGACCGTTACCCAATTCGTTGAAAGTGACGCCCCTCGCTTAACATCGGCGGAGGATAAACTACGCCCTACCATCGTGTTTTTCTCCAGCGGAGAAAACACACCCTTCGAAATTGAGTTCACTATCAGAAACGACACCGAACTGATGCATGCTTTGGCTTCCGATGGCGTGTCTCCGCTGGAGTGGCGCCAGCCCGGTTTTGAGGAAGAAGAATGGTAAGGCGGCAGAAGGGCTTCACTCTACTGGAAGTGCTTATTGCACTGTTGGTATTCAGCCTCATAGCGACAGCGGCCGCGGAAGTTGGGAGCCAATACATCTCCAGTTTTGAAAGGGTACGAGATAAAACGCTCGCCGGCTGGATAGCTGAAAATCACATTAATGAACTGCGGCTTCAGGAGACGCTACCTGACACGTCTGAGAATTCCTCCGACACAGAGTTCGGCACTTACCATTGGCAAGTCACCACGGTTGTACAAGGCACGGCCGAGCCGTCTATGAGACGTGTAGAGGTGACTGTCGCCAAATACCCCGATCAAAAGAATGAACCCTTTCCGGTGCACTCTTTGTCCGCATTCCTAGGGGCGAAATGATGCAGCCGATAGGTTTTGTACGCACACAATCAGGTTTCACCTTGATGGAAATGCTGATCGCTGTGACGATTACAGCGGTGATTGGCTTGGGTGTGTGGCAGGTAGTCGGCAGCGTGGTGAATTCTAGAGATAGAGTGAATGCCCTGGCTGAGCAGTTTGACGGGTTGCAAAAAGCCATGCTGTTGCTGGAACGAGACGTCACCCAAGTGGTCAACCGGTCTGTGAGGGATGTGTACGGAGATTTTAAACCCGCATTAACTGCCCGAGAGGAAGCGTTCGAGCTGCTGCTTACTCGCCAGGGCTGGCGCAACCCTTTGGGGTTACGGCGGAGCAGTTTGCAGCGTGCGGGCTGGGAATACACTGGCACAGAGCTTAGGCGTCGGTATTGGCCTGTTGTCGACCAAGGGCAGGACGAAGAAAGTCGCGACATCCTTTTGCTTGAGGACGTTAATGCGTTCGAAATTCGCTTTCTGGATGAAGATGGCAAATGGCACGACACTTGGCCTACCGATCAGGCCATGTCTACCATGACTCCTAGCCAACGACCTGTTACTGCTCTACCGATAGGCTTAGAAATCACCCTTGAGCACGAACGATTTGGTGAGATTGTTCGACTGTTTACCCTGCCGGACTTTTCCCAAGATCAGGCGCAGTCTGTGGTGAATCAGCAGCAAGAAGCCGCTTCAGAAGATAACGAAGAAAACGGTGAGGAAAATGCGGCCGGGGGTAGCACATGAATTCGACCCGGCGTATAAGCGGGCACCGGCAGTCTGGCGTGGCTCTTATTATGGTTCTTTTGGCCATGGCGTTAGTGGTTTTGCTCGCTACCGGTATGACCAAACAGCAAAGTTTACGGATTTATAAGGCCGGGCATTATTTGGCGCAGCAGCAAGGGCACAGTATTGCTCTGGGAGCTGAAGAATTTGCTAAGCGAATCCTAATTCGCGATTACGAAGAAGACAAAGAAGACGGCAGCATGGTGGACAGCCCGGACGAGTTCTGGGCCATGCACGCGGCCGTTTTGCCCCTTGATGAAAACGGCGTAGTTGAAGTCCAGATTGATGACCTTGGTGGACGAATTAATTTAAACGATTTAATCGCAACCAATGGGGAAGTGGATCCGCTCACCAAAGACCGAATCTCGCGGCTTTTGATCGCGTTGGGTATCAACGGTTTGAATGTTGATACTCTGATAGATTGGATTGATTCCGATGACCAAACTGTAAGTGCCTATGGCGCTGAAGATGGCCAGTACTTGATGGCCGATCCCGGTTTCAGAGCTGCAAACCAACCCTTTGTCTCGGTTACTGAGCTAAGATTGATTGAGGGCATGACCGAAGAAATTTATGTTGCGCTTCGCCCTCACGTTGCTGCTTTGCCGGTTAGTGGTAGTGGCATTAACGTTAACAGCGCCACGGCACCGGTGCTGATGTCTTTACACAGTGAGATTAACGAAGCTCAGGCCGAAGCTATCATGGCCAAGAGGGAAGAAGAACGGTTCGAGAATCTTCAGGATTTTCTGGCTTTACCTGAATTCTCTGGGCTGGGATTAAAGCAAAACGGGTTAATGCTGCAAACCCGGTTTTTTGAAGTTGTATCACGGATTACCTACGATAATCGTGTCGTAAATATGGTCAGCACGGTGTTTCGTAATCCGGAAGGTGAGGTCCAAACGGTTCACAGGGATACCGGACAAAAGAACAGGATCTCCAAGGAACCTTACACTTTCTCAGAAGGATAACCATGTCTTATCGTCTCTATGTGCGGCCACTGTCGCCCTTTGCTGACCCGGCACAGAGCCCGGATGCCCAGCTTTTTAGCTGGGTGTTGCACGACGCCAGTGGCGATTCTCAAGCAAGGGGTACGGCTGACCCCAAGACCGTGATTGAACAGACGTTAGCGCAGAATGCGCTAGATAAGGTGCTTCTCATTGGCCTGGTTCCCGGTGATGAAGCCGCATTTTGCATGGCCGACATTCCGGCCAAACAAAGCCGGTTTGTACAGCAAGCACTGCCGTATGCGGTTGAAGAGCAGATAGCTCAGGACATCGAGACAGTTCATCTGGCGCTCGGAAAGCATTCCGACGAGGGTTATCTGGTTGCCGCAATCGACTTAGCTCAAATGGAGCGTTGGAAGAGCCTGTTCACGGGCTGGGAGCAGGCGCGTCTTGACGCCATTTACGCGGACGCTTCTTTATTGCCCACTCCCGACTCAGGGTGGATGATGTGCCTTGACGACGAGTTCGTGCTCATGCAAAGCCAGCGGGGCGAATGGTTAAGGATGCAGGCCGACAACCTGCCGTTGTTTGCGATGACCATGGCGGCACCTTCCGCCGATGACGTTGCTGCTGAAATCCCCGTGCAGCTGTACGGTATTGAAACGGAATTAGAACGCCAGCAACCTTTGGTGAACGAGCTATCAGGCTCCACGGGGCGTGTGTACGTTCAGCAGAAGCCTCTAGAGTTTTCGGTGCTCGAATTCCTGGCGTGGTCCCATCACCAACATTTGTGCCAACCGGTGAATCTGTGTCAGGGCGCTTTTTCCGTCAAAGTTTCAGGTTCCAGCCCGCTAAAGCCATGGAAGCCTTTGATTGCGGTTGCCTCACTTTGGTTTGTGATACAGCTTGGGCTCGACATCGGGTTGGGGATGTATCACAAGCAACAAGCCGATGAGCTGAAATCGCAGGCTATGGTTATTTACCAGCAAGCTTTTCCCACAGACCGCCGTACCCATGCCGGGAATGTCCGACGGGTCATTGAAGGGCAGCTGCGGGTTGCGGGTTCTCAGGGCGCGGATGTCGATTTCATCACGCTGATGAAGTTCACTGGCGACCAGTATGGCCGTTTGGCGGGAGCTGGAACGGTGACGTTTAATTCGATTAACTACAGTCGCACTCGTGGTGAACTGATCGTTGATGTACGGGCCGACAGTTATGATCGTCTCAGTCGTCTACGCAACGGTTTGGCGGACCAGGGCTTGCAGGCGCAGATCGGTTCGGTGGTTAACGAATCGAGCGGTGCCCGTGGCCGTTTGACGGTGTCAGGGGGGTAAACGATGTTTCAGCGCCTAAAAGATCAACCCGCTATTGAAAAATTGATAGCCCGTTACGATCAATTACCTCAAAGGGACCGTCAGGCTTTGACAGTTCTGCTGATAGCCTTGGCGATTGCCGTGCTGTATTTTGCGATTTGGCGTCCGGTTTCAGATTATCGCAGCAGCGCAGAGGTTAGCCGCGAGAATGCCGGTGAGTTATTGGCCTGGATGCAGGCTAATGAAAGCGCCATACAACGACTTGGTAATGCGGGCGCAAGTAACTCGGCTTCCAACGCTACTGATCGGCCCGAAGACGGTCGTGCGCTGATGGCTTTGGTGACCCGGTCCGCCAGTGAAGCTGGCCTTTCGCTCCAGCGTTTTGAACCTTCGGGTAATAATGCCATCCGAGTATGGATGGAGGATGTCCTGTATGCCGACGTCGCTGCTTGGTTGGAGCGTTTGGACGCTCAGCATGGAATTCTGATTGATCAAGCCGCAATGGATAGAGGCAACGAACCCGGAAAGGTATCCGTACGACTTACTCTTGCCATCTGATTTGTTGGCATTCTATAGAATTTACAGGAGACAGAATGTCTAATTCCCACGATTTTGACCTGATTGTAATTGGAGCGGGTTCTGGCGGCGTTCGTTTGGCCAGAATGTCGGCTCAAACCGGCGCGAAGGTAGCCGTTGTCGAATCCCGTTACCTCGGCGGAACATGTGTAAACGTAGGCTGCGTGCCCAAGAAGCTGTTTGTTTACGGCGCCCAGGTCAGAGATGAGCTAAAAAACGCACAAGGCTATGGCTGGAACATTCCATCTGAAGATGTGAGTTTTGACTGGACAACACTGGTTTCGAATAAGAACGCTGAAATTGAGCGGCTTAACGGGATTTACGGCCAAATGCTGGAAAATGCCGGTGTTACGATCATTGAAGGTACGGCCAGTATCGTCGACCCGGAAACGATTACGGTAGGAGGTACTCAGTACACCACCAAGCACATCACGGTTGCGACCGGCAGCTGGCCGGTCATCCCGGACATTCCCGGAAAAGAGTGTTTGGTCACATCCAATGAGATGTTTTACCTCCCACAGTTGCCTCGTCATGCCGTGGTATGGGGTGGGGGTTACATAGCTGTCGAATTCGCCGGTATTTTGGCTGGCCTTGGTGTAGAAACCACCTTGTTGTATCGCGGCGATTTGTTCCTACGAGGTTTTGACGACGATATTCGCCGATTCACCGAACAGGAAATGCGTAAAAAAGGCGTAAACCTGCGCTTTAACGTAACAATCGAATCCGTAGAGCCCGACAACGCGCTCTATAAAGTGAATTTAAACGATGGCAGTAGCCTTCAGACAGGTTTAGTCATGGCCGCAACCGGTCGTCGCGCACTTGTAGATGGGTTAGGGCTTGAGAAGGTTGGGGTCGAGCTCAATGAATCGGGCCACATTGTTGTAGACGATCATTTCCGCACCCGTGTTCCGTCAATTTCCGCACTTGGGGATGTGATAGGTACCCCGCAACTCACCCCGGTTGCGTTGGCTCAAGCTATGGTGCTCACTCGTCGCCTGTTTGGTGATGGCCAGGGCGAGATGGATTACAGTGCTATTCCGACCGCCGTGTTCTGCCAGCCTAACATTGGCACTGTGGGCTTAACCGAAGAAGAAGCGATTGCGGCAGGCCATCGTTTGCGGATATACCGATCTGATTTCCGCCCGATGAAATACACCTTGAGCGGTCGTGATGAACGATGCCTGATGAAACTCGTTGTAGATGATCAAACAGACAAGGTGCTCGGGGCGCATATGGTTGGGCCTGACGCAGGGGAAATCACCCAAGGCTTAGCTGTTGCGATTAAAGCAGGGGCGACCAAAGTGCAGTTTGACTCAACGCTGGGTATTCATCCAACCTCGGCAGAAGAGTTCGTAACTATGCGTTCGCCTGTTCAGTAACTGGCAGATCAAAGGGTATCTCGAAACGGAACGAGGTACCCTGACCCATATCCAGTTCAATGTGAACGTGCCCGCCCATCAGTTCGACCAACCTCTGAACCATCGACAGATTGAAGCCTGGTCCGCCGAAGCGAGAATGTGTGTGCGGGTTATAAATGGTATTGGCGTTGCGAGTGGTCGAGCTCGAATCTCGTACCGTGCAAGACATCAAAATGTGCTTTTCATCGATGCTCACCCAAACGGTCCGCACCGTAATGAAGCCATTACTGGTCATCTCAAGAGAGTTATCGAGTAATCCGCTAAGCACCTGTCTGACGCGAGGCCCATCTCCGATTACCGTAGCTTGTTCCGGCCAGTCACCTAAGCAATGAGATTCAAGACATAGCTCTTGTTGTTCTGCGGCATGGCGGTATGAAGCAATGCAGTTTGAGATTAGCTCTCGGAGGTCAAACGGTTTAGCGTCCAATGCTTTTGCCCCGCTGTCCAAATGGGCATAATCCAACATATTGGATATAACCGTTAATAAATCCTGCACCGATTTCTTTGCGGTAGTGAGGTAATCCTCCTGTTGAGGAGAAAGTGCTTCCTGCTCGATGTGGTTGATCATCCCGATCACACCCGTCAATGGAGTGCTTAGTTCCTGACGCATGCTGGCCAGAAACTCTGATTTTACCCGGTTCGCGTGCTCCGCTTTATTCCGCTCAGATTCTGAAATGGCGAGGGTTTCGTTACGGTTTTTTTTCAAGTCTTGTAAACGTTGAGCCAATTCATTGAGTTGCTTTTGCAGATCGACAATTTCTGCTGCAACACCCTTCGATTTGATGGGCTCAGGACGGTAGTCGCCACGTATAAGACTGCCAACCCGCCTGCCGAGATTTTGCATCGGGCGAAGAATGTTTCCGAGAAACAGTTGAACTAACACGATGGCGAACATAAGCGTACTGCCGCCAACCACTATGGAAGACCACCAGATGTTTTGAAGTTTCAGGTCCAATGCCTCGGTTTGCACAGCGACCTGAACACTGCCTATGCGAAGAATACCTGCGCCGGACTCCCATCCGGATTGGAACCATTCTATCCCGGCGCTATCCTCAAGCATCAACGGCTCCTGAAGAATTTCAGACTCGTACACTTGGTAGTGGGGGGCGTTTATATCGATTTTCTGATCTTCTGCACTGGCAAATCCTATTTCCTCACCAACAACATCCATTACTCTTACCCAATGCGCATCACTATGCTCGAGGGCATTATCGAGAATTTGTTCAAGTGCAAAGCTGTTACCTGACACAATCGCGTATTCAAGAACCGGAGCGAGGTTGTCTGCCAATAGCTGGCTACTCTGAGCCATTGCACTTCGCGCATCATCCATCCTTACTGATGTAAAAAAAACGACAAGTACCGTAAACATCAAAACTGCCGGTAGAAGGCCGAGTAATAACAAACGTCGTGAAAGTGATAGAAAGGCAGGTCTATTTCGATATTTAATCATCTAACTCCTCCTCAGATGGATTTAGGAGGAGCTCATCAATCCTATTTGCAATGTGCTCGGGCTGATTCAAGGGGATATTTAGCGAACGCGCTACCTGTCGGTTGACCTCAACGCTGAAGGTTTCGGGATAGCTCGCCGGTGGAAACTCACCGTTTTCCTGATAATTGGTTAGGAACTCAGCTATTTTATCTGCCATAGAAGAATAAGTGGGGTAACTGGAGGCGAGTGATCCGGCTTTAACATAAGCTAGGCTCGGCCCGATCAATATTTTGTTTCGCCGGTAAGCCGTGAGCAAAATATGCTTGATGTTCCGGGGGTGATAAATATCAGGATCCGGCGTACCCAATAGCAAGTCACCGTAGTTCAACGCACGTATGAGGGTGGAAATTAATTGTTCTGGCTTATTTACGAGAAATACCTGGCCTTCCAAACCGTATTCAGGAAGACGTTCTAACAAAGAGGTATACAGAGATCGGTTATGAGGGCTTGCTAACACAGCCACTTTGGTGGCGTGAGGCAGAATGACTTTGCCTGTGAGTGCTTGGCGTAGAATGGGTACATCGTAGAGTATGGCGCTTATCTTTCCCGAAGTTTCATGGGGGTATTTTTCGAGAAACTGAAGCTCAACCAGGGTGGCGAGTATCGGAGCATCCCGCTTAACGCGGTACAAACGGTCGAACGCTTTGGGGCCTATGGTAATCACTGGCCCAGTAGGCAATGTCCCCAAGTCAGCGCTAGGGGAGAGCAGGTTCAGCTCAAAATTTGGGCTCACTCGATCTTCAATCAAACCGATGAAATATGAATCTAATGTTTGCTTGCCGGAACCAATGACGGTCACTGGCTGAACTCTACGGTGATCAGCTTGAGAAAGAACGTTTATCGGCCATGCGGCCCAAAGGCAGAATATGGCGACTAAGTTCAGGATGAATTTTACGTTCAAAATCTGACGCCTGCTTCCACGAAGAACTGATTGTGGTCATCAATATTGTTGTCTGAACTAAGCTCAGGCTCCCGGTTCAGGTAGTGCTGCATCGTGATCGCAATTTCAGCGGTATAATCCGTTCGAAAAAACTGTTTGGCCAGTCGAACATCGATGCGCTCAAATTGGTTTTCGGTGCGCAGAAACTCGTCAGCCCAATAAAATGCGGACGATGCTTTTAGGTCAAAGGGGAAGTTCTGGATAATGGAAAAACTACCCGAGTGTCGGGTGGACATTCGGGAAAGCAGGCCTTCCTGGTAATCCTGCTGTTGGGTGTCCACTGCACCTGTAGCGTCGAGAATCGGCGGGCCAATGTAGCGTGAATCCTGATCAAGATACGCATAGGTGGCTCGCAGAGCTGTGTTCGGATAGTCGAGCGTCGCTTCCACCTCAAAGCCTTTTTGGTAAACATCAACATTATTACCGAGGGTCCATTGGGCTAATTGAATGACGCCGCTGACCATATCCCGCATTTCGTCTTTAAAGCCGCGAACTTCTATCGATAATAATGCAGACGGTAACGGGAACTGGCCAAAATAACTGATCTCATGGGATCTAATGCGTTCCTCCTCGAGATCTCTACCGAGCGTTAAAGCGTGGGGCTCTTGTGCGGCATCAACAATGGTTAGCCGGCGCCCTTCAAGGTCAGAATATATATCAGGGGTTACATGGCGGAGGGTATACCCCGTGTTGGGGCTCTGTTCGAAGGTGTCCGGGGTTCTTACAGCTTGAGAGTATACGAATCGAATTGCGTGGTGGCTGTTGATAACAAAGTTGGTTGCAACCCGTGGTGAAAAATAGTCTTCATCGGTGGTATGGGAGTGCTCCCAGTTACCACCCAAATTTAAGGTCATCCAGGGCCAGGGCGTATACTCCAGATTACCGAAATATCGTGACTGATAACTGTGTTCACGGCCATTAAAGTAGGTTTCAGATCGAAGAATGTTTTTTCGGAAGCCAGCACCTGACACCAGTTTTAGATCATCATTGAAGAGCAGGGTGTCTTGGATTTCCAGCTCCAGTCTTGTGTCCTCGTAATCCTCGTTGACGTTTGCACGCAAGGGCGTTTCCCCTAGGACAGGAACCTGACAAGGCTCCAGGCGACTGCCATCGTTTGGATCCTGAGTTCGAAAATAGAGTGACGGGCCATTCGAACCACGCAAACAAGCAATCGCTGACTCTCCGAGCTCTATGTCATACCGATTCCGGCGTTTGAAATTTGAAACACTGGCGAGGACATGAAAAAAGTGATGCTCGGAGCTGCTGTGGTTGAATTGGCTTTGAATGAAATAATCTCGCACATCAACGTTTGGATGTTCGATGGGGTCTAGTTCACCGCTTTTCCCTTTGTCCTGCTGTTTGACTCCATCCGTGACCCCCGCTTTCACCTCAATGTTCGTACTTCTATTTAACTTGAAGCGAGAGTCATAACCGAACGAATTAATGTTGTGACCGTCATTGAAAGAGACGCGCTCGCCACCATCCTCTTGGTAATCAAACCCGCCAAATTTGCGTTTCTCATAGGAAAGCCGCCAATCTACGACCTGACCGGCACCGCCGACTGAAGCGAATGTGCGGATATGGTTACGCGAGCCTCGCGTTACCCGTGCTTCAGCGCCAACGGTATCAACGGGATCTCGTGTGATGATATTGATCGTGCCCAGGAAGGCATTGATACCATAGGCAGCTGAGTTCGGGCCTCTGGCAACTTCTATGCGCTCGATCAATTCTAGTGGTACCGGCATGGTTTCCCAATCCATGTCGGAAAGGGTGGCTCGGTGAGCTGTTCTGCCATCAATCAGCACTTGCATGCGTCTTTGCTCGTAATGAACCGTGCCATGATAGGTAGCGACGGGTTGATGGCTACCGACAAAGTTAACGGTCATCCCTGGCACCAAACGAAATACTTCGTACAGATTCATAATGCCCAGGTCACGGATCTTGTCGCCTGGAATAACGGTTGTGCTGCCAGGTACCCGGGTTTTTGGCTGCCTGAGGCGTGTGGTGGTTAGAACCTGAGGAATATCGTTATCAAACTCCAACAGCCCACCCGTAAAGGGAGGTTGCTCAGCAGTTGCAGATATGGGTACTGTGAACCCTAGACCGCTGATTAGTATCGACCACCCCACATGTCTTGCGAATCTCTTTGCATCTGGATGGCGGTACAAGCAATTCGTCTCAGGCATAGTAGTCGTTCTATAATTGGGTATTCAGCGTGCAGATTTAGTTGCATTTATTCTCCAATCCTAGGAGAACCTAAACCATTTGTCTCTAGAAAGTTTACAGAGACGACATATTCGGAGTAATTGTTGTATGAGCTGCTGGGAGATTCTGGGTATTGAGCCGACGAGTGATCGTGAGGAAATTCGCCAGGCTTATGAGCGCCAGATGAAATTTGCGTCAACCGAGGAGGCTCTTCGGCTAGACAACGCATACCGGGAGGCCGCAGGGGGCGAACCTATGGTCATGCCGGCCGCGGCCTCAGCACCAGACCCCAGTCTCGGAATCGATCATAAGTTAGACGCTAACGAGTCCCAAATAGTGCGCGAGGTCGTTATTCAGATTAAGGCTCTGATGAATGATTCAGGCCGCCAACAAGATGCAGGTATCTGGAAAGCAATACTCTGCGAGCCACCTGCGGATCAGCTACCGCTTCGCCGGGAAATTGGGCAACAACTGGAGTCTTGGATTCGGCCAATGGCTGAGAACGGATCGTTCCCGCAGCCTGTTGCCCGCTTTCTTGGGGAGTGGTTTGAATGGTTCACTGTCCAGGAGGCGATTACTGAGCAGGAACAGCAATCACTTGAACTTGATGAAAAGGATTCGCGGGACGAAATAGAACCACTTTCGCAAACCACTAACTTTTGGCCAGCGGTTATAGGCTGGATCATTGGGTTAGTGATCCTAACCATGATCTTTGGTGGCATGGGCGTTGGCAGCTGAGGCCTGTTCAATTTTTATCCGGTACTTCTGCGCCCAAATAGCGCCCACGATGACCTGAATTTGGTTGTAACACATGATCGGCAGCACGATCATCCCGAAGCCGGGGTGCCCGGAAAACAGCACTTTAGCCATGGGCAAACCAGACGCCAAACTTTTCTTTGAGCCGCAGAATACCACTGCGGCTTCGTCTTCTAAGCTGAACCCGAATCGTCGGACCATTACGGTTGCTGCCAACATAAACAGTCCAAGCAGCCCGAAACACAGCAAAATAGCCAAGACAATGGCTTGAACAGGTAGGTTTTGCCACAGGCCGCTGACCACCGAATGAGAAAACGCTGAGTAGACGATAATCCAGATAACGCATTGGTCATACCGTGACATAAACGACTCGTTACGACCAAGAAATCCTCCTAGCCACGGCCTCATGGCATGGCCAACTGCGAAGGGCAGCAAAAGCTGCAGCACGATATCTTTCAGGGCTTCTGCCACTGAAAAGTTGCCATCTCCGGACGTAGACACCAACAAGAGCAACAGGAAAGGTGTGAGCATCATCCCGAACACATTAGATGCTGCAGCACTGCATATGGCGGCCGGTACATTGCCTTTTGCCATCGCGGTATAAGCGATGGAAGATGATACCGCTGATGGCAATACGCCCAGATAAAGAAAACCGAGGCCAAGATCTTTCGGCATCCATTCAGGAATGATGTTGCTCAGGCCGTTAATCGGCAAAACCACTAACGGGAAGAAAACGAAGGTCAGTGAAGTGATCAGGATGTGTAAGCGCCAATGGGTTGCGCCATCTATTATTTGCTGGCGAGACAGAGCAGCACCATGAAGAAAAAACAGTAATGCCACCGCCCAGGTGCCTATGGTTGCGAGGGCATCAGCAGCCTCGCCGGTTACCGGCATAAAAGACGCTAAAACAATCGCACCCAGCAGCAGCAAGGTGAAGGTGTCAATGCGAAACTTCATGATTAAACCTTAAGTCAATTGCCGGATTCCGGAGTGATAAACCTATAGTCCGCCGTATCTACGGAACGGGTTGCAAATCGATAGCTGAACGTAAAGCCGGGCCAAAGTGCACTGTTTTTCCCGTGTTCGTCTAAATACCAAGACCGACAACCCGAGTCCCAGACTGTGCCATCCAACCCCTTCTGAATAACCGAACAATAGCGGGTTTGGCGATCTTCCCGGACATCCATCGCAGAATTTGGGTACTTTGCCAACGCGTTCATTGCGCTGATGACATACCTGAATTGGGATTCGAGCATATAGAGAATTGAGTTGTGGGCCAAGTTGGTGATTGGATCATAAAGCATAAACATGTTCGGAAACGCGCTTACCTGACAAATCAAAAGTGTGATCCCAGGTGGCGGAGTGAAATGTACGACCTTTAAAACACTCTAAACCGGGAATGGTTGGCATTGCTGGCCGATTAAGCTGACCCGTCGCGGTAATTAATACGTTAGCTGTATAGGTGTTGCTACACTCTGTCGTGACCGTCCATGAATTGTCGGTTTCATTAAAGTGAGCATCTATGACTGCTTGATTAAAACGGATGTACGGCTGTAATTTATACTGAGCAATGCAATGCTCAATATAACCCTGAATTTCCGGTTGAGGTGCGAATTTCCGACTCCAGTCATGTCTTGGTTCGAAGGAATATGAATACAGATGGGATTGTACGTCGCATGCGGCACCGGGATAGGTGTTTTCGCGCCAAGTACCTCCTGCTTTAGATGCTTTCTCGAGCAGGATAAGGTTGGTGAAACCGGCTTTTTTTAGCTCAATGGCCATGCCAATACCGCCAAAGCCAGTGCCGATAATGATGATAGAAAGGTTCTTCTGCTGACGCCGTGTCATCGTTGCTGCCTGGTTATTATTTGTCACCAGACTATAGCGCCCTACCTAGACAACAGAAAGCCCCGAGCGGGTCTTAAGGGGGCAGGGCTGTTCAGAAAGACGTGCGAAGCAATCAGCTTTTACATGCTGCTGGCGTTCGCGGCGTCTTGGAAACTCCAATTAACCGTACGCGGCTGATGCTTATCTGCTTCGAATAGATGGCCTACGCTCGGTACGGCATACCAGAGTTCTCCACGAGTGGGATTATGCTGCGCGAACTCAGCATGGCTTATCCCGGTTTCCCATAGCTCGGGGCTTTCCCAGCCTTCCGGAGCCAGTTCCAGACGAACTTCCGATCCAATCAGGCTGATGGATTGTATTCGCAAGGGCAGACGAGCATGGGTGGCGGGTGAGCGTGACAACTGTACTTCGTGTGGCCGCAGATAAAGCTGCGCTTCTTGATCACCTTTGGTGCCGGGCAACGATAGCCAAGCTTCGCCTTGCACCAGCTTCTGGCTCTTCACCACACCGGAAAAGGCATTTACATGCCCCAGGAAATCGAACACGAACCGGCTGTCGGGACGAGCATACAATTGCGCTGGGCTATCCACTTGTTCTACTTTTCCCTGACTCATGACAACCACTTGATCGGACAGCTCCAGAGCTTCTTCTTGATCGTGAGTCACGAAAATACTGGTGAAGTGGTACTCGTCGTGCAACGCACGCAGCCAGCGGCGCAAATCCTTTCGAACTTTGGCGTCGAGAGCACCAAATGGCTCATCGAGAAGCAGAATACGAGGCTGTGTTGCGAGGGCCCGGGCCAGAGCTACCCGCTGTTTTTGGCCACCTGACAACTGGGATGGATAACGATCCGCCAGTTGTGGTAACTGGATCATCTCCAACAGCTTCTCAACGCGCCGAGTGACTTCCTGTTTAGAGGGGCGCTCTTTACGGGGCAAGGATTCCAGCCCGAAAGCAATGTTCTGCGCGACCGTCAGATGGCGGAATAAGGCGTAATGTTGAAACACAAACCCGATGTTGCGGTCCCGCACGTGCAAATTGCTGACGTCTTCGCCACCAAACAGAATCTTTCCTGCGTCGGAGGATTCCAAACCGGCAATAATCCGTAACAGAGTGGTCTTACCCGAGCCCGAAGGGCCTAGCAAAGCGGTTAACTTACCTTCTGGAATATCCAAAGACACATCGTTAAGCGCCTGAAATTTCCCGAAGGTTTTGTTGATGTTCTGGATAGTGATGCTCATGTCAGACACCTCTGGTTTCCGGCGCGGAATGTTCGGATTTGGCTTGTCGCCATTCAACAAAAGCTTTAGCGATCAGCGTAAGAATGGCTATGGCTGCAAGTAGCGAGGCGCTGGCGAATGCCCCGACAATGTTGTAATCCTGATACAGCAACTCAACGTGCAGTGGCAGGGTGTTGGTTTGGCCACGAACGTTACCAGATACTACCGATACCGCGCCAAACTCGCCGACCGCACGTGCGTTGGTGAGGATTACCCCGTAGATAAGCGCCCATTTGATATTGGGTAGAGTGATCTTCCGGAATATACGCCAGCCCGACGCGCCCAGAACCACGCCCGCTTCCTCTTCTTCGCTGCCTTGCTGCTGCATGAGCGGTATCAGTTCTCGCGCTACGAATGGGCAGGTTACAAATACCGTGACCATCACAATACCTGGCCAAGCGAACATGAGTTGAATGTCGTGAGTGCTGAGCCAACCGCCAAGCCACCCGTTTCGGCCATACAACAACAAGTAGAGCAGACCAGCTACAACCGGGGATACGGCAAACGGAATGTCGATCAGAGTGATCAGTAGTTTGCGCCCGGGGAATTTGAACCGTGTGACCGACCACGCCAGTGCCGTACCAAAAATCAGATTCAGCGGAACGGTCAACAACGCAACGAAAAGCGTCAGCCCAATCGCGTGGAGCGTGTATTCGTCCATGATGTTACCGGCGAGGGTGCTCCATCCAGCACTGAGTGCCTGTGTGAAGATCACCACAACGGGTATCACCAGAAAAAACACAGTTAAAGCCATGGCTAAGCCGATAAGCGTTCGGCGTACCCACGGCTGATCACCCACTCTGTTTTTATGGGGCGACATCTATCGACCCTCCAATCGGCGCAAGTACCGGCTCTGCCAAAGGTTGATCGCAAACAGTAAAATTAAAGACACCAACAACACCATAGACGCGATTGCACTGGCGGCTGCGTAGTCGTATTCCTGCAAGCGAATAAAGATCATCAAACTGGTTACTTCGCTGACGTACGGGGTGTTACCGGCAATGAAAATGATCGCACCAAATTCGCCAAGGCTTCTTGTAAACGATAACGCGATACCGGTCACCAATGCAGGCCAGAGAGAAGGGAAGATGACCTTTCGGAATACTCGCCCGTCGGATGCGCCTAAACTCACCGCCGCTTCTTCGTCAGCTGGCGAGAGCTCTTCAAGGACTGGCTGAACGGTACGCACAACAAATGGAATGCTCGTGAAAGCCATGGCTACCACGATACCTATAGGTGTGAACGCTACTTCAACACCCATTTTATCCAGCCACTGACCATACCAACCGTTTTTTGCAAACAAGGTTGCCAGCGTGATACCGGCTACTGCAGTGGGTAAGGCAAAAGGTAGATCCACAACAGCATCAATCAAACGCTTGCCGGGGAATTCGTAACGTACTAAGACCCAAGCAAGCAGCAGCCCAAACACACCGTTAAACAGGGAAGCAGCTAAAGCGGTCCAGGCGGTCACTTTGTAGGATTCAATCACTCGCGGATCCGTGATCGTGAACACGAACTGATCCCACGTCATGTCAGACGTTTCCACCACCAAACCGGTTAACGGCAGAAGCAGTACCAAGCTGACAAAGAATAGAGAGATTCCCAGACTTAACCCGAATCCGGGTAGGACTCGCTTATTACGACCAGAAAAGCGCCGCACTGGGGCGACGCTTGTTTGAGCGGAAGCAGACATTAGAGGCTCTTAACGCCGACGCTGGAGCTGATCGAGCTTACCGCCGCTGGCAAAGTGGGCTTTCATAGCCTTTTCCCAACCTCCGGCGATTTCGTCGATAGACTTCAGCTTGAGGTCACGGAAGCGGTCAGCGTTCTCTTTCAAAACCGTTTCGTTCTGAACCCGGTAGTTGAAACTGGCCAGCAAGCGCTGGGAGTCTTCGGAGTAAAGATGACTCAGGTATTCTTTCGCCAGCTCTTCGGTGCCGTTCTGTTTGGTGTAATCGTCAATCCAGGTAACCGGAAATTCAGCAAGGAAGCTAACTTTCGGGGTGACGACTTCGTATTCGCCTTCCAGACGATCAGCAATGTTCAGCACTTCGGATTCGAAAGTCAGCAAGGCGTCACCAATACCGCGCTCAACAAAGGTGGTCGTGGCGCCGCGGCCGCCGCTGTCGAATACGCGTACTTGACCTAGTAAAGAAGCGAGGAAGTCATCAATCTTGTCTTGGTTGTCGCCGAACTGATCCTGCGCGAATCCCAAGGCGGCCAAATAGGTGTAGCGACCGTTGCCCGAGGTTTTCGGGTTTGGCATAACCAAAGAGACGTCTTCGCGAATCAGATCATCCCAATTCTCGATGTTCTTAGGGTTACCCTTTCGTACCAGAAACGCCATGGTGGAATAGTAAGGAGAGCTGTTGTTCGGCAGGCGCTCTGCCCAGTTCTCAGGGATCAGTTGGCCCCGAGTGTTCAGAATATCGATGTCAGTGACCTGATTGAAGGTAGCAACATCCGCCTTCAGGCCTTGGATGATGGCCTGAGCCTGCTTAGAAGAGCCTGCGTGAGATTGTTTGATCTCAACGGTTTCGCCTGTTTTTTCTTCCCAGTGTTTCTGGAACTCGACGTTATAGGCAGCGAACAGCTCTCGGGCTATGTCATAAGAGGTATTGAGAAGCTCCCGATCAGCAGAAAGAGCTGGCTGAGCAGAGAGTAGGGCAGCGCCGATTGCGATGCCTTTTAAAAACGTTTTCATGTAGAGCTCCTCAGAACCTATTGGGTGAATCTGAAGAGCAATTTAACAAAGCTTGCTAAGAACTAAAAAGACATTAAAGAACTATTTAAATTACTATTTCGCATATTAGGTTAAAAACGAAGTAGCGCAGATCCCCAAGTAAAACCGCCACCGAAGGCCTCCAGAAGTACAACTTCTCCTCGCTTGATGCGACCGTCACGCACTGCTTCATCCAGTGCCAGAGGGATCGAGGCGGCGGACGTATTTCCATGGCGATTAACCGTTACCACCACTTGATCCATCGACATATTTAATTTTTTTGCCGTGGCGGAAATAATTCGAAGGTTAGCCTGATGGGGCACCAGCCAGTCGATGTCAGATTTCTGCATTTGATTGGCTTCAAGGGTTTCGTCAACGATCTTGCCGAGCGTGTTCACGGCCATCTTGAACACCTCGTTGCCTTTCATTTCTACAAACGCCTGACCCGCTTTCACCGTATCGAAATCGTTGGCCACACCACAGGGCACATGCAACAACGTTTCATATCGACCATCGGCGTGCAGATGGGTCGATAGAATACCCGTTTCTTCACTGGCTTCGAGTACCACCGCACCCGCACCATCGCCGAACAGTACGCAGGTGGTTCGGTCTTCCCAATTCAGGATGCGGGAAAACACTTCGGCCCCTATTACCAAAGCTTTTTTGCTGCTGCCTGACCGGATGAACTTCTCGGCTGTCGCCAAGGCATAAACAAACCCGCTGCAAACTGCCTGAATGTCAAAGGCAGGACAGCCGTTAATGCCCAAGCGTGCTTGAAGAATGCAGGCGCAGCTGGGAAAAACTTTGTCAGGAGTGGTGGTGGCAAAAACGATTAGATCGATTTCTGACACATCGATGCCAGCCGCTTCAATCGCACGCAAAGCGGCCTGCTCAGCCAAATCTACGGTCGTTTGGCCAGGCAGGGCAATGTAGCGTTGTTCGATGCCGGTACGATCGCGAATCCACTGGTCGGAAGTATCTACCTTCTTTTCCAGATCGAGATTGGTGACAACGTTGTCCGGCAAGTAAGAACCGGTTCCGGCGATGCGTGCGTAAGTCATGGGTGGCGTCCAAGGTCAAAAGCGATCATTAATGACCTCATGCTAACCTTGCGCCACCGGAATGGTTATTAGCGGTTCGTCTCAGCTCTCTTTCAGGCTATTCATATTGGTCACAAAACGGTACTTCACTTCGCCTTTTCTCCTCATTAATTACAAGTTTTTCTACAGAGCGCACGGTACTCGCATTTGAATATAGATAACGTCATCTGTAACAGAATGTAATCCCTGTCTATAGCTTCTTCAGGAATGAGATGATGAAAGCCCCTCTGCCAAATATGAAAACCAAATTTGCTGCGTTTGGTGCAGCCTGCACATTCATGCTCGCCGGTTGTATGCCGGGAACCATAGCCACCACGGTGGGCACGGGATACGTATATGAGCAGAAACAGGATCAGGAGTATAAGCACGGTGTAGAACGGGCTGTCGACCAATACCAGCGAGATCATGCCAATTCACCTTGTCAACATGGCGAAGACCGCATTATGGAACCTGCCATCAGGATCATCAAAGATCACCGTTTAACGGGCGTTAACGAAGTAATTGAGCGTTTGGATACGATTTACCAAGATCAAGCGCTGCCTGACAACGTTCGTGCCGGCGCCTTATACAATATTGCCGTGTTGGAGTCTCGCCGAAAACCACCCAGCAGGGCGAAAGCCCGCGACCACTTCAAGCAGCTATACACCGAGTTCCCGAACGAATACCGCTGTATCTTCGAAGAGTCCCAGTGGCGGGATGAGATGATCAAAAAACAACTGTTGCTACCAGGGGAAACCGTGGACTCGTTTTTGGAGGATGCCCGGCGAGAGGCCGAACGTCGCCGAATGCAGTAAATCATCTTGTATGCTGGCATAACCTCCACTCACCTGCAGAACGAAAGGTTTCGTGCTACTTTTGAAGAAGATGGCTGAAAAATCAAGCCTGTAAACTCAACTGTAGCGAGTGGAATTATGAACCTGATCATCATCGGTGCCGGCATTATGGGAACCACCCTTGCGGTGCTGGCAAAAGAGATGGTTCCCGATCTCGAAGTGACCGTCCTTGAAAGGCTAGATAGCCCGGGTGCAGGCAATTCTTGGGCTTTCAACAATGCTGGAACCGGGCATGAAGCCAACTGCGAGCTGAACTATACCCCGGTCGATGAAGAGGTTATCTCTGTTGAGAAAGCGTTAAAAATTCACGCTCAGTTCAATGTGTCCAAACAGTTTTGGGCCTATCTGGTTCGAAAAGGTGCCATCGACGATCCGACATCTTTCATTAACCCTACCAAGCATTGCACCATCGTTTCTGAATCCGCCATAGAGATGCTGAGGCTTCGTTTCAAGGAAATGTCTGGCCACCATTTTTTCGAGCAGATGAAGTTCTCGGAAGACTTCGATGAAATCAAAAGGTGGATTCCTTTTACCATGGAAGGTCGGTCACGGGATGAGAAAATGGCCGCGACGGCCATCGAAACCGGCACCGACGTTAACTTCGGCGCTTTGACTGAACAAATGGCGGCCTATGCGGTGCGTGAACTAGGCGTTCACATTGAGTTTGGCACTCATGTAAGACGAGTGCACAGAAGCCCGGCTGGCCAGTGGTTAATAGAAGCGCAAAATGACGCAGGGCCTGTTCAGCATAAGGCGGACGTGTTGTTCGTCGGCGCGGGCGGCGGTGCCTTTCCGATTCTCAAGAAGAGTTTAATGCCATTCCGCAGCCGATTCACTGGCTTCCCTGTAGGTGGGCGTTTTTTGCAGGCACCGATCACACCGGAGCAAGCCCAGCAATACCGTGCTAAAACCTACGGTAAGGCGGAAGTGGGCGCGCCTCCGATGTCCGTGCCACACCTGGATTTACGGTTGGTGGATGGTCAGCACTATCTCCTGTTCGGGCCGTTCGCTTCCTTTAAACCCGTACTCGAAAAAGGCCGTGGTTTTTTCGATTATCTGACCTCTTTACGGCTGCACGACATCCCCGGACTATTGAATGTCACGCTCGACCACTTTCCGCTAGTGAAATATCTGGTCTCTGAAAGTTTCAAAGGCAAGAAAAGTATGTTCGCCGAGTTGGACAAGTTTGCACCCGGGCTGGGTAGCAAATTTGATTGGGCGCCGATTGAAGCCGGTCAACGTGTTCAAATTATCAAAGATGGCGCGTTGCAAATGGGGACAGAAATCATCGTGTCTACCGACAAAACCTACTCGACCTTGCTCGGTGCCTCCCCTGGGGCCTCAGTTTCGCCAGAGGTTATGCTACGCTGCCTGGAACGTTTATTTCCGGCGGTTTTCACGAATGAAGAAGTCAAACGCAGGAAATCAGAACTATTTCCTGAAGATGACCTGGAAGCTTTGGCACACAACGCAGATCGTTACCGGGAAGTTCGCGATTCGGTCAATAAGACGCTGGGAATAACTGCTTTGGGTGACTGAATGCGGACACTGCCAACAGGGGAGAAATAATGAGTACGCAAAGAACTGAGGTTCTTGACCAAGAATGTCTTAAACCGGATGGATGCCAGACGATTGATCTGTTGATTGAAACCCGGCAAAAGGACCTCGGTGGTTTTAAAGTTCGCCGCGTTTTGCCCACGATAAAGCGCCGCATGGTGGGGCCGTGGATCTTCTTTGATCATATGGGACCTGCCGAGTTTCCGGCCGGCGACGGCATTAACGTAAGGCCTCATCCGCACATTAATCTGGCAACGGTGACCTACCTGTTCGAAGGCGAGATACTGCACCGGGATTCTGTCGGTAGTTATCAGCCAATTCGCCCCGGCGATGTAAACCTTATGGTTGCAGGGAAAGGGATAACTCACTCTGAACGAGAACGTCCTGAAGTAACCCGGGCAGCACGTCGTCTGAACGGATTGCAGCTTTGGTTGGCGCTACCTGAAGCGGACGAAGAAATTGATCCCGCTTTCTACCATTATCCGGATGCAGAGATCCCCCGTGTGGAAATTGATGGTGTGCCCATCCGAGTGATCATGGGTAGTGCGTACGGTAAAACTTCCCCGGTCAAAGTGTACGCGGATACGCTATACGTGGAAGCACACCTCAAAGCCGGTCAGCGGATCGTGGTTCCTGAGGCTGAAGAGCGTGCGGTTTACGTTGCTGAAGGAGAGGTTGCCGTTCACGATGCCACGGTGGCTGTGTATTCCATGGCGGTCTTCACCGATGCTCCGGGAATCGAGTTAACGGCGAAGCGTGATTCCCGCATTGCAATTGTGGGAGGAGAGAACCTGGGTCACCGTTATATAGAATGGAATTTTGTTTCCTCCCGGCGCGAGCGCATTGAACAAGCGAAAGCTGACTGGAAAGCACAAAAGTTCCCGAAAGTTGCCGGGGATGAGGAAGAATTTATTCCGTTGCCGGAGTGAGCCGAGTAAGTGAAAGCCCAGTGAGTTGCTGGGCTTTTTTTCGTTATGCGCCAAGCGCCTGTTCAGCGTGTTGCTCTGCCTGAACCATGGCTCTCATCGCGCGAAGTGAGTTAATCATCAGGGCCTTCCAAGAATCCTTCTTGGATAGTTCGATTTCAGCCAACGTGAGTAGAATGGGATCCTCGGTGTAAGGATAGGCAAGTTTGGCCGGGCTAAGGGCGCCGGGTTCAAGCTTGTAGTATTGGGCGACCCAGGGATAGCTTGCCGTTAGCCCTGACATATCTTCGGTGCAGGGTTGCCTTCCAAAGAGTCGAATCTTTCCGGTTACGGCCGCATATAAGGCGTTGCGACTTGGGCGAGAGGTTAGTGAGTGATTGTAAATTCTCAAACTTAAAGCATTCACCACCCCCGCAGCCAGCAACAATGCAAACGCTACAACCCGCTCGGCCGTTAGATAGCTCCATTTTTTTAGCCACGGCTGGCGGTTTGATGCCAGAATGAATGAGTCTTTTATATCCAGGCTCGCATTGAGGTCCACACGTACCACCCGCTGCTGGACCACAATGGCGTTTTCCAGACTCATCCCAGCGCCTACATAGGTTTTGTCCAGTATCACTGTGTTTTTGAGAGCCGCCCCTCGTGCGATGAAGCAGTGGCGCCCAACGTAATTGGTACCGCTGAGCTGTGCACCAATCTCGATACAGCTGAAGTCCCCAACGGTGGTGGTGCCATCATTCACACTCATGGGATGCACGCGGGTTTGGGCACCAAGGGACAAGGCCAGTGGAGCCAAGGTTGAGTGCATTGAGGCTTTGTCCAATACCATTGAGGTCACTAGCTGGTGGTAATTGTTCAGATGACACAGAGGGTCGAAATCAACGATGTTCTGTCTATGTGTGTGTGCTTGATTGGACTTTGGGCTCCAGTCAAGCGCATCCAGAGAGTTCTGGTCATTGTGCCAGAGCTCAAACAGATTGCCTTGCTGATCTGACACCTTGCAGTAGGGCGCGGCTGCTTCAGAGACAGAACGCAGCTCAGAGCGCCATACATCACCACGAATAGCGATGAACGGTGCTGCCAGCGAATTACCCAGCCGCACCCGGACCCGATCTGTACTGTCGGATTCGCGAGCATTTAGGTAGCGGATATCCAGGCTCCAGCGAGCGCCGTTTTCGAAGTAGTTCCGGATGCTGATATCGCCGTTTGGTACCACCAAAAAGATTTGTTCAACACCAGCTTGTTGCAGGTGTGTCAGAGTATGTTCGAGCACGGGGCGCCCCGAGACAGGAAGCATTGCCGGGCAGTAGTGTTCATTCAGTGGTGAGAGCTCGGTGCCTGAACGATCCGCAAAAACCAAAGCCTGTTTCATGAGTGTTTTCCTTAAGTCAGCTGGCACCACGGCCTAAAAGCAGCGCTGGTACGGTTTTAATCATCAACTTCAGGTCGCCGAAGAACGACCGGTGTTTGCGATAGGCGACATCCAGGGCGGCTTGCTCGCTGAAACTGAGATCGTTCCTGCCCGCAACAACCCACTCAGATGTCAGGCCCGGTTTGAGGTCGAGGCGATACCGTTGCTCCGGATTGTATTTGGTTAATTCCGAATAGAGGCCCGGCCTCGGGCCAACGATGGACATCTCGCCTTTAAGCACATTGAAGAACTGCGGGAGCTCGTCGATGGAGTACTTTCGAATAAAGGCTCCCACCCGAGTAATGCGGGGATCTGATTTGATTTTGAAGGTCACGCCGTCGGACATTTCGTTGAGTGCCTCAAGGTCCGATCTCAAGGATTCGGCGTTCGCGACCATGGATCGAAATTTCCACATAGAGAACGGCCGGCCTCGGTAACCCGCTCGGGTTTGCTTGAAGAATATGGGGCCCGGGGATTCAAGCTTAATGGCCACAGCTACGATCAGAAGTACCGGCATCAAAACCAGCAGCGCAGCGCAGGCCAGTGTCAGGTCTGTTGCACGTTTAGTGCTGGTCAAGCGTATTAGGCGAAGGCTGTCTGAAAATCGTTTGAAGCCAGCCTGCCAGGCTAAACGGGACCGCCGTGATTCGTTCGCAAATTTGTCGGGGATTTGTTTGATGAACGCCCGCGTTTTGGCCTCGTATCGCGCCCTGAGCGCAAACAGGGGATTACCGATGATGTATCTTTGCCACATGCGCTTTGGTTCTTGGAGTAGGCGCCAAATCCATTCGCACCCCCGTTCGCGCATCCAAAGCGGCGCACGGGCAACATTGCCGGCATAAAAATCAAACAGTCCGCCCACCGCCACATTCAGTTTTGTGTTGAGTTGAGGTCGTATCCGATCCAGCCAAAGTTCCTGGGTGGGCACTCCCATAGCTACCAGCAACACATCCGCTTCGCTGCGATTGATGTCATCAACGATCGCTGTTTCTTGTTCGGGAGTGAAATACCCATGTTGCGTGCCCACAATATTCAGACCGGGATATTGTGCAGTCGCCCATGCTGCCACTCGTTGAGGCGTGCCGGGCGTTGCTCCCAGCAGATACAGACGTTTACCCTGAGCTGCAACCAGTTGGCAGATCAACGGGAAAAGATCGGTGCCATTTAGGTTGTGTTTCAGTGTTTCGCCATTCATCTCGCATCCCATCGCGACGCCGCTCCCGTCGGGGAAAACCAGATCGGCGCGCTTCAAAGCTTGGCAATATTCCGGTGTATCAAAACTGACGTTCAGGCAGTGGCTGTTTACAAAAAACAGGTTGGTGGAGCTCGGATCTTTAAGAACCGCTGTCAGGCTTTCCAAGGCATCGTCCAGCGAGATATTGGAAAAGGATACGCCGAGCAGTTCGCTTAACTGGTGTTGGCTTGGAGCGTCCTGCGCTTCGGTCGAGGGCACAGGTCGGGATAACTGATTCATGAAAACACTTCCAATATAAGTGGCGATACCTCATAACAGTCCACTTTTCGTGCCAATTCTTTTTCTTATTTAATGTATTGAAATTGATAGGTTTTTGTAATGCTCGGCTGAGGTCGGAAGGAGGCCCCCCGATTGCGTTGCATTTTGCAAAGCAATCGGGGAGGAGTATCAGGCTGCGAGGTCTTGGGCAATCCGTCTGCGCTGGATCCAACCGATAGACAGCGAAGCGGATCTTTCAATAGTGCGATAGAAAGTCGGAATCATTCTCAGAATATACGCGGCGACGCCCGTCGTGAGGGTGCGGCCGAATTCTTCGCGCAAAGGCTTTTTACTGGTAAACATGGACTTCCTGAACAAATCGACGCTGGCGCGGCCATCCCTCAGTCGAATTGCTTGGCGCGATAAGTAACGCAGTTGATAGGCTTTCGCATGGGGATAGTTTTTCGCAACGAACGTGGGCGCATAGGTCGCCGTTACCAATGCCACCTCCTCCCAGGACTCCAGCTGCTTGTCGAGCACGGCTGAAAGGCCGCCGGCATTGAGGCGGTAATAGGTTAGTGGCTGCGGGATACCGGCTATGGTCCAGCCTGTTTGCAGCGATACGCGCAGCCAGCATTCGATGTCCTCAGAGCGACGTAGTTCAGAATCGAAATAACGTATTTCCGGTTTGCCCTTAAACCAGGACTGGTAACCGATCTGGTCGAAAGTTGCCTTGCGAATCACCGGCGCTGAACCATTGCCGATGGGATTACGGCAAAACAAGTGTTCTGGCGTAATGTCCGTTAGTTTAGGCATTTGATAAAAGCGGGTTGGAGCTCCGTGTTCATCCACGAAGGCCGATCGACTGAAGGAAATCCCGATGTGCGGGTTCTCATCCAAATGCTGAACATGCAGCCTCAGTTTTTCCATATCCCAGTAGTCATCGGAATCCAGGAACGCCAGATATTTGCCTTCAGCATTGCGGATTCCCGTATTTCGAGCGCCGGCCAGACCGCGGTTGACCGTGTGTTTGACGATACGAATACGATCATCACTGAACGCTTCGCAGATGGCGATGCTGTTATCGGGTGAGCAGTCGTCAACAATCAGAAGCTCAAAGTCAGGAAAAGATTGGTCCAATACTGACTGAACGGCTTGAGCGACGAAACTGGCTACGTTGTAAACGGGCATGATGACACTGACTTTGGGCATGTTATAGCTCCTGATTTGAAAGACTCACTGACGTATAAGCAGAATTCATGCCTGCTCTTTATGTTTCAGTGCAAAAGAATAGATTTCCTGGTGTTTTTGGACGATGGATGCCCAGCTGTATTGCTTGTCCAGTGTTTGCCGGCCTGCGGCGCCTAAAAGCCTGCGTTCAGCCGCGTTGTCCAATAGGTTTGAAACCTTAAGTGCGAGATCCGAACCGTCCGCTTTGCACAGGACACCATCCTGACCATCGGCGATGACCGATCGCAAAACCGGGATATCCAGAGCGACAACGGGTTTGTGGTAATGCCAGGCTTCCAGGTACACCACACCCAATGACTCGCGGATGGAAGGAACACATAGCAGGTCTGCGGCAGCCAGTGCTGCGTTTTTGTCCGCTTGGCTAATGTCTTCGATGACGGTAATGCGGGGGTCCTTGATCGCCGCGAAGCGTTTCCGTGACTCCTCGGTTTGCGGCCCGATAAACAGCAGTTGCACGTCTGGGTGTGCTAACCAGAGATCACGGGCTGAATTCAGCAACAGATGGTAGCCCTTGGCTTCATCGTGTCGACCCAGAAATAAAACAACGGGGTTATCGTCGAGCTGGTGTATGTTGCGGAATTCTGCCGTCGATGACGGCGCACTGACCATCGGCCCCATCGGGCATACAAAAGTTCGTTCTGCAGGCGCGCCGTGGGCCTCCAGCCAATCCTTTTCATGCTGTGTCAGTGCGATTAGGGCATCCGCCTGTTGATAGAGTTTGCAGAACCGTGGCGATGACCAGCCTTGTCCCTCTGGCAAGTCGGTATTGGCCAATGGCGACCAAATGAAAGGAACGTCCTGTTCCCGAGCCGCCATTAAGGCGGCTTCGGTCGCAGACGTAAGTCCGTTGTAAATGGAATGGATAAGCTGTCGGTCGCGTGCGTGATGTGCAATTGCTCGTTTGCTGAATTTTCGTAACAGAAAATCAAATAGTGGTCGAAGCGGGCGAACAGTCGCGTGGCGCTCCGCCAGCCAACCCATAACATTGCGGCGCAGACCCGTAGGACAAACCCGGTGGACGGGGCAGGGGCCATCTTGTTGCTTGCCGGATATCTGTCTCGTGAGCGCAAGTTCCGGAGAGAACTCATCCGTTGAGCTGTGGCAAACCACATTCACCGTATGCCCGGCAGCGATCAGGGCCTGAGCAAGCTCGCGGGAATGTAATTCGGAGCCGCCTCGAGCTGGCCAGAACCGCGGAACCACCAACGTCGCACTTGGTTTAAAGGTCATGACGGAATCTCCTGGTTGTTTGTAATGTCGGGGCCTAAATCGGGTTTGTGAGCTATGCCAATGCACAAGAGCCCAGGCCAGATGAGGTATGCAAGAATTTCAAGGTTCTCGCCAAAGGTGTACAGGAAGAGCATCAATGTGCAGAAGAACCCGGTACGTTCAATGCCGGGCCTGCGGATTGCACGCCAGCCCAGAATGAAGATTGAGGTAGCCAACGGAATTGCGAGTGCAGCAAATCCCACAACCCCTTTCACGAAGAGCAATCCGTACCAGCTGTGATGGCTTCCGATGGGCATGTATTCAACCAGATGGGGGCCCCGCTCGACGACGCCATGCCCCCAAACGGGTGCTTCGCTCTGCCACCGATGAACGGCAATGCGCCCGAGGGCGGCGCGTACACGGGTGGAATCGGCTCTGGCGGATTTTATGGATTCGTAAGTATAGCCAAGCGTCTCCAGCACCCATCCGCCGAAAAATGCGAACAGCAAGCTCGCCACCATCGCGGCAAACGCGAGCAAAGGGCCTTTGAAATACTTGAGAGTAAACATCACCCCGATTAGCAGTAACAGGACCAGAATGGCCAGGCGTGATTGCGACATCAAGATCATGGCGACACTTGCACATACTCCGATCCGACGCCATTTCTTGTCTTGTTCGACAAACGCCAGCAGAAAAAAGATGTTTGCAACAAATCCCAGAGCCGGTGCCCAGGGAGTGAAAAGCCGCCAGCGAGGCATCCCACTTTGCGGATCCAGTTCGTAAAGTGACATGGCGAAGAACTCAGGGCCCGGGCCACCGATAATTTTCAGCGGTGACACGTACGGTGTTTCCGGCAGGCGCAGTATCCAGGCGGCGACAAACAAAGGCAGCAGACACAAGGTATGCAGGCAAACCCGCATGGCGGCGCGCGCTATGAGTTCGGGCCTGATGTTAAGGGTGGCGCCTGCCAGTATGAATATGGCGAGCAGGGCCCAACCCTTGGCCCAGCCAATTGAGGATTTGATCAGTTGTCCTGTACCGAGGCCTTGCAGTATGTGGCCTACAATAATGCAAACGAGCATTGTGAGCATACCGATAATCCATACCATGGCCGGTGCTGGCACGCGAAATGGCTGCTCCGTTGAAAGCAAACGCTTCACCATTGTCAGAACCAGCAGCCAGCCGATAACCGGGCCAGCCAGATAGAGCGCGCCTATCAAGTAGAACGCGTAGGTCCAGCTGAGTCCGACCCAAACTATGCGCTCTTCAGTAGTTTCTGGAGCCATGGCTTCCGTATCCAAAGTAGGCCGAGGCCTGTGATCATGAACACGGTGGCTCCCAGGCCACCGATGAGAGCAAGCTTTTTGACGGTCGAGTCCGCAGATTCAGGAAGGGTGGGGTGCGCCAGCATTTGAATCAAAGGATATGACGAATACCGGTCGGCGTTACCAATATCCTGTTTGGCCAGTGCCGTTGAAAACACCGCTGTTGCAACTTGTTGCTTCCGACTCAGGTTCTCCAAAGCAACAGAGTCCTCAGTGGTCGCTTCTATCCGGCGCTTTAAGTTAGCAATGAAGGCTGCGTCCGATTGAATGCGTTGCTCAAGGCCGTTTTTCTCCGAGATAAGCATCAGTAGCTCGATCAGTACCTGGTCGTGGGCCGTTTGGTTGCCAAGATCGATCAGCTCTTTGTTGCTTAACTCCGGTCTTGAAGTAATCAGATGACCCCGGCGATTCAGTTCTTCATCAACGGTATGGTGGGCCGCATGCAGTTGTTTCAGTTGTGGGTGATCATGCCCCCAGATGCCTGCAAGTGAGGACATTTGGGTGTGAACCTCTGCATGGCGCTCAAGTTGGATCTGAAATGCTCGGTCGCTGCGCAGTGCGATAGCTGATTTCAGGTTTTCTTCCGAGAGGTTCAGCCCTTGCTGGAGGGTCCAAATTCGCGACACCAACGCTCTGTGCTCGGACACCAGGTTTTCATGTTGATATTTGCTATCTTCCAGTCGTGTGATGAGCCCCTGAAATTGCTCCAGCGAGACAATATCGGCCTTAACCTGAAACGCGAGCTTCTTCTGTTGAGCTTCTTCCAGCTTATCGTTAAAACCGGCGATCATGCGCAGGCCAGAGGTCGCCAGATGCTCTGTTTCGTCGTCACGAAGTTGGTCAAGCTGCCATTGAAGCGCCTCATAGAGTGCGTAGGACTTGGCGTATGCCAGCTCAGGCGAAGAGCCCTTCATGGTGAATTCCATTAAAGAGGTCTGATCCACCAATTTGATTTTCGGTTGACCAAATGCCTGCACCGACATTCCCAAACGCTGCGCTGAGAGCGCCAGTACCGGCTTGCTCGCGGCGATTGCCTTGTAATTCACCACCGGATCAACCGAGCTGCTGGCAAAGGGTGATGAAGCGCTGGCCGAAGCTTGGCCAATGCTTTCAAGACTCACGGCCAGGCCATTGCCTGTTCCCGGAAGAATCAATGTCCACTCGCTGGTGTATGTATTTGGCTTTAATGCGATCAAGGCGCCGATCGGACCCCAGATAACGGAGAGCAGTATCAACATCAAAGCCAGATACATCATGCGGCGTGTGGCCGGACGAAGACTCAGGCCGTAGACCACGAAACGAACGAGTGCGCTGCGTTGGTTACCTTCAGGTGTCGTCTGCGTATTCATCGAAAGATCAGCCCGATTGGGGACAGAACATCGGAAATCGTGCGAGCGATATCGCGTAGGTTTGACACTTCAGAGTCGTAACACACCACGCTGTCGTTGGGCATTAGGTAGGGGTTAACAGAGTGGCTGCCGGGCTGGCTAAGCACCTGCTCAATCCGACGCTCGACTGTGATAGGGCGCCGGGTAACGGGGTCTGTCGTTACGAGTACCGCGTATCGGTCGCTGTTGGTTGAGGCTGCACCGCCAGCGCAATTGCCGGTTACGACGGCTGTGTGGAGTTGCGACCCGTAGGGCAGACTGGTGGCGTGCCTGCCGACCGCGGAGCTAGCATTATTCATTGCCGGTACCGTCAGGTTCGAGATGAACACGCGAATACCGGGAGGTGTAATGGACGTTGGCCTGATGATGCGCGCGTCCGGTAAGCCCAGGCTCGGTACTCGAATCTGATCACCTTGGATCAAAGCTACATCTTCAATGTGATGCCCGGCGATAGCGCCGCTCAAATCAATTGGGTAGACCACGCCGCCTCGAAGTAATTCAATTTGTTGCACGTTCGCATCCGGCCGAACGCCGCCAGCCGCCAGCAACGCCGTGGTCATGAATCGGTTCAGTGATGTGCTTCCTCCCCGGAGCATTAACTGCTGCCCGGTGAGTTCAGCCATTCGCGGATTAACCGTTACCCGGCCAGGGTTGAAAACCGCACCGGCGACGGATACCTGAACGGGGGCCCATTGTTGAATCGAAAGATTCAGAGCCGCCATTCCCCGCTTGAAATAGCCAGACGCTTCCAGCGTTTCATTCACTGCCTTTTCGGCGTACGCCAGCGGAAGCCCTGCCACTTGAATAGGGTTCAGGTAGGGCAACTTTAACGTGCCGTCAAAATCGACCTCATACACACCCGCGAGTGCGGCGTCGGTGGTTTCAAATACCCCGTGAAAGAAACCTTTTGGCGGTAGATCAATGCGAATCCGATCTCCGGGTGATAGCGGTGGCGAGACAGATAGTCCCTCAGTCAGCTGAGAAGTTCCGGCAGTAATTCGGTGCTGCTCATCAGGAGCATGGTGGTATGCGATGTAAGCATCACGCGGTCCCAGGTAATGGGCAGGCCCGGCAAGCTGGTCAGATGAATGACGAATCCAATGGCTTCCACGGATAGAGCTCTCATCCCGATCATTGCTGAGACCGGGTGCGGCACAACCAGAGCCAGACAAAGCGATGAGTAGCGCAATCATGAGTGACAGGGTTTTCATAGGAACAGTCTCTTTCATCCGAATAACCCCTCTGGTGAGGAGCCCTTTCATGAACTGTTCCAAAAAGCATGCCAGTCTTTGGATTTTCGTAACGCTCTGAAAATAATAAACAAAGTGACTTGTAAGTCGCTGGGGTTTCGATGTTTCGCATAATGCGAATTAATTTAAGAGGAGAAAATGCCGGGCAGGCTGGATGAGTTTGCAATTTGCGAAACATAGAAACGAACTTCATAAATCTGCGCGAGAGATCGTAGTTAAACGCCAGGGTTTGGTGGTGAATCCCGGGAAAAGTAAATCAAAACAAGGGAGCAGCGTTCATGGCGCGATTACTGCTCTGTCTTTGCGTGTAACTAATTAAAAGGTGGAGTATGAAAGCACGCAAAGCTAATCAGGGACCAATATCCAGGGTGGCCCCGGCCATGGGCCTGATTCTGATCACGACTCTGTACGGATGTGGGGGCGGTGGCGGTAGCGACAATAAAAGTGAAAGCACCCCCACGAGCGCTCGAAGTGAAAGCGTATCTGAGTTGATTTCCGAGCCGACAGCGACCGACATTAAAACCACGACTGCAGTCGCCAGCCGTCAGGCACCGGCCGATTTCTCGTTCAGTAACTACCAGCAACTTCTGGTGTCGGTGCCAGATGTAGACCTAGCCCTCCTCACGCCGGGTAGGCAATACGTTTTGAAGGTATCTGAGCCTGCAGGCGAAGTCTTCCTGTTAACCAGTGTTACTTATAGCCAGTTGTTCGAGACCTCTGTGTCGGTTCCATTGGCATTATCCACGCTTGTTGTCGATGTCTTCGATGTCCTGGCCAGCGAACTCGTTATTACCCGGGAAATAGCACTATGAAGAAGCACTCAATGTTGAAGTCGTCCGGTTTGAAATACATCCTTCCTTGCCTGCTATTACCTAGCCTGGCCCACAGTGAACTTGCGTCGTTCCGTTTCAAAGACAACATACGCAGTGATGGTGTTGGCACCATTAACCTATTTACACCGGGTGACAGAGGAAAAAAATCGAATGGCGCTTTGCTCGAGGCGTTTCGAAATGATAATGGCGGCAATCTGGTATTCGCCGTTGATATCAGCGAGCCCAGTTCCGGCAGCGAAACTCCGACCAGTCAGGGCGTCGCTCTGGAATATGTAACCTTGAAACTTACCTTTCCTGAAGAGGTGGTTTCCTATAACAGCTACATCACACCCACTTATTCGTTCCTGAAGCGGGCAGGGAGCGATGTGCCAGCGCTATACGGCACCATGATCGGAGACGCCAATTCAAACCGCGTGTCATCGAACGCGAACAGTGAGTTAAACGGTTCGTCCTGGGATTCGGTCTTGCGAATTCCTATTGACCGTTCATTGGAAGATTTGGTGAGTGCAGAGCTTGAAGTCGGTTTTCTTCCGGTCGACAAGAAAGCCGGAGACCCGGAAGGTTTTTACGATTTTGGGGGACGGGGTGAAATCATTGCGTTACTGACGGCCAATGACGCCACCTCATTGGATGAACTCGTCCCGGGTCGAGCGTTCGCGCCCTTGGTTTTGGATGAGTCCGGCGCCACCTTGACAACCTGGACCTATCTGCCTTCCAGTACAGGCTATTACATCGCGTCGTACGAAGATCTTTATCCCAACCGCGGTGATTACGACTTTAATGACCTGGTGGTGGCCTATCAGGTTGCGCTGGGAAGCGAAGGCGACGGCGTTAAGCACATTCGCGGAAACGGCCACCTGATTGCGCGAGGCGCTGCCTACGATCACGACTGGCACCTGCGAATCGAACTGCCGGAATGGGCCGTGGGCCATGGCAAGACCCTGTTTTTTGAGCCGGGAAGTGAGGCGCCTTTGGCAGGTTACCCAAAAGATATCGCTGTTTTAGGCAGCGCCAACCTGTTGTTGGCCGAGCATGTCGCAGACCAGTTCATGGATGGCACGTCCACCTATGTTAATACGTTCGAAGAGCAGACCGTTCAGCAAGGCCCACGGTTCGAGTTTTCGTTAACCCTGGATGTACCCGTACCGGCGGATGAGATTGCCCCGGCGCCATTCGACCCTTTCATCTACGTCCATGAAACGGGATATGAAATTCATTTGGCCGGTAAGAACCCTGTGCTGGGCCATTCACGTAATCGGTTGGATGGTATCGGGTCTTTTCGTGACCAAAGCAACTTTCCTTTCGCGATGATCATCCCGGATGACTTTGAGCCGCCATTGGCTGCCATTGATATCGGGTTGGCTTATCCTTCGTTCGTCGAGTACGTGGAATCAGAGGGCGCAAGCCAGAAAGACTGGTACCAGAGAGGTGTTGCGAACAAGGTTAAGAAAATACCGTTCAAGAGTTGGTAAGAAGGAAATCTAAAAAATGCCCGCCTAACTGCGGGCATTTTTTATGCCATGACAATAGTCGCTGGCAGCTGACTTACCCGGCGACAAATGAGCAGCATCAATAAGGCACCCAGGGTGTAGGTCGCCAAGATGGACAGGGCGATGGCAGTGAGGCCGAAGGGAACCGTGAGTATCAGACCGATGACGAGTAACACCGTAAGTTTCAGGTGACACTGTAAGTCGAGTTTTGGCTGATCAACAGCGCGCAAAAATTGACTGCTGGATTCAAACATCGTTTTCGGCAAGGCGGTTAAGCACAGAATAACGATGAGCGGAATACTTCCGGCTGCTTCCCATTTCTCACCGAAGACCAACGGCACATAGAAAGGCGCTGCAGCGGCCTGTGCGACTACGGTCCCGCCTACAACAATACCTATCATGCGGATGCCGTTGTGGTAACGGCCCGCACGAGCCGAGGCGGCATCATGGCTGTCTGCATTGCATAAGTGTGGTAGGAACGCGCTATTTATGGCGTTGGCAAAGGTTGTCGCAATGCCGAGCCCTGCATTAAAGGCGAAAAAGTACAAACCGAGGGCTTCGAGCCCGAGGAAGTGACCAACCAAAAGATAATCTAGATTTTGCCGAATCACCTGCATGCCATCAACGACCAAGAGGTTTCCGCTGTACCTCAGGATTGAACGCCAATCGGTTCCTGCTTGCTGGCGGTCAAAACGCCAAGGGCATTGGGAACGATGGCCGAAGACCCAAACCAATGGCGCAAAAAGCTTGGGGATCACTAAAGCCCAGATGCCCAAACCGGACGCAATGAGCAAAAGAACACCAACCGCCTCAAAAAACGTTTGCGAGACTTCAATCTTGGCAACCAGTTTGAGTTTGCTTTGTCGGACGTTCAGTGCGGCATGCACCATGCCAATGGGCATTAACAGATGACAGAGTCCAAGTAAGGCAATGGGGAGCCAGAGATCCGGGGCATCATAGACTGTTGCAATGATAAAGCCGGTGACACATTGGGCCAGCAATAGACCCAGTCCTAGTAACCAATTCAACGAATAGGTTGTTTTGCAAAGTGCCGCCAATGCTTCCAGTGGTGCTTGAACAAGTTTGACCTGAGTGCAGCGCTGCATGAACAGCGTAATGATTTCATGGGCGGTAAAGATCAGTGCAATCTGCCCGTAGTCCTCCGTGGAAAATGCACGAGCCACTACCACGGTGATGGCAAGGCGAAGAACCCGGCTCAACAGCATACTGCCAGTGAGCCACCCGACATTCCTGAAAAAAGCATTAGCCCTGAACGAACCGGCCAGATGATTTAGTGTTTGTAAATTAATTCGTCCCATTGGCACGTTCTCGTTTTAGGGGCGGCAATCACGCGATGGCATCTGCTCGGGCTGCGTCCAGATCCTCGAAGATCTCGAAGATTTCGTGCAGTCGGGTCAGTTCAAGTAGTGCCCGGATACTCGGGGACGGGCTGACAAGATGCACTTTGCCACCGTCATTCCTCACTGTTTTCCAGGCACCCACCAACACGGCCAGGCCACTGGAATCCATGAACTGCATGGAGCTAAGGTCGATCACGAGCCGGTTTTTGCCTTCGGCAATCAGAAACTGAAGACGTTTGTGGGCTTCGTCGCTGTTAGCCATCACCAGTTTTTCTGGCAGCTGCACAACTTCAACGGTGGATTGGTAGGTATTTGTCTGTTGAGTGTTCATGGTTATTCTCCAATTCGTATTAGTGATGTTCGTCTGAAATCAGGTATTTCATCAGTAAGGTTTGGGTTCGCTGATCGGTTTGTCTCAGCCGGAAGCGATCCATCCACGCGTCCATAATGGGCAGTCCTCGACCTGACAGGCTGTCGTATGGCATAGAGGAGTCGGCAGGAGTTTGATGCACGGTGGGCAAGTGCTCGAAAGCAATGACCATCAACGTGCCTTGAGATCGAGTAAACAAGCGAACTTTCGACGTGAACTCAAATTGCCCGGAGTGCTGGACAATATTGTTCAGAGCTTCTCGGCAACAGGTCACCACTTTGAATGTTGTTTCCTCGCTGCTCGACAGCTCTTGTAAAAGCGATTGAATCGCCGAGAGAGCTTCCTCAATGGCTTCAAACGAGACCGGATAGGTCTTGGAAATGGGTGTCATAACGGCAGCCCAGCTTCAAGTTCGGGCTGAGACTTGTATTCCCGTTGGGGAAGTGGCCGTTGGATCAGGAGCATCGAAACATCATCTTCCAAATCCGACTTGCTGAGCAACGCGTCCAGTACATTCGAAAGCTTGCTTTGTTGATGGCTCGGCTCGACGCAGGAGACAAGGTTTAGAAGCCCTGCAAGATGTCGCTGTTGTATCTCTGCGCCAGACTTCATCCTTACCGTGAAAATGCCGTCTGAGCTAAGCACGATGCCATCGCCGGGCTTCACTTCGAAGCAGATTGAGTCGAACGTGGCATGGGGCAGCATGCCAACCGGATAGCCACCCTGTCCCAGTGTGCAGGTGTCGCCCGAATCCTGTTCAAGAATGAAAGGGTGGGGGTGCCCGGCCTGGCACAGAGAACCCTGGCCCGTTTCAAGGTCGAGCACGCCATACACCATGGTCAGGTAATCGTTGCCGTTAAATTCGTTAAGAAACCGCTGATTAAGCTCGTGAGCAACCTCTGCTGGGTTTGGCATGTTACCCGTGTCTGACGAAAGTCGGCTAACACTGGTCAATAACTGGGTTGCATAGAAAGACAACATGGCTGCTTTCACACCGTGGCCAGACACATCGAGCAAATAAAACGCGAGCGCCGTAGCGCTGAGCTTGATGATGTTGTAGGCATCTCCTGCCACCCCTTGGGCTCCACGAAAGTAGTGCAGAATATTGACTCCGGCGGGCAGATCGATTGCATCTGGCAACAGCGCCCTTTGCAACGTTTCCGCCGCTGTCAGGTCATTCCGAAGTTTCGTTAAAACAGACGACTCACGGGTTAATGTTTTTTGGATTTCCTGATTCTGCACAGCTAGAGATTGACGCAATTCAATAACCCGCCGGCCGGCCTCCAGGCGCACCCGAAGTTCTTCGACCGCAAAAGGTTTGGCGATAAAGTCGTCCGCACCGGCGTCCATAGCTGCTACCAGATCCTGTATCGTTTTTTGGCTAGTCAGCAAGATAAAATACGGGGCTGTTTCAGGTTCTTTCTTAACCTCTTTACAAAAGTCGAACCCGGTCATGAGCGGCATGCGCCAGTCACTAATGATGATGTCGAATCTTGTGGCTTGCATTTTGGACATAGCGTCGATTCCGTTGGAGGCTTCCGTCACGGAGTACTCCAAATTATTCAGCATTGCGACCAGTCTCAATCGTTCAGCGACGGAATCCTCAACTACCAGCACCTGGCAGCCAGCACTTGTCGGATTTTTTTTTGACAGCTCTGCCATGTGCATCGTGTAAGTCCCTCTGGAAACGTTCAGGTCAGCAGAGCTATCGCAAGTTTGGTGCCAACGTTGTGCGCTGTGGTTTCTGAGCGGGCTGGAAGGATAAACGGGGTTATTTGTTTAGTTTTCTCGTATTTTGATTCGCAATTTGCAAATCAGGTTGGGTTTTTAACTTATAGTTGTTTTCAATTTTGAACTCTAACTGTCCGTGTAACTGCTACATTTCATGATTTGGTTCGAATTATGCTTAGTCTTTCATTGAGTCTTACGGACGTGCTGCGATTCGGCTGTAGGGGATTTAATTAAGTGGAGTAATTGATATGTTGACCTTGCCAAGATATGTCGTTGCATTGTTACTGAGTGGGCTAATGTTATTCAGTGGGCATGTGGCCTCAGCGCATAAAATGAATGACGTCCTAACTTTTGGCGTGGTGCCGCAACAGGCAATGGAGAAGCTGGCTCAAAACTGGCTACCCTTGATACGTTATTTGTCCGAGGAGACCGGGTTCAACATTCAGTTCGCCACAGCGCCTAATATCCCCGAATATGAAAAACGGCTTGCTGCGGGAGAGTACGATTTCGCATACATGAACCCTTATCACTTTGTGCTGTTCAACGAGAGTTCCGGATACCGGGCGATAGCGCGCCAGAAGAATCACGTGATCAGAGGTATTATCGTTGTTGCGTCCAGTCTTGAGGCGGAAACGCTTGAGGATCTGACCGGTGCTGACCTGGCATTTCCGGCTCCCAGAGCCTTTGCCGCCACCATGATTACACGCGCATTTCTGGATGACGCGGCACCGGGTTACACGGCAACTTTCGTAAAATCCCATGATTCGGTGTACCGGGCAGTGGCCAACGGTTTGTTAATGGGCGGAGGTGGAATAGTGCGAACTTTCAATGAGATGCCTGACGAAATTAGACGAAAGCTTGAAGTTATTTGGTTGTCTCCCGGCTATACCGGGCACGCTATTGCTGTTCATCCAGGTGTACCAGACGATATTGCAGAGACTGTCCAACGGGCCCTGATTGAGCTAGCGGATTCTGAGGCAGGCAGAGATATTCTCAAAGGATTAGGGATGAAGGCTTTGCAGGCCGCTAAGGATTCGGATTGGGACGATGTTCGTGAACTGGCTCTTGGTCAGCCCGAGTAGCGTTTTCCGGGCCCTGCATATGCAGGGCCTATAGTATTGGGAGATATGTTGATGTCATTCAGATGGAAAACCATTCTTGGTATAGCGCTGATCGAGTTGTTCTTTCTCGTGATACTCGTATGGCAAGCCTCTCAGTTTATCCAGAGCTTGGGGGAAACGGATATCCAAAAGCGTGCTGATGACACAACATTCCTGGCTGGCTCCGTCATATTGGATACACTGATTGCCTACGACCTGGCCTCATTGGAGGAGCATGTTATCCAAATCGGAAAGCTGGATGGCGTTCGCTATGTAAAGGTAGAAGGCTACGGAAAAACATTAGCCGAAGTGTCTCTGAGTGCTGACGGAACGGCGATATCAGATGCTGGTTTGAGTGCCGTGACGGACGGCATTCATCATGTACAGCATGAGTTGAAGGCCGGAGACGAAACCTTTGGCGTACTGAGCATCGGTTTTTCTTTGGAAGAGCTGTATGCACTCGCAAATGAGGCAAAAGCCCGTCTGTTTTTTATCGCAGTTCCCCAAGCTCTGCTCGTTGCTCTGGCCGCCTGGTTTTTAGGGCACTACCTCACAAAGAGACTTTTGGTGTTGCGCGACGCCAGCGTAAAACTGCAGGCGGGAGAACTCACCGAGCCTGTTGTCGTCCGGGGCAAAGATGAGGTTTCCGAGACGATGCACGCCTTCAACAAAATGTCGAAGGTACTGTTGGATCGAGAACAAGCTTTGAACCAGCTCAATGACGAACTCGTGAACAAAAACGAACAGTTAATCCAGCGCGACGAGGATGTACAGGCCTTGTTAGCAGATGCACCTGATGGGATCGCAACCATCGACGAAAACAACTGTGTTGTGTATGCGAATAAAGTCTTGAGCAAACTGCTTGATATTGACGAGCAAACGCTTATTGGCCAGCCGGTTTCCGAGTTTCTGGGTGAGGACGCAGTGTTGGCGCTCGAGTCCGGTCTAACAGAAAATGAAGGGCCGGCCCGCCGAACGGTTACTGAACTCTTATCCTTTGCGGGCCGCAGACTTAGTTTGGAAGTCAGTGTGTCTGCATTCAGAACCGGCAGTTCCGGCTTGTCGATTCTGATCATCCGCGACCGAACGCGAGAGCAGGAATTAGCCCATGCGGCACAGGTCAGCGACAAACTGAGGGCCAATTTGATCGAGACCAGCCTGGATGCACTGATCACCATCAACCAAGATGGGTTAGTAACCGATTTTAGCCAATCAGCCGAGGAACTGTTCGGGTGGAGCAAGCAGGAAATCATTGGCAAGCTTATGGCGGACTATGTAATTCCTGAGGAATCCCGGCCTGCTCACTACAAAGGGATGCAACATTATCTTGCCACAGGCGAGGGGCCGATACTTGGAATTCGGATCGAAACCAGAGCTCAGCGCAGAGGCGACCAATCTTTTCCTATCGAGATGGTGTTAACGCCCACTAAGATTGATGACGAAATCTTCGTAACCGCCGCTATTAGAGATATTACAGAACGAAAAAACCGGGAAGAAGAACTAATCGAAGCAAAGGCGCAGGCGGAGGAGGCCTCTACTGCGAAATCTCGCTTTTTGTCGTATATGAGTCACGAAATACGCTCGCCGCTCAACGCCGTATTGGGGGCGCTTGCTTTGATCCAGGACCAGGCAGGCTTGGGCGAAACCGGCACCCGGTATGTAAATCTCGCCCGGCAATCCGGGGATGCGCTTTTACAGGTTGTAAATGAAGTTCTCGATTTTTCGAAAATCGAAGCAGGTCATATCACTTTTGAAAAAGTGACGTTCCCGGTAAAAGACCTTCTTGCCGGTGTGATGGCATCGATTAAAGCGAAAGGTATCAAGGGGCAGGTGAATATTCACACTGAAGTAAGCTCTGCGCTACCCGAGCAAGTTGAGGCTGACCGAGATCACTTGCGGCAGGTGCTGACCATACTTATGGACAATGCTTATAAGTTTACAGAGGCCGGTGAAGTGTCCGTGCATGTATCAAACGTAGCGGTCATCGATTCCGTGGCTGATGAAAACCGGATGCGGATCGAAGTTCGCGACACAGGACCGGGCATTCCGGCAGATCTCGCCGAGAATGTATTCTCCGAATTTGAGCAGGTCGATGCTATGCGTGACACAGGCTATGGAGGCACGGGCCTCGGATTAGCCATCGCACGTAAACTGGTCGAAGGTATGGACGGTGCGATTTGGTTGGAAAGTGCCGTGGGTATTGGCACCACCTTTTTCGTGGAAGTACCGTATTCAGAAACTAAGGAGGAAGAAGCGGATCTGACGAACACTGCCGCCTCAGGGCACACACCGGTTTCGACAACCCCGAATGAGTCATCAAGCCCCCGCGTTTATGAAGGCAGCACAATCCTGTTAGTCGATGATGTATACGCCAACCTGATCATTGGAGCAGAGCTTCTAAAAAGCAAAGGGTACAGCGTTGATATTGCCTGCGATGGTGTGGAAGCTGTTGAATTGGCCAGCGAAAAAGTTTACTCCGTCATTTTGATGGATATGAGAATGCCACGCTTGAACGGCTTGGAGGCGACCGAGCAGATCCGTTCAACGGGCGGACTGAATGCAAGAACGCCCATCATTGCACTGTCGGCAAATGCCGAGAAGTCTGAAATTGAGCGTTGTTACAAGGTTGGGATGAATGACTTTGTCAGCAAACCCTTCAAAATTGAGCAACTCACGGCGGTTATCGAAAGTTGCCCGCAGGAGTCAGGTTTGGGAGATGATCCGATGATAGACATCGAAACGAAGTACGCGGAGTTTGAGGTAATGTCTGCTAGAGTGTTGAAACAGTTGGCCAAGGATACCTCAGAGGCAGCTGTACCAATGATGCTTACGGTGTTCATCAATGAAATCAAAAAGCGCACCCAAGGCATTGCTCAGGCGTACAACAGCAAAGATGAAGCCGAAATCCGGGAACAGGCCCACGCCATGAAAAGTTGTGCAGGCACTTTTGGGGGCTTGCGATTGCAGGCTGTAGCAAAAGATCTGGAAGATGTGGCCGGTGAATCCAAAGCCTGTGAGAATCCCGCATTGATCCGTCAGGTTGGAAAAGTAGCAGATAACACGCTCATGGCTTATTCTGAATATCACAGACGCTTAGAATCAGAATTTACCTGAACGGATTGTGTCAAAAAAAGGAATTTGAATGTCGAGTGTAATCCGCCCGAGTGTGTTGCTGATAGAAGATAGCCCCTCCAATGCAATGGTTTATCGCAGCTATCTCCAAGACGGTTTTGAGGTCAAGGTCGCCAACACCGGGCGCGATGCGCTGGATTACCTGGACCAAGTAAGCTTCGATGTGGTGATCACCGACGTACGCTTGCCTGACATGAGTGGACTGGCGATTCTCGACAAAGTACAAGTTGAGAAGCCATCACTCCCGGTTATCGTCATTACCGCCCATGGCTCCGTGGACATGGTCGTTGATGCGATGCAGCGCGGCGCCAGCGATTTCATCACCAAGCCCTTCGATAAGGCCCGTCTCAGCGTAACGCTGAACAATATCTTGAAGAAACAACACCTCGAGGAAGTGGTCCAGGAGTTTGAAAAGGTTTACCGCAGAGAATCCTTCCATAGCATGATCGGTGCCTCCCTGCCGATGCAGAACGTATATCGGATTGTGGAGAGTGCTGCTGGTAGCAGTGCCTCAGTGTTTATTACCGGCGAAAGTGGTACCGGCAAGGAGCTGTGTTCCGAGGCGTTGCACGCTGAAAGTATTCGATCAGACAAACCCTTTATCGCTCTTAACTGTGCGGCGATTCCCCGAGAATTGATTGAAAGTGAAATCTTCGGTCATGTAAAAGGGGCCTTCACCGGGGCCTCGGCTTCACGAGAGGGCGCTGCGTTGAGGGCATCCGGGGGTACGCTGTTCCTCGACGAGATCGGTGAAATGCCGCTCGATCTGCAAAGTAAATTGTTGCGCTTGATCCAGTCCGGCACCTTCCAGCCGGTTGGGAGCAGCAAAGAAGTTAAAGTGGATATTCGGTTCATCTGCGCCACCAATCGCGACCCGCTCAAGGAAGTCAGGGAAGGGCGCTTTCGGGAAGATCTATACTATCGCCTGCACGTCATCCCTATTCACATGCCCGCACTTCGGGAGCGTGGCAGCGATATTTTACTCATTGCGCGCGCGCTCTTGCGGCAATACTCCAGCGATGAGGGTAAATCCTTCCAAGGGTTCAGCCGCGAGGTAGAAGAATTTTTTACCCATTACTCGTGGCCCGGAAACGTACGGGAACTCAGTAACGTAATTCGTAATGTTGTGGTATTGAACGACGGGACGAGCGTGGGCATGTCGATGCTTCCCACCATCGCAGCGACAGCAACGCCGACCGCCAGTGATCCGCCTATTGATCGTTCGGCGCGCGAAGAGAGTCCAACAGGTTGGACAGCCGCGGATGGGCTGTCGGTTGACCGGGCCCCGAGTCAGGGGCAGGTGCAGAGTTCGGAGATTATTCCACTTTGGCTTGAAGAAAAGCGCATCATTGAGTCCGCTATCGGTATCTGTGGAGGCAATGTGCCCAGAGCCGCAGCCTTTTTGGAGATCAGCGCGTCGACGATCTATCGCAAGAAACTGCAGTGGGAAAAAGCCGAACTATCCAGCGATTCAATTTGATTCGCAAAATGCAAAAAGGCTTTCTTCGATAAAGCGTAATCCCGTAATTAGCTGTTTAAAAAGATATTTTTAGATAGCATACAAAGTGCTTTCTCCTCGTTAGCAATAACGCTAACGGAGATAATCATGTTCCAGTCTGCCCTTTCAGCCACCCTTGATTCATCGTCAACTTATTCAGGTCCCCATCGTTTGCTAGTTGTAGATGACGATCTAGCGGTACGTATGGTGTCACGGTATGCCTTGGAGAAATCGGGCTTCGGAGTGACCGACGCCTCCGATGGCTTCACTGCGTTAAGCTGGCTGAAATCCCATGCCTTTGATGCGGTATTACTGGATGCCAGGATGCCGGGTATCGACGGCTTCGCGACCTGTCGGCAGATTCGCGAACTCCTCAATGATGATTTCTTCCCTATTATCATCGCGACCGGTCAAGACGACGAAGACTCCGTCGAAGCAGCGTTCGAAAGTGGCGCCACCGATTTTGCCACCAAGCCTTTGAATTGGCGCATCATTACCAAGCGCCTTAACTCACTAATCGGTGCCCGTGCGGTCAAAAAACATCTAAACGACCGTAGCCATCAGATTTCCTCGATGCTCAAAACATCTTCTGAAGCGATGCTGGTTCTGGATGATAACGGTGTTATCCAAGCCTCGCATTTGCTGGAGCGCTTGCCCTCGGAATTGAGCCGCAATGTGACCCCCGGTAACCGGTTGATTGATTGCCTGCAAACGGATTCCGCTTTGGTGGTTGAACAAGCCAGAGCAGAGGCTCTGAAGGGAGATAGCTTCGATTCGTTTGTGGTTTACAGTTCTCAGGATGGATTGGCACACACGGTACAAGGGCGCTTTATTGCCGGTTCAGAGAATGAACTGATCTGCTTACTTCAGGATCAAAGTGAAGCGTTTGTGGTTGAGAAACAAATGTTCGACTTGGTCCATAAGGACCCGTCCACCGGTGTGGCTAACGAAAAACAGTTGATGTCCGAGCTGCGGCAGCGTCTGAGGGATGATGTAGAAACCAATACACACTCCGTTTTGTTGCGGTATTCGGCTTCGGATTTACGTTGTTTTGAGCCGCGAATTGGGCGCCAAGGTATGGCTAGGTTGGCCCGGACGATCGTTGAACGTTTGGGCGTCGGAGTCGAAAATTTCCTGCTGACACGGGATCAGATTTCAGAACCCGGTAACGCATTGATTGCACGCCTTTCGGATTCTGACTATATCGTAGTTCTGTCCGGACTCGAGGGGGTGGGGTTTGCCGATGAGCTTGCAGACGTATTGCTGAGGAGGGTGACCGCGGGTATCGAGATTGATGGTTTCACTTGTTCGGTTGAATGGGCTGTTGGTGTCGCTGACAGCATAGACAGTTCAGCGACACCGGACGGGATTCTTAGCGCGACTGCTTATGCGATTCACTCTGAAGTTGCCCTTGCCAGTGGGCGCAGAATCCACCGCTATACCACCGAGCTTCGTGAACGGGTGTATCAGGATATTGAAATAGAGAGGCTTCTCCGCCGAGATATCGCGGATGGTGTGCTTGAAATGCACTACCAACCGAAATTTGGCCTTTCCGGCCTCGGGCTAATCGGAATGGAGGCACTGATGCGGTGGACAAACAGCGAGCTGGGGGTTGTGTCACCAGCTCGCTTCATTCCAATTGCTGAAAAATCCGGACTCATCGTTTCGTGCAGTCACATTATGGTTGAGAAAGTATTAGATCAGATGTTGGTTTGGCGAGAAGAAGGTCGTAAACAGGTGCCTGTTTCGATTAATATTTCCGGCATTCATCTAAACACCCGCACCATTGTCCAAGAACTGCAAGCCGGCATTAAACAACGGAATATCCCACCTCATTTGCTAGAGCTGGAAGTGACCGAGAGCATCATGATTGATGGCTCCGGGAAGGCGATTAAAAACCTGACTGACCTGAGAAACATGGGGGTTCGCGTTGCGATTGATGATTTTGGAACCGGCTATTCGTCCCTGAGTTACCTACGTTCCTTGCCGATTGACTGCCTGAAGATTGACCGAAGTTTTGTAAGGTCCATCACCACTTGCTCCACGGCACAAGCTATTGCAAAAGCGATCATTACGGTAGGCCACGACGTAAACCTCCACGTTATTGCTGAAGGTGTGGAAACCCACGAACAACTTGAATGCCTAACAAATTTGGGTTGCGACTCAGTGCAGGGGTACTTCACCGGACGCCCTGTTGCGAGTGCAGAATTTATTCGGTTTTTTGATAGTGCAGGCTAAACCGTAGGAGAAGTATTCTGCACAGGTTATATATTATGTGGTTTGCGTAACAAAAAGTCGGGGTATAGTCTTAAGAGGAGATTCTCGAAGCGAACTACACAAGATTTGCCACTCGGTTAGCTCGTTTCGATAGGGAAGATATAAGACTATTTCTGGGACGATTCGACTATGGCGTTTTTTAGAGATTACGCAGATGGTTGGGCGACAAAATATTTCCGATTGGAGCTCGCGAGAGAGCTTCATTTCCGCGCGAAATTTATACCGGCACTTGGGTTATCCGTTGTATTTTTGTTATCGAGCTACTTCTATAAGCCAGAAATCAGTTTTCCGTTAATATACTGGGTTGCGGCGTTCACTGTTATCTACGTGTTCATGCAGTTTCGTTTTTTTGGCAAAGCTGCGAAACCCTGTAGCGAAACCTACAAATCCTGGACCTGGGGTTTCTCTGCTACCTGCTGGTTGGCTGGGTTCATGTGGGGGCTGTTCCCTTCGATTGTTTTCCCGTCCGTAAGCTATTTTGAGCAGTTGGCTCTGATCATGATGTTGTTCGCCGTATTGTCGGTTCCGGCGCCAGCGCTTTCCCGCTGCTTACCTCTTGTCATGGGTTACTCAATCCTGCTGATATCGTTAGTCGCTATTGCTTTCCTTTCGCATCATGACGGTTTTGATCGGCATTCAGTATTCGTCATGGTCGTTTTTTTGGGTTCATTGATTTATTTGTATGATCAGTGGGGGATTGCAAAAGAAATCCTGAATTCCGCCGAAGATAAGCGTCGTTTAAAGACTAGTGGAATAACCATTAGGCGGCTAAAACGCGATAGATACCACGATTCAGTGACCGATCTATTCAATAAGGTGGGGCTGATAACCTATCTGCGCAGCTCCGGCGAGGATTATTCAACCTTCATAATTTTTGCGTTGAAAGTTAGGGATGTCGACACGCTTTACTCAAGCCACAGTAAAGCGTCCATCGACGATCTTATTCGCGACCTTACGGGCCGGTTGCAAGGCTGTAGTTTTGATAAAAAAACAATCGCCCACTTGGGTCTGGGTGAGTTCCTGATTTTGGTGCCGGGAGCGGATAGCGAAAATCTGGATTCAGTCGGACAAGATTTTTTTACACTTTTCGAAGAACCTTTCAATAGCCCTTTAGGCCCGATGAGTTTTAGCGTGGCGATTGGTTGTGCGTTTTATCCCGAGCATTCCACGAGTAGACAGGGCGTTATTCCATACGCGTTGACCGCGCTCAAGGCGGCAGAGAGTCAAGCGGGGAATCATCTGGAGTTGTACACGGACGACATGGCGATCCAGCTGAATCGCAGAGCTTTTGTTCGCTCCCAGCTAGCAAGCGCCATAAAACACGAAGAATTCGTACTGCACATTCAGCCGAAGCTGAATCTTCAATCGAATACGGTAGACAGTGCTGAAGCGCTGGTTCGATGGGAAAGCCCGACGATGGGAATGGTTAGCCCAGCAGAATTTATACCCGTTGCAGAATCAACCAGCGATATTGTGCCGTTAGGTCGATGGGTGCTAAAGGAAGCGGCTCGTATATTGGGGGGAACACGCTTACCGTCAAAGTTCTCGTTAGCTGTGAATGTATCGGTCAAGCAACTGGCCGACCCACGATTTGTCCCCGATATTCAGGAGATCGCTCGTCAGCTGCAGGGGACAGGCCGTACGCTGGAGCTTGAGATTACTGAAAGTATTATGATTACCGATGAGGCTATTTTCAGAAAAACCCTGGGGAAAGTCTCTGAGCTGGGCGTTAAGATTGCCTTAGACGACTTTGGTACAGGCTATTCCTCTTTGAGTTATCTGACCAGCCTCACGGCCGACAGGCTGAAGTTGGATAAGTCCTTCATTGATCCGATACCTGAAAACCAACGCCAAGCTTCATTTGTGTCTACTGTTATCGCTATGGCTCACAGTCTGGGCATTCCAATTGTTGCCGAGGGTGTAGAGAGACCGGAACAACTCAAGTGGTTGAGTGAAAATCAGTGCGACACCATACAAGGCTATTTTTTATCCCGGCCTTTACCGCTTAGTCAGTTTTCGGATTGGCTTGAGAGTAATGTCTGCCCGGAGACGAATGGTTTTAAGGCTCCACTGTTGGTGGCTGCAGGATAGGGCCCATAGCACTTTGCAATTGACATAAATTCAGGAAAGGCGGCTCTGGCGTTCTCGAGAGCTTCGCGGATTCCGGAGAGATAGGCGCAGTTTTGGAACTCGGTGTAGCCTTGGACGATCGTTTGAATCTATATTATGGCCCGACGTTGTATCTGTTGAGCCGACACCATGGATAGTAGTCTCCCGAAGTACCAGTTACTTGAAGATGAAATAAAGCAAGGTATCGTCGCTGGCCGGTGGAAATGTGGCGAGCGATTGCCCTCCATCAGAACGCTGTGCGACCTGCACGGCTGTGCAAAGATAACCATTCAGCACGCGCTACAACGGCTCGAAGCCAAAGGATTGGTTGAATCCCGCGAGCGCGCAGGCTTCTTTGTTACCTATCAGAATGAAGAGTTTGACACGCCCTGCCGGATGGAACGCATTGAATCACCCAAGCCCGTATCGGTAAGCGAGCTGTTCCGGGACATTATGACGAGAAGTGCGGCGTTTGATTTGACGCCGAGTCTGCACTCGGGAGAAATGCCTCAAGGAATTGTTCAGCTTAACCGTTCAATTGGTCGGGCCCTGCGGCGTCAGAAAGGGGGGTTCCAATATTATGATGAACCCGCGGGCGATCCCGGCCTGAGACATCAGCTTGCCACGCTATTTGCCAAAAGAGGCTGGACCGCGGATGCTTCGGAAATTTGCATAACCTCTGGATGCCAGCAGTCTTTATTCTTGGCTTTGCTGACGGTTTGTTCCGAAGGCGATGTTGTCGCCGTAGAATCACCGGGCTTTTATGGGGTTCTTCAGTTGCTGGAGCAATTGAAGTTAAAAGTCATCGAGGTGCCAACGTCTTTGCAGACAGGCATGGATGTCGCTGCGTTCTCCGATATTTTGGAACATTGGGACGTTCGTGTTTGCGTGGTACAACCCGCGTTCGCAACACCAGGAGGTGCGGTTATGCCAAGAGCCGCCCGAAGGCGGTTACTTGAACTAGCCGAGAAGCACGACCTCGCCATAATCGAGGATGATATTTACGCGGAAACCGGCTGGTCCGGTGTACCGGACACCCTCAAATCTCTGGATAAATCAGGCCGGGTGATTCACTGCAGCTCGTTGTCAAAAGTACTTTCACGTGATCTCAGACTCGGCTGGGTAAGTGGCGGCAGATGGCACTCTGCCATTCTTCAAATGAAGCTTACTTCTCAGCTAGCGAGTAGTCGTTTTGTTCAGCAAGGTGTCGAAAGCTACATCAAAGAAGGCGATTACGCTGCCTTCCTACGTAAGTTTCGTCTTCAATTACGAAGGCAGAGAGACCAGTTGCTGGAACATTTGGCTGTCTGTCCACTGGCTGTGCGCACCACGGCACCTCAGGGTGGTTTAGCCGTTTGGGTCGAATTTCCAGAAGCGATCAATACAATTGATATCTATTCTAGAGCGTTGGATGAGGGCATTGTCATCACGCCAGGAAGCCTTTTCTCAGGGGCAGACAGATTCGGTAATTGCTTAAGAATCAGCTTTTCCCACCCATGGGACGTTCAGAGAACGAAAGCGCTGAAGCGTGTCTTGGAGCTGGTTCAAAACCCGTGATGGTTCGTTGTACCTATAAAACTTAAAAAAATTGTGCCTGTCTCTATTTTTTCCAGGCCCCATACTTTCCCCATCAGTTTCATACAACTTTTGGGAAGGTAAACGGTCAATGAATCGACTGATCCCGGTCACACAGATTACCCCGAGCTCTCCATCAAGTCGGTCCTCCAGCAAGATTTACCCACGGAGCTTTACTGGCCTATACCGACGAATCCGAATCGGCGGTGGCGCGATTCTATTTGCTTTGTATTTTGGAACCGTCTGGTTGAACTGGGGAGAGCGGCAGGCAGTTCTATGGGATATTGCAGACAAAAAATTTCACATATTTGGCGCGACCTACTGGCCGGAAGACCTTGTTCTCTTGTCAGCTATTTTGATCATCTGTGCGTTCGGACTGTTTTTCATAACCGCTGTCGCGGGTCGAATTTGGTGTGGATACGCCTGCCCGCAAAGTGTTTGGATGTGGGTTTTTCTCTGGGCTGAAAAACTGGCCGAGGGCGATCGTCGCCAACGAATAAAGTTAGATGACGCAAGATTGAGTCGGAAAAAAGTCTTAAGACGATTGCTGAAACATTGTCTTTGGCTACTAATCAGTATCGTGACCGCTGTGACCTTTGTTGGATATTTCACACCGATACGAGACTTGGTACCGGACCTGCTGTCGTTTAACATCTCAGGGTCCGCACTCTTCTGGGTGTTTTTCTTCACCGCAGCGACATACGTAAATGCTGGCTGGTTCCGTGAAAAAGTGTGTTTACACATGTGCCCCTACGGCCGTTTCCAGTCCTCCATGGTTGATAATGAATCATTGGTGGTCGCGTACGATGCTGGCCGGGGCGACCCTCGCGGCAGCCGATCCATTGGGTCAGATCCCTCTGCTCAAGGGCTGGGTGATTGTATAGATTGCGAAATGTGTGTGCAGGTGTGCCCGACCGGCATTGATATTCGTGATGGTCTGCAAATGGAATGTATTGGGTGTGCTGCATGCATCGACGCGTGTGATTCGATCATGGATAAAATGGGCTACGAAAAGGGACTGGTGCGTTACGCGAGTCACAACGAAATAGAGAACGGTACCAGGCATCTCTTACGGCCTCGCCTCGTCGCATACTTTCTTATACTGGTAACCATGATAGGTTTGTTTTCCTGGGGTTTGGCTTCACGACCTTTGCTAACGCTGGACGTCCAAAGGGATAGAGGCCTTTTCCGTTACAACGGCTCGGGACTCATTGAAAACAGTTACTTGCTGAATTTAACTAATAAATCAAATGATACGATACATACCTTCATTGCGGTCTACGGTGGAGAGGGATTCAGCATGCGTGGGCCGGATGGAGTGACACTCGGCGCTGGCGAACAAAGGGAAATTCCGGTTGTACTGGAAAAAGATGCTTCAAGCGTCCAGGGCGCCGTTACCGATGTTTCCTTTGAAGTGACCACTTTCGAAAAGCCCGATCGGCAGATTGTCGCACCTACTACGTTTTTAACGCCCGCTCCCCGGTGAGGGTAATGGGTTTTGCCCTGAGAGCATTCCTTCATGGTTCATCATTTGGATGATGTCCTGGCAATGCTCTTTCAGGGCATCCCTCAGCAATCGCACGGCTGGCGTGATCGATTGCCGTGTTGGGCAAATCAACCATAACTCTGAGACCGGTGGCGCATACTCAGGCATGACATTGACGACTCTTCCCGCCAGCAGGTCGTCCGAGATGTCGAGGCAGGATTTCACGGCCAGGCCGTGTCCCGCCACACACCAGCGCCGAACCAGATCGCCATCGTTGGACGCCCGGTTGCCTTTCATTTTTACTCGAAACTCCTCGTCACCCCGCTTAAAGGTCCACAAGTCGTAGGGAATGTCCTGTAGTTGATAGAAGAGCCCGTTGTGGTTGGCCAGATCGTGTGGGTGCGCGGGGGTTCCATGCTCGCTCAAGTAGCTCGGTGTAGCGCAGAGGAGGCGTGGAATGTCACAGATTTTGAAACCATACAGATTGGAGTCATCGGGCGAGCCGTAGCGAAGAGCCATATCAACGGAATCCCGGAAAAAATCGACGTTACTGTCGGTAATTTGAACACGCAAGCCCAGCCCCGGGTGAGAGGTCATTAATTGGTCGATCCACGGGACTACCCGGTTCCGGCCAAGATCGGATGACACCGATAGCCGAATTTCTCCTGCAACGGCTTCTTCGCCGGAGCGAATGTTCTGTTGGGCCTCGTCGAGCAATGCTAGTGCCTGCTCGCATTGAGGCAGATACTTTTCGCCGGCCGCTGAAAGCCGAAGGTGGCGGGTAGAGCGAACAAACAGCTCAACCCCCAATGTCTGTTCAACGCGTTTGACGGCCGCGCTTGCGGTCGCAGGTCGCATATCAAGGCTGGTGGCCGCCGCCGTGATGTTTCGGAATTCGGCCACTTTGAGCACAACGGTCAGATCATCGAAGGTCATTTTCAAAAACTATTTGAATATGTTTATGGGATTAGCCTGTTTTTCGTAGTGTAATTAAGGATCAAACTGAGTGCCACTACCAACTCACTCGGGAGAAAACCATGAAAGCTGTTGGATACACCGACTCTTTACCCATCAACGATCCAAAATCCTTGCAGGACGTTGAACTGCCACAGCCAGTTGCTACAGGAAGGGACCTGTTGGTCCGGGTTAGGGCGATTGGCGTCAATCCGGTTGATGCCAAGGTGCGCCAGCGTGCCGCAGCAGAGGAGGGTCAGATTAAGGTTTTGGGCTGGGACGCCGTCGGAGAAGTCGTCGCGACGGGCGAGGGCGTCTCATTATTCAAGCCTGGCGATCAGGTTTACTACGCAGGCGATGTTACCCGTCAGGGCAGTAACGCGGAGTACCAGATCGTTGATGAGCGCATCGTTGGCCGAAAGCCCGCTAGCCTGAGCGATTCGGAGGCGGCAGCACTGCCCCTGACTAGCATCACCGCCTGGGAAATGCTCTTCGACCATCTCGGTCTTGTGCAGCAGGACCCAGGGTACATTACCCCGAGTAATGAGGTAATCCTGGTGATTGGCGCCGCCGGAGGGGTTGGTTCCATACTGATCCAGTTGGCCAAGAAACTGACCGGTGCCACTGTGGTGGCGACCGCCTCGCGGCCTGAGTCGCGCCAATGGGTGGAATCATTGGGTGCAGATTTTGTCGTGAATCATCGTGAGCCGCTGCAGCCGCAGATCGAGCAACTGGTGTCGGAGGGATCAATCACTTCGATCTCTCACGTGGCCAGTTTGAACGCCACCGATCAGTACTTCGATGCTTATGTGGAGTTGCTCCGGCCGTTTGGGAAAATTGCCTTGATTGACGATCCAGCGGCCCTGGATGTAATGAAGATGAAACCGAAGAGTCTGTCGCTTCACATTGAGTTCATGTTCGCCCGTTCCATGCATAGCGCCGAAGACATGCAGGTTCAACACGAGCTGCTGGACAAGGTCGCTAGTCTCGTGGAACAGGGCTACATTCGCACCACCGCCGGGAAGAATCTGGGGGCAATCAATGCTGAACATCTGCGTGCAGCACATGCCGAATTGGAAGCAGGAACAGCGGTAGGGAAGATCGTTCTGGAAGGCTTCGAGTAATCCGAGCTTCTGGATATAATGCCTGGCTTTAGCCCGTGACCGCTATCTGTTGATAGCAGCGCGGGCGAACTGTTTCGGAGCAGGTCGCTCTCACACCGCACCACGGTCTTACTAGATTCCCATTTCAAGCAGTATGACATCTGCCTGAAATGGGAATCTGTCTATTCAGAGTATCGCCGATGCTGCCTGCTACAGGTGTCCCGGGATGCCGTGCGGGTGTATGCTCAAAGGGTGTCCAGAGCAACACAGTCACTCCCACTGGCCCATAAATTGCTTGTCACTTGAGAGTTAACCACCTGGCTCAGGCCAATATTTGAGAGTGATTCGACTGTGCAGGAACTTACCGGAAGCCAAAAGAAAATCAGTTTGTGGCGCCACAGTTTTGTACGGCGTTACCTGGTCATTGCGCTACTGATAGCGGTGCTTCCACTGGTAGTGGTCACCTGGCTCTATGATCGATTCACCGGCGAATTGCTTGAAGATTTAGGCGAGCAGAAAGTTCAATATTCCATGAACGCCACCCGCGCTGCGCTGTCTGGTTTTCTGAAAGCACGGAAGTTCGAGCTAGAAACGATTGCCGATTTGCCCAATATCGAACGGTTCGTGTCTGAGGATCCCATGTCTTCGGAACTGGAACCGACGCATGCGCTCATCAGCTTTGAGACCGACAGTTTCGATATCTATGGCGTGCTTTTCTTTGACGCCCAATGGCAATTACAAACGGCGTTACCGGGTGTGGCATCGTCGGGGCCACCTTATTGGGGAGGCATGGAGCTTTCTCTGGATGGGTTGCCCAGACGAAAGTTTGCTGATTTCTTGTTAATCGGGCCCCAAGAACCTCGGCCCGGTCTTTCAGGCTGGTTCCTGTTGGCAGCGCCGCTCCCAATGAACGCGGGCGAAACGGAATCCCCAGGGTTTGTGGCATTGCATATTCGTTTTTCCAGCTTGACCGAGTTGCTAAAAAACCAGTCACAGATCGACGGTTTTACCCCGCTGGTAAGCACCTCCGAAGGCCAACGGTTTACGGTTACGGGTCGAGTTGCTCAAGATCAAACGCCCAGTTGGCTTAGTGAAGAGTTCGCTCCCGGCTGGTCGATTGAAGTGATCAAGCATCATCCGGATGTGGACTTCAGCCAAGAGCTGAGGCGCCCGGCCTTTTTGATGGGGGCGGGTGTATCAGTATTGCTGGTCATCGGGTTATTCATGGTTGTCATTCTGCGGACCAAAAGGCGATTTGGGCCGTTGCTTGAGGGCGCAGAAGCGGTTTCCAGAGGGGATTGGAATATTCATATCCCCTCTAAGGGACATGATGAATTCACCTTGATGGCCAATGCGTTCAACCGCATGGGCGGCCGCCTGCAAGCGCTGATTGATTCGCGTCTTGAAGTCGAGAAAAAAGCGGTCCTTGGAGAATTTTCGGCCAGTATCGCCCATGAGGTTCGCAACCCATTGGCCACGATCAAGGTCTGCGTGCAAAGCTTCCCTCAGGACGATAACCCTCGCAACACCGAACTGATCACGCTGGTTCTGGAAGAGATCGATCGCGTTAATGAAGTCGTTGAGAATCTGCTGAGCTTTGCTCGTCCGTACGATCCTGAGCGGGTTTGGGTTACGGCTGGTGATTTACTTCGGCGTTTGGCCGCTCTGATCGATCCCCTCGCAGCCAGAGAGAACATCCATTTGAGTCTCTCAGGACAACTCGATGCGCCCCTGTGTGTCGATGAAAATCAGATCCAGCAGGTGCTGATGAACCTGGCGCTCAACAGTATTCAGGCTATGCCTGAAGGGGGCGAGCTGAACCTCGATGTTCAGACCCTCAATGATAAAACGGTGATTAACGTCAGCGACACAGGTATCGGGATGGTAGCTGAAGCACTCGACAGAGCTACAGAGCCATTTTATACGACCCGAAGTCAGGGCACCGGCCTGGGCTTGTCTATTTCAAAGCGCTTGGTACAGCTTAATGGTGGTGATTTGCGAATAAGTAGCGAATCGGAAGCCGGTACGAGAGTTTCGTTGATTTTCAACGCTTCAAAGGACAGTCATGGATAATGCACTCATTCTGATTATTGATGATGAGCAGCGCCTGGTGCGCTCGTTGCAGTTAGCGCTGGGAGCCGATGGCTACCGGATCGCAACCGCCCACACCGGTAATGATGGAATCGAAACCGCGCTGAATCGTCAGCCTGATCTGGTGTTACTGGATCTGCGTTTGCCGGATCTCAGTGGACTCGAGGTATTGAAGCAATTGCAGTTGCAGTTGCCTGCTTGTCCGGTCGTGATGTTTTCCGCCCATGGGGATATCAAAGTTGCCATTGAGGCTGTTAAAAGTGGCGCTCTGGATTTTATTACAAAACCCTTTGATATTCATGAGCTTAAGCGTTTAATTTCACGCACATTGGAACGTTGTAGGTTGGACAAGGAAGTGCGTTTTCTTCGTGAGCGCCAGCTAGGAGAAGCCCGCCTGATCGGCCGAAGTGAGGCGATGCGACGCCTGCAGGAAGACGTCACCCGTATCGCCCGAAGTGGTGCCAAAACGCTGCTGTTGCAGGGTGCTTCGGGCACCGGTAAAACGGCGGTAGCGCGTGAGGTCCACCAACTCTCAAAGGTCGCATCCGGTCCTTTTGTTGAGGTTAATTGTGCCGCTCTACCTGAACAACTGCTCGAAGCCGAACTATTCGGAGCGGAAAAGGGCGCCTATACCGGGGCCCACCAACGACGCTCAGGACTGGTTGAATTGGCGAACGGGGGCACGCTTTTCCTGGACGAGATCGGCGAAATGTCTTTGGCCCTTCAGGCTAAGTTATTGAGCTTCCTTGAAGACCATACCTACCGGCCCATTGGTTCCAATCGCGTTTATCAGGCAGAGGCGCGGATTATTGCGGCCACCAATCGGGAATTGGAGTTGGCGATTGAAGAGGGTAACTTCAGAGCGGACCTTTATTATCGACTAAATGTGATGCCGGTGCGGGTTCCGGAGTTGGCGCAGCGGAGGGAGGATATCCCGCTGCTTATCGAACATTTCAGTTTGAAAATGGCCGCCAGTGAAGGCTGTTCTCCGGTGTTGTTTGAGGCGGATATTATGGCCCACCTCGTTGATTACGACTGGCCAGGAAACATCCGCGAACTGAAAAACTTGCTGGAACGCCTGACGGTGCTTTATCCCGGTGAAGTGGTGACTCTCTCCATGCTGCCTCCGGAAATGCACCCGACCGATCAATCTATCCTCGCTGGTGATGGCTCTATTGAATCGCGTCTGGCGGAAACCGAGCGAGATATCATTCTCAGAACCTTGAATCAGGCGGGTGGGCGCAAGGGCGCCGCAGCAGAAAAACTGGGAATATCCCGCCATGCCCTGAAGCGACGGCTGCAGAAGTTGGGAATTAGCGAATGAAGCCTGAAAGTATTTTGAATCTAACGCGGCTGTCGGCTGCGGCTTTGGGCATAGCCATTGGATTCTGGCCTTCGCTGGCCTCTGCCGCTGGGCAAGAGCCTTTGACAGGAGCGTCCCCGACCGAAGCTGAGCTTAGGGTTGGCTGCATTTACCCTTTGACCGGGCCGATGGGATTTTTCGGGCGCGACGCCGATGTTGGCATTGGGATGGCTTTAGACCGACTTCAGCAATTGAATCATCAGTTGACGGAGGCTGGCGAGTCTAAGCTCTATCCCCGTCTTGAGGTTCTTCTTGAGGACAGCAAAGGTAAGCGCCATCGTAGCGCAACCCTTGCTCGTCAGTTGGTTGAAGAGCAGGGCGTCAGTGTTCTTTGCGGCGTGGTGTACTCAAGCATTGCACTGGAGATCAGTGCTTATGCGCAACAGCAGGAAATGCTATTCATTGGCGCAGGGCACAGTTCGTCAAGACTGACGCAGGAACCGGTTAATCCGTGGTATTTCAGGGTCAACAATGACAGCCGGCAATCGATGAGGGCCGGTGCGCGCTACTTGAAGGAAGTGAAGTCAGAGCAGCCTTGGACCACGCTAGCCTACGTCGGGCCCGATTACGATTATGGCCACCAGGCATTGGAGGACTTGCTGGAAGGACTGGAGGATCTCAATGTGCCCTTCGAGATCAGCGGGGAGTATTATCCAAAGCCCTCGGAGCCGGATTTTTCAGCTTATATTGAAGCACTTTTGATCTCGCCTCCAGATATCGTGATCTCCAATTTTTTCGGCGATGATTTTGCCAACTTTGTACGCCAGGCGCATTTGCAGGGATTGTTAGAAGTCAGCCGTCTGGCCAACTTTGACACTGGCGGTGGTTACGATGTGATTGCCGCCCTTGGAAATGACCTGCCTCCCGGAGTCATTCTTTCAGGGCATCACCATATCAATTGGCCGGACACGGCGAGAAACCGTGAGTTTGTAGCGGAGTTTCACCGACGCAGCGGCCGGTATCCTAGTTTCATGGCCGAAAGTGCTTATGCGGCGATATTTGCGGTTGCCGAGGCCTGGCGGCAGGCAGAGACCACCGACGCTGAAGGGATGCGCCGGACGCTCGAAGGACTGAAACTGCCTTTGCCCGAAGACCCGCCAGGGTTTCAGTCATGGATCGATCCCGTGAGTCATCAAATAATGCAGGTGACTGCCATCGGCGAATCGGAGCCCAATGAAAACTATCCGCCCGCTAAACGCATGTTGGGCAACTGGAAGATCTATCTGCCGGAAATTCAGCCTTGATTGGCTGAGCCGTCAGGCATCGAGATCGGTCGTTGCCATCCTATCCGATCATAAGCGCACGCCGCTCATGATCGGATAGGGGATGAGCGAAAACCGCTCATCGGTTCGGCCTAATCCGAGCGGTTTCCGCTCATAACTCCTCTTTTCTCAAACTCATCTCGGTTTTATTCGCCTAAAACAGCGGAATATTCTTTTTGTAAGGTTGGCATCAGGATTGCTCCATCCCGGCAAAGCCCAAATAAAAAATCGAGGCCAACCATGAAAAAAACCAAACTGCTTCCTTCTGCTGAAAACGCTTACGAGTACCCTCTGCTGATCAAAAGCCTGTTGTTGTCAGGTAAGCGTTATTCTCCGAACCGCGAAATCGTTTACAGCGACATCTTTCGTTACGACTACGCGACTCTGAACGAGCGCATCGCACGTTTGGCGAATGCTTTGGAAAAAGCTGGAATCGGTGCAGGCGATACCGTTGCGGTAATGGATTGGGACAGCCACCGTTATCTGGAAGCCTATTTTGCGGTTCCCATGATCGGCGCTGTGTTGCATCACGTGAATATTCGCCTGAGTCCGGAACAGATCATTTACACCATGAATCACGCCGAAGATGACATTCTGCTGATTCACGATGATTTTCTTCCGATGGTCGAGCAGGTTGCTCCTCAGCTCAACACGGTTCGTGAATTTATCCAGCTGACAGACGGCCCGACTGCCGCTTCGACCACACTGAATGTGGTCGGCGAGTACGAATCGATGCTGGCTGAGGCTAGCACTGCATATGATTTCCCGGATTTTGATGAGAACTCGATTGCAACAACCTTCTATACCACCGGCACTACGGGTAACCCTAAAGGGGTTTACTTCAGCCACCGTCAGTTAGTGTTGCACACACTGGTTACAGCTATAACGCTGGGTAGCTCCGATTCAAACGCTCTGTTGCGGAGTGACGACGTCTACATGCCGATGACGCCGATGTTCCATGTGCATGCTTGGGGTGTTCCTTATATCGCCACCATGCTCGGAGTTAAGCAGGTCTATCCGGGCCGTTACGAGCCGAATCGTCTGGTTCAGCTGTTCCGTGATGAAGGCGTTACCTTCTCTCATGGCGTCCCGACCGTTCTGCAGATGGTGCTTAATTGCGAAGAAGCCAAGACGACCGATCTGTCTGGCTGGAATATGCTCACTGGTGGGTCTGCACCCACTCAGGCTTTGTCGGCTCAGATGGCAGAGCGAGGTATTAATTTCGTAACTGCGTACGGCATGTCCGAGACCTGTCCGGTCATCACAATGGTGAACCTGAGCGATGAGGAACGTGCGCTGCCAGTTGCTGAGCAGAGCGCCGCCCGAATTCTCGCCGGTATCGCAACACCTCTGGTTGATATTCGTATTGTTGACACAGATGGCAACGACGTTCCCCACGACGGTGAGGCTGTCGGCGAAGTGGTTGCGCGGGCACCCTGGCTGACTCAGGGCTACCTGAAAGAACCTGAAAAAAGCGCCGAGCTTTGGGAAGGAGGCTGGCTCCATACCGGTGATGTGGGTTCGATCAACAGTAAACACACCCTGCAGATCAAAGACCGAATTAAAGACGTGATCAAGACAGGTGGCGAGTGGATCTCCACCATCGAATTGGAAAACCTGATCAGCAAGCATCCTGGCGTGTCCGAGGTGGCAGTGGTTGGTATTCCTGATGAGCGTTGGGACGAGCGTCCAGTCGCGACCATCGTGCCTCGCGAAGGCGAAGAGCTCACCCCGGATGCCATAAAGGACCACCTCAGACAGTTTGTCGAAAGTGGTGAAATTGCGAAGTGGGCGATTCCAGAGCGAATTGAATTCGCTGTTTCGATTCCAAAAACCAGTGTTGGGAAAATCAATAAAAAGGTAATTCGTAGCGAATTGCTCTCATAAAACCGAATCTTGCTTCATGCCTCTGAGTGCCATTAGCACGCACTCACCAGCCAGTTAGTCATCCCTTCACCTCACCTTTTGACGGTTGTTGAAAGGTGAGGTGTGGGCGATGTCCAACAACAAATAAGAACAAGGAACACCTATGAACCAGGATCTGATCCTCGAGACGAGAGGCCTCGTCAAAGAGTTCAAGGGTTTTACCGCCGTCGACGACGTTAATCTGAAAATCGAACGGGGTACCATCCATGCCCTGATCGGCCCAAACGGCGCGGGCAAAACGACTGTCTTCAATCTGTTGACCAAGTTCCTGACGCCTACCCGGGGCCAGCTGCTGTTTAACGGTCAGGATATTACCAAGAAAGATTCTGCCTCTATCGCGCACATGGGGATTGTTCGCTCCTTTCAGATCTCGGCGGTATTTCCGCATCTGACGGTACTCGAGAACGTTCGGGTTGCGCTGCAGCAAAAAAGAAAAGACACCTTTGCCTTCTGGCGCTCAGAAAAGATTCTCGACGAACTGAACAGTCGGGCTCTGGAGTTGCTGGATTCGGTGGGCCTTCGGGAGTTCTCCCATGCACAGGCCGTCGACCTTCCATACGGTCGTAAACGCTCGCTGGAGATCGCCACCACCCTCGCGCTTGATCCCGAACTGCTGCTTCTGGATGAACCTACCCAAGGTATGGGTCATGAGGATATCAGTGTCGTTGCCGAACTAATCAAAGAGGTCGGCAAGGATCGCACCATCCTGATGGTCGAGCACAATCTAAACGTGGTCGCAGACCTCTCCGACACTATTACCGTGCTTCAACGCGGAGCGATCCTTACCGAGGGCAACTACGAGTCCGTATCGGCAGATCCAAGGGTTCGTGAAGCCTATATGGGCGTTGAAGAAGATCAGCTTGAGGGCGAGGGCACCGAACACAATGGCCCGGTCGTGGAGACATCGGTATGAGCACGGCAACGAAGGTTCAATCCAACCGCGAAAAGCTCCGAATCAGCGATCTGCACGCTTTTTACGGCGAATCCCACATTCTCCATGGCATCGACATGACGGTTAACCAGGGCGAACTGGTGACTCTGCTTGGGCGAAATGGCTCAGGGCGCAGCACCACCCTGAGGGCGATCATGAACATGGTCGGTAAGCGCACCGGATCTATCGTGATCAACGGTCAGGAAACCCTCAATGTACCGGCCCATAAGATTGCTCACCTGGGTGTAGGGTTCTGCCCGGAAGAACGCGGTATCTTCGCCAGCCTCAATGTTGAGGAAAACCTGATGCTGCCCCCCAAGGTTCGTTCTGATGGCCTGTCGGTCGAAGAGATTTATGACATGTTTCCGAACCTTGCCGAGCGCCGTAAAAGTCAGGGTACTCGCCTCTCCGGTGGCGAACAGCAGATGCTGGCCATGGCTCGAATCCTGCGTACCGGAGCCAATATTCTGCTGCTGGACGAAATAACCGAAGGTCTGGCTCCAGTGATCGTTCAGAACCTCGCTGGCGTGCTGGCGAAACTCAAAGAACGTGGCTTGACGATAATTCTGGTAGAGCAAAATTTTCGCTTCGCTGCGCCGATCGCGGACCGTCACTACTTGATGGAACACGGTCATATGGTGGACGAAATCAAAGCCCACGAACTTGTCGAAAAGACGGATCTGTTGAATACCTACCTCGGCGTCTAAAACCGAGGATGTTTTACCTGAACGAAGCATAACCTGTAACAAAAACAATGAGTTTGGAGATTATTATGAAGCTGATGTTCAAAACTGCTGCTGCTACTGCTTTGATTGCCGCTGCCGGCATGGCTCACGGGAATTTGTCAGACGACAAAGTCAAAATTGGTGTCCTCACTGACATGGGCGGTGTCTACTCTGATATCACCGGTCAGGGCAGCGTCGAGGCTGTACAAATGGCTGTCGATGATTTCGGCGGTGAAGTGCTCGGCAAGCCGATCGAGGTGATTGGTGCAGACACCCAGCTCAAGCCGGACATCGGGTCCACGATCGCTCGCCAGTGGATCGAAAGCGAGCAGGTTGATGTTATTAATGGTGCTGTTGCCAGCTCGGTTACCGGTGCTGTTAGCAAGCTCATGAGCGACGCCGGAAAGATCACTTTGATCGCCGCTCCAGCCAGTCATGCATTCACCACCAAGGGTTGTTCTCCTTATAACGCGCATTGGAGCTACGACGTGGTATCTCTGGCCAACGGAACCGTGAAACCCATGGTTGAGGCTGGCAAGAACCGGTGGTTCTTCATCACAGCGGACTACGGTTTTGGTCATTCACTGGAGTCTGTTGCAACGGGCGTGATCGAGGCGAATGGCGGTGAAGTTGTGGGTGCTGTGCGTGCGCCGCTGGCTACTACCGACTTCTCCTCCTATATCCTGCAGGCTCAGGCTTCCGGCGCAGACGTCATTGCGCTGGCCAACACCGGCAGCGACATGGTTAACGCCCTTAAAACAGCCGCGGAATTTGGTGTCACCGAGATGGCTGAAGTAGCCGGTTTGCTGGTGTTTACCCCGAATGCCCAGGCCCTGGATCCTGCCATCGCAGGTGGCATGAAACTGACCACTGGTTTCTACTGGGATATGGATGATCAGACCCGCGAATGGTCAAAGCGCTATATGGCCCGCATGGACGGCACAATCCCTTCTATGGCTCAGGCCGGTGCTTATTCTTCCACTATGCATTACCTGAAAGCGGTAGAGGCAGCCGGCACCGACGAGTCTGATGCTGTTATGGCCAAGATGAAAGAAACGCCAGTAGAAGACTTCTTTTCACGTAACGGCTACCTGCGTATGGACGGCCGAATGGTTCACGACATGCTGCAGGTTCGGATCAAGACCGCTGCCGAGCGTAGCAATCCGAACGATATCTTCGAAATCGAGAAAGTGATCAAGGGTGAAGACGCCTTCTTGAAGCTCGAAGATGGTGGTTGTGAATTCGCACTGAACCATCAGTAACCTGACCGGGGCAGGGCTGCCTGCCCCTTCATCCCTGATTTACGACAAGAAAAGGAAGCTTCGGCTTCCTTCTAGCTACTGTTGGGTGTGGTTATGGCAACTTTTTTCGATATCAATCTATTTGCCCTGTTCGGACAACTGCTGATCGGATTGATCAACGGCTCTTTTTACGCGTTGCTTGCTCTGGGCCTTGCGATCATTTTCGGTTTGCTGAAGATCATTAATTTCTCTCAGGGTGCGCTCTACATGCTTGGCGCTTTTGCCGCGTGGATCGGCCTGAATTATCTGGGAATCAGCTATTGGTGGGCGCTGGTACTGGTTCCACTGGCCGTGGGCGCATTCGGAATTTTAATGGAGCGCGTGCTGATCCGGCCCATCGCGAACGAAGACCACCTATACAGCCTGCTGCTAACGTTTGGCATTGCCTTGATACTGCAAGGCCTCTTCAGCCACGGCTTTGGTTCTTCCGGTCTGTCCTACCCAATGCCTGAAGAGCTCAGAGGCGGGACGCGTCTGTCCTTTATGTATTTGCCCAACTACCGGGCCTGGATCATCGTCTTCTCATTACTGGTTTGCGCGAGCACCTGGTTCATGATCGAGAAAACCAGACTAGGCGCGTATCTGCGTGCTGGTACCGAAAACCCGCAATTGATGAAGGCTTTCGGGATCAACGTACCGCTACTGGTCACCCTGACTTATGGTTTTGGCGTTGGCCTCGCGGGACTGGCTGGTGTGCTAGCCGCGCCAGTTTACACAGTGTCCCCGGACATGGGGGCGAACATCCTGATCGTGGTCTTTGCGATCGTCGTTATCGGCGGCATGGGTTCCATCGGCGGCGCAATTCTCACCGGATTGGCGATGGGTATTGTCGAAGGGCTCACCAAGTACTTTTATCCCGAGGCCTCCAATACCGTGATCTTCCTGGTAATGGTGCTGGTACTGCTGGTTAAGCCAGCCGGCTTGTTTGGCAAGGAAGCGTAGAAATCCCTGCGCTACATTTTCGCCGCTGATTCGTTGTGAGGTAACAAACATGTACAACAAAAAGCTCAACCTGGTGTTACTGGGCCTAGCGCTGGTCGCTCCTTTCGTTTTTTATCCTGTTTTTCTTATGAAGGTGCTTTGCTTTGCTCTGTTCGCCTGTGCTTTTAACCTGCTGCTGGGATTCGCCGGGTTGCTTTCTTTCGGCCACGCAGTTTTTCTGGGAACTGGCGCCTATGTCACCGGCTATGTGATGACCACCTACGGTCTCACGCCGGAACTTGGCATTCTCGCAGGCGTTGTTGTGTCCGCGCTGGTTGGTTTCGTCTACGGCAAACTGGCGGTAAGGCGTGAAGGCATTTATTTTGCCATGGTTACCCTGGCGCTGGCCCAGCTGGCGTTCTTCTTTTACCTTCAGACACCGTTCACGGGCGGCGAAGACGGTCTTCAGGGCATCCCGCGTGGCAACTTGTTTGGTCTGATCGACCTGACCGACAACATGACCATGTATTACTTTGTGTTGGCCGTCTTCATTATTGGATTTCTGACCATTTACCGCATCATTCACAGCCCCTTTGGTCAGGTCATGAAGGCAATCCGCGAGAACGAGCCACGGGCCATTTCTCTGGGTTACAAGGTAAACCAGTATAAGCTGATGACGTTCGTCATCTCCGCCACACTGGCAGGCCTTGCGGGTTCCACCAAAGCACTGGTATTCCAGCTGGCGTCCCTTACCGACGTTCACTGGTTCATGTCGGGCGAAGTGGTTTTGATGACCCTGCTGGGTGGTATGGGTACGATCTGGGGACCGGTTGTTGGCGCAGCCAGTATCGTTTCCATGCAGAATGTTCTCGCCTCCGGGCCTCTCGCAAACTATATCCATGTCGTCATGGGCGTAGTGTTCGTGATCTGCGTGTTGGCGTTCCGAAAGGGACTGGTCGGTGAATTACAGAAGTTGCTGAGAAAAAATGTCAGTTGAGTCGATTTGACTCATTAAACCCGCCGTTTTCGCCCAGCGAACCGCCGCATCGCCTGATCTGAATTTACGTAAACGGATTCAGTGAAGGCGGCGCTGGCATGTCCAAGCTCTTCACTGATATGCCGTATATCAGCGCCGGCCTCAATGGCTTGGCTGGCACCGGTATGACGGAGGTAATGGGTTTCGGTTCGGATGCTTTCGAGCTGGCGAGCTTCCTCCGTCCGACCTTCGGCATCCAATCTTTCGACGGTAAGCATGATGGCCTGTTCATACACTCGCTGGACCTGGCGCTTACTCAAAGCACCGCCCTTGGCGGAGGGCAGAATAGGGTGGTTGTCGCCCTGAACAGGCATCGCAGTCAAGCACCCAAGGTGTTCTCGCCAACGCTGAAGGTAGGGCAGGTATTCGTCTGGCAGGGTAATCGTACGATCCTTATCACCTTTACTGAACACGTAATAGGCCCAGTACTCTTCACCTTGGACGAATTTTCGTTTGAAATCTCCAAACACCGGCGTTCTTGTTGAGCCGTTTTGCCTCTGCCTTGGTCCTAATTCGCTCACCCGTAAAAATAACGATTTCATGGTGACCACAACGAACAGGTGACGTTCGTATTTCCTGTTTTCCTCTGCTGCCAGCAGCAGCGATTCGAGTAGATAAGCCCACTGCATATCCGAAAGCCGGCGAACATCGGTTTCGGTATCGACATCGTTGATGGTCTGAACCTTTTGATCACGCTTGCGCATGCCAATCATTGGATTTTTCTGGATGTAGTCTTGAATCAGGAGGTATTTGAAAAACGTCTGAAGAGCGGTCTTGCTGGCGTTGAGCGAGGCTTGAGTAATGGCGTAGTTGACCGTACCTTCGGTTTTTTCCTGCTTGGAACGGATCGCAAAAGGGCGCCATTGAGAATTCGGTAAGCGAAGGCCCTGACGGTCCTGGAAGGCGGAGTATATGCCCTTACTGATCCAGCTCTTAGGAGGCATGGTCAGTGTTTTGAAATACGCCGTTATCACGTCGGAGTCTGTTTGCGCCAGGGTGCGTTTCGATGTGACCCACAGATAGTTCAGGAAACGCTGAACCTCAGAACGGAATCGAACAAAGGTGCCTTGGACATCCGAATATTTTAGAAGAAATTTACGCGTGATCTCGTAGTCCGCACGCAGCAATTCTTCGGGAATGCTTAGGTTCTGAAAGAACTCTGGTATTGACGGGTGCCGGTGAAAATCACCTTGGTCTTCAAGGTTTTCGGCGGTATCAAAAAGCGGGTGGCCTGAAAATGATGACATCTGGAACCTGACTGATTTCGGTTTTCAGCCAAGGGTAGCTACGTGCCCTTTAAAGATCCAATACTTTGAATATTGGACATTCGCTATTAGGCATTCATTGATATAAAGGTGTGTCCGAAGTCTGGCTGTTGCCAGAGTCCGGACACATGACAAGCTTTGATGGATGAGATGTTATGGCTTATCGTTTAGCCGACCTTTGGATTGATGGGGGTTGGAGCGTGCCACACGCTAACTTCGAACTGGGAGTACCAGTTTAGTACGTAACACAAGCCATTTTATGGCGATTAAACCAAGCCGCCATCTACGATGTAGGTCTGGGCCGTAATCATACGGCTATCGTCTGAAGCCAAGAACAGCACCATCCGGGCTACGTCTGCTGGCACTACCCTCTGGTGCAGACTCTGATTCTCGAGTACCTGGCGCTCAAGCTCTGGATCCCACCACAGGGCCTTCTGGCGCTCGGTAATGACCCACCCAGGCAACACAGTGTTGACACGAATACCGGCATCTCCCATATCTCTGGATAAGGTACGAGTTAAACCGATGGTACCTGCCTTGGCACTGGAGTATGCGCTAATATCTCGCGAACGGCGCATGAAGCTAGGTGAGCTGAAGTTGATGATTGACCCACCCCCGGCAGCTTCCATTCCAGCGAACACCGCCTGGCTCGCAAACAAGACGTGTCGAAGATTGGTGGCCTGCAGCTCATCCCAGGTTTCAACGTCAAGCTCTGTTAGTGGCACTCGCGTATCGCGGGCAGCATTGTTAACCAGCACCTCGATGGTACCGAAATCATCGACCGCCGCATTGATTACCTGCCGTAACGAGGCAATATCAGTAACATTGCAGTAAGAGAAGCGTACTTGGGCGCCTTGGGCCTGCATGCGCTCAGCCAACGCGGTGCCCGCCTTTTCATCAATATCCACGAAGGTAACTTTTGACTGCTGTTCGCAGAAGTGCTCCACCATACAGGCGCCAATTCCGCTGGCTCCGCCACTAATAAAAATATGCCGACCTTTTAGACTGGGGTAACGCGCATACTGACTCATATTGATCATCCTTCTGATTGTCGCTGGTTAACGTAAGGAAGGTGCCACCCTCAATAAACGTCGCCGTTCTGAGTTTGGAGGCCCATGGCTTTAAGAATGCCGCGGGAGCCATTAACCAACAGACTTGCATCCGAACCCGCTGTAACCAGATTACAACCGCGGGCCAGCATGCTGCTCGCATGTTCCGGGGTGCCATTATGAATGCCCACCACTTTGCCTTTTTGACGACAGCGTGCAATGAGCGTTTGAATGATTGTGTCCAGCTGACCTTCTCCATGATCAAAACCGGGTTTTTCTCCATGTGAGAGCGCAAGGTCCGCGGGGCCAATGTAAATGCCATCGAGACCATCAACCTCAAGAATTTCATCAAGATTGGCAACGCCTTCGCGGGTCTCGATCATACCCAGAACCAGCACTTCATCGTTGGCATAAGTGGCATAGTCCGCACCGGCATACAGCATGGCGCGGTGGGGCCCATAACTGCGTTTTCCCATTGGGGGGTAACGGCTGGATTCCACCAGCGCCCGTGCATCGTCAGCGTCATTGATCAACGGCGCGATAAGGCCATAGGCTCCTGCATCCAACGCCTTCATGATCAGCCCGGGCTCCAAACTGGGAACCCGGACTAACGGCACAGTTGGAGTTGTGGAAATTGCGGTCAGCATGCTGACAAGTTCCGGATAACCGATCAGGCCATGCTGCATATCGATGGTCAGACTATCCCAACCCTGATGCGCCATGATTTCGGCGGCAAACCCGCAAGGCATTGACAGCCATCCGTTGACAACACCCTCTCCTTTATTAAAGCGTTGCATAAGTCGATTAAAACGCATGAAATTCTCCAGTTACGGACCTACATGGTCACTGTGCAAGATGGTGAAGAGTGGTCCTGCCGTTCCGGCAAGTCAGTTGCCCGCCCCAAAGGTCGCGACAGCTACACCGGGCACCTCGACTTCTAACGCAAACACGCTACCTGACAAGGGAGCGGCGGCCAGAGCATCGGAGGTCAACCCATGACGCAACGTGGTGATATAGAGCGTCTTCATATCTGCCCCGCCAAAACAGGGCATGGTTGGGCCAGGGCAGGGAAGACGCACTTGACGCGCCAGTCGTCCGGTGCGGTCCCAGTAGTTCAGTACACTGCCAAAGACCCCCGCGCTCCAGTACCCACCCTCTATATCCGTGGCTCCACCATCAGGCATGCCATGTTTTGCAGGATTGGTGACTGCCATGACACGCGGATTGGTCATTTCACCGCGTTCGGGGCAGTAGTCGGCAACGTAAAGGGTGTCCCGTCGAGTGTCGCTAAAGTGCATACGGCGGCCATCGGCGCTCCAAGCCAGCCCATTGGAGACGATCAGGTCCCGATGCAAACAGACCGACTTGCCGCCAGAATCCACACTGTAAAAACGTCCCAGCGGCCTCGACTTCTTTTGTTCGTCCATGGACCCGATAATAAAGCGCCCGCCCGGGGCCACTTTTCCATCATTGAACCGCGTGCCCTCTCGGGGTTCCCCGGCCGGGCAGCAAAGCCATTCCAAGGTACTGCTCGTTGGTTCAAATAGGTAGATGCCGGACCGCATTGCGACAATCAATCGACCATCCATACAGAGCCCGAAGGCGCCCATTGTCTCAGGCATAACCCAGCGCTGACGCTCTCCATCACTGATGCGATAGGATTCAATGGCCGGTGCGTAAAGATCAGCCCACAAAAGGCAGCCTCGCTTGGCATCCCACACCGGTGATTCGCCTAACTCTGCTTTAGACTCAATTAGTAGTTCCAGCTCAGCCATTAAAGTAACCTTTTGTTTTCGCTGTTCGCCGCCCGCTCACCTAACTTCCGACTAAACATTCAGTAGATATCAGGCTCTGGCGTACTTCCCGGCGCCCCCTTGGCAAAGTCGAAATCACAGCCCTCATCGGCCTGAAGTACATGGGCTTTATAAAGGGAGGCATAACCGTGCGGGTGACGATCTTCCGGCGGATTCCATTCTGTGAGACGGCGTTGAATTTCGTCTTCCTTGACCAGCAGATCGAGGCGCCGGTTAGGCACATCGACAGAGATGACATCACCAGTCCTGACTACCGCTAGGGGCCCACCGACGGCCGCTTCAGGCGTTACATGAAGAATACAACTGCCATAGCTGGTGCCGCTCATCCGTGAGTCTGAGATACGCAACATATCGCGAACACCTTGCTTCAGCAGTTTGCCGGGGATCGGCATCATTCCCCATTCAGGCATTCCCGGGCCGCCAACGGGGCCCCCATTTTTCAGCACGATGACACTGTCGGCCGTGACCGGGAGATCTTCATCATCGATATGTGCTTTAAGTTCAGCAATCGTCTCAAAGACATAGGCCGGCCCCTGATGTACATGCAAACGCGGGTCAGCAGCAGTGGGTTTGATGATAGCCCCCTTGGGGGCCAGGCTGCCGGTGAGCACTGCGGTACCCCCTGAGGCATTAACCGGGTTTTCCAGTGAGTGAATTACCTCTGGTCGCCAGACCTTTGCACCCTCGATGTTGTCACCGAGACAACGACCGGTGATGGTCATGGCAGAAAGATCAAGTTCCCGACGAATGTTGGTCATCAGAGCTGGCAACCCTCCGGCATAGAAGAAATCTTCCATGAGATATTCCCCGGAGGGCTTAAGGTTGAGTACCAGCGGCACGCGCCGTGAAATTTCGTTGAACCGCTCCATCTTCAAGTCGATACCGAGGCGCCGCGCCATGGCGACGAGATGGATGATGGCGTTGGTGGAGCCGCCAATGGCCATGTCCACGGCGATGGCGTTATCAAAGGAAGCGGCGCTCATTACGTCTGTAGGTTTAAGGTCTTCCCCGACCATCTCAACTATCCGTTTGCCACTGGCATAGCACATACGGTTATGGTTGGCATCTACCGCTGGAATACTGGAGGCGCCCGTCAGGCTCATACCCAAGGATTCACCGATAGACATCAGCGTTGCAGCGGTACCCATTGTCATGCAGGTGCCCGGTGATCTGGCGATGCCATTCTCGATTTCGTTCCAGTCATCCAGGCTGACAGTTCCGATACGTCGCTCGTCCCAGAATTTCCATACATCGGTGCCACTGCCCAGTACTTGCCCGCGATAATTGCCACGCAGCATCGCGCCTGCCGGCACGTATATCGTGGGCAGATTCATGGAAATCGCCCCCATCAGTACGCCGGGTGTTGTTTTGTCGCACCCACCCATGACCACGGCGCCATCAACGGGGTAGCTGCGCAGCAATTCTTCTACCTCCATCGCAAGCATATTGCGATACATCATGGCGCTGGGCTTCATCAATTGTTCGCCCAGAGACATAGCCGGCAGCTCGACCGGAAAGCCGCCCGCAGCGGTAATACCGCGTTTGATATCCTTGACCCGCTCGGGGAAGTGAGAATGGCAGGTATTAAGATCATTCCAGGTATTGATGATAGCGATCACCGGTTTACCGACGAACTCCTCGCCCCAGTACCCCATCTGTTTGACTCGCGAGCGATGTCCGAAAGAGCGCAGGTCATCTCTCTCAAACCAACGATTGCTTCTCAAGGTTTTTGAACTCATAACCTCACCCTCCGTGATGCAGATAGTTTGTGTATATTTCTTTAATTTCAGAGACCTTCTTCTCAACATATGAGATCAGCTCGTCATCGATTTCTCTCATATCTCCATGCGCTTTCGAGGAAATAACAACGGCCATTTTTGTGTGGTTCTCTATAAATATGGGAAGCGAAAATGAAATCATGCCGATTTCCAACTCACCATAAGAGGTGGCGTAGCCGCGATCTCTTATTTTCTTGCACTCCTGAGAGAAGGTGTCAGAGTTGACAATGGTGTTTTCTGTTATCTTCTTTAGGCCGTGTTCTGCTATCCAGCTTTCAATGTTTTCATCTGCTTCGTTGGCTAGAATCAACTTGCCTCCTGCCGAGGCGTGAGCAGGAATCAGGTCACCAATAGCAAGCTTACTTGCATAAACCCTTCGTAACGGAGACCTGCAGAGGAACATCACGTTTCCTCCTTGTAGCGTTACGATAGAGACCGGAAGGTCTATTTCCTGAGATAAATTTACGATCTCTTTAGACAAGACATCCAGAATAGGATTTTGATTTAGATACTTGCCTGATATCTCTAACCATTTGGCAGTCAGAAAAAACTTATCATCGATTTGGTCCAGGTAACCTAAGCTTTTAAAGGTCAGGAGAAACCTTCTAGCTGCAGCCCTGCTAATGCCTGTGGACTTTTCAACCAAGGTTGGGGTTAGCCCTTCTTTTTCAGAAGAAAATAGATCAATTAAAGACATGCCTTTAAGCAAAGTCAGGGACATCGATTTTTCGTCCATTAATAATCACCGTAACCGTTTAAATTATAATTTTATTGTTCTATAACACGCCGTTACTTATAAAGCCCTAAGAACTGGGGCAGCGCCAAGCTCAGTTGGGGGAAAGACGTGATTAGCACCAGAGCTGCAACCATTGCTACAAAAAAAGGAAACAGTGGTCGTATAACCGAATGAATACTTACGCCCGCCACCGAACAACCTATGAACAGCGCAATTCCCACCGGCGGAGTGAACAACCCGATACAGAGATTGAAAATCATCATGATTCCAAAATGCAGTGGGTCCATTCCGAGGCTGGTGGCCACTGGCAGGAAAATTGGAGTAAAGATTAAAATTGCCGGCGTCATGTCCATGAAAATACCCACTGCGATCAAAATCAGGTTTATGATCAAAAGCAGTATTAGGGGGTTTTCAGAGATCGCCAGCAGAGCCTCAGTAATCATTTGAGGGATATCGGCGCGGGTCATGACCCATGACATTGCAATGGACAAAGAGACCAGAATGAGCACCAGTGCCGTTGTGGTTACCGACTCGACTATAACTTTGTAAATGTCTTTCAGGGAAATCTCCCGATAAACAAATACTGAAAGGAAGAAAGCATAGAGAACGGCAACTGCGGAGGCTTCAGTCGCAGTGAATACTCCAGCCAAAATTCCTCCTATTACGATTATTATCAGTGCAAGACTGGGTAGTGCTGTGACAAAGGCTTTTAATTTCTCTCTAATTGTCGATCGTTCGCCTACTGCGTACCCCGCACGCTTCGACAGAAAATACCCTGTCACCATGAGCGCAAAACCCATTAGGAAACCCGGTAAATAGCCTGCTGCGAAAAGTGCGGCTATGGATATATTCCCAGCTGTTACCGCATAAATAATCATGACGTTAGAGGGTGGGATCAATAACCCTGTTACGCATGAGGAAATATTAACAGCAGCTGAATAAGTGTCTGGAAAACCAGCCTTACGTTGCATGGGGGACATCGCGCTACCTACGGCGGCTGCCGCGGCTGTCGCGGAGCCTGAAATGGAACCAAACATCATATTGGCGAGTACATTGACATGCCCCAGCGATCCCGGTGTTCGCCCAACAAGAACCAACGCCAAGGCAATTAACCGCCGTGCTATTCCACCGTGATTCATTAACACGCCAGCAAGAATAAAAAATGGAATCGCCAATAAAGAGAATTGGTCTAGCCCCGACACCATCCGTTGGCTGATGATCGTCAGTATTATTTCCGGCGGAAGAATGAAACATCCCGCTATAAAGGCGGAAATACCTAAAGCAAAAGCAATTGGAACACCAGTGAAAACCAGGAAAAAGAACGAGACAAGAAGGACTAGGGCAGCATTCATTTGCGAACCTCGTCTATAGAAGGAGCTTCACTCCCAGTATCTGATGACAGACTGAATAAAGACTCAATCAAATTTACTATGCAGAATAAACAGATCAAGGAACCTGAAACCGGTAGGGAAGCGTAGACGTAACTCATTGATATCTGCAACGCAGGAGAAGTTTCGCCCATACTTGTTTCGACCATACGGAGTCCGCCGATAACCATAATGACGAAAGAGAAAGCACCTACCATCAGTTGGATATAGATGTCTACATAACGTCTTGATCTTCCTTTAAGAATACTTTGCAACAAGTCAATGGCAATATGGCGTCGCGATGAACTGCAAATGGCTGCCCCGATGAGCACTAACCATATAAGCAAAAAACGGGATAACTCATCTGTTAACGTGCTAGGCTGAGAAAGCAAATACCGGCTTATCACTTGCCAGCTGACGCACAGGACTAACACCGTCATTATAGAAGCGCCAATTATTGATAGTAGCTGCGTCAAATGTTGGCGTATTCTGAAAATGTGATTTAACATATCTCGCCTTTATATGAGTCCCGAGGCAATAAAGCTTCGGGACTATTCATAAAACAATGTCTATTTGTTTTTATTTCGCAGCGGCTCGCACAATTTCAATGAGTTCGGCTTTCTCTGGGTCAGCCATCAGCTCGTCGATGAGGGGCTGAACAGCAGCCTTAAAGGGCGCGGTGTCAATTTGGATGAACTTACCACCAGCCGCCAACACGGTTTCCCGAGCTTTTTTCAGGTCCTGTTGATAAAGTTCTTTTTCATAAGAAATGGATTGTTCTGCAGCTTTCTGCAAAATTTCCTGTTCTTCCGATGTCAGTCGATCCCAGCTTTTATTAGAAATAGTCAAAAAGTCGACCACCACCGAATGCTTGGATTCCGAGAAGATTGTTGCTACTTCGAATTGACGGGATGAAACCCAAGTAGTTACGTTGTTTGCCATCCCATCAATCACACCTTGCTGAACAGCGGTATACGTTTCGCCAAATGGGATAGGCGCAGGTGAGGCGCCCATGAGTTCGAGCGTGCGGTTAGTTGTTGGTGTCGAAAACGTTCGAATTTTCATGCCTTCAAGATCAGCTGGCGTATGAATTGGCTTGTTTGTCGCGAAGTTACGAGTTCCGGATGGGTAGCCCGCAAGGTTAAAAAAGCCTTTCTTGCGAGAAGCTTCATTGATTTTCTCTGCTACTTCACCTTCTAGTACTTTTGCAAGGTGCTCATCATTTTCAAAAAGATATGGCACGCTGAAGATGAAATATGATGGATCGTAAGCCTGTAACTCAGCGTAGAACCCTTTCGTCATATCAATGGCACCTTGCTGCATCATTGCCATAACAGCATTGGTTTCTCCCATCTGACCGCTAGGGTATATCTTTATCTCCATCTTACTGTTAGATAGCTCATCCACATCGGAAGCAAATTGCGCGAAAGTTTTCGCTAGAACGTGATCCTTGCTCAAGTTATGCGCGAGGGTCAATGTGGTTTCTGCCGCAACGGCAGATTGTGCGGATAAAGCAGTTATGCCAAAACAAGCTGCAATCATTATTGTTTTAAACATTTTGTTCTCCGTTGAGCTAAAGAAAACGTGCTGAAATACTTCATGCAACACATCTTTCAATAGTTAACCAGTTTTTGTTTGAGCATCCCGCCTTCCGGAGACGGTATATCGCCCGTATTTTGGAGCATATAAACCAACGTATTCACAACAGCTTAGAAATTTGGTTGGTTTAATCAGGCCAAACGTTTTGTTGTTTCCTGTTTCTTCTACTTCGACACCTAACAATTTCAGGTTAGCTCACCTAAAAGTTTTGTGTCAAGTATCGCACGAACGGGCGATAATCGCACAAAACGTTGTGGGGCGCCGATGTGCCGGCTATCGGTTTCAGGCCGTAGTCGGTTCGCGGTTATCCAGTGTTGAAGAGATCCGAGTCGGGAGCAGGGTGCTCAGTAAAATTACCCCACCAAACCAGGGCGTGTTCATGCTGAGTTTCTGCCGTTTGCCAAAGAAATTCTGGCGCAGGAGAGGGCGGCGCTGGCGTGTATCCAGCGTCCAATGTGTTAAGTGCTAAGGTCTGGGTATTTATCGATTTTTTGGTGGAAAGAATAGGCAGAGAGCCGCGTTGGTTGAGTTAATTTTTGATTCGAACCGTAGCATTGCTCAATCTGGATCCTTACCTACAATGTCCAATACACCTAAATATTGGACATCCGAAATGCGCCCGTCCGAAGGGCTTTTAGCTCAGTCTTTCATAGCGAGTAATGTTGACTGCGGGTGCCTGCGCTTGTGATCGCAAGCACCAAATTTTTTGTTAATCGACCGCAATACCACGCTCAATAAGCTGGCTTCTCAACCGCTCAACCCTGAGCCGGTTCACACCCATATCGGAAAACCCGAGGCGCGACTGTGATCGAATGTTCAACTGCTGCATGTCGGTATCAATCAACAGCTCGAGATAATCCGGGAAACCAAGCCCATCACTGTAGCAGGTGATATTCACATATCCGTATCGAGCCTCGTTCAATGAAGCTCCTGGCAACTCTAGAGCTTCGGCTTTGATGGCTGCCCAAACGGATTCGCTCAATGGCTTTGTTAATTGAATCGGTTCGATGGTGTGATAATTTGTGGTGGACGACGTAGAGACGCAGTTCCAAAACGGCGGGCATTCATCCAGCACGAAATCGGTGCCCGTTGGCGGTACGTTTTCGGTAGAGGCACATCCGGTCAGAAACACGATTAAGAGAATAATAAAGTGGCGCACGTTGTTAGGAGCTCTTTATAGAAGTGTGGGTTGGCCAGAATAAGGCGAAGATTCTCCACCTCTGGTTTTCGAAAGTATAGCGTTCCTCACAATCCACAACTGCGCATAATGTATATTATGTTAAATAAGGTGTAGGGTTACGCATGACTGTTTCGCTGAACCGCTCGCGTATGATCTCGGGCCGACCTTCATCGTGGCCCATGTTTTTTGCGATACTCGGTTGGTGTGCAGCCCAATTGTTTGCGAAACGCTGTGTTGAATGTTGATTTCGAGTTGAAACCTACTTCGTAACAGATCTCAGAAACGCTCTGAGGTGTCTCGTTTAAGGCTTTGCAAGCCGCTTCGATACGATATCCATTGACCCAATCATAGAAATTCGATCCAGTGCAGAGATTGATGGCAGCCGATGCCTGATGAGTCGTGGTGCCACAGGTCTCGGCAATCGTTCGAAGGGTCAGTGTATTTTCTCTGAAGAGCCCCTCTTCCATAGCGTGTCCAAACTCTTTGAAAAGAGTTACGTCTGTCCCCTCAACCGGCATAGGATTATTGTGCTCGGTTGATTCCTTTGATGACAATGAAACAGGAACCGCCCGCTTTATGTAGGTGGGCGGGTGTGCATGTGTTAGCAGTAGGTAAGTAAGATAAGCCGTGGTTGGCGCCAACACAAAAGCCACTGAAAAGCTTTCATCAAAAAGGAAGTAGACGATGATTCTGATGGTCATACTGGCAAAGATAATCAACTGAATGAGCTGAAGATGTTTCACCCATTCACGTATGGCCGCCTTGCGGGTGTTGACACCTTTTTTTCGTTGTAGCCACCAATAAAAGAGACTGGCAGCACCGACAACGGCCAGATAGGAATTGCCATAGAGCGTGATTGGTTCCCAGAGAGACTCGGCAACCCTCCCCTGAAACATCCAGTAGACCTTGACCTCCCCCGGCATGCTCCAGAACGGTATTGCAAGAACCGCCACCAGGATCATCGGGGCAGCGTGCAGCCACCAGTCCCTTGCATGATGCAATGCGTTGTCGCCCTGAATGGCTCGGATGTAGCCGTAGATACAGAAAGGGATCATCACGATAAGCGGATCGAACAGCTTGAGAAAGAACGGAAACCGTTCCATCAAATCACTGGCCTGGTATATGAATTCCTGGGACTGTAGGACAACCAGGGTCACCAGCGCGAGCAGATATGCTATTGGTAGCCGGTCGTGCTGCCTGTTTACAAACCATGTCAAACTGGCAAAAAATAAAATAACCCCGATGCAAAGGCATATTAGTGCGACGGTGCCTGTCCAGTAATTCATCTCTTCTCCACGTTCGAATGGATCGATTCGAACTTTCATCTTTTTGTTTTGTAAGAAATAATAATAGTTTTTTCGGATCTATCGATGCGAACGACCTAGCTTGCCGGATGCTATTAAATAGCCCTCGCAGAAACACAAAAATAATGAGGACTCTTTATGCAAACTCGCTCATGTACCGCCCTTCTCGTCCTTGGTACGGTTATTTTATCAGGCTGCAGCGATGGGTCGGATAACGCAAGCTCTTCACCATCGGATCAAGCTCAACGCTACCAAGCTGATATTCGCTATACCGAGTATGGCGTACCCCATGTTACCGCCAGTGACTATGGTTCTCTAGGCTATGGCATTGGTTATGATCATGCTAGAAACAATCTCTGCACGCTGTCTGAACAGTTGGTCAAATTGAAATCCCAGAAGAGCCGCTACTTTGGGCCTGGCGAGCAGAACAGGAACTTACTGACGGACGTTGGCTACAAGGCCCTTGATTATCCGGCTCAGGCCGCTGAATTATTCAAAGAACTGTCCCCTACGTCCAGTAAACTTTTGAAGGGGTACGCTGCAGGTTTCAATCGCTCTCTATCGGAACGTCAGGGCCCCAGCGATTATCCCTCACCCTGCCGCGGTGCGAACTGGGTCGAGCCAATTACGGCCCAGGATTTGCTCGCCTACCAATTGGATCTTGCCGGGCTGGCCAGTGCCCGAAATTTTCTCGAGGCAATCGCCGCAGCGCGGCCGCCCTCTTCCAAGGCGACCGCATTCAATGTGCAGCTCGACCCTGCCAAAGTGTTTACGTCCGAAGGTATCGGTAGCAATGGCTGGGCTCTGGGGAATGAGAAAGCAGACGGTGCCAACAGTATGCTATTGGGCAACCCGCATTTCCCTTGGGATGGCGAACTTCGATTTTACCAAAACCACCTGACCATTCCGGGCGAGCTGGATGTCACTGGTGTCACGATGATTGGCTTGCCAGCAGTGGTAATTGGTTTTAATACCAACCTGGGATGGACCCACACCGTTTCCCAATCCAAGCGATTTACCCTATATCAACTGGAACTCGATCCCGCTGATGCAACCCGTTATAAATATGATGGTAACTACCGTGATATGACGACCAAAACGGTGGCAATAGCGGTGAAACAGCCAGACGGTAGTCTTACTGATTACAGTCAGGAAGTTTATTTCAGCCACCATGGCCCTGTCGTGAATCTGGCGTCTTTGTCGCCAGCTTTGGGTTGGACTACGAACTCTGCAGTCGCCTTCCGGGACGCCAACTTAGGTAATACCCGGATGCTGGATCAGTGGATTGCAATGGGCAAGGCTGACAGTCGTATAGCATTCTTTGAGGCGTTTGAAGAGAATCAGGGCATTCCTTGGGTGAACACTCTGATGATCGACGAGGAAGGCACCGCCAATTATGTTGACGGCACACTGGTGCCCAACCTCACTCCACAGGCCGAGCAATACTGGCGGTCTGCATCGCAGTCCCCGCAATTGGCACCTGTTTGGCAGGATGGCGCTGGAAGCGTCCTACTGCCAGGAAACAGTTCCATTTATGAATGGGTCGATACCGGTGAAACTCTGACCCCCGGATTAATTCCATTTGCCAACGCGCCGAAACAGACCCGCGAGGACTATGTTTTCAACGCCAACAGCAGCCACTGGCTCTCAAATTTAGAGCAACCACTGGAAGGCTTCAGTATTCTTTACGGGCCGGAACAGACCATTCGCAGCACACGCACTCGTTTCAACGCTAAGCTGATCGATGACTCCAGCAGTTCCGGTCTCGCTGGTTCGGACGGCCGTTTCTCTTTGGAGGAGCTCAAGAGCGTGATGACACACAATGGCTCGCTGTTTGGTAATGAATGGAAGTACGCTTTGACCCAGCGTTGCACCAACTACCCGACGGTTAACTACCAGGGTGCAGCATTTGATCTTACCGCGGCCTGTCAGGCCTTGATTAACTGGGATGGCCGATACAATACGAATAGCGAAGGTGCACACCTAATGCGGGAATTCCTCGCAGCGTTTCGTGTGTCTGGCCATAGGGCTCTGGACGATAACTTGTTTGCTACCGGCTTTGATCCAGAGTCGCCGGCAACAACACCATCCGGTCTGGTGTCGATCGACCCTAGTGACGCGACCAATGATCCGGTACTTCAGGCCCTTGCTGCGGCAGCCGTAAGATTGGAGGACAATGGTCTTTCACTGACTGCCTCTTTGGGTTCGTTGCAGTATGTCCTAAAAGCTGAAGGCGAGCAGCCTATTCCTGTCTCCGGTGGTTATTCGTTTGAAGGCGTATTCAACATGGCCGAAACCAAGGCCAGTTCTCGAAGTACGGCAGACCTGGCGAACACCGTGACGGGTCAGCCAACTGAGGATAGCCTACTGTTCGCACTGGACGAAGATGCGGATGGTCAGGATGAATTGGCTTACAGGATCAACTATGGATCAAGCTTTGTAATGGCGCTTCAATATACGGATGAGGGTCCTAAGGCTGATATGTTTCTAAGCTATAGCCAGAATCACGACCCCGAAGGCGAGAACTTCAAAGACCAGACACAGCTATACAGCGACCTGGAGTGGCGACCGATTCTTTTTAAAGATGAAGACATCGCAGCGGCGGTCGTGGAATCCGTTGAGCTACGAGAATAATTTACGCGTTAGCGGCCCTGTTTAAAGGGGCCGCTTAGTGTGACCTCGAGTGCATTGGGGTAATCCGTCCAATCTCGGTTGTGATCGGAATAACTCGTTGCTAAAGTACCGTTCTCTTTGGGGAGTAGCCTGCTTCCATTCCTTGGAAGAGTTCGTATCAACATACTTGGCCACATGCCATGGTGCGAACACCACTTCGGTTGGCGAGACCATCGATATACCCATGCCTGTGGTCGGGCGTGTGGCGATATCGTGGACTCAATAAGCCCGGCCGGAGTGAAGTTATGAACCCAGTAGCCCTTCTGTTACTCGCATTTGCCATGTCCACCGATGCCTTTGCCGCTGCGATTGGTAAAGGAGCGACCCTCAGAAATCCGCGATTCTTTGATGCCCTGCGTATGGGGCTCATTTTCGGAAGCATTGAAGCTCTGACACCGCTTATCGGTTGGCTGCTTGGTCGAACAGCTTCCAGTTACGTTGATGCTTGGGCTCATTGGATTGCGTTTTTCTTGCTCTTGGGTTTAGGCGCGCACATGATTTTTGAAGGCCTGAAGCCGGGTTCTAAAGACGTCGAAAAAGCCATACGTCACTCTCCATTGAAAGTGTGTCTGACCGCAATCGGAACCAGTATTGATGCCTTGGCTGTGGGTATCGGCCTGGCGTTCATCAACGTCAACATCTGGATTGCGGCCGGCTTGATAGGTGCAGCGACCACTCTCATGGTAACCATGGGCGTGCTACTGGGAAGGAGGATCGGTTCCCTACTCGGCCATCGGGCTGAAGTCTTTGGCGGCCTCACGCTTGTGGGCGTGGGTACGTGGATACTGGCAACGAATTTATAGAACGTTGACGTGGCTACCTGTCTCTTTTAATGATTACCAACGCCACCCCCAAAACCGATAGCAGGCCGCCACATAGTGCGAGCACACCCAGTCGCTCGTCGAAAAGAATATAGGCCTGCAGGGCGGTAACCGGAGGCACGAGATAAAACAAGCTAGCAACGTTGGACGCAGCGCCACGACGAATCAATTGCATCAGTAGTAGAATAGCGCCCACCGATAGGCCAAGCACCAACCAACCTGTTGCCAGTATTAGCTGCATGTTCCAAGACACCTCGCGTGATTCCAACGCGAAAGCTCCGAGGGCAAACAGAACCGAAGCCGCGCAATACTGAATAAACGCGCCAGGCACTAGGTCAACATTCTGGCAATATCGCTTTTGATACACTGTGCCGAACGAAATACCACCAAGCGCGATCAAAGCCCAAAGCAATGCCCAGACGGGAAAGCCTGTAGCCTGGCTCGTATCCCCCATTTTCTCCAGAATAACTAAACTGACGCCGATCAGTCCCAGCACCAAGCCTGACCACTGACGAATGGTGATAGCTTCCCTCAGAACCACAACGGCAACCGCCGCAGTAGCCAATGGTTGCAGGCCGACAATAATGGAAACCACGCCCGCAGGCATGCCATCCTCAATCGCATAAAACACGCCGCCCAGATAGAGTCCATGCACGAGCAAACCGGTGATCGCGGTATGAGCCACACCGTCCAAGGTTGGCCATTCGGACTTCAGCCACCATGCAATGACGCCCAATACGACCAGAGTTGAGAGCATTCGATATAGCAGCAGTGTGAAAGGTTCTGCGTATGGCAGCCCATACTTTGCACCAATGAAGCCGGTACTCCACAACCACACGAAAATTGCCGGCATCCACCCAACCGTGAAACGGCCAGTACCTTTATGTCGTTTATTGCCTGAACGGCTGGCAACAGTGGTCAATCCGAGTCTCCTGATCAGAGCGAGTTAGGTTTTCCAGAGAATCTGGCGGTGCAGCTTACTTATGTCATTGTCTGCCAGTGGCTGGAGTGTATCCGCAAAAAACGCTACTGGGTACTGACGATCGTTAGATGGCTCAATATCTTTTCTTCTACGATTTGTAATGAGAACGCTTCTCAGTATAATGCGCATCTCCTATCTTTGAGCTGCTGGAACCCCCATGTCAAAACGCGAAGCTAAAAAGCCGCTTAACCGCCACCCACTGGCTGTTGCGATTTCACTACTACCCGTGACCTTTTTGGCAGGCGGTGCAATGCCGGCAATGGCCCAAGACAAAGAGAACGGCACTACCCTGCTCCCGGGTTTAACCGTAACTGCGGACTGGTTAGGGGCTCCAACCAAAGAATCTGAAAAAATCTACACCGGGGCGCGAACTGTTGTAGAGAAGGACCAACTGCAAAACTCTGGTGCTCTGAACCTGGAAGATGCGCTTCGTCCGGTGGCGGGCGTAACGGTACTGGACGAAACCGGCACGGGTATTTTGCCGAATATTGGCGTTCGAGGCTTGAACCCGCTAAGAAGTGAGCGTTTGCAGCTGTTGGTTGATGGTTACCCTATCGCCATTGGTCCGTACAGCAACGTGGGTGTTTCACTCTTTCCCGTCACGCTTCCCAGTCTTGAGGTGGTAGACATCGTGCGGGGCGGTGCCTCAGTGCATTACGGCCCGAATAACGTGGGCGGAGTGGTCAACATGGTGACCAAGCCCATTCCAGCAGAAACCACGCAAACATTGCGCGAGCGCATCACGATCGCCGAGGAGACCGGAAATGTGTTCACCGACACTTATTACCGTATCGGAGGAAGAGCAACAGATAACCTCGATTTGCAGCTACAGGCCAACATTCAGCGCGGTGACGGGTTCCGCGACCACTCCGATACTCAGGTAGACAACCTGATACTGGATGCTCGCTATTACCTGAATGACCAGCACGAACTTGCTTCCCAGCTCCAGTATTACCGGGTCGAAGCCGACCTGCCTGGCGCACTTTCGGCTGACGCATACGAACAAGATCGCACTCAAAGCCAGCGCCCGCACGATAGCTATGATGCAGACATGACACGTGCAACTTTTACCTGGACTTACACACCATCCGATAACATTGAATTTCAGTGGCGCAATTTCGTGCACGATGCCGATCGCACGTTTTTCTTTGGCCAGAACTTCAGTAGTGGTGGCCATTGGGCAGATCCTGCCGAAGAATCCACGCTGGTTGCCGACTCACCTCGACTGTTCACGGTTTACAGCACCGAGCCCAGACTGGCAATCAAGCACGGCCGACACGATATCACCGTTGGAGCGCGATTCGTCAGCGAAGATGTTGAGTTTGATGTAAACCGCCTGACCCTGGCTACCAACGAACGCAATGTCGCCCGCGATTGGCATCTGGATACGAGCGCTATGGCGTTTTACTTGAGCGACACGGTGTCATTTCTTGATAATCGCCTGACCGTTACACCGGGACTGCGGTACGAAGATGTTGCCATGGACTTCCGGGACAATCTGAGCAACCAGAAAGAAGAAAATAACGCTGAAGAATGGTTACCCGGACTAACGGTTGGTCTGCAAGCATATGAAGACCTCTTCGTATTCGCCAACAGTCAGCGTTCACTTGTACCCGTTCAGATTGCGCAAACCACTCGTGAGGGTGAAGTCGCTAATGAAATCGCCTGGAACCACGAGCTGGGCGCTCGCCTTCAGGTAACGCCGGACCTGCTATCGTCAGCGACGCTCTTCCGAATTGATTACGAAGATCAGATTCAATTCAATCGATCCACTAGCCGTTACGAAAATCTTGGTGAAACTCGCCATCAAGGGATCGAGCTATCGAATCGCTTGTACCTCAGCAATGCCTGGGAACTAGGGTTTGGTTATACCTTCCTGGATACTGAACAACTGACCGGCGACAACGAGGGTAATGAGTTACCTAACGCGCCTCGCCACAAAGTCAGTGCTGATGCCGTCTACCGCTATCAAGCGTGGGATGCCCGCGTGAACTGGGTGTACGTTAGCTCAAGCTACAGCGATGCAGACAATACCGAGCAGGAAACCGACAACGGAAGCGCCGGAAAGCTACCGCACTACCATCTGGTTAATGCACGTGTTGGTCGAGATTTCGCAGTGGGCAGCGGCAACGTGCTGAACCTCGGTCTAGCGGTCAACAACCTGCTGGATGAAGATTATTACTTCCGCGGGGTAGACGTCAGCCCGGTTGGCCGTGTACCGCAGCCTGGCCGCAGCCTTGTCCTTGAAGCCCAGCTTGATTTCTGATGATTATCCGGAATTTGGCTATAGTATTGATCTGTACGTTGGTTGTACCGGCTGGCTGGGCAAGGAATCAGAGCATAGAGCTGACCGATGATCGCGGGGCTACCCTGAGGTTATCGGCAGCGGCGCACCAACCGGCCGCGATCTCAACGTTCGGGGCCGATGTGTCTTTGGCACTTGGAGTCGTGCCTGTCGCGGTGACAGATTATGGCCTTCAAGGTGTGCCTGAGTATTTGGCCCATCAGTTGGAAGGGGTCCCAACGTTGGGACCACGGCATCAGCCAAATCTGGAGATTCTGTCAAAGCTCTCGCCCGATCTTGTGATTGCCATTCGGCGTTATACCGAGAAAGACGGAGCCCATATAGAATCCATCGCTCCCCTGCTCGCTCTGAACCTCATATCCTTAGAAGACAGCCTCCGCGCTGTAGAGTTGACGGGGCGAGCACTGGGCGCCCACGAAAAAGCCATCGAGTTGAATGCGGAATTTCTGGATCGGATTAAAGAGCTCGCTGCTGCCAGCAAAGGGAGTCCCGTTGAAACTGTTGCCTTGCTGACCAGTGGCAGCGAAACCCCCTTTATTTATTATGACCATTTTTTAGCGACCGCGTTGCTGAAAAACCTCGGTTTCAATAACGTTGGCGGCGCATTGGAAAATCCCGAAAAGGGCATTCCACTTGGATACCGGATCAGCTTGGAAGCGTTACTGGAGCTGAACCCTGACGTCATCCTAATGCTTCCGACAAGCAGGCAGCGGGCCTTTACGATGAACCCGGTTTGGCCATACTTGGCAGCTGTGCGGAATGACCGGGTTTTTGAAGTACCGCACTACTGGAAAGAAGGTGCGGGGCCTATCGCTCGCCGGCGAATCCTTGATGACATCGAGCGGTTGCTGCTCCCTGACCCTACAAGCAGTTCCGATAACTAATGGTTGATCACACCAGCGTGCCTATACATAGGGTATATGGAACAGCGATTTTGGCGCTGTTCGTATTGTTTCTGCTGGGCTTAATGGCCGGTTCCCGATGGGTGTCGCTATCCTCTTTATGGACTGTATTGAACGGTGGCGGAGATCTACTGACCAACGTCAGTGTGATGGAACTGCGGCTCCCGCGAAACCTTCTCGGTATGCTCGGTGGAGCCGCGCTTGGTGTGGCCGGTGCCGTCATGCAAGGAGTTACTCGAAACCCGCTCGCGTCTCCAGGCCTGACAGGCGTGATTGCATCTGCAGCATTGGCGGTGGTTTCCCTTCGAACGCTGGCCAATCCGGGTGCTTTCTGGCTACCCTTGATGGCACTGGCCGGGGGTTTTCTTGGTGGCGCGCTGACTTTCGTGATTGCGGGCAGGCGCCAGCTTCAGCCCGAGCGAGTTGTACTCGCGGGCATTGCTGTTACTTCCCTGGCGACTGCCGTCACCACAGGCTTGTTGCTGGTATCAGGCGCTGAAGCTGCGGAGTTATATTATTGGCTGGCCGGTAGCTTGATGGGCCGCGGTTGGGTTCAGCTCGAATTAGTGCTGCCTTGGCTTGTGTTCCCGATAGCCGCACTTCTGGTCATGCGCTGCCCATTTAAATTACTTCAGCTCGACGACGACCTCGCACTTGCGATGGGTTTGGCTGTTGGGCGCTGGCGGCTTATTTTTTTGTTGCTGGCACTTCTGATCGCCGCCGCGCTTGTTGCGTTCACCGGCCCGATCGTGTTTATCGGATTGGTCGCGCCGCACATTGCCAAGCGATTGATCGGAAGCAAGATCAAACACTGGCTGCCTTTATCAGCACTCCTTGGCGCCCTGCTTTTGTTGACCGCCGACATACTCGCTCGACAGCTGGCTTTCCCCCAAGAATTGCCGGTAGGAATGTTGACAGCGCTGATTGGCGCGCCATGGTTAATCTACCTTCTTAATATTAAAACATCAGTCCGGAGCGCATAGAGCGATGGCGACCGAAACGGCACTGCAATTCTCCAATCGCCTCGTTTCAGGCCTTATATTGGGCGGGATGGGTCTGATTTTAGCGGTGGTGATCGGTGTTCAGTCAGGAGCTGTCGATCTTTCGTGGGAGCAGATATGGGCCGTGTTCGCAGGTGAAAGCACCGAACACGTTCATCGGGTCGTTTTAGAGATACGGTTGCCTAGAACGTTGGTGGGTTTATTGATTGGCATCCACTTCGCGCTGTCTGGATGGCTGTTGCAGCTACTCAGCCGAAACCCATTAGCCGAACCCGGTATCCTAGGCATCTCTGCCGGTGCCAGCCTGGCGGCTGTGATTGCGTTCATCATCGGAGACTGGCTGTTTTCCGGCGATAATCCATACAGTAGTGCTTCTCCCGCGCTGGACTACCTGCCATTTTTCGCAATGGCCGGTGGATTAACCGCTGCCGTGGCGGTGTATTTTCTAGGTCTGAGCAACGGCCGCTTATCCCCTTTGAAGATGACTCTGACCGGCGCTGTCATCGCTGGCATGCTGCACGCATTAACCACCGGCACGTTGGCCTTCTGGGGCCATGCTCATACCGAATTAGTGGCGCAATGGCTGGCTGGTTCTCTGTATGGCGCAAAATGGAATCACCTTGGCTCACTGTTACCATGGACGATCATTGGGCTGGCAGGCGTCGGATTACTCATAGGCCCTTTGAAAGTGATGCAACTCGACGATCAACACGTTCAAACACTCGGACTGCCGCTTAACCGGTGGCGAGCGTTTGCTCTGCTGATTGCCACCTTGCTGGCTGCCAGTGCCGTTGGCGTTGCGGGCCCCGTTGGGTTCATTGGTCTGTTGATTCCGCACATTAGCCGTAAACTGGGCGGCCCCAGTCTTTCCGCGCAACTGTGGTTATGCGTGGTGCTCGGTGCTTTGCTGACGGTAGGAGCTGATGTGCTCGGCCGAACCTTGTTTGCACCCTATGAAGTACCCGTTGGCGTAGTGTCCGCTATCTTGGGCGTGCCCTTCTTTCTTTATCTGTTAGCACGGCAATCTTGAGGCACCATGATACAAACTGAAAACCTCTCCTTAGCTTATGGCGCAACTCCGGTTGTAAATAATGTTTCGCTGACAATTCCTGAAGGTGCGATTACCTGTCTACTAGGCCCCAATGGGTCGGGCAAAAGTACGTTACTCAAAAGCTTCGCTGGTTTATTGCCTGCGCGTTCGGGACGAGTTTTACTGGATGGCCAGCCGATCAACGAATGGGACCGCCGACGATTGGCACTACGCCTCGCCATGTTGCCGCAAAAACCAATCGTTCCAGATGGCATTCTGGTAAAAGATCTAGTGGCTCTGGGGCGCTTTCCCCATCGCAAATGGTGGCAAAAGAATCAGGCTGAGGATAATCGAATCGCCCATGAGTCGATGACGATGACCGGTGTAGCCGAACTGGCTGATCGACCGGTGGAAGCTCTGTCTGGCGGTCAGCAGCAACGGGTATGGATCGCCATGGCTTTAGCACAGGAAACCGGTGTTTTGTTGTTGGATGAACCCACCACGTTTCTGGACTGGGGTTATCAGCTGGAGGTGTTAGAGCTGTTAGCCAAGCTGAACCGTGAGCAAAGCCTAACTGTTGTTATGTCGTTGCACGACTTGAATCAGGCCGCGCAATTTGCCGATCAGATCGCGGTTATGGCAAAAGGCGAGTTGCAAACCATGGGTAGCCCAAACGAGGTTATAACCGAATCGCTGATACAGCGGGTTTTCAGGGTCGAAACGAAAGTAACCTCTGAAGCGAACGGGCGGCCATTTTGTTCAGGTTATGCCGCCGCTCTCAATGCCCCAGAAACCGCGATAACATAAGTCATATTCGGCACTTTCAGGTAATAGCCTGCTCACCATCAAAGGTATAAAATTCCGCCAATTTCGGCTGTCTTAGGCCACCTTTCGATCAACTGAGTATCAGGCGCCCTTGCCTTATGACCGTTTTTGATATCACTCTCATCTCCCTTGCCATATTGGCGCTGCTTGGCGTTATCTTCGAAGAAGTCATTCACGTTAATAAAGCAAAAACGACGCTGTTCTTCGGAACATTGAGCTGGATGTTGCTGTTTTTGTTTAGTTCAGGCGCTAATGAAACGACCGCGATTAACGCGGGGTTGGCAGAAAGCATCGCTGAAATTGCTGGGTTATGGCTGTTTCTGGTTGCGGCCATGACGTTTGTTGCCTATCTGAACAAAAAAGGCATGATCGAGAACATGATTTACCTGATCATGCCCCGACACGTTACGGAGCGGCGCTTACTGTTTCTGACCGGCCTGTTCTGCTTTCTGTTTTCCTCTTTGGCCGACAATATCACCGCCACACTGGTGTCTTGCTCCCTGATCTTGTCTTTAAATCTTGAGCTTAAGAAGCGCTTGCAATTCGTTGTTTTAGTTGTTTTTGCTGTTAACTCAGGCGGGGTTTCTCTGATCACTGGCGATGTCACAACGCTAATGATCTTCTTAGCGAAGAAAGTTGAGATTCTGACGCTGCTTACGCTTGCGATTCCAGCCTCTGTTACTGTGTTCATACTGGCGTTGCTGCTATCCCGTGGCCTGGATGGAACAGTAGAACTGAAAGGAAACACCACTGAAGTTCGAACAGTAGATGCGGTTATCGCGGGGCTCTTTCTGGTTACCATTATCGGGACAATTACAGGAAACGCTCTGTTCAGTGTGCCGCCGGTGCTCACCTTTTTGTTCGGTCTTTCGATCATGTTCCTGGTATCCCGCTTCATGAGCGATGATAACGATCTGGACCCTATCCTCGAATACATCCGCGTCATTGAATTCGAAACCTTACTGTTCTTCCTCGGCATTTTGTTGCTGGTAGGTATGCTCAAGGAAATACATGCTCTGGACTCATTGGTTGCCATATACGACGTATTGCCCCCGATATACGCCAACTATCTGATGGGTATTTTTTCAGCGGTGATCGATAACGTGCCGTTAACCGCTGCGTTGTTGAAAGCAGGAATCGACATGAGTCCGGCTGAGTGGATGGGGCTAACTTATGCGGTTGGTGTAGGTGGGTCGCTGCTGGTGATCGGCTCTGCAGCAGGTATTGTCGCTATGAGCAAAATCGACGGTCTAACCTTTGGTTCGTATATGCGTTATGCCGTACATCTACTGCTCGCTTATTCGATGGGGTATGCAGGCGTATTGTTTCTGGGGCGTTTTATATTGGCGTAACAAAAAATGCCCGTAGGTCGAGGCCATACGGGCATTTGAGCTTAGATGGGTCGGATCAGAAATTAAACTGCACGCCCAAGCCAATGCCATCTACGGTGACGTCGTCGTCATCGTAGTAACGCATGTACTCGAGGTTACCTGACACGTTCTGGGCCATTTCAAAGTTAATACCTGCGCCATATGAAAAATCAGAGTCGTCGTCCGATTCCGAACCAAAGGCTGTATCAACTTCAACCTCAGTTCGCGTAAAACCGATGACAGCATATGGCGTGACGGGGCTTTCGTTGACCATGTTAAAGGTCGCGTAGCCACCGAAGAAATTATTCACCTCTACATCGCCGTTTATACCTGGCGCCAAGTTGATATTGTCATCATTCACTCCAAAGCCCGCGCGTGCCTCAAAGCCAATGTATTCGTTAGCCATTACCCCAACTTTGCCGGATAGCGTGCCTACGTCTGCGTCTTCCCCATCAAAGTCCAGGTTCACAAAAGTATAATTTAGACCTGCATAGAGAGCCCCAACTCCAGACTTGTACATGTCTGCAGCCGATGCTGTACCAGTCAACGCGAAACCAGCGGTTGCAATGGATGCAATCAGCACGTTTTTTCTAATAGTCATCAGAGTTCTCCTCAGCATGAACAGAGTTGTTGTTGCTTCTCCACTTAATCTGGACGATCAACGTCGATATGGCCATAGGTGAAACCCAACTTTAATGTCTTTTAATTTCCCGTTAATGCTTCCTGAACGCCCTGTTTCCTTGCGGTTGCATGGAACGGGGGGTATCCTTCCGCATCTCACTGTTAGCTGTTTTGGGCGCCTCTTGAGAAACCTTAGTCCTGTCATTTTAATCGTCAGCATCATGTTTATACTTCTTAGTGTATTCATGACATTACCGGTCGCTTTGCTGTCTTTTACGCCCGGCGGTGCGCCCAATGCGGTTGCCTTCGCGGAATCTGCCGCCCTGGTTTTTCTTCTCGGCGTAATCGGCGTGCTCAGCACCCGCCGCAAGTCACGGGACCTGAAACCCCGTTACATGTTCGTGTTAACGGTCTCTAGTTGGTTCATTATCTCGGCGCTGTCATCACTCCCCTTTTACCTAAGCGACAATGGGTTATCGCTTGCCGATGCCATATTCGAAGGCACATCTGGCATCACCACAACGGGCGCAACCGTATTAACGGGGCTCGACGATTTCGATAAAGACCTGTTGCTTTGGCGATCAATTCTTCAGTGGCTTGGTGGCATTGGCATCATCGGCATGTTCGTTGCCGTACTCCCGTTCCTTCGTGTGGGTGGCATGCGCTTGTTTGCCACTGAATCGTCCGAGTGGACAGATAAAGCTCTGCCCCGCATGAAAACCCTGAGCCGCGGCCTGTTGATTGTGTACGCAACGCTGACAACCGTTGCGGTACTGACCTACTGGGTTTCTGGCATGTCACTGTTTGATGCTTTCAACCACGGCCTGACCAGCATCGCCACCGGTGGTTTTTCTACGTCTGACTTCTCGATGGGCAAGTTCAACGACTTGATACTGGCGGAAGCTACATTTTTCATGATTCTCGGCAGCTTGCCGTTCTTCTTATTTGTACGAGAGATGCACGGCCAGCACTTCGCCCTGTTCCGGGACCAACAGGTCCGGCTGTTTCTGACTATCCTGTTCACCGTTCCAGCATTGTTAACACTTTACCGCTGGTGGGTATCACCGGTGCATTTCGACCCGCTTCATAATTACATTTCCGTGCTCTTCAACGTAACGTCGGTCATCAGTACATCCGGATACGCATCGGAAGACTATTCCGCATGGGGGCCGTTGGCATTTGTGGTGTTTTTCTTTTTGATGTTCGTCGGCGGGTGTTCGGGTTCAACGGCGGGCGGCATGAAGATATTCCGCTTCCAGCTGTCTCTCATTGTTCTGCGTGAGCAGTTGATGCGACTTCTACATCCTCGTGCGGTCTTTACCCGAAACTATAACGGCCGGGCGGTCAGCGATGAAATTATCTCATCAATGATTGCCTACACGTTTATGTTTTTGTTGTGTTTGCTGCTGATCACCGTATTGCTGGCCTCGTTACAGCTAGACTTCATCACATCGTTGTCCGGTGCGTTAACTTCTTTGACAAACGTCGGACCGGGGCTTGGCGATATCATCGGTCCTGCGGGTACGTTCGGTCCGCTGCCAGAAGCGGCAAAATGGATTCTTTCGGTAGGTATGCTGATGGGGCGTCTGGAAATTCTAAGCGTCGTGATCGTGCTATCTCCGGGGTTCTGGCGCGGCTGAAAGCGCCACGCCTGAAACCCGGACCGATCAGGACTCGGTACCGTCAGCCAACCTGCGCGCCGCTAAGGCGTTCATAACCGGATTGGCATACATATCGAGTAAGTACTTCCGACCGGCCTCATCACACTCGTCTAAGCGCTTGCTGATTTCAGCTTTGGCTTCTTCTCTCTCTTTGTTCGAATACGTGCCTGCTGCAATGGCATCGATACCTAAGCTGTTTGTCGTTTCAGGGGTTTCAACTTGTAGGTTGCGCATTTCATACGCGGCCAGGTTCGATGCGTGCAGGTGATAGTTGGCGTGCATCTCATGATCAATGTGCGCGGCCAATTCTTTCGGCGTGTCCGGCGCCTGGGATATCGGGGCCCCAAAGTGTACGTGAACATGCCCTTTCGGCCCTGTCAGCCCTTTCATGATTTGCGCGGAATCTTCACCGTCCGCCTTCTGGTATTCCCCGGTACGCTCACGAATTTCCAATTCTCGGGCTTTATCGACATCACACGGGTCGTATTCATAAGAGATAGACACCGGAACGATATGCAAACGGCTAAGCGCCTCCCCAAAATCTAACCCCGACTTTTTCTTGTTCATGTAAAACATTTTGATAATAGCCGGGTCGGTCGCATCGATTCCGTTCTTCGCACGGCCCTCGCGTTGAGCGATCCACACACTGTGATTGGTATCGATACTATGGTTAATAAACCCGGAAAGCGTCAGATACGCATCGCGCATTTCCCGTGGGCTGGTGATATTTCGACGCACCAGAAAGCTCTTGTTAAGCTTCATCATTTCGGCAAACACACGGTTAGACAGCAGGTTGTCACCGATGGCAATCCGGGTTGTCTGAAACCCGTTATGAAACAACAGGTGGTTAACAATCATCGGATCGCACACGATATCTCGATGGTTCGAGATAAACAGGTGTGCATCGGTCTTACTGAGGTTCTCAAGACCACTATGAGTGACCTTTGAGGTAGTGTTCCCAACCAGATCATCCACGTAACCCGACAAACTCATTTGAAGGTCATCAATCGTATTGATACCGCCAAAGTGACTCAACAACCAACGGCGTATAAAAAAGCGTAATGGGGCTGGTACCCAGGCCGCCAATCGTGGTGACCTAAAGCGGCCGATCATGTTTAGGAATTCAGAATCATTAAGCAGACGCTGGATAGTGGGAGCAGTTTCTTCGTCCGAATAGGGGCGAATTGAGTCAAATTCCTGCATGCGGGCCCTGTTGTTGTTCGCGGATGTTAATTGGAGGTTTTAACGGTGCGATATTGTAACCGGTCTATTACCGGTTTTCCTCCACCTAAACGCCTTGGGCATCTATATCTGGTATGATTCTCAGCCTGAAATTTACCCTCCCCAAAGGCCAGCGCCCATCATGTACCAGGATCATGACTTCGAGCAATTAGCCAAAGAGCGCCCATCGGTTTCTGATAAAAGTCCGGAACAGGTACTCCATGAGGTTTTTGGCTATGAAAGTTTTCGCCCGCTACAGGGTGACATCGTTCGAGAAGTCATTAGAGGCGGCGATGCTCTGGTACTGATGCCCACTGGCGGAGGTAAATCGCTTTGTTACCAAGTACCAGCATTAGTTCGAACCGGAACGGCCATCGTGATTTCGCCATTGATTGCGTTGATGCAGGATCAAGTGAACGCGTTGCGTGAACTAGGCGTGAAAGCGGCATTCCTGAACTCCTCGATGGACTTTGAGCAAGCTCGCGCCACTGAGTACGCTTTGATGACCGGTGAACTGGATCTGCTTTATTGCGCCCCAGAACGCCTGATTCAACCTCGCATTGTTGAGCTGCTTCACAGCGCATCGCTTTCGATGTTCGCAATTGACGAAGCTCATTGCGTGTCTCAATGGGGGCATGATTTTCGGTCGGATTACCTACAGCTCAGCATGCTGGCAGAAGAGTTCCCAGGTGTGCCTCGCATCGCTCTGACAGCCACAGCAGATGAGCGCACGCGAAAAGAGATCGCGGAGCGCCTCTCGCTCACCAGCGCGAGGCACTTCGTCAGCGGTTTCGACCGCCCGAACATTCAATACCGAATAACACCAAAAATTAATGCAAACAAACAGTTATTGGACTTTATAAAAGTCGAACATCAAGATGATTGCGGTATTGTTTATTGTTTATCACGGAATAAGGTAGATGCCACGGCCAAACTGTTGGCGGAAAAAGGCTATACCGCACTGCCCTATCACGCTGGTTTGTCTAACGAAGAGCGATCGCGAAATCAAGAGCGTTTTCTCCGGGAAGATGGTGTGATTGTTGTCGCGACCATTGCCTTTGGTATGGGCATCGACAAACCCGATGTGCGCTTCGTGGCACACCTTGATTTACCGAAAAGCCTAGAGGCCTACTATCAAGAAACCGGCCGTGCAGGCCGTGATGGGAAGCCTTCGACCGCTTGGATGGTTTATGGCTTGCAAGATGTCATCAAACTGCGCCAAATGTTGGAAACTTCCCAAGGCAACGATCAATTCAAGCGGGTTGAACGTCAGAAACTGGATGCGATGTTAGGGCTTTGCGAAGTCACTCAGTGTCGTCGCCAGGTACTGCTTCGCTATTTTGGCGATACCTTGGAAAAACCTTGCGGGAACTGTGATACCTGCCTAACTCCACCTGAAACCTGGGATGGCACCGTAGCGGTGCAGAAAGCGCTGTCCTGTGTATTCCGCACCGGCCAACGTTACGGCGTGACTTATCTGATTGATGTACTGAGAGGCTCAAGTAACGAACGTATTCTTCAAGCTGGCCATCAAACCATATCTACCTTCGGCATCGGTACCGAATTATCAGCCAACGAATGGAAATCGGTATTCCGGCAATTGGTCGCCAACGGCTATCTGCGCGCGGATCCAGAAGGGTACGGCGCACTCCAATTAACAGAAATATGTCGCCCATTATTAAAAGGTAAACAGAAAATCGAGCTACGAAAAGATCCGGTCGTGAAGAAATCGTCCGGCAATAATTCGAGCAAGCGCAGCGGTGCCAATGTTAAAGATCAAATCACGGACCAGGCTGGATGGGATGCCCTGCGAGCATGCCGAAAAGAGCTGGCGGAAAAGCAAGGTGTACCGCCCTATGTGATCTTCCACGACACCACCCTGTTCGACATGTTGGAACGTCGGCCAACGTCGTTGGATGAGCTGGCAGAAGTCAGCGGCGTGGGCGCAGCGAAGCTGGAAAAATACGGTGACATTTTCCTGCAAACGCTGCGCGAAATGCCTCAGGCCTGAGGCTTGAAGCCCTTCTTGCGCACTCGGTACTGGGCGTAAGAAGTGGCCACATGATTTCCGTCTTTGTCTCTTAGCACGCCTTCTAGCGTAAATTTCCCACGACCTGTTGCATCGGCTTCCGCCAATACCGCGGCAACGGTTTCATTCGGGAGACTGAATTCCACTTCTACATCCGAGTCAGCGGGCTGCAAGAATTCCAGGGTCATGCTTTTCAGAATCGGGGTGTAGGCCGGGCCAAGGTCAAAAAATGCCAAAATTCCTCCCGGAATCTCAGCAACCAAAAAATACGCGCCCGCGTACAGACTGCCGAAATGATTTTTATTGCCCTTCAGTTTTATCCTTGCACGAACGTAGCCCGGACGAACTTCTTGCACCGAAAACCCGTTGCGAGTGGTAAACGGAATCGCCATGCCGACAATGCGGTTGATTGCGGTATAACTTCCGGTTTTCTTAATCCACTCCAGCGGCTGCAACAACGTGGCGTTTGCATTCGTGTGTCCAACCCACTGCCCCGCAGTGCCAATAAGCTTATCGATGACGGCCATAGTGTGGCTCCTTTAATTATTCAGGCGGGAATGATTGCAATACTGTTGCTTGGGTTCAAGAAACTTCGTGCATTATCACGTACATTCCGTGCAATTTAACCGTTTTACGGTAGTCTGTGACCTAACACTCTAATCGAGTGACAGTATTCCCTGCGAAAAGAAGGACTTTGAGCGTGGCATTACTCACAAGGAAACAAGGTGTTAAGGCGAGAGGTTTACTGGGCTTACTTTGCGCTATGCTGGGTCTACCGCTTGCCGCAGAGACACCGGTTACGGAATCTACCAAAGATTACATTCTTTGGTACCGCAACTACGATAACCCTGCCATACATACCCTTGTTGAGCTTGCCTTTAATAAAACGCCGGAATACGGAGACTTTCATCTCATCCGGAGCGAGGAATTAAGCCAAGGGCGCGCCCTTAAAGAGCTCGCCGGCAACGATTCTACTCTTGTCGATATCGCAAACGTGGGCACATCACCGGATCGAGAGGCCGCTCTAACAGCCATTCCAATCCCCGTGGACGGCGGGCTCCTAGGTTTTCGGGTCTGCTTGGTATTGCCCGAAAACCTTAGAAAGTTTCACGGCATCACCAACATAGAAGATCTCTATTCACGGAATATCCGCATTGGCCAAGGGGTTCACTGGCCAGACACACCTATTCTGGAGAGAAACGGTGTGAGCGTAATCACCCACGCGCGTTACGAAATCCTGTTCGGTATGTTGAGAAACCGGCGTTTCGAATGCTTTGCCCGGGGTATCAGTGAGGTGATGTTCGAAGTGGAACGTGAAGACGCAAAAGGACTGGTGATCGAGCCCACCCTCTTACTGGCTTATCCGATGCCTTCTTATTTGTTCGTAGCGCCGAATGACCACGAAATCGCCCAACGAATACAGTTGGGGCTTGAACGTGCGATCCGTGATGGTAGTTTTGCGGTTTACCTGAAGCAGTCTTTCGGTGAAAGCGTCGCCAGCCTAAATCTGAATCGCCGGACAGTGATCGCGTTAAAAAACCCGCACCTGACAGATGATTCCGAGTATGTCGCAAGGCGAATCTTGGACAATCTGAAACGCCGGATTGACTACCTGGCCAACGATCAGTAAATATTCAATAGGGCCATCCTTGGCCCCATCTGAAATCTACCAAATCAGTCGACTTTAAAGCGGCTCACCCTATCGTTGAGCGTGTGGCCGATGGTTTCAATCTGACTGCTGTACACGTCATTTTCGCCTGTTGCTTCTGCCGCAGCCTGGCCTTGCTCAGCAATACGCGTAATGGACGCATTCAATTCTTCGGTAACAGACGTCTGCTCTTCAGAAGCCGTGGCAATCTGAGAGGTCATCTGACTGATCGAGGTGATGGCTTCCGCAATTCGGTTCAAAGACTCCATCGCATCCTGCGCCTTTTCCATGCTCACATTCGACACTGCCGTCGAAGCCTTCATTACGTCAACCGCGTCGCTAGCGCCCTTCTGAAGACGCTCGATCATACTATTGATCTCTTCCGTGGAAGCACGGGTGCGCTGTGCCAGATTTCGCACTTCGTCCGCCACTACTGCAAAGCCACGTCCGGCTTCTCCGGCACGGGCCGCCTCAATTGCAGCGTTCAGTGCCAGCAGGTTGGTTTGCTCGGCTATACCTTGAATCACTTCAAGCACCGTGGTGATTGAGGAAACGTCCTGGCCGAGCTTATCAATCACTTCGGCAGCTGCCGTGATCTCATGGGACAGTTTTTGAACCGCATCGCGAGAAGCTGCAACGGTTTCTCGGGAGTCCAAACTCTCGTGGTCCGCCTGTTCGGCAGCTTCGGCGGTCTGTTGCGCGCTTTGCGCAATTTCGTTGGCAGCGGCTGACATCTCGTTAATGGCCGTAGCGACCATGTTGATCTCGCCTTGCTGCCCTTCCACACATTCACGACTGTTGCTGGAGGTTTGGCGGAGTGAAGTCACATTCCGGGAAAGCTCTTCGCTTCGCTCCTTCACTTCACTCACTACCTGCTGAATGTTCAGAACAAACTTATTGAAGTTGCTCGCGAGAATTCCAAATTCGTCGCGGGCGCTATCATCAAGTCGTTGAGTGAGATCTGCATCGCCGGATGCAATGTCAGACATGGCTCCGTTCAAGCGGCGCACCGGAGCCATCAATGCGCGAATTCCAATGTGCAGGATAATCAAAGCAAGGATCAAGCCGACGAAGGTGATGATCAGACTGGTCATTCGAGCGTCTACGACAGGCTGTGTGATTTGATCCCAGTTAACGACTGAGCCAATGTACCAATCCACGCTTCGGGCATCCGAAATCGGGAAAAACGCGACACTCCATTCTGTGCCATCACGCTCGAATTTTGCCGGAGTACCATCTTTTTCTGGCTTGTACCCCAAGAATTCCCGGGCACTTTTTCCGATCAAAGACTGGTCGGGGTGGAATAAGATGGTGCCACTATCATCTATCAGCATGGCATAACCAGCATCACCAAGGGTGATGGAAGCCAGTAGCTTCTGGATGACATTCAAACTTATGTCCATGCCAGCCACGCCTTCAAAGTTACCCGAAGACACCGGAGCGATGGCAGAGATCAACGTTTCACCGGATTGCGCATCCTGATAAGTGCCGGTAAAAGACACTTCTCCTTCCGCTCGGGCCTGCTTGTACCAGGGGCGTTCCCGGGGATCAAAGCTGCTGCCCAGCGCTTGTTCGGAAGCACTGGAACGCATAATCATACGGCCACCGGTGGTGCCAACGTAGACATCTTTCGCATTACCACCTTCCGTCATCGTGTTTAACAGCAGGCGCGCTTGCTCATCGGATTCGATGCTGGAAAGCGCTTTCGCGGTAGCACTGGTCATATCCAAACGGGTATTCAGCCAGCCGGCAATACTAGCAGTGCTCTGCTCAATGGCCCCATCTAACATGGCAAACACATAAGTGTCTGTGGTTTTCTGGATCTGGCGATCAGAAGTAAAAGTAAAAACAGCCATGATGACGGTGATAAGAACGCCGACAGCAACCAGCAGCTTCTGCCCGAATGAAAGTTGCACGGTGAAAACTCCTCCAAGGAAAACGCGGTGCGCGAGTTTAATCCAGTTGTTTGGGTGGCGCAGTTACCAAGTGTATCGGCGGCCATTAACGGTTCTTTAGGTGAACGTGTGGGTGCTTGCGTACTCTGCTAATATTCGACGCATCATCGTTTTTTGCCGATGCTGAACCTAACGGAGAGAGCTTGCATGGCCCACGAAGATTTACACCTGAATCTGCGAAACCTCACCCTCGATGACTACAACGAATTGCAGGCATTGATGGACGATGTGTATGACGACATCGGCGGATCCTGGCCAAAAGACACGATTAAAACGCTAGTTGAGCAGTTTCCGGACGGGCAAGTTTGTATAGAGGAAAGCGGAAAACTGGTGGCCGTTGCCCTGACTGTATGCGTTAAGTACGAAAGGTTCAGTAACCCTCACGCCTACGATGATCTGATCCTGCGTAACGAAAAGATTTGGCATAACCCCAACGGAGACTCGTTGTACGGATTGGACGTTTTCATACATCCTGAGTACCGAGGTTACCGTTTAGGTCGCCGCCTTTACGAAGCACGCAAAGAACTTTGCCGCTCCATGAACCTACGAGCAATTCTTGCCGGCGGTCGTATCCCCAATTACTTCAAGTATGCCGATCAATACACCCCGGAGGAATACATTCAGCGGGTAGACCGGAAAGAAATCTACGATCCAATTCTAAGCTTCCAGCTGTCCAATGATTTTCAGGTCACCCGTTTGATGCACAAATACCTGCCTGAGGATGAGAAATCACTGGGCTACGCCACTTTGCTGGAATGGCGCAACATCCTTTACTTGCCGCCCACCTCTGTTCTGGACGTCAAGAAGACACAAGTCAGAATGGGTGCTGTCCAGTGGCAAATGCGAGAGTTCACATCGGTTGACGAAGTGCTTAAGCAGGTAGAGTATTTTGTTGACGCTTTATCCGATTACAAAAGTGACTTCGCGCTGTTCCCGGAATTCTTTAACGCGCCTTTGATGGGGCTTACGGATCAGATGGATCAAACCCGTGCCATTCGCTTTCTGGCCGGATTTACCGAACAGTTCCGTAACGAAATGTCGGACATGGCGGTGAGCTACAACATCAACATCATCACCGGGTCTATGCCCCTTATCGAAGACGACCGCGTTTACAACGTGTCGTACCTGTGCCACCGCGATGGCCGCGTTGACGAACAGCGTAAGATTCACATCACCCCTCACGAACGTCGCGACTGGGTGATCGAAGGTGGCCATGAATTTAACGTATTTGAGACGGATGCTGGTCGGGTCGCGATTCTGATTTGTTATGATATCGAATTCCCTGAGTTGGGCCGCATCGCTGCCGAAAAAGAGGTCGATATCATTTGCGTGCCTTTCTGGACCGACACTAAAAACGGTTATCTGCGAGTTCGGCATTGTGCTCAGGCTCGTGCCATCGAAAACGAATGTTATGTTGTGATTACAGGCAGCGTAGGTAACCTGCCGAAGGTGGAGAACCTCGACGTACAATACGCCCAGTCATCTGTGTTCTCTCCGTCAGACTTTGCCTTCCCCCACGATGCGGTGATGGCTGAGACAACACCTAATACAGAAATGATCATGTTTTCCGACATGGATCTCGACAAACTCAAGTTGGTGCGCAATGAAGGATCTGTGACCAATCTTTTGGACCGTCGAGTCGATCTATATCAAATAAAAACGCGCGAACCATCGGTATCATAAATACTGTTGAAACCGGGTGTAATTGCCAAATGCATAGAGTCCGTCTATGGTTCAAATTACGCCCGCTTCAAGTTGTCGCCATTAGGAAAAGAGAACAGGTTTCATGAATAACGCTTTACCGGATCTTGTTGCCCATTTTCGTTACCGACATAGCTTCTTCCGCCGCGAAGACGTTCGTGCTCGGTTGTATGAGTTGGACAGTTTCGGGTGCGTGATGAAAACCGACAAACCTTTCGAACCTGGCGATACCGTTACGCTTGATCTTGTGATGAAAATGCCTCTCGATGATATTCGGGCCGAGGGAATATCCGGCCTGGTTACCGAGAAAAGAAAGCACTGTAGCAATTTCTTTTACTCGATTGATTTCATTAAGTTTGAATCGAATGAAAACACTCCGTTAAGTGAAAAACTACGCCGCATCCGAGAAGTGCTGTACAAAAAACAGACTCTCAGATCGCGCAGGGCTGCTGGCCCTACAACATGGTCACGGCAAACAGCCTGAATTGTTTTCTAACAAAGCCTTTCCCGCAAGGAGACAGCCTGATGGCAAAGAAATCCAAGCCAAGCATTGATGCAATCGTAAAGTCGGTGAATAAAGAATTTGATAAAGCATCTAATCAAATTGAAAACTTAATCAACGATGCCCTCAAACAGCTCGATCAACTTCAAACCCAGGTTCAGGAACCGGTTCGGAAACTGCTTAAGGAAGTTGAAGAATTGAGGGAACGGGAAATCGGGCGTTTTAACGACGAGCTTGAGCGCCGCATGAATGATTTTCACGAGCTGCAAGCCAGCTTGCTGGATAAGCTCGGGCTTGCGTCAAAAGAAGTTGAAACCGACGTAAAGAAGGCCGCCAAGACAACGGTAAAAAAGGTGAAAAGCACCCCACCGCCTGCCAAGCCAGTTACGAAGAAGCCGGCAGCGAAAAAAGCTCCAGCTAAAAAAACCGCTGCCGCTAAGAAGCCAGCAGCCAAAAAAACAGCAAAGTCGGTCGATAAATCTGACCTTACCTTAGTGAAGGGTATTGGCCCGGCAACCGCTAAGAAAATGAAAGAGGCCGGCATTACGTCGATTGAACAAATCGCCAATCCCAACGATGCCGACAAGAAAAAATTAGAAAGCTTTAAGAGCGTAAAAGGCTTCGATAACTTTTCCAGTGAAGCGAAAAAAGTTCTTTAATTTGTTGCTCCACCGACAAGCGCCAGAGCTTTCTCCAAGCTCTGGCGTTCTTGTTCCGGTTCGAAGGTTTCAGCTAGCGCTATTACCCTCCTCTTAAGCTCAGCCAAAAAGGCGCCATCAGTTTCGGTGCGAGTCATAAGTTCTGCTAAGGCTTTATCGTCTTTTACCGCAAAATAACCAGGGTAATCTTCACCTAACAGGCCTTTGTTACCCGGTATAGCCGACGCCAGTATCGGCAGTTCAGCTCGGCAGGCTTCGGAAATGACATTTGCGCCACCTTCCATAACCGAGCTAATGACCATCACACTACTAACCGATATCAAGGTTGCCAGTTCCGGGCGATTCAACTCCCCTAACCAATGAAACCGTGGATTGCTTCGGCTTTCCTGTAGGGCCAATTCTCGCCATTCCTCGTTGTGAGGCTTGCCTGCGCAAGACACAATGATATTTGATTCGTCGGGCAAGTGGCGGCAGGCAATGGCGGCCCTCAAAGAGTCCTTCTCATCTCGCAAATGCCCTAGTACGCAGACATGGAACTGCCCAGGTTCCAGGCGTGAGCCGCCGAATGCATCCGGTTTTTCGGCCGACTGACGTAACGTCAGTAATTTGTGCGCATAACGTTCGGGAATGTCCTGCGCAACGAGATCGTGCAAGCCGATCAACAGATCTGAAAGTTCCATCGACTGGTAAGTTACATCAGGGTATTCGTGCTGATGGTAGTAGATGTCTGTGCCTGTAAGCACCACAATCAATGGCGCCTTCGGCCAGGCAGCCTTAAACGCTTTAATGGCCTTAGCGCTACGCCAGGCATGAAGAGCGATGAGAAGATCGCATTGCATACCCTGATATTCCGTTTCAACCGTAACCTGATGACCAGACTGTTGGAGCAACCGCTGCCACCGCATCGCAGTAGCGCGGTTGCCTGCTTTCGAATCGCGCCCTGCCGGGGTAATAATGCTGATGTTCATAATCGCCACGTTCAGAGGTTTCAAGGATTCTGCATGGGTAGATGCAGTAGGTAAAGTATTGACTGGGAAAGCGGTTCATCAAACACCCAATTCAGGGTATCCTGAAGTTGATATTGGCACCCGCCTTTCCCTCGCTGATCTGAAATAACAAAGGAATGAATTCCATGGCGATGAAACAATTTCGCAAGTGGTTAGCCACTGGCCTAATCTCAATGTCTGTGTTTTCAGCAGCTCAAGCAGAAACGTTTATTTTCACCGCAATTCCGGACGAAGACGAAACCAAACTGGTTGAACGTTTTCAGGGCGTAGCGGATTATCTCGAAGAACAACTGAATGTAGATGTCCGTTATATTCCGGTGAAATCCTATGCCGCTGCAGTATCGGCATTCCGCAACAATCAAGTTCAGCTGGCATGGTTTGGCGGCCTGTCGGGTGTTCAGGCGCGTCGATTGGTTGATGGCTCCGAAGCCATTGCCCAAGGTGTTGAAGACGAGGCGTTCGAGACGTACTTCATCGCCAATACCGAAACTGGTATCGAGCCTTCCGATTCTCTTGAAAGCCTTAAAGAGCAGCTTCAGGGTAAGACCTTCACGTTTGGTTCCAAAGGTTCTACGTCCGGGCGTTTGATGCCAGAGTTCTACATTCGCGACACATTTGATGAAGCGCCAGACTCCGTGTTTTCCCGCGTTGGCTTTAGCGGCAACCACACCCGTACTCTTCGGTTAGTTGAAGCCGGAACCTATGAAGTCGGTGCGCTAAACTTCCAAGTCTGGGAAAAAGAATTAGCCAACGGCAACATCGATACCGACGCTGTTCAGGTGATTTGGAAAACACCTGCCTATCCAGACTACCAGTGGACTATCCGAGGCGATGTTAACGAAACCTTCGGAGAAGGCTTCAAGGACCGCGTGACGAAAGCCCTACTGGAACTGGATGACCCTGCTCTACTGGAAAGCTTCCCTCGGTCCGGGTTTATCCCCGCCTCTAACGACGATTACGAACCAATTCGTAAAACCGCAGTTAACATTGGAATCCTAGATTAATGTCAGGGTTTGATTTTCATGGCCTCACAGCCAGTTTTGAGGGACAGCGGGTTATCGGCCCGCTGTCTTTTCATGTCAACGAAGGAGAGCACATCGCGCTGGTCGGCAAAAGTGGTGCAGGTAAATCAACGCTGATCAAAGTAATTTACGAACGCCTGCAGCAAGAAGCGTCGCTGATTCCGCAAGGTTTGGGGCTGGTAAATGCCTTGCCGGTGTTTCACAACGTGTTTATCGGCCAACTCGACCAACACCCAACTTGGTATAATACGCTGACATTGCTTCGCCCCTTTTCTAAAGACAAAAACGCCGTCAAAGGCCTGTTGGACGAACTTTCGATTTCAGAAAAGCTTTGGATACCGGCTGCAACATTGTCTGGCGGCCAACGTCAGCGTGTGGCAATTGCTCGTGCACTCTACCGCAAAGCACCCATACTATTAGCTGACGAACCCATTTCCGCTCTGGATGGCCCTATGGCTCATACTGCCATGCAATTACTGACCGGCCGCTTTCTTACCAGCATTGTTGCACTTCACGATGTGGAAATGGCCCTGGCCTATTGCGACCGGATTATCGGCATTCAAGATGGCCAAATCGCGTTGGATGAACCCGCCGCCAATCTGGTAGCGTCTGACATCGCTTCGATTTACTGACCGGTCGCTCAGAATTCATGTTCGCCTACCCTACCGTCCGTACCAGCTTCATCTTCTTGGCAATAGCCATAGCGGGATTGTTGGTGGCTGATATTGCCATTACCACCGCAAACCCTTGGCAAGATCTGGGCAGATTGTTCTGGGGCGTCGTAACACCCAACTTTTTCAGCACGGAAGGTTTACTAACAGCCCTTCTTCGCACTGTCGCGTTTGCGTTCGTCGGGGTGGCCCTTGGCAGTGTTTTCGGCTTCGCCCTCGCGCTGGTGTATCGTTTTTTACCTGTTCGCATGTTCTGCGCGTTCATTCGTTCTATTCATGAGCTGTTCTGGGCACTGATTTTTTTGCAGTTTTTCGGTTTTCATCCCCTCACCGGCGTGTTGGCGATTGCTATTCCATACGCGGGCATCTTCGCCAAGGTGTACTCGGAAATCTTCGAAGAATCCGACCCGGAACCGGGCCGACTTCTGCCACCCGGCACCCGGTCGGTTTCTGCATTCCTCTACACTAAAATTCCGGACTGTTGGGTACAGCTGAGAACCTACACAGCGTATCGCCTTGAATGCGGCATGCGGTCTTCCGCCATTCTCGGATTTGTTGGCCTACCCACGCTGGGTTTCTATCTGGAGTCGTCCTTTTCGCAGGGTTTGTATTCCGATGCCGGCGCCATGCTGGTGCTGTTTTATATTCTGATCGCCACCATGCCGCTATGGGTTCGCCCCAAACTACTCCCGGCTTATGTACTGGCTGCGCCCTTTTTCCTTGGAGATGGCATGCCCATCGTTTGGGGCAACGTAAAGCGATTTTTTACTGAAGACATTGTTCCGGCTCCCATTCGCAACGGCGAAGGCTTAGTCGGACTTTCCGAATGGTTGGGCGATGTTTGGATAAACGAGGCTCTACCCGGAATCTGGAACACCGTCGTGCTTACCCAGATTGCTTTGGTCGCGACCGGCATTTTGTCGTTGCTAGCTTTCCCATTGATCTCCAGACATTTCGGCGGCCCTGTCCGACGCACCTCTGGCCATGTCTTGTTGGTCATCGCCCGTTCCACCCCCGAATACATTCTCGCGTATATCCTTCTTCAGCTTTGGGGGCCTTCCATGCTCCCTGCAGTGGTCGCACTCGCTCTGCACAACGGCGGCATTATCGGGCACCTCATTGGCCGGCAGACGAACACCATTGAACTTCGCCCCGATGCACCCACCGGCTTGTCTCGCTATAGCTGGGAACTGGTCCCCCGCGTATATCGCTCCTTTTTGGCGTTCCTGTTCTACCGCTGGGAAATCATCATGCGGGAAACTGCCATTCTGGGTATTTTGGGTATCTACACACTGGGTTTCTATGTCGATAGCGCGATTCAAAACATTCGCTTTGACCGGGCAATGGTGCTGATCCTCATTACCGCACTACTCAACATTGGCGTAGACGCTCTTGGTCGTTACATTCGCCGAAAACTTGCTCTTAAAACCATGCCGACCTGCTGACCCCCTCGCCCGTTGGTTGGGACGAGGGTCACAGATCAACAAGTCCGCGAAAAAATCCGGCATGAACTGTGGAGTGGGTTGTACTGAGAGCTGGTTACTCAATGTTACAGTTTCTGACGTTTAGTGAATCATCAACTTGGCTATCAGGAACTATGCGCAATGATCTACGGAGTGGTGGCAGTAACTCAGATTGGGCTTCTGTTATTGGTCGGCTTGCTAAGTGTGCGTATATATTTCTTAAGTAACCAAGAACTTGCTGAGCCTCAAGGCGTTGCTTCGTCTAGCAAAATGGATTGCACCCTCACTCTCAAGAAGCATCTCCGACCTCAGGCGAAAGGTGCGCCTCGTTTAGCGCTGGACCGCACGGAGTTGTGCTCAAAGCTCCATATTTTGGCAGGCTTGCAGGAACGGGATTGCAAATTGAAAGGGTTGAACTTAATAGAGGCGCCCCAAGCGGTTCGAACCTATGCAACCGCATGGCTCTATGGAGCAAGCTGCTCTTTATCCCCAAAAGTTGTGCGTCATTCCGAAGAGTTAGCCGACATTGTTGCGGGTATCGCCAGCCGAAAAACCGGCATTCGCCAATCGGAAGCGATCCAAACTCTATCCACCCTCACGTCCAGCGATATTCTGCTGGTCTGTTATCGGGCGGGGCTTGAGGGTGCCGAATTCTGGGAAGAAAACCACCACGTACCCGCGTCTTCAAGCTTGTATGACGCGGTTACCAGCAATGCCTTTATCTAGATTTTTCAAGCTCCCAGTTGGTGCCTAGCGAGACAACCTCTGTAACCGCGCTTGAATCAGCTAGCACGCCGGTCAACGCCGGTTTACTGTAACCACCCTCTTCGGTGTGGTCCATTGAATCAACATCCACCGCCCGCACTATCCAGCACTGGCTATTAGCGATTACCCGCGAGCGATGGCTCAAGCCGAACACGAAGCGACAGTAATCGAGCTTAAGTTGCAGGAGGTCTTGCTCGGTTTTTCGAATCTTCCGCAGCAGTACCTTCTGTACACTTTCACCGTAATCCATCACTCAATCTCCGGAAGTAAAACCATCGAAAATTTAACTACGTTTTCGCTTGGAAGAATAGGATCGGCGACACACTTCCCAACTTTTTTTGCCCGCTTTGTAAATCGATCTGCCAAACCATCTCGGAGCCGGTTGCGCATAAGGGAGCTTCAAATTCAGCAATAAATCGGGTGTCTGACTGCTGCCTCAGGGGCACCGGGTATTCGCCCATGTACATGGAACGCCCGCGTAACACAGCAAGAAAGCGATCAGGAGCACCGGGGGCTTCCACATTCAGTACGTATCGATGCTGCGCTGGCGCACCTTGTTGGGGCTCCAGGCTAACCTGCCATTGGCCCTCGGACGTGTTCCAGGCACACGGACCAGCCAACAGATCACATTCAGCGCGTGCGACCTCCTCTTCTGAATCTCCAGAATATTGAAGTGCCCAAAACGTCATTCCAATACCCGCAATAAGAAAACCGAACACACCTAAAACACGTAACATCATCAGCCTCAGTTTGTATGCAAGCTCACATTATGGGGATATGTGCGCACAAGGCAAAGGTTTCTAAACTGCCGTCGCCATGAGAAAATGTGCGGCTTTAAGAATTGAGTCACCCACATAAACAGGACACATAGCCGTGCAGCCGGATATCTCCGTAAAGAACCTGAACAAGATTTATGAAGGTGGTTTTCAGGCACTCAATGATATCAATCTGGACATCTACCCGGGCGAAATTTTTGCGTTACTCGGCCCCAACGGTGCCGGCAAAACAACGCTCATTTCCATCATTTGTGGCATCGTCAACAAAACCAACGGACACGCTACCGCGGCCGGCCATGACATCGTGAAAGAGTATCGAAAAGCCCGAGAGGCCATCGGTCTAGTGCCCCAGGAGTTGAACACCGATTCGTTCGAAACGGTATGGCATGCGGTTTCATTTAGCCGAGGGCTGTTTGGTAAACCTCCGAAACCCAGCCACATTGAAAAAGTGTTGAAAGATCTATCTTTATGGGACAAGCGCGATAGCCGAATTATGGCTCTATCAGGTGGTATGAAACGCCGGGTGATGATTGCCAAAGCTTTGTCCCACGAGCCGCGGATTTTGTTTCTGGACGAACCCACCGCTGGCGTAGACGTCGAACTGCGCCGTGATATGTGGGCAATGGTTCGAAAACTTCGTGAAAACGGCACTACGGTGATCCTGACAACCCACTACATTGAAGAAGCGGAAGAAATGGCCGACCGCATCGGCGTAATTCGTCAGGGCAAGATCATTTTGGTGGAAGACAAAGATCGCTTGATGTCGAAACTGGGCAAAAAAGAGCTGCGCTTACATCTTCAGAATAAGCTTGAAGCGGTACCCGGAGAGCTAACGCTCGAGCCGGTAGAACTGTCGGACGACGGCTACCAGCTGATTTACACCTTCGATTCTCAGAAACAACAAGCAGGTGTGGCCAGATTGCTGCGCACGCTGGGTGACTTGGGGATTGAGTACCGTGATCTTCAAACACGGGAAAGCTCTTTGGAAGAAATTTTTGTTGGCCTAGTTAACGAATAAAACCGCGCCTGCACGGAGATTGAAATGAATTTGTACGGTGTTAAATCAATTTATAAGTTTGAAATGGCGCGCATGCGGCGCACGCTTATGCAAAGCGTGTTGTCGCCAGTGATCTCTACCTGCCTTTACTTTGTAGTGTTTGGGTCAGCCATTGGGTCACGCATGGGTGATATAGACAGCATCAGTTATGGCGCTTACATCATTCCAGGCTTGGTGATGCTCTCGTTGCTCATGCAAAGTATCTCTAACGCCTCGTTTGGCATCTACATGCCGAAATTTTCCGGCACCATTTACGAAGTTCTGTCTGCGCCAGTATCCTATTTTGAAATCGTATTGGGCTACGTGGGTGCGGCCGCCACCAAGTCAGTGTTACTGGGGTTGATCATCCTCGCGACTGCACGTTTGTTTGTTGATTATTCCGTGCTGCACCCGTTCTGGATGGTGGCCTTCCTGGCCCTCACAGCGGTCACCTTTAGCTTATTCGGTTTCATCATTGGCATATGGGCGGATGGGTTCGAAAAGCTGCAAATCGTACCCATGATGATCGTGACACCGCTTGTATTTTTGGGCGGCACTTTTTACTCCATCGACATGCTGCCTGAGATCTGGCAAACCATTAGCCTGTTCAATCCCGTGGTTTACCTGATCAGCGGCTTTCGTTGGGCCTTCTATGGTGTTTCAGATGTTCATATCGGCGTGAGCGTGGGAATGACTCTGATGTTCCTCGCCATCTGTCTGACCACCATCTGGTGGATTTTTAAAACCGGCTATCGTTTGCGCTCATGAAAGTTCTCACTACTCTAATTTCGGCCTGCACACTGGCATTGACGGGCTGCGGTGCCGCCGAAGCGGGGAAAAGCAACACACCGGAGACATTGCCTCAGGTGCAGGCTTGCTTCGTGACTCAAGGCAAGGGGTTTCCCGTAACCGTTGAAGTCGTCAGCGAGTCGGAAGACCGCAAGAAAGGACTAATGGGCCGGAATCATTTGGCGGAAAACGCAGGCATGGTGTTCGAGTATCAGGAACAGCGCCCTGCCCGGTACGGTTTCTGGATGTATAAAACGCTGATCCCGCTCGACATCGCATTTCTCGATGAGAGCGGCGTGATTGTCAGCATTCGGCATATGCTGCCGTGCACCTCGTCCAGCTCATCAGGCTGCCCCATTTACCCAGCGGGCAAACCCTTTCGGAACGCCGTAGAAATGAACGCCGGTTACTTCAAAGCTCATCATATCGATGAAGGTGACCGGCTTATCTGGCCTTCAGAAGGTACCTGCCCGCCTTGATTATGAGTGGCGCCACTCGGGCCGACGTTTATCGAGAAACGCGGAAATACCTTCTTTCGCATCGTGTGAAACTGCATTGCGGGCCATGACTTCTGCGGTGTAGTCGTAAGCTTCGTTGAGCGGCATTTCCAGTTGACGGTAGAACGCGGTTTTACCCACGTTCAGCGTGTGGGCTGACTTTCCCACAATGGTCGCGGCCATGGTGTATACCGTTTCATCCAACAACTCCGGCGCTACAACTCGGTTCACGAGCCCAATCTGTTCGGCCCGTTCGGCGTCAATCATGTCGCCAGTGAGTAGCATCTCCATTGCATGCTTGCGAGATACGTTCCGTGACAACGCAACCATTGGCGTGGAGCAAAACAAACCGATATTCACACCCGGTGTCGCGAACCGTGCACCTTTTTCTGCAACGGCCAAATCACAGCTAGCGACCAATTGGCAACCTGCTGCTGTAGCCACGCCGGCGACCCGTGCGATCACTGGTTGTGGCAAGTTAACGATTTGCTGCATGACCTCGCTACACTTTTCGAATAGCTCTTTTTGAAAAGCATGACTATCGAACTGACCCCGGATCTCCTTAAGGTCATGCCCCGCACAGAACACTTTGCCGGCCGCCGCCAGCACCACTACACGCGAGGCACCGTTCGCGGCGATCTCTGAAAGCGCATCGCCCAAAGCACGTAGCATATCTAAAGAGAGGCTATTGCGACGGTCCGGCTGGTTTAAGGTCAGTGTTGTGATGCCATTGTCATCCGTATTGAGTGTCAGCATATCTGGCATAACCGGTATCTCCAAATGCGTAATTGTTATGAAAGACCTAGTATCAGGCAAGTCGATTCGACTGTCGAATAATAGCGGAAACACGGGATTTTCCTATACTCTAAGGATCATCTAGTTCTTTGATAAATCGCAAAATTCGTTAAGATAAACCTTGATTCGTGCGTTGGTTGTTGGGAGAAGAACGTGTTTTTACTGAAACGCAAAGGTAACCATCGCTTACAACTGACTCGCACGGTGTCAGAACCGGGGCGATATCAGGTAGACCTGTATCTGTTCACCCCCCACGAAGATAGCCTGACCTCCTGGACGCTTTCAGAACAGCAATTTCTGTTTACATCCATTGAGCACCGGTTCAGTTTGCTGGGCCTGCCCGAGCAGGATCGTATCGGCAAATCCAACCAAGCCTTCGCCCTGCTCTCGCCTCATTATGAGATCACCTTTGGCTCCTGGCTATTCCAATACCGCGCTTCGATGGAAAGGCTGCGCCAGCAAATCGACAACTCTGGTCTGAGCGTTGACCTGATTAACCGAGCCCTCCGCCTAAGTCGTAACTTTGCTCAGCGTTTGCGTAACTCCTCCCCGGCAAAAAGCAGCCAACAACGCTACTACCGTCTGGCCGACATTTATTACTCGTGGCATACCGAACAGTTTTTGTTGGAATGTTTGGCGATGGAAGACTTTGATGCGCTGGGGGAAGACATTCGTGAATCTGTGATCGCATTTCTTGAGCGGGAATACCAGCATCGCCAGGAACACGAGTACCAAAGCAGTTTCAAGGGTAATGCGACACGGGTTTGGAACCGAATGGGCCTTTATCACCGACTGCTTGAATATCCCGTATTGCTTCGGCCTAAAGTTATTGAACTCGGCGAAGGCACCCGCAAGATCGTCAAGGCCGTTTCAACCACGCTCATTATGGCGCTGTTTACTTACATTCTGTTTAACACCCGAACGATCAGCGAACAGTTGTCACTCAGCCTATTATTTGGCATTGCACTGATCTACGCCGCCCGTGATTTGTTGCGTGACGATATGATCAGCGCCATCACCCGCTGGATACGCAAAGGCAAACCTCGTTGGAAAATTCGCCTGTTAACGCCCTACACTAGCAAACCTTTCGCAGGGAAACGCGTGTGGCTGGATTATCGAAAACGTGCAGACCTGCCCAAACAGGTAAAAGAGAGTTCAGGCAAATGGGTAACAAACGAAACCCAGCAAATCGTGTGCTATCGCTCAGTGACCTACTTTGATCATTCGGCACTTCAGAAAAGCCATCTTCAGGAACGCCTGAGCTTGGATTGCGAAGCCTTGTGCGAAATGATTCAGCCCACAACCAATAAACTGTACACCTGGAGTGAAAAGGACGATTTTACCTCTGAGATTAAAGCGCATCCCATCGAGAAACAGCACGATTACGACCTGCTGCTGGTGTATTCACAGACCGGCCATGAACACTCGTCTGCCCAACGCTGGAGCCTTCGGTTGAGTAGTAGTGGTATTGTGGAGTGCGAAAAGAAGAAGGCGAATTGGCCCAAGCCAGAGGGCGAAGAAAAGGAACAGGATAAAAAGAAAAAAGACAAAGAGAAAAACAAAGAAAGGCGCCAAAGCAGCAACTGAGACACGTGTAATTATCGGCTGCAAATAATGTAGCTAAAGTATACTATAAAGCCTCGTAGGGGCGCTGGACGCTGCTGCCGTGTCGTCACAGGAATGCCCATGTCAATCCAGCTTGATTTTCGCACCCTTAGCCTGACCTTGATGCTGTTCAGTATTGTGTTCGGGCTGGGCATGTTTGCTTACTCCAGAGAGCATGCCAAATTCTCCGGTATAAAAACGATTGGTACCGGTTATTTTCTGATTGGTGGCGGTTGCGTCCTGCTCGGCCTGCGTCATTTTATTCATGATTTCGCCTCCGTTGTGCTTTCCAACCTGGCGATCATTATGGGTGTAATTCTGATCTACCGGGGACTGTTCCGATTTCTTGGTATTTCATTGCGTTTTGAGCGTTGGTTAAGCCCCGCCCTTTTGCTGTTTCTTGCACCGGTTTTGTATTTTTTTACGTTCCACGTCCCCGATGTAAGTCCTCGCATTCAGGCATTCTCAGCCACTTTTGCTGTCGCTTCTTTTATCGGTGCCTGGGGGCTATTACAACACCCAGAGACCCGAAGCCGTTCGGTCACAAGAATGCTTATTGGCATGTTTTTGATCGTGACTGCCTTTTTTATCTTCCGTGTGCTTTGGTCGTTTTATGACGTTCCGCCGGAAAACTTCATGAATGCCGGCTTGCTCAGTTCTCTGGCGGTAATCGCAGGTGAGTTTCTGGTTATTTTATCGTCGTTCGCCACGATTTGGATGGCTTCCGATGAACTGCAACATGAACTGTCAGAAATCGCCCGCGTCGACCCATTAACGGGGGCTTATAACCGACGGGCATTCGACGAAGCCTGTGAAATTGAGTTCAGCCGATCACTGCGTTCGGGCAGTGCGTTCACCATCATCATGTGCGATTTAGATCACTTTAAAAAAGTAAACGATCAGTACGGTCATCATGTAGGTGACCAGGTTCTAAAACGCTTCGCCGACATCCTCAGAGGTCGAGTGCGCAAACATGATGTAGTCGCTCGATTCGGTGGAGAAGAGTTTGTATTGCTATTGCCAAACAATAACACCGAGCAAGGAATGCATGTTGCGGAGCAACTCAAAGCAAAAACGGCTGCAACCCAGATAGAACTCGGCCGTGATATAGACTTGGCGATATCAGCGAGTTTCGGAGTGGCCCAATACTGTATTGGCGACCGCGAGTGGAGTGCAGTGCTGCATCGTGCCGATAATGCGCTTTATGCGGCCAAAAAACAGGGGCGAAATCGCGTTGTTGTATTGGCTTCAGCCAGTCAGAGCTTGGAAGCAGGCGCTGATGTGGATCCAACTGCCCACTGCAATATCTAGCTAGGACTTTAAATTATACCTAGTTACACTAGGTTTATGAAAACTCTCAAATATCCCTCTGTTATCCTAAGTGGGCTGCTTGCTCCCACGATCACACCTACCGTTTACGCCCAGGCGCTTGCCGATATAGTGGTTACTTCCCCGATATTGGAGCGTTCCCTACATGAAACCCCCGCGGCCTTATCGGTTGTTCGACAGGCCCCCATTCGGGAAGGTCAGCCGCGATTAAAGCTAAATGAGAGCCTTACCCAAGTGCCCGGGCTTTACATGCAAAACCATGAGAACTTTGCTCAAGGTGAACGCATCGCGATACGCGGGTTTGGGGCCCGAGCACCGTTCGGAGTTCGTGGCATTACCATTATGGTTGACGGCATTCCATACACCCTACCCGATGGGCAGGCACAACTAGACGCAATCGACCTTGATACCGCTAAACGTATCGAAGTGATCAGAGGACCTGCTTCGGTTCTGTATGGCAATGCGGCGGGAGGTGTCATTAGTGTAACAACAGCCGATGGCCGTTCTCAGCCAGCCCAAACATCGGTTCGAATGACAGGCGGCAGCCAAAATTTCGGCAAACTTTCACTAACCAATAGCGGCCATGATGGTGCTTGGTCGCACAGCATAAGCGCCTCCGCACTTAACTACGAAGGCTATCGTGATCAGGCGAACGTTGAAAAATACTTGCTCAATACTATGCTGCGCCGCGAACTCGGAGACGATCGCTCTGTGACCGCTATCATCAACTTGCTACAGAACCCTCGCTCTGAAGATCCGGGAGCATTGACCGCTGAGCAAGTGAGAGAAGATAAAGCCCAGGCAGGTAAATTCACCGAGAAGTTTGATACCGGGCAAACCGTCGATCAGCAAGTACTTGGCTTGCAGTATCAGGACCTATCCGCGGGGCCGGGTGAACTGCACGTAAATAGCTTTTACATACGGCGTAATTTTGAGCAGCAGCTGCCCTACCCTGGTGATAGCCGAATAGATTATGACCGTGACTATTTCGGGGCGAGAGTTGATTACCGGCAGTCCCTTGAATTACGTGGACTACCTTTTCGCTACGTAGCCGGGGTAGAAGCACGGAAACAGCGAGATGACCGCATTCGCAGAGAAATGAGTTTCAGCGGTAATCTGCAAAACCTGACTGCAGACGAATTGCAAACCGCAACGGCGTTAGGCGTGTTTGCGCAAGGCGATCTAAATTTCACAGATCAATTGATGCTGTCCTTGGGTGGCCGCTTCGACCGAATTCGCATGACAGTTGATGACGATTTTGCATCGGATGGAGACCAAAGCGGGAAGCGGACGTTTCGTGAATGGAGCGGCTCTGCAGGTTTGAGCTATCAATACCTGAATGCTCATCAAGCCTACACCAATATCAGCACCGCGTTTGAAACGCCAACGTTCTCCGAGTTTGCCAATCCATCAGGGGTCGGCGGCTTGAACCCCGAAACCGAACCTCAAAAATCTCTGAATCATGAATTGGGTTTGCGTGGAGCATTCGATAACGGGATCGATTACGACCTTTCGCTTTTCTGGGTAGATGTTCGAGACGAACTCGTTCCTTATGAGCTGGAGGGACCGGATGACCGAACTTTCTATCGCAACGCCGGAGATACAATTCGCAAAGGCATGGAGGCTTCCATTGGCTGGCTATTAACTCCGAGTTTGCGCCTAGACAGCGCACTGACGTTGGCGAGTTATAAATTTGAGGACTACCGCTCCGGGAGCGAACGGTATGACGGTAACCGATTACCGGGGCTGCCCGAGGAGACGTGGAACAATCGCATTCAATGGCACGGTCTGCGGGGCAATTTTGCAGCACTGGATGCGCTCTACGTGGGCGATATGGTGGCCAATGACGGAAACGATGTAAAAGTCGACGATTACTGGCTGTTGAATGTGCGGGGCGGAACCAACCTGTACGCCGGCCAGAATCTCCTACTGAAGGGCTTTGTTGGCATACGAAATCTAACAGACAGAAACCATTTCGCTAATGTCCGTATAAACGCGAGTAATGATCGTTACTTTGAGCCCGAAGCCGGACGCACTTGGTACGCCGGGCTCGAATTTACTTTCTAAAGCTCTAGCCCTGGCCTACCGGCAGGGCTAGATACATCAGGTCAAGGCAGCTTATAGGCAATCACGTAATCACCAAAGGTGGTTCCAATCGAACCGTGGCCTCCGGCGACGATAACCACCATCTGCTCCCCTTTACTGTTGAGGTACGTCATCGGTGTCGCCTGTCCGCCTGCTGGCAGCCGTGTTTCCCAGATCTGTTTGCCTGTTGTCAGGTCATAGGCCCGGAGGTAGTCGTCTACCGACGCCGCCATGAAGGCCACCCCACCAGCGGTGACAATGGGGCCACCAATTCCCGGCACACCCATCTCGATAGGCAATGGCAATGGGGTCATATCGTAAATGGTGCCATTTTTACGCTTCCAAACCACTTCGCCTGTGCGTAGATCCGCACCTGCCACATAGCCCCAAGGGGGCTGCTGACAAGGAATGCCCATGGGAGAGAGAAATGGCTTCATATCGACAGCATAAGGGGCCCCGGCATTTTCGTTCACACCTTGCTCACCTTGATTGGTCTCGCCAAGATCAGCTCCATCTTTGGGTACAAGCGTAGAGGTAAACGCTAAGTACAGCGGCATACCAAACATCACCTGTCGTTCAGGATCGACGGCTATACTGCCCCAGTTGAAGACACCGAAATTACCGGGATAGACGATCGTGCCTTGCTCTGAAGGCGGCGTATACTGACCCTCGTAATTCAGAGATCGGAATTTGATACGGCAGATCATCTGGTCTACCGCACTTGCACCCCACATATCCGCTTCGGTTAACTCGGGCGGCCGAAAGGAAAGACCGGATATCGGCTGAGTTTCGGCAGCGTAATCACCCTCAATCGTACCCTGCGGCGCTTTCAGTTCAGAAATCGGAATGATGGGTTCCCCGGTTTTCCGATTAAGAACATAAACGTCGCCTTGTTTTGTTGGAACAACCAGTGCAGGCTCCTTGCCGTTTTCAGTGTCCAAATCCACAAGGCTAGGCTGCGCTGGGGTATCCATGTCCCACAGATCGTGGTGAACAAATTGCTGCACCCAAGCAACCTTCCCGGTTTCTATGCTCAGAGCCACCACCGATGAGGCATACTTCTCATCATTTTCACTCCGGTACATACCCAACTGGTCAGGCACCCGATTACCCATCGGGAAGTAGATAAGCCCGAGTTCCTCATCTGCACTTGCAACCGCCCAGCTGTTTGGTGTGCTTGTACTGTAAGTTTCACCCTCAGCAATCGGCGCAGTTTCTTCGGGGTTACCGGGATCCCAGTTCCACTGCAACTCGCCGGTTTTAGCGTCGTACGCACGAATGACACCGGAGGGCGAGTTAATATCGTAGTTGTCGTTTACCGCACCTGCTACAACAACCAAGCCATTGGCAACCACGGGCGGCGACGTTGAATAATAAAAACCGGCCTGCTTGAACGGCATGTTATGCATCAAATCGAGAGAGCCGTCTTCGGCAAACCCGCTGCAACGCGCGCCTGTCTCCGGATCCACAGCCAATAGACGCGCATCCGATGTCGGCATGAAGATCTGGGCATCACACTGCACGCTGGCCAGATCCTCAGCAGGCTTTTTAATCAGCTGAACGTCTATCTCGTTGGTATCACCTTCGGACGGCGGAAGATACGATACGCCCCGGCAGGTCTGGTGCTGTCGCTGGCTCTCCATGGGAACGTTCGCATCATGGACCCACTGCTCCTCGCCTGTATCTGCATCCAATGCCACTAACCAATTATGCGGTGTACACAGAAACAGACTGTTACCTATTTTGATCGGTGTAGCTTCGTAAGTTATCTCACCCACGTCTTTTGGTAATTGCAGATCACCGGTCTGATACTGCCAGGCCTTTTCGAGGTTGCCGACGTTCTCAAGAGTAATCTGATCCAGCGGTGAATAACGTTGCCCGAAGTTGCTTCTTCCATAGGCATGCCAGCTCTCATCAGAGATGTCGCCCATTTCGGGATCGGCAGAAACAATCTGATCGTTAAGCTGACCATCAATCCGGTGCCGATCAAAGGCAAGGCTCGATACTGTGATCAGGCCAACGACGACCCATACCGGAGCCAACACCATAATGCCGCCTCGCTGAGCTTTTGGCCCAGGAAACAGCAGCGGGATCGCAAGCAGTAGAAACACCCCTAGGCGTGAGGCCAACGGCCACCAATCATGGCCGGACTCCCATAATGCCCAGATTGCTGTACACGCCAGAAACGCAGCGTATACACAACGAGCGACTGGCCTGCGCGCTTTAGATGCCAGTCCCGCGATGATGAGCGCTATACCTGCGATGGCGTAATACAGGCTGCCTCCCAGAGAGGCCAGCCACACACCACCGGCTAGTAACACTAAGCCTAGTAGTAACAATAAAATAGTGAATAGAATCATTTAGTAAGCTCCATTGTTAGCTAGCTTCCCATGTTACGCAGACAAATTCACTGCGAAAAGGGAAGTTTTAAAATGAAGCGGCGTAAACTCTGTATAGTTTTATTGCTTTTGTTCCAACCTGGCCTTTGCGGCCATATACACAGGCGTGCGCCCTACGTCTTCGTATATAGGCTCGCCCTCTTCGACTCGAATCACTTTATCGCCAGGAACATAGGGCATTTGCTCTTCTATCCCCAACAAGGTGGAGCTAATGAGATCGGCGAGTAAATCACTGGGCGGTAAGTCGTAGGTTTCGGCAAGCGCTTCTATTTTGATCAAGTCCGCCTTGTTGAGAACAACTTCGGTACTTACCTGTTCTTTGACTTGGCTGGAATGTTGCTCCCAATCATCGAGCATGTTTTTGATTAAGTTGTTGGTCATCTTGGACTCCAATTTCGTCAGGGTACCAGGGTGAACCGCGTCACCTAAAAGGTTAAAACAGCTCCTTTAAACAGCGTAGCACTGATTAGACAGAGCGGCCGTCGCCGTTATGTGGTGCGCGGTGCAAACATGATGATGGCCATACCTGTCAGCGCAACCGCTGAGCCAACAAAATCCCAAACCGTTGGACGGATGCCCTCCACTGTCCAAAGCCAGAGTATGGCCGTAAAAATATAAACGCCACCATATGCAGCATAGACTCTGCCCGCTGCGGTCGGATGTAGGGACAGCAGCCAGGCAAATGCCGCAAGACTGAGCGCGCCCGGCACCAAAAGCCAGATGGTTTTACCTTCACGAAGCCAAAGATATGGCAAATAACAGCCCACAATTTCCGCTAACGCGGTGACTAGGAACAGGCCTACGGTTTTTAACTCAGACAAAAGAAACTATTCCTTAGGTCGATCTCGATGACTGTATGGTCCGGCTCTCTGCCGCTCGGCGGCCATCGTCATCTGGAAACAGTTGTTATACGTCACTTCTCACAATCAAATTTCTTTAAGCAGAGCGCCGTATTTTCTGAAATTCTTCAAAAACGGCAAGGCGACCTTTGCAGTCGGAACAAGAGCCATACCAGCTTGACTTGACCCACTGAGTGCATCTACCTCCACCCACTGTCGATAGAGTTTGTTTTCCTTTATTTGGTAAATAGCCACGCCATTTACTTTCCATGGCTTGTTCGTCAGATTGAACACGCCACTAACCTCTATTCGGGTAATGACTCTATCTCCGGCCACTATATCTTCTACGCCCGTCACCGTTAAATTACTGTTGAGCTCTCTGGCCAATACAATAATTTCCTTGAGTTCCTGAACGCCTTTTTGAGTTTTTCCATCCGCATACCTTTCGAACTCTGGATGAACTAACTCATCGAACTCATCTAGATTTCCTGTAGTGCAAATTTCTTTGTATTTATTAGTTATTTTCACTAAATCGTTCATTGTTCATTCCTTGTCTCTTAGGTAATTTTTTCTGGCATAGGGTCTAACGCAGAGCGCACCGGTGACCTTGGCGCAGCGGAGACAAGAGTATCCGTGTGGCGCGTACGGTTATACACTGGACTTGGCCTTTTGAATCATAGCTGCCAAATCTGGCCCGATTGGCATCTCCCTAAACGGGCTAACATTTGCGCCACCCGTATTGCCCGATGGGACCAAGCCAAATGCTGTTTTCGTCGCAGCGCCCACAATCCGAAAAGCCTGACCAACCGCCTCTCGGACTGAACGATTTCGAACAGCCCACACTAGCATCAATATATGGACCTTAACGTGCCAGTACGTTGATTCTTGTCCTATAACGTGCGACCGCTCTAGATAAGCAAATTCTTGCTGAGCATCACCGGCTAAATTTGCCCGCTTGGCGTTCGCCAGCTCGCCTTCGACGTATGGAGCTATTCGTCGTGAAAAACCACTTTGCATAGAGACCTCCTCAGAGGAGTAAAACGCCTGCAGCACGCACGGCTTTGTAGTGTAGGCGAAGCCGCAACGGGAATGCTATTGAGATCCGACACTGAAACAAACCATCAAACAATTACCAGAACCTTGGTTTATAACACCAAGCTAAGCGGCGGCCCGGCAGATAGACGGCCTTTAGGCCGGGAACATACTTGGGTGACTTGTTATACATTGACTGAGTACTTTAGGTCACGCGCCTCGTCTCCGGTCATACCCCGAAATCCCCAACAATGGGCGGGTTGCTCCTTAATTGTTATCTCAACATCCACAGGTGAGATACCAACCACAGACTCAATCTTGTTGAAGAGTTCCTTGATTAGAGCTTTTTGGGTCTCGGGAGCACGACCCTGCATCATATTGATCTCGATGACAGTGTAGGCTGGCGTTCTGCCACCTGGGTAATAAAAATCTTCTGCATCCATCGGGATAAAACGATGAGCCCGCTTGTCTTCCGGCATACCGAGTACGGACTGCATGCACCCGTGAACGACCTCAGAGAGCTGAGCTTTGACCGGGTTAAGGTGTTCTTTGATTCCATATATGACTATCACGATGCCTCCTGCAATGTATAACGCCAATGTTAAATGCCATAAGCCCGCTCAACCTTTGCAACTCGGACTTTAAATTCGGAATACCACGCTTTATGGCCCAAACGTTGGGCTTCAAGGTGCTCAGCATTTTGCTTCCAGTTCCTGATCGCTTCCTCGCTTGCCCAGTACGAAACGGTGATACCAACATCCTCACGGGCTGACTCGATACCAAGAAACCCTTCCTGCTGAGTGGCCAGTTCAACCATTCTGTCTGCCATAGCACCGTAACCATGATCACCATCCGTGCGGGCAGAGCTAAAAATCACTGCGTAATATGGGGGACTTGGAGTTTTAGCAATCCCTGACATAACTTCCTCTTGGCATTTAACGCCCTGTTAACAGGCTAAATATAGTTGGCTAAAATGAGCGGCGAAGGAGCAAAAGCCAAGTGTACTTTGTCCTTGTTGAACAGCTTGTTAGGTTTTGAATTCACCGTTGTGTATTTTTCTGTCAATGACATTCCAAACCTTACTATTTAACATAGACGAATGAGATATTCTATTTTCAAAATTACCTTGTTGTTGCCACTTCCACTTGCAATCATAATTAATACAATGCACAAGTTGTCCTGAATAATCGTTAAGTTCTAAGCTGGATTTACAATCAGGGCAACGAGGATGAAGATCCCTGATTGAATATTTATCATTATGATAATTAGGCTTTGACCAGTTCTACGACCAATCAATTCCTAAAATTTGATCTGCTTTATAGTTAATAAAAGCAGGCTCACGATCAGGTATTCTTGAGTGAATAAAAGGAATAAGTAATACAAGAAAAGGTACGATTAGACATAAAGCCCAGACGGGGATTACAACTTCGAATACGAACAAAGATAAAATATAAAACAATATGCTTTTTACTTCAGGCCAAAGACCGGATATCCACGTAAAACAAGCTGCAAAAATAAATATTAACCCAGATGAAATTACTTTACTCCATACTGGATCTTTCCATGCTTTCAGCAGAAAACTCTTCATATACCCTCGATCATCGAAAAAAACCTAACGATATTGGTAAGTTGTGCGTGGAGCAGAGCGAAGCGCTGCGGAATGCATCAACTTGACCCGTTTGTTAAGTCTGACTTCTTTCGGACATCTCGTACTAGATAGGAATTGCCTGGACCGCGTTTTAACTCAAACAAATCTATGGCCTTGAAGAGGCTGCTAAGATTTTTAAAACCGTAATTCCTAGTATCAAATGATGTCTTGTTAGAAATATTTGCCCCAACCGGTCCAAGAGCTGCCCAGCCCTCGTCATCTTCTGTAGCCTCGATAGCCTGCCGTAGCAAATTTATCAATTTAGTATCTGATTTTATGTTCTTAGGTTTTGAAGTGGATTTTGTTTCTTCTTTTTCCCTATCCAAGAAAAGAAATTTAGAGCAGGCATTTACAAATGGTGAGGGTGTTTTTCTTTCTCCGAACCCTAATACAACCTTACCCTCAGACAAAGCCCGAGTAACCATTGGCGTGAAGTCGCTATCCGATGAAACAAAACACATTACGTCAATTTGCTTGGTGTACATGACGTCCATAGCATCAATAACCATGGCAATATCTGACGCATTCTTCCCCTTGGTTAAATCGTATTGTTGAATGGGTTGGATCGCATATTCATGTAAAAGATCTTCCCATGCCTTCAGCGTAGGTGATTTCCAGTTGCCGTAGGCTTTGCGGATTGTCACCACGCCATAATTGGCGACTTCACTCAGTACATCTTCGAACTTTCCAGCAGGTGCATTATCGGCATCGATGAACAATGCAATTTTTTGTTTATTTTCATCCATTCAGAAAAGAACTCCTTATAGACTTAACAGCAATTAGACCGCGTTCCACAATATGGCAAAAAAGTGCGTTCTACATAACTCCGCACCACCCTTTCCTTTCGGGCATTCAATTTACCAACCTAAACAGTAGCTTAGTTTATTGCAGTTTTGGCAACAAGTAATCGCGTGACCTCTCGTTTTTGCTCATTCAATAATGACTGGTTGCGCTTCAGCGTGGCTACGAATCGGCAAAGCCGAGGAGAGTACTGTTTTCACGAGGGAATAATCGGGCAACATGGATGAAACAGGTTACTTACGACGGGGCTGAAGAATGCAGGCTTGGGTTCCGTAAGAAAACACAGCCAAAGCGGTCTACACCAGGTTTGAATAGCGAGAACGACGACGGTCAACCAAGGAGGGAATCGGCAAACTTATGGATCTAAATGGTGCCCGGAGCCGGAATCGAACCGGCACGACCTAACGGTCGAGAGATTTTAAGTCTCTTGTGTCTACCAATTTCACCATCCGGGCATAGGAGGGGAAAATCTGAAGGTCGAGATTGTATAAGGCTCCGTTGCCTAACGCAATTCCGATCTTTAACTTCCTGCCCAAGCTGTTTATTTTGCGAACAATTCGGCTGTTTTTATGGGTTTATCGCAATGCCTTTGTAGATATAGCCCGCAATTTTGGGTGCTTTGGGGATGTATAGGTTCTCAAGCTGCTGAACCTCGAACCCGCCCTGCCTGAGTAGTTCGGCGATGTTGCGGTTCAGGTGACAACCTCCGGCCAGTTTTTTCCAACCCGGAGTGATCCGGTGTTGCCATTTGCAGGTACCTTTATCAGGTGATTCACCGTGTTCCAGGAACAGCAGTTCCCCACCCGGCTTGAGTACCCGTTTCATTTGTTGGAGGGCAGCCTGCCAGTCCGGAATGGTGCACAGGGTGAATGTCAGCAGAATGGTGTCTACAGAGTCATTTTCTAGCGGTATTTTCTCGCCAGGAAGATCTAACCATTCTACTTTGATAGACGAGCGGTTGAGGTTTGCTTGGGCTTTGCGGCGCATTCCTTCAGAAGGTTCGAGGCCGTACACCATTTCAACACGGTCGGGATCGTAGAATTCGAGGTTTATGCCAGAGCCCATTCCAACTTCCAGAACTCGGCCTTTAGCACAGGGAACCACTTGGCTGCGAAGCTTCATCACCTGGCCCATCGAACAGGCTTTATCGATGACGTGAGGCAGGATGCGGTTTTCATAAAAACTCATTGGTTCACCGTGTTGGCTCGATTTGTTGTTGTGATATGTCAAGAGTGCGACAAATTGTCTCGCGTTTCTCTGGTATGATCACGTTAGCATTACCGTAACCGCTGGTAATAACAATATTACAAAATGCACCAAGCTGTTGCTGCGCGGGCTACGCCCTTTTGTAAGCATGTCATTGCTGGAGGTTCCTATGGAGCTAGATCCCCTCATTTTATCGCGAATCCAGTTCGCGTTTGTCGTGTCATTTCACGCCATTTTCCCGGTGTTTACGATCGGGCTTGCCTCCTATATTGCCCTACTCGAAGGGCTTGGCTACAAAACGAAGAATCCGGTGTGGATCACTCTGTCCACCTTCTGGACCAAGGTTTTTGCGGTAGTGTTTGGTATGGGCGTGGTGTCAGGCATCGTGATGTCCTTTCAGTTCGGCACCAACTGGAGCAACTTCGCGCAGGCTTCAGCCAACTTCCTCGGGCCGGTTCTAAGCTATGAGGTGCTCACCGCGTTCTTCCTGGAAGCCGCTTTCTTGGGAGTTCTGCTCTTTGGCCGCGATAAGGTGCCACCGGGGGTGCACCTGTTCTCAGCCATTATGGTGGCCATCGGTACCCTTATTTCCACGTTCTGGATTCTCTCTGCCAACAGTTGGATGCAAACACCTGCCGGCACAGAACTTCGTGACGGCACGTTTCATATTTTGTCTTGGGGCGAGGCCATTTTTAATCCGTCCTTTAAGTTCCGCTTGATGCACATGGTGCTCGCTTCCTTCCTAACCGGTAGTTTCGTGGTCGCCGGTGTCAGTGCCTGGTTCCTTCTCAAAGGTCGCGAAGTGGAGGCGAACAAGAAAGCTCTCTCGATGTGTTTGTGGTTGCTGCTGTTCATTGCTCCAGCGCAAGTGGTTGTGGGCGATTTCCACGGGTTGAACACGCTGGAACACCAGCCGATGAAGGTGGCTGCAATGGAAGGTCATTGGGAAACCTCCACTAATGTGCCTCTTTTGTTGTTTGCTATTCCCGATCAGGAAAACCAGACCAACCATTTCGAGATTGGAATTCCTAGCCTCGCCAGTTTAATTCTCACCCACGATTTCGACGGCGAGATTCTTGGCTTGAATGAAGTCTCGGTTGAAGAACAGCCTCCGGTAGCAATTGTGTTCTGGTCGTTCCGGGTGATGGTTGGCCTTGGCATGCTGATGATTTTGTTTGCCATCACCGGGCTGGTTCTGCGAATAAATGGCCGTTTGTATAAAGCTCGCTGGTATCTGCAGGGGCTGCGGGCTATGAGTATCGCACCGTTTCTTGCCGTTTTAACGGGCTGGTTTGTCACCGAAACGGGCCGTGCGCCTTGGCTGGTGTACGGCATGATGACGCAGGCGGAATCCGTCACCCCGTCACTCACCGGTGGCATGGCGCTGTTCACTCTGATTGGCTACATCCTGGTGTATGCCTCCATCTTCTCAGCCGGTTTGTACTACCTGATGCGAGTGCTGTTCGTTGGGCTGGAAGGCGATGGTGGCCATACCGAAGACGAGGCCGACCGCCCTGCCCGCCCAATGTCTGCGGCGCACGTTCAATTCGAATACGATTCAGAAGAGAACTCGGCAAATCCGGCGAAAATCGCCAATGAAGGAGGGCAACAATAATGGAAGTGTTCGATTTAGCCCTCATCTGGGCATTTATCATCGGTTTTGGAATTATCATGTACGTCCTGATGGACGGCTTTGATCTCGGGATCGGCATTCTATTCCCCTTTGCGCCTTCAGAAGAAGATCGAGACACCATGATGAATTCGGTGGCGCCGGTCTGGGACGGCAACGAAACCTGGCTGGTGCTAGGCGGGGCCGGTTTGCTTGCTGCGTTCCCGATGGTTTACAGCATCATTCTGCCCGCCATGTACATCGGTGTGTTTTTGATGCTGGCCGGTTTGATTTTCCGCGGCGTGGCGTTTGAATTCCGATTCAAGGCGCGCAGCTCTCGCTACCTATGGAACTGGTCCTTCGCGGGCGGCTCAACCATCGCTACTTTCGCTCAAGGTGCCGTGGTTGGTGCGTACATTCAGGGTTTTAACACCGTAGATGGCGTCTATGTTGGCGGTGCGTTGGATTGGTTAACGCCCTTTACCGTGTTAACCGGTTTGGGCACGTTGGCAGGTTATGCCCTGCTGGGCTCTACCTGGCTGATTCTAAAAACCGAAGGCCGTTTGCAAGATTGGGCTTACCGCATTACCACGCCGCTTTTGGCCACCGTTCTGGTGGTGTTCGGAATTATCAGTGTGTGGACACCCTTCGTTGATCACATGGTCTGGGACCGCTGGTTCTCGAACCTCGGTATTATCTGGATTTTACCCGCCATAACGTTGCTGTGTGCGTTTCAGATCTGGCGTTCAGTTCGCAATCGATTTGAGGGGATGCCGTTTGTGGCCACCATGGGGCTGTTTATTACTACTTACCTCGGTTTGATTGTCAGCCGTTGGCCCTATGTGGTGCCACCCAATTACACCCTTTGGGATGCGGCATCTGCCCCGGAAGCGCAGCTGTTCTTGCTGCTGGGCTTGCTGTTCGTGATTCCCATCATTCTGGTTTACACCGCCTGGACCTATTGGGTGTTCCGCGGCAAGGTGCGTGCCGGAGAGGGGTATCACTAAGTGGAACCGTCGGACCCGGCCCGTGTCCGACGCTGGCTGTCTGGGTTAGCCAAGAGCAGTCAGCGCTGGATACGGGCTACGGTACTGGCCGGTGTCTGGGTTGGGCTGGCAACCATCGCTCAGATGGCCCTGCTGGCCTGGCTGGTACACCAGGGCGTTATCGAGCAGCAACCCATAGCCAACCTTGCCCCAGCATTCCTGGGGCTGGTGGCCGTGTTGGTTCTGCGCGGCCTTGGCCAAGGCCTGCAATCACGCTTCGCTGCGCGCTGCAGTGAAGAAGTCCGCAAGGATGTTCGACGCCAACTGCATCGTAAATGGCAGGCTCTCGGGCCCGTAACACTCTCAGATACCTCTGCGGCGTCTCTTGCCCGGGAATGGCTTGATCACGCAGAAGCTCTGCACGGCTACTTCGCGCGCTTTCTTCCACAAATGATGTTGTCGGTGTTTGTGCCGCTGATGATTTTGGTTGTGGTGTTTTGGCTGGATTGGCTGGCCGGTATTTTCCTGGTGTTATCTGCGCCGTTGATTCCGTTGTTCATGGCGTTGGTCGGCATGGGTGCCGAGAAGGTAAACCAGCAACATTTCGAATCCGTCAGCCGGCTTTCAGGCCAGTTCCTGGACAAGGTTCGGGGGCTGACGACGCTTCAGCTATTCGGTCAAACGGCCCAAGCCAGCGCCTCGCTGCACCACCGTTCAAACCAATTTCGCCTGATCACTCTGAAAACACTGAAAATCGCCTTCCTCTCCTCCGCAGTGCTGGAGTTTTTTGCATCTGTGGCGATTGCGGTCATTGCGATCTACATCGGTTTCGGGCTGCTGGGGTACATCTCGTTCGGGCCAAGTTCTGAGCTTACATTGTTTTCGGGCCTGCTGATTTTATTATTGGCTCCGGAATTCTTTCAGCCCTTGCGCACTCTGTCCCAGCATTACCATGATAGAGCTGCGGCCCTCGGCGCCAGCGCGGAAATTTTGGCGCGCCTTGATCAACGGGCTTCGCCTGTAAAAACAACCGGTACGGCGGACACGACGGACCCTTCTTTGATCGGAATTCAACGGGTGTCTCTGTGTTACGACACAGGCCCTGACGTTATCAGAAACGTGACGCTTACCTTTAAAAAAGGTGAAACCATCGTGCTGACCGGCCCTTCCGGTGGTGGCAAGTCGTCGCTGTTGCATATGCTGGCCGGTTTTCTTCAACCGGTTTCGGGCTCAATCTCAGTATTTGGTAACCCCAGCGGTGAACAACCATTTGGCTGGTTAGGTCAGAAAGGATTCTGGATTCAGGGTAGCTGGGCTGACAACTTGCGAATGACCAGTCCGGAAGCCTCAGACATAGCCATTGAACAAGCCCTTCATCAGGTCGGCTTGGCCGATCTGGTTGAACACCGGGAACAGGGTATCTACAGCTCGATTGGCGAAGATGGCCAAGGGTTGTCGGGTGGCCAGGCCCGGCGCTTAAGTTTGGCCCGAATTTTCCTGGCCGATTACGATTTGGTGATTCTGGACGAACCAACCGCCGGTTTAGATGCCACCAGTGAAATTCATGTTTTGGAAGCTCTGCACAAATTGTCTGAAGCGGGCAAAACCCTGATTCTTTCCACGCATCACCAAGCCCTGATGACGCTGGCTGATCGGCTGTTGATTATTCACGATGGCGAGGTGACAGATGCGTGAGCTTCGCCCATGGCTCAATTTGATACTGCAACGTCGTGGCCGTTTGGTGATAGGGGCGATTTTGCTGTTAGCTACATTGATTTCGGGCATTGCCCTGCTCGCTTTATCCGGCTGGTTTTTAACCGAAACCGCGTTAGTAGGCCTGTTGTTTGCGGCCGGCATTCAGGCCTACATCAACTTGTACGTGCCCGGTGGTGGCATTCGATTCTTCGCGGTGTCTCGCACTGTCACCCGTTATTTCGAGCGGCTATATAACCACAACACGGTTCTACGCCTGTTGACCGATATTCGCGTAGCGTTGTTTAATCAAATGGCACGAGCCGGCCATCGCGACAGAGGCCGCCAGAAAGGCGCGCATTGGCTTTCTCGGCTTACGGCCGATGTCGATGCTCTGGATACCCTATACCTTCGCCTTGTGGCGCCTACTGCTCTGGCTGCGGTGGTGGCCTTGCTGGTGGTTTTGCTGGTGTGGCTGCTGCTTAACCTTACGATTGCTCTAACCGTAATGGCGTTTCTGGCTGCCGCGTTTGTGATTGCGAGCTGGCTTCTTTATCGCCGAACCCAAGCGCTTTCAGGCGAGCTGATTGAACGCCAAGAGCACCTGCGCAGCGACGTCATTGAGCACCTGGAAGGGTTTTCAGAGTTGACCGCCGCAGGGCGAATTGGGAAGCACGCCGCCCTGTTAAAACGGCAATCGCTCGCGCTCGACAAAGATCAGGCGGTCATCGAAACTCAGACCGGCTGGCACTTGGCAGTGACTCAGATACTGATCAACCTCGCCGCGGTGTTTGTACTCTGGGCCGGGTTTGCCTTATTTCAAAACGGATCTGTCTCTGGCCCGGTGTTAGTGATGCTGCCGATCGTGCTGCTGGGGCTCAACGAAGTCTATGCCATGCTCCCGGACACATTTGGAAAACTGGGTGCAACGGTGGCGGCTGCGAGCCGCTTGAATGAAGAGGTTAAGCCTTCCTCGGTTAAGCCGGCGAATTCAACGACCAACACCACGTTCACAGCGAAGGATCTGACCATTGGCCATCCCGGTAATGCGCCGGTTATGACGCATTTCTCGCTGACCATACAGGCTGGTGAACGGCTTGGGATCGTTGGCGCGTCTGGAAGCGGAAAATCCTCATTGGCCGATACGTTTGCGGGGGTAATTCCAGCTCTGGCGGGAGTGCTTCAGCACCCGCCATGCGCCTACCTGACACAAAGCACCGTAGTGTTCGAAGACACCTTAAAAGCAAATCTGCTATTGGGCAATCCAAAGGCAACAGATGCAGAGTTGTGGCGGATACTTGAACTGGTGGAACTGGCAGAACGGTTCACACGAGAAGACGAGGGCTTGAATACATGGCTCGGAAGCAGTGGTAATCGTGTATCGGGAGGTGAAGCCCGGCGCTTAGTTCTGGCTCGAGTACTGCTGTCCAGCGCTCCGCTGCTGATTTTGGACGAGCCGTTTACCGGCGTAGATTCCGATACACGTAAGCGTATCGCACCAATGATTGACCGCTGGCTTGAAGGCCGTACCGTCATCAGCTTGGGGCACGCGCCGGAAGCACTACTGCCTTCCGACCACGTGCTGCACCTGAATTAGGCGCTTAGCGGGTTTCCAACACCTCGAACGTCAGGCCAGCGTTGCTGGTCAGGCGCGTGTGGAGCTTGTCGCTCATTGCTGAAGACGGTGTCCAGAAACCGCCGGGCAAATTGTCGCCAATATCCTGGGCCAGACAGACACCGGCTTCACCCAGCATTTTTGCGGTTGATCCGTAGCCAGGATCTCGATCACCGGTAACTTTGGTGATCATGGTTTTGCCGTTCTGTGTGCGGCCAATAAATCGAATGTCATAAAAGCCGGTTTCTTGGGCTTCCGGAGTTGGACCTTCACCCGGCTGAGGCACCAATTTCTCGACCACCCAGCGGGTTGGCTTGATAGCTGAGGCGACAAGAAAAGCCCCTAGCGCGGCTACTACACCGTAGGCCGTCAACCGGCCTTTCGTGCCCTGCCCTGTCATCATTGCTTCATCGTAGGTGAACTCTTGGCCGTAACGGGCACCCTGCACCGCGTTCGAGCGATGAACCACACGGGTGTTGATGGCGCTCATTACAAACGGCGCAAGCCAAACACCAAAATCCTTGTCGTATTCTGCAGACTTCAAGCTGGGCTGCCGTGTCTTCGAGCGGTGCTCTGGCGGACAGATCGAAAACGGGTTCGCGAGTTCTTTACGCAACGCTGGGTTGGCACCGACTTCCTTCGCGATGTTAATCATGGATGCAACCGTGCCGCCAGAGAGGCCGCCTTTGGCTACTTTCACGCGCATTCGAACATCCTGGCACGGTTGACCAAAGGTTTCCTCGGCCTTCTGTTGCAGAAACCAAACCCCCATGTCGGATGGGATCGAATCAAAACCACAGCAATGCACAATACGCGCGCCGCTTTCCTTCGCCTGATCTTCGTAACGTTTGATCATCCGGCTAATCCATTGAACCTCACCGGTCAGGTCGCAATAATCGGTGCCAGTGGTTACACAGGCCTTGATCAGCGTCTCACCATACAGCGCATATGGGCCAACCGTTGAGATCACGACTTTGGTTTGTTCGCACATGGCGGTCAAAGCAGATTCGTCGCTGGCATCGGCAACCAGCACGGGCAAGTCAGCGGCGTCGGCACCCAACGTAGCTTTCAGATCATTCATTTTACCCTCGGAGCGACCGGCAATGGCCCATTTCACCTCACCGCCTATTCCGTAGTTCTTAGCAAGGTAGCTGGTGAGTATCTGGCCTACAAAACTGGTAGCGCCAAATACAATAAGATCGTAATTTGCCTGTGTGTTGGTCATTGCGTGTCCTTGTCTTTATTGGATTTTATGATGAAAACGATGGTAACAGGTTTAATCCTGCGTGTTACTTTCATCTTTTCATGAAAACTGCGTCTTTCCGGCCAATCGTTTAACAGCGAAGCAGGTTCAAACTGGTGCTACCTTAACAAATGCCTCGGAGGACATACGTGACTGTATTCCTGGTTATAACGAGTTTCGTACTTGCGTGCATTAGCGGCCTTCTACTCTGGCAGCTGTTGGAGCAACGCAAGATGATTGACCAAATGCTTGAGCGTGAAGATATATCCGAACAGCAACCCGACCCGGAACTTGCCATTGTTCTGAAAGTGAGCGACCCCATCGGCCTCGCCAAACGGGAATCAAGAGCCGGACGCCTGATTGGCGACCGCTTACCGACCATGGCGACAAAAATGGTGTATCAGGAAGTTCTTAAGGAATTAACGAACGAACTGGAAGCGCGGGAAATTGATGTTGATATGCAGATTGAATACCGCTGAGGTAAGCCAACATGATGACATTAATAGCAACCGGTGTGGGTTTGACGTTGAGCGGCTATCTGCTGGCTGCAGGCTTCAAGCAGTCCGCCGATTCGCGTAAAAAACTGCGCATTCTTAACGCCAGTCGGCTACAGGCTCGGAGCCAGATTCAGCAAAAACGTATGGAGCTGCTGGAGGTACGTAATCGAGCCAAGCTGATGGAAGATACGGTATCCGGTGGCACAACCGCAGTCGAGAAAGTGCACAAGGTGATTGCCAACACCACCTTTGGTTTGATCGACCGGTTCGCCAAGGATGAAGAATTCAAGAACACAGCCCGTAAGGTAAAGAAAACCCATCACGAGAAAAGTGAAAAGGTTTATGAGGTGGTGAGAACCACGAATCGAGCCGCGCACATACTGGCCGACAGCTTATTCATCGGCAAAGCTGAGAAACGCATCATCTCTAAAACAAAAAAGGCACCCTAAGGTGCCTTTTTAATAGAGATCAGAAGGTTACAGCACCTTCTTCAACTCTTCTTCCAGCTGAGGAACAGCTTCGAACAGGTCCGCTACCAGGCCGTAATCGGCAACCTGGAAAATCGGAGCTTCTTCATCCTTGTTGATCGCGACGATCACTTTGGAGTCAGACATACCTGCCAAGTGCTGGATAGCACCAGAGATACCAACCGCTACGTACAGCTGAGGTGCAACGATCTTACCCGTCTGGCCTACCTGCATGTCGTTAGGTACGAAGCCTGCATCAACTGCGGCGCGGGAAGCACCTACGGCTGCGCCCATCAGATCAGCTACTTGCTCAAGCATCTTGAAGTTTTCGCCATTCTGCATACCACGGCCACCAGAGATGACGATGCCGGCAGAAGCCAGGTCAGGACGGTCAGAGGCAGCTTTCTCTTCGCCTACGAAAGAGGACAAGCCTGCATCTTTAACAACGTCGAGCTGTTCTACAGAAGCAGAACCGCCTTCGGCAGCTACTGGATCGAAACCAGTCGGACGCACAGTGATAACTTTGATGCTGTCGCTAGCTTTTACAGTAGCGATGGCGTTACCCGCGTAGATCGGACGAACAAACGTGTCTTCTGATTCAACACGGATGATGTCAGAAACCTGGGCAACGTCCAGCAGCGCAGCTACGCGAGGCATGAAGTCTTTACCAGTGGTACCGGCAGAGGTCAGGATGTGGCTGTAGCCCTTACCTACTTCTGCAACCAGCTCACTCAGGTTTTCAGCCAGGAAGTGGCCGTAGGCAGCGTTGTCAGCAACCAGAACCTTGTTAACACCTTCTGCTTTAGCAGCGGCTTCAGCGACGGCGCCTACGTTTTCACCGGCAACCAGCACGTCGATGTCACCACCGATGGCCTTGGCTGCCGCTACAACGTTCAGAGTAGCCTGCTTCAGGCTGCTGTTGTCGTGTTCAGCAATTACCAGGATGCTCATTTAGATCACCTTCGCTTCGTTCTTCAGTTTATCAACCAGCTCAGCAACGTCAGCCACCTTGATACCAGCCTGACGTGAAGCAGGCGCTTCTACCTTCAGGGTGGACAGACGAGGTGCGATTTCAACGCCCAGGTCAGCTGCACTTACTGTCTCGAGGGGCTTCTTCTTAGCCTTCATGATGTTCGGCAAAGAAGCGTAGCGCGGCTCGTTCAAACGCAAGTCAGTGGTAACAACCGCGGGCAAGTTCAGAGCAACAGTCATCAGACCGCCGTCTACTTCACGGGTTACGTTAACTTTTTCGCCGTCGACAGCGACTTCTGAAGCGAAAGTGCCCTGTGCCATACCGCTCAGAGCGGCCAGCATCTGGCCAGTTTGGTTGTTGTCGGAATCGATGGACTGTTTACCCAGAATAACCAGCTTAGGCTCTTCTTTCTCAACGACAGCTTTAAGCAGCTTGGCCGCTTCGAGGGACTGAACTTCTTCGTCAGTCTCGATGTGGATACCACGGTCAGCGCCCAGTGCCAGAGCAGTACGGATTTGCTCCTGGGAGGCCTTCGGGCCAATGGATACAACAACGATTTCAGTGGCAACGCCTTTCTCTTTCAAACGAACCGCTTCTTCGACTGCGATTTCGCAGAATGGGTTCATTGCCATTTTGACGTTGGCAAGGTCAACACCGGTGTTGTCCGGCTTGACGCGCACCTTTACGTTGTAGTCGATAACTCGTTTTACAGCGACCAGAACCTTCATAGATTCCTCGTTCTTCTACAATGGGTTTAATGATGAACAGTGCTAAAAAGAGCGCCTGCCATAAAAAGCATGACAATACTGCAGGTTAAAACAGAAAGGGTAATTGCCCCATCCGACGCTCTATGCCTGCGTTCACAGCCAATCGACCGGGTTGACCCGGCCAGGCAATGAGACGATACTAAAAATCGACTCAAAACACACGTTATTTCGGTGTATACGTACAATGCCAAAGGTTAGTGCAAATTTCAAACAAACGTTTGTTTGATTTGTCAAATGCGTTATCCTTCGGAAAATAACATTCATTAAAGCTGTATGAGATGAGGAGACCAACGTGGAACGCGAATCAATGGAATTTGATGTTCTGATCGTAGGCGGCGGCCCTGCGGGACTGTCGGCAGCCTGCCGAGTCATGCAACTGGCCCAAGACGCCGGTGAAGAACTGACTGTTTGTGTAGTGGAAAAAGGTTCCGAGGTTGGTGCACACATCCTCGCAGGCACCGTTTTCGAGCCTACCGCTCTGAATGAACTCTTCCCTGACTGGAAAGAGAGAGGCGCGCCTCTGAACACGCCGGTCACCCGTGACGACATTTTCCTGCTGAAAGATCAGGAAAAGGCCACCAAGATTCCGAATGCCTTTGTGCCCAAAAACATGCACAACCACGGCAACTACATCATCAGCCTTGGTAACCTGTGCCGCTGGTTGGCCGAACAAGCTGAGCAATTGGGCGTAGAGGTATACCCAGGCTTTGCCGCTTCAGAAACCATCGTTGAAGACGGTCAGGTTAAGGGTATTATCACCGGCGACATGGGCGTAGCCCGTGACGGTTCCGAGAAAGACGGCTACATGCCTGGCATGGAACTGCGCGCCAAGTACACGCTGTTCACCGAAGGCTGTCGTGGTCACTTGGGCAAGCGCCTGATCAACGATTTCAAGCTGGATGAAGGCAAAGACCCTCAACACTACGGCATTGGCATTAAAGAGCTGTGGGATATAGATCCGGCTAAACACGAGCCTGGTCTGGTTGTTCACACCACTGGCTGGCCTCTGAACGAGTCAGGCTCTACCGGCGGCTCGTTCCTGTATCACCTTGAAGGTGGGCAAGTGTATGTTGGCCTGATTACGGACCTGTCGTACAGCAATCCTCACCTAAGCCCGTTTGAAGAATTCCAGCGCCTTAAGCATCACCCTGAAGTGAAGAAATATCTGGAAGGCGGTAAGCGCGTAGCTTACGGTGCTCGAGCCATCACTAAAGGCGGCTACAACGCCCTACCCAAGATGAGCTTCCCGGGCGGTCTGCTTCTGGGCTGTGACGCCGGCACTCTGAACAGTTCCAAAATCAAAGGCTCTCACACCGCCATGAAGTCTGGCCTGTTGGGTGCTGAAGCGGTATTTGAAGCTCTGAAAGAAGGCAAGAACGGCGAAGAGATCACCAGCTTTGCACAGCGTTTCGAAGACAGCTGGTTGTACAAAGAGCTTTACGCTGAACGTAACTTTGGCCCGGCGATGCACAAATTCGGTAACTATGTTGGCGGCGCAATCGCATTCGTGGAACAGAACATTCTTCGCGGAAGCCTGCCGTTCACGTTCCGTGATACCACTCCGGATTACGCAACCATGAAGCCGGCCGCCGACTGCAAGCAGATCAACTATCCGAAGCCGGATAACGTGTTGACCTTCGATCGTTTGAGCTCAGTGTTCATTTCGAACACCAACCATGAAGAAGATCAGCCGATTCACCTAAAACTGACCGATCCGGATATTCCTATTCAGGTCAACCTACCTAAATACGACGAGCCTGCGCAGCGTTACTGCCCGGCCGGTGTGTATGAAGTGATGGAAGCCGAAGACGGAAGCGGCAAGAAGTTCCAGATCAACGCCCAGAACTGTGTTCACTGTAAGACCTGTGACATCAAGGATCCTTCACAGAACATTACTTGGGTAACGCCGGAAGGAAGCGGCGGACCAAATTATCCGAACATGTAATACATTGTTTTGATATGACTAAAAAAGCCGGGAAAATCCCGGCTTTTTTGCGTCTTTCAGGCATAAAAAAAACGGCTCCCGAGGGAGCCGTTTTTAATCAACCTTTCGGAAGAGATCAGTGCACGTGACCGTGCTCTTGCTCTTCGTCAGTTGCTTCGCGAGCTTCTACAACTTCCACGTCGAAGTGCAGAGTCTCACCCGCCAGCGGGTGGTTAGCATCGATCGTGACCGTTTCTTCGCTCACTTCAACAACACGAACAACCTGCGGGCCGCCCGGAGTTTGTGCTTGGAACTGCATGCCCGGCTCGATGGTATCTACACCTTCGAAAGCGGAACGAGGAACAGGCTGGACCAATTCTTCGTTAACTTCGCCGTAGCCTTCAGCAGGCTCTACGGAAACTTTAACCTGATCGCCAGCATTCTTTTCGTTCAGTGCGCTTTCCAGTCCACCGATGATGTTCTGTGCACCTTCCAGGTAAGTCAGAGGCTCACGGCCTTCTACACGGGAGGAATCAAGCTCTTCTCCCTGGTTATTGGTGAGCGTGTAATGGATGGTGACAACACGTGGTTGGGCCATGTGATCTCCTTGCGAGTCGCAGTGACTATGTATTTAAAATGGAGGTAATCGAAAGGAACGTGAACAGCTGCACTGCACAGAGGGACTAACGACCACCGGCCTCGTTAGAGAGCCTGGCTCGATAACAAGAAAGAAACCACAGTTTAACAAGTGACAGACTGCGTTTTCTACCTTCTTTATGGAGACGGCTCAGGGCTTTTCAACCGCCCTGCCCGATTTTCCAGAAATTTCCCTGGCTCATCACACCAACAACCGTAGCGCCGTCGATTTCTCGCTCTTCAGCAACCGCCACTAAATCGTAAAACGCACTGGTTTGCAGGCGCGCTTCAACCCCATGGCGCACGGATATGGTGGGTCTTGGCTCTTCGGAGTTCGGATAGCATTCAACCTGCAAAACATGGTCGCTGCCAAGCTCAAGTATTTCACCCATATTCGTTGTTAGACTCAGGACTTGGCTTTCACCTTCCCCCGTTACGGTTAGCGTGTGTGCCAGCAAGGGTGAATCTTCCACCTGAATGCGCCACTTTTCGACAGGCGTTACAAGGTAATAATGACCGTCATTTTCCCGGCGTAAAATAGTCGAGAACAACTTCATAATGGCTTCCCGTTCGATCGGATTACCCTTGAAGATCCACCGACCATCACGAGTGATTACCAGATCCATGTCACCGGAGAGCTCCGGGTGCCATTTATCCAGCGGCGGCAGGCTGCGCTCTTTCGAGTGCGCGCTAACAACCTTGGCAATGTCTTCTGGCTTTGCGCCCACGGGCGAACTCCTTTTACTTGAAAGCGGGCAACATCACAGGCCCCGCATAGACTCCGACCTTAAAGGCACGGCGCCCGGCTTGGTTATGGCGAGATTCACTTGCTCCAACAAGCCCTGCTTGTCCTGCCCTAACGTGCCTTTTAGCACTAGATAGTTTGAAGCGTGATCGCTGCGGAAGGTAGTGTTCTCCAGCTCAAGATGCTCGAGGAACATACGAATTTCTTCAAACAATCCCTGCTGATCTAAAGGCTCAAAATCGTCGCCGAACCCTTCACGGAAACGGTCTTCGCCCTGCGGGAAGCTGACCACCAACGTGGACAGAAAATCCGGCTGGGTTTCGTTGCACAAAGTTGCGGTGTTAATGGCGTGCTGACGGGACAGAGTTTTGCCGCCAAGCCCGTTTAGCACCATGACCGAACTGGTTAAACCCGCTTGCTTGATTTTACCCAGTGCCGAACGGGTAGATTCCCAGGTTTCGCCCTTGTTGATCCGGCGAAGCACTTCATCATCGCCGGATTCCATGCCAACGTACAAAATACCCAATCCGGCTTCACGTAATGCTCTCAAATCCTCAACGGACTTCCTGGCAAGGTTGCGGGGCAAACAATAGCTGGATACCCGTTCAAGCCCCGGGAACGCTTCTTTCAGATCATGGAGAATTTCGAGAAGCCGTCGGGTAGGCAGCACCATGGCATCGCCGTCGGCAAGAAACACCCGCGGAACGCTCCCAAATGCTTTAGCCGCTTTTTCTATGTCGGCCCGAACATCCGCAGGCTTTCTGGCCCGGAATTTCTTTTGGGGCTGGGTATACATCTCGCAGAAGGTACACTGGTTCCACGAGCAGCCATTGGTGACCGGTAAGATGAGAGATTTTGCTTCGCTTGGAGGCCGAAAGACCGGCTCGATGTATTCAATCGGGAAATTGTACATAACGGCTCAGTAAGCTTAAGAAAGAAGGACGACAGGAAAAATAATCAGGGCAAAAACTGTGTTTTCAAGGTGGCACAGTCCGGCCCCACCACCGGCATGTCGAGCACAACCGCTTGCGCGGTCATAAACGGCATGCCATTGCGGTGACCGTCCGATAACAGGGTTGTAAGGCTGCCCACCAAGGGCATGTGAGATACCAACATCAACGGCGACGCTGTATTTTCGAGCAATGCATCCAGGCACCGTCCCGGATCATCATCCGGTGTAATGAACGATTTCTCGCTCACAGGGACACTCAGTATGTCACCAACAATAGCCGCCGTCTGGCGAGCGCGGATGTATGGGCTACACCAAATAACGCTGGGCTTCGAATCGGATAGTGCGATTTGCTCCGCCACATTGGCAGCCTGCTTCCGTCCGACTTCAGTCAACTCCCGTTCGTGATCAAGGGAGTGCCTGCCTGCCTCACCGTGGCGCATGATGATCAGTTGCATAATACTCTCCTCGTCCAGCTTGCTGGATTACTGGGCCACTGTACGAGGCAGAATGAATTCTACATCCGAGTTTTGAACGGCATTCATCAGATTTTTGATAACGACCTCAATCGGAGCATCGTTGTATAGAATCTCGTACAACCCTCGTACCAGCGGCATGTGAATGCCAATCGCTTCGGATTTGTCTCTTACTAATTTGAGAGTATAGATGCCTTCGGCCACCTGCCCCAATTCCTCAGCTGCCTCGTCCAATTTTTTCCCGGTACCCACGGCGTAACCCACCCGGAAATTTCGGCTCTTGCTGGAGGTACAGGTCGCAATCAGATCGCCCACACCCGCCAGCCCCATAAAGGTCATGGGGTTGGCACCCAGACTCACCGCAAACCGGCTCATTTCCGCCAGCCCGCGAGTAATCAGCATGGCTTTGGCGTTTTCGCCAAGGTTTTGGGCAGATGCTAATCCCGCAACAATGGCATAGATGTTTTTCAGCGCGCCCGCCAGTTCGACTCCATAGACATCAACGTTGGCGTACACACGAAAGTAGTCGCAACCGAGCAGTTCCTGAACCGTGTGGCGCACGGCTGGATCTTTCGCGGCAATAACCGTTGCGGTCAACTCGCGGTTAACGATCTCGCCCGCTAAGTTAGGCCCGCTCAGTACTCCGGACCGGCACCGCGGAATTTCTTCGAGCAAAATTTCGCTCATCAGTTTGAAGCCTTGTTGCTCAATGCCTTTGGTCAGGCTGACAACAATCTGATCATCTTTGAAAACACGCTTGTTGTCGCGGATTACCGAGCGGAACGCCTTTGAAGGAATTGCCACAAAAACAACGTCTGCCCGATCAACGGCTTGAGCAAGATCGGTTGTAGGGAGAATCTCGCCTTCAAGAAGGATATCGGGCATGTACCGCGCATTCATCCGCGTTGAGCGAATTTCCTCAACCTGCCCTTCATCGCGCATCCAAAAATGCACAGTATGACCATTTTCACCCAGTACCTTGGCCATTGCAGTTCCGAAACTGCCGCCACCCAGGACTGCAACGTTTTGCGATTTCGCCATATCAGATTCCGGCGTTACGTTTTCTGGCATAGTGTTTCCGTAGGTTTGTGTTAGGCAAGACCCGGCGCTGGAGAATTGAATCAGCCGGGCTCTTCACACTCAAGAGCTCTGACGAGGTTCTTGAACTCTTCCCGGTTTTTGCTGTTCATGCCCATCAACACTCTATGAGCGTCGAGCACCTTTTCGCGAACTTGTTGTTCGCTGGCTTTCAGGACAGGAATTTCTTCTAAATCTTCAATGCGGGAAGCAGGCTCGCGGACAATGATAAAAATCTTGTCGAAGCCCATAGACGAGATGATGCGGGTGACATCAGGATTGGTAGATATCAGAGTCGGAAGAAAGTGGCTTTGTTTGTAAGCCGCCAACGCAATCTTGGCAAGCAGCCCAAGCGTGGTGCTGTCGACAATCTCCGTTTCCGTGAGATCGATCACCACCGTTTTGAATTCCGGGTCCCGGGTGATGGATTCGACGAGTTGGTCCAGCGTCGAACAAAGGTTCAGCCGGATTTCTCCAATAAACTTCAGGACGTAAATTCCCTGCTTATCTGCTTGCAGGATCTTATAACCAGCCATTTTTTTCACAGTGCCACTAAGTCGACGACGTTTGATCTGAACCAGTTAACTGGTCAGTTACCGATACTATCGCTATATCGTCTGGCAGCTCCGAGATGCTATTTAATCCCAAGGCCTCGCTCAGCGATGCGATAGTGTGACTACCTCCTGATACGAGTTCAAGTAGCGTACGTTCCTTTTCATCCAGAGTTTTGTCTGGAATGACCTCTAGGAGGCCATCAGAAAACAGCAAAAGACGAAACGGACGATCGAGTTTTACCTGATATAAATCCCATTCGGGTTCATCAAATAATCCGACAGGCAGCCCGCTGCCTTCGAGAAATCGTGTCTCTCCGTCTTCAAACGATAATATAGGCATCGGGAAATGGGCCCCCACTGCGTAGCTCAACGTTCGCTCGGACAAGGTGATAATGCCAACAAACACAGTGACGTGCTTGCCTAGGCTCGTGTCCATCAGTTCTGAGTTAATACGCTCAAGAATACGCTGCGGATGCATAATGTCATCACTGGACTGCCGCCGAAGATTGCGCTTCAGTCGATTGGTCAGGTTTTTGAGCAATACAGTGACAAACGCAGAACTGGCACCGTGGCCGGAGACATCGGCGATGTACACCAGTACTTTGTCTTTGGATAGCCGAATGTAATCCAGGAAGTCACCGCTCAGGTACAGAGACGGCTTGATGAGGTAGTCGGCATGCAGCCCGCAAATCTCCTGGTCGTGGTCGGGCAGCATTTTTAGCTGCACTTTCCGACCTGCGTTTTGATCCGCTCGAAGTTCAGCAATACCACTACGGAGATCGACGTTCGCCTCCTCAAGCTCTTCCCGATATAGCTTGTTAAGCCGATTTACCCGAATACGATCGAACAGCTTTTCGATGACATCGTCCAGGGCTTCTTTGCTGGTATGACATGGTTTGAGCACAACGTCCTCAGCGCCTGCGCGAAGTAGCTGTACCACCTCAGTGCTGGAGGTACTGCCAGTATAAGCGACAACGGGTGTATAGCTGTCCGCGGCGTCCAGACGGCGGCTGAGGTCTTCAATCACGTCGGGGGCCAAGTCTGCAAAAATGACGTCGGGAATATCTTCAGTAAACAGACTGCGGGCCGCGCCAATATCCGGACAAACGCTCACATAGAAGCCTCGGGCTTCTAGGTATCGTGACAGGTCTGAACGGGCCTGTTCATTGGCGTCAATAATTAAGATGCGCTCGGTGCGCGAGGTCATGTTAGTTGCCCTAAACTACCAGCGGTAAAAGAAAAACAGGCGTTATAAAGTCTATTCTGGCATGACCTTGTGATATAACAAGGCCATACTGAATTTTTTGGGGGATTTGTAACCATGCGGCGTGCTGTCAACGACCTTCTGGGTGCCTACGACAAACTGATCATGGACCCTGTCCACGGCGGAATTCCGCTTTACCGCCACGAAATTCAGGTTATTGACCACCCTCTTTTTCAGCGTTTACGCAATATCTGCCAAAACGACATCCTCAGTTTGGTGTTCCCGGGTGCCACCCACTCTCGTTTCCTGCACAGCATTGGTGTGATGCATGTAGGTACGCGCATGTTCCGCTCAATGATCGACGCCTATCTTAGGGAACGTCAGCTTAGCGAACAAACGGAACTGAGCCTGAATCAACTGGATGCCATTGACTACCTTGCCAAGATTATTCGCTTAGGCTGCCTGCTCCACGACAGCGGCCATTCCAGTTTTTCCCACCAGTTCACTCAGGCCCGCAAGATTCGGGAGCTTATGTCACGCCCCGAGCGGTTTCGCGAGCTGTGGCGAGGCGAAGATTACAGTCGCTATCATCCCAAGGAGCCGGAAGAGTTGGAGCACGAGCATTACTCAGTGCGTGTCGCCCACGAAGTGCTTTCGTCAGTCGATCTTGACGCTGCTGGCCTGCACGCTGAAGACATCATCGGCATTATGGAAACCACCCAGGTTACGCCGAGTGATACCTTCTGCCGCCACGCCCATACCTTCCTTGCTTTCATTGCGGGGGACCAGACATTGGCGGCATCCAACGGCGGGCAAGAAGTGCCGGAGATGGTGATGGGTTTGTTGTCGTCTATTGTGTCGGGTGAAATCGATGCAGACCGCGCCGACTATATGCTCCGGGATGGCTTCCACAGTTCCGTTACCATCGGGGGCTTTAACCTGGACCACTTGTTGAGCAACTTGCGGTTTGGCTGGGACGTTTCAGAACCGTGGATGGGTCTTGCCATTACCCATAAAGGTTTGGGCGCCCTGGAGGATTTTGTTTACAGCCGCTACCAGATGTACCGCAAAGTGTACGGCCACAAAACTGCCCTTGGTTTTGACTGGCTCCTTCGAGAAGCCATTAACGAAGTGTTGGAAGACCCCGAAAGTTTCGAGTGGATTGATACCTGCCTCAGCGATATGAGCTTTTTTGCCGAGTTGACCGATAGTTTCTTTTGGGAAGCGTTTCGTAAAGTTGCCCGCAGGCAGCCCAAGAGTTACTCGTTTCTGATCGTCAATCGGGTCAAGCTAAAGCATTTGGATACGCGAGAGAACTTAAGCAAAGCAGAGGTCCAGAATCATAGTAACTGGCTGGCTGGCGAGCTGGGGTTAGCGACAGACGACGTGGTCACCTGCACCATGAAAGCCCGATTCTCCAATATCCAGGACAACTTCAACGGTATTAAAGTGCTCGAAAAAGCCCCGATTACCCGAAAACGTTCACTTAAAAAAATCACAGACGTGAGCGCCTTCTTCTCCAAGTTCGAAGACGGCACTATTATCCATTTTTATCGCCAGCCCGATGTTGCAGCAACAACACCGGACCTCACCCAATAACCCCCAATCCCGATCATTCGCCAGCCTGCATGGCCTCTGCCAGTCGGTTGGCGCTTTCCCAAGCCCCTTCAACACGACCGCCCACAAGCCAATCACCGGCGACACCCACACCTTGCCCTTGATCCCACAAAAAACCAGGCTGGTCGGTAGAAGCCGAACGCGCATATAACCAGCGGTGTGCAACCGATTCCACGGGGACTCCCGAAAACCCAGTCAACCCTCTAAACGCCGTCAGTAATTCGTTAGTGACTGTTTCAGGCGTGGTATCCACGTTGGCTTTTGTCCACTCCGGGGTGGCATGAAGCACCCACCACTGTCCCGAATCGTCTCGGCCCGGCTTTGATGAATTGTTTGCCACCCAATACAGCACGTCAGAATCCGGCCGCATCGCATCGAATGGGGCGCTCGGCGCTTTCAAGAAATGCACCGCAACGGCCCAACAAGGCAGTATGTCGCCGCCCGGCGCATGAGTTTCACTTAGCAGCTGTGTCATTCCACTGGCCGCCAATAGCTCCTGAGTCTGGGCAGGTGGCGCGGTTATCACCACTTGATCGAACTCTCCGAGCTCCTTCCCGTCAGTGCTAACTAATTGCCAGCGCGCGCCTGTTCGGGTGATTCGTTCAATTCGAACCTGAGCCGTCAGTTCCACGTGCTCGGACAGCCCACGAGTAATTGCGGTCATTCTCGGAATGCCCACGTAGCGGCTTTCGCCAGGAAACGGCTGCCAGCCTTCTTGCGCTTTTTGAAAACCAAACGTGCCCCGCCATGGCCCAAAGCGGTCCGCCCCAGCATAGTCTTCCAAGAATTTTAGAAAAGCTGGATTCCGGCTCGTGAAGTATTGAGCGCCCACGTCGACAGCGCCGTTAGCGACTCTTTTCGATGCCAAACGCCCACCCGGTCCTCGGCTTTTTTCAAACACCCTCACCTGATGGCCCGATCTGCCAAGCATGATGGCGGCAGTTAATCCCGCCAAGCCTGATCCGATGATCGCAATCTTGCGTATGCTAGAGGTATCTAACGTTTCACTTTCCATGGCTGACTATGACCCGAGTTAACGATTTGTTTACGAACATTCTAAGATGGTTCGACTCCGAAGCGGGATTGGATCACCTCGACACTCAGTGCCGAGAATTCAACGTTATTCGGGTTCTACCCTTCATTGCTCTACACGCTGCGTGTCTGTTGGCACTTTACACAGGAACAAGCGCCTTTGCTGTCGGCTTTGCTATCGTATTTTTCCTGGTACGCATGTTCTCGATCACGGCCTTCTATCACAGATACTTTGCTCACAAATCCTTCAAAACCAGCCGCGCTGCACAATTTATTTTCGGCGTTCTAGGCGCCAGTTCTGCTCAGCGTGGCCCGCTTTGGTGGGCAGCACACCACCGTCACCACCATCAGCACTCTGATCACCCGGAAGACCTTCACTCCCCGCACCAAGGCGGCTTTTGGTGGTCGCACATGGGCTGGTTCACCTGCGACGCGGGCTTTGTTATGGATGAGCGTCGAGTTAGGGATTGGCTGAAGTTTCCGGAACTTCGTTTTATCAATCGCTTTGACTCTTTGGTTCCTGCGGTCTTCGCTGTACTGATCTATTGTTCCGGGGAGGCATTAGCCATGTGGGCGCCAGAGCTGGGCACCAATGGTTTGCAACTGCTTGTCTGGGGATTCTTTATTTCAACGGTCGCACTGTTCCACGCGACCGTGTCCATCAACTCGTTGTCGCATGTGTGGGGCAAACGCCGGTTCGACACGAATGACGACAGCCGCAATAACTTCTGGCTCGCGTTGCTGACGCTGGGTGAAGGTTGGCACAACAATCACCACCGTTGGCCACAGTCTGCGCGTCAGGGGTTTCGTTGGTACGAGATCGATATCACCTGGTACGGCCTGTGGTTGCTTTCCAAGCTCGGCATTATTTGGGACTTGGCTCCGATTCCGCCCCACATTGTAAAAGAAACACTGGCCACTGACCTAAACCGATCAAGGAAGCCTAAACAATGATGCCCTCAGATAACGTTGTGGAAGTTGGCTCCAAAGACCGGGCCATGCAGATAACGCTGAACGCCTTCTGCGGCCTTTACAACAAATTAGATAAAGGCCACTTGCACGAATTGGCGGCGGTGTATGCTGAAGATATCGAATTTCAAGATCCATTCGGTCAGGTGATAGGGCTCGACGCACTAACCCAATACATGGCAAGCGCGTATCAAAACGTCATCCGATGCCAGTTCCGTTTCGGTGACCCAGTCATACAGCACCCACGGTGTTGTATTCCCTGGGTTATGGAGCTAAGCCACAAGCGCATCCAGCGCGGCAAACCTGTTTACGTTGAAGGCATGAGCCATTTACTCATCCGCAACGGAAAAGTTCATTCTCATCGGGATTATTTTGATGCCGGCGAACTGCTGTACGAACATTTGCCGGTGGTTGGAAGTGCCATACGCTGGGTTAAGAGGCACGCGGGATGAGCAAGCGTGTGCTACCTAAATCCAACATCTGGCTGACAGGTGCGTCGTCTGGCATCGGCGAGGCGCTGGTTCATGAACTGGCCAACCATGGCCACAAACTTGTGGTTACTGGTCGCCGCGAAGAACCTCTGAATGAGCTGGCGGTTCATTGGCCCGCACAGATCCATACTGCCGTGGCCGATACCACCAATCGGGCGGAACTGTCCGCCCTCGCCGATTCGCTGAATCATTTTGGCGACTTGGACATGGTTATTTTAAATGCGGGCACTTGCAAGTACCTGGAAGTGGCTGAATACGACAGTTCCATTATCGAGGCCAACCTCAACACCAACGTACTTGGTACCGCTCGTTGCCTAGATATAGCCCTACCCGCGCTGCGGGCCACCCGAGCCAAAGGCAAGCCGGCCAGTGTAGTGATTGTCAGCTCCTCCGCCTGGTGGTTTCCATTCAGCCGAGCCGAAGGCTATGGCGCGTCCAAAGCTGCCCTGACCTATTTTTCGCAATCTCTGCGTGCAGATTTGGCCGCGGAAGGCATCGACGTCGTGGTGGTTTCCCCTGGTTTCGTAAAAACCCCCTTAACCGACCAAAACGATTTCGCAATGCCTTTTATGGTCAGCGCCAAAGAAGCCGCACTCCGTATTCACCAGGGCCTCGCAAAAGGAAAGCGGGAAATCGCCTTTCCCCGGCGCTTCACTTGGACTTTGAAAGCACTCGGCTGCTTACCCCAGAGATTGATTGACCGTATGGCCGCCTCGATGGCTCGAAAAACGGATAACCACCTTTGAATGGATCTGCGACAGGAAAAGCATTGATGAATCAGGAACGCCAACGGATTGCAGTAATCGGTGCAGGAGTATCTGGCTTAACCGCCGCGTGGATGCTCAGCGAACACCATGACGTTGAACTCTTCGAAGCTGCCGATTATCCAGGAGGTCACACCAATACCGAACAGGTTTCATTGGGTGGAAAAATCTGGCCCGTGAATACCGGTTTTATTGTGTTCAATGATTGGACCTACCCGAATTTCATGAAGCTGATGGATCGGCTTGGAGTCGCCCATGAAGTCAGCACCATGAGCTTCAGTGTGGATTCACACGTCACTGGATTGCAGTACAACGGGACCAACCTAAACACTCTTTTTGCACAGCGCAGCAACTTGTTTAACCTCAAGTTCCTGAAAATGGTTCGGGAGATTCTTCGCTTCAACAAAGAGTCCCGGGGCGATTTGGCGGGCGGCCAAATTCCGGAAGGCGAAACGCTAGGTCAGTATCTAAACCGAAATCGCTACAGTCATTACTTCCGCAAGCACTACATCGTTCCCATGGGCGCGGCAATCTGGTCTGCCCCGGAGCTTGTTCTGGAACAATTTCCGATTCGTTTTTTCCTTCAATTCTTTAATAACCACGGCATGCTATCTGTGGATGACCGGCCCACCTGGCGGGTGATTTCCGGCGGCTCTGCCACCTACGTAACGCGGATGATGGAGCGACTTGGTGACAAAACGCATCTGAACAGCCCAGTATCGGAAATTCACCGTGATGAAGACGGCGTCACCATCGTCTCGAATGGTCAAAGTCACCGGTTTGATCAAATCGTTCTTGCCTGCCACAGCAATCAAGCCTTGGCGATGCTAAACAACCCAACCGATAAAGAACAGGCCATTCTCGGCGCTATCGGCTATCAGAAGAATGATGTGGTGCTTCACACCGACTCCAGCGTGTTGCCCTCCAATCCGCTGGCGTGGGCGGCGTGGAACTACAGGATTCCGGAACACAGCACCCAGCCGGTATCGGTTACCTACAATATGAACATCCTCCAGAACTTTGACGACGCGCCAGAAACCTTTTGTGTCACTCTGAACCGTAGTCACGATATCGACCCAGACAAAGTCATCAAACGTTTCGAGTACGACCATCCGGTGTTTACGCTGGATGCCGTCGCCGCCCAAGAACGCTACCACGAAATTGGCAACCACAACCGCACACATTTTTGCGGCGCATACTGGTTCAACGGGTTTCATGAAGACGGTGTTCGTAGCGGATTACGGGTGGCGAAAGCGTTCGGGTTGGAGCTCTGACTATGGCCAGCGAATGGCTAGAAGGTACTATAAGACATAGGCGTAAGCGACCGACACAGCACGAGTTTAACTACAATATCGGCATGCTGGCACTGGATGTTCATGAGTGGGACACCGTGGCGAGCACCAGTCCGTTTTTCTCACTGGAACGGTTCAACTGGATGACGCTGCGCCGTAAGGATTACCTCGATCCCCACCACGCAAATTTACGCGATGCGGTTAGCCAACGGGTTCAGGCTGCCACCGGTTGGCGACCGGACGGCACAATCCAACTCATTACCCACCCACGTTATCTCGGCCACATTTTTAACCCGGTCAGCTTTTATCTTTGCTACGAACACGGCCAGAATCCGGGAAACGGTGATGTACCTAAAGTCATCCTGGCTCAGATCACCAACACTCCCTGGAAAGAGCGGCACGTGTACTGTCTCGAATGCCAACAACCTGGCCCTCATTCCGAGCAATGGCAAACCGAGCGGTTCGCTTTCAGCAAGCGCTTCCATGTGTCGCCCTTCAACGGTATGGATCAGCATTATCAATGGCTGTTCAGCTTTCGAGGCCCCGAACTGCGTATTCACATGAATGTCGAACAGGAACAACAGAAACATTTTGATGCCACGTTGGTAGTCCAACGCACTGCACTCAACCGTATAACCCTTCATAAGAGCCTTCGCCGGTTTCCGCTGGAAACGCTGAAAGGGGTCGCGGGTATTTACTGGAATGCCCTGAAACTGAAGATGAAAGGCACCCCTTTCCACACGCACCCGGACAAGCTTGACGATCACATACCGGAATATCGCAGAGGCACAGACGATCAGGGCATAGATATCACCGAGCCGGGGTCTTTGGCGCAACCAGATACAACTTTGACAGGAAGGGTAACCTCATGGAGAACGTGAAGACCTCCAGTAACACATCAAATCTAGCAACGGAGCGATTGCCACTGGTGAGCCGGATTGCAAAGCAGCTGGTTTGCCATCAATTGGCCCAACTCGCAAAAGGCACTCTCAAGATTCGGCAACCGGGCTTCGATGATCTTGTGTTTGGTGACGACGATTCAACTTACCCTGCTGCCGAATTGGTCATTCACAACCACAGTACTTGGCGTGACTTGGTTACAGGCGGTAGCGTCGGCGCTGCAGAATCCTTCGTGGCGGGCGACTGGAGCTCTCCCGACCTCGTCGCCTTGCTGCGGTTTTTCACCCGAAATATCGACACCATGAACGCCTTTGAGGACAAGTTCAGCTGGGTGAGCAAGCCGGCGCTGAAAGGCCTGCATTGGTTGAACCGGAACACACCGGAAGGCTCCCGAAAGAACATCAGCGCCCACTATGATTTGGGTAACGATCTGTTCAGCCAATTCCTAGATCCGACGATGATGTATTCCTCAGCGATCTACCCTCACCCGGATGCCAGCCTCGAAGAGGCCGCCGTACACAAGCTTGACGTGATCTGCCAAAAACTGGATCTGCAGCCCGGTGACCAGGTGATGGAAATCGGCACTGGCTGGGGCGGTTTTGCCATACACGCAGCGAAGCACTACGGGTGCCATGTAACGACGACAACGATTTCCAAGGAACAGTTGGCGCTGACCCAAGCCCGCGTTGCGTCCGAGGGTTTGGAAGGCAAGATCACGCTGTTATTTGATGATTATCGCGACTTGACCGGCCAATTCGACAAACTGGTGTCCATCGAGATGATCGAAGCGGTTGGCCCGGAATTTCTTGACAGTTACCTAAGCCAAATCAGTGCGCTGCTGAAACCCAACGGCATTGCGTTGGTGCAGGCTATCAATATGCCGGAGCAGCGTTACGAGCGCGCTTTAAAGAACGTGGACTTCATTCAGCGGTATATCTTCCCGGGCAGCTTTATCCCGTCTTTTGGTGCCATCCTGGGCTCGGTGAGCCGAGGCTCTGATTTGGTGCTGGCGCAGGTAGACGATTTCGGCTTCCATTACGCCCGAACACTTCGTGATTGGTGCGATCGTTTCATGGCTAATCGCGAAGTATTGGCGGAGCAAGGTTATGACACCCAGTTCCAGCGCTTGTGGCAGTTTTATTTTGCCTATTGCGAAGCGGGCTTCAGCGAGCGGGCCATTGGTGTTGCTCACGTCGTGATGGCCAAACCTGCCAACAAGTGCAGCAGCATTTCGGCGTCGTGATTCACTCTGAAGCCGGTCGAAATACGGTTAACTTTTTGCTGTTTCAGGCCGGCTGGTTGGTGTGCGTTTTATACCCGAGCCTGGCAGCGACGGGGCTGGCTGTACTTATTCTGGCCATTCATTTTCTCTTGGTAAGCAGCCGGCGGGGAGCGGAAGTTTGGTTCATCGCGGTAGGCATTTTGCTTGGCAGCCTCTTGGACTCGCTATGGTTGCGAACCGGTATTCTTGGTATCGAAGGTACGAAAGCTCCCCAGTTTGCGCCGATATGGCTCATCGCCATCTGGGCTCTCTTTATGACGACTTTGTGCCATTCGCTCAGCTGGGTTGCCAAGCGAGCGTGGCTTCCGTTCATTTTGGCGCCTTTTGCGGGGTCTTTTGCCTATTGGTCCGCCAGCCAGCTGGGCGCGGTTACCCTGCCGGGCAACACGATCTCGCTAATCGCCATCGGAACCGGCTGGTTCGTGCTGTTCCCGCTGTTGCTGTTTATTCGTAAACATCTGGTTAGGGATAGTGTGTCATGATGCGATGTGCAGTGTTTGGGGCGTTCATCCTGGCGACCGGACCGGCAGCGGCCGAAACCTTCGAATTTATCGGAAACGCTCAATCCCTCAACAGCCAAAAGCAGCTCTACGAGGAGCTGCATCAAGTCACCGGGAACTGCTCAAAAGCAGGGTTTGAACCCGCAGAGCACACCGTGTCGTATTTCAAAGATCCCGGCGATCGCCGATTTGCCTTCAAAACTCTGCAATATGGTGAGCATCCCAACCGACCCAGCGTTGAATTCCATCAGCCGGACTTCAGCGAAACGCTGGAGATTCGTTACTCAAAATCAAAACAGTTAACCATCGATTGGCAACCACCTTCTGAAAATCCCAGACGTTTTCAGGTAACCTTCGATGGCCGCTTGGTGGTCGATGCCGGTTTTGATCAATTCGTCCGAGCCAACTGGCAAGCGGTCATCGCCGGAGAATCGCTCCCCTTTCGCTTTCTGGCTCCCACTCGCGGGGATCACTACGGATTTGTTCTAGAACCAGCACCCAAAGAAAAGATCGATGCCGATGTGGTGGTTCAGATTCGCCCCACCAGTCTGGTTTTGCGGTTTCTGGTTGATCCGATCATCTTGGGCTACAACCGCAAAGGTGCATTGACGCACTATAGGGGGCTAACCAACATCCGCGCTGACCGCGAGACTAACCACACTGCACACATTCGCTACCGCGTTATTCAGTATCCGGGCTGCGAGCTGACTTTATGAAGCTCTGCCTTTCGGCCAAACGGCCAAACGGTTATCACTCATTGATGTGGTAAACTCCGAGCCAAACTGATTCGGAGATTCCATAACCATGATGTTCGTGTCGTTCAACGTCAACAGTATCCGCACTCGCTTGCACCAACTGGAAGCTGTTATTGAACAGCTGAACCCTGATTTTATCGGGCTTCAGGAAACCAAGGTCAGGGATGAAGAATTCCCGGAGGAAGCCATCCGGGAACTCGGCTATCACGTGTATTTCCACGGTCAGAAAACCCACTACGGTGTCGCGCTGCTGTCCAAGCAAGCGCCTGACAAGGTAGTCAAAGGTTACGCAACCGATGACGAAGACGCACAGCGCCGGCTCATTACCGGGCACTTCACGATTAATGGCGAGCCGCTTACGGTTATCAATGGCTACTTCCCCCAAGGAGAAAGCAGAGACCATCCGACCAAGTTCCCGGCCAAGCAAAAGTTCTACGCCGATTTGATGAATTTGCTGGATGAGCTCAATAAGCGCCCCGGCCATGTTGTTTTAATGGGTGATATGAACATCTCGCCAACGGATAAAGACATTGGAATCGGCCCAGACAACGCTAAACGCTGGCTACGCTCAGGAAAATGCAGCTTCTTGCCGGAAGAGCGGGAATGGCTAGGCCAAGTTGAAGCGCGCGGGTTTACCGATGTGTTCCGGCACTTGAACCCGGAAGAAGCCGATACCTACAGCTGGTTTGATTACCGAAGCAAAGGCTTCGAACGCGAGCCAAAACGAGGCCTTCGTATTGATCTAGTCATGGCCAACGACAGCCTGCTGCCCAAAGCCAAAGATTCCGGCAGTAGTTATGAGATCCGGGCCATGGAGCGCCCCTCCGATCACTGCCCCATCTGGGCAAGTTTCGAACTCTGATAGGCTGACCGATCCGCCATGAAAAAAATAAAAACCAGGGACAGGATACTGAACACCAGCTTGCAGCTGTTTAACAGCCTGGGTGAGCCGAACGTCACCACACTGTTAATCTCGGATGAGCTGGATATCAGTCCGGGCAACCTTTACTACCATTTCAAAAGCAAAGGCGACATTGTTGAAGAGCTTTTCGAAAGCTTTGAAGCTGAAATGCTCGATTTGCTTGCGGTGCCGGACGGTGCAGAAGTGCCACTGGACCAATTTAGCTTCTTTCTGCACCTCCTGTTTGAGGCGGTGGCTCGCTATCGGTTCCTGTATCAGGACTTGGTCAACGTGCTGTCTCGATACGAGCAGCTACAAGTCCGTTTTCGGAGGATCCTAAAAAAGAAAACCCTGGCGTTCGAGTCGCTGTGTACCAGCTTCAAACGACAGGGTTTGATGGTCATAGAACCAGCAGAACTAGACGCGCTTTGCCAGCAGCTAACACTGACTGTCTGCTACTGGAGCAGCTTCGATACGCTGTCCCATCTGGATAATCGGGAGTTTGTCGATCCCGGTAAAGGGGTGTACCAGATATTGCACCTGATACTGCCCCACCTTACCGAAGACGACAAAGAGGAAATCAGACTTATCAGCGAGACCTATCTGTAATCGGGAGTTTACTCCTCTTCCTCACTACCCTTTGATGAGCCCCCACGGAGTTTGGCCAGCTCCGCTTCCAAGTATTCGATGCGGCCTTCTAACGCCTGAATGTCTTCCTTTCGATGGATACCCAGACGGCGCAAGGCTCCTGAAACCCGTTGGTCGAACAGGTGTTCAAGCTTGTCCCAAGTGCCGGTTGCACGTTCGCGCACTTCGCCAACCCGATCTTCTACCGTACGAATCTGCTTACCGACAACGCCTCGGGTTTTCGATTCAAGCTGTTCACCTTCCTGAACCAAGCGATCGAAGAACTTGCCAGCATCTTCCTCGGCTTTAGTGTAGGCACCAAGACCAGCCAACCAGATCTGCCGAGCAGAGTCCTTTATCTTTCCCGGCAGCTGCGGATCTGTCTCAGGTGTTTGATCATCGTGCTCAGACATGAATACCTCTTAAATTCGGGCAATAGAGTTAATTAGGCATTATATTACAGCCACCTTTTGATTGCAGTGGTTGCGACAACCCGCCTGGAACCCACACAGCGTCGGGCCGCAATATAAAGAATGGGTACATATGAAGAAATGTTTTCAAAGGAATCGGCGCAAAGCTTGAGTTGTACGAAATATGGTCAATACTTCTCAATACCGGTGTCCCCGTTGATGCCGGTTTGTCTGGAAGTCTTTCATGGATACTACTCGCACGCCTCTGCCCGGCTTCCCAAGCCGGGCTTTTTTTGTGCTTATTTCCTGTTATTATATGCTTATTCCAAAACGAACACTCGACGGGAGTTCTGAATGATAGACATTGCTTGGGGTGAATTTACCCCCGTCAGCGCCTTGGCTGGCGGTATCCTGGTAGGCCTTGCTGCCGCCAGCTTTCTTTTGTTGAATGGTCGCATTGCCGGCATTAGCGGCATTCTCGGCGGGCTCCTAACCCCCGTGCGCAAGGATATTCTCTGGCGCATCGCTTTTCTTGGCGGCTTGATTGGTACCCCGATTCTTTGGAAGCTGTTTGCAGAGCTACCGGCCATCGAAGTCAATGCTGGCTTTCCAGCCATCATCGTTGCTGGCCTTTTAGTGGGCGTCGGTACTCGCTACGGCTCTGGGTGCACCAGTGGGCACGGGGTATGCGGCCTATCCCGGCTCTCGCCTCGTTCGCTGGTTGCCACTCTGAGCTTCATGGCAACGGGCTTTATCACCGTTTACATTATTCGCCACCTGATCGGAGCCTGATTTCATGAAATATAACGTTGCCTCTTTGGTCGCCGGCATAGTCTTTGGTTTAGGGCTTCTCATTTCTGGCTTGGCTAACCCAGCTAAAGTGCTCGGTTTTCTCGACATTGCCGGATTATGGGACCCGTCACTCGCACTGGTTATGGGCGGGGCAATTCTTGTAGGCTTAGTGGCTTTCACGGTCGCCAAAAAACGTACGTTATCGTTGCTTGGCTTCAATATGAAACTGCCGACCAATACTAAGATTGATAAGCGCCTTGTCGGCGGCAGCTTAATGTTTGGCGTGGGCTGGGGCATTGCTGGATTCTGTCCGGGGCCTGCATTGGTTGCGGTTGGCGCAGGTGAAATTAAAGGGATAGTCTTTGTCGCATCCATGGTCGCAGGTATGATGCTCTTTGAACTTATCGAACGGAAACGCGCACAATCCTGACGCGAATCCAACGATTTCACTTGTATCCGTGCCGGGCTTATCACGAGCTCGGCTCATCCAACCTTTGGAGAAGCCCCATGGATATCAGAAAAATTGACGACACAATGTCTGTCGCGCCTCAGATTGCCATCGAAGACATTGCTGAAATTGCCCGCCTTGGTTTCAAAACACTGATCGCGAACCGACCCGATGGTGAGGAATTTGGTCAGCCCCCAATGACCGACATCAAAGCAAGCGCCGAGCAACATGGGTTAAAGTGGGTGTATCTGCCCGTTGCTTCCGGTCATATTACTGATGAGGATGTCGATGCATTCGCCCCTTTATTCAAGGAAGCGGAAAAGCCTGCTTTGGCCTTTTGTCGGTCTGGCACACGCAGCGCCGTGTTATGGGCGCTCAGTTCAGCTCGGGAACAGGACCCACAGGATCTGCTCTCGAAAGCCTACCAAGCCGGTTATGATCTCACTGGTCTCATTGGCCGTATGCATACGCAGCAACAGAACAACCAAAGTTAACACCCCACAATCGGAAAGTTTCAATGCCATACAAAGGGACTGAAAATTTCAGCCATAACCAGGCCGAACGCCTGGGCGTTCTCGTCACCAATTTAGGTACACCCGATGCCCCCACTCCATCAGCGTTAAGAAGGTATCTGGCTGAGTTTTTATGGGACCCACGGGTTGTTGAAGTGGCACGCCCACTCTGGTGGCTAATACTCCATGGCGTCATCCTTCGCATTCGCCCAAGACGAAGTGCGAAAGCCTATGCCGGTGTTTGGACGTCCGAAGGGTCTCCGCTATTGGTACACACCGCCAAGCAAGCCGAAGGTATCCGTGAAGCCTTGCAAGCTCGGTACGGCAACAATGTGGTGGTGGGCTTCGCCATGCGCTACGGCAACCCGTCCATCCAGCGCGTGCTGGACGAAATGCAACAACAGGGCGTAAACAAGCTTTTGGTGCTTCCGCTGTACCCGCAATATTCAGCATCGACATCGGCTTCAACCTTCGACGCGATTGCCAAAGATTTCATGGGGCGCCGCTGGCTTCCAGACTTTCGTTTTGTATCTCATTATCATGACTTTCCGGCCTACATCGAGGCAATGGCTCAACACATCGAAGCACACTGGGCCGAACACGGACGCAAGCAAAAGCTGATCCTGTCATATCACGGAATACCACTGAAGTATTTGCTCAATGGCGACCCGTATCACTGCGAGTGCCATAAAACCTCACGCTTGCTGGCGGAACGGTTAGGGCTAAAAGAAGACGAGTACCTTACTACCTTCCAATCGCGTTTTGGGCGCGAGGAATGGTTGCAGCCGTACACCGATGAAACCCTGAAATCGCTTCCCGATAGCGGCGTAAAATCCATCGATGTTTTCTGCCCCGGCTTCTCAGCGGACTGTTTGGAGACCGTTGAGGAAATCGATGAGGAAAATCGGGAGTACTTTATGGAAGCGGGCGGTGAAGCGTTTGCCTACATACCGTGCCTGAACGCTACACCTGGACACATCGACGCTCTTGTAGAGCTTGTTGAAGAGAACATCAAAGGCTGGGCCGCGCCTTCCAATGACAGCGAGCAATTGGAAGCCCGGGCAAAATGCGCAGAAGCGCGAAAACAGGCCACTTTCCCTGGCCGAACCGACCTTTAAGCCTTTAAGTGCTGGGATCCCAAGGCCACCATACTCAGCCGGAGTGGTGGCCTCTGGCGATTTCAGTCTTCGCTACTTCCCCTTTATGTTCTGCATCGGGCAAAGCCTGGCAAAACGTACATTCTTCCGTATCAACGGCCGCCCCGCCCGATTCGACATAGCGAATTCGGTGATTGGCATTGCCACGATTAGCGGATACCGAAAATCGACGATTTTTTCGATTATCCTGCTCGGTAAACTTTTCGTTGTGCGTCATAAATCACCTCACTCATTAGTGCTACGTTATGGTCTCCAACCAGCGAAACGAAAGCAATACGAGGATAGACGGACCGGGCTAAAGAATGGGGGGGGATCTGCCCAGCTTTGCTAAGCGGGCAGATCCGGTCGGAGTTTAGCTTTTGCGAGCATCCTCCCAGGTTTTCAACAGTTCCTTATACGGTACAGTTTTACCCTGAGCTTTTTCGTCTTCCAACTTCGGCTTGGGTGCACCTGGCTGATCCAGCCAGTACTGAGGGTCCCGAGGTTTGTTCAATTTGGGGCCACAGTTTGGCATGACATTAGCCCGCTCCAGACGCTCCATCACACGGTCCTGTGCATCGGCCAGTCCATTCAATGCGTCTTGGGGTGTTGCTTCTCCACTAGCCGCCTGAGCAATGTACTGCCACCAAAGCTGCGCCAATTTCGGATAGTCTGGCACGTTGGTACCGGTCGGAGTCCACTGCACACGCGCCGGGCTGCGGTAGAACTCAACCAGTCCGCCGAGTTTCGGCGCCATTTCTGTCATGTAGTCCGAGTTGATGTCGGAGTCACGAATGGGCGTCAGTCCAGCGATGGTTTTTTCTAGCGACACGGTCTTTGCTACCGTGAACTGGGCGTAGAGCCACGCCGCCAAACGGCGCTTTTCGGGTGTAGAGTTGAGGAACGTCCACGATCCCACGTCCTGATAACCCAGTTTCATGCCCTCTTCCCAGTATGGGCCACGCGGCGAAGGAGCCATGCGCCATTTGGGCGTTCCATCGTCATTCACCACCGGCAGACCATCTTCGATCATGCTCGCCGTAAATGCGGTGTACCAAAACACCTGCTGTGCGATATTGCCTTGGGCCGGCACCGGGCCGGATTCAGAAAACGTCATCCCGGTCGCTTCAGGCGGCGCGTATTTCTCCATCCACTCTACGTATTTGGTTGTCGCATAAACCGCAGCTGGGCCGTTTGTGGCACCGCCACGCGAGACATTCGAGCCTACCGGGTGGCATCCTTCAACTCGAATGCCCCACTCGTCTACAGGCAGCCCGTTAGGCAATCCCTTATCGCCAGCTCCGGCCATAGAGAACCAGGCATCGGTAAATCGCCAACCGAGAGACGGGTCTTTCTTTCCGTAATCCATGTGCCCGTATACTTTCTCACCGTCGATCTCCTTCACATGAACAGTGAAGAACTCGGCAATGTCTTCATACGCAGACCAGTTGATGGGAACCCCTAGCTCGTAACCGTAGCGATCCTTGAATTGCTTCTTCAAATCATCTCTTTCGAACCAGTCCGCTCGGAACCAATACAGGTTGGCAAATTGTTGGCTAGGGAGCTGATACAGCTTGCCATCAGGTCCAGTCGTGAAATCCAGCCCAATAAAGTCATCAAGATCGAGCGTTGGCAACGTCAGATCTTTACCGGGACCATTCATGATGTCTTCGACCGCGACTACCTTGCCGTAGCGAACGTGGGTACCGATGAGGTCCGAGTCGTTTACATAGCCGTCGTAAATATTCCGACCGGACTGCATTTGGGTCTGCAGTTTCTCAATAACGTCGCCTTCCTGAATCAATGTATGGCTTAGCTTGATACCGGTGATCTCAGAGAACGCTTTGGCTAAAACGTTTGATTCGTACTCATGCGTGGCGATGGTTTCAGAGACCACGTTGATTTCCATACCCCGGAAGTCTTTCGCAGCTTTAGTGAACCAGGCCAGCTCTTCCAACTGTTGCTCTTTAGTCAGGGTCGATCGATTGAACTCATTCGCCACCCACTTTTCAGCGGCATCCGAATACTGATCAGCGTAGGCTTGTAGGCTTAAACCCATCGTCGCCGCCGCAATAGCTGCGCTGAGTATCAGGGCCCCGGGATGTTTTTTATTCTTGGACATATCCGACCTCATTTACTGTTGTTATTGAGAGAGCGTCACAAACCGCACTCGGGGGGTTCGTTACATTTCAGTGACTCCATGAAAACCGTGTTCGTAAAAGCTGAATGGTCGTTTTCAAACACTGATTACAAGCTAGTTCGCAAACGAACCTTTTACAAATATCATCAACCCGCGCTTAGCCCCAACGCAACAGCACCAATGCCCACAGGACCGAAACGACCAACGCAATCCATAGACTGACGTTACTGACCGCCAGAAACGCCAGATGAATATAAGCCGCGGATAGCAGCCCAATGAAAAGCCGATCACCGCGAGTTGTTTCAATCGGCAGGAAACCCTTGCGCTCGGTGCATGGGGAGACAAGCTCGTAAACCGTCATAACCGCTAGTAACGCGGCAATAACTGCGAAGAAAATGGCGACACTGGGTGTCCAGTTCATCCAAGCGATCATTGTTCTTCTCCTTAAACGCGCCCTAGCGCGAAGCCTTTAGCCACGTGATTCCGAACAAACCAGATCACCAACAGACCCGGGATAATGGTCAACACGCCCGCAGCGGCCAGAACGCCCCAATCAATACCGCTGGCCCCGATGGTTCTTGTCATGATGGCACCAATGGGCTGAGCATCGACTGAGGTCAACGTTCTCGCCAACAACAATTCAACCCAAGAAAACATAAACGCGAAGAACGCCGTTACACCGATACCCGAGCGAATCATCGGTAAAAACACCTTCACGAAGAATTTTGGAAAGCTGTAACCGTCGATGTAAGCCATTTCATCGTATTCCCGAGGCACCCCTTTCATAAATCCTTCGAGTATCCATACCGCGAGAGGCACGTTGAACAAACAGTGCGCCAAGGCAACCGCAATATGGGTATCGAACAGACCAATCGATGAATACAGTTGAAAGAACGGCAGCAAGAACACCGCGGGCGGCGCCATTCGATTACTGAGCAGCCAGAAGAACAGGTGCTTGTCGCCCAGGAACTTGTACCGGCTGAACGCATAGGCTGCAGGTAAAGCGACCAACAAGGTAATAATGACGTTGATGGCCACGTAAGCCATAGAGTTCAGGTAGCCGTTGTACCAACTCGGGTCGGTGAAAATTACCACATAATTCTCAAGGGTGAAGTTTTCCGGCCACATGGTCAGACCCCCTAAGATTTCCTGATTGGTTTTGAACGACATGTTCAACAGCCAATACACGGGGGTAAGCAACAAAACAATAAACACTGTAATCCCGACATTTTTCGAGCGAGCTTGTGTCATCACACTCTCCTTATTGTTCTTTGTCGGCGTGAGTGATCGCGGTGAAGAACAACCACGAAATCAACAGAACAATCAGGAAATAAATCAGAGAGAATGCCGCCGCACGCCCCAGATCAAACTGCCCTATCGCCATGGTTGTCAGGGTTTGGCTCAGGAACGTTGTCGAGCTTCCCGGACCGCCGCCGGTCAGAACGAAGGGCTCGGTGTAAATCATGAAGCTGTCCATAAAACGCAAAAGCACAGCAATGATCAGCACACTTTTGAGCCGTGGGAGCTGAATGTACCGGAATACCGCCCACTTGGACGCCCGGTCGATTTCCGCTGCTTGATAAAAGGCTTCCGGAATCGCGCGCAAGCCGGAATAGCACAGCAACGCGACTAAGGGGGTCCAGTGCCAGACATCCATCAATAAGACCGTTAGCCAAGCATCGACAGTGCTGCCTGTGTAGTTGTAGTCCACGCCCAACTGATTAATACCCCACCCGAACAAACCAATATCACCGCGCGCGAAAATCTGCCAGATCGTGCCAACCACATTCCAGGGAATCAGCAGCGGGATGGCCACCAGAATCAAACACAAGGACCCTTTGATACCAGACTTCGGCATCATCAACGCCACCCCGATTCCCAGCGGGATCTGGATCAAAAGTACGGCGCCCGAGAACAAGAACTGGCGCAGCAACGAATCCTGAAGGCGCTCATCGGTGAGGACTTCTTTGAACCATTCCGTACCCACAAAGTACGCCTGCCCCGGCCCGAAGATGTCCTGAACTGAATAGTTGACCACGGTCATCAGCGGTATTAGTGCTGAAAACGCTACCAACAAGAACACCGGCAACACCAGCCACCAAGCTCGATTGTTCGGGATCTTATCCATCATGGTTGCTCCTGCATCAGGAATTCATCGACGTATAACATGGTCCATTCAGGCGGCAGAGTAAGGTGAACGCGACTGCCAATCTCCGCGTGAAAATCCTCATCGACCCGCACCTTCAACGTCTGTGAATCCAGGTCCACATCGATGATTTTGTAGGTGCCCAGGTCTTCCATATCCAACACCTTGGATTCATAAGAATTAACTTCATTTTCATGACTTAACTGTATGAATTCAGGTCGAATCCCGATCTTTACATTGGTTGATTCGAGACGATTTAATTGCTCAAGCCGCCATCCATCTAAGGCTACGTCGGTGGACCCAAAACGAACACCCGAAGCACACCGTTCAACGTCGATCAGATTCATCCCCGGGCTGCCGATAAAGTAACCAACGAAGGTGTGATTGGGTTGCTCGAACAACTCGGTCGGGGTGCCGAACTGTACGATCTGGCCGTCGTACATAACCGCGATCTTGTCGGCAAAGGTGGACGCCTCTAGCTGATCGTGGGTTACATAAACCATGGTGATATCGAACTGTTCGTGGATTTGCTTGAGCTTGCGGCGCAACTTCCACTTAAGCTGCGGGTCGATAACGGTGAGTGGTTCATCAAACAAGATGGCAGACACATCCTCCCTTACCAAACCACGCCCCATGGACACTTTCTGTTTTTCGTCAGCAGTGAGATTTTTGGCTTTTTTATGCAGTTTGTCTTCGATCTCCAGTACTTCGGCGATCTCCTGCACACGCACCTTGATACGTTCCGCGGGAACCTTGTTGTTCTTCAGCGGAAACGCCAGATTTTGGTAGACGGTCATCGAATCGTAAATCACCGGAAACTGGAAAACCTGTGCGATATTCCGGTCCCGAGGCGAAAGCGCATTAACCCGCTTGCCATCGAACAATACTTCGCCTTCCGATGGCTGCACCAATCCCGAGATAATATTGAGCATGGTGCTCTTACCGCACCCGGACGGCCCAAGGAGCGCATAAGCCCCACCTTTGTGCCAAACGTGGTCTAGCTGACGGATCGCGTAATCTTCGGGGCCTGATGGCGATTTACTGTAGCTGTGAGCCAGGGACTTCAGGTGAATCTCAGCCATTACACTCCCCTCCCCGAACGCTGCGACGGCGTGTGTACGAGCTGTTCGTGGGTATCGAACACAAACAGCTTATTGACCGGCAGGTACACACGAATGGGTGCGCCTGTGTGATATTGATGCACGCCCATCGATTGAGTGACCATCTCGAAATGGCGGCTCTCGACATGCATAAAGGTTTCCGAGCCGCTAATTTCACTCAGCGCCACTTCCATGGGGATCTCAAGGTCGTCATCGTTGGCAGGTGTCAGGGCAATATGGCTGGGGCGGATTCCAAACCAGTACTCGCCCGGTTTCAAATCGGCCAGCTCTTGGGTCAGCGCGTGGCGGGTGTCTTCATCAAACGACAGTTCCGTATCTGAAACACGGCCTCGAATCAGGTTCATCGGTGGCTCGCTGAACAGCTGAGCCGCCAAGGTATTGACGGGCTTGCGATACACCTCCATCACAGGGCCATTCTGAACCACACGACCTTCGTGAAGCAGTGTGGTCGTGCCTCCCAGAGCGAGAGCTTCGTTGGCCTCCGTTGTGGCGTAGACGGCAATGCACTGACGCTCGCGGAACAAGTCCCGCAATTCGGCCCTCAGCTCTTCACGCAACTTGTAGTCGAGATTCACCAGAGGTTCATCGAAAAGCACCAGAGTCGCGTCTTTCACCAAGGCTCTCGCCATGGCCGTACGTTGCTGTTGACCTCCGGAGAGTTCGAGGGGAAACCGTTTTAAAAGCGGTTCGATGCGCAGCATTGCCGCTGTTTCCTTGACTCGCCGATCAATCTCCGTTTCCCGCATCTTCGCCAGGCGCAGCGGTGAAGCAATATTTTCGTAGACAGAAAGATTCGGGTAATTGATGAACTGCTGATAGATCATCGAAATGTTGCGGCGCTGGACGCTCTGATGGGTTACATCGTTGCCGTTGTAGATCAAGCGGCCTTGGGTCGGCTTGTCCAGCCCCGCCATCAAACGCATCAGCGAGGTTTTACCTGCGAGCGTCCGCCCCAATAAAACATTGAACGAGCCAGCCTCAAACGTCAGGTTGGCATTCCGAATATAATCGACACCGTCGACGATTCGGGAAATGTTCTCGAGCGTTAAGGACATGTGTCTTCCTTGTTGTTTTTGTGAAAACGTGTCCGAGCACTGTCATCCAATGCAAGCTGTAATACAGCTTGGGCTTACGTTAGCTAAGCCCAAGCCTGCTTATAGCTTTTGCACCGCATTGATCCAGCCCTCGTACAATCGGTCGCGATGCTCTTTCGTCATCACAGGCTCAAACCTGCGATCGCAGCGCCACAAATCCGATAATTCGTCCAGCGATTGATAAACACCGGCTTTTAACCCCGCCAGATACGCCACCCCCAAGGCTGTCGTTTCCACCAGCGACGGACGGTCTACGGTTGCCCCCAGAATGTCAGCCAGGAACTGCAGCACCCAGCTGTTCGCAACCATGCCGCCGTCTACTCGCAGTGTGGTCGGACGAATACCGTCCTTTTCCATCGCTTTCTGTAAATCTTTCGTTTGGTAGCACACAGATTGCAGCCCTGCGGTCACAATCTCTTTGATTCCGGTATCCCGCGTTAAACCAAAGATAGCCCCTCGGGCATCCGGATCCCAGTAGGGAGCACCGAGTCCGGTAAACGCAGGTACCAGATACACGCCGTGATCGACAGGCGTTCCTTGGGCCAAGGGTTCAGTGTCGCAGGCGTTATTAATGAGTTGCAGGCCATCCCGCAACCACTGAATCGCGGCTCCGGCAATAAAGATGCTGCCTTCGAGCGCATAGGTTGTTTCGCCATTTAAACGATATGCCACAGTTGTGAGCAAGCGGTGTTCGGAACGAAGCGCTTTATCACCGGTGTTAAGCATCAAGAAGCAGCCTGTACCGTAGGTGCTCTTCGCCATCCCGACCTCAAAGCAGGTTTGTCCAAATAGCGCCGCTTGCTGATCACCAGCGATGCCGTAAACAGAGCTTCCATTGAGCGCACCGCCCTCCGTGATTTCTCCGAAATCATCGGATGAATCCATCACTTCTGGAAGCAAAGATGCAGGGATGTCGAACATCTCCAGAAGATCGCTATCCCACTGTTGCGTATGGATGTTAAACAACAGGGTTCTGCTGGCGTTTGTGGCATCGGTTCGGTGTACACGGCCACCTGTCAGGCGCCAAAGGATGAAGGTGTCTACCGTACCAAAGGCCAATTCACCCCGCTCTGCGCGTTCCTTGACCCCCGAAACGTTCTCAAGAATCCAGCGAATTTTCGTGGCCGAGAAATAGGGGTCAATCAAAAGGCCGGTTTTGCCGTGCACCCAAGGTTCGTGGCTACTCAGCTTTAGCGATTTACAGTAATCTGCAGTACGCCTGTCCTGCCAGACAATGGCGTTATACACCGGTTTTCCGGTTTTTCGATCCCAGATGATGGTTGTTTCACGCTGATTGGTGATGCCCACCCCAATCACTTCGTCATCGGCGTCAAATTCTTCTGCCATCACCGCATCGCAGGTGCGCTGAACCGTTGACCAAAGATCCTCCGGGTCGTGCTCAACCCAACCGCTATCCGGAAAGTGCTGAGGAAATTCCTCTTGTCGAACTGCGTGTATATTGCCTTTCAGATCAAAGAGAATGGCCCGGGAGCTGGTGGTTCCTTGATCAATCGAAAGTAGATACTGACTCATGCGTTATCGGCCTCGGCTTCATTTTTGTTCGCATTTTTGCTTTTTTGAAAAAGAAATACCAAGAATTTTGCTTCACCTCCCCTTATATAGCAGTCAATTTGCCATCCAACCCACCTCGACAGCTGCAGAAACTCTCTAAAACAACTAAACTTTCCGAAAATGTTCGTTTTCACGCGAAATCGAACAAAAAACAGGCAGTTTCGGAGGAGATTGAATGGCACAGCGGCATCGACAGGAACTCATTCTGGAGCTGATCCAGGAAAACGGTTTCGTCACCACCGATCAATTGGTCGAACAGTTTCAGGTTACGCCGCAGACCATCCGCCGGGATTTAAACGAGCTGGCCAAACATAAAAAATTGCGCCGCCACCACGGTGGTGCAGGCATCGACTCGAGCACTGAGAATACCGCCTACCAAGCCCGGAAGATTATGGATCTTGAGGCAAAAGAACGAATCGCAGAAGCTATGGTGAAGCTCATTCCAGACAATTCCTCACTGTTCATCAATATCGGTACGACCACGGAAACTATCGCTAAAGCGCTGTTAGCAAAAAACGGTTTGCAGGTGGTTACCAATAATCTCCATGTAGCCTCCATCCTTTCCGCCAAAGAAGACTTCCGAGTTATTATCGCCGGCGGCGAAGTTCGGAGTCGGGACGGCGGTATTGTTGGCGAAGCCACCCGAGACTTCATCAACCAATTCAAGATGGACTTCGGCGTAATCGGGATCAGCGGCATTCACAACGATGGGTCGCTATTGGACTTCGATTACCGCGAAGTTCGAGTCGCTCAGGCCATCATGGCCAATTCCAGCCAGACCCTGCTTGCCGCAGACCATTCCAAGTTCGGCCGGAACGCTATGGTACGGCTTGGCAGCATCACTCAAGCTGACCATGTTTTTACGGACGAACAACCACCCAAAGAAATTGCAAAAATGCTCACAGAGCACAACGTAACGCTGCATTTAGTCTAAACGAATCGGCTTTTCGATCTCGAAACACAATCGCCATCCAATCACGTTCGTTTGCTTTCTGATTTTCCTTTACGAACATCTTATACTTTCGCATAATAGCGAAACGAAACTACTAAGGCGTCGGGAGAGCATCAGACATGTCAGCAGAACACCCCCACTTTGATGTCGTTGTCGTCGGTGGCGGCATTAATGGCACAGGTATCGCTATGGATGCCGCAGGCCGCGGCTTAAACGTTCTGCTGTGCGAAATGAACGATCTGGCATCAGCTACGTCGTCAAATAGCAGCAAACTGATTCACGGCGGGCTTCGCTATTTGGAGCATTACGAATTCCGGCTGGTGCAGAAGGCGCTGGCCGAACGGGAGTCATTACTGCGCAATTCACCGCACATCATGCACCCAATGCGCTTCCGCCTGCCCCACCGTTCCCATCTGCGCCCGGCCTGGATGATTCGAACGGGGCTTTTTCTTTATGATCACTTGGCCAAGCGCGAAATACTTCCTGGCTCTCGCTCCATCCGCTTTGATGGCTCCGGACCGCTGAAACCTGAAATGACGCGCGGCTTTGAATATTCTGACGGCTGGGTGGACGATGCTAGATTGGTTGTACTGACCGCCAAAAAAGCGGAACAGGCCGGAGCCACAATCATGACCCGCACCAAGTGCGTCAACGCAAAGCGTGGGACCCATGAGTGGCAGGTAACACTTCAAAATACTCGTACAAACCACGAACAAACAGTCACCGCAAAAGCGATCGTAAATGCCTCGGGTCCTTGGGTAAGCTCTTTATTCGGTGAAGCGCTTTCGATGAAAGCACCCAAGATGATTCGTATGGTGAAAGGTAGCCACATTGTGGTGCCCAGACTGAATCAGGAAGAAGAGGCCTACATCCTCCAAAACGAAGACGAGCGTATAGTCTTTGTGATTCCCTATGAAGATAACTTCTCCCTGATTGGCACCACTGACGTTGAATACGAAGGCGACCCGTCGAAAGCGAAAATTTCACCGGAGGAAACGAGCTATTTGTTGGGGGTCGTAAACGATCACTTCAAGCGACAGCTACAACCTACAGACGTTATCTGGTCTTATTCTGGCGTGCGCCCGTTGATGGACGGCGAAGAAGAGAATGCCCAGAAAGCGTCGCGGGATTACACCTTTGAGGTGAGCGCAGAAAAAGGCCAGGCACCCCTGATCTCGGTATTCGGTGGCAAGATCACCACTTACCGAAAATTGGCCGAAGCGGCCACCGATAGGCTTTGCAACTTCTTTGAAAACGCCGGCAAACGCTGGACCAAGACAGCCGCACTGCCTGGAGGCGATTTCGACAATCAGGCCAACCTGATAAGCTCCCTTAAACGAGAGTATCCATGGCTACCTAGCCCTATCGCCCGTCGATATGCGAGAACATACGGCACTCTATCCCGTACCATCCTTAAAGACTGCTCGTGCATCGAGGATCTTGGTCAACACTTCCTGGGAACGCTCTACGAGCGCGAGATAGACTATTTGGTGCAAAACGAGTGGGCCATCACTTCCGACGACATTTTATGGCGCCGAACCAAGCAAGGGCTTTATGCCGAAGCCCGTGACGTTGAAGCTGTTGATGCATTTCTGGCAACTAAATAGCTTTGCTCGTGTGCTGCGGGGCGATTTAAAACAACGTTCTGTGGCATGCGTTTCTAATACTGTCTTTGGGCGGAAAGCTAAGCTCATCATCAAAACCTCCCGTTAATCGCCGAGTAGACTCAAGCGAACCTCTTTTAGGAATCCCCGTAGTTACGCCCCCCCTTCTCTCCCCAGAAATAGAGGCCAGTTATACGACATTGGTCTTACAGTTAACTATAGTGATCTTGAATTCAGTGACCTGTACTAGCCTGAGCCTCCAGGAGAGTTAAATTTATGTGACTGAGATATTGATAATCCGCCAACACTGTGATCATATAGTTACATAAACTTGATTGTAGAGTGGGTTTTGGATTCGAGGACACTCTAAAGCCGACATTCATAGTTAACAATAATGGACTGACATGAACGAAATCGTATGTTCAACGCCTGAGGAAAAGGTTACCGATAGAGATCGGGAATTTCTGGCGAGCTATTTCCGGCTTGCCGACACGATCGCTGACTTCATCGGCCCTCACTGTGAAGTTGTTATTCATTCGCTAGACAGCCTCGAGACCTCTGTTGTCAAAATTGTTAATGGCCACAACACCGGCCGCCAAGTGAATTCGCCGATTACCGATCTAGGTCTAAAAATGCTCAGTCGGTTCAAGAAAACAGGGGAAGTGGCGCCCAGGAGTTTTTTTCATAACGATAAAAATGGCGCCATGATTAAGTCCACAACCTGCGTCTTGGCCGGTGAACATGGACAGCCTATTGGCTTGTTTTGCATCAATATGAATTTATCCAAGCCTTTCCCGGAAATTCTGAAAACGCTCATTCCGGACATGGCTAATGCGCACGGGAATATTCATGAGAACTTCAGTGAATCGGTGACGGACACCATCGATCAATCGATCATCGATGCTATTTCGCAAGTAGACAACGATTCGGCGATCAATCTGCGAGGGAGAAACAAGGCTATCGCTAAAATCCTGTTTGATAATGGAATATTTGAACTAAAAGAAGCGACAGCCCAGGTAGCAGAACATCTGGAAGTCACCCGGCATGCTATCTACAAGTACATCCGTGAATTTAAATCCTGACCACCAACCGAAGAGAGTAAAAATGAAAAAAGTAATCCACACAGAAGCTGCACCTGCCGCCATCGGTCCCTATTCTCAGGGCACAGCATTCAATGATCTGGTTTTTGTTTCGGGGCAAATCCCCCTAGACCCTAACACCATGGTTTTTGTCGATGGTGGCATTAAAGAACAGACCCGTCAGGTGATGACCAATTTGCAAGCGGTGCTCAAAGAGAGCGGTGCTTCTCTAGGGTCCGTTTTAAAAACCACTTGCTTGCTCTCAGACATGGAAAACTTTGCGGCCTTTAATGAAGTTTACGCAGAGTTTTTTGGTACCGAGGGAGCGCCTGCTCGTGCCTGCTTTGCAGCCGCAGGATTACCAAAAGGTGCACTGGTCGAAGTTGAAGCTGTTGCCTTTAAGCAGTAATTGATTAATCCGTACTTTTCGGCTGCCTTGCTGACCCCTGATCTCTTTGAGTGATTAATATGCTGAAACTATCCAAAAACAAATTTTTTACAGGTCAAAAGTCACCGCTGTTCAATGCAGAAACCGTTCAGCAAGTACGGGCTTTTCACCGTCAAATTGACGGTTACACCCCCACTCCGCTCGTCGCCATGCCAAAACTGGCTGAACTACTTGGAGTGAAAACCATCCTTGTGAAAGATGAATCACACCGGTTCGGGCTAAATGCTTTTAAGGTGCTGGGAGGCTCCTATGCGCTGGGCAAATTATTGGCGGAATATTTGAATGTGGACATTCATGAGATTGACTTAAAAACAGTCGCTGCCAAGCTCGACAAGCCAATGGTATTTGCTACCGCGACAGCGGGCAACCATGGAACTGGAGTCGCTTGGGCGGCACGAGAAATGGGGCAGAAGGCAGTCGTGTATATGCCTAAAGGATCCTCAGAAGTGAGCGCAGAGCGTATCCGCGGACTGGGGGCCAAATGCATTATCACCGACGTGAACTACGACGATACGGTGCGTCTGGCCAGTCAGCAGGCTGAAAGCAATGCCTGGATGCTGGTTCAGGACACAGCCTGGGAAGGTTATGAAAAAATCCCGACCTGGATCGCGCAAGGCTATATGACCATGGCCGATGAAGCTGTTGAACAAGCCTTAGCTTCGAACCAGGTGCCAAGCCATGTGATCTTACAAGCCGGCGTTGGCTCAATGGCGGGGGGGGTGCTTGGCTATTTGGCGGACAAACTGGACCCCAATAACTTCACCACCATTATTGCTGAACCCACTGCAGCAGACTGCGTATTCCGTTCAGGTACCAGCCTCAACGGTGAGATGGTCAATGTCACAGGCGAACTCGACACCGTTATGGCGGGCCTTGCTTGCGGTGAGCCCAGCTCAGTCACTTGGCCAATTTTAAAAGACTGTAGCAAGTTCTTTTCTTCCGTTGATGACAGCGTGACAGCAACGGGTATGCGTGTTCTTGGCAACCCTTTGCCGGGAGACCCTCGCGTAACCAGCGGTGAATCGGGCGCCATCTCGTTAGGCCTACTCTACGAATTATGCAAAGACGGCTCTTCAGAAGAGTTGCGCAAAGAGTTGGACTTAGATGAAGAGTCGGTGGTCTTGGTCTTTAGCACGGAAGGCGATACCAATCCTGTTAGGTATAGACAGATTGTTTGGGATGCATCGATCTGATCGAAGCATTCCAAATCGTGGAAAGAAGATCAGTACGCACTATTGGCAGAGCTTGTGGTTGTTTATGAACAACCACTCCAGCGGATATTTAACTATGTCTAACTATCTACACCGTGGTTTTGAAACCTCAGAGCTCGCAAGCAGAACAGCCCGTGCACAGAAGATAATGCATGAAATGAAGCTGGATGCGATGTTCTTCACTACTGAGCCGAATGTTCGCTATTTCACCGGCTTCCAGACGCAGTTCTGGCAGAGCCCAACGCGCCCCTGGTTTGTAGTGGTCCCGGCAGAAGGTAAACCCATCGCGATCGTACCGGAGATCGGTGCCAGCGGCATGGCGCAAACCTGGGTCGATGACATCAGGAGCTGGCCGGCTCCCCAACCGGAAGACGACGGCATCAGTTTGGTTGCCGGCGTGTTGAACGCCCTGCCCAGCCGGTATGGCCGAGTGGGTGCCACTCTAGGTATTGAATCGTACCTGCGTATGCCCGTGAATAACTATCTGGCGTTAACGTCTCTAGTGAACAAAGAGTTTGTCGATTCCTCTCTGGCAGTTCACGAGCTGCGACAAATCAAGTCTCAGGCAGAGATCGAAAAGATTCGGGAAATCTGTCGGATTACCAACCTGGGCTTCGACAAGATTCGTGACGATGCCCGGATCGGCATGACCGAACGAGAAATCTGCAAACAGTTTCGCATCGACATGCTGCAGGCTGGAGCCGACGAATGCCCGTACATCATTGCCGGTTCCGGGCCGGACGGCTATGACAGCATCATCATGGGCCCCACCGACCGACAGATCGAGGCCGGCGATGTATTAATTATCGACACCGGCGCTGCCCGAGATGGTTATTTCTCTGATTTCGACCGCAACTGGGCGTTCGGGCACGCTTCCGAGCAAACCAAAGCAGCTTACCGCGCTGTTTACGAAGCCACCACGAAAGGGTTTGAAGCTGCGCGCCCCGGTGCGACTACCACAGACCTGTATTACGCCATGTGGCGTGTTCTGGAAGCCAACGGCGCTCTAGGTAATGACGTTGGCCGTTTAGGCCACGGTCTGGGTATCCAGTTGACGGAACGCCCCTCCAACACCGCAACCGATAATACCGTTCTGAAACCCGGTATGGTCATGACACTCGAGCCGGGCATGGTCTATGCCCCGGGTAAGTCCATGATTCATGAAGAAAATATCGTAATTACAGAAGACGGTGCCGAATGGCTGAGCCAGCGGGCTGAACCCGAACTGGTCGTCATTAACAATTAGGGGTGTGACATGCTGACGCTAGATGAATTCAAGAAGTTCGAAATACCGCTCCCCTATACGACCGAAGGACGCCTGGATCGTGTGCATATTGGCCTGGTACAGCTCAACACTGACCACTCCCTAGAAATGGATTGGGCTAAGCTCATCGGCACTCAGGCGGCAGTCTTTAGCTCCCGGGTTTTTTCCACCAGTGAAATGAACCCCGAGGCACTGGATACCATAACCGCCGGTGTGAGTGAGGCGACTAGCCTGATCGCGATTGGCCTGCCCATGGACGTGATGGCCTTTGGTTGCACATCGGCTTCGATCGTTATTGGCGAAGAAAGAGTTGCCGAATTACTGACTAAGAACAGAGGCGACATCCCCGCGACGAACCCATGGGCTGCGGCGCAAGCCGCCTTCAAACACTTGGGGGCGCAAAAAATTGCGGTGTTTGCTCCGTACCCTACGGGCGTCAATTACCCACTGTATCAGCAACTGCTGGAAGCCGGTTTTGATGTCCCGGCGCTAGGGGCTTTGGGGATCGAGAACGACACGGATATCACCACCATATCGAAAGAATCAATGCTTGAAGGCCTAGGTAAATTATTGCCTGGCTCCGGTGCTGAGGTTGTCTTTATGTCGTGTACCAACCTCCGAGCGCTTGATCATATCCAGGAAATGGAGGACGCATTTGGTGTTCCAATTGTGACCTCCACGACAGCACTGTTCTGGCACGCCATGCATCTGGTCGGACGGAAGGCGCAGTGCCCTGGTTATGGAAAGCTTTTAGATCAGTAATGTCTTTCAGACACGTTAAAACAATAACTCGCTTGCTATTTATCTATATCTGAAATTGATAAATAGTAGCAAACGGAGTTCACATGAATAAACTGAGAAAAATTGACGATTTTGTCTCAATGCTGACAGAATGGATACTTTCGTTCGGCGTCATATTGATGGCCGTTGTTTTGGTTTCCAATATCATCGCCAGAAAAGTATTTTCTGCCAGTATTCCTGCAGCCGATGAAATCGGCGGCATTCTCATCGTGATCGTGACCTTCAGTGGTATTGGTTATGCTGCTCGCAAGGGACGCCATATCCGAATGACTGCCTTATTCGATGCAGCGCCCTATAAAGTAAAAAAAGGTCTGCTCATTTTTATTTCTGCGCTTACCTGCGTTACGTACTTGTACGTGTGTTTTATATCTTATGAATACATTGCCCATACAAAAATGCTGGGTCGTGTAACTTCTGCCCTTGAAATGCCAGCCTGGATTGTTCTTGTAGTTGTACCGATTGGCTTCGGTTTAGGCGCTATTCAGTATTTCATGAATTTAATCATGAATATCAAAGAACCATACCTATACATAGGTACGGAGAAAGCGGCAGAGGGCTCACAAGATGTTAATTAGTCTCCTTGTCGTGATGGTCATCCTACTGCTAATGGGCTTTCCCATGATGATGACCATGCTGTTCTCGTCGTTGTTTTATATCGTCTTATTTATGCCTAATGTTGAAGCCTTTACAGCTGTTCAACAAATGGTGTTGGGCATACAAAGCCCCGTACTCATGGCTATACCTATGTTTATGTTAGCGGCAGATATTATGTGCGCAGGCCATACCTCGAAAAGGCTTCTGGACTTTGTCGAGAGTCTGGTTGGCCACCTACCCGGCGGAATGGCGACGACCACCTCACTGACCTGCGCACTGTTCGGCTCCATTTCTGGTTCGACTCAGGCCACGGTAGTCGCCGTGGGTCGCCCGGTGCGCGAACGCCTGCTGAAAACAGGCTACGACGACAGTGAAGTTATGGCGCTGATCATCAACTCCAGTAACCTTGCCTACCTAATCCCGCCGAGCCTGGGGATGATCGTTTATGGTGTCGCCAGTGGCGCTTCAATCGGTGACCTGTTTATTGCCGGTCTGGGTCCTGCCGCGGTTATCCTTGCGATGTTTGCGATTTACAGCGCATTCTATGCAAAGGCAAAAAAGATACCCAAGCATGAAAGGGCTAGCTTCGTAGAGCGCTTCGAGAAAGCAAAAAAATGCCTGTTGGCTTTTGGTTTTCCGATCATCATCATGGGCGGCATCTATACCGGGATTTTCAGCCCCACGGAAGCAGCGGCAGTTGCCGTCCTATATGCACTCATTGTTGAAGTCGGCTTTTACCGGAGCGTTAGTCTAAAAGACTTGCACTCCATAGCGCTGTCAACGGGCATGATTACTACGGTTGTTTTTATTCTCGTTGCGGTTGGTGCAGCATTTTCATGGATTATTTCTTATGCCAGAGTGCCGCAATTAATTGCCGAAGGCTTGTTAGGCACTGACCCTTCCGTTTTCGCTATACTTCTAACCGTTAATATAATTTTCTTTGTCGGCTGTATGTTTGTTGAAGCCGTAGTGGTCATTCTGATTTTGACCCCAATCTTTGTACCTATCGCGACAGGAGCCGGAATTGATCTGGTTCATCTGGGCATTATTATCACTTTACAAGTGGCCATCGGCTCGGGGACTCCACCATTTGGCACAAGTATTTTCACGTGTTCGGCCATTTTTGATCAACCATATCTTAAGGTGATCAAAAATCAGGGACCATACATAATTATGCTGCTCTTAGCGTGTGTAATTATTTCAACTTTCCCAGAAATCTCTTTGTTTCTTGGAAGCTTCGCAAGCTAGTTCTACAAATACAAAAGGATGAGTCGTTATGAAAAATATAAAAACCCTGATTGCATTAGGTCTGGCTCTGCCCCTGTTGTGGGCTTGTGGGTCTGATGGAGGCGAATCTGCAAGTAGTCAAGACAAAGTCTACACATTCAAAGTAACCCACGAGGAGTACGCCGATACGGTTCCAGACCTTTATGCCAAAGAACTGGCCAGACGGGTTGAGGAAAAGAGCAACGGACGTATTGAGTTTGAGGTTTTCCAGGTGGGCCAATTGGGTGTTGGTGTCGATCTGATTGATCATCTTTTGACGGGCGCAACCCAAATGGCCATTGTCAGCCCGGGAAATGTCGCAACAATTGTCCCGGAAGGTCAGGTGTTTGCACTTCATTACCTTCTCCCTACGAATGTGAAAGAGGCCTATGACTTCCTGGCACAAAGTAAAGTGGCCAATAAGGAACTGCCTGCCATCTACGCTGAGAAGAATCTGAAACTGATGGATCTCTGGCCCCTAGGTAGCAGTAACTGGTTAACCAAAGAAAAGGTGCAAGAGCCAACGGATTTTGAAGGTATGGCATTCCGGACCATGGATACGCCGCTGATCGTCAAAAACTACGAAGCCTATAACGCCAACCCAACGCCTATTTCCTACACCGATGTGTATAGCGGTTTGCAGCTGAACATGATTTCTGGTGCTGAAAACCCACTCGGTGCGCTGGTCGACATGAAGTGGTATGAAGTACAGAACTATCTGATCATGTCTAACCACATTATGTATCTGGAGGGCGTTTTTATTAACAACCAGTACTTCAATAAGCTGCCTGAAGACCTGCAAAACATTCTCAGCGAAACTATTGATGAAATGCATAATTATGCTTATGAGTTGCAGAAGAAAGCTAACGAGAAAGCTGGCGAAACTCTCGCTGAAAATGTGGAGGTGGTTAATCTAACGGATGACCAGATTGCAAGCTTTAAAGCCGAAGCAAAGACTGTTCGTTCTTTCTTCAAGAACAATATGGGTGATCGTCCGGCGAAAGTTTTGGAAGAACTCGAAGCAGAACTAAATGAGTTTAACAAGAAGCGTGCTGAGGCTGCTGATAGAAGCTAATAGCATCCGAGATATGTACAGGTCACAACGGACGTGGCCTCCTATGAAAGGTAGGAGTAGGTAATGTCTGTAGTTCAGAAAGTAGCCGAGTGGCGCCGTCATATTCATCAGCATCCCGAGCTGAGCACCAAAGAATTCAATACCTCCAAATTCGTCGCGGATAAGCTCGAAGAGTTTGGCTTAGCCGTTCACCGTAATGTCGGCGGCACTGGTGTGGTCGGCATATTAAAAAATGGAACCAGCAAACGCTCCATTGGTCTTCGTGCCGATATGGATGCCCTAGCCATCCATGAGCAAAATTGTTTTGATTATAAGTCTAAAACCGATGGCGTCATGCATGCCTGTGGACATGATGGGCATACCGCAATGCTGCTGGGTGCCGCGTACGAACTGGCCAACAACCCAAGCTTTGATGGCACCGTTTATTTTATCTTTCAGCCCGATGAAGAGCGTGGCACCGGTGCCAAAGCCATGATCGCCGATGGTTTGTTTACCCGCTGGAACATCGACGCCGTCTATGGCATGCATAATTTACCTGGCGTGCCGGCGGGGAAGTTTGCCACTCGCGCCGGTGCACTAATGGCGAGTGAAAGCGCTTTCAAAATTGTAGTAAAAGCGACTGGCGGCCATGCAGCCATGCCCCATACGGGGACCGACCCTATTGTGGTTGGGTCGCAGATTGTCACCGCGTTGCAGACCATTGTGTCACGGAATTTGAGCGCCATTGATGAAACGGCGGTCATTTCTGTAACCAATTTTGAGACGAATGGCACGGTAAATGTGATTCCATCAGAGGTCACTATCTCTGGCGACACTCGCAGCTATACCGATTCGACATTGCGAAAAGTCGAAAAAGCTATTGAGCGAGTAGTAGCCGGTCAATGCCTATCGGCGGGTGTTTCGTACGAGTATCAATTTAACAACAGCTACTTATCGACCATCAACTCTTTGGATGAAACTCAATATGCCGTTGCTGCCGCTGAGAAGGTAGTTGGCGCACCCAACGTGGATGGTAACTGCAAGCGCTATACCATCAGTGAAGATTTTTCATTCATGTTGCGTGAGGTAGCTGGTTGTTACATTTTAATCGGTAACGGGGAAGGCGAATGTGGCGGCACCGCGTTGCATAATCCTCATTACGATTTTAACGATGACATTCTCCCCACAGGAATCGATTTCTGGGTAGCGCTGGTTAATAATCAGCTCAGATCGGACCTATAAATCGCAAGTGCCCGGCTATCACACCTTGTAGGTATAGCCGGCTCTCATTCAACATTAAATAGATTCAGGGTGGATCTGTGGGGCTGAGAATCCTGTCCGAGCTCCACCTTGAACTGTTCTTTAAAGGGTCCGGGCTGGATTGGAAACTCTGGATGCCATTACTCCCCGGAGCCGAACGGTCACCTTCGGGGACGTCCTGACCTTGCTTACTGATTACACTGGTCCGGCCGCAAAGGTCGCAATGCGAACATTCAGGCGGACAGACCGACACTATCCTGTGGGAAATTTAAGCCTCTTTTTAGAGACTTCCGCAGTAACGGGTTAGAAGCCGACTTAGACGAACCATTTCCCGCTTAATGGTCACCACTCAGCAACGATCTTACCAAAGTGACCACCACTTTCCTGGAGCCGGAAAGCATCCGCCAATTGCTCGAAACGAAAGCTTTGATAGATCACTGGGCGTAGTTCGTTTTGCTCGAGAGCCGCGACGTACTCCTGCTGCTGGCGACGATTTCCAACAACCAGGCCTTGAAGCCGGGCTTGCTTCGCCATGAGTAATCCCGTGGGCACCTGGCCTTCGCGCCCGGTTAAAACACCAATAAGAGCAACATGCCCACCGACGCAAACCGCCTGTATAGACTGACTTAACGTGCCCGGACCGCCCACCTCAACAACATGATCAACCCCTCGCCCTTGGGTTTGGGCGAGAACCTGGTTAGCCCAGTCGGGATAACGTCGGTAGTTGATAGTGGAATCCGCTCCGAGTGCACGGGCTCTTTCTAACTTTTCGTCTGAGGATGAAGTAATGAAAACTTTGGCACCCATCGCTTTGGCTATTTGCAAAGCAGCGATTGAAACCCCGCCCGTGCCAAGGAGCAAAACGCTCTGCCCCGCCTTCAGGCTCCCTTCTGTTATCAGCGCCCGCCATGCTGTCAGACCGGCCGTGGTGATTGTCGCTGCTTCTGCATGACTCCAGCCAGATGGGGCACGAGTGAAATTGGTGGCCGCCCTGACTGAGTACTCCGCAGCAAAGCCGTCAATTCCGTCGCCAGGGGTTTCCCGGAAATTTCCCACGCCATCAAAGGCTTGACCATCCTGCCATTGCGGAAAAAATCCGGAAACAACATGATCTCCCACCTCAAACTCTGCAACCCCCTCACCTACAGCTTCAACAACCCCCGCTCCGTCAGACATTAGAAGGCGCCCATCCTCCGTCGGGATACTGCCATTGGCGACCAGCAAGTCATGATAATTTAAAGAGGTGGCATGAATTGCCACCCGTATCTGCCCAGGCCCGGGTTGCCCGGGATCTGGGGATTCCCTCACTTCTAATGCATCAAGCCCGCCCGGGGCACGCAGATTTATTGTTTTCATATACCCTCTGTAGTGGTTCAGTCGTTCAGTGGTTACCGCCACTTATTAATAAATTCCACAGTCGCAGGATTGATATGCTGCGGATCAGATGCGCTCAGGAAATGCTGACCGCCATCAATGATTTTTAACTGCGCGTCTGCTGACTGACTAAATCGCCGAATCCCATCTTCAGCATTGGCGACCGAGTACACCGTATCAGCGGTACCGTGCATCCAGAGAACAGGACAGGTGACACTGCCGAGGCGTGCGTGCAGACTGTCTCGGTCACGAAGATTAATGGAAGCTGTACGCAAGCGTTCACGCCCCGCATCCCCTTTGTAGTTCCGTCGGTACTCATCAAGCCAGAATGCGCGATCCTCTGGGGTCACCGTATCGCCCAGCCCCGCGTCTAGAACGCCCACAACGAATTCTTCCGGTACCGTCCAGTCATCAGTAACAGGTTCTGCTAGAGCATCGATGGCGGGGGTACAAAATTCTATACCGTCCCAACAACCCAACTTACGGCTAAGCTGACTCTCATTATCCATCGATGTGCCGAGCGGAATGATCCCCTTGATCCGGTCCGGAGCAAGCATCGCTGTCTGCGTCACAATCCAACCGCCCTGCGACGTCCCTAGAGCAAATGCTTCAGCGATACCAAGGGCATCGAGCACTTGAATATTCGCAATGGCGCTGTCCCAATACGTGAATTGTCGATATTTCGGATAGGTTTTGCCATGGCCATAAGGTTCAATGGCAAGAAGATTGGCCACCTTCATCAGCTTTGGGTCTGCAAATTGTGGCCTGAATAACTCCGCTGACGTCGTGAACGAATTGTTCATGATAAGCGTTGGTAACGACGGATCGTACGACTTACCAAACCTGTAGCCAACTTTCGAGCCGCCCAGATGGGGAATATCAACTGTTTTTATAATTTCAGTCATTTGTCATTCCTTTTTTGTCGGTTTTGGACTCTGACACCGAGACTCTTAGCGTAAGTCAAACCTGATGCATGCCTTGCAACGACGAGGGGCTGGCAACCCGATTCAGGCTCGCTTTAACCTTCTCGCGGGTGTTCGGTAAAACACGCCCCCTCCACTTCATACACGTGCAATCCTCCTTCCGTGAGATTGCACATGCTACTTCAGAGACGTCATCCTCCAAGCGTGTTTAATTACCTCATGCTTGGAGGTAGTTTTTGACTTGTCTTCCCATTGAATAAGTGAATGTGACATCCCCATAGAGCACCGATGGTGTACTAAGAGGCGATACGGGAGCCAAGCTGGCGGCCGGGTGGCCGCTAGGGAAGTTGAACGAAATATCGTCAACTTTTGCTTCGTAAAGATCAGCCACAAAGGGGAGCGGAAGTTCTATTAATTCACTTATGGCTGCACTGCCGCCTTCGGGGCGCGGAAACTCACGATGGGCATAATAGTTGAGATGCCCCCCAAGAGTACCAGCCGGAGTGTCAGTAACGGTTGCGCGTGCAGTGATGACATCCTTACCGTCGACCGCGAGCGTAGACACAAGGCGTCCGTCGACGGTCTCGGCTCGTCTTACGCCGTGCATAGCCGGAATTCCAGCCGCCTCGCGTGCGTATGCCAGGACACGTGGAGAGCTATTCCAGTAGTATGCGAAAAATCGACCCGGAATTGGGAGCGTACCCTCTGCCGCCAGGCTATCGTGACCCTCGATCTCAACCGTTAGATATGTCAAAGAAAAAGCCCCAAACCCACTGGTGTTACTGGCCTCGATTTCATACATATTCATCTGGACCATGTTATTGGGATGAGGCTTTAAGCCTTCAGGAAGCACTGCCTTGAGAGCCTCCGGATTGGCTTCATAACCAACAATCAGCATTCTAGCCCCACGGATAAGTTGCGGCGTTGGAGGTGTCCATACGGACGCAGGCATACCGCGATATGGCTTGCTTGTCTCAAACATTACTCTCTCCTTTTGCAGCTTGAATAAACGCACTTTCCCAAAGCTGTGCAGTTTCCCGGGGGGTTTCAATCATCGGGTAATGTCCAGCCTTATCAATACCCAGTAACGTACCCTCACGCAGTAAAGCTGCAGTGTCTGAAAGGTATTGAGCCGTCACGAAAGGATCACTGTCACCGTAAGCAAGAGAGACAGGAGCAGAACAGTTTTTTAGCGTTTTGAAAAAATCCGCCTTAGTCCAGTTCGCGAGATAAGCTTCCCACACAGACTGATTCATCGTCGCTCGCGTGTTTCCGACGATGGTGTCCAATTGTTCTGTGGTCAAGTGAGGTGCGAGACCCTTTAATACAGGGCCCGGATCTTCCCATGCTGATTTAAAAGAATCATAGGTCGCCTCATCCAGCGGAGTTCCCTGAGGAGATACGGGAGTCAGCGCTACGACGGCGGAGACTCGGTCCGGCGCAAGAGTTGCCACTCGCAACGCCGCTGCCCCGCCCATTGAATGGCCGAGAATATTGAAGTGATCCCACCCCAGCGAATCTGCGGCAGCAAGCGCTGACGCTGCCATTCCTTCCATTCCTTCGGCGGGGGGGACTGAGCGATTGGAGCCATACCCGGGGAAATCGAAGTAGGCGTAGGTGAAACGTGTATCGTCGACCAACGCACGGGTATCGAGCCAGACATTGCTGTCCAGCGCCCACCCGTGTAACACAAGGACGCGTTGCGTCCCTGAACCTTCTATTGCTGCGATGCCGTTCATTGGTGGCTTTCCTCTTGTTCTTGTGATTATTGTTTCTGAGGTTTGCTTTTATCCTCGGTTCACTGAATGCGATGTGTTTAATTTTGCTGTTTTACACCTCCCCAACTATCCAATGGATAATTCCAGAAAATTTTGTCTTTATTTGATCACGCAGGCTCTGGTCGGGCTTTACAAACCCGAGCAAGCGTGACCGTTATCAACCACAATTTCAGAACCCGTCATTGCTCTTCCCGCATCAGAAGCAAGAAGCAGAAGCGCACCATCCAGATCCTGGACCTGACAGAACTTTCTCGCAGGAATACGTTTCTTAAGCCGTTCCCCCGCGTCACTTTCCAGAAAATCCTGGTTGATTTCAGTCATTACATAACCAGGCGCCAATGAGTTGACTCGAACGTTATGGCGCGCCAGTTCCAACGCCAAAGAGCGAGTCAGATGAGCCAGACCAGCCTTGGCTGCGCAGTATGGCCCGACCCCACCTGCCAGACGGGTGGCCAGAATGGAGGTAACGTTCACAATACTGCCACCATCACTCTGCGCCATTCTTCGGGCGCTTTCCTGAGCTACGATCCAGGCACCCTTGAGGTTGGTCTGCACAATGCTGTCCCAGTCATCATCTGTGTACTCCAGCGCTGCTTTTGTATCGCTGACACCAGCGTTGTTCACAACAACATCAAGCCCGCCATACTGACGGCATAGCTCGTCAAGACAGGCAACAACTGACATCCGTGAGGCGACATCCAGTGACAATGCCAATGCAGCACCACCCTCACTGCGGATATCCGCAACCAGCTCCTGAAGGCGATCAACCCGACGCGCACCCACAACAACCTGAGCGCCGGCTTTTGCCAGTGTTTTAGCGAAGTGGCGCCCAAGCCCGCTAGAGGCCCCCGTAACCAGTACACGTTTCCCGGCCAGGCCGAAGAGATGATGACTATCTATCATGTTTAACCTTTCAATTTGTCAGTGTGACGGGCGAGAATTTTCCTTGCGAGACTCATCCGGTGAACCTCGTTCGGCCCGTCGTAAATGCGGAAGCCTCGGGCATCTTTAAAGATTCGCTCCACGATGTTTTCACCGGAGACCCCTTGCCCGCCGAGGACCTGAACACTCCGGTCAATTACTCGCCAAATACCTTCAGAACTGATCACCTTGGCCATACTGGATTCGGTGTTTGCGCGTTCGCCTTTGTCTAGTACCCATGCGCAGTGCATGATGGACAGGCGCGTAGTCAACATATCCATTTCGTTATCGGCCAGCATGAAGCCTACGCCTTGATGATCACCCAAGCGTTTCCCAAACGATTCACGTGTGCTCGCATATCGACAGGCTTCATCATGGGCTCGCTGAGCTGCTCCCAACCAACGCATGCAATGGGTCAACCTTGCCGGGGCCAAACGAACTTGCGCGTACCGAAATCCCTTGCCAATTTCGCCAAGGATGTCGCTAGCTGGCACTCTAAGATTCTCAAAGCGCACGACGCCATGGCCGCCGGTGAAGCACGAGTCCATCACATCCATCATTCGGTCAACGTTAAAACCAGGCTTGTCAGTGTCTGTGAGAAACATGGTGGCGTTACCATCGTCAGTTCGCGCCATGATGATCGCAAAAGCGGCTCCCTCTGCACCGGTTATAAACCACTTCTTCCCATTGATAATATAATCATCGCCGTCACGGACAGCCGTCGTGTTAAGCATCGATGGGTCCGACCCTGCTCCCGGAGAAGGTTCAGTCATCGCAAAACAAGACCGGGTTTTCCCTTCCACCAATGGTCGTAGCCAGCGCTCTTTCTGTGCCTCTGAAGCGACCACATCCATCAGGTGGATGTTGCCCTCATCCGGCGCATGAACATTTAGTGCTGTGGGGCCGAGCGGCGAATATCCTGCCTCTTCGAAGATCACAGCTTTCGCAACATGAGAGAGTTCGGCGCCGCCCATTTCCCGTGACGCATGCAAAGTAAGCAGTCCGTTTTTACGCGCAAGGGCCACCAAATCATTTCGAAGTTCTTCAGTGGGACCGTGTGGCGTCTGGCGCGGATCGGATTCCAGAGGCATCACCTCGTCCCGGATAAAGCTGCGAACCTTCGCGTGCAACGCTTTGAGCTCATCACTTAATTCAAAATTCATCGTTATTTCCCAATCATTGGATTTATTTTAAGCCGATCAAAGTGAGCAGGCTCCGTTGTCACATCGACAACATGGATTGAGTTATCCGCTCCATAACCGTCGAGCGCTCACCGGATTTAATAGGGTTGTATGGAGTATGGTTAAGGAGGCGCAGGTACGCTTTGACTGAGCCATCAGCATTTGGCTGGTCTACATCCACAATATTGAGGCACGCATGGTCCTGCTCGATAAAGGGTAGCGATGACAAGTCCCCGCTCATCAGCCACGAGATCAGAACCCGGTTGACGGCATCATGGCTGGCGATCACAGCGCTTTGCCAACTCGTGTCCGCAAGCAGAGTGCCGAACCATTCAAGGACCCGAGCGCCAAAATCATCCCAACGCTCACCTCTCAGAAATCCAGCTTCAGGCTGTTGCGACCAGTGATAAGCTTCGGCCACTTCTGTGTCGTATGATTCCAGAGGCATCTTACTGAGCCGCCCCGCCCGAATCTCTCGCAAGGCAGCGGTTGAGTCTGTGGCACACGAATCTGATCGACCTGCCAAAACCATATCAAGGGTCTGAATTGCCCTGGGATAGTCTGAGCTGAAGGCTCTGTCGAATGTCACGCCCTGCAGTATGCGGTTCAGCGCCTGCACCTGAGCCTCACCATCAGCGGACAGCGGCACAGACCTTGGGTCCAATGGATGACCTGTAGCATCGAAATAGTTAACGTGTCCGTGCCGGACTAGGTAAAGGCGACGACGACCTAACCCTTGGTAACGATTCGGAGTCGAGGACATCAGCTTGCCCTCTTGGACGGATGCACAACTTTAGGGTTGCTGATAGCCAGCGCATTCACCACAGCCTTGTGCAAAACTGCCTGCAGTTGCTCCTGTTTTTGTCCTGGAGCGTCGAAAGAGCCTGCCCGGATCGCTTCTTTCATGGCCTGCCGGGAACTCTCCAGCGATGCTGGATCAACGCTTAAGGCGTCTGACAAGATATCTGTATAGGCGGCCACCTCATTCTGGCTGACATTCACTCCACTTTTCGCTTCGCGAGCCGCGATCCCCATTGCACTGGCGATCATGCGCACCTCGTAACGCAGGTTCTCCGGTACCGCGGGAAAGACATCCTTCAGCAGAGTTTCCCGTGCCACCTCAAGCAACTCACATGCATCTGGACGATTCATGGATGACCTCCAGTCAATGTTAGAATATTGTATTCAACCTCTGGTACCAGCCGTCCGGTGAGAGCAAGCTCCAGCGAATACTGTTTCCCGGAAAGGTGCCGTTCGGCCTGCTGGACGGCCACTATGGCCCAGCGGACGTGCGCCATAACCTGCCAGTATCGGAGTTCTTCTGGTGATATTTCTCGGGGACACACTTCCGAGTACCCAGCCATTACATCGCTCAGAGCGCCAACACCACCCGCAACGTTCTCATTCCTGCCGAACCGCCAGCATTTTGCGGTCAACCATCCCAGGTCCTCACGCCAGTCTCCCCATGCGGTGAACTCCCAATCGAGGATGCCTGACACTGCACCTTGATCCACCATGAAGTTACCGGTGCGAAAATCTCTGTGAATAAGGCATGATTCAACCGGAGCAGGCTTGTTGAGGCGAAGCCAACGCAACCCCCACTCGATAACGGGAAAGGCCCAAGGCAACTCATCCAGAAATCCCAGATATTGCTCAATGGTTGCCTGAGCCGGATCTTCAGTCGGTGAGGGCAAGAAACCAAGCGCCTGCTGAGGCGGCTTTATGGAATGCAGCTTCGCCAGATTGCGCCCAAGTTCCCGACATAGAGCGGCTCGGTCAGGCACAAGGGCATCATCTTTAACCAACCGATGGCCTGCAGCGGTGCCACCAACCGCTTGCATGACAAAAAACTCGCGACCAATAACACCCGGGTCTCTGCAGAGCCAGAAGGGTGTAGGCACATCGACACCTGCTTCATGGACCGTTTTAAGTACGGCATACTCGTCCGCCCTGGACATACTTACATCCACTACAGACAGGGAGTCGGTCCGTAATACCCAGCGGTGCTCTCCGGCTTTGGAGCCACCACATACCTGTACATACAACAACCAGTTTTCCTGGATGGCGCCCCCGGAGAGCAACTCCATGTTGGTGATCTGTACATGGCTCCCCTGCAGAACCCCAGATAAATAACGCTCCAGACTTTCCTGCCACCCCCAACGGTCGCCCTCTATACGATGCTGTGAACTTGGGCCACTTTGTGCAACATCCATTAGATACTCTCTTTTCGTAGATACGTTTCCATAAACTGCGTTGAGCAAACTCTGGGCCAATAAAGAGACTAAAAAATAAATTCTGTTAAATCATAGATTTAGGGAATACACAAAAAAGGAGAGAAAAAACGCACCTCTATTCTGGCGCAATCTTGAAACACATTTTTTCACTTTTGAAACAACTTAATCCGCGCTAATATTCCCCTACTCCATGCAAAGAAAGGCGTACCCATCATGGCCACAGGACCCCACAAACCGCGCATCATCGCTCTGATCAACCATCTCACTTTCGACGGTCATCCGAGCAAGTTAACGCTGACGCTGAACGAAATACTGCCTCGCTATGAACAACAAGCGGATATACAGATTGTCGAGACATCGGTCGATAAACTACTTGCAACGGCCAAATCAATAGAGCGGGAACAGCGCGCGGACATACTGATCTGCTCCAGTGCATCTGCGGAGTTTTTGCGGAAGAAAATTTCTATCACCATTCTCTCGTTCAGGATGGGTGAGTACGACCTTATCCGCGCCATCAACCTTGCCCGGGAGCGCGGCACCAAAGCCGGCATTCTTACGCACCAGCGTACCTTGAAAGAGCTTGAGGAAATGTCCTCACTATTTACGGTCGAGGTTTCACAGGCTGTCTACACCTCGCTACAGGAAGCTCGCGAAAAAGTCCGCACGCTTGTTGATCAAGGTTATCGCGTAATAATCGGCTCCCCTACCGTGGTTGAGCTGGCGGAAGCCGCTGGCGCAGAAGGTGTCTTCGCAATAAATGCTGACGCAGTTCGCCTGACACTCGATGATGCACTCGCGATATGCCACAGCCGCGCAGCCGAAGCCCAAAAACACCGGCGCATTCATGCGGTTCTGAAAAATCTTAGTGAAGGGGTCATTGCACTGGACGCGACAGGCAAAGTCTTTTCCGTTAACAACAGCATGAACACCCTGCTACAACCTGATCAGCCAATCTCCATCGGAGATCGCGCCGCCGAACACTTCCCTGACATCAATATAAATGGCGTGCTGACAAAGGGAACCGCGATTGAAAGCCACCTGAGCCTTAGAGGAAGCCAGCGCCTGGCCATTAGCGTACTTCCTATTATGGAAGACGGGCAGATAGACGGAGCAATACTGACATGTCAGGAAATACGGGAAATCCAGCGCGCGGAGCGTCGATTGCGCTCCCAAAGTCGCCCAAGCCATTTCATTGCCAAATATCACTTTGAACAACTGACCGGCGAGGAACAGGCATTTCAGCAAGCGATCCAGCTGGCAAAATTGTACGCCCACTCCAACTCGACTGTGTTAATTACCGGCGAGACCGGCACTGGCAAAGAGCTGTTTGCCCAAAGCATTCATAACGCCAGCAGCAGACAACAGATGCCATTCGTTGCGATTAACTGTGCGGCTTTCCCTGAAACCCTGCTTGAAAGCGAACTGTTTGGGTATGACGAAGGGGCATTTACCGGCACCCGCAAAGGCGGGAAACCGGGGCTGTTCGAGGCAGCACACAACGGCACTATTTTCCTCGATGAGATTGGCGATATGCCGATTCATCTCCAGACTCGCTTGCTTCGAGTTTTACAAGAGCGTCAGGTACTCCGTCTTGGTGGCTCCGAGCCCACCCCCATCAATATCAGAGTCATTGCGGCCACCCACAGGGATCTGAAACAAGAAATCGCCAATAACCGGTTTCGTGAAGACCTTTTCTACCGTCTTAACATCCTCAGAATATCGGTACCGCCCTTGCGCAAGCGCGCCTCCGATATCCCACTACTCTCCAAACTGCTAGCCAGAAACCTCGCCGCGGGAAATACCGACCAGGAACAGGCGGCTAATGACATACTGAATACACTCATGCCTCGCCTGATGAACCACCAGTGGAGCGGCAATATTCGTGAACTTGAAAACCTGATAGAGCGCGCCTTTTTAATGAGCCAGTTCCCTGGCGAATCGAAACCACTTGAAGCCCTGTTTCCAGAGCTGTTCTCAGTACCTAAAGAGCATCACGCAATAAACACTCCAAAGGAAAGCCTGCACAATTTCGGCAAAGCCGCCGAGATAACGCTCATCCAGGAAACCCTCGACGCCCACGATGGCGATATGGCAAGAACTGCAAGAGCGCTGGGCATTAGCCGGTCGACCCTCTGGCGAAGGCTTCGCCAGCCCCAAACCAAAACTCAAAACTGAAACGTTCAACCAACAAATGCAACACGCGTTTCAGATTTGAAACAAGACCACTTCTAAACACCACCCCCCTATACAGGCCCCACCCCCTCCAACCGTGGGTTTCAGCGCATCGTCACAAACGGGCATACATTTTGCTCACTTCGATCTCGACAGACGATTAACTTTACCCTGGCAACGCGAAGTCGCCCTTCTAAAACAACAACCGGAGGCCTGTCTTGAAAGGTTTAATGATGGATGCCCCTCTTAGCATCACAACAATAATGTCTCATGCGGAAATGATCGCCGCAGAGAACAAGCTGATTTCCCGCGGTAAAAATGGCGACATAACCAGGCTGACCTACCACGACGCCTTCGTTCGAGTAGCCAAACTGGCAAACGCACTGGACCGTCTGGAACTCGCCCCCGAAGCAAGAGTCGGCACTCTTGCCTGGAATGACCATCGGCATTTCGAGCTGCACTACGCTATCCCCTGTACTGGCCGTATCTGTCACACCATCAACCCGAAACTGTTCAAGGAGCAGGTCAAATTTATTATTAACGACGCACAGAACGAAGCATTGTTCATCGACCCGGAATTCATTCCGGTCATCGAAGCGATGCAAAGCGACCTTCCCTCAGTAAAACACTGGGTAGCGCTATGCTCAGCCAACAACCTGCCTCAGAGCACCTTACCGAATCTGCAAGCCTATGAGAGCCTGCTCAACCGGGAACAGGATAGCTATGACTGGCCCACTCTGGATGAAAACCGCGCCAGCAACCTGTGCTATACGTCTGGCACCACGGGCGACCCCAAAGGGGTATTGGGAAGTCATCGAAGTATTGTTTTGCAATGCATGTCACAAAACATGGCGAGCCAACTGGGCCTTACATCCGAAGACGTTGTAATGCCCCTGGTACCCATGTTTCACGTCAATGCCTGGTGCATGCCTTACAGCGCCCCCATGGCAGGAGCGGCTCTGGTACTGCCTGGTCCACAGGTATCGGACGCACAGGCGATGACTGATCTCATCAACCAGGAGCAAGTTACTTTCTCTCTCGCCGTTCCGACACTCTGGAGTGGCATTAACCAGTTCCTGAATGCCACCAGCACTCGCATCCCAAGCCTTGACAGAGGCGTTATCGGAGGCGCTGCAGGCGCACTAAAACTGTATGACGAAATGGATCGCCATGGCGTCAGACTGGAAAACGGTTGGGGTATGACAGAACTCAGCCCTATCGGAAGCTACAACCGCTACCTACCTGAACACAATCGACTTCCCGAAGCGGCCCGGGCAGACCAGCGCTTGAAATCTGGGCGTCCATTATTCGGAATTCAGATGCGCATCGTTGATGAAGACGGGAATACCTTACCCCACGACGGAGAAACAACCGGCGTTCTGGAAATCCGCGGTCCATGGGCATGCAGCGCCTACTATGGCAAATCCCGGGAGCATGACTGGTTCAATACCGGCGACGTAGCAACCATTGACCCCTTAGGGTATATGCGCATCACAGACAGGGTAAAAGACGTAATCAAATCCGGAGGGGAATGGATCAGTTCCATCGAAATTGAAAATGCGATCATGGCACACCCCGGGGTCTGTGAAGCTGTCGTCATCGGCGTTGCTCATCAGCACTGGAGTGAGCGACCTCTCCTCGTTGTTGTGCCTGAAGACTCTTATCCATCACTAACTCCTGATCTGCTATTGAGCTTCCTTGAAGGGAAGATCCCCAAGTGGTGGATACCGAATGCCTGTGAGTTTGTTGACACCCTGCCTCATACAGCCACCGGCAAAGTAAGCAAGAAAATGCTGCGCGAAAACTTTAACCGCTACCAGTGGGCCTGATGCCTCACGAACAGAATAAATAAGAGTCCCCATTAAAATAATAGAGAACGCTATGAATCCTCTAAGAATCATTGAAACGTTCAACCTGATCGTCGGAAAGCTATTCAGTTTTTTCGTGTTCATAGGAATGGCTATCGTAGTTTACGAAGTCATCGCGAGATACGTCTTCAACGCTCCGTCGGTATGGGCTCCTGGTTACACGCAACGTGTCTTTGCGGCCTACTTCATCCTGATCGGAGCCTACACCCTGATCAAAGGCGGGCACGTGCGGGTCGATGTACTACTTAATACCAGGTCTCCCCAGTGGAATGCCTTTGCGGACATGCTCAATTATGTGGCCTTGGCCATCTGGACTACGGCCCTGACCTACGAGGCCTGGTTTTATTTCCTAGATGCCTGGGAGTTCAACGAATTGGATGCCAGTGCTTTGCGCCACCCTATGTGGCCGGTGAATCTGGCACTCTTTATAGGAACAGCTCTCATTCTGATCCAGGGTCTGGCCGGCCTGATGTCATCCGCAATCCAGTTCGTCAATCCAAAACAACAAAGCAAAGGGTAAGCCCATGTCACCAGAACTCTTAACCGCTGGTATGTTTGGTCTTCTGCTAGCCTTTATTATAGCTGGAGTGTCGCTCGCTTTCGCTCTGGGTGCAGTCGCTACTATTTTTATATTGATCATGAACGGCACAAGCGGCTTGTTCCCCATTCTGTCTGCCACTTTTGCCAGTATGTGGTCGATCTCACTTGCCGCCATCCCTTTGTTCGTCATGATGGGGATATCTCTCGGGAAGTCGAAAATAGCGACCGACCTATACCAAGCATTTTACCTATGGTCCGGAAAAGTTAACGGTGGGCTACTCGTGGGCACCACCGGTTTCGCCTCGCTTCTTTCTGCCATGACCGGCAGCTGTGCGGCCTCCACGTTGACAACAGGCATGGTGGGTATGCCTGCAATGGAGAAGCACGGCTACGATAAAAAACTCGTGCTTGGCACGATCGGGGCAGCGGGCACTCTCGGCATTCTAATCCCGCCCTCCATAACATTGATTGTTATCGGCATGAGTACCGGGCTTTCCATCGGCAAGCTGTTCATGGGTGGCTTGATTGCAGGACTGGGAATGCTGGTTGTCATTCTTGGTTATGTCATCATCACAGCAAATCTGCAGCCTGAAAAAGCACCCGCCTCCTCTGAAAGCGTCCCTATGAGTGAGAAAATTCGCTCGCTCCGTTCCATTGTTCTTCCAATGGCCATTATTTCGGTGGTGCTGCTGTCGATATTCCTTGGCATGGCAACGCCAACCGAAGCGTCAGCCGTGGGTGCCGCCGCAGTTTTAGCCGCAATTGCCATGCGAGGTGAGCTTAACTGGAGCTTTATCAAGGATGTCAGTTATTCGACCGCCACTATGAGCGGTATGGTTCTTTGGATTATTTTCGGGGCCAGTGCGTTTGTCTCCGTTTATTCGGCTGCCAACGGTATCAACTTTGTGCAGTCATTTTTGCTGTCTCTCGAGATCTCTCCCTGGCTTCTCATTTTGGTTATGCAGGGGGCAGGATTCATTCTCGGAATGTTTTTAGACCCCATAGGCATTATTCTGTTGGTGATGCCAATCTTTATGCCTGTTGTTGTCGAGCTTGGCTTCGACCCCATTTGGTTCGCCGTTATCTTTCAGCTGAACCTATGCGTGGGTTACATTTCGCCGCCCTTTGGCTACAACATCTTCTATCTCAAAACCCTCAGCCCGCACACCCCTATCCTAGACCTCTATAAAAGCGTACTGCCGTATGTCGTATTAATGATTCTTTTTGGAATTTTTCTCCTCGCGTTTCCTTCCATCCTTACGGAAGGCGTGAGCTTACTCACTAATAATTGATACCTCCTACAACAACGAAAGAGACTGATATGAAAGACACAAAGACAATAAACCGCCGCAAATTCTTGTCCACTGGCACGACTGCCGCTGCAACCGTTGCGGCTCTGGGCCTATCCGCGCCCGCAGTCATTGCATCGCCCAAACAGAAAATCAAATGGAAGATGCAGACACACTGGCCAACTGGAAACTGGTATTACGACCCTATCTTTAATGGATTGGCGCGTCGCATCGAAGAAGCGACTAACGGTGAAATCGAGATCGAAACCCATCAACCTAACTCTATAGTTTCTACCGGAGATGTTCTGCGTGGGGTCCGCCGTGGAACACTGGACGGGGCACTTATTTATCCCGCGTACTGGGTCGGGGACATCCCTGCCGCAGGTCACCTCAATGGTAATTTCGGGACCTGGGATTCCATTGAGGAAATGCAATTTTTCATGCACGACATGGGCGCGCTCAACATCATCCGCGAAGCCTACGCCACTCGCGGGATCTATCAGGTAGGCCCTATTTCAAATGGTGGCACGGCCATCTACAGCAACAAGCGGCTTGAGACACCAAAGGATTTCGAAGGCTTCAAAGTTCGCTCAAACGGAAGTTCTGCACAAGTCTTTGAAAAAATGGGGGCAGCACCGGTATCTATCAGCGGCGGCGAGCTTTATCAGGCCCTTCAGACCGGCGTAGTCGACGGTGCGCACTGGGGTGGCGTCTCTGCCGGGTGGGGGATGAACCTGCAGGAGGTAAACAAATATATTATCCAACCGAACCTCGCATCACACCAGAACAGTGAGGTATTTGTTTCTCTGAAATCGTGGAACAAGCTCGGATCGGATTTCCAAAAAGTCATCGAAGATGCTGTTCTGGCAACACACCTCGAAGCTGCCGGGATGTTCATGATGAAAGATCTGCAACGAATGCAGGAGTTCAAGACTGAATATAACGGAGAGATTGTTCAAATGAACGGCGATGCGGTGACAATGCTCCGCGCCAAATCGCTTGAAGTGGTTGATGAAATATCCAAACGCGATCCAGAATATTCGGGAAAAATCGGTGCTCTTTTGCGGGAATTCATGAAACTTACTGGCAAGGTATAAACACCCCAGTCTAGTGGTTGAGCCGCACCCTGCCCTCGAAAAATCAACGAGGGCCTAAGGGCATGCCCCTTTCTTTATCGGGTAATACGGGTTACAGGGAGGATTCACGCATCAGTGGATACTGCGGGTGCGAAGTAGCGGAGAGCTTTTTGCTCGATGACAAGCGCACTACAGACGGCTATTTAAGAGTAAAAAATGCGGTAACTATTAAGACGTGGAATCGAAGAAAATCGAAGGGAAAACACTCAACTGCATATTGTCGATGATAAACACACGCACTCGGAGGGTAATTTGAGGCTAGATGTCTAACTCTAAACACCTGTATAGAAAGGAAAATGGCGGTGGGCCAGGGATTCGAACCCCGGGAAGGCTATTAACCTTCGGCGGTTTTCAAGACCGCTGCATTCAGCCGCTCTGCCAGCCCACCGCATCTTTCTTGCCGTCATCTCGACAGCGGTGTGCATGATACCGGAATCGCCTATGCTGTCAACGGTTTGTATCGAAATTCCTAAAATTCTTGTGGATTTCCTTTTGATTGATCAACGTTTCACCAGCATAGTTCAGGTGGACGAAGTGTAATGAACTTCTTCACCCTCTTTATTGTCACAAATGATTGAAAGTTGCGTATACAACCTTATTATGGACTTCAGGTTAGAGGGAACCGGAAAGGCGCAATCAGCCTACCCTCCCCGCCGTTTGATAAATTCGGAGACGAGAATGGATAACAGGCAATACAACGTTCAAAGCCAGGGTGGCATCCAAGTCGCTCGCGGCAGCGCTACCGGCGCCATCAGCCCAGAAGCCACCAAGGTTCTACGTAACACTTACACCCTGCTGGCAATGACACTTCTGTTCAGTGCCGTCATGGCCGGTGTTTCCATGAGCATCGGCTTGAGCCAAGGCGCAAGCCTCATTTGCAGCTTAGGCGCACTGGCTCTGGTATGGCTTGTTCTACCAAGAACCGCCAACAGCGGAGCTGGCATCGGTGTTGTCTTCGCCTTCACGGGACTGCTTGGCCTATCACTGGGCCCCATCCTGATGCACTACCTGCAGTTTGCTAACGGCAGTCAGATTGTTATGCAAGCGCTGGGTGGCACGGCGGTTGTGTTCCTGGGGCTGTCAGGCTACGTGCTAACCACCAAGAAAGACTTCAGCTTCATGCGTGGCATGTTGGTGGCAGGCATGATGGTGGTTATCGTTGGTATGCTGGGCGCCTTCGTCGCCAGCATGTTCGGCGTTCAAGTTACTGCTTTCAGCTTGGCGATGAGCGCAGCTATCGTATTCCTGATGTCTGGCTTCATCCTTTACGATACCAGCCGTATCGTGAATGGCGGTGAAACCAACTACATCATGGCAACAACCGGGCTGTACCTGAACATTTACAACCTGTTCGTCAGCTTGTTGCACCTGATTGGCGCGTTCACCGGCGACGACTGATTCAGCACGTTGAGCCAGCCTACAGAAACCCCGGCCTTTGCCGGGGTTTCTGCTTTAGGTACACTCCTAATCTGCACTTACCCATTATCAGACTCCTGAAACATGCTGAACTCGCTTGCTTACACGTTGGTTATTACAGGTGCCCCATGGACCTCACAAGCCCCTCAAACCGCCCTGATGTTCGCGACAGCCGCTCTATCGGCCGGACATAGAATCGACCGTGTATTCTTATACGGAGATGGTGTCCATCTCGCGTCCAGCCTGAGCACCCCGCCTTCGGATGAAACCCACTGGCCACAACAGTGGTGCCTCTTTCTCAAACAACATGGCATTCCCGCTACCGCCTGCATTGCTTCCGCCTTGCGCCGAGGGCTCGTAGACGAAACGGAGCAAGCCCGCTACGAACTGCCTGCAGAGAACCTTCGCGCGCCGTTCGAGATCGCTGGCCTGGGAGAGTGGGTAGAAGGCAGCCAAGCCGCGGATCGAACTCTTTATTTCCATGGGGGGAGCTAATATGACCACACTCATTGTGATCGACCAAGCACCCTATGGCTCTTGGTCTGGGCGGGAAGCCTTGGACATGGCCTTCTCACTGGCGGCTTTTGATCAGCCTGCAGCAATGCTGTTCACAGGCCCGGGTGTTAACTGGCTCCGTAAAGGACAACAGCCCGACGGCGTCGGTCAGAAATCTGCTGAAAAGAACTTATCCGCCGCTCCGCTGTTTGGTATCGAGGCACTGATCGCAGATGAACACGCTTGCCAGCAATATGGCCTGAGTGAATCGGCAATGCTGCCCGGGATAGAACTCGCCAGCAACATTCAAGACGTATTGAGCAGCCACACACATGTGGTCTTCGCAGGCTAAGGGTCAGATATCATGAAGAGCAACTCAACGCTTCACATCCTGAACAAAGCGCCGGAGCATCCCCGCCATAAAACGTGCACTCAAGCACTGACGCCCTCGGACACTTTAGTATTGATCGAGAATGGCGTACTCAGCGTTGCGGGTAACCATCTGGACGCTCCGTGCAAACTTTACGTCCTAAAAGCCGACACGGATGCTAGAGGGCTCGAGGCGTCCAGTGAAGACATCACCACGATCAATTACGACGAGCTGGTTCAGCTTACGACAAAACACGCGAAAATCATCAGCTGGTAAACATGAGCGTATCGAATCTCCCCGAACGAAATAACGAAGGTTTTCTGGAAAACGCGACTGACTGGACATCAAATGCGGCCGCTGTGATTGCAGCCGAAGACGACATTTCGCTGAACGACAATCACTGGGAAATCATAGAGTTTCTGAGAGACTTTTATAAAAAGCATGAGATGTCGCCACCCTCAAACCGGCTGTTTGTAAAAGCCGTCAAGGATGCACTGGGCGAAGAAAAAGGTAACAGCATTTATCTGATGCAACTATTCCCCGGCACTCCGGCAAAAACCGCCTGCAAAATAGCGGGCCTACCCCGCCCTACAAATTGCCTATGAATACAGTAATTTAAGCGCCTATAAAAAAAGCGGCAAATAGGTGGCTCCAACTATCTGAACCAGTCCCGCTGCTGCGCCGAAAATGCCGCCGACAACCATCAACTGAAGTTCCTCTTCTCGAAAAGCCGGGCGCAGAATGTCCTGAAAATCTTCAGGCTTCAGCGCTTTCATCTGCTCCGCGAGCACCGCGGCCACAGCAGGGGCCCGCTCTTTTTTAAACGCCGGGTCAGCAAACACATCTTTTGTTGCGATAACGGCTTTATCGTTCATGACACGCTTTAAATCGGCATAGCCAGTCATTCCGACACTAACCTGAGCCGCCATTTTCAACACCAGCGATTCGTCCAACATCGGCCTGAGGTGCTTCTGCAAAATAGCCCGAGTTCGATTGCCCTGATCACCGTTCACCATCGCGTCTGCTACCAGTTCTACCGTAATCAGCTCCTCAGCCACCAAGCGGGCCCACACATCACTGATTTCGTTTTGGCGGCGCAAAAACAAACCCTGAATCTTCCAGAACAGAAACCGGCGAGGTCGCAAGGGTGCGAAAATGAGATTAATGGCCAGCCAGTTCGTGACGAAACCGACTAAAAAGCCTCCCAAAGGCAACGCCCAGGGCTCCGGATAACGAATCCAGAGCGGCAGCAAGGCTGCCCCAAGCACACCTCCAATCCATGCACCTCGATTCACCACCGACTTCAGTTCAACTGCGCCAGCTTCCTTAAATATTCGATTCATCAGATCAGGGTTGGCTTGTAACTGCCGACTTAATAGGGCCTTTAGATCAACCAAGCTATCAAGGTCATCGCCAATGTCATCAACCAGCTCTTCGATTCTTGAAGGTAACTGCTCGCGAGCCCAACGATATATTCTGGAACGAACGAAAAGAGGCAGGTTATCCCATAGAACGGGATGCACGTCATACATCATGGAATCGATGTACTCATCCAGTCTTGGAGACACTAGATTGACCACATGCTCGACAATTTTATGAGGCTCGAGCTTTCGATAAACCGAGTTTAGATCACCAAATTGCTGAAGCGTTTGATCAATACAAATATGAGCCATCTTCTCGGCTTTACGAGGTATAACACCCTGCCAACCGAGAAAACCGATCCCGACAAACTGAACGGGATAAAATGACATTTGTATTGCAAGCCAATTAGTGGCCCAACCAACAACCGCGGCCACCAAAGGCACTAATAGAAGTGAGTATTCAGACAAGCGCAATCCCATCCATCATCCCCGCCACCCGCGGGGTATTGTTCGCAAGGAACGGCAAAATACCGTACTAAATATCCGAGTATGTGGCGAATGATGAACTAACCGAGCCCGCGCCACATTGGCCGCATTGCCAGTCAAAAGCGTGATACGGGCAGGCAGCGGTATACACCACCACCTGCTCAAGGCGGGAAACTTGATGAGATGAGGGAGATCTACTGGTAATACGCGTTTTCAGTTTGCGTATGGTCCGTTACGTCCCGTACTGCAGTGATTTCTGGCACTCGCTCTTTCAGCGTTTTCTCGACACCCTGTTTCAGCGTGAGACTCACAGCAGAGCACCCTTGGCAACCACCACCAAAACGCAACACTGCCACAGATTCGTCAAAAATCTCTACCAAAGACACATCACCACCATGGGCAGCCAGGTTTGGATTGATTTCAGAGGCGAGCACATACTGAACACGCTCGGGAAGCGGTGCATCATCAGATACCTGCGGAACTTTCGCGTTCGGTGCTTTGATGGTCAGCTGGCCACCCATCTGGTCTTTGGAATAATCCACGAACGCGTCTTCCAGAAACGGCACGGAGTTATGATCCAGATACAACATGAACTTTTCCAGATCTTTCGCTTCATCCGTCGGCACCACTTCGTTCGGCGGACAATAAGCCAGACACGTTTCCGCATTTCGTGTACCCGGCTGGGTTACGAAAATCCGAACCCCCATGCCTTCAACATCCTGCTTCTCTATCAAGCTTGCGAGATAATCTCGTGCGGAATCAGTCACAGTTACCACGGCCATGCTTCCTACCTGTTTTCAAATGTAGCTTCCATTTTAAGAGACTTGGATGAAAGTTGAAAGACCAAGTAAAACGGTCAGGCATTCTGAAGGTAACTAATTTCCCGTATTGCCGACTTTGGCGGTCCTAATTTCCAGTCACTTGATAATGATCATATGTACTAAGACCTTCTGTTGCATTTTTGCTATGATCCCGCGGCACTCCGCTTATTAGACGCTATTCATAACACCGGAAGATTTACCTATGACCGATCGCAGCAGCCGCCTGGAACAGATCCATCTCGCCCTTAAAGAACGTATTCTGGTTCTCGATGGCGCCATGGGTACTATGATCCAGAACCAGAAACTGGACGAAGCGGACTTTCGAGGCGATCGGTTCAAAGACTTTGCCCACGATGTACAAGGTAACAACGACTTACTGAACCTGACCCAGCCCGCACTGCTCCGTAATATCCACGCGGAATATCTGGATGCGGGCGCAGACATCATTGAGACAAACACGTTCAACTCGACGCAATTATCTCAAGCGGATTATGGCATGGAGTCGCTGGCTCGTGAGCTGAATGTCGAATCGGCAAAAATTGCGCGCCAGATCGCCGACGAATACACGAAGAAGACTCCGAACAAACCTCGATTTGTCGCCGGTGCGGTAGGCCCAACGTCCCGCACAGCATCTTTGTCGCCAGACGTGAACAATCCCGGCTTCCGTAACGTCGACTTCCAGACCCTGGTTGATAATTATTACGAAGCGGTGTCCGGTCTGGTTGAAGGCGGTTCCGACATTATTCTGATCGAAACAATCTTCGACACACTGAACGCTAAGGCCGCCATTTACGCCACCCAACAGTTCTTCGAAGACAGCGGCATCGAACTACCGATCATGATCTCCGGAACAATTACCGATGCCTCTGGCCGAACCCTGTCCGGCCAGACCACCGAGGCATTTTATAACTCGATTGCGCACGCCAAACCGATTTCCGTCGGTCTTAACTGTGCTCTGGGTGCAGACGCATTGCGACCTTATGTCGAAGAGTTGGCCAACAAGGCCGAAACTTATGTGTCAGCCCACCCGAACGCAGGTCTGCCGAACGAGTTTGGCGAATACGACCAAACGCCGGAAGAGATGGCTGACATCATTGAAGGCTTCGCACGTGACGGCTTCCTTAACATCATAGGTGGTTGCTGTGGTTCCAGCCCCGAACACATCGAAGCTATTGTAAACGCGGTCGCTAAATACCCGGCCCGCAGAATACCTGATCGACCGAAATCCCTTCGCCTGTCCGGTCTGGAGCCGTTCACCGGTGACGAGAACACCCTGTTCATCAACGTGGGTGAACGCACCAACGTAACCGGCTCGAAGCGCTTCCTGCGCCTGATCAAAGAAGAGCAGTACGAAGAGGCTTTGAGCGTTGCCCGTGATCAAGTTGAAAATGGTGCTCAGATCATCGACATCAACATGGATGAAGGCATGTTGGATTCGAAGGATGTGATGGTCACTTTCCTGAATCTGGTTGCATCGGAGCCCGACATCTCTCGCGTACCCATTATGATCGACTCCTCTAAATGGGAGGTGATTGAAGCGGGTTTGCGCTGCATTCAGGGCAAGGCGGTGGTCAACTCCATCAGCCTTAAAGAAGGTGAAGAGAACTTTATCAAGCAAGCACGTGCTTGCATGCGTTATGGCGCTGCGGTCGTCGTCATGGCCTTTGACGAGGATGGGCAAGCCGATACCTTCGAGCGTAAAACTGAGATCTGTAAGCGCTCCTACGACACCTTGGTCGGCATTGGCTTCAAGCCGGGCGACATCATCTTCGACCCCAACATCTTTGCGATCGCGACCGGCATCGAAGAACACAATAACTACGCGGTGGACTTCATCAATGCCTCCCGTTGGATTCGGGAACACCTACCCCACGCTTCCATTTCCGGAGGCGTAAGTAACGTTTCGTTCTCTTTCCGCGGTAACGATGCGGTGCGTGAAGCCATCCACTCTGTGTTCCTGTACCACGCGATCAAGGCTGGCCTGAACATGGGCATCGTGAACCCCGGCCAGCTGGTCATTTACGATGAAATCGAGCCAGACCTGAAGGAGCTGGTTGAGGACGTCGTTCTTAACCGTCGCGATGATTCCACTGACCGCCTACTGGAGGCCGCCGAGAAATTCAAAGGCAAAGGCGGCAAGGCTCAGGAAGAAGACCTTTCTTGGCGGGAACTGCCTGTCCAGAAGCGCCTCGAACACGCGCTAGTCAAAGGCATTACGAGCCACATTCTCGAGGACACGGAAGCCTGCCGACTTGAAGCCGATCGCCCAATTCATGTCATCGAAGGTCCGCTTATGGACGGCATGAACGTGGTGGGCGACCTGTTTGGCGACGGAAAAATGTTTCTTCCGCAAGTGGTTAAAAGCGCGCGGGTAATGAAGCAAGCCGTCGCTCACCTGATTCCCTTTATCGAAGCGGAGAAGGACGAAAACCAAAAGGCCAAAGGCAAGATCCTTATGGCGACGGTGAAAGGCGATGTTCACGATATTGGTAAGAATATCGTCGGCGTCGTTTTGCAGTGCAACAATTACGAAGTCATCGACATGGGCGTAATGGTGCCCTGCGAAAAGATTCTGGAAACCGCTAAGAAAGAAAACGTCGATATTATCGGTTTGAGCGGGTTGATTACGCCGTCTCTCGACGAGATGGTCCACGTCGCTCGCGAAATGCAGCGTTTGGATTTCCATTTGCCGTTGATGATTGGTGGTGCTACCACGTCGAAAGCCCACACTGCGGTGAAGATTGAGCCGCACTATAAAAACGACATTGCTTTGTACGTTTCTGACGCCTCTCGCTGCGTGAATGTCGCCTCTCAACTGCTCAGCAAGACCGCCAAGCCCGGCCTTGTCGAAGCGGCCCGCAAGGAATACGAGGAAGTCCGTGAGCGTCGCAAAAACCGTGGTGACCGCACCAAACTTGTCACATTGAAAGAAGCACGCGATCGCGCACCAGAAATCGACTTCGAGAACTATGAGCCTCCCCGCCCGAAGTTCACTGGAGTTCGCGTTTTTGACAATTACGATTTGGCCGAGCTGGTGGACTATATCGATTGGACACCTTTCTTTATTGCATGGGACATCTCCGGAAAATACCCCGCAATTTTCGATGACCCGAAGCGTGGTGAAGCCGCCCAAACACTGTTTGACGATGCCCAGGTAATCCTCAAACAGATGATTGAACAGAAACGAGTAACTGCACGGGCCGTGGTTGGCTTCTGGCCCGCAAGTCGTCGCGGAGACGACGTTGTTCTGTATACCGATGAATCGCGTACAGAAGAACTAACCACACTGCATCACTTGCGCCAGCAAGATGACAAGGCACCCGGAAAACCGATGATGGCGCTTTCAGACTTTGTTGCACCGGAAGAATCCCACAAAGAGGATTATGTCGGAGGCTTTGCGGTAACGACCGGTATCGGCGCTAATGATTTCTCACTGGAATTCAAAGACAAGAACGACGACTACAACGCGATTATGGTGCAAGCACTGGCCGACCGCTTGGCCGAAGCCTTTGCCGAACGGATGCACGAACGTGTTCGTAAAGAGTTCTGGGGCTACGCCAACGAAGAACAAATGGTAAACGAAGACCTGATAAAAGAACGCTATCGTGGTATCCGCCCTGCCCCTGGATATCCCGCCTGCCCGGACCACACCGAGAAAGCGACACTGTTTAAGTTGCTGGAAGCGACTGAAAATATTGAACTGGAGTTGACCGAACACTTCGCCATGTTCCCAACCGCTGCAGTCTCGGGCTGGTACTTTGCTCACCCCGAGTCGAAGTATTTCCCGGTTGGCAAAATTGGCGTTGATCAGCTTGAAGACTATGCTGAACGTAAAGGTCTTTCAAAAGCGGAAGCGGAACGCTGGCTGATGCCCAGCTTAGCGTACGATCCTGCGGAATAGTTCAGGAATCTCTCATGACCAATGCAGCTAACAATAACAATAACGAAATCGAAAAACCCCGGGGACCCGGGGTTTTAAAAATAACACAGAGCATTCTAGCCGGAGCGTTTGGGGTTCAATCAAGCAAAAACCGGCAAGAAGACTTTTCCAGCCATAGTCCTGCGCCTTACATCATTGCAGGCCTGATCTTTACCGGGCTTTTTGTGGGCGGTCTGATCTTGGTTGTCAATCTAGTGTTGTCGGGCCAATAACGACTTACTGGCCCGACACCCACAGCACTGCAAACCCCACCACCAAAACAACCAAGGCTATTGCGGCCACGGAATCTACAACGCTGTCGGAACTTGCTGACTGCTTCATGCGGACCTCTCTCATATAACGTCATTGTTTTTTATCAGTTTGATGATGAAATTAAAGCAGATAACTGACATTCGTCCAGTTCATCCGTCGTCCTTATCGCCTGAATCGATAAAGATATTTTAAAATAATCGTTTTGAGAATAAAAACCCACTGGTATCCTTCACATCAGGAATAAGGCGCAATGGACAATTGACGCCATAACTATTAGCTTCTGATGTTAGCAGGCAGGACGTTCCACTATGTACGTTTACGATGAACACGACCGACAAATTGCCGCAGAGCGCGTCGCCCAATTCCGCGACCAGACAGAACGCGCCTTGGCGGGTGAACTTTCCGAAGAGGAGTTTCTGCCTCTTCGCTTGCAGAACGGTCTTTATGTTCAGCGCGTTGCACCGATGCTGCGAATTTGTGTGCCTTATGGCATGCTCCGTTCAGAGCAATTACGCCGTCTAGCCCGTATTACTCGCGACTACGACAAAGGCTATGCTCATGTCACAACGCGCACCAACATTCAGTTAAATTGGCCGCGCATTGAGGACGTTCCCGACATTCTTTCCGAGCTGGCCGAAGTTGAAATGCACGCGAACCAGACCAGCGGCAACTGCATTCGCAACACCACAACGGATCAATTCTCAGGCGTACAAAAAGACGAACTTATTGATCCGCGTCCTTACTGCGAGATCATTCGTCAGTGGTCCACATTCCATCCAGAATTCGCGTTCCTGCCCCGTAAGTTCAAAATCGCGGTCAATGCCTCCGAGCACACCGATCGAGCGGCGATCCAGGTTCACGATATTGGCCTGCAGATGGTTCGTAACGATCAGGGCGAGTTGGGTTTCAGGGTCCATGTGGGCGGTGGCCTGGGACGCACGCCTATGGTTGGTCCCACCATTCGTGAATTCTTGCCAGAGCTGGACCTTCTCACTTACCTGGAAGCTGCTGTACGTGTGTATAACCGATACGGCCGTCGCGATAACAAGTTTAAAGCGCGCATCAAGATTCTGGTCAAAGCGTTGAGCCCGGCAACTTTCGCTGAAAAGGTAGAAGCGGAGTGGGAACAAATAAAAGACTCCCCTACGCGTCTGACCCATGAAGAAATTAATCGGGTTAAAGCATACTTCACGGAACCGGCATACAACGCCCTGAAAGATGCGACAAACCTTTTGGGCCAACAACGTTTTGAGAACAAAGAATTTGATCGCTGGCTAACATACAACGTAGCCGAACATAAGAAACCCGGCTACGCCATCGTGACACTCACTCTGAAGAAAACCGGCACACCGCCTGGCGATGTAACGGACCGTCAACTTGAGCAGATCGCCGATCTGGCCGACGAGTATAGCTTCGGTGAGGCGCGCGCTACCCATGAGCAGAACATGGTGTTGGCCGATGTGCGCCAAGATCGCCTATTCGAGCTTTGGGAAGCCATTACCAGCATGGGCTTTGCCACCGCCAACCTGAACATGTTGACCGACATGATTTGCTGTCCTGGTGGCGACTACTGCGCACTTGCAAATGCAAAATCGCTTCCGGTTGCTGATGCGATTCAGCGTCAGTTCGATGATTTGGATTATCTCTACGATCTAGGCCCCATCGACTTGAACATCTCTGGCTGCATGAATGCGTGTGGCCATCACCACGTGGGCCATATCGGCATTTTGGGTGTCGATAAAAAAGGCGCCGAGTTCTACCAGGTTAGTTTGGGCGGGTCGTCCCAGCATGATGCTAATATCGGCAAGATTCTGGGGCCGTCATTTGCCCGGGAAGACATGCCTGCCGTGGTTTCCAAGATCATTGATGTGTACGTCGAGAACCGAACTGAAGAAGAGGCTTTCCTGGACACGTATCGCCGGGTTGGTTTGAGTCCATTTAAGGAGCGGGTTTATGCCTGATGTAATTGCCGCTGACGGCACGATTCGTAACGACAATTGGGTAGTAGTTGCTCGCCCGGCCGAGGGAGACTCTCTCGATATACCGGAAGGTCAGCCCGCTCTGATCCCCGCGGATCTTTGGTTAGCAGGTTATGAGCATTTCACGGGTCGCACTGACATCGGCGTCTGGTTCGACAGCCATGACGAACCTGAACTCCTCGAAGGTAAGGTAAACGAGTTGCCATTGATTGCCGTGAACTTTCCTCGCTTTGTGGATGGTCGCGGTTACAGCATTGGCCGCTTGCTTCGCGAGAGGTTTGGTTACACGGGTGAACTGCGAGCTATCGGTGATGTGTTATTGGATCAACTTCAGTTCATGAAACGCTGCGGATTTGACTCGTACGTGCTTCGAGCTGACAAAGATATTACCAAAGCCGCCCGTTGCCTGAATTTCTTCTCTGAGACATATCAGGCCGCCGTGGATAACGATGTACCATTGTTCCGCCGCCGCGCGTCTTAATCGATAAAGGTTCAGATGCCCACTATTTGTCGGGCATCTGAACTCGTACTACCTGCTATTGAATCTTCTGATTTCTGAACGCACTCAATACCTTCCACACCGAACGCTCCAGCGCTGTACTGGTCGCAATGCCGATTTTTTCCGCCAGCGTCCGTTTTTGCTGGAACGAGACTGACACCACTTCTCCGCGATCGCAGGCCTCGATAAGATATTCGTCAGAGGTTTTGATGTCATCAATCAATTTTACATCCAAAGCGCGCTTTCCAAACCAGATGTCACCATTTGCGACGGCTTTGATATCAAGATCCGGTCTGCGCTCACTAACATATTCTTTAAACAGGCCGTGGGTGTCTTCGAGATCTTCCAGAAATTTCTGCCGGCCTTTTTCAGTGTTTTCACCAAACATCGTAAGCGTACGCTTGTGCTCACCGGCCGTCAGCACTTCAAAATCAACGCTGTTTCTCTCAAGCAAGCGATGAAAGTTGGGTAACTGAGCAACAACACCGATTGAACCGATAACAGCAAACGGCGAGGCGAGAATTTTATCGGCCACACACGCCATCATGTAACCGCCGCTAGCTGCAACTTTATCCACGCAAGCAGTCAGTGGGACACCTTTGTTGCGAATACGGTCCAGTTGAGCCGACGCCAAGCCGTAGGCATGCACAAGGCCGCCGCCGCTCTCGAGGCGAACTACAACTTCGTCTCTTTCGGGATTCACAACGCTCAAAACCGCACTTACCGAGCGCCGCAGAGTGTCGGTATCACTGGCTTTGATGTCACCGTCGAAGTCGATAACGTAAATACGGGACTTCGGCTGGGGATCTTCTTCGGATTTGGATTTTGCCGCTTTCTTCTTCGCTTTTTCTTCTTTTTTCTTTTGTTTGTTCCAAGCTTTGTATTCGTCATCAGACATTAATTTTGCCTGAATCGATTCCTTTAGATGCCGGTACTTATTATTCAAGTTTCGGACCTTCAGTTCACCGTCGTCATCGTCCGAGTCACTATGTTTACTTGCGGACACAATGACCGCGACCAAAATAATCGCCGCCACGACAAAGGTTGCGACCTTTGCAAGGAACAATCCGTACTCAATAATGAATTCCAAAATGCTGTCTCCAGTGCGCTTTATGCAAACCACAGAGTGTACTCTGTCGCACCTTCACTGATAAGCCCGAATCAAATTAAAACAAGCGTTCGATCAAGCTTGACATGCTACGGCCGTAACCATAAAGTCGAATACTGAGGTCGGCGATACCCAGCTATCACAGAGTCCGTTTCGCTCGGGTTGTTGATCCGCCAATTAACGATAAGACTATCACCAAAAAGGGTATAACTAATGTCTGTAGAACAGATTTTTGAGAAGATGGAAAAGAACTTCAACGCAGACGCAGCACAGGGCTTGGACCTGGTGTTCCAGTTTGATATCGAAGACGACAAACCGTACAACCTGGAAATCAAAGACGGCTCTTGCAAGTTGAACGAAGGCACTCACGAAGATCCTTCTGTTACCCTGATCATGAACTCCGAAACTCTGCAAGGCATCGTTTCTGGCGAAACTGACGGTATGCAAGCATTCATGGCTGGTCAGCTGCGCGCCGAAGGCGACATGATGCTGGCTACCAAGCTGGGCGAACTGTTCGACATGGGCTAAGCCCCTCTCGAAAGTTCCATAAAAAAACCTGCGCACTTCGCAGGTTTTTTTATGCCTAGCATTCAACTAACCCGTGTTATAAACCAACGTCGGCCATCGATGTCTCAGCCAGATTGAGCAGGCCGACATTACTCTCTTCTCGTCGACCTATGCTCTCAATGTAATATTCCAAAGAGGTAAGCGCATCGGCCAACGCCTCCAACACTGAGCTCGATGGTACTTCCTTTGCATCAAGAAGCTGGTTTTGAATGGAGTCAGCAACTCGTGCGATAACGTTGGCAGCCGCGGGATCACTCACCAGCATGAGCCCACCCCATATGCTCCGCAGCGTGCTGGGGAGATTGGCCAAATGCAGCTTGTCGTAATCGGACTCAATGAACGCAGTGATTGCCCGCTTTGCCAGGGTTAACGCACCACGAGCCTCTTCTGTTACTACCCAGATGGCTTCTTGTAAATAAACCGACTCTTCAGTTCGACTATTCGCACCAGCCAGCGCATCTGTTTCAGAAGTGATGCCGCGGGTTACTATCTGCATAACCGCGTCTTCTACCCCTAAAACCGAATCCGCCAATTGATACAACTCTTCTTCGGCTGGCAAACGGTTTTCTGCCTCCCACTCGCGAAGCTTTTGAGCTTCACCGCGGGAAATACTCGCTAAACGATTGAGGTCAAGCATAACCAGCGTGTTTGCAAGCCGTTCAAGCGCATCCGCAATAGAGGAAAGCTCTGCAAGGTCCGGTTCGATGCCACGCTCAATAATATCGAGTTTGTCTTTGAGCTGATTGAGCTCATCCAACAAAGCATCAGACAAAGATTTCAAAACGTCGGTTCCCGGTCCATACAGCCGGCGGGAATGGGCATCCATCATGGAATCCGGGAAATCAGAAGGCAGTAAATTATAGCTTTGCAACACTTTGGAAATTTCAGGATTCGCGGACCCGCTGCGGTAAAGAAGATACAGCAAATCTTTGACGATGGAATCCGGGGCGTCTTTGGCGGTTGCAACTTTTCCCACGTACACAATTTCCCGCGTATAACGCTCCAACCGCATCAACAAGCGCTTACGTGCCTTGCTGAACCCCATCGCCCGATCAAGCATCGCATCCGCTGTAATCGAAAGAAGGCACCACATCTGACCCATTGGCGCACCTTGGCAAAGCCGGGCAAAGCCACGGGCAGCGCGAGCTATCAGCTTTTTGCTGACATCTTCATTCTGGCCCCGAAGTATGCCTAACAAGGCAACTTGAAACGTTAGCCGCATACGACGAGCCAACACTTCATAGCCTGCGTCATCTTCAACGATAGACCGCAGTGCCACATCACAGCAAAAATCCGGGCGCTCACGTACATCTACGTCAAAGAAACACGACTCCGGATAAGGCTTTTCCTTTCGGGCCTCACGCAACTCGTTAATGACAGGAAGCAACAACTCGGGATGATCAACACGTTGCTGGTGGTAATACTCAACGTACCGGCGCAAAGTAAACAGTGCGCTATTGAGAGTTGTAAGTAAGATATTTTTGTCGTCGTTGGCACCCACAGGGACGTCATTCGCCAGATTCACCGCCTCCTGACAAATCAATGTTCCACCGCGTAGCTCGACGAGCAAAAAAATACCGCGCAACTGATTCAGATAATCAACACAGTTTTGCAGGTCTTCCCCACTTTCCCGGTTCTCCTGAAAGCGTTCTAGGCTCGATTCCGCTTGTTTGATGGTCTGTTCAATTTCACCTTTAACCAGATCAAACGACTGCGATTTCGTCGCAAGAGACGATTGGACCATAAACGCTTCCTGTTACATTGCGGAGACTACCGCTTCCTGTGCATGAACATTATCAATTCGCATAAAACTCGCGAACTTATCATTACTTATAACACAAAATTTGAGCAGCTCAAGAAAGCTGAAATGTAACAATTAGTACAGTTAGATACAGATCTCACTCTGGAGCAATAAGTTTGCCCCAGAGTGTCTGCCCTGCCTTTTTTTCGATCCGCCCCATCATCTCATTGTGCGCGTCAACTTCATCGTTAGTGGCCTCGATAACAGATAAGCGCCCTCGTTCCGATGACAACCTTCGAATACCCGTGACGCCCCCCTCTTCACCTGAGCCTGCATCGAGGGAAAGAGCAGTTTGGCCACCGGTCATCAATAGATAAACGTCTGCCAGTATTTCTGCATCCAACAAAGCGCCGTGAAGTTCTCGGTTCGAGTTATCGACACCGTAACGCTTACACAAAGCATCGAGGTTATTCTTCTGGCCGGGGTGTTTCTTTCGGGCAATCGCCAGTGTGTCGACAATGCCGCAGTGCTCGGCCGTTTTTCGTACTGGTTTTAGCCGTGCAAACTCGGAATCCATAAAGCCAACGTCAAACGCCGCGTTATGAATGACCAACTCTGCGCCCTCGATAAACGCGAAGAATTCGGAGGCGACCTCTGAAAATTTTGGCTTATCCTTCAAGAATTCGTTAGTTATACCGTGAACGGTAATGGCTTCTGCCTCAACCTCGCGCTCGGGGTTAATGTAAACGTGGTAGTTGCGCCCCGTTAATTTGCGCTCAATGACCTCAACACAACCGATTTCGATAATCCGGTGTCCTGCGTTGGGATCAATACCTGTGGTTTCTGTATCCAGTACAATTTGTCTCATCCATTACCTTCCGGAAAAAATCGTTTCACTGTTAATACTTTAGCGGGTCAAGACCGCTTCAACACCCAAGTTCGCAAGTTCATCCGCCAGCTCGTTGCCAGGATCGCCTGCATGGCCTTTAACCCAATGCCAGTTTACGTTGTGACGGCCCGATTCCGCGTCCAGCTCTTTCCATAAATCTGAATTCTTGACCGGTTTTTTTGCCGAGGTTTTCCAGCCGTTTCGCTTCCATCCTGCCATCCATTCGGTGATGCCTTTACGGACATACTGCGAGTCCGTATACAACTCGACATCGCAGGCACGATTCAACGCTTTCAAGCCCTGAATGGCGGCCATCAGTTCCATGCGGTTATTGGTTGTGTCACGCTCGCCGCCGTGCATTTTCTTTTCGGACCCGCCATAACGTAAAACAACGCCCCAACCACCCGGTCCGGGATTACCTTTACACGCGCCATCGGTGTACATCACTACTTTGCCAGCCATTAGAACTCCGGTGAATGGTTACTGGGATCACGATTTCCGGGCACGCGGTTCACGCAATCCCTTGATGCGCCGACCGCACCAGGGAGCGTTATGAGTGCGTTCTTCCGCCAATGTACGCCACGCTGGACAGGCGCCGGTATCCGTTTGCGCGCAAGGATACAGTAATAGGCACCGACGGGAACAATATTAGCCTTGCCGGACGGCGCTCGCATGACAGGTGCGCCATTTCGCGTCTGAATTGGAAGCTGGCAAAAATAGGTATTGGAGGACTCTATCGTAAATCCAAGTAGGCAGAGCCAATCTTCCATGCGCGAACGCATCATGAATCGACCACCCCAAGGCCCCTGGTGATGCCTCGAAATCAGCCTACGCGCTCCCCAAACCCCCAGTGGATTAAATCCCACTAAAGCCATCACACCTTCCCCTCGCAAGACTCTTGCGGCCTCCCTAATCACCTGATGGGGATTCTGAGAGAAATCTGCGGCATGATGCAAAATGGCTAAATCGATCGATTCAGCCGGGAATGACAGTTCGTCCGAATCGCAAACCGCGACACCGTCCGGCATATTCGGACTCCACGCTGGCGTAGTAATAATACGCTGCACGAAATCCGTACCGGTAGCCAACGGCAACCGGTGACTTAAACCAATTTGTAACTGTCGGGCTCCGGTCAAGTTGGCGAGTTCTCTGTCGAGCACGCATCGCTGGCTGGCCAGCAAAGCACGCCCGAGCGGGCTCTGGAACCAGACTTCAAAGCTTCCATGTCGTGCTGCGAAATCAACTGGCCTAGCGTCTTTCAACGTTTATTCCTCTGCTTCTTCGGCCGTGAAACCGGACACCTTGGGATAGGCGCTCTGTTGCTTTATCATAACAGTCACATCCCTCAAGCACATGTGGTCATGATGTTTAGTATTTACCCTATTCCGGCGTTTTCAGACAACTACATCTGGTGTCTTGCAGACACATCAACAGGCAAGGCCCTTGTGGTTGACCCGGGGCAGGCCAGACCGGTCAAGGATTATTTAAGTCAGGCCGGCCTGACACTCGACACTATCTTGGTCACTCATCATCACCCGGACCACGTCGGCGGCATTGCCGAACTTCAAACAAGCCAACCAAGTGTGCGAATTGTTGGGCCGAAAGGCTCACCCTTTACCAAGGTGACGGAAACGGTAAAGCACGGCGATCACATTGAATGGCAGGCTATACGCTTTTCGGTATTGGCAACCCCGGGCCACACCTTGGATCACATCGTCTATTTCACCGAAACTCAGATTAATAACGCCCCCGCGCTGTTCAGTGGCGATACTCTATTTATTGGCGGCTGTGGACGTTTGTTTGAGGGCACACCTGAACAAATGCACCGCTCGTTAAGCTCTCTCCTGACTCTCCCTGACACCACAGCAATCTATTGCGCCCACGAATACACCCTTGCCAACATTCGCTTTTCGCGTCACTGGTTGCCGGAGGATGCCGCGTTGATCGAATTCGAACAAGAATGTAACGAATTGCGCCAGTCAGGCAAACCGACTGTGCCCTCCAGCCTCAAAAAAGAAAAAGCACTCAATCTTTTTTTACGCTGGGATGACCCTTCGGTTATCAAAGCCGCCGAAGCTTATGGTGCTGAGCACGGGTTGTCGGTAACCAACCCGACAGAAGTATTTGCGGCCGTTAGGCATGGCAAAGATCACTTCTGACTCGTGCGACGCTGAGGCGAGATAGCAACACCTCTCAAAGCGGTAACATCACTTGCCTTGACCGCCTCAAAACCTGTCCCATAAAATCTCGCTCGAACTGTGTTTCAAGCATCGCATTAATCTATACGCCGGACTTTGTTACTGACGTTTGGCGCAACCTCCCGGAATCCTATTTATGCCGGTTAATCGCTTTCCACTGGTCTTACTAACCTGCTCCTTAGCCGCTGGCTGCAGCAGCACCCAGTTATTCGAAAGTTGGCGTAGCAACCCACTTGAATCTGAGCGCGTTGTGGTCGCTCAAGGCGACGATGAGCTGATCGCGGCGATCGGCTCCAATCAAGATCTGGCGGCGAATGCGCCCTTGGACGATGCCATTTCATCGGATCTGAAAGCCAAAGCGAAAGAGGCCCGCAAAAAACTCGACGAGCCAAAATCGTCCAGTTCTGATGAACTTAAACAAAATGATATGTGGAGCCGAATGCGCGCTGGATTTGCGATGGATCATTCGGTCGATAACGCCCGGATGCAGGCCCAGCTTGATTGGTACGCTCGCAACCCTCGCTACATTCAACGGGTGACTGAAAGAGGTGCCCGGTACCTGCACCACATTCTTAATGAAGCGGAATCTCGCGGTTTACCCACAGAACTCGCCCTGTTACCCGTAATCGAAAGTGCTTTTGATCCGTTTGCTTATTCTCACGGACGCGCTGCAGGGCTCTGGCAATTTATCCCTTCTACCGGAAAATACTTCGGTCTGACCCAAAGCTGGTGGCATGACGATCGCCGGGATGTGCTGACATCCACCGATGCTGCGCTCACCTATCTCGAACGTTTGGCGAAGCGTTTCGACGGCGACTTCACACTGGCTCTGGCTGCCTATAACTCTGGTGGCGGCACGGTTTCCAGCGCAATGCGCCGGAACCGCAAGGCGGGCCAATCAACGGATTATTGGTCCCTAAGACTACCAAAAGAAACCCAGCATTACGTACCGAAACTATTAGCCTTGGCTAAGGTGATCGACAATCCCGAGGTCTACGGTATTCAGCTGCCGGAACTGAACAACGAACCTTATTTTGAAGTGGTCAATACCGGCTCGCAGCTCGATCTTGCGCAGGCAGCCAAGCTTGCCGGTGTCGATATCGACGAAATTTACCTGTTGAACCCGTCTTACAACCGCTGGGCAACTAATCCAGACGGCCCTCACCGTTTGCTCGTACCAACACAAAACGCCGAAAAATTCCGCACTGCTTTAGCTAATTTCCCGAAAAAACAAAGAGTTTCATGGCAAAACTATAAAGTATCGAGAGGTGATAATCTCGGCAGCATCGCTAAGCGTTTTTCCACGACCACCTCCGTTATACGACAGGTAAATAAATTAAACGGCGATATGATTCGCATCGGCCAACAGCTTCTGATCCCTTCTTCCACCAAGAGTTCGGAAACTTATGCCTTAAGCCAGTCTCAGCGACTCGAGCGTAAACAGGAACGAAAACGGTCCGGCAACAAAGTGCGCTATACGGTTCGCAGTGGTGATACTTTCTGGGACATTGCCCGGGAACACCGAGTCAGCGTCCGAGAAGTCGCGGCATGGAACGGAATGGCACCAGGTGACCCGCTCCACCCCGGTCGGAAACTGGTTATCTGGAGTAAGGTTAAGCAGCCCAAAACCGTTGCCAGCAGTGCCAGAAGTAAAGCCATGGTTCGAAAAGTTGGGTATCGCGTGCGCAAAGGTGATTCTTTGTCTACGATCGCCTCGCGCTTCTCGGTGAATGTGCGTGACATCGCATCATGGAACGATCTTAATACCAACCGTTATCTGCAACCTGGCCAAAGTCTGGTACTCTACGTTGACATAAGAAACAGCCCATAACGTGCGAGAACTATGACAAAAATACGTAAAGCACCGAGTCTGACAGGACTGGTTACGTCGCTGGCCTTAGTGGTCACTTCTTTTGTTTCATACGCAGACAGTCAGCCCCCGGAGATGCTTTCCCCGGTGCACGGGATTGCCATGCACGGGGAAGTGAAATACCCCTCGGATTTCGATCATTTTGACTATGTGAATCCGGCAGCCCCAAAAGGCGGTCATCTCAAACTGAGCGCCGTCGCAAACGGTTTCGACAGTTTTAATCCGTTTGTTGTTCGGGGTGTTGCCGCAGCCGGCATCAGTACCTACGTCTACGATACTCTGATGGTGGCCTCCGATGACGAACCCTTCTCCGCGTATGGGTTGATCGCAGAGAGTCTGGAAGTACCCGCGGATCGAAGCTATGTGATTTTCAACCTGCGGGAAGAAGCCCGTTTCCAGGACGGAGAACCGATTACCGCTGAAGACGTGGCGTTTTCCTTCCGGATCCTGACCACGGAAGGCCATCCCTTTTACCGTAATTACTACTCCGATATCCAAAGTGTCTCAGTAGAAGACGATCATCGCGTTCGTTTCGATTTCGGTGAGACAGAGAACCGCGAGCTGCCCTTGATTATCGGCCAAATGCCGATTCTACCGGAACACTACTGGCAAGATCGGGAGTTTGAAGGCAATGGTCTAAACGTGCCGGTGGGCAGTGGACCTTATCGCATTGCGTCCTTCGACGCCGGCCGGGCCCTGACTTTCGAACGTGTCCCCGATTACTGGGCAGTTGAGCTTCCTGTTCGTAAAGGGCGCTTTAATTTCAACAAAATCACCTACGAATACTACAGTGACGATACGGTTGCACTGGAATCCTTCAAAGCCGGCAATTTCGATTTCCGACAAGAAACCTCAGCGAAAAACTGGGCAACGGCCTACACCGGCAAGCCGTTCGACAACGGCTCGATAACCAAAGCTGCAATAGAACACCACCGTCCAACCGGTATGCAGGGGTTTATCTTCAACACCCGTAACGCGGTTTTCAAAGACCCTAAAGTTCGCGAAGCCCTGGCGTACGGATTCGATTACGAATGGGCAAACCAAAACCTGTTTTATGGTCAGTACAGCCGAACAGATAGCTTTTTCGAGAATAGTGAACTCGCCGCTAATGGCCTGCCGTCCGGGCGCACACTGGAAATCCTTGAGCCCTTCCGTTCGAAACTCAGTCCGGACGTTTTCAACAAAGTATATACCCCACCTGACACAGGTAAATCCCGCAGTATGCGTGACAACCTGAAGCAAGCGCTGAAACTGCTGAGCGAAGCTGGCTACGGCATTCAAGGCGGGAAAATGGTTCACAAAGAAACCGGCAAGCCTCTGACGTTCGAAATCCTGCTGGCGCAAAAGAGCTTCGAGCGTGTGGTACTGCCCTTCACCCAGAACCTGAAAAAACTGGGTATAGATGTGACTGTACGCCTAGTCGATACCAGCCAGTACATTCGCCGCGTCCGTAGTTTTGACTTCGATATGATCACTCAGGTGTTACCTCAATCCGATTCGCCGGGTAACGAACAGAGGGATTACTGGCATTCCGTTAACGTTGCTGTGGAAGGATCCCGCAATACCATTGGCGTGAACGACCCAGTAGTCGATGAATTGATTGATAGGGTGATTCAAGCACCGGACCGAGACGAGCTAGTGCATCGGGTTCGCGCGCTGGATCATGTACTTCTGCATGGCCATTACGTGATTCCTCACTGGCACCTGAGCAAAGACAGAGTCGCCTATTGGAACCATCTTGACCGGCCCGGCGTTACCCCTAAAAGTGGCATCGATCTTAACAACTGGTGGGTCGGCCGCTAAGCGGCCCCCATGAACCAAGCCGTCATGAAAGGATTCCATCCCTAGATGGGCACATACATACTTCGTCGATTGGCGCTGATTATTCCGACCCTGATCGGAATAATGCTGCTCAACTTCATCATCGTGCAGGCTGCGCCCGGAGGGCCCATTGAGCAACTGATTGCTGAAATGGAAGGGCTGGGTGGCAGTACGCTGGCCAGAGCCGGTGGCGGCGACATGGGCGGAGAAGTATCCACTGCTTCGGGCGAAAGCCGAGGAGCCCGTGGCCTGCCTCCCGAGCTCCTCTCTGAAATGGAAGCCCGATACGGCTTCGACAAACCGGCACACGAACGCTTTCTGGGAATGCTTAAAGATTACGCCACTTTTGACTTCGGTGATTCCTTCTTTCGCGACCGCTCCGTCGTCGAACTGATCATCGATAAAATGCCAGTTTCGATCTCTCTAGGCCTCTGGTCCACACTGGTAATTTATCTGATATCCATTCCTCTGGGCATTCGTAAAGCCGTTAAAGACGGCTCCCGGTTCGATGTCTGGAGCAGTTCAGCCATCGTTGTCGGTTATGCTATTCCGGGGTTTCTGTTTGCGATTCTGTTGATTGTCCTGTTTGCCGGCGGTAGCTATTTCGACTGGTTCCCTCTACGGGGTCTGACCTCGCCCGACTTTGACACCATGACGTGGTACCAGAAAGTCGCCGACTATTTCTGGCACTTAGCGCTACCGGTTACAGCCAACGTCATCGGTGGTTTTGCCACCCTGACCTTACTGACCAAAAACTCGTTTCTTGATGAAATCGGCAAACAGTACGTGGTCACCGCCCGTGCAAAGGGGCTGGACGAAAAACAAGTTCTTTACGGCCATGTGTTTCGCAACGCCATGTTAATTGTTATCGCCAGCTTGCCCGGCGTGCTTGTCTCTTTGTTCTTCACGGGCTCACTACTGATCGAGGTTATTTTCTCTCTCGATGGCCTAGGCTTGCTCGGTTTTGAAGCCGCGCTGAACCGGGATTACCCGGTTATCTTCGGCACCCTGTACATCTTCACGCTGATGGGCCTTCTGCTAAAACTCATCAGCGACATCACCTATGTACTGGTAGACCCGCGTATCGACTTTGAAAGCCGGGAGGGCGCGTAACCGTGACAAAACTCTCCCCTATCCAGCAGCGCCGGATACGCAATTTTCGCAATAACCGCCGTGGGTATTGGTCTCTTTGGCTGTTTTTGCTGATATTCGGACTCAGCCTCTGCGCCGAACTTATTGCTAACGACAAGCCCTTAGTAGTGTCTTACAACGGCGATTGGTATTTCCCGGTCACCCAGACCATTCCGGAGGAAACGTTCGGCGGGTTTCTGCCAACCGAAACCGACTACCGTGACAGCTTTATTGCGGGCGAGATCAATGCCAATGGCTGGATGCTCTGGCCGCCAATCCGTTTTAGCTACAACACCATCAATTACGAACTGGATGTGCCATCCCCAGCTCCCCCCAGCGCCATCAACTGGCTGGGCACAGATGATCAAGGCCGGGATGTGGCCGCCAGAGTTATTTATGGGTTTAGAATTTCTGTGGTGTTCGGACTGACGTTGACGCTGGTTAGCTGCCTTATCGGAGTTGCGGTTGGAGCTATTCAGGGCTATTACGGCGGCAAGATCGACCTGCTGGGCCAACGTTTTCTGGAAATCTGGTCCGGGCTGCCCATGCTTTACTTGTTGATCATCCTTTCAGCCATTGTTCAGCCGAATTTCTGGTGGCTTCTGGGCATTATGCTGCTGTTCAGCTGGATGGGGCTTGTGGACGTGGTTCGGGCTGAATTTCTAAGGGCGCGGAATTTTGAATATGTCAGAGCGGCAAGAGCGTTGGGGCTGGAGAATCGGCACATCATGTTCCGCCATGTACTGCCGAATGCCATGGTGGCCACCCTAACCTTTTTGCCGTTTATCCTCGCGGGTGCCATTACCAGCCTGACCTCACTCGATTTCCTGGGTTTCGGCCTGCCCTCGGGCTCGCCCTCCCTCGGTGAACTGATTGCCCAAGGCAAAGCCAATCTACACGCGCCTTGGCTAGGCATCTCGGCCTTTGTCTCCTTGTCACTCATGCTGACCCTACTGGTTTTTACCGGAGAAGCCGTTCGTGATGCCTTTGACCCAAGAAAGAATTGATATGAGCGACTTGTTAAACATCTCGGATCTATCCATTCAGTTTGATAACGGCCCTCTCGCCGTGCATAACCTTTCGCTATCGATTGGCCCAGGCGAGACGTTGGCGGTCGTCGGTGAAAGCGGTTCAGGCAAATCGATTTCGGCACTTTCGGTGCTCCGTCTGCTGGACGAACGGCACGCGAGCTACCCTTCTGGCAGGATTCTGTTTCAAGATACGAATGTTCTTGAGGCTTCCGAAAAGGTCATGAAAACCATTCGGGGTCGGAAAATCAGTATGATTTTTCAGGAACCGATGACCTCTCTCAATCCGCTGCACACCGTTGAGAAACAGATTTCAGAAACTCTTCAGATTCATCTCGGCATGCGAGGGCCACAAGCTCATGCACGCTGTGTCGAATTGCTTGAGCTGGTAGGCATCCCTAACCCGGAACAGCGCTTGGCAAGCTACCCACACCAGTTGTCCGGAGGCCAAAAACAACGGGTGATGATTGCCATGGCCCTGGCAAACGAACCGAAATTGCTGATCGCTGATGAACCCACTACCGCTTTAGATGTAACGGTTCAGAAGCAGGTCTTGGAACTTCTGAAATCGCTTCAGAAAAAGCTCGGCATGGCGATGCTGCTGATTACCCATGATCTTAGCCTTGTCAGACGGTATGCCGACCGAGTATTGGTGATGGAAAAAGGCAATAAGGTTGAAGAAGCGGAAACCAAACGTTTATTCACCTCGCCAGAGCATGTTTATACCCGTACATTGATTGATGCGGAGCCTCCCAGACATCCAGTGGTTCGTCAGGCAAAGCCGAATCCTTTACTCGATGTCGAGGCGCTAAACGTTTCCTTCACGCTTAAAAAAAGTTTGCTGGGCAAAGTCACCGATAGCTTCCACGCGGTGAAAGACGTGAGTCTGCAGCTAGGCCGCGGAGAAACCCTGGGCATTGTTGGGGAAAGCGGCAGTGGCAAAACCACCATCGGCCATGCCCTACTCAAACTAACGGGCAGCACGGGTTCCATTCGGCTCGACGGCACCGATTTATCGCCTTTGTCGCAGAAACAGTTTCGGCCTTGGCGTCGACGCATACAGATTGTGTTTCAGGATCCTTTTGGCAGCTTGAGCCCTCGGATGTCAGTGGCCGAAATCATTAAAGAAGGGCTCCAGATTCATGACAAAGACAATACCGAACGACACGATGCCAAGGTTATTCAGGCGTTGAAGGATGTCGGGCTCGACCTCGACGCACGCCATCGGTACCCCCACGAATTTTCAGGCGGACAGCGCCAACGCATTGCTATAGCCCGGGCGCTGGTTTTGCAGCCGGATGTTATTATTCTGGACGAACCGACATCGGCGCTCGATCGCACAGTCCAAAAGCAAGTAATTGAGCTTCTGCAAGAACTTCAGGCTCAGTATGGGCTAAGCTATATTTTTATAAGCCACGACTTGAGTGTCGTCCGTGCACTTAGCCATAAACTGCTGGTGCTGCAACACGGTGAGATTGTCGAATACGGCGATGCGGAGGCTATCTTTCGCTCGCCCCAAGAAACCTATACCAAGGAGCTGCTTAACGCGGCGTTTTTCTACAGCACTACGACCAATTGACATTACCCCCTTCGACTCGTGTCGGGGATAATGCGCCAAAATCAAGGAACATAGGGAGTTGATACCCATGGGTATTCTCAGTGGTAAAAAAGCACTGATTGTTGGTGTGGCCAGTAAACATTCCATTGCTTATGGCATCGCCGAAGCTTTCGCTCGCGAAGGTGCAGAACTGGCTTTCACGTATCAGAACGAGAAACTTCAGTCTCGCGTCGAGAAGTTTGCCGACCAGTGGGGAAGCAACATCACCATCCCCTGCGACGTAGCCAGCGATGAAGAAATCGAGAACGTATTCACTGAGCTGGGCAAGCACTGGGAAAACATCGACATCATCATTCACGCCGTTGGCTTCGCGCCCGGTCATGAGCTGGATGGCAATTACGTGGATGTAACCACCCGAGATGGTTTCCGCATCGCCCACGACATCAGCTCTTACAGCTTTGTCGCCCTGGCGAAGGGTGCCCGTAAAATGATGCACGAAGGTAGCAGCCTGCTGACCCTGAGCTACCTGGGCGCAGAGAAAGTGCTGCAGAACTACAACGTGATGGGTCTAGCCAAAGCCTCTCTGGAGGCCAACGTTCGGTACATGGCCGCTAGCTTGGGCAAAGAAGGCATTCGTGTGAACGGTATCTCTGCAGGCCCGATCAAGACTCTGGCCGCTTCTGGCATCAAGAGTTTCCGCCGCATGCTGGCAGAGAACGCGAGACGCGCGCCCCTTCGCCGTAACGTGACCACCGAAGAAGTGGGCAACGCCGCTGCGTTCATGAGTTCGAACCTGGCATCCGGTATCACAGGTGAGATTCTTTACGTTGACGGTGGTTTCAACATCACCGGTATGGGCGAACTTGAAGACTAACGGCTCGTCCGCAGCTCATTCTTTCTGAATAAAGCCGGCGTATGCCGGCTTTATTCATTCTGATCTCGAGAAAGCATCCGCAACGGCTTCAAGCCAGCGTAAATAATCCGTCTCATCCGAATCAACCACCCGCACACCATTCAAATAGTGAGCGCCTTCCGCTTTCTGCCAGACCACTTCAACCGTAAGCTTTAAGGATTCGTGCCGGCCCGACAGCTGGACTTCTGCGGTAAGCAATGAGCCTATGCGCAGCACCTCACTGGTCACCAAACTCATCCCGCTTGCGGAGAGATCCCGAACTTCGCAGGTTCGCACAGAACCCTCAAACGACGCCCCACCCAGCACACTCGGCTCTGCGGATTCGACATGCAACCGGACAGTAGCCCGAGCTGACAACCGGTAATCTTCGCGTTTTTCGGCGCCATCCGGAACCGCAACTTCCTGTCCAAAGTGGTAGTCTTTGTCCATCACAAACCCCCTTCATTCCGGCTACCTCGAATTCTGCCAACGACACGACTGAGCGTATCGTCAAAAGCCGCGCCGCCCCCGAGAATTTTAATGGTGCCACCGACGATGCCTGATACCAATTCATCCTTCATGAACTGATGCCGGTTAAGCCCCAAACGGTCGACGAAAACGAACTTACCCGTCGCCGCTATTTTAACGGCCAGCTTCAGGCGTAGCGGAGTGCCGCTCTCCTGCTCATGCTCAAGAACAATCCAACCTTCGAGCCCAAGCTGATCGATTTCGCGAGCGGCTTTCGTTTCAGCTTCATGCAATCGCCTTTCGGACTCCAACTTTTCATCAGCCACTCTCTGCTGTTCGGCCTCAGCGCGCAGCCGTTCAAGCATGGCGTCATCGGCGGCTTGTTGCTCGGCGGCCACGCGCTGCGCCTCTTCTTTTTCACGGCGCAATGTATCAGCTCGCGCGCGAACGTCCCGAGCTGCTGCCTCTCGTTGCTTTTGTTGCTTCTCACAAACCTTCACCAACAGCAACAAGGTTTCGGCCAACACCTCTCCAAACGGTTTCAGATCGGGTAACAACCGCAGCGTTTGCGCATTGAGCTCGCGCTTAAACTCAGACCAATCTTGCAACCCGAGTTTAACACCCGAGTCATTTGTCCAAACGATCTCTTGGCTGCCCGGCAATAACGTAAAGAAAAAACACCGTTGCTCATCGACACCCTCACCTTTAACGAACCAATGTTCTAGATACGGCTGAGCATCACTGGCGGCCAAGGCTTTCCGGTCAAGCCATTCGAGCTTAAAGCTGAAGTCGTCGTTCGCCCGTAAAGCCGGTTCCAGATCTATGGTCCCGCCTTTGATACGGTCAACAATCACCGCATTAATCGCATCAATTTTTGCCACGGGTATGTCTCGCCCCATCGCACGGCGCCATACATCATGGACGAGATCTCCAAGCTGTTCACCCACTCGATACAGCTTACTCCGATCACGATCAGACAACGCGGGGTCGACCGCCCATACCAGCCATTCAAGAATCTTATTCGCGTGACGATACAGCTCGTTTTCTTCGCCGCCGGACAACACACTTTGTTTAAGAACCGAAAGCCAATCGTGACGAACAAATGCTGAAATAACAGCTGGCATCTGACGCCCTTTCAGCGCTCGCCCAACCAGCGCCTTCGACAGTTGCTCCGCGTGGCGTTGGCGCGACAGTCCCTGCTCTGTTTCATACAACCGCTGACGAAGTTTATCGGCCTGACCACGCCGTTTCAGACTGTCGTTGAGCCACTGGTTGCAATAGATTTCTACGGGTTCAATGGACTGCTGCTCAAAGCTTGCGGCAAAGGCGACAACCAAGCTATCGAGCAGTTCCAGTAAAACTCGAGACGAGCGACCGCCGGTGTCGCTCCATCCACGCCATTCCTGAAGATGGTCGAGCCAATCCAACACCACCAATGGAAAACCTTCGCCACCCTCTTCACCGAGACGCCACGCAAACCAAAATCGAAGTCGCGCAATGCGACTGACCAACGATGCATGAAGCCCACTGGTATTCAGAAACACATCCATGATGCGATCAGCCAAATACGCAGCATTCACCTGTCGAACGCTCCAAACGATCTGCACTGATCGCAAAACATGGGTGACACGCTCGTCCCGCTGCTCCGACCAGCAAGACTGAAGCAACGGTCGCCAATCAGGTAGGACCTCCGACGATGCATTACCGGAAGGATATGGCAGGTCCGGAACACGAATACCGATGAGAACCTGATTGATTCGGGCAGCAACCTTTTTGCGGGAAATGGGTTCTGCTTGTGGCTGCTTTGCCTTAGTGGACATCCGGTGCCTGTTGTCTGGAATCGTTGAAATGGACCTTCAAATAACGCAGTATAACCAACTCGCCGGGGTTTGCTGCAACCGTGTACCGGCGCCGTTCGTGTTTATCTTCAATCACCGGGCAAAGCAACACGGCCTTGTTTCGGTGACGTAACGATTTGAGTCGGGGAACTACAACAAGATGTCGGGCAAGAAACTGGAAAATCTGAACGTGGCCAGCCAGGAACAACTAATTACTCCTGAAGCCTTAAAAGCAAAACTGCCATTATCGGATAAGGCTGCAGATACCGTTGCATCAGGCCGTCAGGCTATTTACGACATCATGGATGGCAAGGATAAACGGTTATTTATCGTTGTTGGGCCCTGTTCCATACACGATCCCGAAGCGGCAAGGGAATACGCCAGCCGTCTTAAAAAACTGGCGGATGAAGTTAGCGACACGCTTCTTATTGTGATGCGCGTATATTTTGAAAAGCCCCGCACCACCGTCGGCTGGAAAGGCCTTATCAACGACCCGCACTTGAATGACACATTCGATATTGAGCAAGGCCTGCATATCGGCCGCCGCTTGCTACTCGACATCAACGAAATGGGCCTGCCAGCCGCCACTGAAGCGCTTGACCCGATCTCTCCCCAGTATCTGCAAGACACCATTGCCTGGTCGGCGATTGGCGCACGTACCACTGAGTCTCAAACACACCGTGAAATGAGCAGCGGACTGTCCATGGCCATCGGCTTCAAAAACGGCACCGACGGCAATCTGGATGTGGCGGTGAATGCTATGAATTCGGTTTCACACCCTCACAGCTTTTTAGGCATTGACCAGCAGGGTCGAGGCGCCATCATTCGCACAAAGGGAAATAACTACGGGCACGTGGTATTGCGTGGTGGCGGTGGCAAGCCAAACTACGACTCAGTGAATGTTGCCTTGTGCGAGCGAGCGTTGGACAAAGCAAAACTTCGCCAATCCATTATGGTGGATTGCAGTCACGCGAACTCGAACAAAGACCCTGGCATCCAGCCATTGGTCATGCAAGACGTTACTCGCCAGATTATTGAAGGCAACGAGTCTATTCAAAGCTTGATGGTGGAAAGCAACATCAACTGGGGCAATCAGTCTATTCCCGAGAAGCTCGAAGACCTGAAATACGGCGTATCCATCACGGACGCGTGTATTGATTGGGAAACAACAGAAAAGGCGGTTCGTGAAATGCGCGAAAAGCTGAAAGATGTATTGCCTAAACGCGGTAAGTAAAACGAATAAGGCCCGGCGTTTAAATTGCTCCGGGCCTTATTGTTCAGCGATCATTCGAGTTCTCAGTTAACCGACTCACACCCCAGCCAGTCCAACTTCCCTCTTAAACTAACCACGTGACCGATGATCACGATGGTTGGAGCCTGCACCCCACTGCTTTTAACTACCTCGACAATGGTGTCTAAAGTACCCGTCACCACCACTTGCTCTGGTGTTGTACCCTTGGATACCAATGCAACTGGCACACTGGAATCCATACCGTGAGCGATCAATTCACGGCAAATAATCGGCAGCCCAACCAATCCCATATAAAACACAAGTGTTTGGTTATTCTGGACAAAATCCGACCATGGCAAGTTGCAGGTATCATTTTTTAGATGACCGGTAATAAAACGTACCGATTGAGCGTGATCCCGATGCGTAAGCGGTATACCCGAATAGGCAGCGCAGCCTGATGCCGCGGTGATGCCCGGAACCACTTGAAAACGAATACCGGCCGCTGCCAAGGTTTCAATTTCCTCACCGCCACGGCCGAATATAAAAGGGTCCCCCCCTTTTAACCGTACAACCCGGTAACCCTCTCTCGCCAAATCGACCAAACGTTGATTGATCTGATCCTGCGGAAGCGTGTGGTTGGCTCGCTGCTTACCAACGTGAATCTTTTCAGTTTGTTCTGGAATGAGCGCCATGATCTCCGGTGAAACCAAGCTGTCGTGGAGTACCACTTCAGCCGCCTGAATCAGTCGCCAGGCCTTAAGGGTTAACAACTCAGGATCACCCGGGCCGGCCCCGACAAGAGCAACCTCACCGGCGGAATTATTCGGGTTATCCGTAACCGGATTCGGTTTGAAACGGACTGGGCCCGCTCCAACCTTCACACCTTTCCCTGGAACCTCGGTTTGTCGGCTCATTGGATGCGCTCAACCCCTCCCATATAGGGTTTCAAAACCTCAGGCACAACAATGCTTCCGTCAGCCTGCTGATAGTTTTCCATAACCGCAATCATGGCCCGGCCAACCGCCAAGCCTGATCCGTTCAGTGTATGCACCGGCTCTGGCTTGCCGGTTTCCGGGTTACGCCAGCGAGCCTGCATCCGGCGCGCCTGGAAATCTCGTGTATTAGAGCAAGAGGAAATTTCACGGTACTTGCCTTGGCCCGGAAGCCATACCTCAAGGTCATAGGTCTTAACGGCAGAGAAGCCCATATCACCACCGCACAGGGTGACCATGCGATACGGCAATTCCAACAACTGCAAAACCTTTTCCGCGTGACCGGTCAGTTGCTCCAAAGCCGCACTGGACTCGTCTGGGCGAACCACCTGTACCAGCTCGACTTTGTCGAACTGATGCTGGCGAATCATGCCACGCACGTCTCGACCGTAGGATCCTGCCTCACTTCGAAAGCAAGGCGTATGAGCCACCATACGTAGAGGCAATTCTGAATCTTCCAGAATGCTATCAGCCACCAGGTTGGTGACCGGCACTTCCGCAGTCGGTATCAAGTACAAAGGATTATCGCCTTCCATGCGGAACAGGTCTTCTTCGAACTTTGGCAACTGGCCGGTGCCGAAAAGTGCGTTTCCGTTCACCAAGTACGGGACGTAAGTTTCGGTGTAACCGTGCTCGCTGGTGTGCAGATCGAGCATAAACTGAGCTAAAGCCCTATGCAGCCTGGCCAATGAGCCACGCATAACCGCAAAACGGGAATGGGCGAGATGCGTCGCTTTTTCAAAATCGAGCCCGTTAATGGCTTCACCCAAGGCAACGTGATCTTTCGGTTCAAAATCAAACTCTTTAGGCGTACCCCAAACGCGGGTCTCTACGTTGTCGTCTTCGCTTTTTCCACGAGGCACGTCTTCGTCTGGCACGTTCGGAATACCGGCGAAAAACGCATTCAACGCTTCTTGCACGGAACGTAGCTCATCTTCCGCTTCGCCGCGCTGTTGTTTCAAATTCTCGACCTCATCCAGCAGCGGCTTGATATCTTCACCAGCTGCCTTGGCTTTACCAATCGACTTGGAACGTTTGTTCTGCTCGCTCTGCAGGGTCTCGGTACGAACCTGAATGGCTCGGCGGCGCTCTTCCAGCTGCTCGAAAGTCGCTACATCGAGCTCAAAGTTTTTAATGGCCAGCCGGCGGGCGATCTCTTCAGTCTGTGAACGGACACGTTTGGGATCGAGCATGGTGTTCCTGAATTATCCAGTTAACGAATGGGTGAATAGACGGACATTATACCCGCCGAGAGTTTGCTGGCCACCATTGACCTGAGCAGCGGAGCAAATTCAGACGGAGCGCTTCAATAGCGTTTGGTGGTACTTTGCTTGTCGAGCGCATCCAGACGCTGACGCTTCTCCGCAAGCTTGATTTCTAAACCTCGCATGACCGGCTCGTAGTACCGGCGCTGATGAATGCCTTCCGGAAAATAGTTTTCGCCGGCTGCATAAGCATCGGGTTCATCATGAGCATAACGGTATTCTTCGCCATGCCCCATGCTTTTAAGCAGTTTGGTGGGTGCGTTACGCAGGTGAACGGGAACCTCGTAGTCGGGATCGCTCTTAATATCGGCCATGCATTGATTGAACGCGGCATAAACGGCGTTACTTTTAGGCGCCATGGCCAAATAAGTAGCGGCTTGAGCCAGAGCCAGCTCCCCTTCCGGCGAACCTAAGCGTTCCTGCGCGTCCCAAGCCTGTAAAGCAATTTGCAGTGCCCTCGGGTCTGCGTTGCCTATGTCTTCACTAGCAATACGGGCAAGCCTTCGAGCAATGTAGAGCGGATCACAGCCGCCATCGAGCATTCGGCACAGCCAGTAGAGTGAACCGTCTGAGCTGGACCCCCGTATCGACTTGTGCAGCGCCGAAATCTGGTCGTAAAAAACATCACCGCCCTTATCGAAGCGGCGCAGGCTCGTTTGCAGCACTTGCTCAAGCGTGGACGAGAGTATCGAGTTGTTACCTTGCTCATCCGGCTCGGCCAAATCAGCAGCGACTTCGAGGATATTTAACGCCCGACGGGCATCTCCCCCTGACGCTGACGCCATGGTCTCCAGCACAGCTGGCCCAACCTTTAACGATCCTGCAAACCCTTCCTCGCTCGAAAGTGCACGTTGAAGCAGAGTCAGAACATCCTCGGATTCAAGGTTTTTAAGAACGTAAACACGGGTACGGGACAACAGAGCGCTGTTGAGTTCGAAAGAAGGGTTTTCTGTGGTCGCCCCAACAAAGATGAAGGTGCCATCTTCGATGTGAGGCAGGAACGCATCCTGCTGGCTTTTGTTGAAACGGTGGACCTCATCCACGAAAAGCAGCGTGTCACGGCCTTGCGCTTGTTTGCGATGTTTTGCGCGATCGACCACTTCGCGTATTTCTTTTACACCGCTGAGGACCGCCGACAAGGTTTCAAACGTTAACTCGCCCACATTCGCAAGCAATTGAGCAAAGGTTGTTTTACCGACTCCGGGTGGCCCCCACAGGATCATCGAGTGCAGTTGACCTTGCTCTACAGCCTTGCGAAGCGGCTTACCGTCACCGACCAGATGGGCTTGTCCGACATAATCCGCGAGGGATGTCGGCCGCATTCTGGCGGCCAGAGGGCGAAACCCAGCCGCAGACTGAAACAGGCTATCCTGCATTAAGCACCGTCCCGAATAACGTCAACCTCCTCGGGATATTCCAACGTGAAGGCTTTTTGATCAACATTCTTGTTCAGCTCAATAGAGTCAAAGCTGAGGATACTGATTTGAGCCAGCGAATCTTCCATTCTCATTTCTTGCAATTCGCCATCGAAAAAGCTCAGGCGTAATGAAATAAATAAAGAGTCGGCACCTTTTGGTACCAGCGTAAACTCTTGAGTCAGTTCTCCGATTCGGCTCTGGCTGACCTCATAGGTTTCGTCCAGATTATCGACCTCACCACTCAGTAACAGTGCCGGCGTGCTTTGAACACGGTCATCCAGCTTGTGGATGGTGACTTGCTCGAGATCCGGATCGTAGACCTCAACGGTTTCTCCATCGCTTACAATAAATTGCGACAAAGGAGCAGCCGTTTCCCAATAGAACAAGCCGGGCCTCTTCGCTTTCAAAGTGCCACGGGTTTCCTGAACGCGGCCACCGTTTTCGCCGACGACAATTTGGATAAAGTCAGCTTGATAGGTTTCGTAGCTGCGCAGGATTGAAGCAAGCTCCTCAGCAGCTCCTGCTGAAGACTCCTCGGCATGACTGAAACCGGCCGTAAAAATGAGCAACATGCTCGCCATCAGGGAATATATAAATCGACTCATAATAACGCTCCTAGTCTCTTGGGGCCGGCGGTGCCAGAACTTCTCTGGCACCATTATGGCCCGCCGCACTGACCACACCCGCTGCTTCCATTGCATCCACCAAGTTGGCGGCGCGGTTGTAACCAATTTTGAATTTACGCTGAACCGAGGATATTGAAACCCTTCGGTTTTCGGTGACAAACGCAACTGCTTCATCAAACAGCGCGTCGCCTTCATCGCCACCACCACCTTCACTCAAGGTAGGCACACCGGGCAAATGCTCTCCTTCCGCACCACTGAGCACGTCGTCGACGTATTCAGGCTCGCCTCGAGCCTTCCACGCGCTAACCACTCGATGCACTTCATCGTCGTCCACAAACGCCCCATGGACACGAACAGGCAATCCAGAACCGGGGGGCAAATACAACATATCACCGTGCCCCAGCAGCTGTTCGGCCCCACCCTGATCCAATACGGTTCTCGAGTCGATTTTTGATGAAACCTGAAACGAGATCCGCGTTGGAATATTGGCCTTGATCAAGCCGGTAATAACGTCAACCGACGGCCGTTGAGTCGCCAAGATCAGATGGATACCAGCGGCACGGGCTTTTTGGGCAATTCGGGCAATCAGTTCTTCAACTTTCTTGCCAACAATCATCATCATGTCGGCAAATTCGTCGATCACCACTACGATGAACGGCAAGGTTTCCAACTCCGGGCGCTCCTGCTCATCATTCGCAAGATGATCATCAGGTTTCCAAAGCGGGTCCAGGAGGGGCTCGCCCTCCGCCCGGGCATCTTTCACCTTTTTGTTGTAGCCCGCCAAATTACGCACGCCTAAGCTCGCCATCAGGCGATATCGGCGTTCCATTTCAGCCACACACCAACGCAGGGCATTGGCCGCTTCTTTCATATCTGTGACCACGGGCGCCAACAAATGCGGAATGCCATCGTAGATACTCAACTCGAGCATCTTCGGGTCAACCATAATGAAGCGAACGTCTTCCGGACCGGCTTTGAGCAGCATGCTCAGCAACATCGCGTTTACGCCAACCGACTTACCGGAACCGGTTGTACCAGCAACCAACAAATGCGGCATTTTCGCCAAATTGGCGACCATCGGATTGCCACCGATGTCGTTACCCAACGCCAACGTGATCGGCGATGAGGATTCGGTAAACACGCGAGCGCCGAGCACTTCGCTCAAGCGAACCATTTCCCGGGTTTCGTTCGGTATTTCAATACCGACCACCGACTTACCCGGAATGACTTCTACCACCCGCACACTCAACACGGCTAACGAGCGCGCAAGGTCTTTGGCGAGGTTAGAGATCTTACTCACTTTAACCCCCGCCGCGGGTTTGATTTCAAACCGGGTGATAACCGGCCCTGGATTGACCTCAACCACCTCTACGGTCACACCAAAGTCGGCCAGCTTCTCTTCCAGCAAGCGCGACATGTGCTCTAACGACTCTTCCGAATAACCACTTACCTGATGCTCTTCGGGCGGATCAAGTAAGGTAATGGGTGGAATCGGGCTTTCAATATCCTCAAGCAACGAGCCTTGTTTGTTGGCACCCTTTTTCTTCTCCGAGGCGCTCTGATCGTCTTTTTTGAAGGGCGCAATTTTCAGTGCTCGGCTTAGCGGCTTCTCGGATTTTTTGGGCGTCGGTTTTGGCGCGATAGGTTCAACATCCCGAGAACTAAAGCTCTCCACTTCGGATGGCTCGGAATCGGTTGTCGGACGACCCTCCAATTCCGGCTCCTTGCGTACCTTTTGCAAGTGGGTATCCGCAGTCGACTTGTCTGCTCGATCTTTCTTCGCAAATACCCGGCGCCACCAAGGCATCTTCGGGATGGAATTTGACTTGGCATCAGCCACGTGGGCCTTGGCTTGGCTTTGCACCACAGGCGGCACTGGTTCATCGCTTGACTGGGATTTTTCTGAATGCCCCGACTTAGCCGTTTGCTGTTTGAAGTACGCTCTCACCGCCAACGCAGCTTTGAGCGTCAAGCCCCCCACTCGATCCATCAAGCGAAACCACGAAAGCCCGATCGTCACCGTGAGCGCGAACAAGAAAATAGCAATCAGCAGCAGGGTCGTTGCTGGCAAGTTGAAAAATCGTACCATCGCCTCGGAAACGGCTTTGCCCAAGACACCACCGGAGGACATGCCCAAGCCAAACAAAGAATAGAGAGACAGTAAACTCGTAGCAGAGAGGAGGATCAAAATGAAACCGCCAAAACGGACCATGAACAGCGGCCAGTGTAGATCCAGCGGTTGGTGTCGCAAACGAATAAGCATAAAGGCGTAGCCGGCTACCATAACCGGGAAAAGCCAGGAGACATGCCCAAAAAAGTCCATTAACAAGCTGGCCAACCAGGCCCCAGTGCGGCCGGCGTAGTTTTCTACGTTGGTTTCATGACCGATACTGGCCCAGCCGGGGTCTGAATGGCTAAAGGTAAAAAGCGCCATTGCCAGGTAGATACACAGCACGATGAGGCCCAGCACAGCCCCCTCACGGGCACCTTGGGCCATCAAGAGGCGAAAGCGCTTTTGCTTGTCTGTGAGTTCCGTTGGTACAGATTTCTTCGCTTTAGCGGATTCCGCCATGAATACTCAAACCGTATGTAAGTTTAGTCTTCCAGCGCCTGAAAACCCCTTTCGAGATCGGTTTTCAGGTCATCAATGGCTTCAATGCCAACTGACAGCCGGATCAGATTTTCAGTAATACCTGCTTTTGCTTTATCTTCAGGTGACAAACGCCCGTGCGTTGTTGTTGCCGGGTGGGTGATTGTGGTTTTCACATCCCCCAAGTTGGCAGTAATTGAAATCATTCGCGTACCATCGATAAAACGCCACGCCTGCTCTCTGCTACCCTTGAGCGTAAACGACACCATGCCACCAAAACCGCTTTGCTGCTGTTTAGCCAATGCATGTTGAGGATGACTCTCGAGCCCCGCATAGAATACTTTCTCCACAGAGGGCTGTGATTCCAACCACTTAGCCAACTCTAACGCATTGTCGCAGTGAGCTCGCATACGAATCGGTAAGGTTTCGAGCCCTTTCTGGAATACCCACGCATTGAACGGGCTCATGGTAGGGCCGGCAGAACGGATGAAGCCATAAACTTCATCCAGATATTTGGCCGGTCCAACCACCACACCGCCCACACAGCGCCCTTGACCATCAAGATACTTAGTTGCGGAGTGGATAACCAAATCCGCACCTAGCTCCAAAGGTCGTTGGAGAATTGGCGTACAGAAACAGTTGTCAACCACCAGCAACGCATCGTTATTGTGAGCCAAATTTGCCAATGCCCTTACGTCCGCTATTTCACACAACGGGTTGGAAGGCGTTTCAATAAACAGCATCCGCGTTTCGGGGCGAATGACCGCCTGCCATTCTTCAACATCCGTAAGCCCGACAAATGTTGTTTCCACGCCAAACCGCGCCATGTATTTCTGAAACAGTACATTGGTGGTTCCGAAAACACCTCGGGAGCAGACCACATGATCACCGGTTTTCAACAGCGACATGCACGTACTGAGAATCGCAGCCATACCAGAAGCGGTGGCGACAGCCTTTTCGCCACCTTCCAGCGCGGCAATACGCCCTTCAAACGCCTGAACGGTTGGGTTAGTGAAGCGTGAGTAGATATTGCCTGCCTCTTCACCGCCAAACCGAGCTGCGGCCTGAGCCGCACTGCCATAGACAAAGCTCGACGTTGGGAAAATCGCGTCGCTGTGTTCCAGTTGTCCTGTACGAATCTGCCCTGCCCTGACCGACAGCGTATCAACGGACATCCCTTCCAGATCGGATTCGGGAATCCAGAGGTGTTCTTCACGCGTGTGGCTCATGGCATTCTCCTGGTTACTGGGCAGTGCTCAGTCTTCGTCGTTATGCAGGTCAATGTTGTCGTTATCTGAGTCAGAATCAGAGTCCGAATCGGAATCAACGTCCGACACACTTTCATTAGCGGTACTGATATCTTTACGTCGATCTTCAAGACGCGTCAGATATTCTTTGTCGATGTCACCGGTGATGTAATTACCACTGAAGACAGAGCACTCCCAACCATCGATAGCTTCATTCACATCGCTAACGCACGTGACCAGATCATCCAATTCCTGATAAACCAGCCAATCGGTACCGATCAATTCACCAACCTCTTCAACCGTACGGTCATGTGCAATCAATTCGGAAGCTGACGGCATGTCGATGCCGTAGACGTTCGGATACCGGACCGGGGGCGCAGCGGATGCAAAATAAACGTTACGGGCCCCCGCATCTCGAGCCATCTGAACAATCTCTTTACAAGTGGTACCACGAACAATGGAATCATCTACCAACATGACATTCTTGCCACGAAATTCCAGATCGATAGGATTAAGTTTCTGACGTACCGACTTTTTCCGCATTTTCTGACCCGGCATGATAAAGGTCCGGCCGATATAGCGGTTCTTGATAAAGCCCTCACGGTATTTCACGCCAAGCTGATACGCCATTTGCATGGCAGACGTGCGACTGGTATCCGGAATCGGGATCACGACATCAATATCGTGGTTCGGGCGCTCGCGCAGCACTTTATCTGCGAGCACTTCACCCATGCGCAGACGTGCTTTGTAGACAGAAACACCGTCCATGATGGAATCAGGGCGGGCGAAATACACGTGTTCGAAAATACAGGGGTAAAGTTTCGGTGATTCCGCACACTGCTCGGAGTAAAGCGTGCCATCTGTTTCGATATAAACCGCTTCACCGGGCTCAATATCCCGAACCAGCGTAAAGCCGGCAGCATTGAGAGCCACGCTCTCGGAGGCAATCATGTATTCTTTTTGGCCATTGTCAGCTTCACGAACGCCGTAACACGCTGGACGAATACCGTTAGGATCACGGAAACCAACAATGCCGTATCCGGTAATCATGGCAATAACACCATACGCACCACGACAACGCTGATGAACAGCGCGGACGGCAGCAAAAATTTCGTCCTTGGTCGGGTTCAGCTTTCCAAGTTTCTGCAACTCATGAGCAAACACGTTCAACAACACTTCCGAATCGGAATTGGTGTTGATGTGGCGCAGGTCTGTGCGGAATAAATCACTGCTCAACTCGTCAGCGTTCGTCAGATTGCCGTTATGGGCAAGCGTGATGCCGTAGGGGCTATTGACGTAGAACGGCTGAGCTTCGGCAGAACTGGCGCTGCCTGCTGTTGGGTACCGAACATGCCCTATGCCCACATTCCCCACCAAACGTCGCATATGGCGCGTGTGGAATACATCTCTAACCAAACCATTATCTTTACGCAAAAAGAAACGGTCATCTTGGAAGGTAACAATACCCGCCGCATCCTGGCCACGGTGCTGTAGAACGGTCAACGCGTCATAAAGCATCTGATTGACGTTAGAAGTACTGACAATACCGACAATGCCACACATGGCTGGACGATTCTCCGAGTGTTAGAACTGAATGTTAGCGAGAGGCAGACGTGGGTTCCACGCCTTGCGGTTCACTGGGTGCCTGGGAATTATCTGAACTGCCATCTGCCGGCCCCAGAAAGCGGGCAAATTCATCACCAAAAGTACGTCGAGACCAATCTTCAACCACCGCCAAACGATCAATCATGACGGAGGATTGCCACCAGGTGTCCTGGGCCAATGGGGTATAGCGTGTGAAGGCGATGCCCACAATGACAACCACCACGCCACGGAGCAAACCAAACCCCATACCCAACACCCGATCGGTAGCCGAAAGACCGGTGGCGCGAATTAAATGGCCAATAAGATTGTTAACAATGGCACCTACGATCAGCGTGCCGAAAAACAGGATGGCGAATGCAGCGACCAAGCGAACCAACGGTGTTTCGACGGATGACTCAAGTAGTGCCTGCATTTGCGGATGGAAAGTGCGGGCGATGATAAATGCACCGACCCAAGTCACCAACGACAGAGCTTCGCGAACGAACCCCCGCTTCAGACTGATGAGCGTGGAAACAGAAATGAGGGCAATGATGACCCAGTCAATCCAGATCAGCGATTCCATGAACAACCCGGTGGAGAAAACGAAGGAGGAATTCTAACAGGAAACGCGAGCGCGCCAAACTCTCGTCTTAAGATAATTCTCTTTCTGGCGAAATTATTTCCCGCCTTTGGTCACCAGACTTTTCAGACCGAACTTTTTGTCCAGTCTGGCCTTGGCTTGGTCCGCATCCTTCCGGTTCACAAAGGGGCCGCTGAAGACACGGGTTAATGTCTTGTCGCCGCTGGCAAACTGTTGCAAATGGGCACCCAAACCCATTTCAATAACATTGTCTCGCAACCGGCGAGCATTGCCCTCATTCCCGAAGCTGCCCAATTGAACAACCCAAGCCCCCTCTAGGGTACGGGTAAACTCGGCTTTTTCTTCGACTGGCTTCGCGGGCTCTTTTTCAGCATTCGAAGTCTGTTGCTTTTCAGTTGCCGCTTGGGATTTCGCAATTTCAGGTTGCTTAACCGGCGCGCTCTGCAGCGACTCGCGCTGTTCTGGCTCTGCTTTCGCCTGCGTGCTCTCGTCTTCAATAATTCGGAATCCCGGCGCTTGCACCGTATCACCGGATGAGGTTGTTACCGTGTCTGAGGACACGTCATAACCAACGGCATCACCTGTCGGCTCCTCAGGCATATCTACCTCGGGGAATGGCGGCTCTTCAGGGATAGTAATCGACGTGGATTTGCGCTGAGAATGGGGCTCGTCAAAAATCATTGGCACAAAGATAACTGCCAGGGAGATCAGAACCAAAGCACCAATGATTCGCTGTTTTAATCCGTCCACCTGAAAGAACTCCCTATGCCAACCTATTTGAGTTCGATAGTAACTGTGTCAAAAACAGAACTGAAGCCATATCCGGCCAATGAACAAAGTTTAAGGCGCGCTACCTAAGAGCAATGCTCTTGCTTCAGCGACGGTAAAGAAGGATCCAAAAGCTACGACACAGTCTTCGGGCCGTGCAGCTCTGCCCTTGGCACCCTCCAAAGCTTCAGCAATGGTGACACTGACATCTGCACCGGCTACCTCGCCAACACGGGCTTCAAGCTCTTTAACAGACAAGCCTCGGGGCACATCCAAGCCCGCCAGACACCAGTGGTCAACAACTGGGTTCATAGCTAATACAACGCCCTCAATATCTTTATCGCCAAGCGCCGCGTAAACCGCAACTATTCGACCACCACGTTGCTGCTTCAATTCGTAAAGCTTAGCGGCCAGCCAACGAGCAGCGTGGGGATTGTGGCCGACATCAGCGATAACCAAAGGCTCACTGCCAAGCCGTTCGAAGCGTCCCGGCAAAGTAACCGCCTTAGCGGCTTCCTCCAACCGCTCAAGACTTGCATCCGGCAAGAGCTGAACCGCCATGACTGTCGCCGCCGCCACACTTTCAATTGGCAATGGCCCTGCCGGCAAGGCGATACGGCCCTCTGGCACCACCAGATCGATGACTTCAGGTTCGTCTGCACGAGGTTCAAGGCGGTAATCACGTCCTGTCAGCCGAAAATCAACTTTCTGAGCAGCAGCCTGCTGCAACACCGAACTGGGCGGAACCGGATCCGCGCACACCGCCGGGATCCCCGGGCGCAAAATACCCGCTTTTTCAAATCCGATCACTTCCCGGTTATCACCCAGAAACCCAATATGATCAATATCGATGGAGGTAATAATCGCGTAATCGGCGTCCAGAACGTTCACTGCATCCAGCCGACCACCCAAACCGACTTCCAGCACCCAATCCTTAACACCGGCTTGATCAAGGGCCACAAACGCAGCCAAAGTTCCAAATTCGAAATAAGTCAACGAGACGCGCCCCCTCGCCTCTTCAACCGTTTCGAACGCAGACACCAAAGCCTCATCGGACACATTCGTTCCGTTGATCCGGACACGCTCGTTGTAATTCTGAAGATGGGGGGAGGTGTAAGCACCCGTGGAGCGACCCGCTGCTAATAGCTGACGCTCCAAAGTGGCTACCGTTGAGCCTTTACCATTGGTGCCGGCAACGGTAATGATTCGAGCACTAGGCTTTTTCGGGAACAGGCGGCGAAGAACCACCAGAACGCGATCAAGCCCCATATCGATTTCTGTGGGATGAATGGCTTCCAACCACTGAAGCCATTCCTTAACCGACGCACCCTCGCCAGGGCTCTTTACCGCAGTGCCGGAGTTATTCAACAGATTCATCTGCACCCGGCTTTTCTGTTATTTCAAATTCGATAGGAGCCTCGGTACCCGGCTTTTCCTGCCCCGTAAATTTCGCCAACACGTGTGCTATGCGCTCTCGCATCTGATGACGGTGCAGAATCATATCGATAGCACCGTGCTCCAACAAAAACTCACTGCGTTGGAACCCTTCCGGTAGCTTCTCACGCACGGTCTGCTCGATAACCCTTGGGCCGGCGAAACCAATCAACGCATAGGGCTCCGCAATGTTGAGATCACCCAACATGGCCAAACTGGCAGACACCCCACCAAACACCGGATCTGTCATCACCGATATGTAGGGAATCCCCTCTTCTTTCATACGCTCGAGAACCGCGGCCGTTTTCGCCATCTGCATCAATGACAAAATGGCTTCCTGCATACGAGCACCGCCACTGGCCGAGAAGCAAACCAACGGAATTCGGCGCTCCAGCGCAACATTCGCAGCTTGGACGAACTTTTCGCCTACAACTTGCCCCATCGAGCCGCCAAGGAAGTTAAATTCGAAGGCACAAGCAACCAGAGGCACCCCCAAGGTACTGCCGCTCATGGCAACCAAGGCATCTTTCTCGCCAGTCGCTTTTTGGGCGGCCGCCAAGCGATCTTTATAGCGTTTGGTGTCTTTAAACTTCAGGCGATCGTTCGGTTCGAGATCGGCTGCAATCTCCTCGCGCCCATCTTTATCTAAAAAGATCTCGAGGCGGCGCCGAGCGGACACACGAAGATGATGATTGCACTTTGGGCAAACATCCAGGTTCTTTTCCAGCTCTGGCTTATAGAGAAATGCGCCACATTTCGGGCATTTCTTCCAGAGCCCTTCAGGGACACCGGTACGTTGTCTCGATTCCGAGCGAATCTTGCTCGGCATTATCTTGTCCAGCCAGTTACTCATGCTTAAGTCCTGTCCTTTTGTGCCTGGATGCCTAGTTATCAGACAAGGCTATCCAGCGCTTCGCGCATCGGGTACAACAGATCGTGTAACGCTTGGTTCAATGCGTCAGAATCTGATTGATTTCGGGCTATTGTATCCACCAGTACGCTTCCCACAATTACACCATCGGATACTTTGCCAATTGCGCCTGCGGTTTCCGCATCGCGAATACCAAAACCAACACCTACAGGAAGTGCCGTTAACTCGTGGATATGAGCCACTTTTTCGGCGACTTCATCAACATTAATAGTTGCCGAGCCCGTCACGCCCTTGATAGAAACATAGTACACATAGCCAGACGAGTGCTTACTAATTGCTTTTATTCGATCATCCGTCGTAGTTGGGGCCAGCAAGAAGATCGAGTCCATATTGCGCTCGGCAAACAGCGGCGCAACGTCACTGGCCTCTTCCGGCGGCAAATCAACGGTCAAAACCCCATCAATGCCTGCGTTAGCCGCTGCATCAGCAAAGACTTCATATCCCATCGCTTCCATCGGATTCAGATAGCCCATTAACACCACCGGGGTATCGGCATCGGTTTTACGAAACTCTTCAACCATACCAATCACCTGACGCAACGAGGTGTTGTGCTTCAGAGCTCGCTCACACGCCAACTGAATAACGGGGCCATCGGCCATCGGGTCCGAAAATGGAACCCCAAGCTCAACAATATCCGCGCCCGCTTTTACCAGCGTGTGCATCAGGCTGACCGTTTGCTCAGGATGAGGATCACCCGCAGTAATATAGGGGATCAGCGCTTTACGCCCCTGCTCTTTCAAGGATTTCAATACACCTTCAATACGACTCATGCCTGCTCCTGATACCTTCAGATCTCGATGCCATCCAACTGGGCGATGGTATGAATATCTTTGTCGCCGCGGCCCGATACGTTAATAACCACAACCTTATCTTTATCCATGGTCGCAGCCAGCTTCAACGCGTACGCCACCGCATGGGATGACTCCAGCGCCGGCATGATGCCTTCCACTTGGGTCAGTGTACGAAAACCCGCCAACGCCTCTTCATCAGTCACTGACACATAATGGGCTCGACCGATATCTTTCAACCACGAATGCTCTGGGCCCACGCCTGGGTAATCGAGGCCGGCACTGACAGAATGCGTTCCGGCGATCTGGCCGTTCTCATCTTCCATCAAGTATGTACGGTTACCGTGCAACACGCCCGGACGACCAGCGCACAGAGGCGCAGCGTGGTCACCGGTCTCAATACCTAAACCGCCGGCCTCAACACCGTAAAGCGCCACCGACTCGTCGGTCAGGAACGGGTAGAACATACCGATGGCATTCGAGCCACCACCTACACATGCAACCAACGCGTCAGGAAGCTTGCCCATTTTTTCCATGGACTGCTCGCGCAATTCGCGACCGATCACGGATTGGAAGTCACGCACTAACAGCGGGTATGGATGCGGGCCAGCAACGGTACCTATGATATAGAAAGTCTCGTCTACGTTGGCGACCCAATCCCGCATCGCCTCATTCATGGCGTCTTTGAGTGTTTTGGTGCCGCTTTCGACTGCGTGGACCGTAGCGCCCAGCAACTTCATGCGATAGACGTTCAGTGATTGGCGCTGAACATCTTCAGAGCCCATAAATACGTGACACTCAAGACCCAACCGAGCACAAACCGTCGCGGTAGCTACACCATGCTGACCGGCGCCAGTTTCAGCGATAATACGTTTTTTGCCCAGGAAGCTGGCGAGCAGTGCCTGGCCAATAGTGTTGTTTACCTTATGGGCACCGGTATGATTCAGATCTTCGCGCTTCAACCAGATTTGTGCACCACCGGTTTCGCGAGTCAGACGCTCCGCGAAATAGAGCGGACTTGGCCGGCCGACATAATCCGCCAAATCTTTATCAAACTTCGCCTGAAATTCCGGGTCATCTTTCAACTGGAGATATTCTTTCTCCAGCGTCATCAATGAGTCCATCAGGGTTTCGGAAACAAACCGGCCACCGAAGGCACCAAAGTGACCTCTGGAATCCGGGAGTGCCTTCAACATTTCATCAGTCAGTTTTACGGACACTTTGCACCTCTTTGCAGAAAACAGATAATTTGGTGGCGTCTTTAATACCCTTGTTCAGCTCAACCCCGCCGCTGACGTCAACCGCCCACGGGCGAACCTCTTCGATGGCGCGGGCTACGTTAGCAGATGACAAGCCGCCGGCCAATATCAAGGGGATAGGACGTTCTTGTGGTATCAGTTGCCAATTAAAGGATTGGCCTGTTCCGCCGTATCGATCGGGATCCCAGGCATCAACCAACAACCCTACCGCTTTGTTATACGTAGAATAAGCGTCCGAGATCTGTTCTGAGCTCTGAACCCTGATTGCCTTAATCCATCGACGCCCAAACGAATCACAAAATTCGGGCGCTTCATCGCCGTGGAACTGCAGCAAGTCCAGTGGGACCGCATCCAATACAGATTTAACAAACTCTGGTGTTGGATTCACAAATAATCCCGTTGCGGTCACAAACGCCGGAATTGCCGCCGCTAGTTCTTTTGCTTTCTCAACAGACACGGCACGAGGGCTTCGATCGTAAAACACAAGACCAATTGCATCCGCGCCGCTTGCAACAGCTGCTTTTACATCTTCTACTCTGGTTAGGCCACAAATCTTTATGCGCGTTGTCATGAGTCTGTAATCGGTTTTTTGGGATGAATATGGGTTGGAACGATTGGCAAGTTATCTTCTCTACAGAACCACGGTGCCACGAACGCTGGGCCACACAAAATGTCTGGGATGCCAAAGTGCTCAGGATACCCTACATCGACCAGATAAAGCCCGTACGGAGGAGCAGTTACGCCGGCAATCTTCCTGTCCTTTGCGGCTAGAACCTCGCCAACCCACTCCACTGATTGCTCCCCGGTGCCTACCGCCATCAATGCACCAGCAATATTACGCACCATGTGATGCAGGAACGCATTCGCCTGCACATCGATCACAACATAATCACCAAATCGGGTTACTGATATGCGCTCCATAAAACGAACCGGAGTTCGAGACTGGCACCCCGCGGCACGAAATGACGAGAAATCATGCTCACCAGTGAGCACCTGGGCAGCGTCGTGCATTTTTCGTGCATCCAATGGTCGAAAATTCCAGCTCACCTGCCCACGCTGAATACCCGGTCGAACTGGATTGTTGAAAATGACATAGCGATAACGCCGATAGATTGCCGAGAAGCGAGCATGAAAATCCTCAACACCGTTCCCTGCCCAATGCACCGCTATGTCGTTAGGCAACGCCGTATTAATTCCCATGACCCAGGATCGCAACGTGCGTACCGCTTTGGTATCAAAATGCACGATCTGCGAACTGGCATGAACACCAGCGTCTGTGCGACCCGCGCACACTAGCTCAACCGGATGATCAGCGACCTTACTTACCGCTTTCGTTAATTCCGCCTGAACCGACCGCACCCCACTTTTTTGCTGCTGCCAACCGTGAAATGCTTGGCCATCGTATTCAAAAGCAATCACAACTCGACCGTCACCAATCGCGTTATTTGTCGTTAAAGGGGTCGGCTGAAGAAACAATGGAGCATCCAGTTTTACGGGTTCAGAAATACAAAGCGCCGGCACAAAGGCCGGCGCTGTTGCCGTTATACGATGATTATAACGGATCAGGAGAGATTTTTAAGAAGCTCTTTCGCTTCGGCCTTCTGCTCTTCGTTACCCTCCAAGGCAACTTCTTCGAGAATATCCCTGGCACCATCGCCGTCACCCATCTCGACGTAGGCTCGCGCCAGATCGAGTTTAGTCGCAGCTTCGTCAGTACCAGCGAGAAAATCGAAATCATCATCGTCGCCGAGGTCAGCATCACCGATATCTAGTCCAGACAACCCTTGACTTGCGTCATCCTCTGCATCGACTTCCGGAACCAATGACGGAATGTCTTCTGACGAGTCGGCGGCTGCCTCTTCACCTTGGTCCAGTTCATCGAGTGCATCTTCAAGGCTGAGCTCTTCGTCCAATGAATCTGTTCCCTCTGTCGTTGGGTCGGCGGAATCACGTTCAGCGAACTCGCCCATCAAGGCCAAGTCATCATCAGAGACGTCCAACTCGAGATCATCCAGAGCTGATTCGCTTAAATCTAAAGGCTCGGACTCGCTATTTTCTTCGACCTTGTCCAGCTCTGCATCCAGCTCGTCGAGGAAAGACTCGTCAAGACCGTCGTCACCCGAGACCTCATTTAAGGACACCGGCTCACTTTCCTGATCAGCCTGACCCTCAGTATCGACCGACTGAGCTTCCAACTCATCTAGCTCACCATCAAGATCCAGACTTTCAGTCAAATCCAATTCGGGATCAATCGCATCTTCAGTCTCACCCGAACCGAATACAGCTTCATCTTCTTCACTCAACTCGAAGTCTAGACTGAACTCATCTTCACCAAGAACATCATCTGGCTTATCGACCTGTGAGTCCGACTCAACATCCATTTCAAATGAGGAGAAATCGGACTCGTCGGACGTTGAATCCGCTGACTCTTCGGCGTTATCAAGTACTGCAATACCTGTGAGGTCGTACTCAATTGGATCGTCTGGCGAGCCCGCGCTGCCTTTTTCGCCTTCAAGCTCTTCAGCTAAATCAAACTCGTCTAAGCGATCGTCTAGCCCCTGGAATTCATCGTCCAAAGGTGTTGCAGACACTTCAGGCTCATTCTCATTATCGTAGGCTTCTGACGCAAAGCCCGCCAAGGAATCAGAGCGAAGCTCATTTTCAAGATCGTCGATGCTCGGCATTGCTTCCGCTTCTTGCAGCTGCTGCTGCAGAACCACAGCTCGAGCCAGAGCTTCGTCGTCACCAAGGGCTTCTACTTCACCGAATTGCTTTTCAAAAGACTGATAATCTTGCCCCTCGGCATAGGTTTCCAGCAACTTCAGGCGCAAATCTGTGCGGCTAGGTTCGCGCGAAATAGCCGTTTCCAGAACCTCGGCTGCCTTATCCAGCTGACCGTAAGCCATATAGCTATTGGCCTCTGCCAACACTTCATCACCCTCAGGGGTTGCCGCCGCTTGGCTTGGTTCATCTGCGGGCGTTAGGTCAAACCCTTCTGAATCGCCATCATCTTCCGAGTTTAGTTGATCGTAAAACGCTTTCTCGCGATTTGCGTTACGACGAGCAACCAACAACAGCAGAAGCAGCAACAGGATCAGGCCTCCACCCAAAGCAATCTGGTACATCGGGTTCCCGACGACCGCATCCATAAACTGACCCAACAAACCTTTTTTCGATTGCTCTGCTGGTTGACTTTGTTCGGGCTGTTGAACTGTAGATTCGGTATTGCCCGTGCTTGCAACGGGTCCTGCTGATTCTTCCAGTTCATCCGCCGCAACTGCTTCCGGCGCGGTGCTTTCATCCTGCTGGACGCCCGTTTCTGACTCCGGCGCACCCGCTTCCGCGGTGTCCATCGCTGTCTCAACCGATTCTTCTGGAACACCTTCCTCTGAAGTCAGCGAATTATCCTCGCCCACCTCTTCCGCTTCGGCACTCTCATCCGGAGCGTTTGAAGCCTGACCGGAAACTGCTTCAGGGGATTCTCCCTTCGCAGCAGAATCTTCATCGGCGCCGCCTCCAACGGACTGACTACCGTCTGCGTTACCTGAAGCAGCGGACGGCTCTTCAGAGACTACGCCTTCCAAGTCAGCAAGCTGGGAGCTCTTCAACTCCAAAAGACGTTGAAGCGTTTCGACCTGAGCTTGCATATCTTCAAGCTTGGAATTCAGCTCTTCGTTCTCACGACGTGTGGCTTCAAGCTCTTCCATAGCGACTGCGGACCCTGCATCCACACCACCCTCGCTGGCGCCATCGCCACCGGCCGAACCGCCCTGCTCTTCGGTACGAGCCTCGGCTTCATCTACGGCAATAAGGCGAAGCTCTGCCCCAGCTTCCACTTCTTGAGGTTTAACGCTCGGCTGCGGAGTCGTTTCAGCAGTTTGGGTAGCATCTACAGGTCGTGGAGCCTTAAGCTCTTGGTTCTGCCTTGCAACCACCCGAGATGCTTCGGTCTGGCTACGACGCTCAATTTCCGAGAGACTCGGTGCACGCAGCACTTGCCCCCGTTTCAATCGATTTATATTTCCGCCAATAAATGCTTTCGGGTTTTTATCCTGGATAGCCAGCATAACCTGTTGCATTGACACCGAGTTGTTTGGACGCATGCGCTGAGCAATGGTCCAAAGCGTGTCAGACGGCCCGGTAGGACCAAAGCTATCGGCGTTGGCACTAGATGTAGGGGCACTTTGAACGGCGGCTTGCCGGCGCGCAGACTCGGCACTGCGACTGGACTGGGAAACCGTGCTGCGCTGCGGAGCCGATGTGGGCGCTGTTACTTGTTCACGTATGCCTGACTCTTCCGCGTAGACCGGAGGATCAACGAGTACGGCGTACTCACGCATCAAGCGGCCATTTGGCCAAGTGAGCTCAAGAAGGAAATTCAGATAAGGTTCGCGGAAAGGTTCCCGTGATGACACATTGATCACGAGATTACCGTCTGCCTCTGTAATCACTTCAAATTTCAGTTTGCTCAGAAACTGATGACGCTCAAGTCCGACTCGTTGGTAAGCAGCTTCAGGAGCCACGTTAACGAAGACATCACCGGGATCGACTCCACGACTTTGTCGCAACGAAATTTCAGCATCCAGCGGCTGATTCAACCAGGACTGCATCTCAATTTCACCCAGCCCCAGGGCCTGAGCCATACCCGAGCCGAGCCCTCCCGCCAACGCCAGGGCAACCGCAAGCTTGCGTACCTTCATGCTTTTTCCTTTCCAGTCTCCGTTATTCTTTGACTGCTGAATCTCAACAGAATCGGACGAGGTTGGATGACTTTCGTCTTTTTATAGTTTGGGAGTATTGTTGATAAAACCTCTTTTATCAATCAATCAGCTGCTTTCCTTGCACCATTTGTTCACCACTCCCATGGAACTCATTAGTGTCCCTGAAAATAACAGGGGCGGGCACTGAAATCAGCACCCGCCCCGAACCGGCTTATGAAAAACCGGACACAGTTGGCATTAATGACCAACCTGTAACAATTTTTAACGTTCCTGAAGGATTCTCAGCATCCTGCGAAGCGGTTCTGCAGCACCCCACAACAACTGGTCACCTACAGTGAACGCGGAGATGTATTCCGGCCCCATGGCCAATTTACGAATACGTCCAATTGGCACACTCAGTGTACCCGTCACCTTCGTCGGGGTCAGTTCCTGCATGGTCGCGTCGCGATCATTCGGAATTACCTTCACCCAATCGTTACCTTTTGCCAGAATGTTTTCGATCTCTGAAACCGGCAAATCCTTCTTCAGCTTGATGGTCAGCGCCTGACTGTGAGAGCGCATTGCGCCAATACGTACGCAGATGCCATCAATGGGAATCGGGTTACCGCTGCGGCCAAGAATCTTGTTGGTTTCAACGCCCGCTTTCCACTCTTCCTTGCTCATGCCGTTATCGAGTTGCTTATCGATAAACGGAATCAGACTTCCCGCCAGCGGAACACCGAAGTGTTCGGTTGGAAACTCACCTGAACGCATGGTGTCGGTGACCTTGCGGTCGATTTCGAGAATCGCAGACGACGTATCTTCCAGCTCAGCCTTGACGCTGTCATTCAACGCGCCCATCTGATTCAGCAGCTCACGCATGTTTTGTGCGCCGGAACCCGAAGCTGCCTGATAAGTCATGGGAGACACCCACTCAATCAGATCCTGTTCGAGCAGTCCGCCCAGCGCCAGCATCATCAGGCTTACGGTACAGTTACCACCAACGTAATCCTTCACACCCTTCTCGAGTGCTTCATCGATAACGTTGCGATTAACAGGGTCCAGAACGATGACAGAGTGATCGGCCATCCGCAGCGTAGAGGCTGCATCAATCCAAAACCCCTGCCAGCCCGCTTCACGTAGCTTCTCGTAAACCGCCGAGGTGTAATCACCACCCTGACACGTTACAACCACGTCCATCGTTTTCAGAATGTCGATGTCAAACGCATCCTGCAATGCTGGCACTCCGTCTTTGCCTACATCCGGAGCCGGCTTACCCGATTGGGATGTTGTAAAGAACACCGGATCGATGTCAGCAAAATCATTTTCTTCGCGCATGCGCTGCATGAGGACAGACCCCACCATGCCACGCCAACCTACAAGTCCAACTCGCTTCATGTGCGACCTTTGAACCTCACATTATGCCCGCCCCTACCGTTATCGCTGGCAGGGACCGGATGAATGATCCCGCAACGGCTGCATCGCGCCGTTGTCGGGCCTCGGTTTCCGAACCAAAATCTTAAAGCGCGCTAAGTACAGCTTCACCCATTTCACGGGTCGAAACTTTCTTGCCGCCGTCTGACATAATATCTGCAGTACGCAAACCTTGGTCCAACACCTTGCTGACCGCAATCTCAATGGCTTCTGCAGCTTCGTCTTCGTTCAGACTGTACCGCAACATCATTGCTGCACTGATAATGGTGGCCAGCGGATTCGCAATGCCCTGCCCGGCGATATCCGGAGCTGAACCATGGCAAGGCTCATACATACCTTGCTTCTCGGAGTTCAGCGAAGCGGACGGCAACATGCCGATTGAGCCGGTCAGCATTGCTGCTTCGTCAGAAAGAATATCACCAAACATGTTGCCAGTCACAATCACGTCGAACTGCTTAGGCGCTTTCACCAACTGCATCGCAGCGTTATCGACGTACATATGAGACAGCTCAACGTCCGGATATTCGCTCTTCAGCTCTTCCATAATTTCACGCCACAACACGGTCACTTCCAACACGTTTGCTTTATCCACGGAGCACAGTTTCTTGCTGCGCTGCTGAGCAGCTTCAAAAGCGACACGGCCAATACGGCGAATTTCAGACTCAGTGTATTGATAGGTGTTGTAACCCTGACGCTCGCCACTCTCCAGCTGACGAACACCGCGGGGCTGACCAAAATAGATACCACCGGTCAGCTCACGAACGATCAGGATATCCAGACCAGACACCACTTCCGGCTTAAGTGAAGATGCAGACGCCAATTGCGGGTAAAGAATCGCCGGACGCAAGTTCGCAAACAACTCCAAATTGGAGCGCAAGCCCAACAACCCTTTTTCCGGGCGATTTGCCATCGGCAGACCATCCCACTTGGGACCACCGACCGCTCCTAGCAAAATGGCTTCCGCCTTACGTGCCTTATCCAACGTATCGGCTGGCAGAGGCGTATCTTCCGCGTCGATCGCCGCGCCACCAACTAAAGCGGTATCGAAAGACAATCCTAAAGAGAACCTTTCGTTTACTTTGTGCAGCACTTTTTCAGCTTCTGCAACAATCTCAGGACCAATGCCATCACCTGGCAACAACAAAACACTACGGGACATATCAGAATCCTTTTAATCAGTTTCCAGCGTTAAACAACCAAGGAGCCGTTTGGCGACGTGCGTCTTCATAGACCTTAATAGCATCAGCGTCTTCCAGCGTAACGCCGATGTCGTCTAAGCCGTTCAGCAAACAATGGCGACGGAAGTTATCGACATCAAAACTGAAGGACTCGCCATCAGGTGTAGTGACCGTTTGCGCCTCGAGATTTACAGTCAACTGATAGCCTTCGTTTACTTCCACGCTTTCAAAAAGCTTATCAATAACTTTTTCTTCAAGAACAATAGGTAACAAGCCATTCTTAAAGCAGTTATTGTAGAAAATATCTGCAAAGCTCGGCGCAATAATGACACGAAAACCGAAATCATCCAGCGCCCACGGCGCATGTTCACGGCTTGAACCACAACCAAAGTTGGTACGCGCCAGCAGCACGCTAGCATTCTTGTAGCGTTCCTGATTCAACACAAAATCAGGATTCAACGGCCGGCCGGCACAATCCTGATCCGGCTTACCTTCATCCAAATAACGCAGCTCATCAAACAAATTCGGGCCAAAGCCTGTACGCTTGATGGACTTCAAAAACTGCTTGGGAATAATCATGTCCGTATCCACATTGGAACGGTCCATGGGGGCAACAATGCCCTGATGTTGCGTAAATGCTCGCATGGTGTCTCTCCTGTGGATCAGTTCATCAACTCACGGACATCAACAAAATGGCCCGATACTGCTGCCGCAGCCGCCATCGCCGGGCTCACCAAGTGGGTACGCCCGCCGAAGCCCTGACGGCCTTCGAAGTTACGGTTTGACGTAGACGCACAATGCTCGCCCTGCCCCAACTTGTCAGCGTTCATCGCCAAGCACATAGAGCAACCCGGATCCCGCCATTCAAGACCCGCTTCGATAAAGATCTTATCCAAACCTTCCTTCTCGGCCTGCTCTTTCACCAAACCGGAGCCGGGAACCACCATCGCCTGCTTCAAGCCAGCCGCAACCTTGCGGCCCTTAACAACGGCAGCGGCCTCGCGCAGATCTTCAATGCGACTGTTAGTGCAAGAGCCAATAAACACGCGATCCAACTTAATGTCGGTAATCTTCTGATTCGGTTCCAAGCCCATGTACTTCAGGGCACGAACGATCCCTTCCCGCTTAATGAGATCTTCTTCTTTGGCCGGGTCGGGTACATTCGCACCGACATCAGCCACCATCTCTGGTGATGTACCCCAGCTCACTTGAGGCTGAATTTTTGTGCCATCGATTTCAACAACCTTGTCGAACTCCGCATCGTCATCACTGTGCAGGGTGCGCCAGTATTCAACAGCCTTGTCCCAGGTTTCACCCTTGGGCGCAAACGGGCGATCTTTAACATATTCGATCGTGGTGTCGTCTACCCCAACCATGCCGACACGGGCACCGCCTTCGATGGCCATGTTACAGATGGTCATCCGGCCTTCCATGCTCAAACCACGAATAGCCTCACCACCGAACTCGATGGCATAACCCGTGCCTCCGGCAGTGCCGATCTTACCGATAATCGCCAACACTACGTCTTTACCGGTAACACCTGCACCCAACTTGCCAGTCACTTTTACCAGCATGTTTTTCATCTTCTTCTGAACCAAGCACTGAGTGGCCAGTACGTGTTCAACCTCGGAGGTACCGATACCGTGCGCCAAGCAACCAAAAGCGCCGTGTGTAGAGGTATGGGAGTCACCACACACGATACTCATACCTGGCAAAGTCGCGCCTTGCTCTGGCCCGATAACGTGGACAATACCTTGTCGAATGTCTTTGATCTTGAATTCGAGAATACCGAACTCATCGCAGTTCTTACCCAAGGTTTCTACCTGTGTGCGAGACACAGGGTCAACAATGCCATCAATTCCTTTGTCACGGTCGGTCGTAGGAACGTTGTGATCCGGCGTTGCTAGGTTCGCATCGATGCGCCACGGCTTACGATTAGCCAACCGGAGGCCTTCAAACGCCTGCGGCGAAGTGACTTCGTGCAGCAACTGGCGATCGATATAGATCAATGCTGAACCGTCATCGCGCTGTTTGACTAAATGGTCATCCCACAACTTGTCGTATAAGGTCTTGCCCGCCATGATTCTCTCTCACTCTCTGGGGGTTTTTGTTTCATTCTGACGTGAAGCCATCATACTACCTCACCACCAATAACCCCAATTCATGTTTTTCATTCATTGCATTCCAGATGGTTATCGACGATAGTTTTGGCTATAAATCGGCACAAAACTCGAGCTATGGCGATAGCTGCTCCTTCTAACCACCCGCGCCTCAACTTTAAACAGGGCATCGCCCATCGAGAATGCACCTACTTAAGTCCTCCCACCCAAGCCTTAAATTACGCGGAGAAAATTGACAACGATGGACGCAAACTCCCTAAAAGCATTCCTGACAATCGTAGACCAAGGCTCTTTCTCCGAGGCTGCAGAAACACTGCACCTGACACAGCCGGCAGTCAGTAAACGCTTAGCCACCTTAGAACACCAACTCGGCACCAAGCTGATCGAACGAGGCCACCGGGAAATGCGCCTCACCGACACAGGCGCTAGACTGCTGCCCCATGCCAGACAAATACTCGACGACATCCACAATGCCAAAGCCGCCCTAACCTCCGATGACGGGAACATCACCGGCGAATTGAACATCATCGCCAGCCACCATATCGGTCTCCACCACCTGCCAAACTGGTTGCGCCGCTTCGCGCGCGAATACCCTGACGTATCCGTAAACCTACAATTTATGGAATCTGACGCCGCCTACAGCCAAATGGTCAAACGCAACGCAGAGCTTGCCTTCGTAACCCTTAGCGACAGCATGGAAAGCCAATTCAAAGTATACCAACAATGGCCCGACCCCATGGCATTCGTCACCGGACCCGACCACGAGCTGGCCGTAAGTAACACCGCGACCCTAAGAGATTTAGCGAAGTATCCGGCGCTACTGCCAGACACCACAACTGCGACCTACCGAGCCGTCAGCCGGCTGTTTTTGGAAGCCAACTTGCCCCTGAAACAACAAATCCCTACAAATTATCTGGAAACCATCAAAATGATGACAAGTGTCGGTCTGGGATGGAGTGTTCTGCCGGTGAGCATGGCAGACAAAACGCTGCACCAACTAAATACCGGAATCACTGTAAGCCGCGTGCTTGGCGCAGTCGGACTTTTGGGAAGGCACCTGAGCCAAGCCGCCAGAGCCATGCTTGAAGTTGTGCAACTGGAGGAATCCACGCGGAAGACAGACGCACAAAAATGAGCAGGCTGCCTATGCTTGATCTGGCGGCGGTTTCAGACCCCACCAGGTTACAATGACCGCAACAACCATAGCGGCTGCCCCACCCCAAAAGGCCGCAGCGGTACTATAGCCATCCACCAGAAAGCCAGACATCCACGCCCCCAATGCACCACCCCCACCAAACGTTAAACCGCTATACAGTGCCTGCCCTTGGCCATGGTGATGCTTACCGAAGAAACCCTGAACATACTGTACCGATACCGCGTGCAACACTCCGTAAGACGCTGCATGCAGCAATTGCGCAAAAATCAAAACCGGAATCACGGCAGTCAGCTCGGCGATAAGAACCCATCGAAGCATGGTCAGAACCAATGCCCCAAGCACGACCTGACGTACAGACAACCGTTTGGTTAAGCGATGCAGAAACAAGAACAGTACGATTTCTGCAACTACTCCCAGTGACCACAGCATCCCGATAGATAGCTTGCCGTATCCATGCTGCTCAAGATGAATACTGAAGAAGGTGTAATAGGCACCGTGAGAAACCTGCAACAGAAAGTTCATCGCAAAGAACGCAATCACTGCTGGGTGGGTGACAATCGCTTTCAAGCTGCCCTTCGGCGCACGTTCCTTAGGCTCGCCACGATCCGATGGCACTAAAAAAGCCGATACCACGATGCCAGCAAAAACGGGTATTAACAGCCAAGGCAGGTATTCGATCGGCAGCCACTCCAACAGCGCACCAACCAAGCCGACCGCACCAACAAAACCGACCGAACCCCAAAGACGGACTTTGCCATATTTATCTTTCCGCGCGCCCAACACCCGTAAGGTGATGACTTCGTATAGCGGAAGAATGGCATTCCAGAAGAAGGTGAAAACCAGCATGACCAGCAGCAGGCCGTAGAAACCGGGCTCCAAGAACACTCCGGCAAAGAACAAAGAGCCTGTGATGGCGCCAAAGCGAACCAGACGAACACGCTGCCCGGTACGGTCACCAAGCCAGCCCCACAGACTGGGCGCAACAATTTTGGTTAGCTGGATGGTCGCCATGAGTGTGGCGATTTGCAGGTAGGAAAAGCCCTGCCCCTCCAAATACAGGGACCAGTAAGGCAAAAGCCCTCCTAAGAGGGCGAAGAACCAGAAGTAGAGGTTGGACAGCCGCCAGTAGATGGTGTCGCCTCCTTACGATCAGAGCTGACCGATAACCGGAGTGGATACCTCGACATCGCCATTTTGAGCACGATGACGCAGATAATGATCCAACAGGACAATGGCCATCATGGCTTCGGCAATGGGCGTCGCCCGAATACCAACGCAAGGATCGTGACGACCGGTCGTAATCACTTCAACCGGGCTGCCATGAACATCAATACTCCGCCCTGGCAAGCGCAGACTGGAGGTCGGCTTCAGCGCAATACTGGCAACGATCGGCTGCCCTGATGAAATCCCCCCGAGCACACCGCCAGCCTCATTCGACAGGAAGCCTTCAGGCGTCATCTCATCCCGGTGCTCAGTGCCTTTCTGTTCAATGCTTCCAAAACCTGCACCAATTTCAACGCCTTTAACCGCGTTGATACTCATCAACGCATGAGCCAAATCTGCATCCAAGCGATCAAAAACCGGCTCACCCAGCCCCGGAGGGACACCTTCGGCCACAACATTAATCCGCGCGCCTATCGAATCCCCTTCTTTTCGAAGAGCATCCATATAGGCTTCCATTTCTGGCACCTTGTCTGCATCTGGGCAGAAAAACGGGTTTTGGTGAACCTGCTCCCAATCGAGTTTTTCAATTTTAATGGGGCCCAACTGAGACAAATACCCACGGATACGTATACCGAGGCGTTGCTCCAGGAACTTTCGGGCCACGGCGCCGGCTGCAACGCGCATAGCTGTTTCGCGAGCTGAAGAACGGCCACCACCTCGGTAATCCCGATTGCCGTACTTATGGTGATAGGTGTAATCAGCGTGGGCAGGACGGAACTGCTCCGAAATCTTGGAATAATCTTTGGAGCGCTGATCAGTGTTTTCGATAATCAAACCGATTGGCGTGCCGGTGGTTTTGCCTTCAAACACACCCGACAGAATTCGAACCTCATCCGCCTCGCGACGCTGAGTGGTATGGCGGGAAGTACCCGGTTTTCGGCGATCCAGATCAGCCTGCATGTCCGCTTCTGACAGCTCAAGCCCCGGCGGGCACCCGTCAATGATGCAACCTAGGGCGGCGCCGTGGCTTTCACCAAAGGTCGTGACCGTAAACAGCTTTCCAAAAGTATTTCCCGACATATTTCAGCACTTTATTTAAGTTTTATAAAATAAAAATTAAGACTTATTTGCTTGCCATTCGCGAAGATCCCGGGCGGTAATAAGAAATACGCCATCGCCACCGCTTTCAAACTCGAGCCACACCAACGGCAGGTCCGGATAAGCGTCGTCCATCGCTCCCCAGGAGTTCCCCACTTCAACAATCAACAAACCGTTTTCAGTCAGGTGCTCGGCGGCTCCTGCGATAATACGGTGTGCGATATCCAGCCCGTCATTCCCCGCCACCAACCCAAGCTCTGGTTCATGGCGATACTCTTCGGGCATGTCCGCCATATCTTCCGCATCGACATAAGGCGGGTTACTCAAAATGACATCGTAGCGGCCTTCAATGTTTGCGAACACATCCGAATGAACGGCCTGTACGCGCCCCTGCAGGCTGTGTAATTCAATGTTCGATTCCGCTACCACCAGCGCATCTTCGGATATATCAGACAGTGTGACTTCTGCTTCGTCAAATACGGTCGCTGCGCCAATACCGATGCAGCCACTGCCTGTACACAAATCCAGCACACGCAGAACGTCGGTATCACCCAGCCACGGCTGTAAACCGTTATCGAGCAGCTCACCCAAAGGTGATCGCGGAACCAAAACACGTTCATCGACATTGAACGGCATCCCCATAAACCAGCCCTCGCCCAGCAAATAGGCAATCGGCAAGCGCTCGTTAATACGACGATCAATACGATTCAGGATCACATCCCTTTCCGAACGGGTTAACCGTGCGTCCAGAAAGATATTATTGTTTTCCAGAGGCAGGTGAACACTGCGAAGCACCAATTGGACTGCCTCATCCCACACATTGTCAGTTCCATGACCGAAATAAAGCGGCGATGCAGCGAATCGAGAAGACGCATATCGCAATAAATCACGGATGGTGTGCAGATCATCTACGGGGCTAGTCACAAAAACGTTCCTGAACGGGGGGTATTTAGCGCCGCATTATACGCTGATTGGGCGCACAACTGCAGCATTTGCAGCGCTTAAAGTGCCAGAGGACCCGAGCTACTGCGGCTCTCTTCAAATCGATCCAGTGCGGCTGTCATTCGTTCACGCCCCAACCGAATCAATTCCGGAGCTTTATGGTAGTCGTAACTTCGGCTCGCGTTCTTAGGGATATTCACTAGCAGATCAGGCGGGTAACCCGCGATTTTGTACTGAACCAAGGCGCTTTGCATGGTTTCGATGGTCAGGTTCATGACATCAAACTTACCAATGCCAAGTTTGTCCCAATCGATCGTGGGGTGATCCTCTTTCTGCTTAGCCTTACTTTGAATGCGCTCTTCTTCTTTAGCTTTCAGCTCAATCTTTCGGTTCTCTTGAGCAGTTTTCTTCGCAATCTCCCGGCTGATTTTATCTTCCGGTGATTCGTCTCCGCTCGGGTGTCGAGTGGTAAGTGACTTTATCGCATCCCAGTCAAACCAACGGGAGGCTTTGTCTCGCATCGCCCCAACCCATTCTTCAATATCGCTTCCGTCATCACCCTCTGATGAAAACGCCGCATCCGGTATGCGCCGATGCTTGTCGTCTTCACCACTCAGGTTAACGGCCATCACAAGATCTGCATGGGCAGAAATGGTCGGAATAATGGGAAGCGGATTAAGCAATGCTCCATCCACCAATACCCGACCATTGAGCACCAAAGGTGTTACAACGCTCGGGATCGCTATAGAGGCGCGAATCGCCTGGTCCAATGGACCTTCCTGAAACCAGATTTCTTTATGGGCGAGCAGATCGGTTGCAACGGCCGTATAAGACATAGGTAAGTCTTCGATACGGGTGTCACCCAATATGTCTCGCACCACCGAAAAGACTTTCTCGCCCCGAATTGCTCCGATCGAAGTAAACGTCACATCAAGCAGTTTGAGCACATCAAACTGCCCCAGCCCGGTTACCCAGTCTTTATATTCCTGCAGCTTGCCAGCGGCGTACATTCCGCCTACCAGCGCACCCATTGAACAACCGGATATTGCAATGATCTTATAACCGCGTTCATGCAGCACCTCAATCGCGCCGATATGGGCATAACCTCGCGCACCACCACTGCCAAGCGTCAACGCAACCGTTTTTCCGTTCCCCGTCTGTCGGCTGCCAGCGGATGGAGGTGAAACATCCGAGCTTTCAACAATGGCGCTCACCGCGTCTTGTGCCGGCCGGTTACCATCAGAACCGCTATTCGATACCGGATTATCCTTTTCTGCCATAGCTAGGGCCTCTTGATAACGACGGCTTCTATTCGATTACCTGAACGGTCCGGAGCAATCGGCTGAACGGCAGGGCCTACCGGTAAAATTCTTATCTGGGTACGGGAAACCCCAATTTTACTCAGCAACTCCGCAAAGGAATCGCCGGCCTGCTTGGAACGCTCAATAGAGGCCTCGAAGCTTTCATCGTTGGCGAGCTCGGAAAAAGTCACCAAAACCACTTCCGCTTCCGCTTCTTCGCTCCAGGCCAACAACTGCCGCCTATCGCCGGCCGTGAACTCGAATCGGTATGTAACGCCCCCCTGCCAAGGCACAACGACCGGCCCTTGAACGCGACCATTCCCGGCTTCAAACCCTGGTATGACAGCGCCATCCGTAACATTCAGATGCTCGATCCAAACATATTCCCGTAAATTACCGCGAGTGACGGTATACACTGAGGTCAGCCACTGCCGCCCCTGCTCATCCAGGACAGCAACCACGAAGTAGTCTTGCTCGGCATCCCGACCGAGTAATTTGGGCTTCTCAAAAACCTGATTCGCCCAGACGTTGCTTCGGCCGCAGTTAATGCCAGAACATTCGAAAAGCAACTGAGCCCCGCGCGCCTGCAAACGTTTTAAATAGTGATTTCGCGCGTCTTGACGACTGGCATCACGGTTAACTTCGTACAACAACCCTTCCCCGCGCACGGGCAGACGTGCCAGTACTTTGGAGCGAATTTCATTACGCACTTCCCGGATCGGACTAAACAGCACCAAGTGGCCCGAAGAATCAATGGTCGTTGTTAGCTGAAGCCTGGACTGAGAGAAGGCTTCTGGGGCTTCCCGAAAGGAATCGGCAGCAGAGGCCCACGAAAGCCCGAGCAGAACAACAGCGATCAGGCTTCGCAAATAAAGAAATCGCACAGATTCACGCATCAAAAAGGAACCTTTTTATAGCAGAAACGACCGGCGCAGTATCACCATCAAGGTGACAATGATGCCCGCCTGGCACTTCGGCAATGGTTAAATCGGGAATTAATTCAATCCGCTTATCCAATTCTTTTCGGCCGGCTAGCAACCCTTCCTGCGCTCGAATGAACAAAACCGATACCGCCAGCTCTGACAACGATGCCTGCACCTGCTCCTCAGTCATCATAAGGGCGGTTGGATGCCTCAAACGCGCATCCGTCCTCCAAACAAATCCGTCTGAATGCTCTCGCATGTTGCGCGGCACCAACGTGCCTGCCGCTTCCGAGCTTAACGGGCTAAGACCACCTTCCCGAATCTTTGCGGCAGCTTCAATCGAGGAATAGACCGCCGGAGGCGCGGAACCGCTTCGTTTTTTCTGCAACGCTCGACGTAGTTGCGGAACGGTTTCTTTGGCCGGACGGCTTAATGCCCCGATACTGTCTATCATGACCAATCGCCTTACTCGCTCTGGAAAAGCGGCAGCGTAAAGCGCACACACGATGCCGCCTAATGAGTGGCCTATTAGATCCAGCGGTTGCTCACCACCCTTGGAAAAATGAACATCTACCAGCTCACAAAGGTCGGCAACATAGTCCGTCAACCAGTAACCGTATCCAGGCGGACGATGATGGGAATGGCCATGCCCGGCCATATCAATGCCATGAACATCCGCCAACTCCGCTATATCAGGAGCCAAACGGGCAAAGGTCATTGCATTGTCCAGCCAGCCATGCACCATAAGAACTGGAGGGTGAGTTTTTGAAGGGCTTTTAGTCGGCCAGGTAAGACCCGCCAATTCGATATTTTGCAAGGGCCAGTGCGCTTCTCGGCAACCGGCCGGATTCGCGAGCCTGCTGCCAGCTAACACGGCATCATTCATTTAGAAAATCCTACATCGTGTGCGTGGGGCGATCCGAGCTCAAAGAGCCAGCAAGGTATGACTCAATTTTGGTTCGCGCGGTTTCATCATCACCGTTAAATTGAACACCAATACCCGCAGCCCGATTACCCTGAGCGCCTTTTGGCGTAATCCACACCACTTTACCGGCCACTGGAATTTTCTCTGGCTCGTCCATCAGATTGAGCAACAGGAAGACTTCGTCCCCCAGCTGGTATTGTTTTTGGGTGGGTATGAACAACCCGCCTTGTCGGATGTACGGCATGTAGGCAGCGTAAAGTACCGCCTTATCTTTAATGGTCAGGGTCAGTATACCGCTGCGTGCTCCGAATCCGGGGCCCATATCAAACACCTTTGAATGCTAAAAGTTTCGTGACGTTATTTTATGCTATTTTTCGCCAAGAATTTCCCGATAATTCACAATCATAGCAGCTGAACTTAAACAAAGCTCAACTTGCCTTACGCCGCATCGGCATCAACGATCGCCAGGCGATCAGTAGTTGACTGGCTTCCAGTTCGGGACTGGCGTTATAAACCGCTGCACTCCGGCTTTCTTTTACTTTATCCAACAACTCATGGGCACGCCAAGCCGGATTGCTTCGGGCAAGGTAGCCAAACATGTCCGCGGTTTCGGGGTCAGACACTTCTCCACCGGCACAGCAGCGCGCCAGATCTGCTGCCCAGCTCTCAAACAGCCCAAGCGCATCATCAACACCCAATGTTTTGAATTTCTTGGCCGCTTCACCTACCCCAACCTGTCCCTTCATGAACTGGCGAAAGGCGCCGAAAGCGGCATCCCGAAGCGACAGAAACTCGCCAGTGGCGTATTCAAGTGCTAATCGAGGCGCATTGCCGGAAAGCAACAAACTTCGCGCAAGATCCCGATCCGATGGACGGCTTTCCTCGTCTAGGCTCGCCACCTTCGTAGCCATCCATTGGCTCGCCTGCTCGGCGGTGGGAAGCGGCAACACGAGCGCCTGACAGCGCGACCGAATCGTAGGCAATATCGGTCGGCCGCTCTCCTGCAATAACAGTAAGGTTACATCCGGCTGGGGCTCTTCCAAGGTTTTGAGCAACGCGTTAGCAGCATTAATATTAAGCTGGTCCGCCCGGTCAATGATGGCGACCTTATGCTGGGCCACTTGAGACGAAGACACCGCAAAAGAGGTCAAAGACCGGATCTGATCAACTTTGATCATCCTTGATTTTTCAGGGGCGTAGACTCGCAAATCGGGATGAGTTCCTGCTGCTACCAGCTCACACTGTTTGCAACGCCCGCACGCCAACGGCAAACCATTCGCCATCCCGCTCGGTGTTTCACATAGAAGGAGCGCTCCCACGGCTTGCGCCCAGGCTTGCTTACCGACACCTCGTTCACCACCAACCAACAACGCATGAGGCAGGCGCCTTTGAGTCAAACGCTGCTGGATGCTTTGCCAGTGGTTGGCGAGCCAAGGCATTTCCTGTGCTATGTCCGTCATTGATCCGGGCCTGTGGAACGTCGTTGACCATCATGTCGAAGTTGACGCTTGATGGCTTTTAATAATCGCTTGAGCCGATGCAGATCTTCATCGCGTTGCGATAGCGGCTCCTGCCTATAGTAATGGCTGTTTACCGCACGGGCAAAAGTCCTTGCAGATTCCGCCACGGCGGGGCGCACAAGGGCCAAACGTTCGGCTTGCACCATCGGGGTTTCGCCACTGCGCACCGGAACCCCGGCTTGTTGACAGATACGCCGCCAGTTATCCAAGGCTCTGCCAAACCCATCACGCCGCTCGCCAGACTTCAGACTGAGCCCCGAAACAACACCCGCAATCAATAGCGCCAAACCGACAATGCCAGCCGTGATATACCCCAGCTCCTTCAACCCCATTCCTCCCGGTAAACGGGACATAAGATCTAACTGGCTCTGGCCTTGATAACCTACGACCCAGCGTTGCCACTGGTAGTTAATCCGGTCTAGCTGAAGCCCGACCCACTGGAGTGCCGCGAAATCCTGATAGCGCTGCAGCGATGTGACATCATTTTCAAGAAACGAGCCTTCTTCCTCTACTGCATCTCTCAGCCCGGATTCTATTCGGCTCGGGGCAATGGCCGCTGTGGGATCCACTCTCACCCAGCCACGGCCCTCTAACCACACTTCTACCCAAGCGTGTGCGTCGTATTGGCGCACGATCAGATATTCTCCTCCCACACCCGGGTCACCGCCCTGATAACCAACAACGACCCTGGCCGGAATGCCCGCCGCTCGAAACAAGAAGGTCGAAGCCCCTGCGTAATGAGCACAAAAACCACGCTTATTATCAAACAGCAAAGCGTCTACCCCATCGTCCGGCATGGCGGGCGGGCGAAGAGTGTAGTAATACGCCTGTTCACGGAACCTGCCCATGAGTGTATCCACCAACTGTTCAGGCTTCAGGTCAGCGGCCATGGTTTCAGCAAGCGCACGGGTTCTCGGGTTGCCACTGGGCGGTAATTGCAGATAGCGGTTTCGCTGAACAGGGTTTAGCTCCGACATCGACGCGCTCGGTGCTTCAGCCAAGGCCATGCGGTAACGTATCGGGCTGTTGGCAGGTCTCTCAAACCGAAACAAATCCTCGCCGGCCCCAAAAACATTGTTTGAAGCCGCTACTGAGTTCTCAAGGGTAAAGGCCCAGCGCTGATCTGTTGGCTCCATCAATACATCGTATTCATTCTCTGCCAGTGGGCCAGCCCCGCCGTCGGTCGCGACCCGCCCCAGCCGCCGGAAGGGCTCCTCATCTCGCTGGCGCCAGGTTTCGCCGTCCAGATAATCAAGGATCAGCCCTCGCCAATAACGATCCCGGTAAGCCGGATTTTCATCGCCGAAGGTGACCCGAAAAGCCCGCTCACTGCTTTGAGCCAGATTGGAAATATCACCGGGGCGCATGGTATCCGAGATACCACTGCGCGCCTGCCCCGATACCAACGGCACGCTCCACAATGGCGCCATTCGCGGGAAAAACACGAAGAGCAACACCACAATTGGCAGGGTTTTAAGCAACAACAACCCTAACCGTTTCCAGCCTGCGCGGAAGTTACCCGGCAACGCCGGCGCATTCAAAATTTGAAGCCCTACCAATAGACACCCTATGGCGGCAAAGGTAATCAGCGCCCAAATAATGCTTTGTTGAAACAGAAAATTTACAGCCGCGAGATAAATCAGGATAAAAAACAAAACATAAAAATCCCGGGCTGTTCGGGTTTCCAGCCATTTCAAACCGACCGCCAGCACAAAAAAAGAGGCTGCGGTATCAACCGTAAACCGGCCTTGCACCGTAGCCACATACACAGCGACCAACACCAACATAACGCCGATTTTCAACCACCGACCAGGTAGTCGGAACCTTCCTTGCTGGGCTAACCAACGCCACACGGCCAACACAGCACAGGCAGCCACCAACCACAAAGGTAATCGATCCCACTGCGGAGCGAGTAGTAAGACAAAGGCCCCAATCAACCAAAGCAAGGCGCCTGTAGGAATGGCCTGCATCGTGCTATCGCCATCGACAGCGTGCCTCAGGCTGAAACGGCTCAACAAGCTCATTCCGATGCCCCCGTGTAACCCGTATTCAAGGATTTTCGTGTTCCATACGACAAAGAATCTTGATCCCTAGGCGGCATTTCGCCCCAAACGGCGAGTGCACGTAAGCAGCGCTCCCCATGAGCCGAGCCAGAATCCGGCTCAATGATTCCACCCGGAAGATTGAGACCGAACTGGGCCCCTTGCTGAACGCGGTCCGCCACAAGCCAAGCCAGATAACTTAAACGAAGCTCTGTATCTGCGCCCGGAAACGCATTAAAGTCCAGCCAATGGGGGCTCCCCTGTTCGCCTTGCCAATCTGCGACCACCATCTGGCCGGAACGGGCAAAGCGTTTCCACATAACACGCTGACTGAGATCTCCCTCCCGGAACGGCCGCAAATCCGCATTATCCTGCCCGATCACCGGCTTAGCGGCCGTTGTTTCAGCGCCGTCGTCAACCTGACTTCCCACTTCCGGCGCGATCAAAGGGCGCGGATACGCTAGAGCGGCCGAAGAAGGTCGCAGCCAGGACCAGGCTTTTAACAACCCAAAGGGAAAGCGGGTTTCTATGCGGATCCGATCCGGGCGCACATACCCCCGATGGGCAGATGGAACCGGCAAAACTACGTCTTTAGTTGCGCCTGCGAGGATATGAAGCTGCTCTAGCATCGAATCTTCCACGGACACCTGGATCGCCACGGCCTGATTCTTACCGGCAGTCAGCCTTAAATAAAAAGGAATATCACCACCGGCTGTGCCTTCGCCGGTCCGCGTCACCGACAGAGACAGGCCCGACAGATTTCGGTGGGTTTGGTGCATGGCACCAATAAACACAGTTCCCAGCACGAAGGTCATCAGGTAAATGAGACTGTTTTGATAGTTGATACCAGTAATCAGCATGATCAGCAGCAGGATGCCAAATACAACCCCTGCCCCGGTGGGCAAAATGAAGAGATTCTTCTGGTTTAACAGCTGGTTATCAGAACGGGGAATGCGCCGATTAACCCAACCCCGCCATTGATGTAATAAACCTTGCCTCAACATCCTCTCCAAGCCTTATATGCTTTTAACTCTCACCCGGTTTGGCGCTCATCAAACCACAGTTTGGCACCTTAGACACAACTATACTGATTAACTGTGGGTTCTGATCACACCTAAGGCACTTTCTGATTGAAAAAGTGTCTGACAACCCGAATACTCCGTTAAAGGGAGCATATCGGCTGAACATAGCATTCTCAGCGACGGCTCTGAACAGACACGGTAACGCACGAGGCACTAGTTATGACTCGCCCATCACTTCTTGCAGCAACCATTGCAACTACCTTGACCAGCCCCGCTTGGGCCGGCGTACAAGCCATGAGTTCTGATGAGATGGTTGATACCTACGTTAAAGACTCCGCCGTTATCGTAGTGCCCAGAAATCAGCAAAAATCCGAAACTGACCGTCAAAAAGTGATTCGTGCCCTGACCATTTCACCAGGTGAGCCGGTGATCACCGAAGCAGAAGAGGAAGCCTATCGGGAAGCGTTGCAGCGGTATATTGACGATGGCCGAAGAGATGCGTTGTCCGATGCCGAAAAGGAATTTGTGCGCAAAGCACTGCTCCTCCCCATCGACGAACTCGCAAGCGCGCAACCGCCGGCTGATTTTACACCAAGAACGCTGCCTTTGGTTTTCGGTCAGCAGCCCGAGATTCCGGACGAGCCGTTCACGCAGACGTTCATGAACGATCAGCTTGGGCTTGGGTTTGACGGGAAAAATTTGAATTTCAGCATTGGCAACCCACCGGGGTTAGATCAGATACAGGTACCACAGGGGATTAATGAGGGGCCGGTTACTTTAACACCTCGGCCAGGCGGCGGGTTTGATTTATCGATTGCAGTGCCAGACCGTTGATCACTTAGATGCAGCTCTACACGTAAAAACGGCAATCCGCGGGTTGCCGTTTTTACGTTCATGCATTTAATTCAGGCATAAAAAACGCCCCGCAGAGCGGAGCGTTTCTTCACCAGTTAAGCGATCAGATCAGATTAGTGACCGTATACTGCCAGCTTGGAGTTAGAGATGGTCAGGTTATCGAGGGCAACCGAACCAATAGAGGTACCGCCAATCTCGATCGCACCGATGTTCATGTCCATGGTGATGTCGTTGATATCGATACGTAGAACGTCAGTCGCGGTAGAAGCACCCAAGCCGTTACCTTTGTATACATCTACGTCGGCAATAGCGAAGTTGTCAGTAAGCGGGTTGCCGGCCTGCTCGAAGAAGGTTCCACCCATGATAGCCATATCCCGGATACCAACGCCCAAAAACTCGACGTCAAAATCCATATCTACCACGTTAAACGCTACGTCCAACTGCAACTGATCAGTAGCTGTGTCAACACGGATATCGAGCTGAGCCAGATTACCGTGACCAGACAGGTTGGAAACAAGAGTCGTGCTTTGGCTTCCGTCAGCGGCAACCAAAGACATAGAGTTAGCGGTCATACCCCAGTCGATCGGAGCGCCGGAGGTTGAGTGTACAGAGATGAACGCATCACCATCGGCTTCAACGTCAATATCAATATACAAGTCATCCAACAGGTTTGTGCCAGCGCCGCCCGCCAAACCAGAACCACCAATTTCAATGCCGTTTACAGTAAACGAACCTTCATCCGTATACACGAAGGATCCGATGCTTACTTGGGTTTCCAGCTCGATGGTCACACCAGCCTGACCGGTGATGTCGCCCATCATACTGTCATCCATAGCTTTCAGGTCAGCATTCGCTGCAAAAGGTGCGGCAGCGATAGCGGTTACCAGAGCAATTTTTTTCAGGCCTTTCATCTTATTCTCCTTATGAAACTCATCTTGTTTTTATCTGAGCTTTTTAATGGCGTGGAGTTGGATACCCCACGACTTCATTTAAGATTGTTTTACACTCTTAATCTGTGACCATACTCACAAACCGCTACCTTTCGATTACATTCAGAAACAAACAACGATGAGTTCACATTTTAGTCAGGAAGCATCTTCCTTCGCGTCATAAAACCACTGGAAAGGCTTTGTTTGGGTTACGGGTGCAGCCCAAGCAATATCCCCGCCCTCTACCTCGTACCCAATCACTTTATTTCCCGAGACCCCGAGCCGGTGTTCATGTTCTATCACGAGCACTTCGGTCTCATTTTCCTCACTTAGCCGCCCAGTGTAGAGAATTGCTGCAGCATTGATTTCTCCTTTTCTTGCCACAGATTTGAAAGCAGCCCTATACACGCTAATTTTCGCAGCCGCAGGCATCCCTTCGACCTGACTGTCGAGGTTAAGTCGCTTTACCGTCTCCCCATCTTTCATGAGCATCCAGGCCACGGGCTCGTTTGGCTCGGAATCCAGAAGCGCCCCTTGATATTCGTCCGTTGCCGTATCAGATAATCGAATGAGTTGTTGCTGGGCCGTTGCCAGAATGCCCGCCAACTCTACCTCTGAAATTTTGCCATCAGCCAAAGGCCCATGTTCAGGGAGACCTTGAGCTAATGACACCGAAGCCCCAAGCGTAAAAAGACTGAAGGTTGCGACAAGTGCGTGCTTTTTAATTCCGAACATAGTGATACATCCATTATTGTTATGCAGATTTTCGGTTCGGGGACGTAAAAACAGGTAAAATGCCACGCAGCCCGAACAGCAACGTCGCTTATTAAATCAGCGCGCAGCCTTAGCGGACAATGCAGATTATGTGCAGCATGTATCATTCTTCCAATTTTTAACGGAGGTAACTTGGCTCTTCCTCTTTGTCAGCCGCTATCCCGAAAACAGTACGAAATACTCTGTAGCCACGCCTCATGCCAAGATGATTTCGTATTTCTGGGCAGCCCGGCCAACGCTGGAGAGCGCGGTTCTGCCCAAGGGTTTTCAAGCAATGCTGCAGATCAGGTCGTGCTGAACGCCACAAACGGTGCAGGAATCGATACCGGGGTTGTGGCTGATCGCATGGATGCCATTCAAGGGCCTTACGCCACAATTCACTTGGAAGAGCCCGAACACACTAGCCCGTTCACGGGGGGATGGGTTGGCCACATCGCTTACGAGTTTGGCTACGCTCGGGAACCACGCCTGAATCAACTGCAACCCGAGGGACAATTCCCATTACTCTTTGCCGGTCTCTATCTATGGTTCGCCAGTGAAGACCTGGAATCCGGCAATTGTTACTTATGGGTTCACCCAAAGCTCTGCGACACCGAACAAGAAAGATTGGCTAATTGGCTAAAAGATGAAGACGGTTCGAATCGCCGAGGTTCCTGGGATATCAGGCGAACCTTCAAGGCCACTCAAAGCGCAAGTTCGTTCCGCAACAAAGTGCAGCAGGTACGAGATTATATTGAGGCTGGCGATTGTTATCAGGTGAACCTGTCGCAGTCATTTGAAGGTCAGTACCAAGGCGTACCTTGGACGGGTTTCAGCGCATTAAGCAAAGCGAATCCCACACCTTATGCCGCCTTTTTGAAGCACCGGAACCGTACGATCGTATCCGTATCGCCCGAACGGTTTTTGGATATCCGAGGGAACCGAGTGGCCACCAGTCCCATTAAAGGCACCCGCCCCCGAGGAACCACCCCCGAACAAGATGCAGCACTGGCTCAGGAACTACTCGCATCCGAAAAAGATCGTGCTGAAAATCTGATGATTGTCGACTTGCTAAGGAACGATCTGAGCGTGAACGCCCAACCCGGCTCAGTAAAAGTTGACGAGCTTTTTACGTTGGAAAGCTACGAAAACGTGCACCACTTGGTCAGCCACATCAGGGCGGAACTGAAAGACGGCGTATCACCGTTGCAGGCATTATTCGATGCCTTCCCCGGCGGATCAATTACCGGTGCGCCTAAAATTCGTGCGATGGAAATCATTCGTGAATTAGAACCTCACTGGCGTGGGCCCTATTGTGGCTCGGTATTTTATTACGGGTTAGACGGAAAACTCGACAGCAACATCGCTATTCGCACCTTACTCTGCGAGAACGAGCATACGGATGAAGACGGGCTTGAGCATGGCACCATTCGGTGCTGGGGAGGCGGTGGAATCGTTGCGGATTCGGAGCCAGAAGCGGAGTATCAGGAAACGTTGACGAAAGTTCAGCCCTTAATGAAGTTCCTTGAGGATTTGAAACTCTGACCTGCACCGCCTTCTGGCGGCACAGGTCAGTCACTTGAGCGATTAAGCGCTGTGCACGGCGCTGGCCTTCAGGAACTCTTGTTTGAGATCTTCAAAGGTCTGCACCGCTGGGAACTGCGGGAATTCCTCAATCACGTTCTGTGGTGCATGGAACAGAATACCGGCCTCGGCCTGCCCCAGCATGGTGGTGTCGTTGTAGGAATCACCGGCTGCAATCACGCGGTAGTTCAGCAATTGGAAAGCACGGACCGACTGGCGCTTAGGGTCACGCTGACGCAGCAAATAATTGGTGATCTGGCCATTCTCGGCTACTTCCAATTTATGACACAGCAACGCTGGGTAACCCAGTTTCTTCATCAACGGCATGGCGAATTCGTAGAAGGTGTCAGACAAGATCACCACCTGGAAACGCTCACGCAACCAATCCAGAAACTCACGGGCACCCGGCAGCGGGTCCAGCGTTCCGATCACTTCCTGAATGGCCGGCAAACCATAACCGTGCTCGTCTAGAATACGCAGACGCTGTTTCATCAGCACATCGTAATCAGGAATATCCCGGGTGGTTGCCTTGAGCTCCTCAATACCGGTTTTTTCTGCAAATGCGATCCAGATTTCCGGGATCAATACGCCCTCAAGGTCAAGACATGCGAGTTCCACGACGGTCTCCTGATTCATTGATTGTTGAGAGAGCACAACCTGCGCTCATCTTTCGTGCGGGTATCATATGAAAAAAGAGGCGCAAATGCATCGGGTATCGGGGTAGCTCTCCTACCGACAATGCATAAACATATAGATTGTCATTCCTTCAGGTTATGTGGTGTTTGTTGTAGCCTTGGAAAATTCTGTATTACCAATGCTGGAGCAACATGACTGATATCGACTCTCTCCGCACGGAACTTGACGGCCAAAGCCCCCGAGCGATTCTAAAAGCCGCCTTGGCACGTTACGACAACATCGCCATTTCTTTTAGCGGTGCTGAAGACGTGGTGCTCATCGAAATGGCCCACAAGCTAACGGATAATCTGAGAGTATTCACGTTAGATACTGGCCGCCTGCACCCCGAGACTTACGAGTTCATAGAGAAAGTCCGGCAGCATTATGGTATTGAGATCGAAGTGTTATTCCCGGAGGCCGAGGCCGTTCAGAATCTTGTCAGCAAAAAGGGCATGTTCAGTTTCTACGAGGATGGCCATTCCGAGTGTTGCGGTATTCGCAAAGTGGCACCGCTACGCAAGAAACTGGCCACGGTGGACGCCTGGATCACCGGCCAACGTCGTGACCAAAGCCCGGGGACCCGCAACGATGTCCCCGTGGTACAGATTGACGGGGCCTTTTCAACAGACGACAAGTCACTGGTAAAGTTCAACCCATTGGCAAACTGGAGCTCGAAAGAAGTATGGGACTACATCCGGATGTCGGAAGCCCCTTACAACGCACTTCACGAAAAAGGCTTCATCAGTATTGGTTGTCAACCCTGCACCCGCCCCGTATTGCCGGGCCAACACGAACGCGAAGGCCGTTGGTGGTGGGAAGAAGCCACCCATAAGGAATGCGGGCTCCACGCCGGCAACCTGATTGGTAAATCCGGATAATCCAAGCCCAGAAGAAAGCCCGCCGGTGCTCCCACAGGCGGGCTTTTTATTACTCGCGGCTAATACGTAGGCAATTCGATGTTTTCAAACAGTGCGGCAATTTCGGTACGGCTGCCCTGATGTGCCACCACACGATCGATCATTTCTTTGGTCAGGTGTGGCGCAAACCGGTTCATGAAATCGTACATATAACCGCGCAGGAAAGTCCCTTTACGAAAGCCAAGACGCGTGATGGACGGGCGGAACAATTTGCTAGCATCCAACGCAACCAGGTCGGTATCCACTTTCGGATCGTAGGCCATACTGGCGATGATCCCTACCCCCAAGCCAAGCCTTACATAAGTTTTAATCACGTCAGCATCGGCAGCCGTGAACACAACTTTTGGTGACAACCCCTTAGACTGGAATGCTTCGTCCAGCTTGGAACGCCCGGTAAAGCCAAAGACATAGGTCACCAACTGGTATGCCGCGAGTTCTTCCAGAGTCAGGTCTTGCCCTTGTGCCAACGGATGGTCTTTGGGCACCACCACACACCGGTTCCAGCGATAGCACGGCATCATCAGCAGGTCGTTAAATAACTCCATGCCTTCGGTGGCGATGGCAAAATCGACAGCGCCGTTCGCTGCCATTTCCGAAATCTGCATCGGGGTGCCCTGATGCATATGTAACGACACGTCGGGATACTCTTCAATAAAACCCTGAATGACCGGCGGCAGTGCGTAGCGGGCTTGCGTATGAGTGGTGGCAATACTCAGATCGCCCTTACGCTGGTTACTGAACTCTTGGGCAATTTTTTTAATACCTTCCGCGCGCCGCAGAATCTCGCCGGCTTCTCGGATGATAATTTCACCCCCCGGAGTAATGCGCGTTAAATGCTTTCCGCTTCGCGCAAAAACTTCCAACCCTAGCTCGTCTTCCAGCAAACGGATTTGCTTTGAAATCCCAGGCTGAGAGGTAAAGAGGCTCTGGGCGGTTGCCGACACATTCAAATCGTGGTGTGCAACTTCCCAGATATAACGCAGCTGTTGTAATTTCATTAAATCCGTCGCTCCCAGATAAGACCTTTTACCGAATAATACGCATAAAAAAAATAATTTTCATTCTTTTTGGGTATACATGAACGCCTATCACTAGTGTAGCTTAATTAACTGCTTTCACAGCTCCACCAGAGAGTTGCATCTGTTTTACTCTTGACTTGAGCGTGACAAAGCACACAATCGCTTATCGAAGCTATTTATGATTGCGTTGAACCATGCTGTTAAACACCAAGTTTCTAAGGCCAGCCCCCGATCGTCGAGCGGTTGTAAGAGAGCGTCTGAACACGCTTCTTGAACCCTCTGGCAACAAGAGGCTGAATCTAGTTGTTGCGCCAGCAGGCTTTGGTAAATCGACACTTGTCAGCCAGTGGTGCGCGCACACCACCTCCCCCATAGCCTGGCTTTCGTTAGATTCCCATGACGACAAACCCGGGCAGTTTTGGCAGTACCTGATTGGTGCTTTTGAACACGCCGGCTTGATGGGATTAGAAGACGCGAAAAAACAGCTTTCTCAAGCGTCCGGCGAAGACCCGACGGCTGCGATAACTTGCCTAATTAACACATTAGCGACCGAAGACACGCCTTGGTCGTTAATTCTGGATGACTACCACGTCATTTCTAATGCTGACGTTCATCGCCAACTCGCATGGTTTATTGATTACCTGCCGCACCGCATGCTGGTCACCCTAGCTTCTCGTACCGAACCACCTTTACCCTTGGCCCGCTGGCGTGTCCGCAGACAAGTTCAAGACATTTACCCGAGCTTGCTCGCGTTCTCTGAAGACGAGTGTCTCTCGTTTTTCCGCGACAGTATGGCGATGGATCTGACCGAACCGGAAATCCGTGCGATTTGCCGGCGCACGGAAGGCTGGGTGGCTGCGATGCAGTTATCCGCTTTATCCGGAAAAACCAGACAAGAACCGCGAAGTCAAAGCACTCTTAGCACGCCTGTCGCGGCTGAAGGCAAGCTGATCAGCGATTACGTGTTAACGGAAGTGCTCGAGCAACTGCCCGATGAGGTTACAAGTTTTTTGTTGGATACGGCCTGCTGCCCCCGGCTGTGCGCGCCTCTCTGCAATGAGATTCTGGAGCGAACAGACAGTGACGAGATGCTTGAATCTTTAGTCACTCAGAACCTTTTTATTATTCCTCTGGACAATCGTAACGAGTGGTTCCGATACCACGATTTGTTCCGCGAAGCATTACTGCAGCGCGCGCGCATCCTCGATAGTGAAAAGGCGAACACGCTGCAACGGCGCACCGTAAACTGGCTACTCAATCACGGTCACGTACAGGAGGCCATTGCCCAGATCGTCAGCAGTGAAGATACTAAACGATTAGCCCAGGTGCTGGCAGAGCACGGTAACAACCTGATTCACAGCGGCTTTCATTTACCGGTACTGGATTGGCTCAGATACTTGCCTGACGAACAGGTGCAAGAAAGCCCTCAACTAATGATGCTGAAAGTCTGGGGGTTGTACTTCGCGAATCGTGTTGATGGGTTGGAGCCAGTCCTGATCCAGGTAGAAGACTTACTGGATCGGCAGGTCGCCGATTCCCACCCGGATGCTGAAGGCGCGCTGGCAATCCACGCTGAGCTGTCCTTGGTACGCTCGTATCTGGCCCGCAGCCGAAACGACGAACGAAACGCATCGGACCTCACTCGTCAGGCATTGGAAGATATCGACCACAACCAGATTCCCCTGAAATCCGTTACCTATTACGGATTAGGGCTGGATTACTTTGGTAAAGGCGAGCTTAACGACGCACAGGAAGCTTTAGAGGCAGCAGTCCGTTTTGGACAGGTGGAGCGAAAACCCAGCACGGTGCTATCCTCCGGCGGCCTGTTGTCCTGGATTCAGTACCATCGCGGCGATACCGATCTTGCGCTTGACACCACTACCCGCATCCGCCGCTGGGTGGATGAGCATTACTCAGACCCGAGCCAACCGCAACTCATTTCATGCTGGCAAAATTCGGCGCTGACAGAAATATTCCGGGAACGAAACGAGCTCGAATTAGCGGCCAGTTATCTATCGCCGCTGCTTGAACATGTCGAGAACGGGACCGAGCCGGGCCAACACGTGGTTATCCAATACGTGCGCGGTCATTTGGCCTTTAGTGGAGGAAATCTGGAAGTAGCGATTGAGGCTCTGGAAGACGCCTTGTTTGTAGGCAAAAAACGCCGTGAGCATATTGTTTTCGAGCCACCGGCCGTCTCTTCCTTGCTAGCCCGCTGCTATCTGGCCGCGGGAGATCAAGCAAAAGCCATGCGCTGTATTGAACCAGCCATCCGACAACCGGCCAATAACCCGCTGAACCGGGAACAGAACCAGATTGCGCTGGCACGAACCCTCATATCCGGAGGGCAATACCGTGAAGCACAAGACACGCTTTCGGTGCTAATCCCTATTGCCGAGCGCAATGCCCACAACCGGCACTTGGTTGAAATCCTTCTGGTATATGCCGAGGCCCTGCAGCATGAAGGCCGGACAGACGAGGCCTCTGCCATGTTGGCACGTGCTCTAGATAAGGCAGAAGATGCGGGCTTTTTGCGGTTGTTCGCTGAGGAATCCAGCACACTGAAACGAGCATTAATGGATTTGCCTCGGCTAAAAACACCGGGCCGCTGGAATCGAGAGCTGCTGGCCATGCTGGAGCATCAGCAAATCGGCTCCATTGAACACCCTCAGGCCAGCCCCCAAGCTCAGCGTCAGCCACAGGCACAAACGGCAACTGCAAACTCATCCCTTGTAGAGCCACTTAGCCTGCGTGAGCAAGAAGTTCTTCAGCTGATCAATCTAGGCTTGGCGAATAAGGACATTGCCGTGAAGATGGCTGTGGCACCCGCTACTGTGAAAGCACACATTCGCAACCTGTACAGCAAGCTAGGTGTGGGCCGCAGAACAGAAGCTCTAGCCAAAGCACGAGAGCTCGGTTTATTGGACGAGTCACTCTAAAGTGTGACTTGCGTCACACTTTTCAGGAATTAAGGCGACCTACTACGCCTTTAGGACGATCCCTATACGCCCCTCTCGGCCTTATGATGTATCCATCGTGAGATTAACGCCTCACACGAGATCTGAAACTCAGGCCTTCAGTCTCCTTGTATTGCGTTGTTTGGACGCTGGGGTTCTTTTAGAACCCTTTCTACAAGAGCCACCCCTTTCGGGCTGGCTCTTTTTTTTGGAGAACCATAAATGCGGGGTTAATGCTCAATTAATCGGCGGAACGGAGGCAGTGCATCCAACAGCAACTGTCCATAACGCCGGGCAACAATACGCCTATCAAGAATTGTCACTCGGCCGGTGTCTTCCTCAGTTCTCAGAAGCCGCCCAACGGCTTGCACCAGCTTCACAGACGCATCCGGCACCGTAATTTCCATAAAGGGATTGCCACCCCGGTGAGTCACCCACTCAGCTAAGCTGGCTTCAATGGGATCATCCGGAACCGAGAACGGTAATCGGGTAATCACCACGTGATGCAGATACTTTCCGGGCAAATCGATCCCTTCAGCAAAACTTGCCACCCCAAACAGCACACTGGCTTTACCTTCATCAACTCGACTGCAATGGGTTCGAAGCACTTCGTTCTTGGCCATATCGTCCTGAGTCAGAATCAGCCCCGGATATTCCGGTGCCAGCGCATCTCTAACCTGCTGCATTTGCCGACGAGAGGTAAACAGTACCAGCGTGGCCTTCTCACCTGCCCATAAGTCCGGTAGACGTTTGATCAACGCATCACCAAACCCGTCATCGGTCGGCATGACCTCAATGGCAGGCACTTCGACCGTAGCCATCTCGTTATATTTAAAAGAACTCGGCACCACCATGTATCGACTGGCTTCCGGCAATCCTGCCCGTGAGCGCAGGCGATCGAACCGCCCCAGCGCGGTTAAGGTCGCACTGGTCAACACCGCACCGTAAACTCGGGACCACAAGCGCGAATACAAAAGGTTGTCCGCCAGCACCGGTGAACTGAATAGCGTAATGTCTTCGGCGTGCTCCCATCGTTGACGAACCGACCAGCGTGCAGCAGGTGGTCCTCGACGGGGAACCGGTTGGGCGCTTTCATCCTGATCCGGCTTTGCCGCAACAGTCCCTTCTGACCAAGCTTCCCATAATCGCAGCTGCTCCTCGGCACGGCTATGGAATGCGCCAATCACCGGATACCAAGAATCCGCCGTATCACGGTCGAGTTCGGGATCTTTACGTTCGTCGAACGCGCTTTGCAGCTCTTCAACCAAAGCTCCGAGGTTTCGGCACAAGCCGGCTGTGACAATTCGTGTTTCGCCGGCCAATTCAGCCAAGCTATCGGGCAACTCACCCTCCGGGTACCGCCATTGAGCACTTCGCCGCTCTTCGTTGAAATCCCAGCCGGTATTATGCTCGACCTCTTCGTACACTTTCGCCAAAGCAATATCGAGATCCCGCCCTGCCAAACTGATTTTTTCAACAGCCTTGGTTGCCTGCGAGCCCCCCGGCAGCCAAGGCTGCATTTTCACCAAAGCCTGTGACAATTGCTTCAACCATTGACGTGTCGAATTCAAAGGCACGGAAGCCGCAAAATGGTTCAGTGCCTTATCCGGCAGGTGGTGCGCCTCGTCAAAAATAAACAACGCGTTTTCCGGCTCGGGAAGAATAGCCCCGCCCCCTAATGCTAGGTCTGCCAGCACCAGGTCGTGGTTAGCCACCACAATATCGGCGTCGTCCAGATCTTTACGAGCTTCGAAAAAAGCGCAACTATCGAAGTAGGCGCAATGTCTATTGGTGCACTGGCGGTGGTCGGTGGTGACTTGTCGCCAGATATCGTCAGGAATTTGCTCCGGCCAATGGTCTCGGTCGCCATCCCATTCCCGTGAACCGTAGGTGCCAAGCATCTTCTCAAAGGTCGCTCGGCTACTGGCCTCGTCACCAACCGGGTTATCCAACAAAAAGAGTGGCATGGTGTCGCTGTCGCCGCGCCCTTCATCGTGCAAACGGGCTTCGAGGCGTGACATGCACAAGTACCGACCTCTACCTTTAGCAAGGGTCCAGTTGAATTTCAGTTTGCTGTGTTTGCGTAAGTCCGGCAGGTCTTTCAGAACAATCTGATCCTGCAGAGCCACAGTCGCCGTGGAAATCACCAGAGTCTTTCCCAAGGCCTTGGCGACTGGAATCGCAGAAATCAGATAGGCCAGCGTTTTACCCGTACCAGTACCGGCTTCAACCACACACGCTGATGCAGGCGATGTTCGCTGGCCATCGTTCTCGGTGATCTCGCCCATGTAACGGGCAATTTCGGCGATCATCAGGCGCTGGCCATAGCGGGCTCGGACGCCCTTACCCGCTAATACATCTCGATACGCCTGTTGAATGTCCTGTTTTACGTCGTCGGTTAGCGCCATTATCGCGGGCTCACCCAATCACGCACGATTCCCACCCGAAACCGCAGACCATTTTTACTCAGCACCACGCCGTCTTCGGTGATGTTTTCAACCAGCAGCGAGCCCAGGCTTTGGCCCGTTCGCAAATATCGGTTGTTGATCATCACTCGGCTAGCTGAAGGGTCTGAGGAATAGATATGGCTATTGAAGGTCAAATCAGGAACACTCTTTTGGAACGAAAGTGGTAATTCTACCAGATGCGGCACCCGCCCTTGGGGCCGTGATTGTACGGGGACCGGCGCCCTTCGCGGCTGCGGCTGACTGGGCACGATAATAGTGGGTTGTTCGAACTGAGGCTCAGTCACACCGGATTCCGCTACCGCTTGCGACGCTTCAACAGGCGCAACTGGAACCTGATAGTCGGACGCTGGCTTAGGCGAAACCGCGGGCTTCACCGTCTGTTCTGGCTCGACCGAAGAGGCTTCGGTAACTTTTTCTTCCGCGGGCGCGGGAGTTGTCGCTTGCTCCGGAAGTTGTCTTGAAGGCCAAAATGCATACGCTAAAACACCAGCATTGATAGTTAACGCCAAGACCACCCAAACTACCGCCGATACCGGCTTTTTCTTGGGGCGATAAATCATCTGAACCTGTTGGCCGAGATCTGGCGCCTTACCCTGACGGCGTTCTGCTTCGGATTTCTTTAGGGCTTCGAGTATGTATGACATAACTTAGCTACGTCCCGCCGCCGGATCGGCTACTAATCGCGGCACATCAACCCCCAGATCGTTATGAATCTGGATAACCGTCATGGCACCGGGAATACCGTCCACTGTTAACCCACGCAACTCTTGATACCAGCGCACCTGATCAGGCACTGCTAATCGTTTGATGCGATCAGCTTCTTGCTCATTGCCCCCGTATCGAGCCGCAAGCTCCATCATTCTTGAGCTAATCCACAGGGCTTGGCCTTGTTTGTCGCTGTAGATGCCGTCGCCCCGCTTAAAGTCCGGCGCTTGCCAAAGAACACGGAACTCGCCAAACCAATACGGTTCGATTTGTTGGAATGGTACGGTAACCGGCCCCTCTGCGGTCTTTAATATTGCTTTGTTACCCTGTAGTGCCTGCAAAACAACCTGGACCTCCTGCCCCGGCGCTACGCGCAAACTCAGAATCGCAGGGCGGTCAAGGAACTCCAATGTCCGGCGTGTCCCTTCACGCTGTAAGCAATCCAAACCAAGGTTTTGGGCGTGCTGGCACGGGTACGGCGCAACTTCGGGGTGATAAATTTTCCCCCACAAATCGAAGAGTTCAACATAAGCATCTTGTTTAGAAAGCCCATGCTGCTTCGGGACAAACTCGTTCTCTTCGAAACGGGCTGGCTCGTTTGGTATTTGCACCTCGAAGAAGTTCTCCTCAGCTTCCGTAGTAGCGGCCACAACCCGCTCTATAACACCCGACACCGATTGCCCGTCTTCGCTCTCTGCGAGATCTTGATATTGTGGGAGTTCCAGCACCCAAAGTGTGCCCATAATCGCGATCAGAGCCGACGCAACCACCAACCACAAATGACTGACATGGTCGCCAAACCGGGTGGGTTTGCCGTTTTTTTGCTTCAGGCCACCACTGACTTCCTTGGCTGCTCGCTTTATATGTAATGCGGTAATCTGGTGATCGCCTTCCGCGTATGCGCCCAACAAGGCACGATCACTAATCAGATTAATCAGACGAGGAATACCTTGGCTGGCGCTGTACAGTTTACGAATCGCAGCAGGAGTGAACAATTCGCCTCTTAGCCCGGCCACGCTCACCCGATACTGCAAATAAGCAGGCAGTTCTGCCTTATCAATTGCATCCAAGTGGTAGCGCGCGGTGACTCTTTGATTAAGTTGGCGCAACTCCGGCAGCGCCAGAATCCCCTGTAATTCTGGCTGTCCCAGCAGAACAATCTGCAGCAATTTCTTTTCAGCGGTTTCCAGGTTGGTTAACAGGCGAAGCTGTTCAAGTACATCCGTAGATAAGTTTTGCGCCTCATCAATAATAAGAACTTTGTGTCGGCCAGCAGCGTGGGCTTTCAACAAATCGGCATTGATGGCGTCGACCAACACCTTGATACTCGCGTCGGTAGCATGAGCAATTTCGAGCTCATCACAAACGGCTGACAGCAACTCCTGTGCGGAAAGCCGTGGGTTGAGGATCAGGGCAATATCAACGTGTTCAGGAGCGTTATCAAGAAAGCAGCGGCACACCGTGGTTTTACCGGTGCCCACTTCGCCGGTGATCACAATGAATCCGCCCTGCCCCTGTACGCCATACATCAAGTGTGCAAGCGCTTCTTTGTGGCGATCACTCAGGTACAGGTATCGCGGGTCCGGGGCAATTGAAAATGGCGGCTCTCGAAAACCGAAAAAATCGTAGTACATGGTTTCTAGTGCCTTGCCGAGTCGCTGCTGCTGCTGACCAACTTAAGTTCTGCAGCGCGACGGCTTTGATATTTCAGGCGTCGCACGCAGCGTTCCAGCGTTTTTGATATGCGTGCGTGAGAGCGAATCATAGAGATCTTCGGCCAAGTAGCCCTTTCACCCTGAAGAATCATTTCCCGCACGTATTCGGGAGTCGGGCTAGACAAAATATGACGGTAATGGCGAAGAGAATAATTCGGCGCTATGGTCACGTCACCGGAATAACGCTGCGCCATAATCGTATACATTTGACCGGATACTTGCCGCAAAAGCTCTGGCTTAACCCGTTTGCGCAAGAAATCAAATACACCCTGGCCGTGAAACGCCACTTCTGCCTTTAACAAATGCGAGGGCAAATTCAGCAGCGACAGCTTCTCATCCTGCCCCTTGGCGTTCAGAAATGGAATAACATGGGGGTTGGTTTGACTCACGATGGTAAAATTCACGTCGTACAGATGCATAAGCCGGTCAACAGGAAGGTCACTGACCACCGAACCGTCTACGAACTTCAAACGCGGCATATACGGCAAAGTGTTTCCATTGAGATCTTTCTTCATCAATGTAACCGGCGGAAACACCCCGGGCACAGCTGCGCTTGCCAGCGCGGCACTCCACATCATCAGATAAGGCGAGGTATAGCCACTTAACAACCGAGCTTTCTGATGGGTTTGTACCGGCGACACGCTAATATTTACACTTCGCCCTGTGCGCTGGTAGGCCTCTTCAAAGGTATATTCGCCGATATTGTCACGAAGACACTGCTTCAGCGTGTTCTGATCCATCAACCCATCGCCACGAATCGCGCTGAATAAACCGCGCCATTTCCAAGCTTTGAGATTGTGGTTTTCGGGCACCAACATTTCCGGTATTTCGGCATCCGAATGCACGCCCAGAATCCCAGCAATGATGGCCCCTACACTCGACCCGGCGATCACCTGTGGCAGCAGGCCCTTCTCCCACAAAGCCTTGATTACACCGAAATGAAACATGCCCAGCCCCGCGCCGCCACTGAGCAATAGCGCCGGCCGGCCAAAGCTGGTTAAGGTATCCCGGAAGAACTGAAGTTTATCGTGCACCGAGAAATTCGGCACAGGGTGGTCGCACAGGTAAGCTAACGACTCACAAACTTGCGTGATGTACTCTTCAACCAAGTGCTTGGTGCCTACCCGAGAGCGAGTGTAAAGCGCCGGATTGCCCATGTTGCCTAAGTCGTGATGAAGCCCCTCACGCAGGGCTCGCTTCAAACGTTCGAAATCGTTTTGTTGACGATACTGCTTAAGATTGCAAAGCCTGTCGTAGATCAGCTCGTAGTGATACAGATCCGAGGCGAAGTCTTCCTTCCACTCCACATTGCCTTCGAGGTAATCCAACTCCAGCGCAGCCGCTTTCCACTGCTCATAGTTCTGAGCATCCGCCAGCTGCTTACGGAATCGATTTATTCTCGGATCTTTAATCAACATCGATCTCCCGGCGCTGCTCAGAAATCGTCGAGCATCAGGTCGTCTTCGTCGTCATTGGCGAAGGGGTCAGCTGTGATCTTACCATCGTTAATCAGGAATTCACGACGCTGCAGGAAGGCATTTCTCACGAACGTGTACCGATCCCCAGAAATAAGACCTTCTGCCGGGATCAAGTCCGCGCGCTTATCGACAATTTGCAGCGCTCGAAGATAGTACACGTCAGGCTCTTCCACCGCTTCCCAAGCTGAGGGCAAGATGAACCTGTCGGATGCCAAGCCCGAGAAATGCCGCGGGGTTGATGGCCCGAGAAACGGCAACATCAGGTACGGGCCGGAGCCGACGCCCCAATACCCTAGGGTTTGACCAAAATCTTCCGGACGTTCCGGCAGATCAAAAGCCGTGGCCACATCAAAAATGCCCCCCAACCCAAATACTGTATTGAAGGTAAACCGGCCGAATGCGACAACCGCAGATTCGCCCTTAAGCTGGAACAGGCTGTTACTGAAGTTACGAATTTCTGTAAGGTTGTTGAAAACGTTAGTGACACCCCGGTCCACAATATCCGGAGTAACCGAACGATAGGTCTGCGCGACGGGGCGAAGAACCCAGTCATCAACCGTTTCGTTGAACGAAAATACACTTCGGTTCCAGCTTTCGTAAGGATCCGTCGGATTCACAGTTGTCGCGCGTTGACCTGCAGGCTCCTGCACGGTCTGAGCGACTGCAGGGGGAGTGGCCGTAACGACAAAGAGCACCAGCATTAATGCTGCGAGTATCCAATACCGAGTAGTCGTTTGAGTCATTTCAGTCTCTTGGGTTGTTTAATCTGATTCCATTAGTCGACAATACCGGCGTTGTGTTCTTTTTTTATCTCAGTCATCCGGAGGAAATTAAATGTCAGTTCAGGGAAATCTCGTCAGCTCCCTTGCCATGGCCCTGCGATGGGGCGACATGGATGCATACGGTCACGCCAACAACACAGTTTACTTTCGCTTCTTTGAAGAGGCTCGTATTGTCTGGCTGGCGCAGCTTGAGCTTGGCGGCACAGGCGAACCTACCGGTCCCGTTATTATAAAGACCAGCGCCACGTTTCTGAAGGAATTAACGCACCCCGCCACCGTTGTGGTGGAAACATACGCTGGCAAAGCTGGAAATACCAGTCTGGACACCTACCATTTGCTGAAAGATGCAGACACCGGGGGCGTGTACGCGGAGGGATATGCAAAGATTGTCTGGATCGATAAAACCACCAGAAAATCTACCCTACTGCCAGACACTCTGAGAGATCTGGCAGCGGAGTAAACGGAATCAGCGTTGGCGCACAACCACACTGCCGATGGAATAGCCGGCGCCGAAGGAGCAAATAACGCCCAAATCGCCGGCTTTCAGATCGCCTTTAAATTTATGGAACGCAATGATTGAACCGGCGGAGCTGGTGTTTGCGTACTCATCCAAAATCACTGGAGCCTCTTCAACCGTGGCATCTCGGCCCAGCACTCGACGGGCAATCAACTGATTCATATTAAGGTTGGCCTGATGCAGCCACATGCGGGCCAGATTGTCAGGACCCAACTCCAAAGACTCCAAATGACCTTGGATCGTAGACGCAACCAGCGGCGACACTTCTTTGAACACCTTCCGGCCCTGCTGAATAAACAGTTTGTCTGGTTTGCCCACGCCGGACTCATCCGCACGATTCAAAAAACCAAAGTTATTCCGGATATTGTTGGAGAATTTGGTCACCAAGCGGGTGCCAACGATCGCGAAACCTTGCCCCGGCTCCACATTTTCCTCACGCTCAACAAGCATCGCAGTGCAAGCATCACCGAAAATAAAGTGGCTATCGCGATCGCCGAAGTTCAAATGACCGGAGCAAATTTCGGGGCTAACAACCAGAACGGCACGAGCTGTTCCGTTTTCAACGGCGTTTGCTGCTGCTTGAAGACCAAACGTAGCCGAACTGCAGGCCACGTTCATGTCGTAGGCGAAGCCATCAATACCCAGGGCTTGTTGTACTTCGATGGAAATCGCTGGATAGGCTCGTTGCAGGTTGGAGCACGCCACGATAACGGCATCGACATCTGCCACGGTCTTGCCGGCTTGCTCCAGGGCTTCATTACATGCAACTACGGCCATGTCACACTGTACGGAAGGCTCGTTGTTGCTCCGCTCGGGAATGTGCGGTGTCATGCGTTTGGGGTCGAGGATACCTTCACGATCGATAACGTGCCGACGTTTAATGCCAGACGCTTTTTCAATAAATGAAGAAGACGAGGGTTGCAGCGCCGTCAGTTCACCGCGGGCTATCTCATCCGCATGCTCAGTGTTGTAAAGATCCACATACTGGTTGAAGGCTTCTACCAGTTCGTCGTTTTCGATGGTGGCGGGCGGCGTATACAGGCCGGTTCCGCTAATGACGGCTTTAATCACAATAACCCCACGTCATGGTTATAGAAACAGTTTTTGGTAATGCTCTGCCAGAAATACTAACACAGTCCTGAGGATTTGCCCGTTGGACTATCGTTCAGTAACTAGGCCTTCAACGGTCGCACATTTCATCAAACCCGGGTTAACGCCCATTGTTTATCCAAACGCTTAACCGACACGGTCATTGCCGTGCCTAATTGCTGGGCAAAAAACGACACTCGGTACTCTTCCAGCATCCAGCGATACAGATTCAACTCGGGATCGCAAACACTCAGGCGCTTTTGCTGCTCCTGCTTCTTCACGTAGCGAGTCCACAGCACATCGATACTGTGCAGAAATTCCCGCTCTTTGCCCATTTCTCTCGGCATCTTTTCCAGGCGGATGAGCGCTGCCTGAAAGTATATTCCGAAACGGGCTAGCCATTCTGAAGGCGTTTCAACAAGAAATCCCGGGTAAACAAGATGTTGAAGCTGAAATTTAATGTCCGCCATGCTGTTCGCCAAGGCCAGATTAATCTTGCCTTTTAACTGCTTTGCTACTTTTTGGTATCCCGTCATAGCTGCATGAAGGCGTTCGTCGGCCAATTCCAGTGCTGGGATAAAATCGCCCCGATGCTGATCAAACACTCGATTAAAACCATCGGAATTTCGTGGCACCTCCGCTGACAGAAAGTGTTCCATCACAGCCGAAAGCAACAAATCATCCAGCAGTGCTTTCGCTTGCCCCACCGGCGCAAACATTAACGCAGACTGCTTAAACCTAGGCAGGCGACGCTCGAGATCCGTTAAGGTGCTGCCAAACCGGTTGATGATTAATCGGGCAACACCCCGACGCATGGTTGTTTCCGCCGTCAAGGGATCAAGGCAACGGATCGCCCTCACCTGCTTTCCAAGATCTTCCAATGCCGGGTAGACGGTCACTTGCATGCCGCCCTTTTCAGTCTGAACACGTTCCGGCAACGTGCCAAACTGCCAATCCGGGTGCTCAACCACTTTGGCTCCCGCAGTGTCGTCCGACGCAGCGGTGGTCAACGCCATTTCAGCCTGATCACCCAGATTAGCCTGAAGGTCATCCGCGCTTCGGCTTTCGGCCATCACCTTGCCTTTATTACCGGTGACTTTCAGGTTCATCCGCAAATGCCGGGGCAACTCTTCTTCTGGCCAGACGTCGGGGTCTATTCGAACGCCCGTCATTCGCCGCAATTGATCGGCCAGCTTTACGGTTAAAGGTTCATTGCTGGCTTGCATGTTTTCAAGCGCGGCATCGACAAAATCCGGCACCGGTACGAAGTTTCGACGAACGGACTTAGGCAAGCCTTTCACCAGTGCAATGCATTTCTCTCGTAACAAACCCGGCACCAGCCATTCCAAACGGCGAGCGGGGATTTGCTTCAGCGCCATCAAAGGCACATTCAGGGTCACTCCATCCCGCTCACTGGTCGGCTCAAACTCGTAGCTCAAGGGGTATTTGGCCCCCTCCCATTCCAGATAGTCCGGATAAAGCGCTTCTGCGGACTGATCGACCGGCCGCTGCAGCACATCGGTTTCGGTGAGCTCCATGTTTCGCAGTGCTTCGGCGGACAAGTTCTTCCACCAATTTTCGAAATGCCGACCGCTAACGATATCGTCCGGCAAGCGCTCGTCGTAAAACGCCACCAACGCTTCGTCATCCACTAACAAGTCTCGACGCCGTGTTTTCTTTTCAAGATTTTCGACGGTATCCAGCATCTGGCGGTTTCGAGCGATAAAAGGCGCCTTTGACCGTAATTCTCCTTCTACCAGTGCCCGACGGATAAACAGATTCCGGCATTCGGCGGGGTCTACCTTCGTGTAAGGAATCCGGCGCTTCGGAACCACATCCAGCCCGTACAGAGTAACCTTCTCATACCCCATCACTTGCGCACGCTTTTGTTCCCAGTGGGGTTCAAAAAAGTGGCGTTTAACAATGTGCCCAGCCAACGGTTCCACCCATTCAGGCTGAATACCAGCCACCATGCGAGCAAACACCTTGCTGGTTTCAACAATCTCGGCGGCTACAACCCACTTGGGACCGGCTTTGGCCACTTTCGATCCTGGGAAGATCATGACTTTGCGATTACGGGTCGCCAGATATTCACGTTTTTCCACTTTCACTGCGATCTGGCCCAACAAGCCCGCCAAAATGGGCTTATGAATGGCGTCGTAGTTTGCTGGTTGCCGGTTCATGGTGAGTTTCTGATCCCGGCAAATTAACGTGAGCTGCCGATGTATATCCCGCCACTCACGCATGCGCATCCAGCTCAGGAAATTTTTCTGGCACAGTTTTTTGAGCTGATTCTGTGACAATTCCTGACGCTGCTCTTCAAACCAGTTCCAGATATTCAGCAATGTTGCGAAATCCGATTCTTTATCGTTGAACGGCGCATGGGCCTGATCCGCAGCCTGCTGTTTTTCTTGGGGCCTTTCCCGTGGGTCTTGCACACTCAGACCAGCAATCACAATCAAAACTTCTGCTAAGCTGCCATGGTCTGCCGAGGTGACCAACATTCTGGCCAACCGTGGATCCAAGGGAAGCCGAGACATAGTGCGCCCGAGCTTAGTGACCCGCCGTTTGTCATCAACCGCACTGAGCTCCTCAAGCAATTTGTAGCCATCATTAACCTGGCGGCGGTCCGGCGATTCCAGAAACGGAAATTGGCGTATTTCGCCCAAGCCAGAGGTGGCCATTTGCAAAATGACGGAAGCCAGGTTGGTACGCAGAATCTCCGGATCGGTGTATTCTGGCCGATTGATAAAATCAGCTTCGTCGTACAACCGGAAGCAAATGCCGGGCGCAACCCGGCCACAACGCCCCGCTCGCTGGTTTGCACTGGCCTGGGAGATCGGCTCAATCGGCAATCTCTGAATTTTCGAGCGTACGCTGTACCGGCTGATTCGAGCGACACCGGTATCGATAACGTAACGAATGCCCGGCACGGTGAGTGAGGTTTCCGCCACGTTGGTGGATAGTACAATTCGCCGCCCACGATGCGATTGGAACACCCGATTCTGCTCTTGATTGCTCAAGCGGGAATAAAGCGGCAACACTTCGGTATGACGCAGCTCTGCGTGCCGGAGCACTTTGCTCACGGCTCGGATTTCTCTCTCGCCCGGCAGGAATACCAATACATCACCCGGGGGCTTTTTTTCCGAGCGCTCGTGCTGCTCGATTTCCTCAATGGCAGAAAGAATGCCGTCGGTCCAGCCTTGGTCCTTATCGTCCTCATCACCGACCAACGGCCGATAACGAACATCAACGGGATACGTCCGGCCGCTCACCTCTATAACCGGGGCTTTGTCGAAAAACTCACTGAAACGTTCCACCTCAATGGTTGCCGAGGTGATAATTACTTTCAGGTCCGGGCGTTTAGGTAAAAGCTGCCTTAGGTAACCCAGCAGAAAATCAATATTCAGGCTTCGTTCATGGGCTTCGTCAATGATCAGCGTATCGTAGCGGTCCAGAAACCGATCATGTTGCACTTCCGCCAGCAAGATACCGTCGGTCATCACTTTTATTTGCGATTGCTCCGAGGTGTTGTCGGTAAATCGAACCTGATACCCCACGCGTTGGCCTACCTGCTCACCTAGTTCCTCAGCGATCCGACTCGACACGCTACGCGCTGCAATGCGCCGAGGTTGTGTATGCCCCACCAAACCACGAACGCCACGACCGAGGTTTAAACAAATTTTGGGAATCTGAGTAGTCTTTCCCGATCCAGTTTCACCGGCAACAATGACAACTTGGTGCGCCTCAATGGCTTTGCTGATGTCGTCAACCCGGTCGCTAACGGGTAAGCCTTCCGGGAAAGTTGCTAACTTGTGCATCGTCTGACGCTTTCGAACTTTTTCTTTGCCCTGCTCCAGCCAGTCGCTCATCACAACCATATCTTTTTGATCGGGCAGGCCTTTGCTTCGGGCCAAACGCCGGACAATACGAGCTGCTTCTTGCTGATTGCAATCAGCAAGTTGGCGTTTAAGGTTGGTCACATTGGATGCGGAAGCTTTGTTCGGAATCGAATCAGACATTACTTGCCATTGGCTCTCAAAGTTTCAATCAGGGTAATCAGGCGCCACAGTCTAGCCGGAAAGACACACCGTATAAACACAAAAACCCTGCCGAGGCAGGGTCTTTAGGTGCGGGAGAAGCCCCGCAGGGCAGACGGTTTACGCGTTCGCCTCTTCATCTCGCAGTTCACGACGAAGAATCTTGCCCACGTTACTCTTCGGCAGTTCTTCCCGAAACTCAAAGTGCTTGGGCACTTTATAAGCGGTCAAACGCTCACGGCAGAATTCTTTCAGCTCGTTCGCCGACACGCCTTCTTTGGTCGCGACAACGTAAACCTTAACCGCTTCGCCGCTCTTGGCATCTTCAATACCAACCGCCGCACACTCAACCACTTTCGGGTGACTGGTTACCACGTCTTCGATTTCATTCGGGAACACGTTGAAACCAGACACAATAATCATGTCTTTCTTACGATCCACAATGCGGATGTAGCCGTCTTCCTGAATCAATGCGATGTCGCCGGTCTGAATAAAACCGTCTTCTGTAAAGGACTGACGGGTATCTTCAGGGCGCTGCCAGTAGCCACGCATAACCTGCGGACCTTTCACACACAGTTCGCCGGGCTCACCCACCGCTGTTTCGTTGCCTTCATCATCAATGGTTTTGACGATGGTAGACGGGATCGGAAGACCGATAGTACCCAGTTTGATCGCGCTGCGTGGGTTAAAGGTAACCACCGGCGAGGTTTCCGTCATACCGTAACCTTCGCTGATTTCACAGCCCGTAACACGCTCCCACATTTTCGCTGCGTCGCTGGTCAAAGCCATGCCACCCGAGGCGGTCAGCTTCACACCGGAGAAATCCAATTTCTGGAAATCTTCGTTGTTGCACAGAGCGACAAACAAAGTATTCAGGCCGATGAAAGCCGAGAATTTTTGCTTCTGAAGTTCTTTTACGAAGCCCGGGATATCACGCGGGTTCGGGATCAGGATGTTGTGAGCACCGGCTTCCAGCATGATCCCGCAGTTCAGCGTGAAGGAATAAATGTGGTACAGAGGCAGCGGAGCAATAACCACCTCTTCGCCTTCGGCAACCTGATCTTCCAACATCGGGCGAACCTGAGTCAGGTTGGCAACCAGATTGGCGTGAGTCAGCATGGCACCTTTTGCCACACCGGTTGTGCCGCCGGTGTATTGCAGCACGGCCAGATCGTCCAGCTTGATTTCTACAGGGCTGAACTTCTCGCGCGCGCCCGCACTAAGAACCGCTGGCAGCTTATGGGAGCCCGTTATATTGAACGGAGGCACCATCTTCTTAACGTGCTTCACAACCGCGTTCATCAGCTTGCGCTTGATGGGTGAATGCATATCAGCCACTTCGGTGACGATAACGTGCTCAATGCCCGTATGCGGAAGCACTTTCTCAGCGTTCTCAGCCATATTGGCAAGAACCACAAGCGCTTTAGCACCGGAATCGTTAAACTGGTGCTCCATTTCCCGCGTGGTGTAAAGCGGGTTGGTGTTCACCACAATCAAGCCGGCGCGCATTGCACCAAAAACAACCACCGGATACTGAGTGATGTTTGGCATCTGAACAGCAATACGGTCGCCAGGTTTCAGGTCGGTTTTGTTTTGCAGCCAAGCCGCGAAATTGCGACTCTGAGTATCAAGATCTTTGTACGTCAGAGTGACGCCGACCGCACTGAACGCAGGCTTATCTGCGTATTTTTTAACGGCCTGCTCAAAAACATCTACCATGTTTTTGTACTTACTGAGATCTACCTCACGGGGAATGCCCGCAGGGTATTTATCTTGATAGAACTGCTCAAAATCCATCACCATCTCCTGTCTGATTGGTGGTAATCGGGCCAAAAGAGCAACCCGACTAAAGTCTCAATCCTTAAAAGTGGTGAGAGAATAGCAGTTTTGGTAACGATGAGGTAGCTTTCAAAAATCTATCCGCCTACACCATCCACATGCCCTTTATCACCAGAGGTCACTATGAGCGACACCTTGGACATTCTTGAAAATATTACCTACAACGAACTGAATGAAGGTGATTCCGCAACCTTCACCCGCACCCTCACCGAAGACGAACTGGTTTTGTTTGCTGCAGTGTCAGGTGACGTAAACCCAGTGCATTTGGATTCAGAATTTGCGGCAGACACCCTGTTTAAAGAACGCATTGCACACGGCATGTGGAGTGGTTCGTTAATCTCTGCTGCACTCGCGACGGTTATGCCTGGTCCCGGCACCATCTATTTGGATCAGACCTTGTCATTTAAACGCCCGGTAAAGCTAGACGACACACTTACCGTAAAACTCACCGTCTCTGAAAAAGGCGCAAAAAACCGCGTCACACTGGCGTGTGATGTTCGTAACCAAAACGGTGACCAAGTCGTGGTCGGGGAAGCCAAGGTCATTGCACCGACTGAAAAAGTCTCCCTGCAAAAACCCCGCTTGCCGAAAATCACCATCGAAGGCTAAGCACTTAGCCCGGAAGGAAGTCGATCGGAAACTGAACCTTCCGGGTGCTCACCTGAGCCGCCCCGAAATCAAACATTTGCACCCTCATGGCAATACGCTGCTCCAATGTCGGATTGCTCAATTCGGACGCTACCACACGGCAAGCGGATACAGAGCCATTAGGCTCGATCGTTAGCTCCAAGGTAACCTTACCCTCAAGCGTCGGATCTTTCCTGAGCTCTCTCTTATAAAGCGAGTACAGAACACTCTTCTGAGCAGCGAAAACCTGACGAATATTGCTCATAGCACGTTGTTTAGAGGATTTGCGCGCCGTTTTTTCGGCCTTCGCTACAACCACTTCCTCGGGCGCTTTCACATCCGCAACCTGATGGCCTGCAACCACAACTTCTCTGGCCGGACCTTCACGGGTTTCGACACCACCGCTGTTGGCCAGCGCATCAGCGCTCGGCGAATCCGCTGACAAACCGGTCGCTTCCGCAGCGGGCACATTAGCCGTAAGTTTTCGTCTGTGTTGCGGCTGGTTTTTGGTTAGAGCCTGCAGCCGATTTTTCATGGCGAACAATCCGGACTTAGATGCGGTTTCACGAGCCTGTTCTTTAGTTTGCGTAGGCTGATTGATTACCTCAGGGACAACGTCGGGTTGCTGAGGCTCAGGGGCCGGCTTCGGCATCACCTTCTCTTGCGCTATCGCGGGCACAGGTTCAGGCTCTGGCTCGGGTTCTTTGACTGGCTCAGGCTGTCTGGGTGGCTCCGGAGGGGGCGGAGCAACCAATTTGGCAAGCCGCGGCGGTATCCGCTCCGCTTCAGCTCGATCAATCTCGGAAATATCCAGGCCAGGAATCAGCACTGCCGGTACCAAGAACAGACCCAACACCACCGCCATGATCACACCGAAGCGAGCGTTTTCTGCGCGATCGCGACTCCACGACAAGCGAGTATTCGCGTGACGTTTAACGCGATCAACCATTGCTGACCTCCGCTTCCACCGCGAGCCGGACCTGGCGAAATTGCTCGTCAACACAGGTTTGCATAATTCTGCGCAACAATCGGTAATCGGTATCTCTAGCGGCCATGATGGTAATTTCCAGCCCTTGTTCGGGCACCGCATCCCATCGACTTCTGCGGTAAGCCAACTCATCAGACAAACCGTCTATTCGCGTATCTGTCGCTTCAATCCCGTCAAGCGTAGCCACTTCGCGGCCCTGCACGAGTATCGATTGGCCAACAACCTGTACGGTCAGGTTTTCGACTGCCTCCTGCTCCGCCGTTGAAGTCGGCAAAGGCACATCGGCATTGTTCTGCATCACTTTGACGTCGGACGAGTTCACCATCAGAAAGAACACGAGAATGGTGAATATGTCCATCAAAGACACCAGATTCAAACCACCGGCCTTGTGCATTCGGCGGTAATGGCGCTTGCGCATCCGGGCTCTGCGAGATGCTTTCATACGCCCTCCCCGTCTTCGGCATTAGGGCTTTGCGCCAACACACGGTTTTCGGCGGCATCCATCAGTGAAACATCCGGAAACAGTTCGGCCTCCACCACACTGGTTGCCACAACCGCAGGGTAGGAGCGCACCGTATCCATCACCGATACCAACGTTTGATAATCAACGCTAGGCCCAACCTCCAGGATTACATCGGTTTTATCGGGAACGTGGCGCTTGATCTGTTGCAGCACGCTGCGCAGCCCATGGTAATTTTGAGCCTCACCGGAGATGGGCAACACTTCGATAAGACCGTGCTCGCTGTCAGCGATTTCCAAGCCCGTGGGGATGACCGTGACAACCAGTCGCAAATCTTCTGCTGCGGGCACGTCGCCTGCTTCCATACCCGGAAAGTTAAGTTCGATCATGCGAACCTGGCTGAACACCATGCCCAAAAGCAACACTGGCACCAGCACGATCATCAGATTCATAAAGGCCGTAATGTCCAGTTCCGCCTCGGTGGTTAACCGGCGGTGTCGACGTCTCATATCGCCCTGCTCCTGTTCAAACTTGTTTGAGAACCTGACGGGTCACGCCGCAGCGTTATGAGCTTCAGGCTCAGTCACAATGTTCAGGAGTTTGACGCCTGCCATTTCGAAGCTATCAACGATTTCATTAGTGCGGGTTTGCAGCAGCGCATGGAACAACAGTAAGGGGATGGCGGAGATCAAACCGAAGGCTGTGGTGTTCATAGCAACGGATATACTTTCAGAGAGCAGACTCGCCTTCTGGGCCGGGTCAGCTGCGGCCACAGCCGTAAAAGCGGCGATCAACCCAATGATGGTTCCAAGCAGGCCGAGCAACGTTGCAACGTTTGCCAAAGTCGCTAGATACTGGGTTCGTTTTTCCAGCCTCGGAAGCACTTCCATCAAGCCTTCTTCCATGGCGTACTCGATCTCTTCACGGCGACTGTTATTCAACAAGCGTGCAATACCTGCACCGAGCACAGAGGCAATAGCGCTGTCCGAGCTGCTTGCTGCCTTCATTGCGCGAGAATAATCCCGCTTTTGTAATGCCGGCAGAATGCCGCGTTCGAACGCCATGCGATTGCGGCGGCGAACCGAACCCAGGTAAACGAATCGTTCCAAAGTGATCGCTAACCCAATCGCCAAAACGACCGCAATCGGGTACATGAAAGGACCACCGTCCTGGAAGAATCGGATAAGAGTGTCGAGCATGATGTTGTTCTCCGTTGTTACTGCTGAATCACGGTTTATCCCGGTTTGGAGCAACGCCTGTTGGCTCCAATACCAGTGGGTTCAGGGTTTCACGAAACAGCCGGTGGTTTTCCACGGCGGTTGCGGTTACCGGTTGGGTGAGTTCGGGTAATTCCTGGTTCAACTCAGCCCTTGGCCTTCTGGGCAAGCTGGGACCTTGCCATGGCAAGATGTAAAGAATGCGCGGGTCATCCTCGCCCGAACTCGCGGATATTCCCGCAACGCTCAAAGGCGGCTTCGGAGCTGGCTCAGCGGACGTTTCTGATTGCGCGGTTACGGGCACACCAATCGCCAAGGCAAGAGTAAGAAAACAGCCAATGTTTACCCACAAACGCATCATCGAAGCCTCCGTTCCAGATCAACGATCCAGCCGGCAACCGCTGTATCTTCAGCGCTGGCCAGCTGCTGATAGCGCTTGTAGTGGGCCAACGCTTTCTCAAGTTGGAGCAGATAGAGCTCGGAGATAACCGCCAGGTTGTAATGCAATTCGGCCGTTTCCGGAGACGCATCTACGCCCTTTTCCAATAGTTTCACAGCCTCAGCGAATCGGTTTTCGTCTTTTAAAACCAAAGCAAGATTGTTGACGGTGGCAGCATCGGCCGGGTTAAACGACACCGCACCCTGCCAGGATTGGATGGCGGCTTGTACGTCGCCCCGCTCATAAGCTTGCCTGCCTTCACGAGCCAAAACCTCCGCCTGCTCGGGTGAATACGCGAGTTGTGATGGCGGTATAAGCATTTCCGAACCAGACCCGTTACTGGTTGCCGCACATCCCGATATCACCGTCACAACCGCTACCAGAAGGCCGAGGCCTGCTTTCCATGTACCATCAAGCACCATCGTTCTCCTTCGCAGCCCAAGTCATCCAGCGCAAATTCCGGCTATACCGGCCCGGGTGCATGGCGGCCAGCGCCTTCAGACTTTGTCCAATCCACTTGTCGTAACCTTGTTCCTTAATTTTTTGATGATTCCGCGAGTGCAGTTCTAGGGCCCGTTCTTCCAACGGATAGGCTTCTTCCTCAAGCAACATCTGGTATTGCATGGTTTCCAGCTCATTGAGCTCCGTAGGCACCTCAGATTCCATCAAGTCGACTGCCAGTACGCGATAGAGTTCGGCCCGCCTGAACAGCATCTCGGTTGCCACGGCTTTACCGGCAAATGACTCGGCATCCAGCAGGTGATTTTGTGCACGCTCCAGGGCTGCCTGTTTGCGAACCAAGGTTTCTTCCAGAGGGTGAACCAGCCCAATGGCCGCAAAGTCATCAGCGGCGCGGGCACCAAGCTGTAAAGCCGCATCTGCGGCCCACGCGAGGGTTTCATCCGAGTGCCACTGGCTATGAGATTCCTTGGCCACTAACGCCTGCAAGGTTGCAGAATCGCTCGCGCCGGACTCGATCAACCGGTACCGCATGGTTTGCTGCAGCACATGCTCACTGGCGCTCGCGGCAGCTGGCGCAACGGAAAGCCACTCGCGATAGAGCCCATTACGGCGTTCAATTTGATCGGCATCGTGATAGATAGCTGCGGCCCGCAATCGGTGGGGCCACGGGTCCGCCAACTGGGATGCAGAGGCAAGCAATTCGTTGGCAGCTTTTAATGGCTGCTCGGACTGCCGATAGGAAAGTACCAGCTTCTCGCTCACTTGATCCGTTAAGGAGTGCTTCGGATAGTCCGACCGGAACTGTTTCAACTCGTTGATTGCGGCAAGCCATTCCGAAGCCTTCAATAAGGTGTTGGCCGCATCAAAACGGGATTTAATCGTCAATTCTGACCCCGGCACCACGTTTATCACCCGCTTGAAATGTGCAACAGCCAAGGTCGAGTTACCCGTCGATGCGGCTTGCTCGCCCTGTTTATATATCGCTACAGCCATCTGTTCGCGAATGTCGTTTTGCTCATGCGATGGAACGGTTAACTGGCTTTCCGTTTCAGCAAGCGCTAACGCTTGGCGCCACGCTCGCTCGGCCAAGCCAAACTCACGCTTTTGCTGCTGTACGCGGGCGATGACCAGCCACGCGGCGTACTGTTGTTCCGCGCTTGGCGACGCCCAATCAAGTGTTTTCCTGGCATAGCCCAGAGCATTTTCATAGTCGCCATGGGCATACCAACGGTTCGCTAAGTCGGCACGTAATGCGGACACTCGATCAGCGGCTCCGAAGGCGTTCGAATAACGTTGCTCCTCCGAGCTTAGCGCCGTTAACGCTTTCTGAGCGTCAGTGGTTTTCGGGCTCTGACTTTGAGGTGGGAGCGCGTTTCTGAGCAACGTGATCGCAGCCCAACCTGCTTCTTCGGCTTGCGAATAGTCTGCACCGTAGGCTGCACGCCGGAAATTCGCTAAGGCTTGTGCATCCTGTTCTGCGAGCAACCTGGCATCACCGGCGAGATGCATTAGCTCACCTTCCGCCACCGAACGCGGGGCCAGCATTTCGTAATATTCGGCCGCTTGATGGGTTGAGCCGGTGGCGTAATAGTAATCAGCCAACGACCGTCCATAGGTCTGCCAGCGCTTTCGATGGTGGTCCGTCAGATTCCGGTAGCGCTCGTCAGCTAAATACTGCGCCACAAACTCGGCTTTGGCTTCCCGAACTGGCTCGGGTTCGCCTGCAATCTTCCAGAACTCGACGTTCTGAACGAGAAAATCGGGTTTTGATTCATGTTCAGAATGCGCCCGTACAAAAGCGTTATTCACTGCGACGGCCTGATCATAACGGCCTTCAATAGCATGCAAGTCGGCCAGCCGATCGTACAACAGGTAAAACCACTGTGACTGGCTTCGGCCCGCCAGCCAGCGTTCCAGGGTTTGATGATCATTCATTCGGGAAGCCATCAATGCTAGTACCCGAAAGCTGTCTTCGATCATGTCCAGACTGGACGAGAGCGGTTGTTGGTTTTGGTGGATACCAGGTAGCTGCTGGTCTAGCACATCCATGAACGTGTTTGCCGCCCTTTCCCAAGCTGAGCCACCTTGTTTAAACTGACTCCACCCCATCATGTAGCTGGCCTTGGTGGCCAGCTCTGAATCCGGCTCTGCCGATACCAATGCCTGATACCCACGTTCCGACTCACGGTACCGACCGGCAGAAAACTCGGCCTCGGCGATGCGGAAACGTGCTTCGGGAACCAACACCGACTTCGGGTACAGCCCTACCAGTTGCCGCAATCGCTGGATGGATTCCTGGTGCTGGCCAGTCAGGGAATGTGCTTTGGCCATTTGATAAAGCAATTCGTCTAAACGTCCCGAAAACGAACCGCGCGACAGAATGCTTTCGTAACTGCCTAATACGTCTCGGTAAATTTCAGCTTCTTGGGCTTGTGAGAACCCAACATCCTGGCCCGAACGGTCTCGAATGTTATTCAAGCGATTCAGCGCGTCGATCCGCACCTCGGGTTCATCGGAATCTTCAAACAGCTTCTGGTACCGTCGCGCTACTTCCGCGGGAGAAATGGCGGGCAACGGCCGGGCTTCAAAGGTTAGAAACACCGGCCGCATGTCGCGCAGGGTTTCACCGTCTTTTCCCAGCTCTACTCGAAACGATTCCTGTGCGGACACGTCGCTATGCCCCAATGAAGCCACCACTATCAAGGGCAGAAGCCGCTTGGAAACGAAAGGCAGTTTCATTGCTCGCCCTCCCCTAGTGTCTCAAGAGCAAGGTATTCGTAGAGGTGCGCAATCTGCTGTTCCGTTTTATCGAGAGCATGCCCCATCAACTGATATTGGTTTTCAACAAAATCTAAAGCCAGCCGATCGAGAGTTTGCTCGGCGCGTGCTCTCTCCGCCTTTACCTGAGCAAGCAATCCATGGATTCGTTGCTTTAAATGTTTTGACTCCGAAAGCATGACTTTTAAGGAAGAGGCCGTGTTCCCGGAGTTCAGCAAGTCGGTTAACGCGACAACAAACACGGATAGATCATGAGCGTTGCGGTTGAGCTGCGATGTCATCTCATCGAGCAGTGCAACTGTTCTGACAGCGTCCTGTGCGTTTGGCGCCTCAAGAAACGTCAATAAATACGCCATCCGGGGCTGAGTTAACGTTCGGCTATCCGCCAGAAACCATTCCGGGCCTGTGTTTCGGGCATCCTCGACCAGAGCCTTATAAGCCCCGTGTTGTTTAATTCGCTGGGCCAATTCCTTCAACGTCACTCGCTCGCCCTGGTAGGCCGCGTTCGCTGCCAACCAGGATTCTCCGGCCTGCCCCGGGTACCCCGCCATATCGTAGCCCCGCCCCATACCAATCCAGGCATCTGTTACACCGGGAAACGCCAATGGAAACTTCTTGGCGCGATGCCAACTCTGCATGGCAGCCCGGTGATTGCCTTTGTTTGCCAGCGCGAGCCCATGAAGGTACAAGGCCTGGGGCGCGTAGTAGCTATCAAGCCTTACTTTTTCGAGTAAATTAATGGCCTTATCGTGTTCGTCACTTTTTAGGGCGAGGTAACCGGCGCGAAGATGCAACTGGTCAAGGAGGTTATTACCGCGTGCCTGTTTGTGATCTTTGGCCGCCATGGCCATTGCTACTCTTAGAGATACAAGCGCCCTCGTAGAGTTCAAGTCGTCTCGGGCAAAATCGTTGGCAAGATTGAGGTAACCCATTGCCGCCCAATACCCCTCATCCATTTTTGCGAGATAGCGACCGGCCGCATCTGTTCTGCCTTTGATTCGTTCCTGTTCAGCCAGCTCAAACATTTCTTGTTCCCGACGTTCCCGGAAGACATGTTTGGCATCGCCTTGCTGAGCTGAATGAGCGGATTCGCGGGATGGAGGCGAAGCAGGATCCCCTGCTCTCTCAGTAAACAGCGCGTCGGGCTCAAAGTCAGGCGCTTTGGCGTGCAGGGTGATCTTCAGGTGATTTATGACGGATTGCTTAACGAAAGAATGGACAAACTCACGACGCACGAATCGATTATTATCAACGCGAGCATTCACAACCGTTTTCAAGTGGTGAGTGCCGCTGGACAGGTTTCCTTGATACAGCGGCAGTGTTTGCCCCTGTGCTAAGTCTTCTCGATCATTTTCTGCGTAGCGACGGGATGCCACCAACTGCTCGTCGAGATAGATCTCCAAAGAGTCGACAGCCAAAGCTGTCGGCGTGGAAATCGCAAACGCCACCGTTACACGAGTATCTGTATGGGGCAAAAGCTGCTGCTCGATCGCCCGTACGCCAGCCGTATGACGCGCAACCGTATCGGTAAGCTGCGCCATCTGAGTATCGGGAGATGCAGCGTGAGCACTGGCCGCCATGAATACAGCGAGCAATCCGGATATCCAACGCTCCAACGTCCTTGGAGCAATAATCCGGCACAATTGTGATTTTTGTTTGCCGAACATAGCTGTCCTGTGGTGTCTGGCCGCAACGATAACGGCAGCCGTGTAACAATTCGAAATAAAGAGTAACACCAGCTAACAGCCAAGAACGGTATCCAATTCACCAAATGGACATTTGAAGCGCGATCACCAAATAAAGTGTCGAGATATTTGACAGGTTAAGACCCCAAAGGGTGTGCAGAGCGAACAATGAAAGGCAGGAAGGAAGATCAAGCTATTGATTTTTATATGTATAAAGGAACGCTGGCCTAATCTCTGCTTACGTTAAACAGGCGGGCGCGCCACAAGGCTGCACCCGCTTGAATATGCCGAGCTTTGCCGATGCTGCAATATGCATCGGCTTTTTTATGGGCGATCGAAACGCTACTTGGTCAGTTGTTTCATGGCCGACTCGAGGCCTTCGATGGTCAGCGGGAACATATGATCGTTCACCAACTGCCGAGTGACTCCCAAGGAACCCCCGGTACCCCAATAGCTTTCCGGCAACGGGTTCAACCAAACCACTTTGTGAAAATGCTCGGTCACACGCTGCATCCAGGTAGCGCCGGCCTCTTCATTCCAGTGCTCGATTGACCCACCCGGGTGCGTCACTTCATAAGGCGCCATCGTGGCATCACCTACAAAGATCACTTTGTAGTCCGGCGTGTATTTATGAAGAATATCCCAAGTGCTGGTGGTTTCATTCATGCGGCGAATATTGTTCTTCCATACACTTTCATAAATGAAGTTGTGGAAGTAAAAATATTCCATGTGCTTGAACTCAAGCCTGGCCGCTGAGAACAGCTCTTCACACACGCGGATGTGCGGGTCCATGGAACCGCCCACATCGAAAAAGATCAGGACCTTCACAGCATTGTGCCGTTCCGGCACCATTTTAAGATCCAAGTAACCGGCATTTCGGGCCGTTGACCGAATGGTGTCATCAAGATCGAGCTGATCGGCCGCCCCCTGGCGCGCAAATTTTCGCAAGCGGCGCAAGGCAACTTTGATGTTGCGAAGCCCCAAAGTGATGCTGTCGTCCAGATCTTTGTAGTCCCGCTTCTCCCAAACCTTCACCGCCCTTCCTTGGCGACCATCCTTCTGGCCGATACGAAAACCTTCCGGGTTGTAACCGTTGGCCCCAAAAGGCGATGTACCGCCGGTGCCAACCCACTTGTTACCACCCGCATGGCGCTCTTTCTGCTCTTCCATGCGTTTTTTGAAGGTTTCGATCAGCTCTTCAAGGCCGCCGAGCGACTCGATCTTAGCCTTTTCTTCTTCGCTTAAGTGCTTTTCGAACTCGGCTCTCAGCCACTCATCGGGAATCAATGCCTCGAGCAAGTCGTCGAGGTTTTCGATGCCATCGAAGTAGGCTTTGAACGCCCGGTCAAACTTGTCGAAATGCCGTTCATCCTTAACCAGGCAAACACGGGCGAGATAATAGAACTCTTCCATATCGGCAAACGCCAGACGCTGCTGGATAGCTTCCAGCAGATCCAGAAATTCCCGCAGGCTGGCCGGTACTTTCGCGCGGCGGATTTCGAGAAAAAAATCAATCAACATAAAGCGATGCTCTTGCCAGCAATCAGTTGCGACGGCGCGCCATAAACGCCAGTCTCTGCAGCAAATGAACGTCTTGCTCGTTTTTCACCAGCGCGCCGTAGAGCGGTGGCAATGCAGAGCTGCTGTCTTTTTCCTGCAGCGCTTTGGCGGACAGTTCATCGGCCATCAGTAGTTTCAGCCAGTCGATCAGCTCTGATGTGGACGGCTTTTTCTTCAGGCCGGGCACTTTGCGAACATCGAAAAAGACTTCCAAAGCATCGCGCACTACTTGCTGCTGCAAGCCCGGGAAATGAACATCCACGATGTCTTTCATGGTGTCGTGGTCCGGGAAGCTGATGTAATGGAAGAAGCAACGGCGCAAGAACGCATCCGGCAGCTCTTTTTCGTTGTTACTGGTGATCACGATGATCGGGCGCTTCTTGGCTTTAACGAATTCCTGGGTTTCGTAAACAAAGAACTCCATACGGTCGAGTTCTAGCAACAGGTCGTTCGGGAACTCAATGTCGGCCTTGTCGATTTCATCGATCAGCAGGATCACTTGCTCGTCAGACTCGAAGGCTTCCCACAACTTACCTTTAACGATGTAGTTGCGGATGTCTTTCACCTTCTCATCGCCGAGCTGGGAATCACGCAGGCGGGATACCGCATCGTACTCGTACAGGCCCTGCTGGGCTTTGGTGGTTGACTTGATGTGCCACGGAATCAGCTTCATGCCCAGAGAGGCTGCCATTTCTTCCGCCAACAAGGTTTTGCCGGTGCCGGGCTCGCCTTTAATCAGCAATGGGCGCTGAAGCGCGATGGCTGCGTTAACGGCCATTTGCAGGTCGTCGGTGGCTACGTATTTTTCGGTACCGGTAAACTTCATGGGTCTAATTCCTGTTAGTTACTTTAAAACTTAATCTTTTTTGGTTTTGTCTTCAGGCAGATCATCGAATTCTGACAGATCAAAATCCTCTAAACCAAATTCCTCCAATTCGTCCTTGTATAACTTCGGCTCAGGGTCGATTGTCTCAGTGACTTCGGGAATCTGCTCTTCTGCTTCAATTTCGGCCTCTGGTACCAACTCAGGTACCTCTTCTGGCTCTGGCTCTGGCACAGTTTCCTCAAGAACCGGCAACGTTTCTTCTGGCTCGTCTTTCTCTTGCTTGCGGCGCACCGCAAATATTACAAACCCAACAATGATAACGATCAGGGCGGCGATTGCACCCAGCACCCAAACTGGAATACCCCACAAGGTACCTTTCCCGGGCTCGTGAATCGGTTGGCCTTCGGCTACTGGTGTTTTCGGTTCAACCGGCTCCGGCAGAGGCTCGCTAACGACCACCGCTTCATTTTGTACGGCAGGCTCGGCAGCTGGCTCCGATTCGGTCGTTAGTTCAGGCTCGGGCTCGGGAGCTGCGTCATTATCAGGAATGGTCGCATCTGCCATTTGCTCGCCATTGAGAGCTAAGGGTTCCAACGGCTGACTCAAGTCTGGAACCAAGGGCTCTGAGACTACCGCAACGGGCGGCTCTTCACCCGGGACAACAAAACTGGTTTCAGCGCTGAATTTACGGGCAAAGGTTCCACCATCGGCAACGACTTCAACCCGATAAACTCCCGATTTGGACAACTGTTTCAGTGATTCGCGGTAAACGCCGTCTTCCGGGGGAGCTCCATCGGAAAGTACTTTAGACCCCTTTCGCTCACTACCCGAACTGAGCGAAAGCGTCACTTCCATCACATCCAGGAAGCCAGGATCTTTCAACGGCTCGTTGTCTTCATAAAAAGCAACTTCAATCTCTAACGGTTCATCCGTGCTGAACTGCGACGGAATCGGGCTGACGACCATTCTCAGATTGCTAACCACGGTAACGCGACTACCCTGCCCCAAGTCCCCGTCAATCTCCCAATTGCCCGCTTGAGGGTCGGTCACTGTAATTAGGTCGTATCCCGGCTCGGCCAACCAGCGAACGCTATCCGGTGCTTCTGAAACGGTGAACAGTTCGCCACCCGGCTGAGCCAACCGAAGCTGACTCTGCTCCGAAGATGGCCCGCCAGTAAAGATGAGTGCGGTAAACTCTTCGACCCCTTCATCAACTGAAAACTGATTTCCCTCAATAGGAAGTTGCGACTGTGGGGCTGCAGCATTCAAAGCATCGGCAAATGCCAGATTCAGAGCCTCAGCCGAACGCGCCAACCGGAACGTGCCACCGGTTTCATCGGCCAAAGTGCGAAGAAAAGAAACATCGGCAAACTCCGACAAGCCCACCGTGTGGACGGTTAATCCTTTTGCCTTCAACTCCGGTAACATAGATTGGAGAATCCGCTTCTCCTCAACGCGGCTGGCCGCCTCGCCATTCGGGATATCGACCTTACCGTCGCTCAAGAGAATCAGATGCGTGTGTTCGAGGGTTCCTCCCGACAACCAGTCATTACTGGCCTTTTCAATCGCTAGCCCTAAATTGGTATGTAAAGCGACGGAATTAATCTGCTTTGATCGCTCAACCGCTGTGCCCCGCCAAGCTTGATCAACCGAATCATGGGGTACCAACATGTTCACGTACTGACCGAAAGTCCATACACCGGCACCCGCCCCGTCTGGAAGCAACCCGGCCAGCAATCTGACGGCTGGACGCCGAAGGTTATCCGGATCGGTTTCTTTCATCGATCCGGAAATATCGACAACAAGCCGAACATCGATAGGCGGTGAACCAGCGGCTGTTTCAGCTGCGGACACCTGCCATGGCATCAAAACAAGAAAAACGACTGCAAACAGCCTGGTTATTCGATTACGTATCACGGGTCGTCCACCAGTTATTTTGGATAGTTGCCAGAGTTATTTGTGTACGAGTCGGTATCGGACCAGATCAAGCATCCAAACCAACAGCGTCACCGCAGCCGCCAATCCAAAGTTAAACAGCGCAACACCCGCGGCATCTATATCCCCAAGAATCAGTTCGTAGCCTGCATAGAGCCATGCAGGAATCCACCATCCTGCAAGGTCTGGCGATTCAACCGGCGTAAGCACCAAAACGGTTAGAGCCGCCAGCAAGAGTGTGCGAAAACCATAAAATGGCAAAAACCGAAACAACGCTTTCATCATAAAAAACAGCACGACGAAAGCCACGGCGTATGCGCCCCAGAAAATGGCGTAAGCCATAGAAGCATCTGCATCAATCATTAGAGAATCCAGTGAATTATATGTTCTTCCCATTCCTCTTCCGGCACATCGCTTTCGGAGGTCACTCTGCCTTGAATGGATAACCCAGCCTTGCGCACGGAAGCCGGGTCACCCGACCGTAGCGGATGCCAATCGGCTAGTGGTCGCCCTTCGGCGAGCGTTCGATAGGCACAAGTATGGGGTAGCCATGCATAATCGCCAACAGTGTCTGGCGTTAGTACCGTGCATTCCGGAACCACGTCCGATCTATGAGAATAGACCGTGCAGTGGCCGCTTTCGATGTTCATACACCGACAGACCAAGTCGGTGTGGTAAACGTCTCCGGTTTCTTCATCTTCAAGCTTCTGGAGACAACATTGGCCACAGCCATCACACAAAGACTCCCACTCTGACGGGGTCATTTCATCAAGGTGCTTACGCTGCCAGAATGGAATCTGAGCACTCATTTTTTATGCTGCTCTACCTTGCGCTTGAAATCGACAATGTAGGTGTCCTGCTCTTCGGGCATCTGCAAGAAAAAACCTTTCTCTTCCAACGCATTCAACACCTCTTTACCCGTTGTCCGGGCTAACTGTTTATCCGGTGTCAGCAGCAAATCCATGGCATGGGCGGGCTGGCCGAAAATCGAACGGAGGGCTTCGGGAAGCTCTTGCCAATCATGACCTCGACGGACATAAATGTAGGTATCCGTTTTTTTGGTACTGCGAAATACCGATACAAATTCACGGGTGGTCATGGTTTTACAAGTTCCTCAATTTCTCTGACGACGGACCCTAACAGTCTTGCGCGCCAGCCTTCGAAAAAAGCTTGCCCCTGCAGCGACTGGTCTTGAATCACTTTCTCAATACGTTTTCTAGGCGCCATAATTTCTATTGGAATATCATGCTGTTCCGCAACTTTTTTGAAGCATTTTTTAACACTTTTATAAAGTGTTTGCTGATCTCGTGTGAGCGGTCTTTGGATGGGTTCGAAATCAGAAGTGTTGGCATTTTTGCCCGCACGAACGAGTTCCAGCAAGTGTTCGCCGTACCGCTTAACAATCCCACCCGGGACACCTTGAATGTCGTTCAGCTCGCTCAACGAGTTGGGGCTTCGCTCCGCGATGGCCAGTAACAGTGCATCACTTAACACCCGGTTTCTGGGCCGATCCACCTTATGGCATTCCTGCTCACGCCATGCGGCCAAACGTTGAAGCACGGCTTGCTGGGCCAGCGCCAACGTCCAACCACCACGAAGCTTGAGATAATGCCGGTCAACACTCTCAGGTGCAGCGGCTTCGTCTGCAAAGCGGCGAGACTCTTCGGTCAAGGCGTGCTCCAAATTGCGCTCTTTCAGCTGGGCGGTCACCCAGTTCGCCAGTGGCTCCAGGTACCGAATGTCGTCTACCGCGTAGCGTTCTTGCTCAGGCGACAGTGGTCGCGATAACCAGTCTGATCGGGTGACTGACTTATCCAGAGTTTCTCCAAACAGAGTTTCAACCAAACGTGCATAGCCTAAAGAGAAGCCCGCCCCTGCCAGCGCAGCGCCAATTTGCAGATCTCGAAGGCCTTTCGGTGCCACCTGCAGCCAATGCCGAAACAGCTCGAGGTCCTCGCTCATGGCGTAAAACAACTTCGAACGCTCGCCGTCTGACAGCATTTGCCGGAATTGGGTTGAGGCCTCCGCCACATGCGGCTCAACGAGCCAAAAATCCCCACCTCCACCCAACTGAACCAAACCAGGTATTGGGTAAAAGGTAGAAACCCGCTCGAACTCGGTATCGAGCGCGACTGGACAGCCGTTAGGCAGACTGGCCAGCCACTGGTCGAGCTGTTCCGGGGTTTCCAGCCAGCGAATGGTTTCCGGCGCTGGCGGAACCGTTAAGGCCGTATGGCTATGACTCATAAATTAACCTGAAACTATTCTGAGAGGGGTTTACGGCCCCGGAAGGCATGCGTGAGGGTAAAGCCATCGACATAACCCAGTTCGCCGCCAACCGGTATACCGTGTGCGAGACGGGTAATCAAAATGTCCTGACCATCCAGACGGTCAGCAATGTAATGAGCAGTGGCTTCACCTTCCACAGTCGGGTTGGTGGCCAATATCAGTTCAGTCACCCCTTCCTCGCGAATCCTCAGCAACAGGCGCTCAATTCCGATTTCTTCTGGGCCAACTCCGTCGATGGGTGACAAATGGCCCATGAGCACAAAATAACTTCCGCGATAATCACCCGCCTGCTCTATTGCCAACAAGTCTGAGGGGCTTTCAACCACACACAGGGTTCCGGTGCGGCGCTCAGGCTTGGCGCAAAGCTGACAGATTTCAGTATCCGAGAAATTCTGACAGCTGTTACAACGGCGAACGTTGTCCATTGCCTGATTCAAAGCACCGGCTAAACGAACGCCGCCCGATCGACCACGCTCAAGCAAATGGAACGCCATACGCTGCGCGGTCTTTTGGCCTACCCCGGGCAAACAGCGAAGGGACTCGACCAATTCATCAACCATGGGGCTGAATGCCATGAATACTCCTCAAACAACAACTAGACCGCTCTGAGTTAGAACGGCATTTTGAACCCTGGCGGCATCCCCATACCCGACATCATGCCGGACATTTTGTCTTTCTGGTTTGCGTCAACCCGGCGAACGGCGTCATTAACCGCAGCAGCCAGAAGATCTTCCAGAATTTCCTTGTCTTCAGACAGCAAGGAAGGATCAATGTCGACCTTTCGAACATCGTGACGGCCATTCATAGTCACTTTGACCATGCCTGCACCGGACTCGCCAGTCACTTCCGCTTTGGCAGCTTCTTCCTGGGCCTTTTGCATCTGCTCTTGCATCTGCTGGGCCTTTTTCATCAGATCGCCCATATTATTCATCATTCGATTATCTCCTACCTGTTTCTATGGGGCGGATGCTGTCTTCGACAACCCGCCCTTCAAACCGTTCAACAATGTTCTGTACCAGCGGGTCTTTGCGAATCGACTCTACGGCTGACTTCAGGCGGGCCACTCGCTGCCGCTCTTCAAAGGCAGCCGGTGTATGCAAGCCGGGAACACCTTCTACCACTTTCAATTGTGTGGCGTCACCAAAGCGCAATCTCAAGGCCGCAAGAATTTTTTCTTCGTGCCGTTCGTTCAAAAGCCGCGCGTGACCTTCCTCCAGTGTTAACACAACCGTCTCACCATCACGTTCCATGGCGCTGTAGCTGGCCAGATTCCCGGGCATGCCATTAATCTCAAGAGACCGATAGTCACGCTCCCAAACAAAACCATCCTCACTGACCGGTGCCGCCAGCTCGATCGTCGGCGCTACACTCGTATTTTCGGGACCAAGCTGCGGTATCGGTTCAGCTTGCTGCGCCTCTTCAGGCATCAGCTCTGACTCTGCACCACCTGCAATGTGTTCCTCTGCAATGGCAGCAGGTACAGGTTCCGGAGGGGCTGTTGCGAATGCCGGCTCATTCGGCTCAGGGTCCCAAGGCGGGGCATCGTCCATAACCGGTGGCGGAGCCTGCTCTATAACCGGCTCAGTGTGAGGAGCAGGCTCTGGTGCGGATGCTGCCACCTCGGTCGTGTCAGGCTTTGGTTCAGGTGCTTCCAGAGCTACAGGCTGTGCTCGGGCAGGCTCCGGTTCGGGCTCTGCGCGCCCCGCGCTTTCACTGCCGCTTGCGGAAATGCCAGGCGGGGCTTTCCGATCAGCCCCTGGGCGGAAGGCCAACATGCGCAGCAGCGTCATTTCAAACCCCATACGAGCATCGGGAGTAATGGCGAGATCCTTTCGACCCATCAGCGCGGTTTGATAGAACAGCTGCGCGTCTTCCGCACTGAGCTTGCGCGCCAACGCCTGAGCTTGGGCGGCATCACCCATCGCATTGTCAGCGCTACCCGGCACCACCTGTTCCATGGTGACACGATGGAACAACGACAACAGGTCCGCCAGGATAACGTCATAATCCGGCGCGAAGTCAGAAATACGACTGATTTCAGCCAGCAATCCAGGACCGTCCCGTTCGACCAGTGCACCGACAATGCGCTCGATGTCTTGCTGGTCGATGGTACCCAGCATGGTACTGACGTCACTGGCGGCCAACTTCTGGTTACCAAACGCAATCGCCTGATCGGTCAGGCTCAATGCGTCACGCATACTCCCGTCCGCGGCTCGAGCCAAAAGCCATAATGCCGAATCTTCAAAGGGAATTTGCTCTTCAGCCAAAACCTTCTGCAAATGCCCCACGATGTGCTCTGGGGTCATACGCTTGAGATTAAACTGCAGGCACCGCGACAACACGGTAACCGGCAATTTTTGGGGATCGGTTGTCGCGAGCAGGAATTTTACGTGCTCGGGTGGCTCTTCCAATGTTTTCAGGAAGGCGTTGAACGATTGGTTGGTGAGCATGTGAACCTCATCAATGAGGTACACTTTGTAGCGGCCACGCGTGGGTGAATACTGCACGTTATCGGTCAACTCGCGCATGTCGTCCACCCCGGTACGGGACGCAGCGTCAATCTCGATAAGATCGACGAACCGTCCGTCCAGGATCTCTTTACAACTGCCACATTCACCGCAAGGGTTTGCCGTAATACCCGTTTCGCAATTCAGGCAACGGGCCAGCAAACGACCAATGGTGGTTTTACCAACACCACGGGTGCCGGTAAATAGATAGGCATGATGAAGCCGCTGGTGCTCCAACGCGTGTACAAGTGCCTGAAGCACATGCTCTTGCCCCACCATATCTTCGAAGGTACGGGGGCGCCATTTTCGGGCTAAAACCTGGTAGCTCATGATTCGCCAATTGCTCTGAAATCAGGGCTTAACAATACCATGGACCCGTTGCCAGAAGAAGGATGATCAGGCTAGCCCGCCGTTTCGGCTATCTTGTCCAAAGCACGAATACGGCGCAATTCATGCCCTTCAAACATCGACTCCCTCAATAACTTAAGCGCCTCGTTACGATCTTGCGGCGCCAAACCTTCACTTTGCATGACTGCCTGCTTCCGCCGCTGGTAGTCAGTAAGCCGCTCCCGCCATTGCCGCTGCTCCCTATCTACCTTTTCAAGCCTGGCAGTTGCTTCGGCGCCGTATTGCTGTAACCGCAACTCACGAATCTCTGCCTCATTTGCACCCGATTGTCGCAGCGCCTGAACTTGTTGAACCGTGCTAACCACTGTTTGTGAGGTTTCTTTCGATTTCCGAACATGCTCGGGCAGGCTTTGGTCAATCTGCACCAACGCCCTACTCTTTTCAGCAGCACTTAAACGTTCATCCGACATCACACGCTGACGATCGAGAGCCAATCGCAAACGACGTTCCTCCGCACCGTAAAAGCCTTCAGCAACGTCCGGCCCCAGATATTCTCGACGCAGCTGATACACCGTCTCAAAAGCAGCAACAATATCCATCGAACCAGGCTCTGTCTGAAGATCCATTTCCTCGGACGCCTCCCGATAAGCCAGATACTGATCAAGAATATCGAGCACTTCTCGTTGCACCGATCCAGGAACGCCCTTCGCTTCCATAACAGCTTGGACACGATGCTTCATGGCGGGCTCTTGCTCACGCTCGGGCGCCAAACCTATAAAGAAATCAAGAAAACGACGGAGTTGCCGATCAAGCACCAAGTTCCGGTTCATGTCGAGACGAACCGCGCCATCAACTTCAACATCAGAAACGCGTTCATCTCGTGGCAACGCAGGCAACTCTTGCGCTTTATCTTGCTCCTTCAAAGCAGAGACAGCGCGCCCAACATATTTGGCAACAAATGGGTCTTGGTCAACGGAAGCTGTGGGTACGCCTTCGCTAAAACCCGCATCAGCGTACCAATAGAACAAACCAGTACACGACACGATAAAGAGCAGTACACCAAAACAAACAACGATGTAACGCTTACTCATGAACCACCTCTAGGGCGAGCCCTACCGGCCCGCCCAGCAATAAGACCGTATCAGAGCCCCAGATTCTTTAGACGATTGGCCTGCTGCCGATACAGCTGCACCGGATCGGCGGCATTGCGCCCGACCAATCCAAACAACTGATTCACTTGATCAAGATGGTTGTGAGCATAATCAACCCCAAGTACCTTTCCGACTTTCATGCTGCAGGCTGGCACCAGCCCGTCGGTCGGCTCGTCAAACGCTGGCTTCAGCGTCAGCAACAATGCATCGCTGGCATCCAGAACGTTGGTCCACACTTTATTACCACCCCAAGAGTAGTAGCGCACACCATTGACGATCTCTTCACCGTCGCTACCGCAGTATGTTGAAGGTAGGCCGGCAGGGAATTGCGCGTTAAACGCGAGCGAACCGTCTGTACTGAGAGAAGCGATCGCTGCACCCGTATCCTGAGGGAGGCCACCGCCACCGGAGAAGGTGTCAATCAAACCAAAAAAGAAGTTGCCAAGGCCGTCCAGCGCGCCATTATTGGCTAAATCGGCAACCGGAGTGCCCCAGTTTACACCGCCGACACTGGAAACAGACGCCACGAGGTCAGGCCGAATACCGGCAACATAGCGGATGGTAGGGCCGCCATGACTGTGGCCGATTAGGTGCACCTTATCTGCCCCTGTCACCGCCACATATTCTTCAATCTGCGCAAGCAGTTGCTCACCACGCACTTCCGTCGAATTTGCTGCCGACACTTGCGGCACGAACACTTCAGCACCGCTTTCTGTCAGCGCTTCAGGAACACCGTTAAAGTATTCAACAAAACCCAACAGCTTGTTAAAGCCGGACAACCCATGCACCAACACAATTGGGTGTTCCGTTTGGGTGTATGTATCCGCGGTTTTCCCGAACAGCCAATCGAACCATCCGGCAGACGCAGATTGCGAAGACAAACCAATAGCAAAAGCACCGGCCACAACAGCCAGCTTCCGATTTGAACGTTTCATTTCGTCACCTGTTTTATTGTTTTAGTTCAGAATGCAACATATCAAGCAAAATCAGCTTAACGCACAAGCATGACTTGAATTGCGAACATGGTCACAAGTGCAGAACAGACAAACAGGTCTTAAGAGGCCAAAAAATTTGGAAAGATTAGGAAAGCAAGGAAGGAAATGGGGGTGACCCCACCAGCAATTCTCCGGCACACAATTCCACCGCTTCGGCTGCTCCCTTCCGGGCCTGACCGGGTTCACGGTTTCATGTTGCGGAGGCACCAATGGGGCCACCATAACGGCGTTTCAGAAGATTTCCCTGAAAGCGGCGCGAATAGTATCAGAGAGTTACGGGGACTACAACGCCTATAGTGGCAAAGGCACTTCGTCTTGCCGAAACCAGCAGGCAATGCTGTATCGGGTCCGCCTTGCCGGCAATACCTCGTGAGGGACAGTTTCGCTCAGGAAGAACACGGCACGCCCGGTTTCCGGCCTAAACAAGCCTACTGGTACCTCGTGATTTTCAGCGTCGAACACTCTCAACTCCCCACCGTCTTCAAGCCCCCAGCTGTCGTTCAAATAGAGAACCAAACTAATCATCCTGGAGGCCCTCCCCTGGAAGCTGTCCACGTGTTGCTTATAGAAATCCCCCGGTTGATAGGTGGCGTAATGCGCCTCATACCGCTTCAAACTCAAAAACAAACGGCGATTCAAACCGTCTCTAACGTGATCAAAAAAACGGAACAGCTCCGTCTGGGGTGCACTGGCGCCATCCATCCAGACAATCTTGTCGCGCCGCACACCGCGGTCTTTCAGTAAATCGGAGCCTCGACCTATACCCGCCCGGGTCATGGCTTCCGTTTTATCGAGAATCTCTACTTCACGCTTCAACTCGCCCAGTAACCCTGCGGGCAAGCGCAAGCTCAGGTCACACTCAATCCACCCTGTACCTGCAAGGCCATCAGCTAGCTCGTCGAGCCAGGACTCACCCACTAGATTGGGCGTCGAAGGCGCCTCACCGATGCTTTTTGGGTCATCCCCGGCTAACCGATCCATTACTTCACCGCCTCGTTCAAGCCTAGGCTCGATCAGCGGTACTACAACACCCTTTGTCTTCTCTGAGTCCATTAACAGCGCTCCAGCAATTTGAGATAGTGTATGACTAAAGTCGCCGAATTGGCGCTTTTATTTTAACCTGATAGTACGCAAATGCACCTAAACAAACGGCACCAGCATGTCTGAACGCAGCGACAAACCCTCAACGTCTTTGGCACCCGGTCAATGGTCTTTTACTCGCTGGAAAACCATCGGCCAATTGGAAGCTGTGGAAGTACATCATCCTTTGTTTAAAGCAGCTATCACCCTGCAGGGTGCCCACTTGGTGCACTTCTCCGATCCCAACGAGAACAACTGGCTCTGGCTCAGCGATTTCGCACGATTCCAGCCAGGGCGGGCTATTAGAGGCGGCATCCCCGTTTGCTGGCCCTGGTTTGGCGACCCGGCGAAAAATCCGCCGGCAATCCGAAACCACATTAAGACGCCGTCAGCACACGGTTTTGCGCGCACAACTTTGTGGCAACTGGAAAGTGTCAGCGAGAGCGCTCACGAAGTGGAAATCAGCCTTTCCTTGAATACAGCTAATGAATTTTCCAAGGAGTGGGAGGGCCGCGCCTTGGCTCTGATTACATTCCACTTTTCAATTCGAGGCTGCCAAATCGCTCTCACAACAACCAACCTTGCCCAAGAACCTTTAGCCTTAAGCCAGGCCTTGCATACCTACCTACCCACCTCGGACATCACCAACACTCGGCTTCTCGGCCTGGGCAACAGCCAGTACATCGATACTTTGAAAGACTGGAATTACGCAACGCAGGACGGACCCGTTTATTTTGAGGGAGAAACCGACCGCATTTATGAAACCGGCGAGGTGCTGATTGCGACAACGCCCGAGCAGCGAACCAAGCTCATCGGTTTTGGCAGTGATTCCACCGTCGTGTGGAATCCGGGGCCTGAAAAATCCCGGCGGCTTTCCGACTTCCCTGAGACTGGCTGGCGAAACATGCTATGTGTCGAAACAGCCAATGCGGCTGGCGACTATCGAGTATTAAATACCGGTCAGAGCCACACACTGGGCGTATTGATTGAGCGTGGATAATTGATAATCCCAGCATGCACCGGGATTCAAACAAGGAGCAGGTATGGGCCTGGCGTCTTTTATCAAATCTAAATTGGCTTCGTCTGAAGTAGAAAGCCAAATTGATCGTATCAAAAAACCGATTGGAACCTTGGGATATGACCCGTGGGGCTATAACAAGGAAGCGGTCAAATTCGGGATGAACCTTACCCGGCATCTTTATGAAAAATATTTTCGTGTAGAAACCAGCGGCATCGAAAACATACCCGCCGAAGGCCCAGTATTGATCATAGGCAACCACTCTGGCCAGCTTCCCCTGGATGGCATCCTCGTTGGCCATGCGCTTGCAAATCGAGAGGTGAACCCGCGCTTGCCAAGAGCAATGATTGAACGATTTTTCCCAACCGTGCCATGGCTTGGCAATATGTTAAATGAAGTCGGCGCTGTTCTTGGCGACCCAATCAATTGCGCCAAAATGCTTGAAAACGACGAAGCGATTATTGTGTTCCCGGAAGGTGTCCGCGGGTCTGGGAAACTCTACAAGGATCGCTACCAACTCCAGCGCTTTGGTAACGGCTTCATGCACCTGGCGATGAAGTACAACGCGCCCATCGTGCCGGTCGGCGTGGTTGGGTGCGAGGAGACAATCCCGGCCATTGCCAACATTAAACCGCTCGCGAGCGCGCTGGGTGTGCCTTACGCTCCAGTAGCCCTGCCCTTCATTTTTCCCGCGAAAGTACATCTTAATTTCGGAAAGCCCATGTATTTTGACAGCAACGAAATTCCGGAAGAACAAATCACCGAACGGGTTGAAGCGGTTAAATCAGAGGTTAACCGTCTCATTAATAAAGGCCTGACCGAGAGAAAAAGGTTGTTCTGATGACAAAGAAATCCAGGCCAAAAATTCTAGTGACAGGCGCCGCCGGTGCACTCGCCCAGCAAGTCATCAAACGATTGAGCACCACCTGCGATATCGTCGCAGTGGATTTCCGCGAAAAGGTCGATTTGGGTGATTCGATCCCCAGTTTCTGCATTGACTTCAACAAACGCGTGTTTGAAGACCTGTTCCGTCGGTACCCGTTCGATGGCGTTATTCACTTGGGCCGTGTGCAGTCCAGCGAACTCACCCGCATGCGTCGGTACAACGCCAATGTTTTGGGCACTCAGAAACTGCTTGATCTGTCCCAAAAATACGGCATTAAACGGGTAATCGTTCTGTCCACCTATCACGTGTACGGCGCGGTTGCATATAACCCGGCACTGATCGATGAATGCGCACCGCTAAAAAGTGCCGGCCTAAGTGCCGATCTGATTGATTCAGTGGAGCTGGAGAACCTCGCCAATCTGTATTTGTGGCGCTACCCGGAACTGAATGTCACCATTTTGCGAGCCTGCAACATCGTTGGGCCCGGTGTACGCAATACGATGAGCCGTCTGCTGAGCAGCAAGGCCACGCCGGTTCTGGCAGGCTTCTCTCCGATGATGCAATTCATCCACATCGACGATATGGCGGATGCGATTACAATAGCTTGGCAGAAAACAACCAAAGGCGTATTTAACGTGGCGCCTCACGACTGGGTTGCCTATCAACAGGCTTTAAAACTTTGTGGTTGCACGCGCATTCCTATCGTTTCGGTCCCACCGGTTCTGCCTAAAACCATCGCAAAAATTCTGCGCCTCCGCAGTTTCCCGCACTATCTGTTGGCGTTCTTTAAATACCCGGTTGTGATTGATGGCCGCACCTTTACCAAAGAATTCAACTTCACGCCAAAAAGATCGCTGTCAGAAATATTCCGGTATTACCGAGACAACAAATAACCCTGTGACCGGACCAGCTAAATTGGCAATTTAAATGGACGCAAACAGAGGTTCGAAGCTACTCTGTAGAGGTTAGTGACAGATCCGCGGTTTAAGGAAAGACCGAATGTTCAGTGACCTCAGCGTTATCAGCTATGGCGCATCGGCGATCGTATTTGCCGTGCTGTCGACATTGGTAGCAACACGCTACCTTCGGCGTGAGCTTGATCGCGCTCTGTTTCTTGCGGCTTTTGTTACCACCCTTTGGGCATCGGCTTTGGTGTCCCAAAGCCTTTGGGGGGAACCCGGGTTTTTCATCCGATACCTGCTTGAATTACTTCGGGACGCCGCGTGGTTACTTCTGCTTTTTGCCCTACTTCGAGACTCCTTCCGGCAAGCGAGATTTACAGGACAACTCCGCAAAACGCTTGGGATCGCAACCACAGTACTGATCATCACCCTTCTCTCGCTCGGCACATTAGAGTTTGCGTTCGATGCAGATCTGGTCAGCGGAAAAACCAAGTTGATCGGGCAGATCGCTCTTTCCTTACTCGGCTTATCATTAGTCGAACAGATCTGGCGCAATTCCCCCGCATTAGGCCGGTCCAGCGTTAAATATCTATGCATTGGTACCGCTACCATTTTCGCGTACGACTTTATTATGTTCGCCGATGCTTTGCTGTTCGGAAAAATAGCCGATTCATTTTGGGATGCTCGCGGTTTCATTAACGCCGCCCTCGTTCCCTTGTTTGCCGTCAACATCATCAATTCACGCAAACAACCGGTCGACTTTCAACTTTCACGCGCTGCGGTATTCCATGCCGGTGCCCTGCTTATGGGTGGCGGCTACCTGATACTTCTAGCGGTAGGCGGTTATTACGTTCGCAGCCTTGGCGGTGAGTGGGGCGATGCGCTTCAGGTACTGTTTATCACTGTCGCTCTCACTTTTCTTGTTACTCTCGTGATGTCCCGACGAATTCGTGCTCGAATTATGGTGTTCATCAGCCAAAACTTTTTCGACTACAAATACGACTACCGGGAAGAATGGCTACGGATGACCCAGGAGCTCGCCAACCTAAGTGAAGAGCCACCGCTTCCCGAGCGAGCCATCCGCATTTTGGCAGATCTCGTTGAAAGCAACGCGGGCGTGATCTGGATAAAATCCGATCAGAATAACTATGAGCTAAAAAGTAGCGTTAACATCGCCACGCCGAAACACACAACCATCGATGGTGACTGCGACCTTGTTCGCCTGTTTCAAAATAAAGAGTGGATCATCGATCTGGCCGAGTATCGCGTTGACCCTCTTAGCTACGACTTGATCGAGTTGCCGGAAACCATCACCAACCTTCCCGACGCGTGGTTGGTCGTTCCTTTATTTCTCGGCAGCGAACTGTACGGCATTGCAATGGTCGGGCGGCCTTACGCCAAAGTTATTTTGAACTGGGAGAACTTTGACCTGATTAAAGTAGTGGCGCGTCAAACCTGTAACTTGCTTGCGCAAGCCGATGCACAAAACCGACTGTCACGGGCCATGCAGTTTGAAGCGGTCAGTAAAGCTTCGGCGTTCATGGTGCATGACCTGAAAACCCTCATCGCACAACTTTCCTTGTTGGTTACAAACGCCCCAAAGCACCGAGCTAACCCAGCCTTTATTGACGACATGATTTCTACAACAGATCACGCGGTTCGCAAGATGTCGAATTTGGTCGACCATATAAGGAAACCCGCAACACCCAACGAATTGGCCCGAAGCAAGGTGGACCTGACCCAAGTTGTGCGCACAGTGATTGAGAACAACAGTCAGCGTCTACCGTTCCCCCAATTACTGGGTGACCCACCCTCCATCCTCGTGTGTGCAGAACCCGAACAACTCAGAAGCGTGCTTGGCCATCTTATTCGAAATGCTCAGGATGCGACCCCGCCTGATGGTGAAATCACACTAAACCTGAAAACAGCCAAAGGCAGCGTGGTCTTGTTTATACAAGATACCGGAACAGGTATGACAGACGAGTTCATTCGCTCTCAATTGTTCAAGCCGTTCGAGAGCACCAAAGGTTTAACTGGCATGGGTATTGGTGCTTATCAAGCCCGCGAGTACGTGCAAGAACTTGGAGGAAATATCGATGTAACCAGCGAGCCGGACGTTGGGTCTTGTTTCTCTGTGCGCATTCCGATGGCGAGCATAGCCATCGAAAAAACAAGCGATTCCGATACACCGTCAAACCTCGAGACGCACCTACCACATAAAACCGTCAACTAATCGACGCTACATGGATTTTTTGTTGCCTCAGCATTGCAAAGTGTCAATCTTAAGTTAAGAATCTTATATGGGGAGCAGGCAAGGACAACTCAAGCCCCGTAACGGACCACAAACCAAAGGAATGATGGCTGTTGTGAAGCAACTATTGATTGTAGAAGACGACCCGGGCCTTCAAAGCCAAATGCGCTGGTGTTTTAGCGACAACGTTGAAGTAACCGTGGCGTCTGACCGTGACACCGCACTGGCCGCACTGCGCCGCCTCGAACCCCAGGTGGTTACGTTGGATTTGGGTCTGCCACCTGATCCCGGCGGCGCTACGGAAGGCTTCGCGCTTCTTGAAGATATTTTACGTCTGTCTCCTCAAACCAAAGTGGTTGTGGTCACTGGCCGGGAAGATAAAGAAAATGCGGTCAAAGCTGTGGGCATGGGCGCGTGTGATTTCTATCAAAAGCCCTTGGATGCAGACATTCTCACCTTTGTCGTAAACCGTGCTTTCCGTTTAGCCGAGCTTGAGCAGGAAAACCGCTTACTGGCTAGCCAAAACAACGGCACGCATATAAAAGGCATTGTCGCTTCAAGCCCGGAAATGTTAACCATATGCCGAACCGTAGAGAAGGTTGCACCGACCGATGTCACCACGTTGATCACCGGTGAAACCGGTACCGGCAAAGAACTGCTCGCACAAGCGTTGCACGATCACAGCCAGCGCGCTGACAAACCCTTCGCAGCTATTAACTGCGCAGCCATTCCAGAGAATTTGCTTGAGAGCGAACTTTTCGGTTTCGAAAAAGGCTCGTTCACCGGTGCTACCCAAAGCAAAAAAGGCAAGATCGAAAGCGCAAACGGCGGCACCCTGTTCCTCGATGAAATCGGCGACATGCCCATGCCACTGCAGGCAAAACTACTGCGCTTCCTGCAAGAACGCGTGGTTGACCGTGTGGGCTCTGTAAACCCTATTCCGGTAGACATCCGAGTGGTGTGCGCGACTCACAGAAACGTGCAGGACCTAATCACCGAAGGCACATTCCGTGAGGATCTTTATTATCGCATCAGCGAGATCACGTTAGATGTCCCGGCACTGCGTGATCGAGAAGGCGACGCGATCGTTATTGCACAAACGTTATTGATGAGTCTCGGCAAACAGATGGACCGCCCTAACCTCTCTTTCTCCGAAGACGCGGCTCAAGCAATCAGCGCCTATTCATGGCCAGGCAACGTTCGTGAAATGATCAACAAGGTCAAACGGGCGATTATTATGGCAGATGACAAGCGGATCACAGCTGAGGATCTGTTATTGCCTTATGAGCAGACCTGCGATTCTGATTATCAGTTAAACCTTCGGCAAGTTCGAGAACACGCAGAGCGAAAAGCGATATTGCAGGCACTCTCGAGTTGCGGCCACAACATGGCCCAAGCATCACGCCTACTCGGCATTACACGGCCGACGCTTTACAACTTGACGGATAAGTACCGGATAGAGACATCAACCGCTACCAACGATACCTGAGATCTTCGAACGGAATATGAAAGACCCGACAAGAAAAGGAACAGGGCATGAAAATGAACAACATTGTGCGCGCGTCACTACTCTCAATTGCCATCGCGTCGATCGGCCTAGCGGGTTGCAACAACGAACCTGACATGTCCCAGGATGACATTCAGTACATCAGCCACGTTGACCAAGCGCGTTTCTTCCAAAGGCAGGGTGAACTAAAAGCAAGCACCATAGAAGCCCGGAGCGCCATACAACTCCAACCTGAACGGCCTGCCCCCTACTTTGTTATTATCGATAACCTGTTAACTGCCGGTGATGCCTCAAACGCTGAACGCCAAGTCGACAAGCTCGTCGCTGAAATCGGAGCCAATCAGTTGACTCAGGCAGATAACAATAAAGCCGCTCTGATTCGCGCCAAAGCGCGGGCGCTTAGGGGTAAAACCGAAGGTGCTCTTGAAGCTCTCAAACAACTTGAGTCCCCTTCTCCCGATCAGTTACGGGAAGCTGACAACCTGAAAGGCAAGGCTTGGCTGATTAATGGCGATCTCGACAAAGCCGAACAGGCCTACCAAGACGCCATCGGCAGTCACAACAACAATGCATTGGGCCACATCGGCTTATCCCGAGTAGCCGCCGCTCGCGAAAACTTCGAATCCGCGAAAACCCATTTGGGTCATGCCGAAAGCATAGACGCAGAACACGAAGAGGTTTGGCTCTGGAAGGCACAGCTGGCTCATACGCAAGGTAACTGGGCGGAAGCAGAGCAAGCGTATATCCGAGCCCTGGAGACCATTGGCCAGTACGACGTGATGACCTTCCAAAAGTATCAGACCATCTCTGCACTTGTGACTGTTTTACGCCAACAAGGCAAATCAGCTGAAGCGTTTGTATACGAAGAAATCTTAGCGAAGTCAGCGCCGGGAACCATCAAAAGCAACCTTGAAGCTGCAATCGCTGCCTACACAGATGGGGATATCGATACTGCCGGCAGATACCTGCAGGAAGTACTGAACCAAGCACCAGGCCATGAGCAAAGCACCCTTATGCTAGGTGTTGTACGGTTCCGGCAGGGGCGAGCCAAAGATGCCGAAAAGCTACTCGAGCCCCTGACGAATATGGAGGATGCCGATCGGGTTCGTAAACTACTGGCCGCAACACGAATTTCTATGCGCGATCCCCAAGGCGCGCAATCGATACTCGACAACATAGACAACAAAGATACAGATCCACAAACACTCGCCTTGGTTGGCATCGCTGCCCTTGCATCGGGCGACGACCAAACGGGTCGCCCACTGCTAGAAAAGTCTTTGGAACTAGACCCAAGCAACAACAATCTCAGGATTCGCTACGCAGCCTACCTGACACAAATGAACAAGTACGAACCGGCAATCGAACAAGTACGCAAAGTACCGAATGATGCTGACGAAGCATTACAGGCCCAGCTACTAACCGCCCGTATTCAAGCACTATCCGGTGACACTGACAGTGCTCAGAAAACATTGGACAGCTGGCTTTCGGATAATCCGGAGAGTATCCGCGTGCTTCTGGCAAGAGGCCACCTAGCGAACAACCTAGAACGGCATTCAGAGGCAGAAAAATATTACAAAACCGCGCAGGCCAAAGCCCCTGACAACCCCGCCCCGTTGGTTGCGCTGGGCAACTTAGCCCGGAAATCAGACAATGCCGACCAGGCGATAGAGTATTATAAGAAAGCTATCACCCTTGACCCCAACCACGCCGCTGCCATCCAAGCTGCTGCAGTTACCATGGGCCGGGATGAGCTAACAGCGTTCATGCAGAAAATTAACGAACAAAATCCGCAAGCCGCTGGCCCTCGCCTCGTGATGCTTGAGTCCGCTTTGATCAATAACAAGGCCACTCAAGCCGATGAGCTCACGGCCCAACTCATGGAGCGCAAACAGGAAGACCTCCCTAGTCCCAATGAGCCAATGGTTGCCACTGTCTATGAAGGCATTGCCACACAAATGGCTCAGCGCGGGAATTTCGAACGAGCGCTGGAGATACTAAATAGAGGCCGGATTCTGTTTCCGGAATCCGAAAGCATATCCCTGAAACTGGCTGCGGTTGAGTTCCAACAAGGCAACACATCTGAAGCACGCGATGCTTTGCAAGATGTAAAACAACACCATCCCGACTCTCCCGCCCCCTATCAGGTTGAAGCCAACTTCTACGAAAACACCGGAGAACACCAGCAAGCCGCCGAGCTCTACGAATTGGCACTCGAGAAACACCACACTCCGGAACTGGAGGTAGCGCACGCACGCGCCCTCACTCGTTCAGGGCAAGCGCAGAAGGCACTCGAATCATTGGAAGCTGCATCTGAGCAGTTCCCTGGCAATCAATCGATTCTTCTAAGTTTGGCGATGACCCATCAGCAACTGAATCAGCCCGATGAAGCAATTGCGCGCTATCAGGCATTGATGGACATCAACCCTGACAACCCCTTGGTACTGAACAATTTGGCATGGCTCTATTATGAGAAGGGTGATACGGAGGCAGCTAACCTCGCAAAAAAGGCGTTTGAGCTAGCACCCAACAACGCAGCCATTGCTGACACTTACGGATGGATTCTGTTTGAGGCCGGCGACCTAGACAAAAGTCTTGAAACGCTAGAGAAAGCACACAGCCTCGACCCCGACTCCTCGGATATCGCAATGCACCTAGCCGAAGCCTACAAAGCTGCCGGCCTGCCTCAAAAAGCAAAGGCAATCTTGAAAGGCAGTTAACCAAAGAGGAATTAAATCTAATAAGGTCGCCACAATATCAAAACGTTCCATTTACCCAGTGGCGACCTAGTAACTGATCGACAATACTTATTAGAACAATTTTAAACCAGCGAACTGGGTGATCTATGTCTGTTTACAGGGTTCTGAGTCTTGGAAGCGCCATAATCATCATCAGCGGTTGCCAAAGCTGGCAACTGGGAAGGCTGCCTCCCACGGCTGCTGTCCCCGATAAGATCACACCGGGCATGGTTGAAGTTCGGTATTACGATGGAATTTCGGGGACCTCGCTCTCGAACCTTGGCAGCAGTGCTCAATTTCCAGATAACCCTAACGTCACCGAAGAATTGACTGAACTGAGTATCCCCAGCGGCCGAGGTGATAATTATGGCAGTTTCGTACGTGGATTCATTTTGCCCCCTGCAACCGGCGACTATCGTTTTTTTATGGCGGCTGACGACAACGCCGAATTTGCCCTTAGCACCAACGACCGACCGGAAGACATTCGAACCATAGCATCCATCCCAGGTTGGACCCGAGTTAATGAATACGGCAAGTATTCTTCTCAAGCATCAGGAATCATCCCCCTCGATGCAGACAAGCTATATTACTTTGAGTTAAGACATAAAGAAGGCGGAGGTGGTGACCATTTTTCTGTGGCCTGGGAAGGTCCCGGGTTCGCCCAGTCGGTCATTGGCAGTGCCTACATAGCAAGCTGGGCACAAACCGCGGAAACTCCATCTCAAAGTAGCGGAGAATCCTACAATCTGGGTTACCGCGTCGGGTTTGTTGATGGCCAGAACGGCTTGGCGTTTAACCCCCAGTTTCCTCCTCTAGATCAAGATAAAGACGGTCTGTATGACAACTGGGAAATTCTCAATGGTTTGGATCCCCAAGATCCGAATGACGGCACAAGCGATCCAGACGGAGACTTCTTGGTCAGTGCCGATGAATTCCTGATTGGTACGCGAGAAAACAATCCGGATACAGACGAAGATGGAATTCCGGATGGTGCAGAGTATGCCTATGACCTAGATCCGCTAAATAATACAGATGCTTCGGAAGACATGGACGGCGACGGGTACTCCAACCTTGAAGAGCACTTCGCTGGAACTTCGGTAAACGATGCCAACGACACTCCCGCCCCAGCAGAGCCTACAGCAGTTTCAGGCTTCACAGCCCAATATTTTGAAGGCTCAGATTTCCAACGTTTGGTGGCTGTAGAGGTACAAGACTCTGTGGACTTCGATTGGAGCCGCGGCCAACCACGCCCCGACATGCCCGATGACCGCTTCAGCGTGCGCTGGAACGGCACCTTTACCGCACCCAATACCAGTGGGACAAACCAATACCGTTTCACAGTCCGTACCAACGATGGTGTGCGCCTCTATGCTGATGGCAAATTGGTCATCGACGATTGGACCGAACGGCCAACCACTCAATATTCCTACGAACATTCGCTCAAGGCAGGAGAAAAGCTGAACCTGACTATCGAGTACTTCGAAGGGACAGGCAGTGCGGTAGCTGAGTACTCAGCCACCAACCTGACCACAGGGCAAGCGTTGTCTACGGCTGAAACTGTCTCTACTCTGGACAACTCTGGCTTTAGTACACAAGACACCGACGGTGACCAAATCCCTGATACCTGGGAGCTACAGCATGGCCTGAGCCCATGGATTTCGGACGCTAATAGCGTCAATAATTCTGAGGGCCTCACCAACATTCAAGCCTATCAAAGTGCGTTGGACCCCTTCTCTCTCGAGACCGCAGAAACCCCGGACTCGGGCTCTTCCTCCGGAGGCACGGATACAGGCGGCTCTACGCCACCTCCTGAAGTGCCGGAAGACCCTGCGATCAACTCGCTAACCCTGAGTTGGACGGCACCGTTAACCCGGATCGATGGCAGTTCGATTGCTCTCAGTGAAATTGACTCCTACACCATCAATTACGGGCAAAGCACTTCGAACCTTGATCAAACCCAGCAAGTCAGTGGTGATCAAACCTCCTATACCTTTGAAAATCTTTCACTCGGTACTTGGTACTTTACGATTCAAGTAACCGATACTGCGGGTCTAAGCAGCCCACCGTCAGACGTGGTTTCTGGTGATGTAAAATAAACCCAGCCTGAACCGAGATTGACCGTTCGTACCCGAACGGTCAATCTCCCTTTTCAATCCAACCTTGAAGTTGATACTCAGCACGCTTTCTTATGAGGGGCATCAGCTTGTCTAACTCCGCTCGGCCATTGCACTGCTCACAAGACACACCGAGTGCCAACAAAGAAGCATCTGTACGACCATTGAAGATACCGGGAATTTGCGCCAGTTTAGCCCGTAGCTTATCGCTCTCCCAGCGCCCTTCAACGTTGTAACCATAGGCCACAAAGAGCTCCTTGCCAGATTGCCTGAGCTTCAATCGCATGCCCCGAAAACGCGCTCCGTCACCCGCATCAACCTCAAATGTTTCCTCGGGTATAAACAAAGCGCGGTCAAACAGGCGATTGTTGTAGCCGACCAGTTCCCCCCCCGGCCTCTGATAGCCATAAACATAAAGACCACTTAACACCTCCAACCGCAACCTGTCATTTTCAGTAGCGGTTTCACGTTCCAGATAAACATCAACTCGGTAAGCGTCAGGATTCCGCACAACAGGCGCCCAGCCATTTAGATCAGACCGAAACAGAGGCAGCCACTGATCGCGTTCAAGCAACGGTTCCAAAGAAGAGAGCGCCTGTGCGTGTTGTTCTTGGTGCTGACGCGCATCTAGGACAAGTGCGGTCGCGGAAAACAAAACAAGCGGCCCAAAGACCAGAATGGCCATTGGTATCAAACTTGTCGTTTTTCTTGCGCTCTCGTCAGAGAAACCCTTCGATATGATAATCGGCGGCTCTGTACCTTCTAGCCATCGGGCAAAAAAGAACAGTGGCACCAGAGTTCCTGCGAAAACCCACCAACCAAAAAAGTCATGCTCGTTGATCAGCGATGAGGTCATGTTTGAATCGTAACCAATATAGATGATCACGAAAACCCGAATCCAATTGGCCACCAGCGCCAAGAGAATCCCCGCCACTATTAACGCCGCCCGAGTGCGAACTCTTGAATAATTCAACTCTCCATAGAGCAGAGAGAGCGTCAGGCCGACTAAAAGATACCGTAAGCCGGAGCAGCCATGAGCAATTTCAAAGGCACCAACGCCCGGAAAATAGACGAAAACACCCTCGACATAGAATTCAATATTGAAAAACGAAAGTAAGAAGTCGTTTACCGAAACCGTGATAACCTGAAGGGGCCAAGACACGTAATCCCAAACGGGGATGGTAAAAGCTAAGAGCCCTAGCGGAAGGAAGAAAGGCTTCGCCTGCTCCCACCCCCAAATGAGTAAAAACGAACCGAGCACCAATGGCAATAGGGCAAGTTGCTGCGCAGCCTCAATCAACAAAATAGAACCGGCAAGATAAACCAACGAAGCAATGCTCAATGGCAAGAGCCAGAACGGATAAGCCCCCACTCTTGGCCTCAGTCGAATCCATTTATTCAGCGTTAACACAAGGCTAACCACCAGCACCATGAATCCATGGGAATAGGATTCATCAAACTTCAACCAACGCTCCATTAGTACTTCTATTGCCGGCCAAAGACCTACAAACAAGATGGCGACTGCAGCCAATGGCAGCAACCCATCGGGCCTGGTGTGCGAATTCGAACGTTCCATGTCATCCCTTCTCAATGTTTAAGCCAGTACAACAGCTTCAAAAACCGTCCACGCACGACCATCAAAGAAACCATTAGTGACTCCCGATTGGCGAGTCGTTTTTTATAATTTTCGTTTTTCCCCTCGCCTGCCAACAGATCAAAACTGTCTACTTCAGGATCCGAACACGCCATTTCAATGCAGTAGCCTAAGTGAAGCGTGCCCAGTGCTAGCTTACGATGAAATCCTTCTATATAGCCGGCTTGGATATTGTATACCCTACCCTCATAGCGAACATTGTACAGAAGCGATACATCCTTGTTATCACAGCTTAGAACAGACAGCTCCGGTCTTCCGCCTTCTTCGACAATTCTGGATAAGAAACGTAAATGGAAATCAAGGCTGAGCCGCCCAAAACAGGGTGCCCCCCACCGAATCGTATGGAGCTCGTTTAACCGATGGAAAAAGTGCTCAACCTTGTTCGGCCAAAGGTTGTCTATCGCGATGTCGCCGCAAGCCTCTAATACCTTACGGCGGTTAAACAAACGCAGACGGGTATTAGAACCAAGACTGGCAAGATAATCATTAAACGAAATATCAGTCGCAATATGATAAGCAGTGTCTTGATGGACGGTTCGCAACAGCCAGCCCCGCTCACGACAAAGCTGTCGCAAACGATCCACCTCGGGCGTGCCATCGATCAGGTCGCGAAAAACGGCCTCGCTCCATGACCTTTCGGACCCTACACCTTCTGCCGACAAACTGTCATAAAACGTTGATAAATCGTTGTACTCAGCTCTCGGTGTAGAAACCCGCCGATAGTTGGTGCCGACAAGTTGCAAGCAATGAATCGGCACCACACTTCGCCACCGATACGTGTCAAGGTACAGCCCACAGTGACCATTCTCGCCCCTATTTACCAAGCTGAACCCCGGCGTACTGCCCCAGATCTCCCACCATGTGTTTTGCCAGGCATTGCTCTGAAATAGGCTCACAAGCCATATCGTCCATGAGAAAGTTACGTTAAAAAAATCGCACGCCGTCAGGCTGCTCGATTGTCAGGAAACCTTACACACCGTTTAAATCCACTGCATCTTAAGCAGAGTATCACACTGTTATTTTGGGTGAAGTTATAATCTGGCACTCATGATGCTGCGATTACCGAAAAGGACGAACGACCGTTTCGGGGGATAACAAGCATGAGCTTTCTGAGCCGCGTAGTACCAGCCCGTAGTAGATTGCTAGCATTTATTCTATTGATTCTATCCACTGCCTTACCCTGTTCCCCGCTTCTGGCTGCACCCGACATATTGGTCAGTGAATACCCTAACCGCTCAGCGCCAATCCCATTGGCCGGCGCCGAGCTTCACGGGGTTCGATATATATTCATTTCACCGGATACTGACGTTAAGCGCGTCGAATTTCACCTAGACGCGGCGCCGCCATCTGGAGCATTCAGCGTTGAGAACGTCGCACCTTTCGACTTTAACGGAACTGAGGCTAACGATTTCGCCAAACCGTATGGCACCAACTCAATAAACGATGGCCAGCACAGCATTTACGCCACCGTGCGCTATAACAACGGCACTTCCGAGCTTATTTCCTCCGCGTTTACGGTATACAACTCGGCCCCCGCATTAGAGTTCAGCCGATCAGCGGTGGCTTTCTCTGCACAAGAAGGCAGCACGACGGCGACCTCTCAAACTGTGCCGTTGCAGACCTCAGATTCAAATCCGGTTTCCTTTACATTATCCGATAACGCTACCTGGCTTACAGCCACACCGAGCTCCGGCACAACCCCCCAAAGCATAAACCTAACGGCCGACCCTTCCGGATTACCGCCCGGGCAATACAGCGCGCAGGTAATCGCAGACAGCAACAATGCCAGCAGTGACAGCTTGCAAGTTACCTTTAATGTCGTGCCTCAATCGTCAAACACCTATGCATTAATGGTCGGTAGTGTTCCTGATCGCTCCTCGGCAATTTCACTTCGCGGTGCATCTTTAAGCGGAGACGTTTACGTATTTGTTCCCCAGCAATCGGACATGACACAGGTCCGGTTCTACATCGACAACACTCAAAAGAACGGCTCGCCCGATCAAACAGAAAACGTCGCGCCCTATGATTTAGTAGGTACAGCATCCAATGATCAGGCCCAAGCGTTCGATACAACTCAGCTAACTGACGACACTCATACCGTAACTGCTGTGATCAGGCTCAATGATGGTTCAACGCATGAAGTCACCGAATTCTTTGACATTGCCAACAACGTTGTCTTCTTGAGTTTTGATCCAACGTCTTTGGCGGGCTCAAGGCATGTTGATAATCCCAGTCCAATGATTTCCAGCAGCACTCTGAGCGACAGTGACAATTCCGGTGCATCGTTTAATTTAACCACAAGCGAAACATGGCTCTCGGCCTCCGCGGACTCTGGCACCACTCCTGCCACCGTTACCGTAACTGCAGATCCAGCCGGGCTGCCTGCTGGCACCTACAACGCAGAACTTACCGCTTCCGCTACGAGCTATGTGTCAGCCGTTCTCAATTACACCCTGACCGTTAACGATGGCCCACAAGGGCTGCTCGCCGCGCCAAGCGCGCTATCCTTTAATGCTGCACCCGATTCAACACCCGCAAGCCAAACAGTTTCCGTAAGCCACACGAGCAATCAATCCGTTGCATTTACGGTTAGTACAAATGAACTCTGGTTATCTGCCTCTCCATCAAACACGAACACTCCCGACAACATTGCAGTGTCGGTTGATACCAATGGTATGGCGTCAGGAAATTACAATGGCGTGGTCACCCTCAGCCCTGCCAGTGGAGACCCTGTAGATGTGCCCGTTCAACTGACCGTCGCAAGTTCAGACAAATGCGCCCCGGTTCAGTGCAGCGATGTCCGCGTAGACCTTCCTTACCAACTCAGTTTCACCGAGGGCCAAGGCTACTACATGGATAAAAACGGCAGAGGTACCGGATTTACTTGGGTGGACAAACCTACCGCGGGAACCGGCTACATCCAGGACAACCTAGAGATGTTTTTCTTACAGGGTTATCTGGAGCTGACCACAACGTCCGGCCTGAATATCGGCGGCGTTAACTCTCTAGACAACGCTCTGGCCGTTGGTTTTGCTGCTCCCAATCAAATTACGCGAATCACCACTCAAATACTGGATGTCCCGCAAGGCACGGGCAACTATGAACAAGCAGGGCTTTGGTTCGGAAATGATGAAGATAACTACCTTAAACTTGTGGCCGCCTCTATACCCAGCGGCACCGTTCTACATTATCTGCTGGAAGTAAACGGGCAAAAATTGATCGAGAAAAACGTTGCTGTCGCAGGGCTGGCTGGCTCGGATGCTAAGTTCGGCCTGATTGTAGACCCCTACTCCCGGAGCGTAGATCTGAATTACAGCCTTAATGGCGGATCAACCTATAAGCTCGAAACTGTGTATCCGCCCGATGAATTCTTCAGCTTCGACGCAGCGGGTATCGATCCCGAAATCGGTACTCGCAGTTTTACCGGTATTTTTGCGACACACCGGCACGCGGCCGCCCCGATGATCTACCGCTTCAACGAATTCACTATGCAAGAAGGCGAAGCTCCACTTTCACCTAATTCGGGCGTCGACTTCATCAAACGCCAATACAACATAGATTACCCGACATCAATGGTCTGGGGGCCCGATGACAGGCTCTATGTGACGCAACTCTTCGGCACCATACGAGCGCTCACCTTTGACACCGAACTCAACGTCATCAATGACGAAGTCATCAACGCACTTGAGAACGATTTAGGCCCAAGGCTGACACTGGGCATTACCGTCTCGCCCTATTCCACTGCCAACGACATCGAACTGTGGGTGGCCCATAGCAGCCCGTCCATTGATAACGGCGAACCAAACTCCGGTATGGTAACCCGCATTGGTGGCCAAGGCTTTGGAACAGTGGAACACGTCATTAGCGGCTTGCCGAGGGCAATTGCCAATCATTCGATCAACTCCATACACTTCGGCCCGGATGACAATCGTCTTTATATTGCCATTGGCGGCAATACCGGCGCGGGCGCACCGAACGAATCGAACTCTGAATTCGGGCAAATGCAAGAGCAGCCATTAAGCGCGGCCATTTTGGTAGCTGACGTGTTTTCTGCGAGCTTTGATGGCTCATGCAACAACACCAATGATCTGTTCGGACCACCTCCCTGTGATGTAACCACTTACGCTACAGGCCTGCGCAATAGCTATGACTTTGTATTCCATACCAACGGTAACATGTACGCGACCGACAACGGGCTTGGTGTAACTGGCACCTTCCCACCGCAACCGGAGCCTCAGTGTCTTGGACTGGCGAGCACAGCAAGCTACCAAGACGGTGGGCATAACCCTGGCGCCCAACCGGACTTGTTGCAGCTTATCAAGCAGGGCGCTTATTATGGTCACCCTAACCCGCACCGTGATGAGTGCGTATTCAAAGACGGTTCCTACCAAAACGTTGCGCCATTACCGAACTACGAGGAGCCCGCCTACCTCCTTGGCGAACATAAATCTTCCAATGCCATTATCGAATATCAAGGTGGCCAAGGTTGCGTGGGCGAATATCTGAATGGCCAACTACTTATTACGAACTATTCGGTGGGTGACGATATATTCCGGGTTAAACTCGACAGCACAGGCAATTACGGTATCGAAGGCAGCCCACTTGTAACGGGCTTTAATGACCCTCTGCCAATGACAAAGTCACCATCTGGCAACCTATTTGTCGGTGAATTCGGTGGAGGCAACCTCACCTCGCTTAGACCCGTCAGCCTAGGCTGCTGGGAATCAAAGGCACCGGCGCCCATTGCGGTATTGGATGCCTCCGGCTCAACCATTGACGGTAAGTTCTATGCTGTAGGCGGAAAAAACAGCAGCGGGCACCTTAAAACCCTGTTCATATACAACCCGACTGCAGACAGCTGGAGCCAAGGAGCACCACTGCCGAGCTCCGGTGTTGAAAACCCCGCTGTTGCCGCATACAACGGCAAGCTCTACGTATTTGGCGGCTCAAAAGCGCCCTTCTCAGGAGCAGTGGCCAACACCACGGTGTATGACCCTTTAACCAACACTTGGGCGGCGCTTCCTGATATGCCAACCGCAAGAGGTGGCGCAACCGCCCAAGTCCTCAACGGCAATATCTACATCATTGGCGGTATGGGGTCTGCCGGCAATTCACTAAATACCGTAGAAGTGTTCAACCCTATTTCCAATTCTTGGCAGCCTAGCCAATCGCTAACGTATGTTCGCGACAACCCCGGGTCTGCGATGATCAACAATAAAATCTACGTCTTTGGAGGACGTCATCGCGAAGCTAACGGCAACACGGTCGAGGGCGCAATGAAAACTGTTGAGATGTTCGACCCCGCAACCGGGAATTGGACGAACATGACCCCAATGCCAACGGGCAGACGAACCATGAGCGTGGGCGTTATAGGCGGAAAAATCCAAGTGGCCGGCGGCGAGTTTAATGCTAACAATACAAGTGGCATATTTGAGCAAAACGAAGAATTCGATCCAGCAACGAACACATGGCGCCCTCTGACAAATGTTCCGACACCCAAGCATGGAGCCGCGGCAGCGACGATCAACGACACACTGTACATAATGGGCGGTGGCGCAACAGCTGGATCATCGTATACCAGCTCTATGGAAGCGTTAAGATACTAATTCAAGGAACCATCAGAGGGACTGATTGATTTGCCTATCGAATACCCATGAAACTGGCTATACTTTAGGCTCTCAAACATCCTCTGAAGTGGCAAGGACGCAAATGCCAAAAGCTTCAATCATTGTCCCCGCGTACAACGCGGCGCAATACATCAGCAAGACTCTAGATTCGATCCTGAATCAGTCATTTCAGGACTTCGAAATCATCATTATTGACGATGGGTCATCTGACCAAACCGCCAGTATTATCGATCAGTACGACGACCCCAGAATTCGATACCACCATCAAGCTAACAGCGGTAAGCCCGCCATTCCCAGGAACCGGGCAATAAAAAAAGCTCGTGGCGAATTCATCTTCATCTTTGATTCAGACGACATCATGCTGCCAGAAAAACTGGCAACAACGATTGAATGCATGGAACAAACTCCACAAGCCGGGCTCGCCTTTACAGGGTTTGCATGTATCGATGAGGGGGGCCATGTAATCAATCCAGATTTTCTAGCCCCGTATCAGACTCTGCATAATCTGGAAAAGATCGCCGTATCGGACAATGCCTATCTAATACAAGCAAGAGAAGCGCTGAAAGGTCTGGCCGTGTCAAATTACCTGGGTACGTCAGGTGTGGCTATTCGGCGCGGAGTCTTCGAACAGGTGGGCGGTTTCGATGAAGACGTTCGGAACTCCGACGACTATCTAATGTGGCAAGCTGTCGCGAGCCGTTATGACTTTATTTATATCCCTGCCATTTTTCACCAATACCGGGTCCGATCCGGCAGCATCTCCCTCCGTAGCATTGAAGACCGGGCACCCGGCCTAATTGCCTGCACCGAAAAAATGATGCAATACCACGCAGGCGACCCCACATCGCTTAACCACCTGCAACAAAGGATCGGGCGTTTCCACTTTGAAGTTGGCTACTCACGCTTTAAACAACAAGAGATGCCACAAGCTCGCAAAGCATTGATCAAGGCGCTCATTAAACGTAAAGACCGAAAAAGCCTTTTTTACCTACTCCTGGCCTGCCTCCCCCCCTTTATCCTCGGCCAACTCAAACAACTAAAAACATCAGGTACCAACAGCTAACGTGTCGACCGCCATTGAACTTTTAAAAGGATCCGTTACAAGGGTTTCTCAAACCTTTGTCAGCATCATCGTCGCGTTCTTCATGATGCCCTTCCTGATACATGAACTTGGCGACCATTGGTACGGCATCTGGACGGTAGTGGGAAGCCTGGCTGCAGCCTATCACCTTTTTGACATGGGCATGGCCAGCGCGGTCACCCGTTATGTCAGCAGGGCTTTTGGCATCAACGACGAACATCAGGCCAATGTCACCATCAATACCGCACTGGCCATTTACATCGCCATCGCGCTTGTCATCATCCTCGTGAGCATCGCGGCCAGTTTCGCTAGCCGAGGGTATATTGATAACGAAGCCGATAAAGATATTATCCAATGGCTTGTCCTGATCATCGGCGTCTCGGTAGCCCTAGAGTTTCCCTTTAACGCGCTGGCCGGGGTTGCCAACGCCAAACTCCGCTTTCATCACGTCGCCCTCGTTCGAATAGTCATGACCCTGTTAGGGGCAGCACTGACTTGGTGGTTCATATCTAATGGCTATGGCATAGTCGCGCTAGCAGTCATCACTTTCTGTACCGCAAGAACTTCCAACATTCTCTATTACCTAGTCTGCAAATCGGCCTTCCCAGCGCTCAAGATATCCTGGTCTCTAGCATCCCGAAACAACAGTAAAGAACTGTTCAAATACAGCATTTGGTCGTTTGTGATTGCCATTGCCTACCAGATGCGAAACAACGTGGATAATTTTGTTATTGCCGGTTTCCTTTCTGCTGCTAGTGTAACGCCGTATGCCATCGGCCTAAGGCTGGTTGACTATGTCGCCCAATTTCTCAGCCAGGCCACCAACATGTTCGTGCCCATTTTTACGGCCTACCACGCTAAAAAAGATACTCGCGAGCTGCACTCTAAACTACTGTTTATCACACGCCTCAATCTTGTACTGGCTCTGATTGCCGGCGGTGGGTTAGTGATATTCGGTGATACCTTTATCAATCGGTGGATGGGACCAAGTTACTCAGAAGCCTATTGGGTAATGGTAATATTGCTAATTGGGCGAATGATTGGTTTCGCCAACCACCCTCTGAATTCCGCCATGTATGCTGCAAACAAACACAGCATCGTGGCGAAAATCGATGTAGTAGAAGTTGGTCTTAACTTGGCCTTAAGCCTTATTTTAGTTCGATATTATGAATTGATTGGAGTTGCTCTGGGAACCATGATACCGCTACTAGTACTTCGCTTGCTCGTCCTGCCCGCACTTGCTTGTCGCGCTATCGAAATGCCGGTGAAAGACTATTACATTTGCCTGATTCGTCCAATAACAGCAACGATCTTGCCTCTCACAGGAATGTACCTATGGGTACATAACACTGTAAAGCCCGAGAGCTACAGTCAGATTTTCGCCCTAGCAGCACTCATGACGGCAGTCACTGCGGCGACGGGGATAAAGCTTGGTTTTTCAGCTCTTGAAAAAAGCGAACTTCGCAAAGTCATTCCTGGGCGTCGACTCAAGCTATTCCTCTAAGTACAGATCAAACCGAAACCAAGATAACCTTAGCGCAATGACAAATTGGCAGGATAAAAAAGATGGAACATACACCAAATCCCAAACCGCTCGTTTCCATTGTGATTGCAGCTTACAACGCTTCGGAATATATCCGTGAAACGTTGGACAGCATCTTGGCACAAACCTATGGAAACCTTGAAATCATCGTTGTTGATGATGGTTCTACAGATAACACCGCTGCCATTGTAAAGGCATACATACCGCGGGTTAACTATTATTACCAAAAAAACAGTGGTAGTTGTGCATCCCCTCGAAATACAGGATTAGGAAAAATAAAGGGAGATTTTGTTACTTTCTTTGATGCTGACGACATCATGCTGCCTGAAAAAATTGAGATTCAAGTAGTTGCATTAGTAGCCAACCCCGAAGCCGTAATGAGTATTATTAACTACCGAAATTTTAAGGGTAATGAACGCACCGCGGACCACTTCTCCAACTGTCCTATTTTTTCTTCGTATGTAGGGCGTAATCATAGTAAAACTTTCGCGCTACTCTCTGAGGAGTGTCGGCGTATCATGATCGATGAAAATTTCACCATCGCGTCTTCGCCAGTTTTCCGGTCTGAATACCTGAAGCAGGAGCAAGGCTTTGATGAGACCTTAACTGCCTGTGAAGATTTCCATTTAATTTACCGCCTAGCGATTCATGGTCAGGTCATAATTCATCCTGAGATAGGATTTGAACGCCGACTACATGACCAAAATATGAGTAGCGATAATGAACGAATGTTAAAAAACTTAGTAAATAGCAGGTCCTCTTTACGTATGATCGAAAAAAACAATCAGTTTAGTAGGTTCTTAAATGTCAGAGTTAGACAATACCTAAGAAAGTTACAATCATGCTTAATCAACAAAGGCGAGACAATATCAGCACTAAAATTATACAGCAAAACATTTCCGCCAAAATCTATTGATGAATTACGGCACGACATTAAACAATTTATTAAAATTTTTATAACTTTCAATTCGAGAAACTTATGATCTAAAGTATAATTATATACAGGGTCGCCATATAAAATATATCACACTATTACTTGAAGATTTTAATATATTATGACTTCACCTAAAGCCGATTTATTTTTCTTGCCAACTGAAACACCTCTGGTTTCTCTGAACCTAACTGAACATGGCTTTCCTGGACACAAATTTTATTTTTAACAATCGATAAAATAACAACAGACAGACCACCAAAGAAATACCATTCATAACTTTTCAAACCGTAGCTAGCAAAACTAAATAAAAAATTCATTAAAAGCCAAACTTGCATTGCCTCTAAGCAGCGATAAACAAAATCAGATCTATATAGATTTTTTTTGACCAAACACCCTGCTTGAAGAAAATTTTTGACCATTGATTTCAAATAAAAAATAAACAAAAAAAGCCCTATAACGCCAATTTCTTGCCAAACCTCGGCCCATAAAATATGCGAAACCCTATCGATTCCCGCAACATTCCAATTAGCTTCCCTTGAAGTCCCAAGCCCATGGCCTATGAGAGGTCGATTCATGGCAACTTTTAAATCAACAAACCAACCATCTATTCGGCCATGAGCGGTTCCAGACTGCTGTGCCTCATCACTAACAATCGAAAAATACCTATCCTTCTGAACATCATTCAAATTCACATATATAATAAAAACAGAAAAAATACCCACAACAACAAGCATAAACTTGTGAGAACTTTTTATCCAAACCCCAAGAGCAATTATACACAATGCAATGATCCCAGATCTCGAGAGCGTCAGAGCCATCGTATATAATAAAACAGGCATCAAAATTATATAAACAGAAAACATGAAACGATTAATAGGCGCCATGACATAATGCAAAAAAGGAATCACTGTCGCTATAATAAAGGCTAGACCATTTGGGTTTACTACATCTGATGGGGCACCAGATAGCCTACCAGCAAACTCTCCGCCACCCAAATAGGTCGAAGACCCAAGATATCCAGAAGTAATATTTAGGACCAAGGGTTCTATAACACGCATTAAATTACATAAAACAAAGACGAAAACCGTCAACTTCAAACGCTTTTCACTAACAACCAAACTAACCGTAAAGAAATAAAAAATAGCTCCTTTTATAAACAAAACTATACCATTATTTATTACCGAACCAGGCCAATGGACCAAAGGCAATGTCACAATTGAAAAACATAATATATAAAACAAATATCTTGAAGAATCATCAAAATTAGACTTCAATCGAGATCTATTCAAAAAAATTAAAAAACAAATAATTGATACGAGAATTAAATCCATCCTTATGGAACCTAGGATAGATATTCGTGCTGGCAAATGAATAAAAAAACTAACCAAATAAAACAAATATAAAGAAAATGCCACACTCGTTTTATTATCCACTTGGTCAGCGAAAAAGTTCAATCTCGATTCACTTTTCAAATGATTACAACCCCGCAGAAAATTCTAAAGAACAGTTAATCAAGCCACAATCACAAAACGACTTCTCCAAAGACACTCTATCATTATTAATCGGAAAAGCCTTTAAAACAACATTTCCTTCGAAAATACAAAATAAAAAATTGATATAACATTTCGGAATGAGTGGTAAATCAAAATTTGGAATAAAATTTACCTAAAAAGAAAATATAGTTATATCAATATGAAACTAAAGTTTCCCTGCTTCTTTAACTTGGGCTACAATTCTCCTAGGATCATCGATCAAACGGCTGAAAACCTAAAGACCAAGGAGCCAACATAATGAAAACGTCAACGTTGAAATCCTCTATATTTTCTTTAGTTATCACATCAACTTTTTGTTTTCATAGTATTTTGGCCGTAGGAGCTCCAAATATTCAGGACGTCTCCGGCGAACTTCAACATGGTAGCTCCCTTACCATTCGAGGTGGAGGATTTGGAGAATCCCAAGCAGCTAAACACGCGCTTTGGGATACCGTTGAGAACCAACCCGAATTTGAAGCCCTTAATAGTGGAGCTGACGTGCCTACCGATAGAGGCCCTTGGGAACGAAACGGAAGCCCATGGGCTAAACCGGTCACGTTGTATCGAGGTAGCGATCAGCGGCATCAACACTCCAGCGCCAACTACTTAGGACTAGAGAAAGCTTTCCTTGGTGTGCCCAGCGCATTTTCGGACAGTACGAATAAAAATATTTATGTTAGTTGGTGGTTCAAACCCAGCGGTGACATTAATGAATTTGGAGGTGCAAACAAGCTTATTAGAATTTGGGATTCATTAGACGGTAAAGATACAAGGATCTCATGGACTCAAGCACTATTAGGTGCATATAAAGACGGTAGCGAGTGGGATAGTTGGGCTGGAAAATCAGGTGTTTGGAATAGACTTGAAATATTTGCAAATGGCGAAAAAGGAACAATTAAAGCTTGGACAAACGGAAAAATAATTCACTCAGTAAGTGACTTCGAAAAGTCCACTATACAAGATGGTTTAACTGTGTGGCTGATTGGGTTTGATCCTAACTATGATGTTTACGAATCACTTGAAATAAAAATGGATGATATTTTTATTTCAAGTTCGCCAGAACGCATTGAGTTGTCAACAAGTCAGTATTGGTCAGAAGCAGGGAGCAAGAAAGAAATTCAACCTGTTGTTTCTTGGAACGACAGTGAGATCTCGATCAAACTAAATCTTGGACAATTTGACAAAAATGATGATTTATATATTTATGTTGTAACAAAAGACGAATCTGTAAACGAAAATGGTATAAGGTTAAATAATGAGCCATGCAAAAAATGCCCAAGTAGTCCATCAAGCGTAGGGATAGAATAACCGGAAAGTTAAATCTGATGAGATTAATTAATCGAAATAAAATTATATATTTCTCTTTTGTAACTTTTGATAAGTCCAACCGTCCGTGCCACCAAGTATAAATAATTTAAAATGAAAACTTGAAAAAATAGAAAAAAACTAAATTGTGCACTTGCCCGCCTATACCTATAAATGGAGAGCATCATTGCGATACCTCCGCTAATGACAATAGCTGTTAACCCGACTTTTAAATTAGAAAATAAAGAAACCAAAAACACTAAAAATGACACCAAAAACAAATTAGCTAAGATGAACACTGGATCAAGGCCAGACTTTCGCGTTCTAACATAGTCCGAAGCTTGCCATACCTGCCTCTCATAAAATGATCGAAGAGTTAAAGGATATCCTAAATGAATCACGCGAATAGCTGATGAAAGAATTAGTTTTTTATTATTAACAATTATCTCTTTAGATATTTCAGTATCCTCTCCTGCCCTTACCGTTTCATTAAATCCTCCAACTTTTTCAAAAGTATCCTTAGTGATAAAAAAGCTTCCGGTAGCTAAAATTTTCACATAGGTAGCTTCTATGTAAGGCCTATTAATTACCCAGGCTCTTTCCACCCAAGACGCTGAAGGTCCTATGTCACACCCGCCGCCAACAGCGCCAATATCACTCTCTAGATATAATAACGACACGCCTGACTGTATCCAATTTTTTGGAGCTAAACAATCAGCATCGATGTACGCTAGAATGTCACCTTTCGCAACCTTCGCTCCCGCGTTCCTCACTCCACCAATCAATAACCCAGAAGCATCAATTACAGTCACACCAAGCTCTGTAGCAATTTTAGTTGTCCGATCAGTGGAACCATTATCCATCACTATAACTTCGTAACGTTCTTTAGGGTAATCTTGTTCATCAATACTTAAAATACATCTAGATATATTTTTATCTTCATTAAACGCAGGAATTAGTATTGAAACAAATGGCAACATAACAACTACCGTATGATGTTTTCACATTATAATATCAAGAACTTCCACTTAAGCCTGGTTTGTAAAAACTTTTTACTGGCCTAAATTTTCCATTAGTTTCTTTTTTTAAACAATCAACTTCAAACAAGTTAATTGACAAAGAGCATCCTATCCTCTCAGTGGCCTCAGATAGAATAAGTTCTCGATGGGTGGCAGTATACCCTTGATCAGGAACAACATAAATATCCACGCTGCCATCAATTTTCTGCACAACTTGCGATGACTTTATATTTTTGTCACTCCGAAAAATAGGACTAAGGCGACCTATCTTTCTGCCATCTTTGGTATAAATCAAATCATCCGTTCTCCCCTCTAACTCAGTGATTTTCGGAAAACTTGGATAGAGTTCATCATTCATCTCAGAAATCAGGACGCTATCACCTACTCGATATCGGATTAAAGGCATCACTTCATTTATCAAGCTAGTGGCTATCAATTCACCAGAACCTGCATTGCGTATTGTCCCAGAACCATGGTCTCTTACCTCAATCACAGAATGCTCAGGATGGAACAGCATAGAGCCAGACTTGCACTGTGATGCAAAGAATGCCATTTCAGTACAACCATATTGGTCTACAACAACACAATTAAATGCTTTTTGAATAATTTCCCTTTGATACGGCATTAGTGTTTCAGCAGTGGTCATCACTATTTTTAGTCGTATCGGATTTAGATTCTGACGCACAATATATAGAGCCAAAAAATAAATGCTAGAAGCATAACCAAATATCTCTTCAGGTTTAAATTCCCTTAATTTTATATAATAAAATTCCATATTTTCTTCAGATAAATGATAGGACGACATTATCAAATTTTTCTGTACTGCATCATATCTCCAATAAGGAGGCGTATTTTGCTTCCAACTTACGACTACTCGCCCCAAAAATGTCGCTCTCTTGCTTCTTTTACTGATACCATACCAACGTCTAACTCGCGTAAAGAATGCATAGTGAAAAGTTCTGGTTTTTTGATCACAATATATCTTCAATGGAGTTCCAGTACTACCACTTGTGCTTAGCTCTATTAACTTCCTATCTCTATGCCTATCCGATATAAATAAACCTGGTGATTCTTGAATTTGTTTTTTCTCAACCACAGGGAAGTATTTTAGATCCTTAATAGATTTAATATCATTAAGTTCAACATTATTTCGTTTCGCCCAATCTCTATAAAAAGGAACATTTCGAATTGACAAACTAGCAATATAAATAAACTTCTTTTCTTGATAATCCCTCATCTGTTCTTGGCTATAATCTTGAGAAATTTTTAGGTATTTATCAAACTTTTTTGACCCAAAACCATATCTCTCCCTATACATTTCTATTCCATATATGCTCACTAAAATATTTTGAACCGCTACCGGAAGTGACAGATAAAGATGTTGAATATTTTTATTCATTTTAAATCCAAAATTTATGCCATCAACTATATATTAATTTTTTTAATGAGGTATGTCATACCGAAAAGATGCTTTTCAAATTGATAATCCTGATTACTTGCTGGATACCTATTAATAGACCACCTATTCACGAACGGCTCAACCCCAGAATATGCAGAAACGCCATAATTGTACCCTGCTTTTCTTACACAACATTCAATTTCAACAGTTATATCTTTTTCCAAACCGTTAGGATAACAAAATATTTTTGACTCTATACCCAGAACCTCTTTTATTTTATCCCTAGATCTAATTAATTCCAATTTCAACTGAATCCAATTCAAATTTACAATGCTAGGATGATTGACTGAATGACTTTCAACATCTAACCCAAACCTCATCATTTCCTTTATATCGTCCCAACTTACTGGTCTAAACATGGATGGTGCCTTTCTAGGGAGGGATAATCCTAACTTTACGTATAGTTCCTCTATCATACTTAACCTATCTTCCTGACCCAACGACAATCCATAATCTGCAATCTTACTCCAACATTCTTTTTTATTTTTGACGAAATTTAAATCTTCATCTATCCCGCTAATTCTAATTTTTTCGTTATCACTTGCATTATCAATCGCGAATTTTATCTGATCCGGCCATAACCAAATATCACCATTTACAAACCCTGTAGTAATAAACAAAGTTGCTGGTATTCCTTCCTCTTTCATAACCGGAAATGCATAGTCCCCAAAATCACTATAGCCATCATCAAACGTGACGGCGACCGCATGCTTCGGGGTGATTCCCTTTTCATGCAGCTCAATTAACTTCGACAAAGAGATCGGATTAAAGAATTTTTTTATCAGCTTCATCTGCTTACGAAACTGATCCACAGAAATGGTGCCAGGGGCCCCGTCTGGAGAGATGCGGTGGTACATCAGGATGCGGGGGTGATTACGTGCAAGGAATCGCGCGACCTGTAAAATCCCGAAAGGCCTTGCTACCTTGTATATGAAATGGTTCACCGTCACTGATTATCCCTCGACTCGACCATAGCTTTATACCCGCCGGATCATCAGTTTAATCAGGCTTTTCCAGCCACGCAGGTACGATATGTCGTATTTCAAGCCTGTGAAGATGTCTGATAAAGGCTCCGAGATCGATTTTTCCGCACTGGCAATGGCCATTCCTCGGCCAATATACATGTCAGCCCAAGCACGCGAGGCTAGGCGCGCCGAGACTTTGGTTGGATTTGCTTTGATAAACTTCCTAAGAATACGGAATGCGTTCTCGTATCGACCCCGATAATTTTTAGACATCTGCCCTGACCATATTCGGTATATGTAGGTCACCTCCGGGCAATAGCTGAACTCCCAGTCAACCGAGTATCTCAGCCATAAGTCCCAATCAATGCCCATAGGCAACTCTTCGTCGAACTCTCCATTTTGCTCTAGGCACTTTCGACGAATTACAGAGGTTCCAAAAGGTATGAAGTTCGAGATAACCAATGCATCCGTTATGTTGCCGCTGTAGCGAGTATAGGGAGCCTCTTTCTCAACGGGACTTGTGTGCTGGTCGATGTACGAAACCTCACTGTAGACGACCCCAACCCTTGGGTTCTCGAACCTCGGCATCTGAACCTCAAGCTTGTTTTTAACCCATAGGTCATCCGCGTCGCAAAAGGCGATAAAATCACCACGTGCTTCTTTGAGTCCTCGATTCTTGGCTTTGGGTTGGCCCCGATTTTCGGTTCGGATATAGCGCACACGACCGTCGTGTTCGAACGTTGCTATACGTGCTTCTGTTTCATCTTCAGAGCCATCATCTATCACAACAACTTCGAGGTTGCTCCAGGTTTGATCGAGCACGGAAGCCACAGCAGCCGGCAAATATTGATCGGTGTTGTAGGTCGCAATCACTACCGAAACCAGCGGTTGATCACTCATTGATTAACCCTGCAAATTGAAAACCTGTATTTACCGGATGCCTCTTGGGGAATTTCTTCTACGTCGTTGATCGTCAGAACCACTTCTTCCCCAAATACCTCCCTCATCGCTTGCTCTAGCTCTTTGTCGGTTTTTTCTGTGTATTCGCGCCCTTTAACACGATTGATTGCCACTTCGTTGATCTGCTCTTGTATCAGCTGCATTTGTTCAATTCCGGGCACTTTGGTCAGCGTGCGCTCAACCAGCGAGATGCCCGATACCTGGCCACCGGCTGGTAGCCTCAAAAAGTCCGCCACTCGCCCTTCAAGCCTCTCTAGCAACGGGAACCCACGGCCGCATTCGCAAACGCGCTCGCCAAACACCCCCACATCCTCAACACGGTATCGTATGAGTGGCATGGCAAAATTGTTGAGGTCCGTTACCACGACTTTGCCCGGTTCACCCTGAGTAACGGGCCTGTCGTTTGCGTCCAGAAATTCTACGTATACGTGGGGCAAATTAATGTGCATACCGTTGTGTTGTTCACACTCGCAGGCGATCAAGCCAACTTCTTCACAGCCATAGCGGTTCGTGACCTTGCAGCCGAACGCTTGTTCAATGCTGGCTCTTTCGTGTTCTAACAGCATCATCGATGTTGCAACGATGCCCTGAGGCCGCAAATCGGTGATGCCTTTCTGAAGGAGGTATTTCGCAAATATGTAGATTGAATGCGCATGGCCAAACACGGCCCCGGGTTTCTCTTTTCGCCATCGCTCAACGAACGAACTCATGGACTGATCATTCAAGTCCATGGTGTCCAAGTATACGGTTCGATCGAGAAGGTTATGGCGTAGCTTCTGTTTAACGCTGCCGGGTACTGGCGGGTTGCCCCACACCGATGCCCGTTTCATGCCGAGATCCCAGCCAGACCATCTGTCTGCCATCAACTGGGCGGCGTTTCTTTTTTCCTGGCAGGTTTCATCGAAATAGAGGTTTAAAGAAACGCCTGTTGATCCACCGGTCTTGGCCGATACCAACGCTTGTTTCTCGAGCTGATCACTGATGAATTGGTCTCCGCCGTTACGGATATCCTGTTTGGTCGTCACGGGTATCCGCTCAATATCCGTCAGCTTTTGGATATCCTTGGCTTTGAATCCAAGTTGTTTGAAGATTTTTCGGTAATAGGGACTGTGTTCTTCGGCGTAACTCAGGAGCGTTCTCAGCCGGTTTAGTTGAAGACGACCCAGGTTGTCTTGCGACCACCACTGCTGTTTTTCGAGCTGCCGCCATTCCACCAGCCTCTGACTACCGTCTTTTAGATCCCAGGCGGGATAAAAGACATACTTGGACAGTGCGCTCATCATTATTGAGGAACCTTTGGCTGAATCATCTCGTAGAGCGCGATGTGCTGGTCAAGCATGGCATCAATGTTGTATTTTCCCGCCACTCTCTCTGCTCCTTTAGATCCCAATCGCTCTCTCAATGCGGGTTGGTCAATAAGCTCTCTAAGTTTTTCTGCTAAAGCTCGGATGTCTCCCACGTTAACCAAGTAGCCATTTTCTCCCTCCTCCACAATTTCCGGATTCCCGCCGGTACGGGTGCAAACTACCGGCTTTCCACAGCGCATATATTCAATGATGGCGTTTGAGAAGCCTTCTGTTTCCGAACACAAAACCGCTATGTCGAAATCCTCTATAAACGTCTCTGGTTCCGGCTGGGAGCCTAGAAACTGTGTAGAGTCCCTGACGCCAAGTTCATCAGCCAACTGCTCATAGGGAGAGGAATCTCCGCCGCCTACAATAGTTAAACTAGTCCTCAAGCCTGCCTTTCTCAACTCTGCGACTGCTTTGATTAAGTCATCAATCCGCTTGATTGGGCGCAGGTTAGCAACAACACCGATTACCACCGGCCTGCTCCGCTCCTGATCAGGCTTGGCTACTTTCGTGGCATCGCGGGAGCCCGGATAGCCGTTGTAAATAACGTTAATTTTTTTGGCCGGAATCCGCTCTGAAGCACCGGTAATCTCTCCAACTGCTTCGCTATTACAGACAACTGCGGATACAAAGCGCCCCGTTAGCGTTAAGGCCTTCAGATACTGCTTGTTGTACCAAAACCCCATATCACGACGGGAAATAATGGTTTTTAAACCGGCGAAGCGCAGAGCGGGTGGACATAACACGGAGGCATCGTTAAAAAATACGTGTACCAGCTGGAACCCACGGTTTTTCAGTTGCCGGCCATACCGGTAGATTTTTAACCAATTTTTGGGGTTAGAGATCGAGCTGATATTCAGCTCTTCAATGGGCACGGGGAACTCGCCACTACGACTAAATTCGGTGCCCCTCAACACGGCAAAGCGAACTTCCCAACCTCGTTCAATTAGCCCCGAAACCAACTTCAGCACCTGGCTTTCAGTACCCGCATAGGGATTGTTATATTGATCCATTATGATGCTCAGCTTCATCTCAGGGCCTGCTGGTATACGGATGAATATCCCCGCGCCATAGCGTTAGAGGAATAATCCGCTTGCACGCGCTCACGGGACCAAGCCTTGGCTCTATCCCACGCCTTTGGATCTGACATCACTGCAGTAAGGCTTTCGAGCAAGACTGAGTCGTCGCCCTGCGGAAGGATCATCCCTCCTTTGGCTACGCCTTGCGTCTTCCCTAAAACGCGGCCAATTTCCCCCACATCGGTTGCCATAATTGTTACACCCGACGCCATAGCTTCAAGCAGGGTAATCGGCAACCCTTCTGTACGTGAGGGCATACAAAGTAAATCTGCCCGCGCCATTAACGCGGGCACGTCATCGAAATAACCCGGTAACAAGAGACAGGACGACAGATCAAGCTCTTCCGCCTGGCGTTCCAGTTCAGAACGCATTGCACCCTCTCCAATGATGATCAGTCCTGCGCGGGGGTGATCTCGCCGCAACTGGCTAAACGCGCAGATCAATCCATCAAACCCCTTCTCCGGTGACAACCGCCCCACTCCCAGTAACACCGGCGAGTGCTTTCCAAGAAATCCCGTAAAGTTTTCACTAAGCGGGTTTTGTGCTTTTTTGCGAACGGCTTCGGTATCCAGGCCATTTGGTATGACGGCTACTTTATCGGACCCAGAAATTGCCTTTGGTATTTGCTGTTTCATCGCCTCAGACACCAGCACTACAGCTTTCATTTGTTTAAGCGCTAAACGGTCCACACTCTCGTACAGCCAGGATTTGGTATAACGCGGGGCTTTGATGTAGCCGTGAAGCGTGGTGACTAACGGCAGGGAACGAATAGATTCTGGCCACAGGCCCATCAACACGTTGAATTTATAGCCATGGGAGTGCAGTAACTGAAAGCCGTTATGCTTCGCCCAGCGGATAATCTCCCAAGCTCCGCTTAGGTTGAAACCCGGCTTCAGACGCCAAGGCGTAACAGGTAAGCCTAGGCGCGTGGCCTCGGCTTCGATGGGTTTCTCTGACTGGCCCGGCCCACCGGCGCTGAGTATCATTGGTGCCAAACCTTGTTTGATTTGTTCGGCCACGAGCGTCAGCAGCATTTTTTCTGCACCGTACAGACCGCCACTATCAATCAAATGCAACACTCTGATTGACATAGTGTTCACCCCTTCCTTGGGTTCCAGACAACTTTCCTTTCACCCTTCAAAAATGCGACAGCGGCTTTGAGAGAGGCGAAATTCAGTAACATGAAATAGTAAGGCACGGTTATAAACACTGAGTTGGGATTACCGTCTTTCGCCTTGTACTGTCCTAACCAAGCCAGCACATAAAGCGCGACCAACCCCACGAATGCCAACGCGTAGATGCCACCACGTGCGGCCAGCAGCATCGCTGCCACCGAAACGCTGGCAAGCGGCAAAAATGCGGCGTATCGCAGCAATTTGTGAGATATGAGCTGGACCGCAAACACACCATAGGTAAACGGGTTCATAAGATGGCGCATATCCCTTAACGCCCACATTGCCCGCAGGCTGACCCGCACCCGCATACTGAACTCACTGCCACTGTCATCCAGAGCGGCTTCCTTCAGCAATGCCTGCGGTTCGTACACAACGCGATAGCCTTGCTCGATCACTTTCAGGGGTTGTACAAAGTCAGGCAGCTGGTCCGCTCGCAGTGGCTGGTAAAGGTCTTTACGCATGGCATCGATTCCGCCATCCACACCTACAATCGAGCCGATCGCTGTCTCTTGTTCGCGCAGCCAGTTTTCATACTTCATGTACGCACTGCAGCCGTCGCCCACTAACGATCCGTCGCCATTTACGTAGACCATTTTGCCGGTGGCATAGCCGACATTGGTACCTTCAAAGCAATTCACCAGATGGCGAGCAGCCTGTTTATCCCATTGCGAGTTGGCATCAGAGAACAGCAGGATGCTGCCTTTTGCTTTAGGCACCAGGGTATTCAGACCGGCGGTTTTACCCTGTCGAGGGGACTGACGAAAAAGCCGAACGGGAATCGCGGAATGCGCACTGAAACGTTGCACGATTTTGTCAGTGCCATCTTCGGATTCATCCGAGATAACCAACACTTCGATTTTGTCTGAGGGGTAGTCCAATGCTTGTTTGTTGGCGAGTGTCACCTCTATATCCGGAGCTTCGTTATAAGCCGCGATGAGTATGGACACGAATGGCAGATCATCGTCGCCGCTGTTTTTTACAGGCTGTCGCTGTGGTGAAGAAATGCTTGCCATCAACGATGCCAACATCGGGTAACCGATATAGATATACAGCAGCAACACCAATGAAATCCAAAAGATTAAATACAGCATGGGTTACGCATCCAGCACACCACGGCTCCGGAGAACCTGGGTCATCGTTGTGAATTTGAATCGGGATAGCAGTTGTTTAAGGCGTGCTTCACAAACATCGAGATTGTTGTAATGCCTGAACCGCGAGAACCATTTAACGTCTAACCTTGGCTGGCCAGGGTCCACTTCCCATGGGTGTAGATAAAATACAAACGGCTGCCCCTTCCGGTTAATCGAGCCCAGGCCCCACTGACTGAACCAATAAGGAAATAGCCGGAAGTACCCGCCGCCAGCTATTGGCAACGTATAGCCGGGCAATTTCAGCGTACTTAGAGGAAATTCCGCCAGCTCGTGGCCTTTATCTGTTCTTAACCGGTGGGGCCACCTAGGGGTACCGGGCATGCCATAGCGGTCGTGATGTACCGGGAAAATCGACGAATCCCAAGTGAAGCCTTCTTCGCAAAGAACATCCAGTGCCCAGCGTGATTGGTGGGTGATGGAATAGCTCGCTGCGCGATACCCCGTGACGGCCTGCCCGGTTGTGTCTTCCAGAATCTTTTTCGATTTACGGGTTTCTTCACGGAAAACGTCAGGGGTTTGGTTATAGATGAGCTGGTGGCTGTAGCCATGACTCGCAATTTCGTGGCCCTGCTCCGCGATTCGTTTAACTAATGCAGGCGAACGCTCTGCCACCCAACCTAAGGTGAAAAAGGTCGCTTTGGTTTTCGCATGGTCAAGTAAGGCAAGGATTCGGTCGGTATTAGCCTCTACCCGATACTCCATTGACGGCCAATCATCGTACTGAACCGCTTCAGCAAGGGCTGCCACCTGGAAGTAATCTTCAACATCAAATGTCAGCGCATTCAAGATATTTTCCGTCATGCTCTAAGCTAGTCCTTGTGGTGGTTGATTTAACGAAGCTGGTATTCCAAACCAACCAATGCCCAACGCTCCCCGTACCGGCGAGCCACAACGTCGCTGCCTTTCTCTTCGTACCCAACACTGGCATATACGCTGAGCGCGCGACTGGCTTGGTAATTCAAGCCCATCTCCATATTAAGCTGCTCGTCTTCGGATTCGTCTTGTTCAAATGTGGTGTATCGATATCCATACTTTGCAAACAGCGATACCAACTGCGAAAGCGGCTTTGAAGCGCTTAGCCGCACTCCGGTGCTCTGCTCCTCTTCGTTGGAATCCAGATAATCGGAATTGTTAGCGAACACCGCAGCACTGAGACTGCTGCCACTAGAGAACCTTTTATTGAGCCCCGCCTCTAGCGACGATGTCTCTACCGCTAGGCTTTCCGTCAAGTTGAACTCGAATTCCTCAAATCGAATATCGAAACTCGAGGTGCTATCCGTTAACTCCCTTGCTCCCCGCAAATACAACTCAGCCCTTTCATTAATCTCACGGATAAACTCGAGGTTTCCAACACTGCCGCGGCTCGTGGACGAGGTTGCGCCAAATTCTGTTTCAATTTCACTCACACCCAGCGCACCTGATAATGAGGCCGTTGCCCACCGCTTTCCAAAAGTCATCTGGGCAGTGCGGACCTCTATGGTTCCGCTTGAGTCATGCTCGGTTTCGCTCGTTGTCAGGCTAAGACCACCATTCATAGTCGAACTGAATAGATGATTCCAGGCAGCTGTACCTATCACGCGTTCGCTATCACGCTCCTCGGGCTCGCTGAATTCGGTGCTCTCGTACCTTGCTTCGAAATTCACCGAATCCACGGTGCTCAATCGAAAGAGATAATTAGGGCCTGTGGACAACAGATTTTTGCGAGTCCTATTATTGGGCGTGTCACTATTAGATGTATCCTGAGTGACTTCTCGCAAATTGTTGGAGATTGTCCAGCTAAAGCTATCTGATAACTCGCACCTTCCTAACGCATCCATTTGAGCGTCGGTTTCATTATCGAATGAGTCGTCCGACCAAACGGTATAACCGAGACTACCCGCAAGACCACCAACGCACCGGCCATCGTTATTTTCGTAATTGGCATTCAGGTAGGTCCTACTTTTTGTATCATCTTGTCTGTTCTCCTTAAGCACTTTGGTTGCGTTATTAGTGGTTAGAATCGTTTGCCCGACAACCAACTGAACAGGATCAGCAACCGCGGATAGAGACACAAAACCAAAGCACATCCCAGCCATACAAAGCAACGGAAGACAACACTTCCCTGCGCTGCGTAATCTAACCATTGATTACGGCCCCCACAAATTTATCTGGATTAAACGCCGTGGCGGCTTTTTCAACAGTTGATGATGTTATCTTTCCGTGTGGCACCACCAACATACCGTAGTCGCAAAGCTCCGTGAGAATACGTGCATCCGGGGAGTCCGATATCGGGGCTGTGTCCAACACAATAAAACGGTCTGGATACCGCCGACGGATAGCTTGGAGGAATTGCTTCATGCGAAACGAGGTGAAGAATTCAGCGGGTGTTTCGCGGCGACTGCCCGCTGGGATCAACCGAAGCCTGGGTATTCCGGTCGGATACAAAATGCGACTGATATCAAAGTTAGGATCGTCAAGAAAATCGGTTAATCCCGTCTCCGGTATGACATCTAGAGAGCTATGAATGGAAGGCTCTCGTAGATTGCAGTCGATGACCAGTGCTGTTTTCGCTTGATCAAAAGCGAAAGCCGCTGCCAAATTGAGCGCCACGAACGAAGAGCCTGCGCCCGGGGCAGCTCCGCTGACCACCATGGTAAAGTTGTTGCCTTCGGATAACTCCAGTAACTTGGTTCGCAGATCCCGAAACCGGTTAACAAGCATTCGATTCGAAGACTCAGGGTAGATGATTCTCCGCTCATCAAGATCATCAGGAGTGAGTTTCCTCGGCTCCTGCATTTTGGTGATCTGCTTGCTGATTAAATATCGGTCTACTGCACCAGGCCCCAACTCTAAAGAGCTTGGGACCAAAAGCTTCGAGTCTTCTTCACCGGATGACCCAACTTCCTTTTCTAGGCGCTCTTTTCTCCGCTGGAAGTACGGATGCCGCTCTACGTGATCAGGCTGGTTGTTGCGACGTTCATGATCAGAACGTTCTAGCCCCGCATCGTCAACTCGGGAGCTTTCGCTCTTCCAATCTGCCATTACAGAACTCCCATGTATTCAGCTGCCACAATGGCCCCATACACCGCCACAATCAGCAAGGCACATAAGCCGATGACACCCGTTACCCTCCGGTCACGACGCTTTTCATACGGCGTTCGAACCGCGGGGATATCAGTCAGCACTGGTAAGCCAATTTCTTCTTCCAGCTGTTCCCTTACCCGCACTCGGGGATCGATCTGTAACAATCCGGCGATGGCGCCAAAGGGGATAAATGCCCCTGCCAACAGCCCGGCAGCTGCAAATGCGGAAAACCGGGGACCTGACGGTTGGTTCGGATATTGTGCAGCTTCGTTAATCCTATAACTGAGCCCTTGGCCTTCAACATCTAGGTGCATAGACACTCGGGCCTTTTCGCGCCGCTTCAGGAGATCGTCGTATATTTCCCGGTTTACCTGCAGATCTCTTGTAAGATCGGAGTACTGGGCCTTATTCTCCTGAATCCTCTCCATTCTTAGATTTTGCTCGGTGATAAGTTTCTCAAGCGAGGAAATTCTTATATCAATTGTGGCGACATCAGCTCGGGCCTTGGTGATGTCGGCGGTGATTTCCTGGTACAGCGGATTAAAGGTTCGCGCGCCTTCATCTTCACCACCGAAACTTTGATCGCCCGCCAAATGGGCTCGGCGCTGTTTTTTTAGCTCGGCAATTTGCTCGCGCAAGATCACAATATCAGGATAGGTGTCGTGGTATTGCAGTCGAAGGGTGTCCAAACGTTCTTCAAGAACACTGATCCTTTGACGGTACACATCCTCTGTTTTTCCTTGGCGGATGGTCTGCCGAACCCCACCGCGTTGTTGCTGCAATGACTCCACTCTTGCGTTGAGCTCTTGCCGTTCAAGTCGGGCTAGCTCGAGCTGATTACGGAGCTGGGCCAAGCGGGCATTGGCTTCCCCCTCGGTGCCATCGGTATTTTCTGACAAAAATTCTTTAAGCTGCTGTTCCACTTCTGCCAACTGTTGCTCGTAGCTCTTCACCTGTTTATCAATAAAATCGTAGGCGCCACGGCTTTCCTTACGCTTACGGTCATTGGATTCCTCAATAAACAACTGAGCGAGCTTTTGCGCCACCCGGAAAGTTTCCAGCTGGGATTCCGATGAGAACCCGATACTGAAATAACTATCGCCCCTGGGGCGAACAAATAGGTTGCCGCGAATACGGCCAATGCGTTGTTCTACGGCAGTCTCCTCCATAGAAGCATCGGGATACACAGCTGAATCACGAGCCAAACGCTCAATTACAGATCTAGTTAATAGGAGTTCCCGAGCGCCAGAGATGCGATCATTTATTTTTGTGGTAACGGCTCGGCCTTCCATGAGTGGACGAATGATATTGCTATCATCCACAAAGATCACAACGGAGGCCTGATACTTATACGGAAAAACAAACCCCACACTCAATACCGTGAAACTGATCACAAGAAAGGCAAGTAGCACTAACCATTTGCGCTCTCTAACCTCACGAATAATCTCGTTCGGCATTTTCGATAAGGGTAAAGCCATATTCACACCTGGCAGATAGAGGTTTGGAAGTCGTGGGCTGTTAGAAACTACGCTCAGGTATCGTCAATATATCCCCCGGTCGCATCGAATAGTTGGTAGCTATCCGCCCCTTACTCAAAATGTCCTCAAGCTGAACAGGTATCGCGACAACCTTGTCCTCGACCTGCCGATACAGCATCGAGTCGTTCAGATCCGCAAATTGGTTGGCACCGCCTGCATTCAGGAACAGATCAAGAACTGTCATACCGCTACGATGTGGTATCGAAATCGGTTGACGAACAGCTCCAGTTACACGGACTCGGTCGGTGAATTCATGACTTCCCATCGAGGTGACCACAACGCTCACCTGCGGTTCTCGAATATACTCTGACAACTTCGCTCGTATGGATTGGGCTAGCCGCTCGGGGGTCTCCCCGCTCGCCCGCACATCACCAACCAGCGGTACAGATATCATGCCATCAGGCCGAACCGGAACGGAGATGCTGATGTCTTCATTGCGCCAAACGGAGACCCGTACCACATCGGTGGCGCCCAAAACGTACTGGTCAACGCTGTCTCGCGTTTCCATTGCCAAAGCGCGTTGAACCATTTCCGGTGAAGAGGGAGCATTAGAAGCACAGCCAACCAACAAGATGGCCGCCATTAGTGGAAGAAATACTGCAGAGACAAGTGACTTCAGAGACATTGTTTTTCTCTCTTTTATTGATGCTGATTTCCGTGTTCCAGGGCCATTAACCCCGAAGCTACCTTGAGCCTTTCTTGAACAAAACCACCTCAACTGTCTGAAGTACAATCAGAAGGTCGAGAAGGAGACTCTGATTCTTTATGTAGTATAGGTCATACCGGAGTTTTTCCCGGGTATCCTCTTCATTATCTGCATAGGCAAAACATAATTGTGCCCAGCCGGTCAGGCCTGGCTTAACCCTATGCCGTTCCGCATAGAACGGGATCTTATTGGTTAACTGCTCCACAAAAACCGGACGCTCAGGCCGTGGCCCTACAAAAGCCATACTTCCGTTCAAAACGTTGAATATCTGCGGCAGCTCATCAATCCGCACACGACGGATAAAGTCGCCGACTTTAGTAACCCTTGAATCGTTTTGCTTCGCCCAGACTGCACCACCCTTCTCGGCATCCGTAACCATTGATCGAAATTTATAAACGCGGAATACCCGATTGTTCACACCAACCCTTTCCTGACTGTATACAACCGGGGCCGAGATGCCGTCTTCAACTTTGATCGCCAGTGCCGTCAGTAACATGATCGGGAAAGTAAAAACCAGAAGTACCGCCGCAGTAATAATATCGAGAGCCCGCTTACCCATTCCGTACACTGCTGAAAACGTGTAGCCATCGGAAAACACCAGCCAACCTCGTGTAAGCATCTCAAGAGCTACTTTTCGGGATTCACGTTCGTAGAAATTGATACCGTCAATAATGCTGACACCCGCCATCTTGCATTCCAGAAGATCATCCATCGGCAAGCCTCTGCGACGATCATCAACGGCTATAACAATTTCACGGACAGGGTGTCGAATCACATATTCATGCAAGGAACCCGGATTATTTATCAGGTGTTTCTCGTTAACCTCCACACTCTCATCGGGCATAGGGATAAAGCCATCGAGCGTAAATCCCTTGCGATTGAAAGGAGTTGTAAGGTCTTGAAGTAATCGCTTTGCTTGACGCCCCGCGCCCAGTACCACGACACGTCGCTTGAACCGATCTTTGCCCAATATCCCAAAAAAAAGAACCCGGGCTATCCCAAGGCAAAATACCGATAAGACGGCTGCCGAAGACAGCAGATCGAAGCTGCCCAGATACCAGAGCCAGTCACTAGCCACAAAATAGGCAAATCCTTGAACAGGGATGGCCAATATCAGGGCCAGAATAGTGCGAAGCATCATTCCAGACATGCCCTCTTCAACGCTTGCTTGATATGCGCCTAAAGCCATCATGACTGTTAGATTAATCATCGAAAAAACAACGAGCGAGGGGAAAACAATAGCGAAATGTTCATTGAAGAACGCTGCGTCTCCGAAGAACCTAAAAAACACAGCTAAAGAGCAAGAAGCCACTAAAACAACTAGGTCGATTAAACCCAGAAGCATAAAAGGCAGGTGGAAGTAGTGCTTAAACAACCTGACGTGGGCCACGCCGACTCCTTGTTATGTTCACAATAAAAACAAATCGCATCCAATGCGACTTACTACCAGTTGTGAACATGTAGTTTAGTACACAATCCCATTACCGCAATAACAATCTGAAGCACTAGTTAACAAAAACTTACAAACCCCGCTAAGCGCGCATCCCGCACTTAGCGGACTCAAATCTTATACCTTAGCCTTGTTGCTCCGAACCAAAACCAATCCAATCAAGCCCAATCCCATCAATGCCAAGGTTCCTGGCTCTGGGACTGTTCCTATGGTTACGTTGTCGAGTCCGTAACCATCGTTAGAACTGTTAGAGTAGATACTGAGATCCCCCAACCCACTGTCGTCATACAAAGAAATATAAAAGATTTTTCCATTTCCCAGAGATGACCCAAAAATGTCGGAAAACGAAAAATCCACGCCCCCGATAGAGAACCTACCGCCGGAATCGTTAGGGTCAGTCATGTAGAACCCCATCGCGGTATACCCGCCAGAAGGAGAAATCGTCATCTTCTGTGCATCCATGCTGTCCAGCCAGTTGTCTGGAGAGACATCAAACCGACCGGAATACGGTGAGCTTACAGAATCGAGAACGGCCAAGCCGGCGTTACAAGAATACGGGCTGGTGTCACACGCACCGCCTGTACCGGCCGTATCCATTGTGAACGATCCGACACCTGCGAGTGACGTCACCGTCATGGATTGCGCACCAACCGCGTAACCGCTGTCGAATGTTTCGGTCATATACCCTGCATTCAAATTGCCTAGAAAAGCCGCTTCCGCTGCCTGCGCTGCACTAAATCCTTCGGAACTGATATTGATGACTGGTGCCGCCGCTGCACTACCAACGCTTCCGGCAAACATTAATGCCGCTACTGCCGTTGCCATGTTTTTCATTGCTAACGCTCCATGATTGTTATTAATCAACAGGAACGAAGCAGTATCTATGCCATAAAAAAAAGACTTTTAAAACAACACCTTAAAATTCGAGTTATTTCTTGGCGTAAAAAAAGCTGACAATAGAAGCTGACGTTCTTTCAGGAGACCACAAACAAGCCCACAAACTCATGAACCGGCATAACCTCCAGTACCCCTAAATCTTCACAGCTGGCCATAATCGCCTGGCATCTCCGGGGCACAAATCGGGTCTTTAAGCTGTTCTCGAACTTCTTCACCAATAACGGCATACCCTCTTCCCGCCTTCTTCGATGACCAATCGGATATTCAACGGCAACTTTTTCCGTACGGCTTCCATCGGCGAAAAACACCTGAATGGCGTTCGCGATTGAACGCTTGTCTGGCTCCAGATACTCCTGAGTGAATCGCTCGTCTTCGATTACCTGCATTTTGTTGCGTAGGCGGTCGATTTCGGGATAGGTTTCGTGAAAGCTGTCTTCGTAGTGCTCTGCGGTGAGGCCGCCAAAAATCAGAGGGACTGCGCTCATGTATTGCAAACAATGATCACGGTCGGCCGGGTTAGCCAGTTCGCCCTGCTTTGAAATGATGCGAATAGCGGATTCGTGCGTGGTCAATTCGATGCGGTCAATCTCATCGAGCCGGTCTTTCACTTCGGGGTGGAGTTTCACAGCAGCTTCGGCCGCGGTTTGCGCATGAAACTCCGCCGGGAACGAAATCTTGAACAGTACGTTCTCCATCACATAGGAGCCAAACGGCTGCGGTAATGAGAACTTGCGAAGAGCGTCTGGCTTTAAGGCTTGATCGCGGTTGGTTTTACTGAAGAGCACATCGTAGAAGCCCCACTGATTGGCGGTCAGGGCACCGGGAACACCCATCTCGCCTCTCATGGCGATATCGGCTAGGCGCACACCTCGTGAGGCAGCATCGCCTGCGGCCCAAGATTTTCGGGAGCCTGCGTTAGGGGCGTGGCGATAGGTACGAAGGGATTGCCCGTCTGCCCAAGCGTGGGAAAGAGCCGAAAGCATTTGCTCCCGATCCGCCCCCATCAATTTGGCGCTGACGGCCGTGGAGGCCACTTTTACGAGTACCACATGATCTAGCCCGACTCGATTAAACGAGTTTTCCAGAGCGAGGACACCCTGAATTTCATGGGCCATGATCATGGCTTCCAGCACGGCTTTCATGGCAAGCGGCGCTTGCCCGTTAGCGACACGTTTCTGGGATAGGTGATCGGCCACGGCCAGAATGGCACCGAGGTTATCCGAGGGATGGCCCCATTCGGCCGCCAGCCAGGTATCGTTGTAATCCAGCCAACGTACGATACACCCAATATCCCAGGCCGCTTTAATCGGGTCTAACCGATAAGGCGTGCCGGGCACCCTGGCCCCATGAGGAACCACAGTGCCCTCCACATAGGGGCCAAGGTGTTTGGTGCATTCCGGAAATCTCAGGGCAAGAAGCCCGCAGCCCAGAGTGTCCATCAAACAGTAACGGGCGGTTTCCCATGCCTCTTCACTGTCGATGCGGTAATTGAGGACATAGTCCGCAATTTCCTGTAACACCACATCGTAGTCAGGACGTGTGTTCTGGTCTGCGTTAGCTCCCATGGCAAAATCCTCCCATTTCCGGAATCGTCAGGGTATGCCTCAGCTTAGTTCAGAAACTGTCTTGAGGCACCCTCACCCAGCCTTCCATAATAACCCGCGCACTGCGGCTCATGATGGCTTTGGTTGCAGTCCACTGACCATTCACTTCTTTGGCTTCCGCGCCTACGCGCAAAGTGCCTGAAGGATGACCGAAAGTCACTTCGGTACGGTCACCGCCGCCAGCCGCGAGGTTCACCAATGTACCGGGAATCGCTGAAGCCGTAGCAATCGCCACCGCTGCCGTGCCCATCATGGCGTGATGCAACTTACCCATAGACATAGCGCGCACAAGCAAGTCCACTTCCGAGGTGGTAATTTGCTTTCCGCTGGAGGATACATAATCCACCGGCTTAGCGACGAAGGCTACTTTCGGCGTGTGCTGACGATTCGCTGCCTCGGCGATGTCTTTAATCAAGCCCATTTTTACCGCACCATGGGCGCGAATGGTTTCGAACATGGCCAGTGCTTTCGGGTCGCTGTTGATGTCGCCCTGAAGCTCACTGCCTTTATAGCCAATGTCTTCGGCGTTCACGAAGATGGTGGGGATACCGGCGTTGATCATGGTCGCTTTAAGCATACCCACGCCCGGCACGTCCAGATCGTCTACCAGATTACCCGTGGGGAACATGGAGCCTTCGCCGTCGGCCGGATCCATAAATTCGATCTTCACTTCAGCTGCCGGGAAGGTGACACCGTCCAGCGCAAAGTCGCCGGTTTCCTGCACCTCACCCTTGGTGATGGGCACGTGGGCAACGATGGTTTTCTTAATGTTAGCTTGCCAGATCCGAACGGTGCATATGCCGTTTTCGGGAACCCGATCTTTAGCAACAAAACCGCCGTTGATAGCGAAAGCACCAACTGCCGCAGTCAGGTTGCCGCAGTTACCGCTCCAATCCACGAAGGGTTTGTCGATCGAAACCTGACCAAACAGGTAATCCACGTCGTGGTCTGGTTGCGTCGGTGCCGCCAATATTACGGTTTTACTGGTACTGGAAGTGGCGTTACCCAAACCGTCGATTTGCTTCTCATAGGGGTCGGGGCTGCCGATCACCCGAAGCAACAACTTGTCGCGGGCCTCACCGGGCACCTGACAGGCTTCCGGCAAGTCTTGCAGGCGGAAAAACGCGCCCTTACTCGTTCCGCCACGTATGTAGGTCGCGGGTACTTTAATTTGTGAGGGGAAGCTCATGAAATGCCTCTCTGAATTGAGTGGGATCTGACCCCGAAGGGTCAGATGTCCAAACGACAATCTGCTTACGCTGCGCCTTCGGCTTCCAGGAAATCCTGAGCGAAGCGCTGAAGTACGCCGCCGGCCGAATAGATATTCAGCTCAGCGAAGGTGTCTAGACGACATTTCACCGGCACTTCGACGGACTCACCGTTTTTACGGTTGATCACCAGAGTGAGCTCCGCACCCGGTGCGATTTCGCCTTTCATATCGAAGGTTTCGGTCCCGTCGATATTGTAGGTCTGGCGAGTTTCGCCTTCACGGAACTGAACCGGCAATACGCCCATGCCCACTAGGTTGGTACGGTGAATACGCTCGAAGCCTTCCGCGACAATCACCTCCACACCTGCCAGACGAACACCTTTGGCTGCCCAGTCACGGGAAGAGCCTTGGCCGTAGTCCGCACCGGCCACGATGATCAACGGCTGCTTGCGTTCCATGTAAGTTTCGATCGCTTCCCACATGCGAGTGACCTGCCCTTCTGGCTCAATACGAGCGAACGAGCCTTGCTTCACTTCGCCGCTTTCATCTCGAACCATTTCGTTCAGCAGTTTCGGATTGGCAAAGGTAGCCCGCTGCGCGGTCAGGTGATCACCACGGTGCGTAGCGTAGGAGTTGAAGTCTTCCTCCGGAACACCCATTTTGTGCAGATATTCACCGGCTGCGGAGTCCATCATGATGGCGTTAGATGGCGACAGATGATCCGTGGTGATGTTGTCACCCAAAACGGCCAGCGGGCGCATACCCGTCATGGTGCGCTCGGCAGCCAACGCACCTTCCCAGTATGGCGGGCGACGGATGTACGTAGACATCGAGCGCCAGTCGTACAGTGGGCTCTTGGCCTGCTCAACAGCATCCAGGTTGAACATCGGGATGTAGACTTCTTTGAACTGCTCCGGCTTCACGAACTCGCCCACGATGCGGTCGATTTCTTCATCGGAAGGCCACAGGTCTTTCAGGGTGACCGGCTTGCCGTCTTTGTCGTAACCCAAGGCGTCCTGTTCGATGTCGAAGCGTACGGTACCGGCAATAGCATAGGCCACAACCAGCGGCGGTGACGCTAGGAAAGCTTGCTTGGCATAGGGATGGATACGGCCATCGAAGTTCCGGTTGCCGGACAGTACCGCAGTTGAGTACAGGTCACGGTCAATGATTTCCTGCTGGATTTTCGGGTCCAGAGCGCCAGACATACCGTTACACGTAGTGCAGGCGTAGGCCACGATACCGAAGCCCAATTTTTCCATTTCTGGCAGTAGGCCGGCTTCTTCCAGATACAGGCGAGCCACTTTGGAGCCCGGGGCAAAGGAAGATTTAACCCAGGGCTTACGCACCAAGCCCAGCTCGTTGGCTTTTTTCGCCACCAAACCAGCCGCTACTACGTTGCGAGGGTTAGAGGTGTTAGTACAAGATGTGATTGCAGCGATGATCACTGCCCCATCCGGCATCAAACCTTTCTTCTCTTCTTCCAGAGCCTTGTCCAAATTCACCGCAATACCGCGATCACCCAGCTCTGACGTTGCGACACGGCGATGCGGGTTAGACGGACCAGCCACGTTTCGAACAACCGTAGACAAATCAAATTCCAGTACACGCTCGTACTGAGCTTCTGTCATTTCGGTGGCCCACAGGCCGGTTTCTTTCGCGTACTTCTCAACCAGATCAACCTGTTCTGGTTCCCGGCCAGTAAGCTTCAGATAATCGATGGTCTGCTCGTCGATGTAGAACATTGCTGCCGTGGCGCCATATTCCGGTGTCATGTTGGAAATGGTGGCACGGTCGCCGATGGTCAGGCTGGAAGCACCTTCACCAAAGAACTCAAGATACGCCCCTACGACCCTTTCCTTACGCAAGAATTCGGTAATCGCCAGAACGATGTCGGTTGCAGTAATGCCCGGCTGGCGTTTGCCCGTGAGCTTCACACCGACAATGTCCGGCAGGCGCATCATAGACGGCTGGCCCAGCATGACTGTCTCTGCTTCCAAACCGCCCACACCCACAGCAATAACGCCCAATGCATCGATGTGTGGGGTGTGGCTGTCGGTGCCGACACAGGTATCAGGGAAAGCAATCGGATGACCGTCTTCATCGGCACGGTTCTGGATCACCGGAGACATTTTCTCCAGGTTGATCTGATGCATGATGCCGTTACCCGCGGGGATCACATCCACATTGTGGAATGCGGTACGAGTCCAGTTAATGAAGTGAAAACGGTCTTCGTTGCGGCGCTCTTCAATGGCACGGTTTTTATCGAACGCATCGGGGTCAAAGCCCGCGGCTTCCACCGCCAGCGAGTGATCCACGATCAGCTGGGTTGGCACCACAGGGTTTACTTTAGCGGGATCGCCGCCCTTTTCGGCAATGGCGTCACGCAGACCGGCCAAGTCTACCAATGCGGTCTGGCCAAGAATGTCGTGGCACACCACGCGCGCCGGATACCAAGGGAAGTCTAGTTCGCTCTTACGCTCGATCAACTGTTTCAAGGAGTCGGTGAGCGTCTCGGCATCACAGCGACGAACCAATTGCTCGGCCAAAATTTTAGAGGTATACGGCAGTTTGGCGTATGAGCCGGGCTGAATGTCTTCGATGGCCTGACGGGTGTCGTAGTACTTCAGATCGGTACCCGGAAGGGGTTTTCTGTATTCGGTGTTCATGATTCTGTTCTCTTTCGGGGAGATGGGCGCGACAAAAACGGTTGGGGTCTGGCCCCGAGGGGGACAGACCCCTTCGGGGATTCCAGACTATTCCTTCCTGTTCAGCCTTTAGCTGCGTTTTTCAAGAGGCAGCCATTCCTGATTTTCCGGGCCGGTATAATCCGCACTGGGGCGAATAATACGGTTCTTGGCGCGCTGTTCTTTAACGTGGGCCGTCCAGCCAGATACCCGAGACATTACGAAGATGGGTGTAAACAACTCGGTCGGAATGCCCATAAAGTGGTAGGCCGATGCGTGGAAGAAATCCGCGTTGCAGAACAATTTCTTCTCACGCCACATCACTTCTTCACAGCGGACAGAAACCGGGTACAGAACGGTATCACCCACTTCTTGCGCCAGCTTCTCAGACCACTGCTTGATAATGCCGTTACGCGGATCAGAATCGGTGTAGATCGCGTGGCCGAAGCCCATAATCTTTTCTTTACGCTTAAGCATACCCATCAGGCCGGTTTCGGCTTCGTCTGCACTATTAAAGCGCTGGATCAACTCCATCGCAGCTTCATTGGCACCTCCGTGCAAAGGTCCACGCAGGGAACCGATAGCACCGGTGACACAGCTGTGAATATCCGACAGCGTTGAAGCACACACGCGAGCGGTAAAGGTAGACGCGTTGAACTCGTGCTCTGCGTATAGAATCAGCGACACGTTCATAACGCGCTCATGCAACTCGCTCGGCTTCTTGCCGTGCAGCAGCTCCAAGAACAGGCCGCCAATAGAGTCGGATTCGCTGTTCGCAGTATCGATGCGCACGCCTTCGTGGGCAAAGCGATACCAATAGGTGATGATCGCCGGGAATGCCGCCAGCATGCGGTCGATTTTGTCGTCCTGTTCACTGAAATCGTTTTCAGTTTCCAGGTTACCCAACACGGAACAGCCAGTGCGCATCACGTCCATCGGGTGAGCGTTGCTCGGGATCTGCTCCAACACCGTTTTCAGGGCATCCGGCAGGGATCGCAGGCTCTTAAGCTTAGCTGTGTAGGCATCCAATTCTTGCTGGTTAGGCAGCTTGCCTCGCAGCAGCAGGTAAGCCACTTCTTCAAACTGGGCATGCTCCGCCAGATCTTTTACGTCGTATCCGCGATACGTCAGGCCGGCACCGGATTTGCCTACAGTACACAACGCGGTTTCACCAGCCACTTGGCCACGCAGACCTGCTCCACCTAGTTTCTTTGCTTCAGCCATGTCGGTCTCCCTCAATCTCCAGTTATTAGAGTTTTAACGATTCAGTCTTTTTTCTGAGTGAACAATTCGTCCAGCTTCTGCTCGAAGTCGTGGTAGTTCAGGAAGTCGTAGAGTTCCATGCGGGTTTGCATCAAGTCTACTACGTCTTTCTGATCGCCTTTTTCCAGAATGTTCTGGTAAACCGTCAGTGCCGCTTTGTTCATCGCGCGGAAAGCACTTAGCGGATACAGAACCATGGCGGCACCGGCTTCAGCCAGCTCAGACTTGTTGTATAGAGGCGTAGCGCCGAACTCGGTGATGTTCGCGAGAATCGGCGCATCGATGGCTTCGGCAAAGGCTTTGTAGTCCGACAGTTCATGGACCGCTTCAGCGAAGATGCCATCCGCACCGGCTTCGATACAGGCTTTCGCACGGTCAATCGCAGCTTTCAGACCTTCTTTCTGAAAAGCATCGGTACGGGCCATGATGAAGAAATCTTTGTCTTCCCGAGCATCGGCTGCTGCACGGATACGATCTACCATTTCCTCTTTGGAGACAATTTCTTTGTTCGGACGGTGACCACAGCGCTTTTGGGCCACTTGGTCTTCAATGTGAACCGCGGCCGCGCCTGCACGCTCCATTTCACGAATGGTACGGCCAATATTGAAGGCGCCGCCCCAACCCGTGTCGATATCAACCAGAAGCGGTACATCGGTGGCTGCAGTAATGCGGCGCACGTCTTCGACAACGTCGTTCATGCTGGTCATGCCCAGGTCCGGCAGACCGTAGGATGCGTTAGCAACACCACCACCTGACAGGTAAATGGCTTGATGCCCTACCCGCTCAGCCATCATGGCCGCATAGGCATTGATGGTGCCGACAATCTGCAGCGGTTGGTTTTCTTTCAGAGCTTTACGGAAACGAGCACCTGCGGAAAGCTTAGCCATAATAATTACCTCTTAATCAGATGGTTAAAACGCCTTCTTCAATCTTTTTCTCAATATTTTGACGGGCGGCGTTGATGTGTCTTTTCATTAAAAATTCGGCGAGTTCACCATCGCGCTGAGCAATGGCTTCGACGATACTTCGGTGTTCGCCCAGCGCCATATGGGGGCGCCCGGCGGATGTACTTAATCGGTAGCGGTACATGCGTACCATGTAATAAAGATCACCCAGAAGCATCTGGGCTAACTTTGTGTTTCGACTGCCGGTGGCAATGCGGTGATGAAAATCGTAATCGCCTTCGGCCTGATAATAGGCTTGCCCTTGGGCTTCTTCGATCATGGCTTCGTGGCTGTCCAGCGTCGCTAACAAGTCCTGGATTTCCTCATCAGTCATGCGCTCGGCTGCTTGCCGAGCCGCCAGGCCTTCCATCACTTCACGAATCCGGTACAGCTCGATCAGCTCATCCGCACTGACAGAGACCACCTTTACTCCGGCATGAGGCCGGCGCACTAACAGGCCGCGGGACTCCAATCGGCCCAGCGCTTCCCTGAGCGGCCCGCGTGTCAAGTTGAATCGAGAGCAGAGCTCGACCTCACCGATTTTTTCGCCCGGCGCCAAATCGCCTTTTACGATTGCGGTTTGCAAACAATCGAATGCTTCGTCGGCGCGGGTTTGAGCTTGCAACTGAACTTCAGCCATGTTTTGTTAACAATCCAAGTGATGATGATTCGAAAACTACGCTTCAACACACGGATTGTCAACAATACGCATTGCGGCGAAAGTATAATTGTTAGCAGATATCCGGCCTAAACCTGCTCCACCCTCCTTCATAGCCACGAAACCCTCCATTTAGCCACGCAACTTCGCTACACTTAACGCACTTTGTGGGAAGGCTCCCAACAAACTCGAATCGAATGAAGGATGAACCCTATGATCAAGAAGTGTCTCTTCCCCGTTGCCGGTTATGGCACACGCTTCCTCCCGGCCACCAAGGCCATGCCCAAAGAAATCCTGCCGGTTGTTAATAAGCCGCTGGTTCAGTATGGCGTGGAAGAAGCGTCAGACGCCGGCATACACGAATTCGGATTCGTGACGGGTCGCGGTAAGCGCGCTATCGAAGACCACTTCGACATCAGTTACGAATTGGAACATCAAATTGCTGGTTCAGGAAAAGAAGGCCTGCTTACCTCTATTCGCGATCTGATCGACAACAACACCTTCGCGTTTACCCGCCAGAGCGAAATGAAAGGCTTGGGGCACGCTATTCTGACAGGCCGCAACTTGGTCGGTGACAACCCGTTTGCGGTGGTTCTGGCTGACGACTTCTGCGTAGGCCCGGAAAACGACGACGGTGTGTTGAGCCAGATGGTAAAACTGTACAACCAGTTCCGCTGTTCAATTGTCGCCATTGAAGAAGTGCCTATGGATGAAACTCATAAGTACGGTGTGATCGCTGGTGAATCTATGAAAGACGGTTTGTACCGCATCACCGACATGGTTGAAAAACCCACGCCGGAGAACGCACCGAGTAATCTTGCCATCATCGGCCGCTACATTTTGACACCAGACATCTTTGAAATTCTGAAGCGCACGCCTCCGGGCAAAAACGGCGAGGTACAGATCACTGATGCCCTGCTGGAACAAGCCAAGAACGGCTGCGTGCTGGCGTATCAATTTAAAGGCAAGCGTTTCGACTGCGGCAGCATTGATGGTTTCGTTGAAGCCACCAACTACGTGTACGAAAATATCTATAAGAAAGGCAAGTAAGGGCCTAGCCCCCTAGCAGCTGTAATACCATGCGCCGGTTATCTGTTGAGGCTTTACGGAACCGGCGCAGAATTTCGATCTCCTCGTCCGACAATTTCACGCGCTCTATTTCGTACTCCAACTCTTTCAGCGCTTCCGCAAGACCGTCACCACTACCAACAACCAAACCCGGCAACTCCAGCTGGTCTGCGTCGCTGTCGTCGTTCATGTCCAGCAATTGTTCGAGGGGTGTTTCTGTTTTTACACACAAATCCAGTAGTTCGGCCACGCCCGGGTATCGACGTTGCTTTAGCTCCGGTTCCTCCCAACGCTGAACCACAGCTTCTTCTACGCCGCACATGGCCGCAATGTCCGAACAAGAAAGCTGACCCGCTTCGCGAAGATAGCGCAAGCGACGGTGAAACGATTGCAGGTACCGCATCCTGATGCCTCTGACCTGTGAGCTGTGGCTTTTAACAGCCACGAAGCGTTGTGCGTGATGGAGAAGGTTATACGGAAATGTATCGTATATGTCGCTTTCGGCACAACGTATTACTACGGATAGCCGCCACGCCTCGCCAACCAGACACCATCAATCCCAAACGACACCAGCAATCCGCGAGCACCGATCAAGACCATACCAGTCGAACCCAACGACAACCGGCCCACAGGTGGTGGGAAACAACCTCTCAGCGCCCCTGGAAACCTCGCCAGACCGTGATAAAGCGGACACAACGACATTGGAACCTGCGAACTCAACGGGCTATTTCGACGGCAGTCTCAGCTCTGGGGTTCTGGCGACCAATATCTCGAAGTGCCAGGCTCAAACCAGACCAGCATGCCTAACCTGCTGTACTCCAGCCTAAACAACTAACAAATCCCCACCGGCTCATGGACGAGCCACTCCCCCTCGGTTTTCGCTGCTTTCTTTTTTAGCGACCTAACGATAAATTGGTCCACCTTTTTATATATGCAGGCTTTGCCTAATCATGTCTGACGCTCACAAATCCGACCTTCTCTTGGTTGTCGTCACGCTTCTAGCGGCGGTCGGCTGGATATTTTCGAAAGAAGCGGTACTGATGATGCCGCCGCTTTTGTTTATGGCCGTCCGCTTTTTAATTGCCGGTGGTGTGCTGTTTCTTTTGGCCTTGCCCTCTCTGCGCCGCCTGAGCTTGGATCAAATTCAGCGCAGTATTGGCGTTGGAGCTGTGTTCGGGATTGCGATGACCTGCTGGATCATGGGGCTTTTCCACGGCGACAGCATGGGTGAAGGCGCTTTTCTGACCAGCCTTGGCGTGGTTATTGTGCCCATACTCGCAAGGCTATTATTTGGTGAAACGCAGCCCATTAGCACATGGATAGCGATACCCATCGCGGTGTCGGGCTTAGCCCTGCTTTCACTGGAAAACGGTTTCAGGCCGGACCCAGGCCAACTCTATTTCGTCATGGCCGCGTTTATTTTTGCGCTCTACTTCACTCTGAACACCCGAACCGCCAATCAACGGACAGTGGTGAACAAGCACGGCGAAACCATCGAGAAAAAGAAAGTCCCCGCCCTTCCGCTCACCGCCATGGCACTTCTGACCGTGGGCGTAGTTACTCTGGCGGAATCCGCCATCACAGAACCTTGGGCGACCACCTTCGCCAATCCACCACCCATCCTATACGTTTGGGTACTGGCCAGCGCCATCATAGCGACAGCGGGACGTTTTCTGCTGCAAACCTATGCTCAAAGCCTGTCAGCGCACAGTCACGGGGTGGTGATTCTCATATTGGAACCAGTATGGGTCGCCCTGTTTGCCGCCGTGTGGTTTAACGAGAGTATGGCCCTTCTCCAAATCGGCGGATGCGCCCTTATATTCGCGGCTTTATTGGTCAATCGCTGGAATGCCTTGCTGCGCGCGATTAAAGGCCTAATGAAAGTGAAAAATACGCTTCAAAGTAGTTGACCAGTAACGGGATAATCAGTATATTTCGTCCCCGTTGCAGGACATAGGACCATAGCTCAGTTGGTTAGAGCGCTACCTTGACATGGTAGAGGTCCCCAGTTCGAATCTGGGTGGTCCTACCATTCCCTGCAAGCAGGAAAGTCACTTAGGCGTAAGACAAGTGGCTTTTTTCGTTTCTGGCGCACACCTTTCACAAAACCAGCTATTCCCCCTACTCTTAACAGCCTACCCCCTCCACATCTCCATTTCGGTGCGGTGTAAGAACAGCACAAAAAACTGGTGACCCGCCCAACGCCTACTATCCTTGTCGTAAGCACTCTTAAATATGTAGCTGTTGATCGCATATCTCGGAATAAAAACGTGCCGCTTAGAAGGAGTTAAGCGTGGGAACTGGGAAAAAGTGTACTTGTGCAGCGGGAATCATGGCCTTGGCAGTGATCGCAGACCACCCTGAGTTGCTTGAAACCAAATACTTGGATCCTTACTACTATTACGACTGGGCTTTCTATTTCGCCCAGAGTTATGTGTTACTGGCTGGCCTCTAAAACTATCCATCCCGCTTTTCCTCTTCTCGTTCTTCTTTCTCGAGCTGAGCTTTTCGAGCGCGGATTTTTTCCAGCTTCTCTTCCGGGATTTGCATATTGGCACTGTCTCTGAGGAATAACAGGCTACCAACCACCATGGCAATCGCAGCTAATATAAACAACCATCCTATGAGCGGCATTTTCATTCTCCTCTGAAAATTCTATATTCAGTGTACACCCTGCCCTTCGATTGGTTAACTCAGTCCCGCAGCACGAAACCACTTGTCCCGCGTTCTGTAGCTTCGTACCATTGCCCTGACATCCGCAGCCTCCTGGACCCCCCGATGCGCAAACAGATTGATATCACCGTTGATTCCGCTCAAACCGCCGTGGATGCACTTGCGCCGGCCTCCGGTCTGCCGAAGCAGCGTATAAAAGACGCAATGGCGAAAGGGGCTTGCTGGTGGCTGCAGAAGGGCAAACGCGTGCGGCTGCGGAAAGCCAAACGGGAATTACAACCGGGAACTAGGATTGAGCTGTTTTATGATGACACCGTGTTGGCCCGCGAGCCAGAAACTCCAACGCTCATTGAGGATAAAGGTCGTTACAGTGTCTGGAATAAACCCCATGGGCTGTTATCTCAAGGATCCCAATGGGGGGATCATTGCAGCTTGCTCCGCCTCGCCGAACTTCAACTGAACCGATCTTGCTTTTTAGTGCACCGCCTAGATGCGGATGCCGCAGGATTAATGCTTGTTGCCCATGATGGCAAGGCCGCAGCTGCCCTCTCTACCCTGTTTTCAAGCCGGGCCATGACCAAAATCTATCGGGCACGGGTTACCGGACAACTGCTCGCTCAAGATACTAAAATTGACGCCCCTATTGATGGCAAAGCATCGGTAAGTCACGTCAAGACCATTAACGTCGATTCGGAAACGAACACAACACTCGTGGAAGTCAAAATAGACACAGGCAGAAAACATCAGATACGGCGCCATCTAGCGGAGGTCGGACATCCGATTGTGGGCGATCGGCTTTATGGCACCAAAGCCCCATCAGGTCTCCAGCTAGTCGCGAAATACCTTGCCTTTGATTGCCCGTTACAAAAGCACCCTGTTCGCTTTACCCTCAAATGCGAGCCGTCGGTCAACAACTAAGGCCAAGAATGCAGCCTTAAGTTTGTCAGCTTTTTATACAGTCATTCTCACTGTCTGCATCAACGCCTTCATAACACGCTGTTTTAAAGTATAAAAATAACCACCAAAAACATGGCACGCAGCATGCCTTTTGTTCCCTTACGCTCAAACGAATAACGGGCGATTTCGAATAAAATGGAACGAGGGAACCAACCATGAATATCAAAAAGCTATTCTCAGGGCTTCTGTTAGGGGCCTCCATCGCGATATCACCCGTGCAGGCGGCCCCCATTCTCAGTGACATCGTATTTGTTGTCGATGAATCTGGCTCTATGGGTAATGTTCAAACTAACCTAAGGAACAACATTGGGTTATTTGCCAGTATCCTGACAGGAACCAACCAAGTTGATGCGCAGTATGGACTGGTAGGGTACGGAAGCAGATCACCCGCGCCCCGAATGATCACCGATTTCACCGATGCCAATAACTTCTCGACGGCAGCTCAAGGTCTGTTAACCAACGGCGGATCAGAACCAGGCTACACAGCTACGGCGTTCGCACTCAACGAATTAGACAACCAAACAGACCTGTTCTCTTTCCGCGGCAATGCAGTCAAGAACATCATCATCTTGACCGACGAACCATCCAATGGCGACTTCGCTTCCCGAGGAGCTGTAGGTGGTCAAGCCGTTTCAGAGAGCATTCTGGATGGCCTACTGACCAGCAACAACGCGCTGTACAATGGTGTACTTAGAGGAACAAGCACTAAGAATTCTTATACAGATTTGATCACTGATCACGGTGGCACAGTGTTCGACCTGAACCTGTTTAACACCAATGACCAGAATGTTGTTCAGCAGTTCGTCACTGACTTCGCAAACAAGAAACTGCAGGAAACACTGGATTTCTGCCAACTCAATCCAAATGATCCGGCATGCCAGCCATCCACCTCGGTACCTGAGCCTTCATCTTTGGCTCTTATCGGCCTAGGCCTGTTGGGAATCGGTTTACGAGCGCGCCGTAAAGCAGTCGTTGCTTGAGATTACCCTGGAGTTAAAAAAACGGCCGACATAATTGTCGGCCGTTTTTTATTACGCGGGACTCGAGGCGAAATCAGACTTTGTAGAAGTCCCGATACCAGTCCACGAAGTTAGCAATGCCCTCTTCAACCGGCGTTGCAGGTTTATAATCCACATCGTTGATCAGATCATCAACGTTGGCGTAAGTAGCCGGCACATCACCCGGCTGCAGCGGCAGCAAATTCTTCTGAGCTTTCTTACCCACCCGCTCCTCAATGATCTCAATAAACCGAGATAGCTCGACCGGGTTATTGCTACCTATGTTGTAGATGCGGTACGGCGCCTTGCTGGTACCTGGGTCTGGCTGAGCGCCTGACCATTCCGGGTTTGGTTCGGCTACATGGTCCAGGGTGCGGATTACGCCTTCAACGATGTCATCGATGTAGGTGAAATCTCGGCGGTGTTGACCGTGATTGAATACATCAATCGGTTCGCCCGCCAGAATCTTCTTGGTGAATATAAATAACGCCATATCCGGGCGCCCCCAAGGGCCGTAAACGGTAAAGAACCGTAAACCGGTGGTCGGCATGTCGTAAAGATGGCTGTAGGTGTGAGCCATCAGCTCATTAGCCTTTTTGGATGCGGCGTACAAGCTCAACGGGTGATCCACGTTGTCATGCACTGAAAACGGCATGGTTTCGTTGGCACCGTATACCGAGCTGCTGGAGGCATACACCAGATGCTTCACGTCGTTGTGACGGCAGCCTTCCAATATATTGGTAAAGCCCACCAAATTAGCATCGATGTAGGCATGGGGATTTTCCAATGAATAACGAACACCGGCTTGCGCCGCCAGATGCACAACCCGCTCAGGCTTGTGCTCGCGGAACAGAACTTCCATTGCTTCACGATTAGCGACATCTTCGCGCACTTCGGTGAAGCCCGGCTTATCCAACAACCGCGCCAATCGCGCTTCCTTGAGGTTGACGTCATAATAGTCGTTAACGTTGTCCACACCAATCACTTCATCACCGCGATCCAACAGCCGATGAGCCAGGTGCGAGCCGATAAAACCGGCAGTGCCCGTTACCAGGATTTTCAAAATCTGCTCTCCAAAAAAATGGCGCCCGGAGGCGCCTGTTCGTCTACTTAGAAGTCAACGCCAATACTTGCAAACGGGCCGGATAGCTTCACATCCAGCCGATCGTCGTCGTCTTCATAATCAATGGCCATCTCACGGTAGCCGGCGCGCAGGCGCAGTACCGCCACATCGAACTGACCGTAAACATTGACGTCGTACAATGAATCACCGCTGTAGGAAATCACGTTGCCTTCACCACCCACGGACACGCCGGTGAACGGTAGGTCGAAGCGAACAGCGGCGTAGCCCAAGGGCAAAACGGCATCTACAGAAGTCTTACTGACTCTGCCGCCGAAAGCTGTATCTCGCACGATAAGCTCAGCATCCATCTTCCGCGCCGTCAGGCCTAGATCCAAGTTCACCCAGTTGTCCAACACTTCGTAATAGAAGGTCGCATCGAGTTGCTCGATGTCGAGGTCAGATTTGACGTCAGCGCCAACACCAATTCCGTCAAACTCCGCGAGGCCAATCTCGCCCCGACCACTCTGAGAAATACCGGTGTAGTTCAACCGCACGTTGGGCAGTACCGGAATTGGGTGCTCAAAGTTAGCGGTAAAATTGGCGTTGCCGTCGCTGCTCATATTGAGGTCTTTGTCGATATCGACAACGTCTCCTTTGTTAACCACGTCTCCGGAAAAATCCGAGTTCCAGTAGCTAACACTTGCGCCTGCGCCTACTACGTCGGCGCAGGCCAAAGGAGCAGCAAGTACCAAAGAACCACCCACGGCAATCATCAATTTACGCATAACAAACACCTGTCGTTTAGGTTTTTATTGTAGTGATCAGTCAAAACTGATGCCGAGACGACGACCTACTTCTTCGTAGGTTTCGATCACGCTACCCAGCCCCTGGCGGAACCGGTCTTTATCCATCTTTTTGCGGGTTTCCTTATCCCAAATACGACAGCCATCCGGGCTGAACTCATCACCCAATACAATCTTGCCTTCACTGCGGCCAAATTCCAGTTTGTAATCAACCAGCAGCATGCCAGCCTCGTCAAACAGAGTTTTGAGCACGTCATTCACTTTGTAGGTCAATTCTTTCATCTGCGCCAGTTCGGCTTCTGACGCCCAACCGAAGCTCACCGCCAAAGATTCGTTGACCATAGGGTCGTGCAAGGCATCATCTTTCAGGAACAGCTCGTAGGTTGGTGGGTTCAGCTCAACACCTTCTTCCACACCAATTCTACGGCACAGGCTGCCAGCAGAGACGTTGCGCACAACGCATTCAACCGGAATCATATCGAGTTTTTTGACCAAAGATTCGGTGCCGGATAACAGTCCTTCAAAGTGAGTCGGCACGCCGGCCGCTTCAAGCTTTTCCATCACGAAGGCATTGAATTTGTTGTTTACCATGCCTTTGCGGTTAAGCTGTTCTTTCTTCTCGCCGTCAAAGGCAGACGTGTCGTCCCGGAATACCAAAACGAAACGATTGGGGTCATCGGTGCGGTAAACAGATTTTGCCTTGCCCGCATACAGTTCTTCGCGCTTTTCCATTAGAGTCTCCAAACGGTCGGCAGCCTGCCCGGCCGCCCCGTTAATCAGTACAGATGTTCAAACAGTTTGGTAAGCAGGTCGGCACTGGTTTGCTCACCATTATAGGTGTCAACGCGCTCGGCCGTAACCGCCATGGCAGGGGCTGCCTGGCTGATTGTTACCGTGTGGGTATGAATGAGCTTTTCGTCGTCGCTGAACCAAGAAAACCAGCCGGGCGAACGTTCGTCTTCAGTGCGAAAATTCACCTGAACCCAACCGGCGCTGCGATCAATATCGACAATATTCGCGCCAATTTCTTCAAGTGATCGATTCACCTCAGCCCATGTTCGGCCGTAATCCAACTCGACCTCAACAGCTTTTGCCTGCTCGTTTTCCGAAATCAAACGAACCAGTGGCTTAGCCACCATGTCTGAAGCCGCCCTGGAGAACGATTTACTGTCCTCTTTCTGTTTCAAAAACTCCGCCAACTCACCCAAGAGTTTTTTCTGAAGCGCTTTCGATGGTTCATTATCAGTTGAATCCGGGTTCCAGGCGACCAAGCCCTCTGGCCCTTCATCGAATTCCAATACCTGAGCACGAATTTCCGTCGTTTTACGACGAATACCAGGCGCTAGCCTTAACTGAACAAGCACCTTCGGTTCAGTCGCAGCCGGAGCGTTATCCAACTCGAGCAGAGTACGGGCCGCTATGCTGAAGTTAGCCAGTTCGCTTTGCAAAACGCCCAACTGTGGGCTGTCGTGGGCAACACCCAAACCAGCTTGACTCATCCACGCACTCGCTGCTGGCCATAAACGCCCAGGCACATCGTTTACGAGCAACCACAATCGGCCGTCCAATTCTTCGATAACGTAGTTCTCGTCGAGAATATCGGACGTCATATCGGGAGGACGGGGAATGGTAGATGGGTACATTCGGCGGGAATCATCCGTGCGAATGCTGCGAATGGGCATGGCTTCGCCAAGACGGGAATTATCATAGCCGGCAGGCACCACAATGGGCGTACCTTCAGGTGCATTGACATAATCTTCGGAACGATCGGGCAAAAAGCCACAACCAGCCAGCGTGCCAGCAAACACAAACCCGGCAACAGGCCGGGCTAGAGATACAAGTTTGTAACGGGTTCTTCCAGGAACCTGCATCGGGTTACTCCGGTTGAGGAGAAAAGGAGTTGGCCTCAGAGAACACCTGAAGCCTTGAGTGCGTCTTCCACTTCACCGTGGAACTTCTCGCTGAGCGGAGTCAGCGGCAGACGAATCCCTTCACCAATTACGCCCATATGCTGCAGAGCCCATTTAACCGGAATCGGGTTCGCTTCCAGAAACAGCTTGTGGTTTAAGGGGGTCAATAGCTCGTTCAGCCGGCGGGTCTCTTCTTCATTCCCGGCGATTGCGGCCTCACACAACTGTGACATGCCCTTTGGCGCGACATTAGCGGTAACTGACACATTCCCTTTAGCGCCCGCGAGCATGAGTTCTGCTGCCGTGGCGTCATCTCCGGAGTAGACGGCCAAGCGCCCGGCCAAGCCTTCAATCAACTCGATTCCACGAGGGATATTGCCGGTTGCATCTTTGATGCCGACAATATTGGGAATATCAGCAAGACGCAGAACCGTTTCGTTCAACATATCGCAGGCGGTACGCCCGGGCACGTTGTATACAATTTGGCTCATAGCTGGCACAGCTTCTGCGATGGCTTTGAAATGCTGATACAAGCCTTCCTGAGTTGGTTTGTTGTAATACGGCACAACCAACAAACACGCATCCGCACCTAGTTTATGGGCTTCTGTGGTCAGGTCGATCGCTTCCCGGGTACTGTTACCGCCGCTACCGGCGATCACAGGGATCCTGCCGTCCACTCGTTTTATGATATGGCCGATCACCCGACAATGCTCTTTCGGGTCCAAAGTGGCGGACTCACCAGTGGTGCCCACAGCCACAATGCCATGAGTGCCATTTTCGATATGAAAGTCCACTAGTTTGTCCAAATCTTCCCAGTGAATATCACCATTGGGATGCATGGGCGTAACTAGTGCGACGAGGCTACCCGTAATCATAAAAACTCCGTCCGAATTAAACCGATATGGTAATGTTGGGCTCGAACTGACACAAGGGAATTAAAGGAGATGTCATGTCATCCGTAGCATTGAATCAGCCTGTACCCGATTTTCAGGCCCAGGCCACCGGTGATCAATCAATTACCCTGGCTGGCCTTAAGGGTAAAAACGTTATTATCTACTTTTATCCGAAAGACAACACCCCCGGATGCACCACCGAAGGCCAAGATTTTCGTGATCGCATGGAGCAATTCTCGGCTCTGGACACTGAAATATTCGGTGTTTCCCGCGACAGCTTGCGTGTACACGAGAACTTTCGTGCCAAGTACGAGTTCCCGTTTCACCTGATTTCAGACAAAGACGAAGACCTGTGCAAGCTTTTTGATGTTATTAAGCTCAAAAAGCTTTATGGCAAAGAGCATTTGGGCATTGAAAGAAGCACCTTCCTGGTTGATAAGGAAGGTGTACTCCGTCAAGAATGGCGCGGCGTTAAAGTAAAAGGCCACGCCGATGAGGTACTAGACGCCGTCAAAGCTCTATAAGCCTAGCCCTCCGCTGCCGGTGGGGAAGCCACATTCTTCACCGGCCAAGCTGCGAATATTGCCTTCAGCATGGTTGCCAGCGGTATCGCAAAGAAAACACCCCACAACCCCCACACACCACCGAAAAACAAAACCGCGACAATGATCGCAACCGGGTGCAGGTTGTTCACTTCCGAAAACAACACCGGCACCAACACATTACCGTCTAACGCCTGGATGATGCCGTATACCACCATCACCCAAATAAAATGGCTGCCCCAACCGAACGCAAACAGCCCAATCACCGCAACCGGAATGGTGACCACCGCCGCGCCAATGTACGGAATCACCACGCTAATCCCCACCAACAACGACAGCAAAGCCGCATAAGGCATGCCCAAGACTTTAAACGCGATGTAGGTCGCAGAGCCCACGATTAAGATTTCCAGCGCTTTGCCTCGGACATAATTGGCACACTGCATGTTCACCTCACGCCAGATGCCAATCATCATCGGACGTTGCTTTGGCAATAACCGCGCGAACGAGCTCACCAGCAATTCCCGATCTTTCAGGAAGAAGAACACCAGAATGGGCACCAAGACCATATAGATTAGAAGCGCGACGAGGTCCGGTATGCTGGATAGCGAGAACGACACCAGCCACTGGGTTATATGAGCCACTTCCGTAGAAACCTGCTGGTACACTGCGTTGACCGCCTCAGCGGAGACCAAATGCGGATACTCGTCGGGCAAGACCTCCAGATACGATTGGAGCTCGCGAATGATTCGTGGCGCTTCTTTCGCGAGATTCGACACCTGTGACCAAATCAGTGGCAGCAAGCCGAAGAGAAAGCCCACCAGCACTCCGAGAAACATCAGAAATACACTGATGATCGCCACAAAGTCAGGCACACCCCACCGTTGCAGTTTGAGCACCAACCCTTGCAGAATAAAGGCAACAATCAAGGAAGCAATAGCCGGTGCCAGCATCGCCCCGAACCACACAATAAAAACGGTGCCCGCCAACAAGATGAGAAACAGCACCACCGCCTCTTCATCCGAAAAGTATTTATTCGCGAGATCTCGCAAGACTCTGATCATGAAACGCTCCGACGATTATCCGCCGCACTCTATCACGAACCGGTATTCACCGTTATCTTCCTTATTGCTAAGGAGTTCGTGAGCGGATAATTTTATATAGGCAGGAATATCCCGTGCTGACCCAGCATCCGTAGCGATCACTTCCAAACGCTCACCGGAGGCCATTGCATTAAGCTCTAACTTGGTTTTCAGTAGCGGCATCGGACAACGAAGCCCACTTGCATCCAGAGTTCTGTCAGCCATCTTGGGAAACACCATTAATATTCATTCAACAATGGGCAAGCATTATGCCGACAGTGTTACTCTAATGCATCAAAACAGTTGGTAATACTGCCCGGGCCCCGTGCACGAAGCACCATAGAGCCGTTTGCAGCAAACCCACACACTCTTGTTGAGGCAACATCAAAGTTCATGACGCTCCTTCGCACCAATCGCCGCACCTTTACGCTTTTTAGTGCGGCCGCCCTGTTCACAGCGTTTCTCGTAACACCCGCGGTAAAGGCTGACTCAACACCCTTGCCCTCGTTTGGCGGCAGTGGTGGGCTGATAGCCGGCCAACAGGAGGCCAGCATTGGCGAGCAGGTGATGACCTCTATTCGGCGGTCGGCGCCGCAGGTGCAAGACCCCTTGGTGTATGACTACTTAAACAACGTGATTTATCGGTTGGTGCCGTTCGCCCCTCTGGATAATAGAAACCTCAAGCTTGTTCTCATCGACAGCCCCGCACTTAATGCGTTCGCTGTGCCGGGGGGTGTGGTTGGAGTAAATGGCGGACTCTTTCTTAATGCCACTACAGAACAACAGTTTGCTTCGGTACTCGCACACGAATTGGCTCACTTGAGCCAACGCCACTTTGCGCGGCGCATGGAGCAACAGGAAACCAGCACACCGTTAACATTGGCTGGCATGATCGCCGGCATCATCCTCTCTGCCGTCACCCAATCTGACATTGGTATAGCCGCTATCGCGGGCACACAGGCTATGGCCATTCAAAACATGCTGTCCTACAGCCGGGCTCATGAACAGGAAGCCGACCGTGTGGGCCTGGACATTCTCGCCAATGCCGGTCTTGACCCAAGAGGCATGCCCGAGATGTTCGAAATCATGATGCGGCAGAACCGCCTGCAAGGGAACAAGATGCCGGAATATCTCTCAACCCACCCGCTGACACAGAGCCGTGTCTCCGACACGCAAAATCGGGCTGAGCAATACCCCAGCAAGACGGTGCACGACAGTCAGGAATACCACCTGATGCGCAGCCGCTTGCAGGTTCATTACGCCAACACTCCCGCATCGGCTGTCGAGATATTCGAGTCGTACTTGAATCGAGACGACGTTAAAAAGAACGATGCGATACGCTACGGACTTGCCGTGGCTTATAAAGAAAACAAGCAACTGGATAAAGCTGAAAGCATTCTGCGGGAGCTTCTATCGAAAAATCCGGGGCGCATTACGTTCCAAGTATCTCTCGCTGAAGTCTATACCGAGCAAAAGCGCTACGAAGATGCCCGAGACATTCTGAAAACAGCACTATCAAGAAACCCAAGTAATTACCCGATCACCTGGGCATTAGCTGGGCTTGAGATTGCGGATGGCAATGGCTCTGCAGCCGCCAGTTATTTAAAAGAACTGACCCGCCAGCGCCCTTCCGGCGACCAGATTTGGCTCCGGCTTGCGGAAGCTGAAGGCATGGCAAGAAACATCGTCGGCGTTCATAGAGCGAGAGCGGAATACGATGCCTTGCGAGGGGACTACCGGTCCGCTCAGCGCCAGCTGAGGCAAGCTCAGGAGAAACTGCCTGCGGGCTCTTCGGAAAGACAGGTGGTTAGCGAACGGCTGAGCGAAATCGCCAGCCGCATTCAGCAAGCCAACAGATCCTGATCAGGACCTACCAACCCATCAAGAGGCGTTACCAGCCGCCTTGAGGTTCATACCTTTCGTGAAATTCAACATGCGTTTGAGAGGGCGCAAGGCGTCTTCACGAAGGGTCGGGTCGACGTGCACTTCCTGATCACCGATTTCAAGCACATGAAGCAGGTTCTCCAAACCGTTCATCGCCATCCAGGGACATTGTGCACAGCTCCGGCATGTAGCGCCGTTCCCAGCTGTCGGTGCCTCAATCAGTGTTTTATTTGGGGCCAACTGCTGCATCTTGTAGAAGATGCCGTTGTCAGTGGCCACAATAAATTCTTCATTCGGCATACTCTGTACCGCATGGATCAACTGCGATGTTGAGCCCACCACGTCAGCCATTTCGACGACTGCGTCAGGTGACTCGGGGTGCACCAAAATCGCAGCATTAGGGTACAGCGCTTTCAAATCTTCAAGCCCTCTCGACTTGAATTCTTCGTGCACGATGCAGGAACCGTCCCACAAGAGCACGTCAGCGCCGGTTGTTTTCTGTACGTAATGACCCAAATGCTTGTCGGGTGCCCAGAGAATCTTTTCTCCCTTGGCATCCAGGTCTTCTACAATAGCCTGTGCACAGCTTGAGGTGACTACCCAGTCTGCCCTCGCCTTAACGGCCGCAGAGGTGTTGGCATACACGACCACGGTGCGATCGGGGTGCTGATCACAGAAATCTGAAAACTCGTCTGCGGGACAACCAACGTCTAGCGAACAGGTCGCTTCAAGCGTTGGCATCAACACGCGTTTTTCAGGGTTTAGAATCTTCGCTGTTTCGCCCATAAACCTGACACCGGCCACGACCACGGTCGTGGCTGAATGCTGGTTACCGAAACGCGCCATTTCCAAAGAGTCAGCCACACAGCCGCCCGTTTCTTCAGCCAATCGCTGGATATCAGGGTCGGTATAGTAATGAGCAACCAGCACAGCATCTTTGTCTAAAAGTACCTGTTTGATGCGGGCCTCAAGCTCGGCTTTCTCGTTAGTGCTGAGAGGCTTAGGCTCAGCGGCATGAGCCAGGTGTTCCTGAACAAGGATGCGGTCTTGCGCTCGTGTCATTGATGGATCTCTGCGTTGAACGTTACAGGCCGAGTATATCACTTCCCCATTTGAATTGAGGACAGTGAGACATCTCCCCAAAAACTGCAGGCAAAAAAAAAGAGCCCGAAGGCTCTTTTTTCTAGCAAAACCACTAGTCCGGCTTTGCTATGTTGGTGGGTCGTGATGGATTCGAACCATCGACCAATTGGTTAAAAGCCAACTGCTCTACCAACTGAGCTAACGACCCATAACTGGTATTGCCGGTTTTTCACCCGACGAACAACGGAAAAATCCGGTGCTCTGTAATTGGTGGGTCGTGATGGATTCGAACCATCGACCAATTGGTTAAAAGCCAACTGCTCTACCAACTGAGCTAACGACCCAATGAAGACGCGTATATTAATGATATTTTTGTGCTGATCAACCCCTTTTTCAGGGTTTTTTGATTTTTTTCAGATACTGACTAAACACCGATCAACTTGGTGGTTATGCGAACAATTTCACGCTTCACCTAGAAACTTTCGAGCCAGATCGGCTGCACTGGAATCCGGGTAATGATCCACCACCATCTGCATTCGACGTTTAGCTTCGCCTTTCTCACCCAACTTGTCGAGCGTCACACCTAGTTTGTATACCGCATCGGCCGCTTTACGATGATCATCATAGCGGGTAGCCACGATCGTAAAAGCTTGCTTGGCTTGCTCAAGCTGAGGTTTAGCCAGATACACTTCACCCAGCCAATAATAGGCATTAACGGTTAAGTCGCCTTCCGGGTACTGATCAACGAACTCGTATAGCTGAGTAATCGCATCGTCGTAGGCCTTTTGATTGCGGATCAGATCGATAATCTGATTATAGGTTTGCCGTTCCTCCGCATCTGGCGCTCGATATTTACGCACTTCCGGCTTGGCCGTCGATGACCCAGGGCCGCTTGCTTCACCACTTGATGACGAAGCCTTTTCTTCCAATGTTTTCGACAAATCGAGTATTCGCTGGTCGAGGTCGACGTATCGATCCCTTCCTTGCTGCTGCAGTTTCCGGATTTCGTACTGCTGCTCTTCCACCGTTCCCTGAAGCCGCCGTACATCGCCCTGAAGCTGTTGAATCATATAAAACAACTCGGCCGTTGCCTGGCTGTTGCCAGCCTTACGCTGGGCTTCTGATGCGGTATTCTGATATGCAGGCGTCGACGACTGTGCAGCAACTGCTCCCGCCAGACCGAAGCCTAGCGGGATGAGCACGGCCGCCATGAGTGTTTGTCTCATGGGTCAGTCCGTTTATTAACGTTCATTACTTGAAAATCAGCTCAACGCGACGGTTCTGGCCATAAGCGCTTTCGCTGGAGCCACGAACCACCGGCTTCTCTTCACCATAGCTTACGGTTTCGATCTGGCCACGTGAAGCACCATTCACAACAAGGAAGCGCTCAACGGCTTTGGCACGACGTTCGCCCAGAGCAAGGTTGTATTCCTTGCTGCCGCGTTCGTCTGCATGACCTTCAAGACGTACTTGCTGGCGCGGGTTGCTAGACAGGAAGCGAGCATGGGTTACGAGCGCGTTGCGGGCTTCTTGCTTAATCTCGGAGGTGTCGAAATCGAAGTAGAAGGTTGTGATGTTACGCAAAGCTTCTTGCTCTGCTTTCGCACGAGCTTCGGCGCGCTCTTCATCACTTAGAACCGAAGAGGAAACACCCTCACCGTCTTCACCGCCGTAAACAGTAGAACCGCCTTCTTGATCAATCGCAGCAACGTCTGAGCCGGAATCGTAACCGTACTCTCCGTCTTCCATGGTGTCGCCAGTCGAGCTACAACCCGCAACCAGACCAAAAGACAACAACATCGCAAATGCTTTGTTTTGTGCAGACACTTTCATAACTACCTTCCTTCTCTTCGTGACATTGACATTTTTTGGCTATAAGGCGATTAGCGTGTAATCGGACCCCAAGCAGGTTCTCTTACTTCACCCTCTGAGGCGGGCAAACTGTAAGCCGCACCGCCATCAGCGGAAACCACCGTCAGCACCCCTTTGCCACCTTGTTCAGTGGCATAGATCAGCATACGGCCGTTCGGCGACACACTGGGAGATTCATCTGTTCCGGTACGTGTAACAATTGACTCTTCATCAGTTTTCAAATTGCGGCGTGCAATGTGGAATGATCGCTCCCGTTGATGCACGTAGTAAACGTATTCGCCTTTGGAATCTGGACGCGCTCGAGCGTTGTAACGACTTCCAAAGGTAATTCTGCGCGCTTCCGCCCCGGGGCGTTCCATGTAATAAATCTGGGGTCCGCCTGACCGATCAGAGGTAAAGAACACACCCTTCCCCGAGTGATCCCAGGCAGCCTCGGTATCAATGGCCCAATGATTGGTCAGCTTTGTGATCTGACCACTGGTCAGATTCTTTTCATACACCTCGGCATTACCGTCTTTGGACAACGTCATTAGTAGCGACTTGCCATCGGGCGACCAAGCGGGAGCGGAATTCAGTCCGGGGAAATCCGCGGCTTTTGAGCGCTTGCCGGTACCCAACTCGTGAATGTAGATAACCGGCTTACCAGTCTCGAAAGACACGTAAGCTAGCTTCTTGCCATCCGGCGACCATGAGGGCGACAAAATGGGTTCATCGCTTTCCAGGCGTACCTTGGAACGTTGACCATCAATATCACTAACGTGTAAACGATAGACGCTGTTCTTGCCGGTGCCCGAGAGCGTGACGTAAGCCAACTTAGTGGAGAAGGCTCCAGGCTCGCCGGTAATCGCCTCATACACGCGATCACTAATGTGATGAGCTAGAGAACGTACATTTCCGGCCGGCGCTGCGGCAGTTTCGCCCAAAATCCGCTGTTCGCGATTCACATCGAAAAGCTCGTAACGCGCCTCCACTTTCCCATTATTGCTAGTCAGTTGACCAACCAAAACATAGCGCTGCCCCAGCATGCGCCAGTCACGGAAGTATACTTCGGAACGCTCAGACGGCAGGCTCAACATTTTGGAAGGATCCAGCGGTTTGAACTCACCGCTCATGGTCAAATCGGCCTGCACAATGCTGCTGATCTTGTCCCCGGCTGGCATGGCCCCGCTTTCCGCGAAAGGAACGACAGCCACCGGAATCGCCGAGTTTGCGCCTTCGGTGATGCGAATCAGTAATTCAGCTCGAGCACTCGATGCAACAAAACACATAACCAACAAGCAGCTGATCACGGTTAGGTTTTGTTTTCCCAATCGTCTCTTCGAGTTTCTGTTCTTAAACATATTCAGCCTCACCGCAACCGTTTGGGGTTGAATTCAATCGTAAACTGTCGGAAATATCGCTCGAACGTATCTCTGTCGCCCGGCACGGGATATCGGTTCAGAGAGCGCACAGCGCTCAGCGCCGAGTTATCAAACGCAGTATTACCGCTGCTACTGACTAACGTGACACCTTGCAACTCACCGGTCGGCAGCAACGTTATCTGCAGCCGCGCTACCATGTTTTCGGTCGCTGACGCCGGCGGATACCAAGCCTGTGCCAGGCGATCACGAATCAACGCTTGGTACTTTTCACTGTCGCTCAGCATTTGCGCATCCCGGGCCTTGGCTGCAGCCGCTTCACGCTGGCGACGCGCTTCACTTTCACGAGCCTTCTCGGCCTCATCCGCCAGCGCATTGAGCTGCTGCTCTCTCAGCCTGCGCTCGGCTTCCTTGCGCTTTTGTTCGGCCTCTTTCCGAGCCTGCTCTTCTTTACGCTTACGCTCCGCCTCTTCTGCGCGGCGCTGCTCTTCTTGGCGTTTTTTCTCTTCCTCGGCTTTGCGTTTGGCCTCTTGGCGCTTTCGTTCCTGCTCGGCCTTCTGGCGCTCACGCTCTTTCGCTTCGGCTTCGGCCTTTTTACGAGCAGCCTCTTTAGCGCGTGCCTGCTGCTCAGCCTTTTCACGAGCTTTAGCTTCTTGTTGCTTGCGCTCTTGCTCTATTTTTCGAGCTTTTTCCTGAGCGGCTTTTTCAGTCGCCTCACGTTCGGCTTCTTGCTGCTGTTTTCTACGCTCTGCCTCGTCTTTTTTTCGCTGCTTCTCTGCAGCCTGCTCCCGTTTCTCAGCCTCGTCCCGTTGATCTTGCTCATCAACAACAGGGCTCGGTTTCGGCTCCGGGCTAATCAGCCTGGCAGAAATACTACGCGGCTCCGGCTCTTGCACCGGATTGGTCCATGACCATCCCGCAAGCGCAACCACGACAATCATCAAATGCAACCCAAGCGACATCGCTACAGGCGACTTCAATGAAATACTGTCTTTATTTACCGTGTCCCGTTCGTGACCCTTCACAACAATCCCGCCACCTGATTAAGGCTGTTCCTGAGGTGCATCGGTAATCAGGCCAATGCCAGAAGCACCGGCGGCCTGAAGCTCCGCCATCAAACGAACAACCACGCCGTAATCGACAAATTCATCACCACGAACCATCACTTCTGCGTTTGCACGTTGCGACAAAATTTTTGAAACCTGGGCCCGCACGTTTTCCAAAGACATAGGCTCACTGCTGTCGTCACCCACTTCCAGAAAATAAGCACCATTGCTGTCCACCGACACGGTGATGGTTTCAACGTCTTTGTCTTGAGTGATCGGATCCGACGTCGTTTCCGGTAAATCCACCTTCACACCTTGGGTGAGCATAGGTGCGGTTACCATGAAAATCACAAGTAGGACCAACATGACGTCAATGTAGGGCACCACGTTAATTTCCGACATGGACTTTCGCGGTTCCCGGGACATCATTCCCATACTTTTCATCGAACTACTCTCCCTTTATCGTCAGAACCCATCACGAGCCAGCCTGTTCAGAATTATGAACTCGACGATGAAGAATGCTGGAGAATTCGTCTGCGAAGGTCTCATAGTTCTTCAAGAGGGCATCAGACATAGTCGAAAAACGGTTGTAGGCGATGACCGCAGGAATCGCTGCGAACAGACCCATTGCTGTCGCAATCAATGCTTCCGAAATCCCTGGAGCAACCGTTGCCAAAGTCGCCTGTTGCACCTGGGCCAAACCACGGAAGGAGTTCATGATGCCCCAAACGGTGCCAAACAACCCCACGTAAGGACTGGTAGAACCGACCGTGGCCAGAAACGGAAGGTGCATATCCAGGCGCTCATGCTCTCGGGAGAAAGCAACACGCATCGCTCGCTGGGTACCTTCCATGACGGCATCGGCATCACGGCTTTGCTGACGAAGCCTGGAAAACTCTTTGAAGCCTGCCCGGAAGAGCGATTCCATACCCGAATTCGGCGTTGGGTTGGCATTCACATCTTTATACAACTGACCGAGATCCATACCAGACCAGAAGCGCTCTTCAAACGCCAACTGAGCTTGTTTCGCTTGGCGGTAGACCTTCACCCTCTGAAAGATAAGCGCCCAAGACACGACAGAAGCCATCACCAATAACAGCATGACGAGCTGCACCAGAAGCCCTGCGTTCGCAATCAGATGCCAGACTGATAGTTCGGATCCCACTGTACACTCCCAAAAAGTTTCTATGTTTTCAGCTAATTAAAGCACGTTCTTCAAAATTACACTCATATTATCTGGCAAACGCCGAGGCTTACCGGTATCCAGAGCCACACAAGCCACCCTTACCTCTGCATCACACAGCACGGCCCGACTATCGGCATTAAGCACCTGCTGACGAAAGGTCATCCATACTCTAGACGAAGCAATCGGCTCGGCGGTTACCAGCAGCTGGTCATCCAGCTTGGCCGGAGCCGCATAATGCAATGTCATTTTTTGCACAACGTAACTAACGTTTTGCTCGAGTCCTGCCCGTAATTCTACCCCCTGGCTGCGAACCCATTCCGTGCGGGCACGCTCCATGTAGTGAAGGTACTTGGCATGAAAGACAATCCCGCCCGCGTCGGTATCTTCTATATAGACCCGAATCGGTAATTCGAAAATCGGAGCTCTCGCCATCTCAGTCAAAGCCATTGCTCTCTTTATCGGACTTGGGCGGCACCACGCCAAAATGCTGATAGGCATTTGATGTCACCATACGCCCTCTTTGGGTCCGCACCATGTACCCTTGTTGAATCAAAAACGGCTCAAGCACGTCTTCGATGGTACCTCGCTCTTCACTAATCGCAGCCGCCAGACTTTCCACACCGACAGGGCCGCCATCAAACTTTTCGATCATCGCTAATAACAACCGGCGATCCATGTGATCGAAACCTTGGCTATCAACCTTCAACATATTCAACGCCTGATCGGCGATCTCGGCGGTAATTCGACCGTCTGAACGCACTTCGGCGAAGTCGCGCACCCGGCGCAACAAACGATTGGCGATTCGCGGCGTGCCCCGCGAACGGCGAGCAATTTCAAACGCGCCACCCTCATCAAGCGTTACCGACGATAATCGGGCCGATCGGGCAATAATATGAGTCAAGTCGGCGGTATTGTAGAATTCAAGGCGCTGAACAATACCAAAACGATCCCTCAACGGTGACGTTAGCAGGCCTGCACGAGTGGTCGCTCCCACCAGAGTAAACGGAGGCAAATCCAACTTGATCGAACGCGCTGCCGGGCCTTCACCAATCATAATATCCAGCTGATAATCTTCCATTGCTGGATACAACACCTCTTCAACTGCCGCGCTAAGACGATGAATTTCATCGATGAAGAGAACGTCGCCTTCTTCAAGGTTGGTCAGCATCGCAGCCAAGTCGCCTGCTTTTTCAAGCACCGGCCCAGAAGTGGTTTTGATGGCAACACCCATCTCATTAGCAATGATATTTGCCAATGTCGTCTTACCAAGGCCTGGCGGGCCGAAAATCAAGGTGTGATCCAAAGCTTCCTGACGGGCCCGCGCAGCAGAGATAAAGATCTCCATTTGTTCGCGCACCGTCGGCTGACCAACGTATTCAGACAACAGCGTCGGGCGGATGGCGCGATCATGCACCTCTTCGTATTCTCCGGCTTTGGCCGTTATCAGTCGGTCCGATTCAATCATGGCATTATCCGCTTACTGGGAATAAACAACGTGCCTGCTGGTCGCCCTTGGCTATATGTGCCCTAATTGTACAAAGGGCTCGGGCTGAGTCACGTTAAGCTCTATACACATTAGTGTCATCATACGACACAAAAAAGCCGGGCTTACCCGGCTGGAATCATGTTTCGCAGTGCAAGCCTTATTAACTGTTCGCTGTTCATACCTGACTCTGCCACTTTGCTGATGGCTTTTGCCGCTTCCTGTGGTTTGTAGCCCAACGCGATCAGGGCCGCTTCTGCCTCCTCCCGGGGGTCCGGTACCGCTGCAGGCGAGCTGCTGACTGCTCCGCCGACCAATTGCCCCGGCATTGAAGGGGCGAACAGCCCTTCCAACTGTTTGATGCGGTCTGTCATATCAATCAACAAACGCTCAGCGGTTTTCTTGCCAACGCCCGGTAACTTTACCAGCGCGTTGACATCCCGTGCTTCCACACACTGAATAAACTGCTGCGCATCCAGCCCTGACAAAATACCAATGGCCATTTTCGGCCCCACGCCGTTCACCTTAATCAATAACCGAAACAGATTACGATCAAGCAAAGAAGTGAACCCGAAGAGACTTTGTGCGTCTTCACGGACAGCAAAATGGGTATGGAGCGTCACCTCTTGGCCGGTGTCGGGCAGGTGAAAGAACGTGGTGTAAGGAATATCGACTTCATAGCCAAGCCCGGCGCATTCCACCAGCGCCTGACCCGGCGTCTTCTCAAGCAGCAAACCTCGAATACGACCTATCAAAGCCCGTCTCCTCTGGCTTTCATCAATCTTTGTTTATTGTCGGCGGGCGCGACCGCCTCGAACTTTGCCGCCAACTCCGGCAAGCTTCAGTGTGCTCTGATTCATGTGGGCATGACACAGAGCAATGGCAAGTGCATCAGCTGCATCTTCTTGCGGTTTTCGGGACAATCCCAGCAACGCCTGAACCATATGTTGCACCTGAGACTTATCGGCACCGCCAGTCCCCACAACTGCCTGCTTAACCTGCCTTGCAGAATACTCATGAACCGCCAAGCCGCTGTTGGCTGCGCTGACAATTGCCGCCCCTCTCGCTTGCCCCAACTTAAGTGCAGAATCCGGATTGCGCGCCATGAACACTTGCTCGATAGCAAACTCTTCCGGGCGATACTCACCAATCAACACTGCAAGGCTCTGAAAGATGGTTTGCAACCGTTCGGCCATGGGCTTTTGCCCCACCCGGATGCAGCCACTATCAAGATATTCGGTCTGGCGACCATCCACTCGGATAATTCCATAACCGGTAATTCTGGAACCGGGGTCTACGCCCAGAATGATTGGCATCCGACTACCCTCAACTCTGCGAGAGGATCACCAAAACAAAGAGGCGACCGAAGCCGCCTCTCGTCGTGTACACTTACGCTTTGTCTTCAGCTTTACCGCCATCAGCGGCTTTGGCTGACCGTCGCAAGCGGATGTGCAGCTCTTTCAACTGCTTCTCGTCCACTTCCCCTGGCGCCTGAGTCATCAAGCAAGTGGCGCTCTGGGTTTTCGGGAACGCGATTACGTCACGGATAGAAGCAGAGCCGGTCATCAACATCACCAGACGGTCCAGACCAAAGGCCAGACCACCGTGTGGCGGGCAACCGAACTTCAACGCATCCAGCAAGAAGCCGAACTTCGCTCGGGCTTCTTCTTCACCAATACCCAGAATGCGGAATACGGTGTCCTGCATAGCGCCGTCGTGGATACGGATAGAACCACCACCCAACTCAGTACCATTTAACACCATGTCGTATGCACGTGACAGAGCGTTTGCCGGATCAGCCGTCAGCTCTTCTGGGGTGCACGAAGGTGCGGTGAACGGGTGGTGGATAGCCGTGAGGCCGCCGTCGGACGTTTCCTCAAACATCGGGAAATCAACCACCCACATGGGCGCCCATTCACAGGTCAGCATGTTCAGGTCATGGCCAACCTTAATACGCAGTGCACCCAAGGCCTCGTTCACAACGGTAGTTTTATCAGCACCGAAGAATACAATGTCGCCGTCTTCCGCACCTACGCGCTCCATAATCGCCATGGCAACGTCGTCACCCAGGAACTTAACGATCGGAGACTGCAAGCCCTCGACGCCCTTGGCCAATTCGTTGACCTTGATGTAAGCCAGACCTTTAGCACCGTAGATGCCGACGAACTTGGTGTACTCGTCAATCTGCTTACGGCTCAGTTCGCCACCTTTCGGTACACGCAGCGCGGCCACACGGCCTTTTGGATCTTTGGCGGGGCCGGCGAAAACTTTGAAGTCGACGCTTTCAACCAGATCGTTCACGTCCTGAAGTTCCAGCGGGATACGCAGATCCGGCTTATCGCTGCCGTAGCGATGCATCGCTTCAGCGTATGGCATGCGCGGAAACTCAGGAAGCTCAACGTCCAGCACGTCTTTGAACAGAGTGCGGATCATGTCTTCGTTCAGGTTCATCAGGCTTTCTTCATCAACAAAAGAAGCCTCGATATCCACTTGAGTAAACTCTGGCTGACGATCTGCACGAAGGTCTTCGTCTCGGAAGCACTTGGCGATCTGGTAGTAGCGATCAACACCAGACACCATCAACATCTGCTTGAACAGCTGCGGAGACTGAGGCAGCGCGAAGAAGGAACCGTCATGGGTGCGGCTCGGCACCAAGTAGTCACGAGCACCTTCCGGGGTTGCACGAGTCAGGATGGGCGTTTCCACATCCATAAAGCCGCGGCTGTCCAGGAAGTTACGAATGTAGCTGGTTACCCGAGAGCGGAAACGCAAGCGATTGATCATTTCCGGACGACGCAGGTCGATAAAGCGGTAGCGCAGGCGAACGTCTTCACCCACGTCGACGTGCTCGTCCAGCGGGAAGGGAGGCGTGGCTGCAGCATTCAGAATAACCAGCTCTTTACCCAACAGCTCCACTTGACCAGTCGGCATATTGTCGTTTTCTGTTCCGGCAGGGCGACGACGCACGCGACCGGTTACTTTGACAACGTATTCGCTGCGAACTTTTTCAGCCAGAGCAAAGCTTTCTTCGGTATCCGGGTCAACAACGACCTGAGAAATGCCATCCCGGTCCCGCAGATCCAGGAATATAACCCCACCGTGGTCACGGCGGCGATGTACCCATCCACAGAGTGTAACTTCCTGATCAATGTGAGATTCGTTGATCCCACCGCAATAATGACTGCGCATACCGGTTCCCGTAGTTTCTGTCTGAATGTGTGCGTTGTGTCCCGCGTCAGGCGGCGGACAAGGTGAAAAGCCGCCCATTATAAACACAATGACGCCGAAAATCAGGCGTACAAGAACGCATTTAAGACACTCTGATGACTCTATGGAGACAGGCGGCTAGAATGGCCGTCTTTAGCCGCAATTGGAGCAGCCGTTTTGGCCACCAGAGCAGAGCAAAAACTAAAAACCCGACGGGCACTGATGGATGCCGCCCTCGCGCAACTGAGTGCAGACCGGGGCTTTGGCAGTTTGAGTTTACGCGAAGTGGCCCGTGAAGCCGGCATTGCCCCCACCTCGTTTTACCGGCACTTCTCTGAACTGGACGAATTGGGCCTGGCACTCGTGGACGAAGGCGGCGTTGCGCTTCGCCAACTGATGCGTCAAGCGCGGAAGCGCATCGTGCGGGATGGAAGTGCCATCTCCACGTCGGTGGATACCTTTATGGAGTACCTTGGCAACAACGCCAACTTGTTCCGTTTGATGTTGCGGGAGCGAACCGGTGTGTCCAAACCTTTCCGTACCGCAGTAAAAGCCGAGATCGAGCATTTTGTTACAGAATTGGCGGCTGACTTGCGCCGCTTCGCAGAAGAACAGAACAAGCTAATTTCAGATGCCCGAATCGTAGCTGAAGCCATGGTCACACTGGTGTTCAATCAAGGTGCGGAAGCCTTGGATGCCACACCCAAAGAGCGTGAAGAGCTTAAGGCAAAACTGAAAATCGAACTGAGAATGATATTGGTAGGATCCCAAACCCTGGCTCAGTGGCAACAGGGTCGGGAATAATCAGATACAGGGTAACGCCAATAACTCGAGGACCGGCTGGAGCTTTTCAGTGACACGCCTTAGTTCTTCATCACCGTAAGGCACTGATGCCTGCGCGCCCCATACGGGCCCCGGCCAAGCCGGATCATCCTGAAACCGGACAATATGATGAAGATGTAGTTGCGGCACCATATTACCCAGTGCCGCCACGTTCATCTTGTCGCCCCCAAAGAGCTCCATCATCCCTTTACTCAATGCCGACGATTCTTTCAACAATTGCATCTGTTGATCGGCCGTAAGCTGATAGATTTCCCGAATACCAGACACAGCCGGCACCAGAATAATCCACGGCCAAGTGCGATCGTTCATTAACCGCACTTCGCACAGAGCCGACTGACCCAAGCTATGGGTGTCGGCCGCGAGTCGTTCATGGAGTTCAAACATGGCTTGCCCTCAATCAGCTCGCCGAATGAAACTGGTTTTGACCACGCCCTATGGCGTAATAAGTGAGACCATAACGCTCTAGCATTTCTGGTTCATACAGATTACGACCGTCAAACACTGCCGGCTCTTTCAGCGTGCCGGCAATGGCATCAAAGTCAGGCGAACGGAACTCTTTCCACTCGGTGCAAATCACCAACACGTCAGCTCCCTTCAGTGCCTGTTCTTTGGTACCGCATAAAGTCAGTCCGTCATGGTCGCCATAGATACGCTGAGTTTCGTTCATCGCTTCCGGATCAAAAGCCTGAATCTTCGCACCCACTTTCCACAAACTTTCCATCAACGTTCGGGATGACGCCTCACGCATATCATCCGTATTCGGTTTGAATGCCAAGCCCCAAAGCGCGACAACTTTACCTTCCAAAGCGCCCTGAAAGTAGTGACTGATTTTGTCAAACAACACATGCTTCTGGGCGTAATTCACGGCTTCGACCGCATTCAACAATTTGGATTCGTAATCGCAATCTCGGGCGGTTCGGGCGAGTGCCTGAACATCCTTCGGGAAACAGGAGCCGCCGTAACCACAACCTGGGTAGATAAAGTGGTAGCCGATGCGCGGATCAGAACCAATCCCGCGACGGACAGCTTCAATATCAGCACCCAATCGTTCAGCCAGATTAGACATCTCGTTCATGAAGCTGATTTTAGTGGCCAACATGGAGTTCGCAGCATATTTGGTCAATTCCGCGGACCGGATATCCATAAAGATCATACGATCTCGGTTCCGGTTAAACGGGTAATACACTTCACGCAGCAAATCCGCCGCTTGCTCGCTGTCGGTGCCAATCACGATGCGGTCCGGCTTCATAAAGTCGTTAATGGCCGCACCTTCTTTTAGAAACTCTGGGTTCGAGACAACATCGAACTCCAGCTCAAGCCCGCGCTTGTCCAGTTGCGCACGAACCGCACTTTTCACCTTGTCACCGGTGCCTACGGGTACCGTAGACTTATCGACCACAACTTTGTATTCATCCATGTACTGGCCGATCGATTTCGCCACTGCCAGCACATACTGTAGGTCTGCTGAACCGTCTTCATCCGGAGGCGTACCGACCGCGATGAACTGCAAAGTGCCGTGCCTAACCGCCTCTTCAACATCGGTGGTAAAAGATAAGCGACCAGCTTCAAATGTATGTTTAACGATCGACTCAAGGCCCGGCTCATAGATGGGAATCTGCCCGTTTTTGAGCTTGCGGATCTTGCCCTCATCAATGTCCATGCACAACACATCGTGCCCGACATCCGCCAAACAGGCGCCCGTCACCAGACCGACATAACCCGTTCCAAAAATCGTAATCTTCATGAAGTCTTTCCCGAAAACAATAGGTTAAAGCGTTATTTCGCCGCTTTTTTCTGAAGCCAGATCTTTTCCCACGCCAACGCAGTTCGCACGATGGTATTGAGATCATCGTAATCGGGCTGCCAACCTAATACTCGCTTGATTCTGGCATTATCTGCCATGAGTGCTGCCGGATCGCCTGCTCGCCGACCGGTTTCTTCAACGGGGAAATCGACTCCGGACTCTTCCTTCACCACATCGATCACTTCGCTGACGGTGAAGCCGCTGCCATAGCCACAGTTAAGTACCTGAGACTCACCACCTCCTGCCATGTAACTCAGTGCCATCACGTGAGCTTTGGCCAGGTCCTCTACATGAATATAGTCACGCACACAGGTGCCATCGCGGGTTTCGTAGTCGGTGCCGAAAACACTCATGCCTTGACGCTGTCCGGTTACACACTCACAAGCCACTTTGATGAGGTGCGTCGCTTCAGGCGTTGCCTGCCCCAGCAGGCCATCCGGGTTCGCACCCGCAACGTTGAAGTATCGCAAGACCACATAATTTAGGCTGGAAGCGGCGGCCAGATCCATGATCATCCGCTCGCTCATCATTTTCGATGCGCCATAGGGATTGATCGGGGCCAATGGCAAATCTTCCGTTAGCACCGTCTGTTCCGGCATTCCGTACACCGCCGCAGTCGATGAAAACACCATATATGGTGTTTTATGGCGCTCAATTGCCTTGAGCAGATTCAGAGTGTTCCGCGTATTGTTACCGTAGTACTTCAGGGGATTGCTGACCGATTCAGGCACCACAATATTCGCTGCAAAGTGCAAAATGGCCTCAAAATCGTGAGCGGCGAACACCGCTTCAACGGCGTCTTCATCGCAAAGATCTCCTACCACTAACTCACCGGCCGTCACCGCCCACCGGTAGCCCGTAGACAGGTTATCAAACACCACGATGTCATGGCCGGCCTCGGCCAGCTGACGAACAACGTGGCTGCCGATATAGCCGGCACCGCCAGTCACAAGTACTTTCACGCGGAATTACTCCTTCCCTGAATATTGTTTACGCTGACGACGGATTTCATTCCGCCGGCGGCTGAAAAAGTCACTGATCATTCGCCCGCATTCATCGGCAAGAACCCCACCGACCGTCTCGACTTGCCAGTTGAGAAAAGGCTCCTCAAGGGTCCGCCGTGCCGATTCAACGGCACCGGCTTTAGGCTCTAGCGCACCGTAAACAATGCGGCTTACTCTGCTATGCACGATAGCACCTACACACATGGTACAGGGCTCTAGAGTAACGTAAAGCGTAGCTCCACTGAGCCGGTAGTTTCCTGCTCTGGCAGCGGCATCGCGCAAAGCACGCACCTCTGCATGGGCTGTCGGGTCGCACCCGGTAATAGGCGCATTATAACCTACCCCCAACTCTCGGCCATCGCGAACGACAATCGCACCGACCGGAACCTCATCGATCTGAGCCGCTTTAGCAGCCAGCGACAAAGCGCGAGCCATCCAGTATTCATCAAGGGCATGTACATCGGACATAAACGAAGTTCGTATGAGCGGGGCTTAAAAAATCGCATTAGCGGGCCAATCAACAACGCGAAAATACCACTATTCCGTTCTCCAACCAACACCGGCTCGACCGCACACTGCAAAACCAGCTCATTAATAATGGGGCGCTCAGCTCACGGTTTCAGCAATCGGTCTTGAAGCGTTCTTTTAAATTGAATGCCAACATCTCAAGTGAACAAATGGGTTTGCTGAAATAATAACCCTGCGCCACATCACAACCTAGCTCATTTAAAAGTGTAAGCTGCTCACTCGTTTCAACACCTTCGGCTACAACGTCCAGATTTAAGCTGTGAGCCATCGCGATGGTCGCCGTTACTAGATCACGATCCTCTTTGTTCGCTGTGATACCACTGACGAAACTGCGGTCTATTTTCAGAAGATCAAAGTCGTATTGCCTGAGGTAGCTTAACGATGAATACCCGGTTCCGAAGTCATCCATCGACAACTTCACTCCCAAAGCGTGCAAAGCCGACAGCAGTTCATCCACACAGGACTGCCTTATCATTAACACACCTTCGGTAATTTCAAACTCCAAGCGCTCAGGTGAAACATTCGATGAACCAAGGCATTCTTTCACAAAATCAACGAAGTCCTTATCTCTGAACTGCCGTGGCGAAAGGTTGACTGCCACGGTGTATTCTTGCCGATGAGCCATCCCCCATTCGCTCAAAAAAGCCAGTGCCCGAGCGAGCACAAACTTTCCAATAGGGACAATCAACCCGGTATGCTCGGCAATGGGTATAAACTCATCAGGTGTAACCTGCCCCAACAAAGGGTTATTCCACCGAAGCAACGCCTCGGCACCCATAACTTTACGGTCTTTCAAGCTGATTTTCGGCTGATAGTAAACCTCGAACTCGTTACGCTCCAACGCTCCATATAATTGTGCTTCGATTTCCAGTCTGCGCAAAATCATCTCATTCATTTGCTTCGTGAAAAACGAATAGGTATTCCGCCCCCGCTCTTTGGATTGATACATTGCGGCATCGGCGTTTCGCAACAGCTCAGTCGCGCTTGTACCATTATCGGGGTAAATCGAAACGCCAATACTGATGGTTAGGATTAACTCTCTAGCGTCGATTCTGAAGGGTTCTCTGAAGGCATTCAGCAGCTTCTCAACAACATCGACAGCATCAAAGCTTTCGGCCAAGGACCCCAACAAAACAATGAACTCATCACCGCCTAATCGTCCCACCGTATCAGAGTCCCGGACGATCGAGCTCAATCTCTTGGCCGCTTCAATGAGGACTCTGTCTCCTACATCATGACCTAACGAATCATTGATCTTTTTAAAATCGTCAACATCCAGAAACACTACCGCTGCTTTTTCACCGTTACGCTCCATTTCTTTGATCATCTGCGACAATCGATCAAGTGATAACAAACGGTTGGGTATGGAGGTTAGAGAATCAAAATAAGCCTGCTGTCGAATCAGCTCTGCGGCCTCATGGGACTCTGTGATATCCCGAACGATGATGACGAGCTGCCTCTGGCCTGCCAAATGACTGATCCTTGCTTCAAAATAAGCTTTTCCAGTCGGAAGATTCAAGCAATATTCGAAGCTAAGCACTCCATCATCTTGCATCGATTTTTCGATGTAATTCCTAAACTTAGCTGCCACCTCTTCAGGCAGAAAATCAGCCATATTTCCACCCAGTATATTTTCATACTGGACGTATAGCTTCCGATTATCCCCAGCGTGATAATCAATAATACTTCCGCCTTCAGTCACCAAGAAAAATAAATCGGGAATCGATTCAAACACACCCTTAAGAAGCTCTTCCTTCGAGACCGCTTGCGACTGAGCTTTTTTCACTTCACCCAAATCGACATCAATGCAATACATTTCGTATTCATCGTGCGCGTTCCGAAACATGACATGGCTTGAATAAACACTCACGCCCTGGCCGCCCTTGCTTCGTAAAGTAAGCTCAGCGGAGGGTACTTCAACACCGTTAACCACCCAGTTATGGTGCGACGATACAACCCCTTCTCGCATATGATCCGGGATAATCAGGTCTTCCAATTTTTGCCCTATCGCCTCTTCGGCGGTATAGCCGTATATTTTTTCACTACCTACATTCCAGTAAACAACCCTTCGTTCTTGGTCGTACCCTTGTACGGAGATAGCATCCACGCTATCAAATAGCTGACGTACAGCGTCCCTTGTATCTTCGCGATGGTTTTCCATATCCGCACTCTTTTGTTATCCATCAGGATGCAAAAATGCCAGTCCGCCCCTATTCTGCCCCAAACAACCACATTTTCCATGCTCCATTAGCCTCTAGGGGAGCATGGAAAATGACTGAATAATGCAAAGCGCCAACTAAAGTGTAGCACCGGCCATTTCAGTTGCAGAATCACTGACAGAGCATGCGGCAAATTATCTCAGACAGCCCTGAATGAATTGCACACAGTCGCTCTCTAAGAGACCCTCAAGGTACAAAAAACGGGGCCAGATTTTCATCTGGCCCCGTTACGGTACTCTCTTTATTTTGTTAAATCGCGCTTAGCTCGCCACTCGACGACGGGCGCGCAACCCAAACCCTAAAAGACCGGCCGCTAACAGACCTAAAGTACCAGGCTCTGGTACCTGGCTCGCCTCGCGTACAAGAGTAATGGTAGCTTTAACCTTCGCACCATACTTTTCGCCATCGTTAATTCCGAAGGCCCCTTTATTGAATTTGGTATCAGATAGACTTACTTCTAACAGGCCATCTCCAAGCGCGCCAAACACCAACTGCAACGGTGCGCCCCATGAGAGGTACCCGCCCTGGAAAAGTCCACCGATCCACTTTTTACCGACGGTATTTCCGTTTGTTGAACCAGACACCAGTGCTGGCGAGGTAAAGTTAAAATCAACGGAGATAGGTTTTGCGGCCTGATCATCACCATTGACCGCCGACTCATCTGTCCAAATCTTGAACAACTTAAAGGTCGTGCTGTCACCTTCGTTCAACGTGAAGGAAAACGGATTTGATGCGACGTCAGCGGAGTCGACTACCAGCCCAGGATCAGAGTCGTTCAGATTTACCTGATAGCTAGCCGAAATCAGCGCAGCGTTCGCTAGACCTGGCAAACAAATTGAAACAAAAAGTACTACGGCGAGTTTAAAGTGTTGCATGAAGAGCTCCCTGGGTTTCCCCCAATTTCGTTCTATGAGTACCACTCGCTCACAGAAAGCACTTCCCATGCCAAAACTTAAACTTAATTAAATTCAATCAGTTATGTAAATCCAAGCGTGTTCGCACCGGAATCATGTAAAATTATTGGACACATCATTCAACACGAACCGGTACGATGCTTACTACCTGATCATTCCCATTCAATGGTTGCAGGCGGCTTAGATGACACATCGTAGGTCACCCGGGAAATACCACTGATTTCGTTGATGATCCGGTTGGAAACCGTTTCAAGCAGATCATACGGCAAATGCGCCCACCGAGCGGTCATAAAGTCGATAGTCTCCACCGCTCGCAGAGCCACGACCCATTCGTAGCGGCGCGCATCACCCACCACGCCCACTGATCTCACCGGCAAGAAGACCGCAAACGCTTGGCTGGTTTTATGATACAAGTCAGCGCGATGCAGCTCCTCAAGAAAGATAGCATCGGCGTGACGCAGAATATCGGCGTATTCTTTCTTAACTTCGCCCAGAATCCGCACACCCAAACCCGGCCCCGGGAAAGGATGGCGGTACACCATATCGTAAGGCAAGCCTAGCTCGAGACCGATTCTCCGCACTTCATCTTTGAACAGCTCACGCAGTGGCTCAACCAATTTCATCTTCATGGTTTCTGGCAGGCCGCCCACGTTGTGGTGCGACTTGATCACATGCGCTTTACCAGTCTTCGAGGCTGCGGACTCGATGACGTCAGGGTAGATCGTGCCCTGAGCCAGCCAGTTCACATCTTTAATTCTGGCAGCTTCGTCATCGAACACGTCAATAAAGGTGTTACCGATCACTTTCCGCTTTTGCTCAGGGTCGCTGACCCCTTTCAGCTTCGACAGGAACAGATCTTCTGCATCAGCACGGATGACCTTTACGCCCATGCTGCTGCCGAACATATCCATTACCTGATCGCCTTCGTTCAGACGCAGCAAGCCGTTATCGACGAACACGCAAGTCAGCTGATCACCGATGGCTTTGTGCAACAGGGCTGCTGTGACCGAGGAATCGACACCACCGGATAGACCAAGCAGCACCTTATCGGTACCCACCTGCTCACGAATTTGGCGAACAGCATCGTCTACGATTTTGGCCGGAGTCCATAACGCTTCACAATCACAGATGCTGAGAACAAAGTGCTCCAAAATCCGCTTGCCTTGCAGAGTGTGAGTAACCTCCGGGTGGAACTGAACACCGTACAGATTGCGCGACAAATCCTGCATAGCAGCGATTGGAGCGCTTTCGGTGGAAGCCAGAAGCTCGAAACCTTCAGGCATGGTCACGACCTTATCACCATGGCTCATCCAAACATCCAGCAAGGAATCCCCAGCCGGCGTCAGGTGATCGGTGATATCGTTCAGCAGAGGCCCTTTCGCGCGCACTTTAACCTGGGCATAACCAAACTCGCGCTTCTCCGAGCTGGCGACTCGCCCACCCAACTGCTCAGCCATGGTCTGCATGCCGTAGCAAATACCGAGTACAGGAATGCCTCTATCAAAAAGGTTCTCCGGCGCTCGCGGCCCACCTAGTTCGGTAACCGATTCAGGCCCGCCGGCCAAAACGATGCCTTTTGGATTGAAGTGATTGAGTTCTTCTTCGGTGATATCAAAAGCTTTAACTTCGCAATACACGCCAATTTCCCGCACACGGCGAGCAATCAGTTGGGTGTATTGGGAACCAAAATCGAGAATCAGGATACGGTGGTCGTGAATGTTCTGAGCCATGGAGTCCTCGGGCTGAAGAGAAACAACACAACCCGGAAACCGGGCTGTGTCAGATCAAGCAATAATTAACCGACGCGGTAGTTTGGAGCTTCTTTGGTGATGGTTACGTCATGAACATGGCTCTCACGCATACCCGCATTGGTAATACGGACAAACTCCGGTTTGGTACGCATTTCCTCGATATTCGCGCTGCCGGTATACCCCATAGAGGCACGCAAGCCACCAATCAGCTGATGAATAATGTTGCGCATGGGACCTTTGCAGGCAACGCGACCTTCAATGCCTTCCGGCACCAACTTTTCAATACCTTTACTAGCATCTTGGAAGTATCGGTCACTGGAGCCCTGCCCCATAGCGCCGATGGAGCCCATGCCACGGTATGCTTTGTAGCTACGACCTTGGAACAATTCAATTTCGCCCGGCGCCTCATCCGTACCGGCCAGCAGGCTACCAATCATGACGCAGTTAGCGCCCGCCGCAACCGCTTTGGCAATATCACCAGAGAAACGAACACCGCCATCAGCGATCAGCGGGACACCGCGGCCTTTCAAAGCCGCCGCTACATTGGATACCGCTGAAATTTGGGGAACGCCAATCCCTGCCACAATACGTGTTGTACAGATAGAACCTGGGCCAATACCCACTTTAACCGCATCCGCGCCGGCATCCGCCAAGGCAATCGCCGCATCTGAAGTCGCAATGTTACCGCCAATCACCTGCACCTGAGGAAAGTTTTCCTTAACCCAGCGCACGCGATCAATAACGCCTTTGGAATGACCATGGGCGGTATCCACAACGACCACGTCGACGCCAGCCTCTACCAACGCCTGAACCCGTGCTTCAGTATCACCACCGGTACTAACCGCAGCACCCACCCGAAGGCGGCCTTGATCGTCTTTACAGGCCATCGGGTAATCTTTTGCTTTCTGAATATCTTTAACGGTAATCAGGCCGCGAAGTTCGTAGTTATCGTTAACAACCAGAATCTTCTCGATGCGGTGCTTGTGCAGTAGCTCTTTCACCTCAACGAGGTCAGCGCCTTCTTTCACCGTCACCAGATTTTCTTTTCTGGTCATAATATCTCGAACCGGAGTGTCCATCCGGCTTTCGAAGCGGATATCACGGCCAGTAACAATGCCCACCAGATCGTTGCCGTCAACAACCGGCAATCCGGAAATGTTGTTCGCCATGGTGATATCAACCAACTCGCGAACGGTGGTGTCCGGCGAAACAGTAATAGGATCTTTAACCACACCGCTTTCGTGCTTCTTGACCCTGCGCACTTCAGCAGCCTGCTGCTCCACCGTCATGTTCTTATGCATGATACCGATACCGCCTTCCTGGGCCATCGCGACAGCCAGCTCGGCGTCAGTAACCGTATCCATAGCGGCAGATATCAACGGAATATTCAGGGTAATTCCCTTGGTCAACTGAGTTTTTAACTCAACCTGATGAGGAAGCACTTCGGAAAATCCGGGCACAAGCAGAACGTCGTCAAACGTGAGGGCTTCTTCGGCAATACGCAGCATTTGGGTCCGCCTTTTGATCATGCTAAGTTGGGAGTTCCTAAGCTACACCGTCAGCGGCGTAGCAGAGCAAAATCCTTAATCGATCTATTATAAAGTGGTGGCAGAACACAGTAAACCACGGGGTTCTTACCATCAGGTTGCATCTTTCTGAATTTCCGTTACTTTTACCTGTCACCTTCTCGGCTATTGCGTATAAAATCCACGGAGCCCGACTTTGATCCCCGCCTACCCGGACACACGCCCCCACGCTCTGAGCGTCAGCGAACTTAACCGTCAGGCTCGCCGCCTGCTGGAAACTAGCTTTATGCAAGTGTGGGTGGAAGGAGAAATATCCGGGCTATCCCGGCCATCTTCGGGGCACTGGTATTTCTCCCTAAAAGACCAAAAATGTCAGATCCGCTGCGCCATGTTTCGAGGCGCCAATCAGCACATTCGCGCCCTGCCCCGCGAAGGCGACCAAATACGGATTCGCGGCAAGGTCACCCTGTACGAAAACCGCGGTGATTTTCAGATCATTGTCGAACACATGGAACCTGCCGGCCTTGGGGCTCTTCAGCAAGCGTTCGAAGCACTTAAGGCAAAGCTTCAAGCCGAAGGTTTGTTTGAGCCAACCCGCAAAAAACCACTCCCACACACTCCCAGACACATTGGCGTGATCACCTCCCCCACGGGCGCGGCAATTCACGATATCCTGACCGTACTTGCACGGCGCTGCCCTGCCATTCCTGTGACGCTTTATCCAACCGCCGTTCAGGGCAAGGCGGCTACCACTGAAATCGTGAATGCCATCGAGCGTGCCCAGCGGCATAACGTCGCGGACATTTTAATCATCGGCCGGGGCGGTGGCTCGCTTGAAGACTTGTGGTGCTTCAACGAGGAGGCGGTAGCCAGAGCAATTGCCGGCTGCCCTATTCCCACGGTCAGCGCTGTTGGCCACGAAGTAGACGTCACCATTGCAGACTTCGTCGCTGACTTGCGGGCCCCGACACCCTCAGCGGCCGCTGAGAAAATATCTCCAGACCAACAAGACTGGCTTCGCCGCCTGAGTGAACAGCAGGTTCGCCTAGGTCACTCGGCCCAACGCCTGTTTAAACGGCTGGAAAAGCACCTGCAGCACCTTAGCGCTCGACTGCGAGACCCGCGCCGTGAATTACAGGATAAAGCACAACGCATGGACGAACTCGACATGCGCCTGAGCAAGGCCATGCAACAAAAACTGGAGCGCCAGTCGCTTGCAACTGACCACCTGGCCCAGCGACTGGGAACCCAATCTCCGCAAAAGCTCATCACCAGCACGCACGAACAGGTGATCAGGCTGAATGAGCGCATGCAAGGGGCAATACAGCGCAACCTGAGACTGCAACAACACAAGCTCCTGTTGCAGGCGCAGACCCTGAACGTTGTCAGCCCGCTTGCTACGCTGGGCCGGGGCTACGCCATTGTGAAAAATGATTCCGGCAGCATCGTTCGAAACGCAAGCCAACTATCAACAGGCGACACCATTCGCACCCAATTCGGCCAGGGTTATATTTCTGCAAACGTCACAGAGGTTGAACCACAGTAAATCGAAGGCCGTTCCGCGTACTACGCCTATGGTCTACTAGCTCAGCCCCACAAATCTCCTAAAGTTGACGAAACCAACCACAAAACAAAAATCACTCAACTAAGGTGGAGCCTATGAGCTACAACTCCGCATTTCGCCGTTCCATCGATCAGCGTGATGACTTCTGGCGCCATCAAGCCCAGAACATCGACTGGACCTCGGCACCCGGCACTATCTGGCGACCCCTCGAAAACGGTCATGGCGAATGGTTCCCGGACGGAACCCTGAATACCAGCGATGTCGCTCTGGACGCCAACATCCGCGCTGGCCGTGGCGATCAGGCTGCTCTTATTTACGACTCACCGGTAACCAACACTCAGCAGACCTACACCTACAATCAATTACGAGACGAAGTCGCACTGTTCGCGGGCGCACTTAAAGCGCAAGGCATACAAAAAGGCGACCGTGTCATAATCTATATGCCGATGATCCCTCAAGCCGCCATTGCCATGCTGGCTTGCGCTCGCCTTGGAGTTATCCACTCGGTGGTCTTTGGTGGGTTTGCCGCTCATGAACTGGCGGTGCGTATCGACGATGCCACCCCCAAAGCACTTATCACCGCCTCTTGCGGCATCGAAATCAGCACGGTAATCGAATATAAACCGTTGGTCGATAAGGCCATTGAGCAATCGAGGCACAAGCCTGAGATGTGCGTGGTATTCCAACGCCCCCAAGCTAAAGCCACCCTGAAAGCCAGCCGGGATCGCGACTGGAATGATCTGTGCACAAACGCCACACCTGCCGAACCTGTGCCAGTGAAAGCAACCGATCCGCTCTATATTCTTTACACGTCTGGCACCACGGGCAAACCGAAAGGCGTAGTTCGGGATAACGGCGGCCACGCCGTTGCACTCAAGTACAGCATGAGCCTGGTCTACGACGCGAAACCCGGAGATGTATATTGGGCAGCCTCGGATGTCGGCTGGGTAGTTGGGCACAGCTACATTGTTTACGGGCCACTGTTCGCCGGCTGCACCACGGTACTTTACGAAGGCAAACCCATTAAAACTCCCGATGCCGGAGCCTTCTGGCGGGTAATACAGGACCACAAGGTAGACATACTGTTCACCGCCCCCACGGCATTTCGTGCCGTTCGAAAGGAAGACCCCGAAGCCACTCAGTTCGAAAAATACGACACGTCGTCATTGAAACGAATCTATCTGGCCGGTGAGCGCCTGGACCCGCCTACCTACGAATGGCTGAAAGAGAACACCAACCTTCCCATTCTTGACCACTGGTGGCAAACCGAAACCGGCTGGGCAATCTGCTGCAACCCGGCAGGCATCGAAATGATGGCTACCAAACCCGGATCCTCGACAGTACCGTCACCCGGTTTTGATGTGCGGGTGGTCAACATGGACGGCTCTTCCGTTCCCGATGGAGAACAAGGCCAGATTGCAGTTAAGCTCCCGTTGCCACCCGGGTGCCTGATGACCGTTTGGGGTGACGACGAGCGCTTCCTGAACAGCTACCTACGCCCAATTCCGGGCTACTACAGTTCAGGTGATGGCGGCTACGTTGACGAGGACGGTTACGTTTTCATCATGGGTCGAACCGATGATGTAATCAATGTGGCAGGGCACCGCCTTTCGACCGGAGAGATGGAAGAAGTGGTCGCGTCTCATCCAGCAATCGCAGAATGCTGCGTTGTGGGAGCCCATGACGACCTCAAAGGTCAATTGCCCATTGGCTTGGTACTGATTAAAGACGGCGCGACCATCGACCCTGACGAGCTTGAAGAAGAACTCATTGAGATGGTACGAGAAAAAATTGGTGCAATTGCCTGTTTCCGGCGCGCCATTGTGGTCGAGCGACTGCCAAAAACCCGATCCGGCAAAATACTTAGGCGGGTCATTCGCCAGATTGCCGATCAAGAAGAATACAGCGTGCCAAGCACGATAGACGATCCGGCCATTTTGGAGGAAATTAGCGCAGCACTCAGGCACTAATCACCAAACACACCTCCGCTGAAAAGACGCGAGACTACCCCTTTTGGGGGTAGTCTTTGTTTCGACAAAAGATACAACTACCTGTTTTTTATCACAAAAAAAATCATAAAACCGACCTATAAAAAATTGACGGACGGCAAAGTCGGTCTATACTGAAATTGCTGTGTAATTCTGCAGCGGTATTTGGCGAATGTGCTTCAACGTCCTGCCCCGGCTTTTCGTTGCCCCTTTCCTCAGAACGCCCCGAATTATTCAGCATGCATGGCCCCGTGAGGGCAAACCTTTTAGTAAGTACAGGAAAGATCAATGTCTGATACAAAAACTGGCCAGGTCAAATGGTTCAACGAAGCAAAAGGCTTTGGCTTTATTGAGCAGGAAGGCGGCAGTGACGTTTTCGTTCACTACAGCGCAATCAACTCAGGTGGCTTCCGCACTCTGGCTGAAGGCCAGCAGGTGCAGTTCACCGTTACTCAGGGTCCGAAAGGCCCACAGGCAGAGAACGTAACGCCGCTATAATGGGCTTATGTTGATTGCCTGACGCCCCTCACGGGCAGACGGAACAAAACAGCCGGCATTCGTGCCGGCTGTTTTGGTTTAGACTCAAGCTAAAACTACAATCGTTAGACGGAGACAGGCTCCGAGCTTTCAATCGTCTCAGGCATCTGTTCGCCAACTTCCTGAGCCACCGCTGAAAACAAAGCCTGCAAGGTCGCAGATGTGGTGTCTTCAGCCAATGCAGCGGCACTGCAGAGCCTACCGTTAGCGTTTAAACGAATACACGCCAAAGCATTGGCTTTAGTCCCCTCACCCAAAGCGAACTCATCGTAAGCCTCTACTGCAATGGTTACCCCGAAGCGCCGGGTCAGCGCGTCCGACACAGCCTCAACCGCACCCAAGCCTCGGCCCTCCAACGTAACAGACGCTTCGTTAGCGCCCACGACCACATCGGCTCGCACGCCATCGTCATCACGATGCAGATTATAAGTACGCAGCTTCCAGTCTTTCCGTACCTTCAGGTACCGTTCTTCAAAGAGATGATGAATGGTATTTGAATCGATCTCGCCACCGTTGGTTTCGGCTTCCGATTGGACCACCTTACTGAACTCAATCTGCAGCCATCGAGGCAAGCTAATATCGTAATCACGCTCCAGTACGTAGGCGACGCCACCCTTACCGGATTGACTGTTTATCCTCACCACCTCTTCATAACGACGACCCAGGTCTGAAGGATCAATTGGCAAATAGGCAACGTTCCACACATCTCCATCCTGGCGGCGCGCCAAACATTTTCGAATCGCGTCCTGATGGCTACCGGAAAACGCCGTAAAGACCAACTCACCGGCATAAGGATGACGAGGATGAGTCGAGATCTCTGTGCAAGCTTCCACCACCTCGCTGATTTCAGCCATACCCGACAAAACCAGCTCAGGATCAACACCTTGGGAGTATAAATTCATGGCCATTGTGACCAAATCCATATTGCCCGTACGCTCACCGTTGCCCATCAAAGTGCCTTCAACCCTATCCGCACCCGCCATGACCGCCAACTCGGCTGCCGCCACGCCGCAGCCCCGATCGTTATGAGTGTGAACGCTAATGCTCAACGAATCCCGGTATTGAATCTTTTCACAGATCCATTCCACCTGATCCGCGAAAACGTTCGGTGTCGACATTTCAACAGTTGCAGGCAAGTTGATGATTACAGGCTGCCCCTGATCTGGCCGCCAGACACTTGTGACCTCATCAATGACATCTGCAGCAAAATCCAATTCTGTGCCGGTGAAGCTCTCGGGGGAATACTGGAACGTCCAATCGGTATTCGGATAACGACCAGCAATCTCTTTTACCAACGCTGCTCCATTGCGGGCAATCTTGCAGATACCCTCACGATCCAACCCGAATACCTGCTCACGCTGAACCGTAGAGGTCGAATTGTAGACATGAACTATGGCCTGCTTCGCACCATCAAGAGCCTCGTAGGTACGCTCGATCAATTCCGCCCGAGCCTGAGTCAGCACCTGAATAGTGACATCGTCAGGAATCCTGTTCTCCTCGATAAGTTTTCGACAAAAATCGAAGTCTGGCTGACTGGCTGCTGGAAAACCTATCTCAATCTCCTTAAAGCCCAGCTTCACCAGTAAATCAAACAAGCGCTGTTTTTGCGCAACCGACATCGGCTTGATCAGAGACTGGTTACCGTCCCGAAGATCCACGGCACACCAAGTTGGAGCCTTTTCGATGACCACATCCGGCCAACGACGATCTTTTTTGGCTACGGGCTTAAAAGGAGCATATTTCCGATGATCAAAAGCCATGTCTGACAATTCCTTTCACTGATCGAAGAGATAACGACAGTTTAACCAACATAGCGCGCCATCCGATTGCGAACTTTAGCCGAAGCCATCAAAAATATGGCACAATATTGCCAACATTAGATAAATGGTGAAATATTGTGCTCAACAATGACAAAGCGTTAGTTAAACTAGATAAAATTGACCGAAAAATTCTCGAACAGTTGCAGAAAGATGGATCATTAACCAATCAGCAACTCGCCGAAAAGGTCGGTCTATCACCTTCCCCCTGCCTTCGCCGGGTCCGATCGTTGGAAGATGCGGGCGTCATCGTCAGAACCGCCACGATTCTTGACCACAAGAAACTGGGATTAGCCCTGACCGCTGTCATCCTGATCGGCATGGACCGGCACACCCCGGAGAGATTCGCAGACTTCGAGGAGCAAATTGCGAACTACCCCGAAGTTCAGGAATGCTATCTGATTACCGGGCAAAGCGCGGATTACATGCTAAAGGTTGTGGTACCTGATATGGATCATTACCACCAGTTCCTGCTGAACCGCATCACCCGTATACCCGGGGTCAGCGGCGTTCACTCAAGCTTTGTATTACGACGAGTCATCGACAGCACAGCCCTGCCCCTGGGCTATCTGTCCTGACCAATCAGTTCCATCAAGTAGGCGCGAGCCATACATTTAAGCTCAGTTGCCAGCAATGCGCCCTGCGACTCTGGCAAAGTTGCCGCCAACCTGAGAATGGAGCCAGCAGAACGCGGCAGTAACAAGCTCGCCGTCCATCGGCGTTCTTCCGGTATGCCGGGGAACTCCTGTTTTAGGCGCGCATCAAAGTCCCGAGCGTTGCTGTAAAGTTCCCTCAAATCCAGCTCACGGAGTTCCGGCATGGATTCAACACCACTCCAAATCGCAGAGTAAGCCGGTTCAGTCCGATAGAATTCGTAAAACAGGTCGATCAGCACGTCGACGGCTTCCGACAACCCAACTTCTTGAAGGCGTTCACGCAACGCCGTTTCCATCTTCTCGACATGCCCTTCTGCGAGCGCATGGACAATGGCCGCTTTATTCGGGAAATAGCGATAGAGCGAGGCCAGCGACATCCCCGACTGCCGGGCGATGGCCGACATACTGGTGCCATCGACACCATTCTCATGAAAGATCTCGGCAGCGTGGCGGAGAATGCTGTCTACACGCTCCCGGCTACGCGCCTGCACCGGCTTTCTGCGCGGTGCTACATTTATAGATTCGTCTGTCATCATCTGTACCTTAAGGGGCAGGCTCCGTACAATAACGCTCACTTTAAGACAATGAAAGGCAGTTTCGGGCCAGTACCACTGCCAATTAGTCCAATCCCCACTTTTCAATAAAGCGGAAGACACGATGCGAGCTAGCCGTTATCTGATTGCCACCCAAAAAGAGACCCCTTCTGACGCGGAAATTATCAGCCACCAGCTGATGTTACGTGCAGGTATGATCCGTAAATTGGCCGCAGGCCTCTACTCTTGGCTACCACTTGGCCTAAAAACCTTGCGCAAAGTAGAACGAATTGTACGTGAAGAGATGGACAAAAGTGGAGCCCAGGAAGTACTCATGCCTGCGGTTCAGCCGGCTGAACTTTGGCAGGAATCCGGCCGTTGGGAGCAATACGGCGGTGAGCTTCTGCGCCTGCACGACCGACACGGCCGTGATTTTTGTGTGGGGCCGACCCATGAAGAAGTCATCACCGATCTGGTTCGCAATGAGCTGAAAAGCTATAAAGAGCTTCCTGCTAACTTTTACCAGATTCAAACCAAGTTCCGTGATGAACGCCGCCCACGGTTCGGCGTGATGCGTGCCCGCGAGTTCATCATGAAGGACGCTTATTCCTTCCATATTGATGCAGGATCGCTGGAGGACACCTATCAGCTCATGCATCGGACCTACTGCAACATTTTTGATCGTCTGGGCCTGGATTACCGCCCAGTTCAGGCAGACTCCGGCTCCATTGGCGGCAGCAGCTCCCACGAATTCCACGTGTTGGCGTCTTCTGGTGAAGATGCCATCGTATTCAGTACGGGCGGTGGTTACGCCGCGAACATCGAGAAGGCGGAAGCGGTAGCTCCGGCTGGCGATCGTCCGGCGGCCTCAGAAGAAATCAAAGAGGTACACACCCCGGATCAGAAAACGATTGATGCAGTCTCCGAGTTCTTGGGTCTGCCGGCTGAGCGCAGCGTGAAAACTCTGATCGTGAAAGCCGAAGCCGACGAGAACGGAGAATCAGGCTTGGTTGCGCTTGTTTTGCGCGGCGATCACAGCCTGAATGAGATCAAAGCTGAAAATCTGCAAGGTGTGGCTGAGCCTTTAACCATGGCCACCGACGAAGAGATCGAGAAAGCCATTGGCTGCAAAGCTGGCTCTATTGGTCCGGTCAACTTGCCGATTTCGACCATTGTCGATCGCAGCGCGGCCCATTTGGTGGACTTCGTGTGCGGCGCCAATAAAGACGACTATCACCTGATTGGCGCTAACTGGGAGCGTGATGTTCCAGTTGGCCGCGTTGAAGATATTCGCAACGTTGTAGAAGGTGACCCAAGTCCAGACGGCAACGGCACGCTGGAAATTCGCCGCGGCATCGAAGTTGGGCATATTTTCAAGCTGGGCAACAAATACAGCTCAGCCTTAAACGCTACAGTACTGGATGAAAACGGAAAATCAGTCGTGATGGAAATGGGCTGCTACGGCATTGGTGTGTCGCGCATCGTGGCCTCATCCATTGAACAAAATCACGACGACAAGGGCATCATTTGGCCAGACGCGATTGCGCCCTTCCAGGTTGCCATTGTGCTGCTGAACGCTCACAAAGCACCGACCGTTGCCGAGGCAGGCGAAAAGCTTTACAACGACCTGCGTGAAGCTGGCTATGATGTTCTTCTGGATGACCGCAACCTACGCCCAGGCGTAAAATTCGCAGATATGGAACTGATGGGCATTCCGCACCGGTTCGTTATTTCGGAGCGCGGACTGAATGCTGGCACTTTGGAATACAAAGGCCGTCGTGATGAAGATAAACAGGATATTGCGGTAGAAGACGCACTGCCTGTGCTGATGAACGCTTCGCCGAAAGCGGGCCTGTAAGATGCAAACAGTCGAGGTAGCCTGGAGTGGCTACCCCGACTGTGCCAATTTTATTAACGTGTTCCGATAATACCCGGTTCGACTTCCAACTCTACCCCGAACTTTTCCCGCACCGATTTGCGCACATCCCTTGCCAATGCCAGCACATCCTCACCTGTGCCTTGAGAATGGTTGATCAACACTAACGCCTGTCGGTTATGGATGCCCACTCGCGCGTTGCGATAGCCTTTCCAGCCTGCCTGATCAATCAACCAAGCCGCGGCCAGTTTGACACCCTCAGTTAGCGGGTAATGCACCACTTCCGGAAAACGTTTTTGCAGCTGTTCGAATTGGGTCTGATCGATCACCGGATTCTTAAAAAAACTTCCGGTGTTTGGCAAGGTATCGGGATCCGGCAGTTTTCGCCGGCGCACAGCCATAACTGCCTCAGCCACTTCCAGCGAGCTAAGTTTCGCCTCATCAACATCGCTCAGATAATCCTGAAGATCCCGATATCCCAGTTTAAGAGGTGCCGTACGAGATAGCCGCAGGCGTATTTCAAGTATGATATATCGCCCCGGGTTGCGCTTAAAAAAACTGTCGCGATAGGCGAACTGACAGTCTTCAGCACTCAATGTAACCACTTGCCGTACATCGCAATCCAAAGCCGTTACGCTCGTCAGCGAATCGCACAACTCTACTCCGTAGGCACCAATGTTCTGAACCGGTGCAGCCCCAGCTGTTCCAGGAATCAGCGCAAGGTTCTCAATACCGCGATAGCCAGAGCGCGCAGCGTAGAGCACCGCATCGTGCCAGTTCTCACCTGCGGCCAACGCCAGTACAGCCGTCTCGCCTTCGACCTGTTCCCAACGCCTTCCGCGTAGGGCCATGTGCAGGACAAGCCCCTCATAGTCGCCGGCGAACACCAGGTTGCTGCCACCGCCCAGCACCAGCGTTTCAAGTTGCCGGTCAGCGGCCATGTCGAGAGCCTCGACAAGTTGGTCAGCACTTTCGATATCCGCAAATTGCTTGGCGTTAACGGCAATAGCCATCGTATTCAGGTCTTTCAAATCAACCTGTTCGTGAATATGAAGCCCGTAGCTCAAGCCAACCTTCCTCGAATATCTTCCAGCAACCCTTCACTGGCGCTTTGGATCAAATCGAGAACATACTCGAAGCCCTGACCACCGCCGTAATAAGGGTCTGGCACTTCCACTTCATCGGATCGGCCAAATTCAAGAAACAATTTTGGCTCCGTGCCTCCGTTTTGGCGCCAAATATCGCGCACGTCGGCCAGATTAGAGCGGTCCATCACCAATACATAATCAAAGGTATCTAGGTCGTCCGATTGGATCTGACGTGCTTTGAGATCAGATAGATCAATGCCTCTGCGCCCAGCCGCTTCAATAGACCGAGAGTCAGCCGACTTTCCGGTGTGCCAATCTGCCGTGCCGCATGAATCGATAGACACCCTATCTGTCATGCCCTGCTCCGTGACGAGCTTACGAAACACACCTTCCGCGCTGGGCGAACGACAAATGTTTCCCAAACAAACAAAAAGAACCCGAACCGATTCAGACATAACGTCCTCCGGCTTCCATCAACTTTCTAATTCGCTCTAAGTCTTCTTCCGTATCCACGCCCGGCGCTGGAGGCCGCTCTGCGATATCCACATGAATACTGGCGCCGTTATAAAGTGCTCGTAGTTGCTCCAAAGCTTCCACTTGCTCAGTTGGCGCGGGTGCCCAACTAACAAAATCACTCAGCACGCTGGCCCGATAACCGTAGATGCCAATGTGACGGAAATACCCCATTCCATCCGGCAAGTCGATTTCCGCACCGTTGGCGTTTTGAGGCCATATATCACGCGCCCAGGGGATCGGGGCTCGACTGAAATAATGGGCAATTCCTCGAGCATCAAACACCACTTTAACCACGTTCGGGTTAAACACCTGGCGAGCGTCGTGAATGCGCTCGCACAAAGTCGATATCGCAACGTCTGGATAAAATTCAAGATTGTCGGCCACCTGATTGATCAATGCAGGCGGCAAGAGTGGTTCATCACCTTGAACATTGACAACACGATGATCGGGTTCGAGTTCCAGCTTACGGGCAACTTCTTCGAGCCGGTCTGTACCGCTGGCGTGGTTCGGCGAGGTCATCACCACTTCTGACCCGAACGCTTGGCACACCTCTTCGATGCGCGAATCGTCCGTTGCGATCACGACACGGCCCGCCCTGCTTTCCTGGGCACGTTCATGGACATGTTGAATCATGGGCTTGCCAGCAATCATTGCCAACGGCTTGCCTGGCAATCGGCTGGACGCGAAGCGGGCGGGAATCACGACAGTAAAAGACATACAGACAGTCCTGCTTGCGGTTAACTCAGTGCTTGTCCAGACGCTCGTCTGTGCTCAGCGTACGAGCTTCGACGGCAATCATAACGGGAATACCTTCCCGAATCGGAAACGCCATAGCGTCCTGATAACACACTAACTCGGTGCGAGCATCGTTCAGTTTGAGCTCACCTTTACACACTGGGCAAGCCAGCATAGACAGAAGTTTCTTATCCATGATTTGATCTCTCGGTCATTTGAGGCTGCAACTGCTCCGCACATTCGTCGAGCCGTTCCAGAAAGCGTTGTTCAAAAGGTTCCGACAAGCAGGCCTCAACGGTCAGTACCCATGCGTTATCGGGCGCAAAACCGCGACATTTCACTGCGTCTTTTGCGGTCATCACTAACCATTCTCCAGCACCTGAAGCCAGATCCTCAGGCCGGAACCGGTGATGATCAGGAAATGCCTCTTCTTGTACATGAGCACCCAGTTGTCTAAGGGTGTCGAAGAATCGACCCGGATTACCAATGCCTGCAACCCCGCGCACGGGCTTCCCGTTAAGGGCTTCCGGCGAGCGGATTTCCCCAGAGTTGATGTTAACGAGTGAGGCCGGCCGCAAGGCCATAGCGTGGGCATTGGCGTGTTCGACACCGGCGAATTCGCCGATGCTCTCGCCGGTTTTCGGAAATTCACCTCCATTGAGTATCACGAAATCGACAGCACGCAGCCGATCAACGGGCTCCCTCAACGGCCCTACCGGCAGAATCGCTCCGTTTCCGATACCGCGCTGGGCATCAAATACCGCCAATTCGATATCACGGGGCAGGCGGTAATGCTGAAGGCCATCGTCGCAGACCAACACATTACCCAAACCTTGCTCCAATGCCCAACGAGCCCCACGTAAACGTTCAGGATCCACCACAACCGGGCAACCGGTTGCGAGCGACAGCATAAGGGGTTCGTCACCACAAACGCCGGCGGGAGTCCCCTCCTTTACCAGTAACGGGTAGTTATCACTCTTACCACCGTAGCCCCGGCTCAAGATAACCGGCCGCCAACCCTGCTGGCGCATACATTCTACTAATCGGGCCGTTAACGGCGACTTCCCGGTTCCGCCGACCGTAATGTTACCCACCACGACCACAGGCACCGGTAGGTTTTCCGCCTCAGCCTGCCAAGCCTTTCGACGTTTGGATTCGGATATTACGCGGTATAGCCACGCGAACGGCGCCAAAACACTTAGAGGGCGCTTTTGGCCGTACCATAAACGATCGATTACATTACTCATGCATGCTCGCTGAACTGCACCTGATGCAACTGCGCATAAGCACCGCCAGCCGCCAACAGCTCATCATGGGTTCCTGATTCAACAATGCGGCCGTTATCCATCACCAAAATCCGGTCGGCTTTTTCGATGGTTGAAAGCCGGTGAGCAATTACCAAAGTAGTGCGCCCCTGCATAACGGTTTCGAGTGCCTGTTGGATGTGACGCTCGGATTCGGTGTCCAAAGCCGACGTGGCTTCATCCAATATCAAAATCGGGACATTTTTAAGAAGCGCTCGGGCAATGGCCAAACGCTGTCGCTGGCCACCCGATAGCATCACACCGTTATCACCGATCACGGTATCCAGACCTTCGGGCATTCGATCGATAAACTCAAGCGCATGGGCTTTAGCGGCGGCTTCGCGAATCTCATCTCTGCTGCAATCCCGCAGCGCACCATAGGCGATGTTTGCGGCAATGGTGTCATTAAACAAGACCACGTTCTGGGTCACTAACGCTATTTGGGCACGCAGTGCTTCAAGAGAGAAGTCCATCAGGGAACGACCATCAACCCGGATATCTCCACCGGTGAAGTCGTAAAACCGTGGCAACAGACTGACCAAAGTGGACTTACCACTCCCGGAGCGACCTACCAGCGCCACGCTCTGGCCCGCGGGCAAATCGATCGAAATCTGATCGAGTACATTATCAAGTTGATCACGGTAGCGAAACGATACCTGATCAAACTCGATACGCCCTTCTACGCGATCAGGGGCATAGGTGCCGCCGTCTTTTTCCGGCTGTTCGTCCATGGTTTCGAACACGTCGTAGGCTGCGGCAACACCTTTTTGAATCTTGGAATGAATGGACGTCACCTGTCGAATCGGCTTCGCCATGGTCGTCGCAGCGGTTATGAAGGCTATTAGTTGACCGGTGGTCATTTCACCGCGAATTTCCGGGGCGAGCATGGTCCATACCAATGCAGCGATCGCGATCGCAACCAATACCTGAATGACGGGAACACTGATGGCCTGGGTTGACGCCATTTTCAGACTTTGTTTCAGGTTGCGCGCACTAACCTGGCGGAAACGGTCCCGCTCATAGTCGGCACCACCAAAGGTACGCACCACACGATAGCCCGAAATCGATTCAGTTGCGACATGGGTGATATCGCCCATGGAGCCCTGGATACGCTTGCTGATCTTGCGAAACCGCTTACTGGCATAACTAACCACAAAGCCAATAACCGGCCCAACCGTCAAAAACACCAACGTGAGCTTCCAGTTGGTGTAAATCATGAAACTCAGCAACCCGACGATGGTCAAACCTTCACGCAGAGTGATGGTGATTGCGTTGGTAGCCGCCTCCGCCACCTGCTCGACGTTGAATGTGAGTTTGGACACCAATCTACCGGCCGCATTCTCATCAAAATAGCGGGATGGCAGCGTCATCATTCGGTCAAACACATCGTTACGCAGGGCGTTAATCACATTACGCCCAACGTAACTGATGAAGTACTGACTGAAGAACGTGCCCACTCCCCGTAAAGCAAACACACCAACGATCAAACCGGTCAACAGCACTCGATTCTGTGATGTCGGATTTTCGATCGCCGTGATGACGTACTCCATGGCTGCGGCCATGCCGGTAGATGCGGCTGCGTATAGCACGTTCCCAAAAACGGCCAATGAAAACGCCAACCAAAAGGGTTTAACGTAAGCCAACAACCGCTTATAGGTAGTCCAGCTTCCGGCCGGCGGTGTTTTCAGGGACTCTGGAATTGCACGGCTCACTGGGATTCAGCCTCCCGTTCGGTGGTGATGCTTAATTTGGCAAAACCCAACCGGCCCGCTACATCCATGGCACGAACCACAAACTCGTGAGGCGTGCGAGCGTCAGCAGTAATGATATACGGCAAACTGTTATCCCCTTCGGCCAACTCGCTGACGCCGCGCTCGAGAGTCTCCCGTCGATTATTCACCAGCGTTTTGTCGTTCAGAATATATTGCCCTTCGGCATTGATCACCACATCGATCTGCCGTACGTCAGCCGGCTCTACGGGATCACCACTGGCTTCAGGCAACTCGACCTCAAGATGACTTTCCCGGGTAAAAGTTGTGGAGACCATAAAGAAAATCAGCAGCAGGAATACCACGTCGATCAATGGCGTCAGGTCTACCCCGACTTCCTGGCTTCTCTGGCGCTTGAACTTCACGGTGTTCAGGCTCCTTCCACGTCGATTTCGCGATCACCATGAACCACTTCAACCAACTTGATGGCTTCTTGTTCCATGTTGACCACCAGTTCATCAACCCGGCGAATAAAATAGCGATGGGCGATCAGCGCCGGGATGGCTACGCTCAATCCGGATGCCGTGGTAATCAAGGCTTCCGAAATGCCGCCCGCAAGGTTGCCGGCGTTGCCAACGCCCGCCAGCTGAATTTCGGCAAACACTTTGATCATACCAATCACGGTGCCCAGAAGACCAAGCAACGGCGTAATGGTCGCAACGGTACCTAGGGGATTTAGGAAACGTTCAAGCTCGTGAATAACCTGACTGGCTTCATGCTCGATGCTTTCCTTCATGATCTCGCGACCATGCTTTGCGTTCATAAGCCCACTTGCGAGCACTCTGCCCATGGGGGACGAGCCCTGCAGTGCTTTAAGCTTACGTCCATTCAGCTCTTTCTTTTTAATCCAGCGCCAAAGTTCGTTAAGCGATTGGGAAGGCGCTACACGGGAAGCACGCAACGACCAGAAACGCTCCAAAATAATCGCAAGCGCTAAAATGGAACAGGCAACAATGGGCACCATCAGGATGCCACCAGCTTTCAACAGCTCAAACACGCTTGATCTCCCTGATTAATGACAAGCCGCGCTACTTTAGCATAGCTGCCGGTGCAGGCCACACCTGCAATGTCACGGTATTTTACATTGGTCACGGGTAAGGCCCCGGCCAGCAATCCAAAACGGTGAATTGTGCTTTGATTCGATAATCTTCGGGCCCTCCGCTTCAAAACGTATAGATAGCTGGCCTGAACACGCAGAATTCAAAGGCACCGCGTCCACCTGCCTGTACCGACTGACGACGTCTCGATGCGGGTGACCATAGCGATGGCGATATCCAGCGGTATAAATCACCCAATTCGGCTTTACCGCCCTCACCCACTCCATTGAAGACGATGTTTTGCTGCCGTGATGCGGCGCAACCAGGATTCGGCGCCCGGGAAACGCTGATAACCAAGCCAGCTCAGCGTCCGCCAGCATCTCCGATTCCACATCACCACCAATGTCGCCGGTGAGGAGTAGATCCACTCCCGACTCACGATGGAATAGCCTCAACACACACGAGGCGTCGTTACCCGAGTGCGGCAACGGGCTCCTCCAGAAGTTTAATTCAAAGGCTCCCATCACCTTCGGTAAACGAGGGCACGGTTGAATTGCCACTGCGGGCTGGCGCTTCATTTTATTTTGCACCACCTCTGGCTCTCCGGTTGAGATCACTTTTATCGATAATTCGTTCATCAACAGGTCCAACCCACCCGAATGATCGCTATCACCATGACTCACGACCAGATGATCGATTTGGTTCACACCGAGCGCCTTCAAATTCGGCAGCAAGACTGACTCGGCAGCAGAATAAACGCCTTTCACTTCCGGACCCGTGTCATACATCAAGACTTGGTTTTCCGAGCGAACCAATACCGACAATCCCTGCCCGACGTCCCAAATGCGAACCTCAGGAAACTCGACCGAAGGATTTTCAGGCTTCGCGTTATTCAGCCAGCCAAACACTAACCACCCTAAAAAAACCAAGCTACTCAACGCCCGGAACGACCGGCTCGGGAAACGCAATAGCAGCAGAACAACCGCAACAAAAGCCACCAAGACGATAGGCGACGCACCTGGTAGTGGGTATATCGGCAAAGCTGCGACCCCTTGGAGCAAACCCCATAACACCCCAAGTACGGCATCAAAGCTTTTAACTACATAAACGGTTAAAAAGCCACCACTCGAAAAGACCAACAAGGTTCCGGCAAACAAGACGGGCATCACTACAAATGACACCCAGGGAATCGCCACTAAGTTGGCGAGCACGCCCGCCAAGGGCTGAGTTTGGTCGAACGACTGGAGAACAGGCCAAAGCCCGGCAAATACCGCACACTGGGCCAACAACAAACCGGACAGCCATCCCATGCGCCCCAAACGGTTGGCGAACACCCAAATCAGTAGTGCAACCGCGGAAAAGGACAGCCAAAAACCCTGATCGAGGGGCGCGAATGGATCGAGCAAAAGCACGCCTGCCATGGCGATGACGAACGGCCACCAGGGGCTCACCTCCCGGGCCTTTAGAAGAAACCATCCGCCAACAACTACCATCAACAGCGCTCGACGCGTGGGCACCGTCATCCCCGCCAGCAAAGCGTAGAACAGGCACGCAAGCAGCACCGCGCAATAGACTGTGTTACGGATAACATTCTCGGGGATAGATCCCGCCGGTAGAATCAATAAAAGGCGGCGAACAACCAACCCGGCAATCAGCGCCACCAACCCCAAATGCAATCCGGAAATAGCGACTAAATGAATCGTGCCGGTGGCCTTAAGGGTTTGCCATTGTTCAGCAGACAGGTGCCCACGGTTACCAATCAACAATGACGCAACTAACGGATAATGCACTGCGTCGCCGAAATGGCGCTCAACAGCAGATGCCACTCCTCGATGCCAAACATGATAGGAGCAGGCCAAACCACAGGAAGCATCCGGCAGTTCCATCGCGTTGCGGACGCTTCCCGTTGCACCTACGCCGTGCCTGAACAACCAATCCTCGTAACGAAAACCAACGTCATTGAGACTTCCGTGTGGTCGTTTAAGAACCGCTTGCAGCGCTATTGGCCCTGAGGGCAACACCTTATCGCTAGAACCGTACCAGGCCAGACGAATCTTATGTGGGCGCGCACCGCCTTCCACAGAACCAGGAGCTTCTGGCCAACGGTCCACGCAAAAGTTGAATCGAATACTGTTAAAGCTGCCAGGCTGTGGTAGGTCACAGGCATACCCGAAGAGGGTTATTGGTACGCCCTCTTCCACGGGTGTAAGCTGTTCCTGTAGGCGGGCATCGGCATGCCATGCAGTCCACCCTAAACCCGTAGCAAGCCAAATCACGCCAAGAACCAAGACACGAAAACGGGCTGTTTCAGGTTTAAAAAGTAGCGGTAGTACAAATAGGGATGAAAACAGCCACGGATAAGGTGGCAAAACCGAGAACCGATACAGTAAGATAACGCCGCAACTAAATGCGAACACGCCCAATGGGCAAAGTAGAGATCTTTCAGCTTTCGTGCTGAACTGGGTGTTTCTGGACAATCCTTGTCCTCCGATCAAAATCGTCGCTCCCCATGCGCCGGTTACCATCCATACCGAGAGAACAGGCCGAACGTCCAATGCCGAAGAGGTTTATGAAACGGTATTTGCCGACCCCAGAAAAAGTGCAGTCTATGAAAAGTCTGCACTTTCTAGGCGATATCCTTCACGAGCCCAACCTGTGGCACATCAACCGCCACTGCGTGGCACGAGCATTTCTGATCGGCATCTGGTTTTGTTTTATCCCAATGCCTTTCCAGATGGTTGCCGCAGCTTTTTTTGCTATTTGGTTCAACGCAAATCTGCCGTTATCCGTCGCATTGGTTTGGATCAGTAATCCGCTGACCATGCCACCGATTTTCTACTTCAATTACAAAGTGGGAGCCTGGATACTGGACCGACCGGTACTGCCGCTCGAGTTCCACGTAAACTGGCATTGGGTCAGCGACCGGCTGTTTGAAATCGGCATTCCGCTATATCTGGGTTCCCTGTTACTTGCAACAATCAGCGCGTGTATAGCCTACCTGGCCGTACAATTCCTATGGCGCCGAAAAGTACGCTCGGACTGGCAACTGCGCCACCGCCTGAGAGCCAAGCGTAAGCGCACCAAGGTTTAAGATTCTTGAACCAAGACCCCTTGCTCTAACCGCAGTACCCGCCCCAAACTTTTCGCCATCCCCATGTCGTGGGTCACCATGATAAAGGCCGTACCCGAGTTATCGCGTAAGTCCTGAATTAAACCCCGTATGCCTTCGCCGGTGTGCTGGTCCAGGTTGCCTGTGGGTTCATCCATCAATACGCAGTTGGGCTCGTTGACCAAAGCACGTGCAATGGCCACTCGCTGGCGCTCCCCACCCGAAAGTTCCCCCGGCTTGTGACGAAGACGTTGCCCCAACCCGACACGCTCCAAAAGCGCTTCAGCTTTGGGCTTCGCTTGTCGGGGAGATTGACCTCCAAGCGCCAACGGCATCATGACATTCTCAAGCGCGGTAAATTCCGGCAGAAGATGGTGGAACTGATAGACAAAGCCGAGATGCCCATTACGGAATCGCGCGCGCCCCGCCTCAGACATTCCGTGAATATTCTGGCCACAGATTTGTATTTGCCCGGAAGACGGCTTATCCAAACCACCTAGAAGGTTCAGCAGCGTGGTTTTACCCGCGCCGCTGCTTCCGACAATCGCCACTGTTTCTCCGGCCGACACTTCCAGGGAAATATCGGAGAATATTGTCAGTTTTTCCGGACCTTCGCTGTAGGTCCGCGTCACTTGCCGGCAATCAATCACCAGAGGCGTAGCTGTATTTGTCATCGTTGCATCACTCATAGCGCAAAGCCTCCGCTGGTTCGACTCGCGACGCCCGCCACGCGGGGTAAATCGTTGCCAGCAGGCTCATCGCCAATCCGGCACCACTAATCACTGTCACATCCTGCCATTGCAACTGAGACGGCAGGTAGCTGATAAAGTACACATCGGCACTCAGGAACTGGTGCCCCATGGCAGCCTCAAGCCAGGCGATGAAGGCGCTAATATTCAGGGCGCCCAGCACACCCAGCGCTGTGCCAATCAAAGTACCAAACACACCGATCACAGCGCCCTGAATAATAAAGATGCGCATAATTCGGCCCGGAGTCGCGCCCATGGTGCGCAGAATTGCGATATCTGCCGTTTTGTCAGTAACCACCATGACCAACGTAGACACAATGTTGAAGGCGGCAACCGCAACGATAAACATCAACAACAGCCCAATCATGGTCTTTTCCATGCGGATGGCGTTGAACAAGTTACCGTGAGTGCGAGTCCAATCCGACACGTAATAACGGCCACCTAAACTAGAGGCTACATCGTTGACCACTCGCGGGGCGGAGAACAAATCGCCCATTAGCAGACGTAGCCCTTCAGCCTTGCCCCCCGTACGCATCAGACGCGACGCATCGTCCATGTGAATCAGCGCATAATTGCCGTCCAATTCAGCACCGACACTGAAAATACCCTTTACCGTGAAGCGTTTGAGTCTGGGCAATACTCCGGCTGGTGTCACTGATGCCTCGGGCAAAACCACCGTTAGCTTATCCCCGACCCCCAGCCTCAGGCTGTTAGCCATCAGACGGCCTATGATAATGCCGAACTCACCGGATTCGAGATCGCCGAGCCCACCCTCTACAAAATGGTTTTCAATGATTGAGACAGAAGCTTCCTGCTCCGGCAAAATGCCGTTCAGCATCACGCCGCGCACGTTACCCCCTCCGGTAACCATACCCTGCCCCTGAATAAACGGAGCCGCGGCCAAAACATCAGGATTTTGCTCTACACGACGGTCCAGCTCTTCCCAATCGTTTAGCGGGCCGGACGCACCCTGAATGGTGGCATGGGGAACCATGCCCAAAATGCGTTGTTTGAGTTCCTGATCAAAACCGTTCATCACGGACAACACAATGATCAGTACCGCCACTCCCAACATCAAGCCAATCATGGATGTGAGGGAGATAAACGAAATAAAGTGATTACGACGCTTGGCTGCGGTGTACCGCAAACCAATGTAAAACGATAAGGGTCTGAACATGGGGAGGTGCCTGTCGCTACCTTCGGGTCTGTCGTGGTTTAAGAAACTGCTAAACTATTTTGTACTATCAACTTTTTTAGCTATCCGGAGAAAGGATGCCAAGCCAAGATACTACGGGCTCAGTGCCTCGGTCGCCACAAGATCGTCGGGAGTTTTTCCGGATCGAGGATCGTATTGGCCTGGAAGTCCGGCGACTCGGAGAAAATGATTCGGCAGACCCCGACCTTTTCAACGACACGCCTCTGGACTCCCTGAAAGCCGAATACCGTCGGCTAGACCAAGACATAAAAACCCATCTGGCCAACCTCTCAGAACGCGACCGCTTGCTAACGGGGCTAATAACAACCCTGAACAGCAAGCTGGATACGTTGGCGCGCATTATCGCCTTTGAGCAAAATCCGTTGCAACCGGATGACTGGCAAGATGTGACACTGAGCGAAGGTGGCTTGGCCTTTTTCAGCCGCTCTGTCGCGTGGCAGGCAGGCGATCGAATAGCCGTACGTATGACATTGCCCCCTGAACTTTACCAACCACAAGGGATTGCTAGAGTGATCGACCTAGACCGCACTACCACTGGGGGGGCGTGGGTTCAGGCCGCATTTATCGAGTTGGACGAAAGCGACCGCCAACAAATTGCTCGTCATGTGATGCGATGGCAAATACGGCAGAAACAAAAACAGTAAACTTCCAATAAAGTGTTGGCTTTTAGTAAGCTTTTCACCATATTACGCTTTATCCATGTGCCAAAAAGGCCGAAGCAAACTCAGCATTTACGGAGTCTATAATGAAAAAGAAGCACAATCTGGGCGCAGCACTCGGCCTCGCAGCGTTTCTGGCCACCGCAATGGCACCGGCAGTTCAGGCAGAAGATCTGGCGATTCCAGTCGGCAGTCAAGCAGACCGCAGTGCAATCAGCCTTCCCAGCAACGGCCTGAGCCAAGCGTCGGTGCGCCAGCGCTGGGGTAATCCTCTTGATGTTCAAGGCCCCGTTGGCCAACCACCCATCAGTCAGTGGCATTATTCAGACTTTGTGGTCTATTTCGAGCGCGATCTCGTCATGCACGCGGTGGTGAAACGCCAGAAAAATTAAATACACCAGTTAGAAAGACAAGTTTCTTCTCTCTAGGCCTGACGTTCCGATAACGGTCAGATAGAATGACAGTTTTTGCGAACCAAGGTGGCTTAATACAGTGAGTTCCAAACGAGTTTTACCTGCCGAGTGGGCACCCCAGAGCGCCGTCCTGCTAACCTGGCCCCATCCCGGCACCGATTGGGCCGAGGTAATGCCTGAGGTAGAGCCTGTATTTCTGGCAATTGCCAAGACCACCCTCCGTTTCGAGCACCTGATTATCAGCTGTGAGTACGTTGCTCGACTCCAAGAGCTCGGCCACGAACTCAACGCATGGGCAGAAGATAACCAAATGCCCGGTAGAGTAATCACCGTGCCAGCACCCGCCAACGACACCTGGGCAAGAGATCACGGTCCAATCACGGTAGAAACAGAAGGCGGCCCTATCCTGATCGACTTCAAGTTCAATGCATGGGGCGAAAAATTTAACTGGGAAAAAGACAACGCTCTCAATATGCATTTGGCCGGCGCCCGCGTGTTTGGAAAACACCCTATGCAAACCGTGGACTTCGTGCTGGAAGGCGGCTCCATAGAGTCTGACGGTGAAGGAACGCTACTTACCACTAGCGAATGCCTGCTCACGCCATCCCGCAACCCGACTATGGATCGCACGAGCATTGAACAATTGCTCATCGAAATGCTTGGCGCTGACCGCATCCTGTGGCTGAACCACGGTTATCTGGCCGGCGACGACACCGACAGCCACATCGATACGCTAGCCCGTTTCTGCGCACCGGACCACATCTGCTACGTAGTCTGCCCAGACGTCGCTGATGAGCATTACAGCGCACTCGCCGCCATGGAAGAAGAGCTACAAGGTTTCTGCCAAAAGAATGGAACCCCATACAAATTAACGGCCTTGCCGTGGCCTGATGCCATTTTCGACGAAGACGGCGAACGGCTTCCCGCAACCTACGCCAACTTTTTGATCATCAATGGTGCTGTGTTACTGCCGACTTACAGCGTGCCACAAGATCAAGAAGCCATACGGATCATCGGTGACATTTTTCCCGACAGAGAGATCATCCCCATCAACTGCCGCCCTCTGATCTATCAGCATGGCAGCTTACACTGCGTCACCATGCAAATTCCCGCCGGAGTTGTCGAAGTATGACCTGGGTAGAAGCCTCCAACACGTTGACCGTTGCCGCTATTCAGCAAAATTGCAGTGACGACAAAGCGGTCAGCCTGGCCACGTCCGAACGCTTAATTCGAAAGGCGGCAGACGGCGGCGCGCAACTGGTAGTTTTACAAGAACTGCACGCTACCCTGTATTTCTGCCAAACTGAAGACACCGATGTTTTTGAGTTGGCCGAATCCATTCCCGGACCGACCAGCGAACACCTATCAGCTCTAGCCAAAGAGCTGGGCATCGTGTTGGTAGGCTCGATTTTTGAGCGCCGCATGAATGGCGTTTACCACAACACCTCCGTTGTTTTTGAAACGGACGGCAGTCTTGCCGGCATTTATCGGAAAATGCACATACCCGACGACCCGGGCTTCTACGAAAAATTCTATTTCACTCCGGGCGACGCAAACTTTAACAACGGCAATAGCGGGTTTACGCCGATTCAAACCTCAGTTGGGAAATTGGGTGTCTTGGTGTGCTGGGATCAATGGTACCCGGAAGCCGCCCGACTAATGGCACTGGCCGGCGCTGAAGTTCTGATCTACCCGACCGCCATTGGTTGGGACATCACCGACGACAAAGACGAGCAAGCTCGCCAACTCGATGCTTGGATTACCGTGCAGCGCGGCCATTCCGTGGCTAACAACCTGCCGGTGATCACACCAAACCGGGTAGGCACAGAACCAGATCCTTCAGAACAAACCGCCGGCATTCGTTTTTGGGGCAACAGCTTCATCAGCGGCCCTCAGGGCGAAATTCTTGCGCGGTCCGACGAACAGCAAGAAGGGATCCTGGTCGCCAAGCTGGACCGGAATCGTTCGGAATCCGTTCGTAGAATCTGGCCGTACCTGAGAGACAGGCGAATCGATGCCTACGGCGACATTCTTAAACGGGTCAGGGATTAACCAAGGCATGAAGGAAAAGCTGGACAACGTCGTTAACGAACTCAACACCATTTTGCTGGGGAAAGAGTCACAAGTACGCCTTGCTTTGTGCGGCTTGCTCGCTCGCGGCCATTTGCTGATCGAAGATATTCCCGGCATGGGCAAAACAACCTTGTCTCATGCACTGGCCAGCATCATGGGCCTAAGTTATCAGCGCATCCAGTTCACCAACGACTTGCTGCCAGCCGACGTACTGGGCTATTCCATGTACGACAAACAAGCCAACAGCCTGGTGTTTCACCCGGGCCCCATTTTCGCGCAAGTCGTGCTGGCCGACGAAATCAACCGGGCATCCCCACGCACCCAAAGTGCCTTGCTGGAAGCCATGGAAGAGCGACAAGTTTCAATAGAAGGTGAAACCCGCCCTCTGCCCTCTCCGTTTTTCGTGATCGCTACTCAAAACCCGATCGAACAAGGCGGCACCTTCCCGTTACCAGAATCGCAACTTGACCGTTTCCTTATGCGCCTGAAATTAGGCTACCCGGATCCAAAAGCAGAACGTGAGCTATTAGAAGGTGAAGACAGAAGAGCATTGACGGCCCGCCTTACGGCACTCCTGCCACAAACAGAGCTGGAGCAGGCTCAGGCGGCCGCGGAGAAAGTGTCCGCCAGCCCCGCTCTGCTCGATTACCTGCAGCGGTTACTGGAACAAAGCCGTCGCATGCCGGGCTTAATGTACGGTCTATCACCCCGAGCCGGCCTTGGCTTGTTACGTGCAGCCAAAGCTTGGGCCTTAATGGCCGGGCGAGATCACGTGTTACCCGACGATCTTCAGGCTGTATTTCCGTCGGTGGCCGAACATCGACTTGAACAAGGCGAAACCGGCAAAAGCCATGAACGTGTTCGCCAGCTTCTAAGCACCGTATCGGTGCTTTAATTCCAGCCACCGTCCCTATAGCCAGTTTCAATGAACGGTATATTGTGAAACAAATTGCAGCCAATCAAATTCATGATAGCCTTCTACCACACTTGGAACACCGAGCTCGCGCAACGAGCTCAAACCAGACCTAACTACTAGCGAGATTTCGATGAGCACAACCCAACACCACCGCCTGATCATTCTTGGCTCCGGCCCGGCCGGTTATACCGCTGCAGTCTACGCAGCCCGCGCTAACCTGAACCCGACATTGATTACCGGCATTGAAGTGGGCGGGCAGCTTACCACCACGACCGACGTCGATAACTGGCCTGGCGACAACGACGGCGTTCAGGGCCCTGAGTTGATGCAGCGCATGCAGAAGCATGCCGAGCGTTTCGAAACCTCCATTGTTTACGACACCATCAATGAAGCCGACCTGCAAAACCGCCCCTTCCGCCTGAAAGGCGACAGCGGCGAATACACCTGCGATGCTCTGATCATCGCCACGGGTGCTTCGGCGATGTATCTGGGCCTGGACTCGGAAGAAAAATTCAAAGGCCAAGGCGTATCGGCTTGTGCAACCTGCGATGGTTTTTTCTACCGCAAGCAGAAAGTTGCTGTCATCGGTGGTGGTAATACCGCCGTTGAAGAAGCTCTGTATCTGTCCAACATCGCGGATGAAGTCACTCTGGTTCACCGTCGCGACAAGCTGCGTTCTGAAAAGATTCTTCAGGACAAGCTGTTCGATAAAGCTGAAAACGGCAACGTAAACATCATTTGGAATCATACCCTGGAAGAAGTACTTGGTGATGGCACGGGTGTTACGGGCATGCGCATCAAGAGCACTGAAAACGGCAACACCCAAGATATGGATCTAGCGGGCGTATTTATCGCCATCGGCCACAAACCAAACACCGATTTGTTTGCCGGGCAGCTGGATATGGAAAACGGCTATCTGAAAATTAAATCCGGACTGGAAGGCATGGCTACTCAAACCAGCATCCCCGGTGTCTTTGCGGCCGGTGATGTTGCAGACCACGTGTACCGCCAAGCGGTAACCTCTGCAGGTTTTGGCTGCATGGCCGCCCTGGATGCAGAGAAGTTCCTGGATCAGCAAGACTAAGGCGAACCAGCCAGCATGACGTCGTTACCATGGATAGAACCAGACAAACTCTGGTTCCCTCCTGCCGAAGAGGCCTTGGACGACCCTGACGGCCTGCTGGCCGTCGGGGGGGATTTGTCTGCAGACAGGCTGCAACTGGCCTACCGGAACGGAATTTTTCCTTGGTTCAGCGATGACCAACCCATTTTATGGTGGTCGCCCAACCCAAGGTGCGTCTTAATCCCTGGAAAGATTCACGTCTCACGAAGCCTTCGCCGCACGCTCAATCAGCAGCGTTTTCGCATCACATCAGACCAGTGCTTTGGACGGATTATCCGGCTTTGCGCCTCTATCCGAGCTGAAGGCACCTGGATTACCGATGAAATGATCGACGCCTATAGCGAGCTTCATCGGCTCGGCATCGCTCACTCTATCGAAGTGTGGAACCAAAACGGCGACCTTGCGGGCGGCATGTACGGCGTTGCTCTGGGGCGATGTTTCTTTGGTGAATCCATGTTCTCGCTTGAAACCAACGCCTCAAAGGCTCTCATGGTTCACCTCGCTCACCAACTGGAAGAGTGGGGCTATGAGCTGATGGATTGCCAGGTTGAAAGTAGCCACTTGCTATCCATGGGCGCAACGACAGTTTCCCGCCCACAATTTTTATCTATACTCAAAACATGTGTAGACGCCAAGCCCAAAGAGTCAGGGTGGAAATTCACTTGGCAGTGGACTCGTTAGGAGAAGCGCATGAGTAATCTCCGAACGCTCGTTTTCTTTGCGACCCCCGCTCATGATTGCAGTTACCTTCCTGATCGTGAAGCCACCACCATGTTTGTGGACCCGCGTGCGGATATTGACAAAAAACTCTACAGTCAGCTAACGGCACTGGGGTTTCGTCGCAGCGGATCTCATTACTATCGACCCCATTGCGAATCTTGCTCCGCTTGTGTTCCTGTACGTTTGAAAGTTGATAATTTTCAGCCGGACCGAGGTCAGCGCAGAGTGCTCAAAAAAAATGCCGATCTTGAATGCCGGCTGGTACCTGCAACCTACAGCGAACGCTATTACCGCTTATACGCTCACTACATCGAGGAACGCCATCAAGACGGTGATATGTACCCGCCGACGCGAGAGCAGTTCACATCGTTTTTGGTGGAAGGCTCCACCGACTCCTGGTTCCTAGAAATTACTTTAGGCGATGAACTGATAGGGCTGGCTGCCATCGACTTGCTCGACGATGGCCTGTCGGCGATATACACCGTATTCGCACCGGAATACGAGGATCGAAGCCTCGGTACATTTGCGGTGCTTTGGCAAATAGAAGAAACCAAAGCACGAGAATTGCCGCACCTTTACCTAGGCTATTGGATTAAAAACTGCAAAAAAATGAGCTACAAAACCCGCTACAGACCTATCGAAGCGCTGCAAGAGGGTCAGTGGCATGAAATGAGAAGTACCTGATTTTTGCCAAACGGCAAGAATTCAGGCAGAATTGCGCAATTTAAAATCACCGAAAGTATTCCGAACGAGGTTTTTACTGAATGGCGAAATCAGATGTCATTGAAATGGAAGGCGTTATTCTAGACACCCTTCCTAACACCATGTTCCGCGTTGAGCTGTCGAATGGCCACGTTGTGACCGCACACATCTCAGGAAAGATGCGCAAGAACTACATCCGCATCCTGACTGGAGACAAGGTCAAGGTAGAGTTGACTCCCTATGACCTGAGCAAGGGCCGCATCGTTTACCGCGCCCGTTAATGCTCCAGTGACATCTGAAAAGCCCCGCTAATGCGGGGCTTTTTTGTTGCTTCAGATGGCTTCTGCCGGTTCATCTTCGTATTCAAAGACAAGTTCATCGTTCTCAAGCTGGATGAACACATCTCCGCCCTTCTCCGATAACTTTCCGAACAGTATCTGCTCTGCCAAAGGCCGCTTAATCTTATCCTGAATCAAACGGGCCATCGGCCTGGCACCCATGGTCACATCGTAGCCTTTCTCCGCCAACCAGGACTTGGCAGCCTCATCCACATGCAAGACCACATGCTTCTCATCCAGCTGCGCCTGCAACTCGGTCAAGAACTTGTCTACCACGTGAGTGATGGTCGCCTTTTGTAGGTCGCCGAACTGAATAATACCATCCAGCCGGTTTCGGAACTCAGGCGTAAAGGTTTTGCTGATCACTTCCATACCGTCAGTGCTGTGGTCCTGCTCGCTGAAACCAATAGAGCGACGAGCCATGTTTTCAGCACCCGCGTTGGTGGTCATCACCAGGATCACATGCCGGAAGTCCGCTTTGCGGCCGTTGTTGTCCGTCAGCGTACCGTGATCCATAACCTGTAGCAGCAGGTTAAACACTTCGGGATGCGCCTTCTCGATCTCATCCAGCAACAATACACAGTGCGGATGCTTGTTAACGGCTTCCGTCAGCAGACCACCCTGGTCATAACCGACATATCCCGGAGGCGCGCCAATCAAACGAGACACCGTGTGACGCTCCATGTATTCAGACATATCAAAGCGGACCAGTTCGATCCCCAGAACCTTGGCCAACTGTTTGGTCACCTCTGTTTTACCAACACCCGTTGGGCCAGCAAACAGGAAAGCACCTTCAGGCTTCTCTGGTGCCTTCAAGCCTGCACGAGCCAGCTTGATAGCGGTCGACAAGGACTCGATAGCAGGATCCTGCCCGAACACCACCATTTTCAGGTTGCGCTCAAGATTGCGCAGAAGATCTTTGTCGTTGGTGGAGACATTCTTCGGGGGAATCCGGGCAATGCTGGCTACCACATCCTCGATATCAACCACTTCGACTGACTTCTTACGCTTGTCTTCCGGCTGTAAGCGCTGGCGAGCACCGGCTTCATCGATCACATCAATGGCTTTGTCTGGCATGTGCCGATCAGTGATGTAACGGTCCGCCAACTCGGCTGCAACCCGCAGCGCCTGATCGGTATAGGTCAGGTCATGATGCTTCTCAAAGCTTGGTTTGAGGCCTTTGAGAATCTGGTAAGTATCCTCAACACTGGGCTCATTGACATCGATCTTCTGAAAACGGCGCGCCAACGCACTGTCTTTCTCGAAGATGCCACGGAATTCCTGATACGTGGTTGAACCAATGCAGCGCAACTCACCGGAACTGAGCATTGGCTTGAGCAGATTGGAGGCATCCATAACCCCACCGGATGCCGAACCCGCACCAATAATGGTGTGAATTTCATCAATGAAAAGAATCGCATGCTCTTGCTTCTTCAAATCACTGAGAAGACCTTTCAGGCGTTTTTCGAAATCACCACGGTATTTCGTACCAGCCAACAGAGCGCCCATATCCAAGGAGTAGACCACGGCGTCCGAGATGATATCCGGTACTTCGCCGTCAACAATACGTCGGGCCAAACCTTCCGCAATGGCGGTTTTACCCACGCCAGCCTCACCAACCAACAGCGGGTTATTCTTTCGGCGGCGTGCCAAAATCTGCACCACCCGCTCGACTTCAATTTCTCGGCCAATCAAGGGGTCAATACGCCCTGCACGGGCTTGTTCATTCAGGTTTGCTGCGTAATTTTCTAAAGGGCGTGCATGCCCACTTTCTTCGCCTACTTCTTCTTCGGAGGCATGGTCCGCACCGTCCTGATCCTCAGCACCCTGCACACGCGAGATGCCATGCGAAACAAAGTTCACCACGTCAATGCGGGCAATGTTCTGTTTCTTGAGAGCATAAACCGCCTGACTTTCCTGCTCACTGAATATCGCAACCAGTACGTTCGCACCAGTCACTTCTTTTTTACCCGAAGACTGCACATGGAACACAGCCCGCTGCAGCACTCGCTGGAAGCCAAGTGTCGGTTGGGTTTCCCGGTCGCCGTCGGTGGACGGAATCAGAGGAGTTGTGGAATCCACAAACTCAATCAATTCATCCTCAAGCTGCTTGAGGTCTGCACCGCACGCTTTCAACACCCCCACTGCCGATTCGTTTTCTAGAAGAGCCAACATCAAATGCTCGACGGTCATGAACTCATGGCGCTTGTCGCGGGCATTTTTGAAGGCTGTATTCAGCGTAAATTCAAGATCTTTACTCAGCATGGGCTACCCCTAGGTCTGTCAGTCCGCGCGTTCTATCTCGCAAAGCAACGGGTGTTCGCATTCTGAAGAATACTGGTTCACCTGCGCCGCTTTCGTTTCTGCGATGTCGCGGGTATATACCCCACATACGGCCTTTCCTTGCGTATGGACGAGCAGCATCACCTGCGTCGCCTTCTCTTCGTTCATACCGAAGAACGTCATCAACACTTCCACCACAAAATCCATCGGGGTGTAATCATCGTTCAGGAGCAACACCCTAAAGCGGGCGGGACGTTTAAGGGCCGGCTTTTCGGGCGCTATACTCACCCCTTCTTGACGCCCGGGCTGATCGTCCTCCCCCTGATTAAATATTAGTAGAGAATTTTCAATTGTCCGCATGGTTCTATGTACCGATTATTCGGATGGCTATCTTAATGTGGTTACCCGGTCAGACATTTTCAAGGCAAGCGCCTATTCAAGCACCGGTTCTCTAACTCTACGAGCATGATACCGATTCCATACCCTGATGAAACACTTATTCAATCAGCTGTGATCCTTGACTCAGAAACATGATTGGTCGACAGTTAACATCTTATGTAATTTAATGTAACAATTTGAAGCGAAAATGTATCAGCATCATTATTAGCCGGGGAGGCAAGTCCCGGCCGGCATTGAGTACCTGCTGGTGGCGACAAAAAACGCTCCAACAATAAAAGAGACAGCTAAGGGACGGGGGAGTTCATCATGCCAAGGGGTAAGGTTAAGTGGTTCAACAACGCCAAGGGATACGGCTTCATCATAGAAGATGGCTGCAGCGACGATTTATTCGCGCACTTTTCTTCCGTTCAGATCGAAGGCTACAAAACCCTTAAGGCTGGCCAAGCCGTCACATTTGATAAAAAACCAAGTGACAAAGGTGTTCATGCAGTAAACATCGTGCCAGATGTCGCCGCTAGCGATACGACACCCGCTCAGCACGACGTCCGAGCCGCAAACGCCTGAGCCAAACCCGGGCCAGCGCATCCGCTTCCCTGCCGGCATTTGCCGGAGGGAGCCAAGCCCCCTCCTTTTTTCGTAGCCTCCATTACAGTAGGCTTGTCAGCCCTAGCCCACCCGCAACTGACAGGAACCTGTGAATGGCGGACATCATCCTGTTTAACAAACCGTTTCAGGTTCTCAGCCAATTCACGGACGAACGGCTTGAAAATCCTCGGTCAACGCTCGCAGAGTGGATTAAGAAACCGGGTTTTTACGCGGCTGGACGGCTGGACTACGATTCCGAAGGGCTACTTCTTCTGACTGATCACGGCCCACTGCAGCACCGAATTGCCTCGCCACGCAACAAAATACCCAAAACCTATTGGGCTCAAGTGGAGGGTAACGTAACGGCCGACGCAATTGATCAACTATCCCGAGGTGTCAACCTGAAAGACGGTCCAACCCGCGCAGCAAAAGTCCGAAAAATGAATGCACCGGATCTATGGCCGCGTACCCCACCCGTGCGGCATCGGGAAACCGTTCCCACGAGCTGGATTGAACTGACCATCAGTGAAGGTCGCAACCGGCAAGTACGTAGAATGACAGCAGCCGTTGGTTACCCTACCCTGAGATTGATACGTTACCGAATCGGCGACTGGACGCTCGACACGCTGCAGCCAGGTGAATTTCGAATAGAACACGTGCACCTTCCCGATGCCCCAACGGCTCCTACCGGGCAGGCGCGCCGGCCACGCTCATCAAAAGCGCGCCGTCCCAATAGGAGAACCGCCTCAAAATGACTTGGAAGCCTCATGCAACCGTTGCCGTAATCGCCGAAGATGATGACGGTCGTTTCTTATTGGTAGAAGAACTCAGTAACGGCCAGGTCGTTTTTAATCAACCGGCTGGACACATTGAAGAAGACGAATTGATCCTCGATGCGGCGTGCAGGGAAACACTGGAAGAAACAGGCTGGGAAGTTGAGCCTCGCTACTTTCTCGGCATTTACACCTATAAAGCCCCGGCTAACGGCGTCACGTACCACCGTTTTTGCTACGCAGCCAAACCGATTCGAAAGATCACAGACGAACTGGACAATGGCATCATCGCCCCGCATTGGTTGACGATAGATGAGATTCGAGGGCTCGGAAGTAAATTACGCAGTCCTTTGGTGCTGCAATGCATCGAGGATTACCGAAACGGTCGCCAATTCCCCCTTGAAGTCGTCATCGACGGACAGACGTAACCCTCACAAGATGGTAAAATCGCCGCTTTCTAACCGGTTATCAATAGGCCCATGACTTCCAATCCTGATTCCAAAGCCCCAGAAAACACCCGCGTCATCGTTGGCATGTCCGGCGGTGTAGATTCCTCGGTTGCCGCTTGGTTATTGAAAGACCAGGGGTACCAGGTGGAAGGCCTGTTCATGAAGAACTGGGACGAAGATGACGGAACAGAATACTGCACCGCCATGACCGATCTGGCGGACGCGCAAGCTGTAGCCGATGCCATTGCCATCAAATTGCATACCGCCAGTTTTGCAGCGGAATACTGGGATCGAGTCTTCGAACACTTTTTATCCGAATACAGCGCCGGCCGCACGCCCAACCCCGACATTTTGTGTAACAAGGAAGTGAAATTCCGCGCCTTTTTAGATTACGCCGTGACCCTTGGCGCAGACTACATTGCAACGGGACACTATACCCGCCAGCGCCCATTGAACGATGGCAGCGGCATGGCTGAACTGCTCAAAGGGCTGGATCCGAACAAAGACCAAAGCTATTTTCTGCACGCTGTCTCTGGCGATCGCATTGCCCGCACCCTGTTCCCGGTCGGTGAACTGGAAAAACCAGAAGTGCGCCGTATTGCGGAAGAGCAAGGGTTTATCACCCACAACAAAAAAGATTCCACCGGCATCTGTTTTATCGGCGAGCGCAAATTCACCGATTTTTTGAAACAGTATCTGCCTGCCCAACCCGGCACCATTGAAACCCCGGATGGCGAAGTGATTGGCAAACATCAGGGCTTGATGTACCACACCATTGGTCAGCGTCAGGGTTTGGGAATCGGTGGCTTGGCCAAATACGGCGACGACCCGTGGTACGTAGCCGAGAAGGACTTAAGCCGAAATGTACTAATAGCCGTACAAGGCAAACACCACCCGCTGCTATTCTCGCGCGGACTTGTGTCCGGTCCAATTGACTGGATTGCCGGCAAAGCGCCTTCCCCGCAATTCCGCTGCAGGGCAAAAACCCGGTATCGTCAACCGGATCAGGATTGCGAGGTCACCGTCATCGAGGGCGGCGTAAAAGTCGTATTCGATGATGCTCAACGAGCAGTCACACCCGGCCAGTCGGTGGTGTTTTACATCGACGACGTGTGTCTCGGCGGTGGCGTTATTGAGGAAACCTGGCGCGATAATGAAGCGTTTCCCTCACGCCTAAACCAAGAGAACTCAGCCGAGGCGCGTTCATGAGCCGTACCTTGCACGACCAGACACTGGCCTTGGCCGGATTGTTTCAGGCAGCTTCTTTGGTTCAACAAATTGCTCATAAAGGAACTTGCAACGAAGAGAGCTTGGAAACCTCGCTGCGTTCGCTATTCGCCACGGACCCGGCGTCGACTCTCGACGTTTATGGTGGCGAGTTATCCGATATACAGGAAGGTCTGAAAGCCCTGTCCACCTCGCTGGCTCAACAAAGCGGCACCCAAGATGTCGAGACACTTCGCTATGTTCTGAACTTGGTGCAACTGGAATCCAAGCTCAAAAGCAGTCCGGACATCCTTGACGTGATCGGCAGCCGCATAGAGCAAGCTCGCCACACCGCTAGCCATTTCGGATACAACCATAGCAATCTGATTGGCAACCTGGCTTCGATCTACACCGATACCATCAGTACCTTCCGTTTGCGCATCCAGGTCAGCGGCAATCCGCAAGTCCTGCAGCAAGATGAGAACGCTGCCAAAGTCCGCGCCCTGCTCCTTGCTGGCATTCGCTCCGCTGTGCTTTGGCGACAATGCGGCGGCCGCCGCTGGCAACTGATTTTTGCTCGTAAAAAAGTGATCAACCACGCCCGCGAGTTGTTGCGCTGATTCGCAACGCGGGCTGGTGTATCATAACGACCCTAATTTTCTTATCCGATTCTTTGATGAACTGAGAGGTTTTCGATGGAACTCAACGCCCTGACCGCCATTTCTCCGGTCGATGGACGCTACGGCAGCAAAGTCAGCGTATTTCGCAGCATCTTCAGTGAATACGGTCTGATCCGTAACCGGGTAACCGTCGAGATCCGCTGGCTGCAAAAACTCGCTGAACACCCGGCCATTACCGAAGTGCCGGCGTTCTCGGCAGAAGCCAATGCCTTCCTGGACAAGATGGTCACCGAATTCAGCCTCGCCGACGCTGAACGCATCAAAGAAATCGAGCGCACCACCAACCACGACGTAAAAGCGGTTGAATACCTCATCAAAGAAAAGATTGCCGAGGTTCCCGAACTTCACGCCGTTACTGAATTCGTCCACTTCGCGTGCACTTCCGAAGACATCAACAATCTGTCTCACGCCCTGATGCTTCGCGAAGGCCTGGATCACGGCTTGCTACCGGGCATGGAAAAAGTCGTCGATAAGCTGACCGAGCTTTCCAAAGAACACGCCGAACAGCCCATGTTGTCGCGTACACACGGTCAGACAGCGTCCCCTACGACGGTCGGCAAAGAACTGGCTAACGTGGTTTACCGCCTACGCCGCCAGCTCAAGCAGATCAAATCTGTCGAGCTACTGGGCAAGATCAACGGTGCCGTTGGTAACTACAACGCACACCTGTCTGCTTACCCGCAGGTGGACTGGGCCACAAACGCTAAAGAATTCATCGAACGCCTCGGCCTCGACTGGAACCCGTACACCACGCAGATTGAACCGCACGATTACATAGCAGAGTTGTACGATGCCATTGCCCGCTTCAACACCATCCTGATCGATCTGGATCGTGACATCTGGGGTTACATCTCTCTGGGCTACTTCAAGCAAAAGACCGTAGCCGGCGAGATAGGCTCTTCAACCATGCCCCACAAGGTCAACCCGATCGACTTCGAAAATTCTGAAGGCAATCTTGGTATCGCCAACGCCATCTTCAGCCACTTGTCGACCAAGTTGCCGATTTCCCGCTGGCAGCGCGACCTGACCGACTCTACGGTTCTGCGTAATTTAGGTGTTGGGTTTGCGCACAGCTTGATCGCGTACGAAGCCACGCTGAAAGGCTTGGGCAAGCTGGAACTTAACCCGGCTCGTTTGGGCGAAGACCTCAACAGCGCTTGGGAAGTGTTGGCGGAACCCATCCAGACCGTGATGCGCCGTTACAACATCGAAAAGCCCTACGAAAAGCTCAAAGATCTGACCCGCGGCAAAACCATGTCGGCGGAAGTGATTCAGAATTTCGTAGAGACTTTGGAGATTCCGGAAGAAGCGAAAGCGGAGCTCCGCGCCCTGACACCGGAATCTTACATTGGTAACGCCGTCGAACAAGCCGGCAACATCTAAATCTGGAGCAGTACCATGGACATGCTTGGCGGACTGACAGCCACTGAATTTCTGCGCGACTACTGGCAGAAGAAACCCCTTGTCATCCGTCAGGCATTTCCCGGCTTTCAATGCCCGGTCAGCCCGGACGAACTGGCTGGCCTAGCCTGTGAAGAAGCGGTGGAATCTCGTATCGTTATTGAAAGCGAGGCCGGTAAGCCTTGGCAATTGCATAACGGCCCATTTACACCAGAACGGTTCAGCACACTACCTGAACAAGATTGGACGCTGCTGGTGCAAGGCTTGGATCACTGGGTTCCGGAAATATCCGATTTGCTGGAAGCCTTCCGCTTCGTCCCTAACTGGCGGCTTGATGACATCATGGCCAGCTATGCGCCCAAAGGCGGTAGCGTTGGGCCTCATTACGATCAGTACGATGTTTTCCTGCTGCAGGCCGAAGGCCATCGGCGCTGGACCTTTGGCGGCCATTGCGACCACACCTCCCCTAGAGTTGATGGCACACCGTTGAGAATTCTCAGCAGCTGGGACGGCGAAGAAACCGTCACACTGGCGCCGGGCGACATGCTCTATCTTCCGCCCGGAGTCGGCCACCACGGTGTTGCTGAAGACGAATGCATCACCTTGTCGATCGGCTTTAGAGCGCCCACAATCGATGACTTGCTGACCGGCTTTACTGACTTCCTGTGCAATCAGGAAAAAGCCGCTAAGCACCTCGGTGACCCCGACCTAAAAGTTCAGGACAATCCCGGCACTATTTCTCCAGACGTGATTGATCGCCTGGATCAAGTGATTCGCGAACAAGTCAGCGACCGGCGCAAGCTGGCTCTTTGGTTTGGTCAATACACGACGGCACCGAAAAGCCTCGATATCGTCGTGCCCGCAGAAGAGCCGGCTGCGCCTGAAGATTTAGCTGCTGCCATCGAAGCCGGCGAGCAATTACGCTGGAACGAAGGTTCTCGTTTTGCCTATCACGAATTTGAAGGCGAAACCGCCCTGTTCGTAGACGGCGAACAATATTTACTGAGAGGTGATGCTCAACCGATCGCACTTCTTTTGTGCTCAGGTGCCCGCATCGATCCATCCAAGCTGGCATACTTTGCTCAGGATGAAGCGCTCATGGGCCTGCTAACCACGCTTTATAATCAAGGCTCTGTGTACTTCGAGTAAGCAATGACTCCGAGATTCCGAAAATACAGCTGGCAACTGGCCCCACGCTCCATTCGCGATATCCGTCAACGGGTGTTTGTCGACGAACAGCAAGTGCCAGCGGAATTAGAGTGGGACGACACAGACGAAATAGCCGATCACTACCTGGCCGTCGATTCAAACAATCAGCCCATGGCTACCGCGCGCTTGTTCTCCGCCTTGGAAGAAACCGGCTACATCGGACGCATGGCTGTGCTTCCGGAATATCGCGGGCGCGGCATGGGCGAAGCTCTGATACAACACCTGTTGAAAGAATCTTCCGGGCGCTACCACGAGCTCAGGCTTTCGGCTCAACAACACGCTATCGGCTTCTACCAACGCAGCGGCTTCCATGTTTGCTCATCCCCCTATGACGATGCGGGCATTCCTCATCTGGATATGCGCTGCCTAGCACCAGGGCTAGCTCATCAGGGGCTCAGTCAACGCTCACAACCGTTAATTTTAGGCGTAGACAACGAAAGTTGGCTGTTCGATCACGAAACCGCGTTTCTCGGGCTGTTGGACTCTATGGTGGGCCAGACAAGACAGCGGTTATGGATTTATGATCGCTTACTGGATCATGATCGCTACGACCGCCATCAACTGCGCGAATTAATCTCCGCCGTTGCCCGCCAGCATCGCCTGAGTGATGTTCGCATTCTGATCCACGACGACAAACCCTTGGTTCAGAAGCGGCATCGTTTGATCGAGCTGATGCGCCGAATACCCAGCCGTATCGAACTTCGTGTCATCAGCGACGATTATCCGCAGGATGACCAACCCTTCGTCATGGCGGATCGTGACGGCCTACTCTGCCGCCACGACTTCAACAAACCGGAAGGATTCGCTAACTTTAACGCTGGCCGGCGGCTAAAACTCAAGGAAGAAAGATTTCAGCGCATGTGGGACACCGCCCAAGCATCGCTGGAATTGCGCGAACTACCGATCTGACCCAAACGCCTGAGGCGATTCAAACTGAGCACCGAAAGGCGCAAATTCGTCGTCCACTTCTTCAGCCACTTCTGCGACCAATTTTCTCAGCCATTGATGGTCCGAGTTATGCTGCAACAACGGGCTCCACGCCATTTTGAGCTCAAATGGAGGAATTTCAAACGGCGGCACCTTAACCACAAGGTTTGAATTATCTTTTTGTAGCCAGGCCGCTCTTGACGGCAAGGTTGCGATCAAGTCGTGCTGTTCAGCCAGCAACATTGCTACCTGATAGTGGCGTGTGAACACCGAGATCTGGCGTTTACGCCCCATCAACCCCAAGGCTTCATCCACCCAGCCCAAACGCTGCACATCCTTCGGGTTAACCCCGACTCCCACACCAAAGCCGGTTTTACTAACCCAGATATGGCTCGCGTCCAGATAGGTATCCAGAGTGAAGGGTTCCACCAGAACCGGATTATGGGCATTCATCAAACAGGCGAAGTATTCCGTCCAAAGCGTTTTCTGGTGAAACGATTGTGGAATCTTGTCGAACCGGTTAATGGCCATATCCAAGCGACCCTGCTCCACGTCCAGAAAGCTGACGTCACTCGGCGTCAGCACATCCAGTGTAACGTGCGGTGCTTCTTGTCGAATACGGCGCAACACCCGAGGCATGAGGCAGGATTCCGCATAGTCACTAGCCATAATCCGGAACACCCGTTGACTGTTCTCTGCGGCAAAAGGCGTTTTTTCCTGAACCGCCTGCTCAATGTTCGAAAGAATTGAACGCACCAGCGGCTGCAATTCTTGCGCTCGCTCTGTGGCGGTCATCCCCTCGCTGGTACGCACCAGAATAGGGTCTCCGAAAAGATCCCTGAGCCGCCTCAAACCATTACTCATGGCCGGTTGGGTGATCCCCAGATGGTTGGCGGCTTTGGTTACGTTCCGCTCCCGCAGCAATACATCGAGGAAAACCAGCAAATTAAGATCCACACGGGAAATATCCATTAACGACACCTTGTGAACAGAAATGAGAACGTTAAAACGACGCTCATTCACCCGAGTAATATAGCGTGTTATCGGAATTCATTAAATCTATACTTCGGTGAATTCCATTGTCAGCAACCGGACGCATCAAAAGATTTCTGCTAGTCTTTCAGACTGTTATAACGCAAAATTCGTTGGCATCCCCCATGCTGCCCTCTTTTGCCATTCTTTATTCGGAGCTATGCCCAGAACATGGAAGCGACCACCATCGTCATCGTACTTGCGGCTATCGTTGCCCTGTCTTTAGTGATCATCGTGGTTAGCCAGATGCGCGAAAAGGCCCGCATCGAACGAATGCGCGAAATACGGACCCAACGAGACAACTACCATCGAGCCTCGCGACTGCTGACTGAAATTCCGGGCCAATATTTGAATTCGGGGCTTAAACTTATCCTGCTGAAACAGATGGAAGACGCCTGTAAGAACTTGGCCACCCTCAAGACCGACAAACCCATTGATCAGTGGCTGAATACAATCAAACAAACCCGGCAACAGGTTATTGATAAAACGGACAACCATCCACCCGTTAAAATTGACTCCCCTGAAAAATCTCAGCAAGTCAAAGAACTTTTGAACAACCTTTTTAAACTGATCGAAAGCATGCACAAAAGCGGTCGGATCGATGCCCCAACCGCCAAACAGAACCTCAAGTATGTGTTATTTCTGATCCATAAAACCCATGCCGACTTGCACGTATTTCAAGCCCGAGATCACATTCGCCAGCACGAAACTCGCAAAGCTATTCACTCCTATCATTCGGCAAGTATGGAAATGGTTAAATCTAAGGACAACCCACTGGCATTGAAAGCCGTCAAAAGTTTCCGGACACGAATTAAAGAGCTGGAAGCCAGCCTGCACGATGAAGAGACAGCTGCAGAACATGGGACCAAGCTCGACCAAGAATGGGACAATATGCTGCAAGATGAAGAGTCCTGGAAAAAACGAAAAGACTTCGACGATTAACCCGAAGCCTTGAGCGCCAAAAAATAGGGACCACCAACCACCGTGCTTAACAGGTTCAACAAGCGGCTTTCGTATCGCCTCACCAGAGATACCGTCCTCGTAGCCATGGCATTAGGGCTACTGCTGAATCTGATTCAGATAACCTTGGACTACTCCAATGCCCAGGATGCGATGGATCAGGAAGTTCACGCCTTGCTCGAGATCAGTCGCAGCCCTGCTTCACAGATTGCCTATAACATAGACGTTCGTCTGGCCGAAGAATTACTGGACGGGTTATTACTGCATCCAGCCACGATCGATGCCCGGCTCATTGATAGCGACCAAAAAACCATGGCAGCGTCCAGTACACCGAGTGCAAGCTCGCCTTACCGCTGGATCAGTGATTCGTTATTTGGACAAAACCGCACGTTTTCCGAAACCCTGCAGGTGCCCCAACTGAAAGGTCTGTCCCTTGGTCGTTTGGTTCTGACCATCGACACCTACCATTACGGGCTTCAGTTTCTGAAGCGGGCAGGCAATACCCTTCTGATCGGGTTACTAAAAAGCCTGGTACTCACACTAGCCCTGCTGGCCATTTTTTACGTTGTACTGACCCGCCCCATGATGGGACTGATCAGAGCATTGGGACGGGCAAATAGCCGGTCGCCAGAGAAAGTCCGGCTCCCTATCCCTCAGAATCACGAACGCGACGAAATCGGTTCGATGGTCGAAATCATCAACGACCACCTGCAAAACATGGAGGCCAGTGTCGCCAAGCTCCGTTCAGCGGAACGCACCATGAAAAACTACTCGACGCGTCTGGAGCATGAAGTCGAAGAACGAACCCGTGAAATATCGGAGAAAAACACTGCGCTCCAGCGCGGTAACCGGGCACTCGTTAAAGCAAAGGAAGACGCAGTACGCAGAGCCCGTGCCCGTGCGAACTTCCTTGCTAGCATGAGCCACGAAATACGTACGCCATTAAACGGCATGCTGGGTATGCTTGGGCTTGCCGTAGAAGACGAAGGTGATCCCCGACAAAAAAGCCGCATAGAAATTGCTTCAAAAGCAGGTGAAAACTTGCTGGACCTTCTCAATGACATCCTTGACATATCGAAAGTTGAAGCAGGAAAACTGAGCCTTGAAATCATTCCGTTTTCAGCACGGGAATTGACCCGTGAATGCACAACACTGCACGCACAACAAGCGCGGCGGAAGCGGATTGCATTGGTCAACGAGATCGACAGTGACTTACCTGAATACTTTTTGGGCGATCCAACGCGAACCCGTCAGGTACTCAACAATCTACTGAGTAACGCCATCAAGTTTACTGACCAGGGCAAGGTGAAGGTCAAGGTTAGCTATTCAACCGGAAAACTTCGCATCGAGGTCATCGATACCGGCATCGGGATGTCCCGTGACGGCCTGCACAAGATCTTTTCACCTTTCTCGCAAGCCGATACCGATACAACGCGCCTCTACGGCGGTACCGGCCTGGGCCTAACGCTTTGCCGACAACTGATTGAGCGCATGAACGGCAGGATCGAAGTAGACTCCACGCCCGGTAAAGGAACACATTTTACCGTTACGCTGCCCTTGCCTGTTCACGATGAACCGATTCAGGAAAAAGCACTACTGGAGGAACCCGCGTCCGAATCGATGACCGTGTTGAAGATTCTTCTGGTAGAAGACAACCATGTTAACCAGTTGGTGGCGAGTGCAATTCTTCGGCGACTGGGGCACAAGGTAGACAATGCAGAAAACGGACAGCGCGCAATCGAAGCCCTCAAACGCGAAAGCTACGATCTGGTGCTCATGGACTGCCAAATGCCCGTAATGGATGGCTACGAAGCCACTCGAGAGATACGGCGTAACCCCCGCTGGAAGAACCTGCCAGTGATCGCCGTAACCGCGAACGTTATGCAAGGAGACAAAGAGGATTGCTTTGCCTCCGGTATGGATGACTACATCATCAAGCCCTACAATCGTGAAGAGCTTAAAGCGGCTATTGTGCGGTGGGCGCCCGCCCCTCAAGAACCTCAAGAAGACCCCTGAGTTCTCCCCGCAACGAGGCTACCTGCGCCGAATCAATGTCAAGACCGCACATCAAGCGCTCTGGCACAGACACTGCCTCGGCGCGCAACAGACGGCCGGCATTCGTCAGCGCCAGCCTCACCACGCGCTCATCATCGAGCCCCCGCGCGCGCTTGAGCAAGCAGCGCTCTTCTAGCCTTTTCAGCAACGGTGTCAAGGTACCGGAATCCAGCCGCAAACGCTGACCGATCTCCGATACCGTAGGTAATTCGCTGCTCTGATCCTGCTGCCAAAGCACCAACATCACCAAGTATTGAGGGTAAGTCAGCCCCAACTCTTTCAGCAGCGGCCGATAACGTGCCGTAACGGCCCTATTCGCGGCGTAAAGCGCGAAACACAGCTGATTATCCAGCGCCAGAAGCTGATCGGCCCACTGAGATTCAGAGCAGCTTTTCGATGTCATTCCGGATATCCGCTGGCTTGACCGTCGGTGCATAGCGTCGCACCACCTGACCTTCCTGATTAACCAGGAATTTTGTGAAATTCCATTTCACCTTTTCACTGCCCATCAGACCTTTTGCTTCTTTCTTCAAGAATCGATACAGCGGGTGGGCATCATCGCCATTCACTTCGACTTTCGCGAACATGGGGAAATCAACCCCATAATTCAGCGAGCAAAACTCGGTGATAGATTCATTACTACCCGGGTCTTGATTCATAAATTGGTTACAAGGGAAACCAAGCACCTCGAAGCCCTTGGCGCCGAGTTCGCTATGCAGCTGCTGAAGACCTTCAAATTGGGGTGTGAAACCGCATTTGGATGCGGTGTTGACAACCAATAACACTTTACCCTGGTAATCGGACATCGCAACGTCGTTGCCCTTCACGTCCTTAGCACTGAAATCATAAATCGATTCGTTCGCCATATTCTTCGCTCCTTTAATTTTGAACCGCTCTTTTTAGATTGTGCACAATTTAATTGCAGAAAACCATTCTTGAATTTAAGACACAAACCGCACCGCCGATCTTTTACTACAACATTCGACGGTAAACTCGCCCGATTTCGCCACAATTGAACACATTTGCCCCTGTTACCCCTGCCCCTCCCTCCGCTAGAATAGATGGCTTGTGTTATCCCGTATAACTCTCCCAGACTGTTAGTTAAGGACCTCTGCACGCCATGCATAACTTCTCCAAATCCGCCAAGCTCGACAATGTGTGTTATGAAATCCGCGGTGTGGTTCTACGGGAGGCGCGCAGGCTGGAAGAAGAGGGGCACCGCGTCCTTAAACTGAATATCGGAAACCCGGCGGCATTCGAACTCGATGTGCCGGAAGAAATTCAACAAGACGTGATTTACAACATGCCTCAGGCACAAGGCTATGTTGAATCGAAAGGCCTGTTTTCGGCCCGAAAGGCGGTCATGCACTACTGTCAGCAGCGTGGTATCGCCAAAGTTGATATTGATGACATTTATCTGGGCAATGGCGTCAGTGAGTTGATCGTTATGTCCATGCAGGCTCTGCTCAATACCGGTGACGAAGTCCTCATCCCCGCCCCGGATTATCCGCTATGGACCGCAGCTGTCACACTCTCCAGTGGCAAGCCTGTACATTATCGCTGCGACGAACAGCAGAACTGGTTCCCGGACATTGAAGACATTAAAAAGAAGATCACTCCGCGCACCAAAGCCATTGTATTGATCAACCCGAACAACCCCACCGGCGCGGTCTATTCGGTCGAACTGTTGCACCAAGTCATCGAGTTAGCCAGAAAGCACAATTTGATCGTGCTGTCCGACGAGATCTACGACAAAATTCTCTACGACGGAACCGTACACACCTCTACGGCATCTTTAGCGGAAGACGTTCTATTCTTCACTTACAACGGTTTATCGAAAAACTACCGGGCCGCTGGTTACCGCGCAGGCTGGATGATCATCAGCGGTGCCAAACACCGAGCCAAAGATCTGATCGAAGGCATCGAAATGCTTTCCAACATGCGCCTGTGCGCCAACGTACCTGCACAGCTTGCCATTCAAACGGCCCTGGGTGGTTACCAATCCATCAACGACCTGGTCGCCCCGGGAGGACGCCTGTACGAACAACGGGACACAGCATGGCGTATGCTGAACGACATACCGGGCGTCAGCTGCGTGAAGCCTCAGGGTGCACTGTATCTATTCCCAAAGCTGGACCCGAAACACTTCCCGATCCACAACGACGAGAAACTGGTTTTAGACCTGCTATTGCAAGAAAAGATTCTTCTGGTGCAAGGCTCGGCGTTTAATGTTGATGATCACCAGCACCTACGCGTTGTGTTCCTGCCGCGCAAAGAAGCGCTGGCAGATGCCATGGGTCGATTGGGCAATTTCTTGGAACACTACCGGCAGTAATCGGAGCGATCATGGCCGATATACACGTAGAAGAGTTTTACAAAGACGTTGCCATTGCACTGGCCCAGCTGTACGCCGCCTTTCCACGGCGCATCAGCTTGTTCGTAGAGGACATAGCGGGGCCCGACGACCCGGATGATTTCGGGCTGCACAGCAAACGGCACATGGCCTGTTTTGGCGCCCTACTTTGGCTGTCGGAAGAAGGCTTTCTACGCTATGTGGACACCATCCGGCAGGAAGCCCTCGATCAAACGGTTTTATCCCGGAGCGCATTCACTCGATTGAGCGCGCCGGCACCACAGGCATTGACCGCGAAATTTGATCCCAACCCGGGCGACTCCGAGCTCCCAACCTCAGTCGAACGGGACCGATCAACCTATATCCATCTTCTGCGCTCCGCCCTGAAGAGTGGAAGTTCGAATCAAATCAGCCTGATCGTGCAGGCGACGTTCTTCCTGGATCGCGACCTTCACCCGGCCCATTAAACCGCCTTCAGCCTCTTGAAGACGTGAACCCAGCCCACATATATCGGTCAGATAGAAAACGACGTTTGGCGTAATCTTAAACAGGGAAACTCTATGCGCATTTTGTTGTTTCTGGCCACCAACCTGGCCGTTATTCTGGTAGCTAGCTTTACTCTGCGTTTGCTAGGGGTGGACAGCTATCTGGCTCATCAGGGAATTAACTACAGCTCTCTGCTGATTTTCGCAGCAGTGTTCGGTTTTGCAGGATCGTTTATTTCCCTGCTGATCTCCAAGCCGATGGCCAAGTGGAGCACCAAAGCCAAAATTATTGAATCACCGCGCACCCCTGCGGAGCGCTGGTTAATGGAAACGGTAGCAGAACTCGCGCAGAAGGCGGGCATCGGCATGCCGGAAGTGGCGATTTTTCCTGCCTCCCAGTCCAACGCGTTTGCCACGGGGTGGAACAAAAACAACGCGCTGGTCGCGGTCAGCGAAGGTCTACTACATCGATTCAACCAAGATGAAATTCGTGCCGTACTCGGCCATGAGATTGGTCATGTGGCAAACGGCGACATGGTCACGCTGTCTTTGATCCAGGGTGTTGTAAACACCTTCGTAATTTTCGCCTCCCGGGTGATCGGCTCGTTCGTGGACCGGGTTGTGTTCAAAAATGAAAATGGCCACGGTATGGGCTTTTTCATCGTCAGTTTAGTCGCCGAAATCGTGCTGGGCATTCTAGCCAGCACCATCGTGTTCTGGTTCTCCCGCCGTCGGGAATTTCGAGCCGATATTGCGGGTGCGCAATTGGCCGGCCGAGGTGCCATGATCAACGCGTTGGCGCGTCTGAAACAGGAAAGCGAAGTTCCGGATCAAATGCCGGATACGCTACAAGCGTTCGGCATTAACCGGGGCTCGCGTTCGGGCCTAGCAGCATTGTTCACGACCCACCCGCCGCTGGAAGACCGAATTGCCGCATTGCAAAAGGCATCCCTTTAATTCGTAAGTAAACACTTAAAACAAGAAGGGGGCGCATAAGCGCCCCCTTCTTGTATGCAGTCGATATTATTTCTCAGATTTTGAGCTTAAAGCCCATCGCTCTGAAGCGATCCTGCAGAGATTTGCTGCTGCCCTTCAATTGAATCTTCAAGCTGGAGCACTCGCGGCGCACAGGGTAGTCCCGACGCAACCGATCGAAGGCTTCAGGCCGCTTATCTGCGGACTCTTTCATCGAACGCCTTAATCGAAGATCGTCTTTTCTCGGATCGTAGCAGGCCCCAAGAGCGAGACGCAGTGCGTCATCTTCAATAGCGTTACGAGTAAACGACATTTTACTCAAGGCGGGTTCAGGCAAGAACTGCCCGGCTTTTTTGCGAACCGGCAGGCCTAGGAATCGGCACAAGGCTTGGTACACCATTTCCGTACCTTTCACTTTACCTTCCAAGCTATAACCGGCGACATGCGGTGTCGCCAGCCACACTTTATCAACCAGTTCAGGGTCAATCGCGGGCTCGCTCTCCCAGACATCCAGCACGACAACAGGGGCGTCAGGCTGCTCGAGCCTGTGCATCAAAGCTGAACCGTCAACAACCTCACCGCGCCCGGCATTAATGAGTAACTGGTCAGCATGCAGTCCGGCAAGCTGTTGATCAGACACCATATGATAAGTCGCGTGATCGCCGGTTCGGGTCAGCGGGGTGTGGAAAGTCACTACGTCGCAAGCTAGCGCTTCCGACAAGCCGGCAAAGTTGTCGGCGTTCTCTGGTTCGGCATCCTGCCGGGGCGGGTCACACAGCTTAACCTCGAAATCGAGACGTTCTAACATTCTGGCAAGCTCACTGCCAACGTTTCCAGCACCCACAATACCGACACTCAGTGTTGACCAATCACTCAGATCCCGCTGATCAGAAAACAATGAAATAACCGCCAGAACATACTCGGCGACGCTTCGCGCATTGCAGCCCGGAGCCGCCGAAAAACCAATTCCCTGGGCCGTGAGCCAGTCCACATCAACATGATCAGTGCCAATCGTTGCTGTGCCCACAAAACGCACGCGAGTCCCTTCCAGTAACTCCCGATTTACGCGAGTCACAGAGCGAACCAACAGAACATCCGCATCTTTGACTTCGTTCCGTGTCAACCCTCGGCCGGTGACCCGGCGAATCTCGCCTATATCTCCGAAAAACGAATCCAACAACGGAATGTTTTCATCAGCAACGATCAACATAACCCGGTCCTTATTGCGCTAATCAGTTGCGACGAGGACGCTGAGCGCCGCGCCCACCGGCATTTCGCCCACCGCTGCTACGGTTTCCCTGAGGCCTGCGGCCTCCGCGCTTGCGGGTGATTGGCGGGTGTTCCATCGCAATCATCAAGTCTTCTTCCGGTATTGCGGTTTTCAGTTTCTGACTGATGTAGGTCTCGATAGACGGCAGTGCGTACGAATCGTCTTCACCCGCGAAACTGATGGAGACACCAGTCTGCCCCGCTCGTCCAGTCCGTCCGATGCGGTGTACGTAATCTTCCGCATTTTCCGGCAGGTTGTAGTTGAACACGTGAGTCACGCCATTTACGTGGATACCACGGCCAGCCACATCGGTTGCAACCAGTACCTGAATATCACCTTTCTTGAACTGATCCAGGGTTTTGAGGCGTTTGTTTTGTGCGATTTCACCCGACATCAACGACACCTTAACACCCTGATTCTTCAGGTCTTCCTCAAGGTCCCGGCATTGGTCACGACGATTGGCAAAGACAATGGCTTTTTCCACTTCTGGACGCTTTAGGTAGTTTACCAGCACCGGAAGCTTGTCTTCGTCGGAAATCAAATAAACCGTTTGCTCTACTCGCTCAGCGGTTTTCTGGTCAGGTTCGATTTCGACAAACTCGGCGTTTTGTGTCCACATAGATGCCAAATTCAAAACGTCCTGATTAAAGGTGGCACTGAACAGCAAGGTTTGACGCTCTTCCTTAGGTGTACACTTGCGAATAATGCGTTTTACATCGGGAATAAAGCCCATATCCAGCATACGGTCAGCTTCATCCAAAATCAGGATGTCCAGCTGATCAAGGAACACATCCTGCGAACCCAGGAAGTCGATCAAGCGGCCCGGTGTTGCGACCAGAATATCAACCACGTCGTTCTGCAGCTGTTCCCGCTGCTTATCGTAATTCATGCCGCCTACGACCGTGACCACATTGTGCCCCGTGTACTGACACAAGTGCTCTGCATCTTTGGCGATCTGCATGGCCAGTTCACGGGTCGGCGCCAGCGCCAGAACCCGCGGCTCGGAGGCGAATCGCTCTCCTTCTTTTACTGGGGTTTCCAGCAGAGTCTGAATCGCCGTGATCAAAAACGCGGCGGTTTTGCCAGTACCGGTTTGCGCCTGGCCAATGAGATCTTCGCAGGCCAGAGTCCATGGCAAGGTTTCGGCTTGGATGGGTGTGCAGTACTCGAAGCCAATTTTACTGATGGCGTCGAGCAGCTTCTGGTCCAGATTCAAATCACTAAAACGCAGTTTACTGGTGTATTTAGTTTCAATCGTCATAAAGTTTCAGGTGTCCTTGTTTGATCGGTTTCCATGCCCGTTGCTGCGATGCGAACCTGGTCGAGGTTCCAGCTCTCCGCAAAATGGGCTGAAGTCTTGTAGAAATGTCTGAGGGTTTCAAAGAAGGCTTGCGCGCGCTCCGGCAAACCATATTCGAGATAGTGGGTCGCCTGTTTACGTACATTAGCGCGAAAGCCTTGCTCGTTGGCTGCGCCATTGCCAGCCAGATTATCCACGCTGATATGAAAACGTGATCCGGAGGCCAGAGAAAACAGCCATTCAATGGCTTGCGGCTTTATTTCAACATTTTCAAACGCTTGCTGTTGTTCGGGCGTGCGCCCATCGGGACAATACCAGTAGCCGTAGTCATGGAGTGTACGGCGATGCTCACCCGCCAGACACCAATGTGCACTTTCGTGCAGCGCACTGGCAAAAAAACCATGGGCAAACACAACCCTTGCGAGCCCATCGGGTTCGCTGGCTGGCAGATATTCTGGTTCGTCACTGCCTTTGACCAGTATAGTCCGATGCTTTTCCCGGAACAGGCCGTTAAACAGAATGATAAGATCGTCTGGATTGTGATTCATTGGTTCGCTATTGTGCGACTTTAAAGCAGCCAATACCAGCGGGAACTTCTGACAGTCTGCTTGGTCAATCCCCCCGACATAACCTCTTCACGCATTGACGAGACAGGATATTAAAATCGCCATGACAGTGTCCCCACGAGCTCAGCACTTTATGTCACTAAAAGTGCTGTCTGCTGTTGCCGTATTCACACTACTTAGCTTTTTTGTTACCGCCACAGCACACGCTGCAGGAAGCTCTTTTTTTAACACCTCAAACAGCGACTTTTTACCTGTAGAGCAAGCTCTCCCGTTTAACTACACCTCTGACGGGGGCGATCTTGTGTTGTCGTGGGACATCGCTCCCGAGCATTATTTATACAGAAGTCGAATCAAAGTGACTCCCCTAACCGAAGGCGTCACCATTGGAGAGCCTCAGTTTTCTTTACCCGGCACTCTGACCAACGACGAATTTTTCGGAGAGATGACGGTGTTCTTCGACCCCGTCGAGGTTCGCTACCCGGTCACATTGCCTGAAGGGGTAACTGAAGCGAACGTGCAGGTATCCTTTCAGGGCTGCGCAGAGGCCGGCCTCTGTTACCCGCCACAAAATCACGACATTCTGTATTACCCCGGCTCAGGCAATTCTAAAGCTGCTGCTAACGCCCCCTCATCCGCAAACACTGCACCATCCAGTGCAAGCACAGACACTCATAGTGCCAGTGGGCTAGCCGGCTTCCTGTCCAGTCAATCTATAGGGATGATCGCAGGCCTGTTCTTTTTGCTCGGTTTAGGTTTGACCTTCACCCCCTGCGTGCTCCCAATGGTGCCCATTATTTCGAGCATGGTGTCTGGGCAGAACACCCGCACCACGGGCCACGCCCTCCTGCTGTCCGGTAGCTACGTGCTCGGCATGGCAATCACTTACGCAGCGGCAGGGGTTATCACCGGTTTATTAGGAGCCAGTTTTAACCTGCAAGCGCAACTCCAGTCCCCTTGGGTACTCGGGGTGTTTGCCATTTTATTTGTGGTGTTCGCACTTTCCATGTTCGACTTGTTCGAAATTCAGCTGCCTCGATTTATCCGCGAACCGCTTAATGATGCCAGTCAGCGACTTACCGGCGGCCGCGTACTGGGAATCTTCGGTATTGGTGCCCTCTCAGCCTTGGTGGTTTCGCCGTGCGTATCCGCCCCTCTAGCCGGCAGTTTGCTTTATATCTCCACCACACAGGACGCTGTCATCGGGGGGGTTGCCCTGCTATCACTGGGGTTAGGCATGGGCGTGCCGTTAATTCTCGTGGCCGTTGGTGGCCGAAAGCTGCTACCCACTTCTGGCCGCTGGATGACGACCGTCAAACATTTTTACGGCGTGATGTTACTGGCCGTTGCGATTTGGCTTGTCGAGAGACTGATTCCCGCTTGGGCTGGATTAACACTCTGGGGACTGCTGATCACCATTACCGCCGTTCAGCTGGGTGCATTTGATGCAGCGAAAGCAGGCTGGGGGCGCACTCGTAAAGGCTTTGGCCTGGTGATGTTTGCCTACGGCTTGGCATTGCTGGCAGGTGCTGTCAGTGGCGCCTCCGACCCCCTTCGCCCTCTGGCTCCTTTCACAGCAACGGCGGGGAGTAGCCACGGTGCCACACAGGCCCATGCGGGCTTTGATCGCGTCGAAGATCCCGAGCAGATTCGCTCGCTGTTAAGTCAGGCCCAGGCGGCAGGCCAACCCGTAATGTTGGATTTCTACGCAGATTGGTGCATTTCCTGCAAAGTGATGGAGCGAAATGTATTCAATCAGTCAGACGTGATTCAGGCGCTGCAGCCTTTCACCTTGCTGCAAATCGACATGACAGATAACACACCAGCCCAGCAAGCACTTCTTGACGAACTTGGCTTGTTCGGACCTCCGTCTATTCTGTTTTACGACGGTACAGGTGAAGAATTGGCCGATGCCCGCATTCTCGGTGAGATGAATAAGCAGGAATTCCTCAATCACGTCGGTCAGCTATCTTCAGCGACGCAAGGCTAAAGTACGCTTATCTGATCAGACGTCACAACGCTTGATCAGATACACGAATTCCCCACCCTGCTCGTCATGCTCGAGCAATTCGTGCCCCAAAAACTGACAAAAACGAGGGATATCCCGAGTGGTTGAGGGGTCGGTCGCAATCACTCTTAATACCTGTCCAACCTCCACATCGGTGATGCGCGTGTGCAACATCATCACCGGTTCTGGACAAAATAAACCCCGTGTATCCAATTCCGCATGAAAATTCTTGTCCGACAAGGGTAACTTCCTCTAGTTCTCGTGATTTTAAGAATTCGGTGCTAAATTATTGTTTATAGCAACGAAAAAACGGGAGACTTACATGATTCGGGTTTTAATTGAACGCCACATTGCCGAGACACTTGAAACCGCTTACGAAGATCGCGCCCGAAAGGTGCTGCAGCAAGCGATCAGTGCTCCCGGGTTCATTTCTGGCGAAACTCTGGTCGACAGCAAGGACCCCAACCACCGCATTACTCTGGCCAATTGGCGCTCAGAATTTGACTGGGACCGCTGGTACAACTCCGAAGAGCGTAAAAACCTGATGTCAGAGCTGGTGCCTATGATGGATCAGGACGAGCATATCACCGTTCTGGATCAAAGCCCTATGCCCTGAAAATTCTATTCGTGCCGTTCTATAAAGCACGTAATTTCTTCGCGATCATGATACAGATGCCGGGCTTTTAGCGTGCAGCTGAGGCCCGCCTCTTCCAATCCTCGGGTGATCATGTCCCGGCAGGTCAGCCATTCTTCATAACGTTTTTTCATTGGAAGCTTCAGATTAAACACGGTGTAGCGGCAAAGCCTGTTGCTAAGCCAGTCAACGGCTAACTTAGCCGTTCGCTGGGGCTTATCAATGATGTCACACACCATCCAATCGACCGCGCGCCTGGGCTGCCAACTGTAACCATCGGCCACCACGTGCTCAACGTGCCCACTCGCCATCAGCTCAGGGTTCATCGGCCCGTTATCAACCGCCGCGACCAACATACCTTGTTGCACTAGCTGCCACGTCCAACCGCCCGGTGCGGCCCCGAGATCGACGGCTTTTTTACCACCCCCGAGATAGTCCAACCAGCGTTCTTTCGGCAGAAACACCTTCCAGGCTTCTTCTAACTTCAGGGCCGAACGGCTTGGAGCTGAGGCTGGCAGACGTAAACGAAGAATACCGTCAGGAAAAGGCGAACGATTACCTTCCAGGCTAAAACCTACGACGGCTGTGCCGAAGTCGCCAAGCAGCACCTCCAAGCGAACTTTAGCCGGTGCTTTCGGGTCGGCCATTAAAAGACCTGCTTCGCGCAAGGCCCGAGATAAAGGCGCAACCCATTTTCGCGAAAAGTTACCGAGGTCCTTATCGTCGTTGTTCTCGGGCAAGCGCACCTCCACGCGAGCGCAATCATCGCCTGGCCAATCATGTTCCTGGAGAAAAGCCTCAATCGCACCTACCCGATCCTTCCCGGGCAGCTCACACTCGCCCACCACGACAAACCAATCACGAGAAAACACCAGCTGGCTCAAAGGCAGGCGAGCCATCAGCGCCTCAGCGGTTTCACTGCCCGCGATTGTAAAACGTACCTGACCGGAATTCCGCTCAGGCTGGAAGTATCCGAAAACACCCTTTTCTGAGGCCTGATCGATCAGCTCCTGCCCGGCTTCCGTCTCAAACCCTGGCCGACATATCAACATTACCTGCTGCATTCATTACCTACGTATTCATTTTATGCCGGATTTCTGACACACCGACAGGAGTGAAATTTAACCTGCTTAACAGCGATGCTTGATAACTCGCGCTACAGTTAACCTCCATTTTAAACAGATAACGCCTACGATGCTCGGCACACGGTTCTGGATACTTGCAAGCTTCCTTATATGGGCGAGTCTATGCGTGACCTCCGATGCCTTTGCCCAAAGCCAATGCCCAACACTTGAGGCCAACCATGGCAATGCGCGTCAAGCCATTAACCACTACCTCTGCTATGCCGTTACAAACCCTGGCGAACCCGCGCACCAGGCTACGGCCCCGGACAAACTTCCCAACGCGTTAACATGGCGGCCTGCCGGCGGGCACGATCTGATCTTTAGCCACACACAAGCTACCTACTGGATCAAACTCACACTTGAAAACACGAGCACCCAGCAATCCCTCTGGTACTTGAAGCTCAATTACCCGTTACTTGACGAGATCACGTTTTGGCAAAAACGTGAAACGCAAAAACAGCACAACCCGACACCCGATTTGACCACAGGGGATCACAAGCCTTTTGCAAGCCGGGGCATAGACTACCGCTATTACCTGCTTCCCGTCACACTAGCAGCCAATGAAGCCGCCACTATCTATATACGTGTGCACAGCAGTGGCGCTCTCAATATTCCCCTAAGCTTGGTAACACCCGAACAAGCCATTGAGGAAAGCAACCACCTAACGCTGATTCACGGGCTGTTTTACGGTGCGCTGGTCATACTCGCGATATTCAACCTTTTACTTTATGCCAGCTCAGGCACCCGTTATTACCTTCTCAATGCTTTCAACACTGCCTCAATGGCCATGTTTCTGTTTGCTATGGGAGGCTTTGCGAACCAGTATTTCTGGCCGGCGAACTCCCAGCTCTCGAATCTTTCGATCCCTTTCCTACTCGCTACGATTGGCGTGTCCATGACACTCTTCGGCTGGTCTTTCCTAGAGGTTCCGCGGCGCACGCTGTCCGGTAAAACACTGCATACACTGACGTGGATCGGCGTCGGCTTACTTGTGATGACGCTGTTAATGCCTTACACCAAATCCATTCTGATCAACACGATTTTTGCCCTGACCGTCATCGGAATTCTGACTGTCGTTGCAACGCTTCGCTGGCGCCAAGGGTATCAGCCAGCCTTTTGGTACTTGGCGGCTTGGGCGGTGATGGTCGTGGGTGCCCTGTTTTATGCCTCTGCCGCTTTCGGTTACCTTGGAGACTACCTGGCGCGAGAAGTGATGATGCAAGCCGTGGTGGGCGCGCAAGTTGTCCTTATAAATTACGCGCTGGTTCAGCGTTGGCGACTGTTGAACGAAAAGCTATTAAATGTTGAACATCAAGCCCGCAGTGAGCTTGAAATAAAAGTTCACGAACGTACCTCGCAGTTACGTACCGCCATGTATCGGCTAGAGCAGGCGAATCGAAAGCTTGAAGCCTTGAGCCTGAAAGATGCCCTCACCGGCTTACATAACCGAAGGCACATGGACAACCTGCTCCCTGAACTTTGCCTGGAAGCCCAAAGAACCGGGAAACCATTGACCCTGGCACTGCTGGATGCGGACCACTTCAAACGCATTAACGACACTTGGGGGCACGACTTCGGTGATACTTGCCTGCGGCTGATTGCCGACATTCTGGCAGATCGTGTAAAACGCCCCCGTGATGTTGCGGTGCGATTCGGCGGCGAAGAGTTTGCCCTGCTGCTGCCGGATACGGACGCCGACGGGGCAGTCGGCATATGCACCAGCATTCAGGAAGCCATCCGCTCCAAACCCATAAATACACCAACCGGTGAAACAGTGACGGTCACCATGAGCGCAGGTATTGCGGAGTTCGCCGGGCACAAAAATGCCCAAGAATTGTTTCAAAGCGCCGATGAAGCACTCTATACCTCGAAGCACCGAGGGCGGGACACTCTTACCTGCGCCCGGGCTGTGCCTCAAACACCGGCATAATCATCCAAAAATTGGCGGGTAATATTTGCTGCTTCGCGAATCAGGTCAGGCTGATCTAACGGATGTCTTACCAAGGTGGCGAAATCGTGGTTGCCACCGTCCAGCCAACAAAGCCGTGTTATGCCTTCTATATTGCCCTTCGCATCAATCTCTTCCAGTTTACCAAACGGGTCGCGCGTTCCCTGCACTACCAAAAGCGGACAGGTCACGTCGGGCAAATGATCTATGCGCCATCGGTCAAGCTTGCCGGGCGGATGAAAGGGATAACCAAAACAAACCACGGCATCCACCTGGTTATCATCCCCGCTGGCAACCATTGAAGCCATACGCCCTCCCATCGATTTACCACCGATGACGAGCCTACATTCGGGACCCACTTCAGCACGAACCTGTTCAATCTGCTGCATGAACGCTTCGAGCAAAACGGGCGCCCTGTCGGGAGGTCTTTTTTTCCCATCTTCACGCCGTTTCTGCATATAGTGGAACTCAAAACGAACAGATGTGACGCCCTGAAGCTCGAGCTCTTCCGCCAACTGCTCCATAAAGGGTGAATCGGCAGGGGCCCCTGCGCCGTGCGCAAGAATAAGAACCGTTTTTGCGCCTTTGGGATAGCTTTTATGAGTAATTCGGACCACAACATTCACCTTAGTGTTATCAAGCGGTATCATTAGCATCTTGAGAAAAACCTGCAAGACCCTTTTACGTAATAAGAATCTATCCCAACCCACTGGCAACGCTGCCGATTCTGGCAGATTTGACGAATGTCAGTAGTTGACCTGAGTCATTGCAAAGGGGTCATGGTTTCTCCATACTTGCGACCGCATAATTTCCCCATCCTGAACCCATTGGTAAGGCTATGAGCACAGTAAACGCAAACCTGACATACAACTACAAGGTGGTGAGACAGTTCGCCATCATGACAGTAGTGTGGGGTATTGTTGGCATGGCTCTGGGTGTGCTGATTGCAGCACAGCTGGTTTGGCCATCTCTCAACCTCGATCTACCCTTCACGCATTTCGGCCGTCTGCGGCCGCTGCACACCAACGCCGTTATTTTCGGTTTTGGTGGTAGTGCCCTGTTCGCGACATCGTACTATGTTGTACAACGAACTTGTCAGGCACGCTTGATTTCCGATGGCCTCGCCGCCTTCACCTTCTGGGGTTGGCAAGCCATTCTACTATCAGCCGTTATCACCTTGCCGATGGGGCTGACCTCCACCAAAGAATACGCCGAACTGGAGTGGCCGATTGACATCGCCATCACCATCGTTTGGGTAAGTTACGCCCTGGTATTCTTTGGCACGATCACTAAGCGCAGCACGCCTCACATCTACGTGGCCAACTGGTTCTATGGTGGCTTCATTGTGACCGTTGCTATGTTGCATATTTTCAACAACCTGGCCCTGCCGGCAACGGCTTTCAAATCCTACTCAGCATACGCCGGTGTTACGGATGCCATGATGCAATGGTGGTACGGCCACAACGCCGTAGGCTTCTACCTGACTGCGGGCTTCTTGGGCATGATGTACTACTTTGTACCCAAACAAGCTGATCGCCCTGTTTACTCCTACCGTTTGTCTATCGTTCACTTCTGGGCTCTGATTGCGACCTACGTATGGGCTGGTGGCCACCACCTGCACTACTCCGCACTTCCAGACTGGGCGCAGACTGCCGGTATGGTTATGTCCCTGATCCTTCTCGCACCTTCATGGGGCGGTATGATCAACGGCATGATGACCTTGTCTGGCGCTTGGCATAAGCTGCGTACTGACCCTATTCTTCGCTTCCTGGTGGTTTCTCTGTCGTTCTACGGCATGTCCACCTTCGAAGGCCCGATGATGGCGATCAAAACCGTCAACGCACTGTCGCACAACACTGACTGGACCATCGGTCACGTACACGCTGGCGCGCTGGGCTGGGTTGCCATGATCAGTATTGGCTCCATTTATCACCTGATCCCGAAACTCTGGGGCGTGAAAGAGATGTACAGCACTTCGTTGATCAACGTTCACTTCTGGTTGGCGACCGTTGGTACCGTTTTGTATATCGCCGCTATGTGGGTTAACGGCATCATGCAGGGTCTGATGTGGCGTGCTGTTAACGAAGACGGCACTCTGACCTACAGCTTCGTAGAGGCGCTTGAGGCTTCTTACCCAGGTTATCTGGTTCGCTTCATCGGCGGTGCCACCTTCCTGACTGGCATGCTGATCATGGCGTACAACGTTCACATGACTGTACGTCAGAAAGAAGCGGTTGCCGTAAACAATGCGGCAACTCAGGCGGCCTAAGGGGAGAACCATTAAATGAAACACGAAACTATTGAGAAGAACCTAGGCCTCATGATTGCGCTGATGATCATTACCATCAGCGGGGGCTTCTTGGCGGAAGTAGTTCCCCTCTTCTTCCATAAAGAAGTTAACCAGCCGATCGAAGGGCTTGAGCCTCTCAACGCACTGGAACTGGAAGGTCGGGACATTTACATCCGTGAAGGCTGTCACGTATGCCATACCCAGCAAATCCGTCCTTTCCGTGCGGAAACTGAGCGTTATGGCCACTACTCCGTTGCGGGCGAGTTCGTATACGACCGCCCGTTCTTGTGGGGATCGAAGCGTACTGGACCTGACCTTGCCCGTGTAGGTGGTCGTTACTCAGATGCCTGGCAGCGCCAGCACCTGTTTGACCCACGCAGCGTGGTACCTGAGTCCAACATGCCAGCGTTTCCATGGCTCTTCGAGAACCGTGCTGACCACGGTTCTATCGAGGCTCGCATGACAACCTTGCAGACGCTTGGCGTTCCTTATACCGACGAACAAATTGCCGGTGCAGCCGATGAGCTGAAAGGTAAATTTGAAATTGAAGCATTGGTCGCGTACTTGCAGCAGTTAGGCACCGTGCTTTCAGAGAAACGGTGACCCCATGGATATCAATGAGTTACGTGGAATTCACTCTCTAATAGTAATGGCAGCGTTCTTCGGCATCATCTGGTGGGCGTACAGCGCCCACCGCAAGAAAGCCAATGATGAGGCGGCACACCTGCCCTTCGATGATGACGAAGTGGATAAGCGTACGCTCGAACAGGAAAAAACGGAGAAAAAGCAATGAGTACCTTTTGGAGCGTCTGGGTCATCGTGATCGTGCTCGGTACCATATTCGGCTGCGCTTGGCTGCTATTGGCTACCCGCAAAGGGCAGACAAACGATACCGAAACCGAAAATACCACTGGCCATTCTTACGATGGCATCGAAGAGTATGACAACCCGCTACCTAAGTGGTGGTTCTACCTGTATCTAGGCACCTGTGTCTTTGCGCTGGGATACCTGGTTCTTTATCCGGGGCTTGGCAACTACGAAGGCCTTCTCGGCTGGACTTCCACCAACCAGTGGGAAGCTGAAGTACAGGAAGCCGAAGAGAAATATGGCCCGATCTACGCGCAGTTTGGCGAAACACCAATCCCCGAACTCTCACAGAACGAAGACGCCATGAAAATCGGTCAGCGCTTGTTCGCAAACAACTGTTCTGTTTGTCACGGTACAGCTGCACGCGGCCAGGTTGGCTTCCCTAACCTCACCGATGATGACTGGTTGTGGGGCGGTGAACCCGAGCAAATCGTTCACACGATTGCTAATGGTCGCCAAGGCAATATGACACCGAAAGGCGTCATGCCGAACATGTCCAATGAGCAGGTTGATCAAGTGGTGAATTACGTTCTGAGTTTCAGTGGTCGTGAAAAAGACGCTGAAGCTGCCGAAGCCGGTGCCGCTGTGTTCGCACAAGCGTGTACCGCATGTCACGGTGCGGACGGCACAGGCATGCAAGCGGTAGGCGCCCCCAACCTTACTGACAACATTTGGCTCTACGGCTCCACTTACGAGTGGATCAAAGAGACGGTTGTCAACGGTCGCCAGAACCAGATGCCCGCCCAAGAAGGTCGCCTGACGGATGACCAGATTCACATCTTGTCAGCTTACGTTTATAGCCTGTCAAACTGAATCAAACCCGGCCGGGTAACCCCCGGCCTGGTCTTTTCAACCCTGTATCTGCTCGGCGGGTACAGGCTTGAAAAGATCCGCAGACCCTCCGAGGCCCGCTCCCAGCACGTTTATTTACCGGGAGGTATCCATGAACAAGCAGATTCCTGTAAAGCAGGTAGATCCCAACCCTTCCGACAACAACAAAAATCCCGGAACGTACGATCTTTACGAAAGCCGTGAAAAGATCTACGTAAAAGAAGTCAAAGGGCTGTTCCAGAGAATTCGCAACGTCAGTCTTGTTGCGCTCATGGGCATGTACTTTTTGTTTGCCTGGCTCACTCTGGATGGCCAGCCACTGATTCATTTCGATTTGCCTGCCCGGGAATTCCATCTCTACGGTATGACCTTCTACCCGAAGGATTTCTTTTTGCTGTCTGCCATGCTGATTATCTCGGCATTTGGCTTATTCTTCATCACCACCCTGTTCGGCCGAGTATGGTGTGGCTATACCTGCCCACAAACCGTGTGGACTTTCATTTTCATGTGGATTGAGGAAAAGGTCGAGGGCAATCGTAATAAGCGCATCAAACTCGACAAAGCTTCCAACTCGGCCGAGAAGATCACGAAAAAAACGATCAAGCACACGCTTTGGCTTCTAGTCGCGCTGGCGACCGGCATCACCTTCATTGGGTACTTTTACCCGATCCGCGAATTGATCGTGGATATGTTCACGCTACAAGCGAATGGCTGGGCCTATTTCTGGGTCGGTTTTTTTACTGTCGCAACTTACCTGAATGCGGGCTGGATGCGTGAGCAGGTATGCCTGTACATGTGCCCCTACGCGCGCTTCCAATCGGTCATGTTCGATGAAAACACCCGCATCGTATCCTACGACCCAAACCGCGGCGAACCTCGCGGAAAACGCAAAAAAGGCGTAGAGCCTGCGGAAGTGGGCTTGGGAGACTGTATCGACTGTGAGCAATGTGTGCAGGTTTGCCCTACCGGTATCGATATCCGGGACGGCCTTCAGTACGAATGCATTGGCTGTGCTCTTTGCATCGATGCCTGTGACGAAATCATGGAAAAGATGGATTATCCGAAAGGCTTGATCCGTTACACCACTGAAAACGAACTCGAAGGAAAAACTTCGAAACTGCTCCGTCCCCGAACCTTTGGCTACGGCCTTCTGTTGGCGGTCATGATTGGTGCAGTAGGCTACATTATCGCCACTCGCGTGCCCGCCAAACTCGAGGTCATCCGAGATCGCGGTACACTCTTCAAGTTCAATGGCGAAGGCCGTGTGGAGAACTCTTTCACTTTGAAGCTGCAGAATATGACGGAAGTACCCCAAACATTCTTGCTGTCAGTAGATGGCATGGAAGGCATCCGCATTTTGACTCAAACCACCGTAAACATTAAAAGCGGTGAAAACCTGTCACTGCCGACCGTTGTGGATGTGATACCGGAATCTATTGAGGGAACCAATAGCACCATCAGCTTCCGCGCAAAATCCAAAACGGATCCATCGCTGCAACTTGAAACTGAAAGCCGTTTTGTCGGTCCAAGGCCACGCTAATCGCTGCGCGCACCGCTCAAACACCTTAAGTGAGACGATCAAGTTATGACTGACAACACCCCCGTAGCCCCGTGGTACCGCCAGCCCTGGTTCTGGTTTCTGGCCATATTTCCGCTGGCTTCTATTATCTTTGGCCTAACGATGCTGGCGATCTCAGTGAATCTGGATACCGCCATGGTTACCGACGATTATTCGAAGGAAGGCCGCGGTATAAATATGGCTATCGCCAGAGATCAGAAAGCGTCGGAGATGCAGGTATCAGGGCAGTTGGAACTGACAAACCGTAAGGCCACGCTCACCTTAAACACAAAAGACGGTCCGGCTGACTTCCCGTACCTCGTTCTTCACCTTTATCACCCGACCCTCGAAGACAAAGATAGCGTGATCCAGTTCAACCGACTGGCTGACGGAGAGTATTCCGGACAAATGCTGGAAGACCTTGAGGGACGCAGGTATTACGACATACAGGGCCCCGACAACAACTGGCGCGTCAAAGGCGAACTCTGGCTACCCGCAGAGCACCCTATCACCATTCAAGCAAAGGCTAGCGCGCAAGAGTGAGCCCCACCACTTGCTTTCATTGTGGCGAGCTTGCCGAGGGTAATCCAGCGATTACCCTCGAACTTGATGATCAAGAACGGCATTTTTGTTGTCAGGGCTGTAAAGCGGTATGCCAGACCATCCATCAGGAAGGTCTGACTAACTTTTACGACATCCGTACCGAACCTGCCAGCACTCCGAGAGAGCTCAGCGAATCCGAACTTCTGCGCTTGCGTGAACTGGACCACCCACTGGTGCAACAATCGTTTGTTGCACCGGTTAAGGCCGGCCAGGAAGCACAATTGTTGATCGGCGAAATCACCTGCGCGGCGTGCATCTGGTTGCTTGAGAATCACATGAAGCACCAGGTCGGCGTCCAGAGCTTTACGGTGAACCACACCACCCAACGAGCAAGGCTGGTATGGTCGCCCGAACAAGCCCGATTGAGCGACCTGCTCATCGCCATCTACGAGCTAGGCTACACCGCTCGCCCCTACCAGGCAGACGCGGCCGAACAAGCACTCAAGGCTGAAAACCGCTCTATGCTCATTCGGCTTGCCGTTGCCGGCATTGCCACCATGCAAAGCATGATGTTGGCGTTCCCGCTGTATTTTGAAATCATCAGCGAGCTGTCACCCGAATTTATCAATATGTTTCGTTGGTTCGGTTTGTTCGTGGCAACACCGGTTGTGTTCTACAGTGCGCGGCCTTTCTTCCGGAACGCCCGGCGAGATCTCGCCTCGCGGCATCTGACCATGGATGTACCTGTCGCAATTGCGATCGGCCTTGCCTACGCGGCAAGTGCCTGGGTAACGGTATTCGGCGGCCAGGAAGTCTACTTTGAATCCGTATGCATGTTTGCGTTCTTCCTGTTGCTCGGGCGCTACATCGAGGTACAAGCGCGCTATCGAGCAGGACTGAGCGGAAATGCCCTTGCAGGCTTCCAACCGGCAGTTGCGGCATTGGTCACCGACGGCGAAGCAGAGATCGTTCCGGCGCATCAAATCAAACCTGATGACATTATCCGGGTGCGGCCTGGTGAAACACTCCCAGCAGACGGTATCATCCTTTCCGGCGAATCCACGCTGAATGAAGCAGCCCTGACTGGAGAATATTTGCCAGAAACCCGTTCACCGGGTGATACGGTCCATGCTGGTACGGTCAACGGCGAAAACCCGCTCGATATTCGTGTAACTCGCGCCGGGGCACAGACCCGCCTATCGGGTATTCTTAGGGTGTTGGACCGGGTCCAATCCGAGAAGCCACCGGTTGCCAGAATGGCGGATCGGATTGCCGGCAAGTTTGTCGGCCGGGTTCTTATACTTGCCCCGATAGTTTGGATCGGTTGGTGGTTGGCTGGCGCCGACAATGCCTTTGATATTACGCTATCGGTCCTGGTGGCCACCTGCCCTTGCGCGCTCTCGCTGGCGACACCTACCGCCATTACCTCTGCCACCGTGCGTTTGAGAAAACTGGGGTTTCTTACCACTCGCGGCCACACCCTGGAATCGATGAATGCAATCGATACCGTTGTGTTCGACAAAACCGGCACTCTCACCCGTGGTGAACTCACGCTGACAGACCACACCATTTTCGGCCCGATTGACGAAGCGACGTGTCTAAGAATCGCCGCAGGGCTGGAAAAACAATCCGAGCATCCAATCGCGAAAGTATTTCACAACATGCCGTCGCTTCCCGTGACTATGGTCACCAATCACCTCGGCGGTGGCTTGTCAGGAGAATTCGACGGCGAAGCGGTTTATATCGGCCATAAAGCGTTTGTTGCCAGCTACACCCATGCACCCGAACCAGAAACAGTGGGTGCCGCGGGAATGGAAATTTGGTTAGCAACGGCCACTTGCTGGCTGGCCAGTTTCCAATTGGACGACCAAATCCGTGATGATGCGGCCAAAGCAATCGGCACACTGCAAAACATGGGCATTCAAACCATGCTTCTTAGTGGTGACCGGTCCGGTCACGTCCAGGATGTTGCATCGGAGCTCGGGATTTCCCATGCCATCGGCGAAGCTTCGCCAGAACAAAAACTGGAAGTGCTGGATAAGCTCAGTCAAGAAGGTCATCGTGTTATGATGGTTGGGGACGGTCTGAATGACCTGCCTTCGATGGCCGGCGCGGGCATTTCAGTTGCCATGGGTACCGCTGCTGATCTCACTCAGCTGAAAGCCGATGCAGTTTTATTGAACGGCCAACTGTATCAACTCGTTGAAGCTATTCATACAAGCCAGAAGACTCGCCATATCATTCGCCAAAACATGATTTGGGCGTTCGGCTACAACGTTTCTGCGCTGCCTTTGGCTGCTGCAGGTCTCGTGCCCCCGTGGCTTGCTGCGATTGGCATGTCCCTCAGCTCACTCTTCGTCGTCCTTAATGCTTTGCGCCTTAGTAGAGCACGACTCAACAAATAGGAGTTAACAATGAACATTGTCATGCTTCTGATCCCATTGATGCTGATACTGGTCGCCCTTGGCGTCCTCCTGTTCTCTTGGGCTGTAAAAAATGGCCAATACGATGATCTGGATGGCCCTGCACACAGGATCTTGCACGACGACGATAAAGATATGATCCCCTCAGAAGCGCGCCCTTTAAAATCGTCCGCCAAAGACAATCAAGCACAGAGCGGTTCGGTCAAAGCAACCAGCCGCCGAGACTGATTTCATTCATGCAGCCGGAACTCTACCTCAGTTATTCGAGCGCTTTTGCGATTGGACTTCTTGGCAGTACCCACTGCTTGGGTATGTGCGGGGGCATTAGCGCTTCGCTCTCCATGGCTTTGCCCGTGGGCCGTGGTTTTCGGCTTCGCCAGACAGTGCTCTTACTGGCGTTCAACTTTGGTCGAATCGGTAGCTATTCGCTGATTGCAGCTGGCATTGCATTACTCAGCACTCAGGCTGCTGACCAATGGGCATGGGCGGGGTTTCTGCTAATGACGCTTGCCGGCGTCATGCTAATAGTCATGGGGCTATCGATGGGGCAATGGTGGCAGGGCATTCGATACATAGAGCGAGCGGGAGCTCCTGTATGGCGAACCTTGTCACCGCTCACCAAACGCTTCCTGCCGGTCAATAACGCCGGGCAAGCATTGGCGCTGGGCTCTTTGTGGGGCTGGCTACCCTGCGGATTGGTCTACAGCACACTGGGCTGGGCAGCACTTCAGCCCACCGTACCCAGCGCTGCACTCACCATGTTCTTTTTTGGCTTGGGCACCCTACCCTCAATGCTGGCAACCGGATACGCAGCTCAATGGATCCGAGGCATCAAGAGCCATCAAGGTGTTCGCAAAATCAGCGGGATTCTGCTAATCCTGTTCGGGCTTTGGACACTGCCCGTCCAGGCACTATTGAATCTCTAAGATTTAGAGGTTCAATACATCCAAGCGACCAAAGTCTTGCTCGGGCTCTGCATTCTGCACGACAGCTTGACGCTTGCCGCCCAAGCGCTTTCCTTCCTTGAAATCATATAGATTCGGGTCAGAAAGATGGGAAGGCTCAACGTTACACATCGCACGGAACATGGTTTCTAGACGGCCTGGGTGCTGCTTATCCCACGTCTGGAACATATCCTTGATCACCTGCCGCTGCAGGTTTTCCTGAGAACCGCATAGGTTACAGGGAATAATGGGGTACTCTCGCAACTCGGCGTATCGGGCAATGTCTTTTTCCCGGCTAAAGGCCAAAGGCCTGATCACCGTATTACGACCATCATCGCTATGCAGAACCGGCGGCATAGACTTTAATTTGCCACCGTAGAACATGTTCAGAAACAAGGTTTCTAGCATATCGTCCCGGTGATGACCCAGCGCGATTTTGGTTACGCCATGCTCTTCCGCAAAGTTATAGAGGATTCCGCGACGCAGGCGCGAGCATAACCCGCAGGTGGTCTTCCCTTCCGGGACTTTTTCCTTAACTATGCTATAGGTGTCTTTCTCAATGATGTGGTATTCGACCCCAAGTGCATCCAAATAGGCCGGAAGCACTTCTTCGGGAAAAGCGGGCTGCTTTTGGTCGAGGTTAACAGCAATGATTTCAAAGTCGACCGGGGCGCTCTTCTGAAGGTTAAGCAGTATATCCAGCATCGCGTAGGAATCTTTGCCCCCTGATAAGCAACACATAACTTTGTCGCCGGCCTCAATCATCGAGTACTCAGCAATGGCCTGCCCGACCTCTCGGCGCAAGCGCTTCTGGAGTTTATTGAGCTCCACCTTTCGGAGTCGCTCTTGCTCAGAAACTGGTTGGGATTCAGATTTGACAGACATTGCTTCAGACATAGGTTATTCGCTCACGAGGTAAGTGAGCCCGGAATTATACGCATGACAAACATTCAGGGACAGGACAGCAACATGGATATGTTGAATTTGAAACCGGAAACTACGGGTAAACGCGCACTCAATCTCGGCGATCCAGCAGCGCTGGGGGTCCTTCCAAGCGAAGACTGACTGGCTTACTATGCGTGTATGAAAACTGACCATACAACCCGCCCGACCTACAAAAGCACCCCCAACGAATTGAACTGGTTACATCAGCAGGTTGAGCACCTGGTGGTGGCCGCTGAGCACGAGTTGAGGGCAGCGGGTCCGTCAGGGCTCAGCGAGCTGGCTTTGATTAAAACGCTTCAAAGCAACCATTGGCAGTTAATCGGGCCGGTAGACTTTGGCCGCACTGAACAACTCTACCCGGTGCATTTCCTACTGTTTCATACGCTGTATCGCCTCAGCGATGAGCTTTTACCCGGTGGCGAAAGCATTCATTTATCGCCTCTCCAAATTCGCCTACTCCCGACAGATTCAATCAGTAGCACATCCGTTCCGGGGCCAACGGACACGCTGCGCGCATTTTATATGGATCTTGAACAATACTACCTATCCAACTCAGAAATCAGTGACATGATGGATCGCTTTTGGGCAGGTACAATAGTGCAAAAACCGAATAGTGCATCCGTCACCTCAGCTGCAACAGTGCTCGGATTTGAGTCAGTTCCATCAACGTTTGACACTGCAAAGCGTCGGTTCAGAAAGCTAATGATGAAAGCTCACCCCGATCGCGGTGGCAGCACAATAGAAGTGCAACGCCTGAACGATGCGTTCGCGGTGCTCAAAGCGCACTATTCGTAACATCCCGTCTTGATTGGAATGCTCTGCACATGATCACTTTCAGAAAACTGATATCCCTGCCCGCTCTGTCCTTGATAATGGCTCTTCCTTACGCAGCGAAAGCCGACTTGGTGGTGTTGCAATATCACCATGTGGCTGACAGCACACCGCCGGCAACCAGCACCTCACTCTCGCTTTTTGAGGCGCAAATGAAGATGATCTCCGATTTGGGGTTAGACGTTGTTTCATTGGGGCCAGCGACTCGCGAAGCGCTCTCCGGTGACGCACCACAAACCAATCAAGTCGCCATTACGTTTGATGATGCCTATGAATCCGTTTACAACGCTGCGGCGCCGATACTGGATCAAAAGCAGATGCCCTACACCATCTTTGTAAACACCGATGCCGTAGGTGGTCCGGGTTATATGGACTGGGCGGAGTTGAAAGAACTGAGCAGCAACGACTGGGTCACCATAGCCAACCACAGCATAGGTCATGGACATTTGGCGCGAAGGTCTGGGGAAGCGGAAGCAGATTGGCACAAGCGCACTAACCGCAGCCTCGACGTTGCCCAAAAAATGTTAGAAAAACAATTGGGGGCCACTGCGCAGCTGTTCGCCTACCCCTATGGAGAATACGACGAAGCGCTCGAACAAAAGGTGACAGAAAGAGATTGGCTGGGGTTTGGCCAGCAGTCCGGCGCCATAGGGCACTACTCCCACGGTACCAGACTCCCCCGCTTCCCAATGGCCAACGCTTACGGACAACTCAGCAGTTTAAAAGACAAGCTGCTAAGCAAAGCATTCCCCATTGACGCCAGCCGCCTGCCAGATGGCGTTGTATCTGATAACCCACCGTCGTTGACGTTGAAGCTGGAGGCTCCACTATCGGCGTCCCGGCTTACCTGTTTTGCCTCTGGTCTGGGCAGGATTAATTTCAGCGCCAGTTCTGATACCGTGACCATCCAAGCACCAAAAGCCTTGAACGCCCGCCGTTTCCGCTACAACTGCACCCACCCGGCAGGCAATGGCAGTTTTTACTGGCTATCACAACAATGGCTGAATCTGGACGCCCCTGAAGACTAACCAGGACTTACGGCTCAAAGGTTGCAATACCCAATTCACCTGTTCCGGTATGCGGGATAGCTTTGGGCCCCGACTCGGTGGCGATAACCGTTTGCTTTCCAAGATCTTGCGAGCGTGTATACAGTACGAGCCACCGCTCACCTTGGTCAGGTAAAGCCGGAACCCAAGCTTCAAGATACCCGCGGCGGTGCCAGTTCTCTGGGGTATAGTCCATTACCAGATCTGTGACCATCCTCACCACCTGAAACTCTCGATTAAGAAAGGCCAGGCTCGGAACAAACACACCGTGGTGATCGTAAGCGCGAAGCCGCATAACAAATCCCGAGTTCGAGACCGACAGCGGCAAGGCAATTAACTGGAAAGGAGATTCACCAGAACTAAATCGATGGTTAGGTGAGTCACCATCCATCTGTACGCCGAACTCACTCCCTTCTACCCAGTTTTGATAGTCCCTGTTTGCCAAGCCTTCACAGCAATACTCGACAAACTCGTCAAACTCACTGGTCAGGTTTTTCTCAATACCCAAGATTGCAAAAGCGTTTGGATCGTACCCCTCTACCGGCTCGACTTCGCCTACGGATTTCGATGGCAAATGCACCGAAGCCGGAGTTAGATTGATCGGGCTGGAACGAGTGCCTTTGCTCTTGCTGTCGAGATCAGGCGTGTAGTAGCTGACACGGACATTGCCCTCAGCATCGAGCCACGTAAAATACGGCTGCCTCTGGCCATCACGAACAAACCCTTTGTCCGCCAGTGCCTGACCATCCGGATAGTTTTCATCGGTAAAGTCATCCTCTTTAGGCGGTGTGCTGGCCAAAAACGGGTCATTGACTGGCGTATCCTGTGACCCGACTTCGTGAGAGCTCCTTTCAGGTGCCTCCGATTCAGGAATTCGGGTGTAACGTACCCGACCCTGCTCATCCACCCAGGTAAAATATCCTTCGCGCTCGGCAACGTGGGAATTCCCGCTACCAAACTGGCAACCGGCCAGAACCGATACTGTTACAAGCAACAGTGATAACGTTTTTGCGCGGGCCCGTATCATTGGCAAACTCCGCAGTTAAATCAGAACTTGGTCCTGAAACTCAAACCGGCCATAACAACCCGCAATGAGGTTTTTATATCCAAACCAGCATATGGGTTGTAAATGATGTTCGTTATATTGTCACAGTTTACGTTACAACTGGAATCCGCCGGAATCGTCTCTATCGAATGCAAATACGACAAGTTCATGTCAATTTCGGTGTCTTTATCCCAGCGATATCCCATACCGATACTGTAAAGGTTTGCGCCACCGAAAGGTGCCATGATTGAGCGCTGATCATCGGGGATGACGGAATCACGGATTTCTACACCGGCTCTCAGATCCAGACGTGACGACGCATGAAACTCCATGCCAAACGCCCAGTTCCACTGGCTCTTGAAACCTAGAGGAAGCTTCAAGGTATTGGGTGTCGCATTATCAGGAGACAGAATTCTTGCCGCATTCAGGAATTCGAGATCTCGGTCGAACCGTAAATTAAAAGCATCCCACTGGGCAAAATCAGTCCAACCTATATCCGCATTAAGGGTCAGCTTGGGGTGCACATCCACGCTGATCCCGGTTTGAAAATGCTGCGGGTAGACTAGGTCCATCGACACGTTACCAGCCTCGCGAGGCGCACCCGACGGCAGACTAAGGATGGCGGAGGTGATCGCCCCCAGTACCGAACCATTCAAGCCCTGCCAGAACCCCGCCCAATCGTCGGTGTACTGAATTTCGAACTGGCCTTTGAGATTCATGTCTGCTTCGGACGTGTAGCTTGCCCCCCAGCGGAACCAATCGGTGGGTTCCCACATGACACCCAAGGCATAGGTGGGCGAGATGCTCTCCTGCATGTTCAGGCTCAAGGCTCCAATATCATCAAACGGCCCGATATTACCACCACACAGCGCCAGCCAAGGTTGCAGTGGCTCATCACCACTTTCACAGTTGAAGGCATCCTGCAAAACTTCAGCAACACCGAGTAGCATATTTGGGGCTCGCATGTACTGATCAGCAGCCAAACCGAAGTGGGACAAGTGAATGCCGGCACCGACCGACCATTCGTCGTTAATCTCGTAGCCCACTGTTGGAGAGAGGTAGGTGGTTCTTTGGAGCGCCGTTGCCTGGGGCTGGTACCGGCCTGGGTCGTCCTTGTCTCTGTAAAAGCCTGCGGCCATGGGCATAAAAAACGCATTGGCAAACGTCAGCTTCGAGCCTGGCGACTTAATACTGATTCCGGCTGACGGTGCAACCGCAGGTCCCGGCGGCAACCGAAGAACGCCGTATCCGGGCACGTAAAGTGCCACGTTGTTCGTGTGACTGTGGCTATTGGCAACGGGGTCACGCTGCTTTCCTGTTAAGGGATCCGTTTCCAGCCCTTTAATACCGAAGATCTCGTACTCTTCATCAGCGATAAAGTCCGCATCAATATCCAGATAGATGCTGAGAATATTCACTTCTAATTGACGGCCATCCAATTTCGTAAGGCCGGCTGGGTTGTAGTGAATTGACATGATCCCCGGAGGATCAGCGGTCACGGCGTTGCCAAGCGCAAGTGCTTTGGGGTGGATCGTCAGGTTCTGCGTCATCTGTGCTTGCGCACCACACGAAAGACCAACCGCAATTAAAGCCGCAAGAACGTGTTGTTTGTAGCTAGGTTGTCCCATGAAATACATCCCCTTCCCTTAGAATATCTGCAGCGCCAATCACTCTTTGAGGCCGGAGAAATTAATGGGCAGGGATACACCCAGGGAAAAGTCTGGAGCATCTTCGGTTAGACCAATCCCCAGACTGGTATTCACAATGGTCATATCGCTGACGCGAGTACCGAGCGACATACTCAAAAACCCAGTCATTTGGTCTTGTGCCGCCGCTTGATCACCGTTGGAAAAAGTCAGTATCGTTTCATCGCTGTAGCTGACCTGAGCCGACACACTTAAGGAAATATCGTAGGACAACGAATAGGCAAAACCGGCCGACCCGGAAAGCCCGAAGCCGGGTTCAACTTCGACCAGCAGACGGCCACCCCGAACTTGCTCCAAATCATCGGCGGTGACGTTGTAAGTCGCACTTAGAGAGCCGAACACAACCACCGGATCTAACACTTTGGACATACTCAAGCCACCACCCACCGAGTAGTAACCACTGCCAGTAGACAGCTGTTCCTTAATGTCGATTTCGTAGGGACTAACGCCAGTTTTGGTGCTTAAAGTGCCAAAGAAGGTGGTCGACATTTTCCCCGGTACGTACGCAAATGGCTGCCAACGGCCCGTAAAGGAAACATCTCCCATGTCGTAGACGTTCAATTCGTCTTCAGTATCGTACTTAACCACCAAGGGAAGCCGGGCACCAATCGTTAAATTGTCCAAAAGTCCGTAATCGTAGGAAAACGAGTTGGTGAAAGTGTGCGTTGCTGAGGGGACCACATCCAGATTCCGCACCGAACCATTGGTAATCGCGAGGTCTAGACGCTGATCACCGGTATACGAGTAATCAAAGGAGTAGTTCAGGGAATGAGTCCCCTTCTTCTGCAACGAGTAGTTTTTCTCCGCCGCCTGGAATACCTCTTCCAACTGACGACTAGAATCTTCATCCCCATCTTGACGCGACAGCGCTTCTCGCGCCTGATCCACACTCCCTTCTTGGCCCAGCGCCATACTTGGAAGCAGACCCGCCGTGGAAACAAGGAAAAAGCCTCGCACTAACCAACGATTCATCCTGACTCCCTACTCTTATTGATTTTATTCCTGTCCCGGTGGCTAACCGGAAAATTAGTTACGACGGTAGTGAAGTTGTTTTCGTGTGTTTTCCACACTACCGTCGGGATTATTTTTCTGACGTTCCAACAGGTTCTGCAGTCTGCGCTCCGTTGCTTCATGAAATAATGGAATTTCATGCTGGGCGAGCAGGGTCATTGTCTGATCATCCACGAACCGAAGGTCTTCCTCTTTCAGCTCAAGGTTATCCAGAGGTTTATCACTCCCCGGAAACACAATGAACAGCACATTGTCATCCCACTTTTCTTCGAATTGAGCCAAAGTGAAGGAAATATTGCCCACGGCAGGATCGGCTAGGTATACCCGGCCATCTCGTATGGTTCGAAGAACAACAAAGTGTTTGAAGCCTGCGTGTTGAATAGGAACGATTGCGGGATGATCGAGCTCCATGAGGTCATCGATACCGGCACGAAACCCACCTGAAGGGTACCCAAGGGCAGTCACTAGTTTTTTCATGTCCAGCATGGAGAAAGCACGGCGCTCAACAATCCGCTCACTTTCGCCGTAATGCAGTAACCCCTCCATTACTTGGCGCTCTGAAAGTGTTCGCCCCAGATAATTATTCAACACGGTGGTGAGTGCTGCGCTGCCGCAACTGTAGTCGTAGGCTTGGCGAACAATATTTCGGAAAGTTTGTTCAACCAACGGTTCAACGCGAACATCGGTGCGATGCTCCACGGGGCTGGAATCCACCTTGTGCTCAAGCACAATGGTACCCCGATCATACGGTTCTACTTCGGTAGCTTCCTGCACCATTGCGAACGTCAGGATAGACCCGGCCAACACCAGCAGCATTATGGAATGTCCCTGTTTTTATTAGACATGCAACTTAGTGGTTACATCATGTAACGGTAAGATACCGAAATCGTGAGGGGCTTAAAGATAACTGTGCCTCAAATCGACCGCTGCAGCGGACACCAGTCAGGAGGGGAGTGAGAACTGGTTCAAGAGCCGTCAATTCAATGGAGATGTGGCCTAACCTAGAATATCGGCGACTCTTTCCTGCAACCGCGGCAGTACCTCCTCCTCGAACCAGGGATTCCTCCGAAACCATAAATTGTTTCGGGGGCTTGGATGAGGGGCTGGTAACAGCCGCGGCCAATATTCTTGCCACGCTTTCACGTTGTCGGTGACCGAACGCCGACTATCAGGCAAGTGCCACGCGTGCGCGTATTGCCCGATCACCAAGGTCAACTCAACCCGTTTAAGCCGGGCCAATAATGCATCACGCCAGGTAGCCGCGCATTTCGCAATGGGTGGCAAATCCCCAGATTTCCCAGTACCCGGGAAACAAAATCCCATAGGAAGAATTGCCATTCGGGTTTCATCGTAAAACGTCTCTCTGTCTACCCCCATCCATCGGCGTAATCGATCCCCGCTGGGATCGTTAAAGGGAATCCCCGTTTCGTGCACTTTTCTGCCCGGCGCTTGCCCCACAATCAGAATACGGGATGACTCGGAAAGCTGAACAACCGGGCGAGGTTCATGAGGCAACTTGTCACGGCACAGGGTACAAGCCCGGACACGACCAACTAACTGCTCAAAACCAAGTTCGTCGAGTTCATTATTCTCTGACACCACAATCAGTGCTCCCGGTTTGCATCTATAAAATTAACTAAGCACGACCTTCCGCTGTCCAAAATACACTGGCGCCCTGCTCCGGGTTACTGGCCCCTTGCCGCATCCAGCCAAATAATTCACGACCGTAATCTTGGCGCTGTTGAGCAAGGTCACGACTGGCATTAGCCCGCGCATTTAGGCTGGCATCTTCCAGCAGCACAGACAGCTTCCCGTTAACGGCATCCAAACGGATGACATCACCGTTCTGAATCTTAGCCAACGGTCCACCTTCCAACGCCTCGGGATACACATGAATGGCGGCGGGCACCTTGCCGGAAGCGCCCGACATGCGGCCGTCCGTCACCAACCCAACCCTAAAGCCGCGATCCTGAAGAACACCCAGATACGGGGTCAATTTATGAAGCTCCGGCATACCATTGGCCCGGGGCCCCTGAAACCGGACCACGACAATGCAGTCCCGATCAAGATTTCCCGCCTCGAAAGCTGCCTTTAAATCGTTCTGGTCGTCAAACACAACTGCAGCTGCTTCGACGCAATGATGTTCTGCAGCAACCGCAGACACTTTAATAATGCCTCGGCCAAGATTGCCCTCAAGCACTTTCAGCCCTCCGTCGGGTGCAAACGGCTGTTCGACAGAACTCAACACGTTTGGCTGCAGACTCTCATGGACCGCTGGATGCCATCGCAGCGCCTGCTCACTCATTTCCGGCATGCGGGCATACTGGGCCAACCCCGGCCCCATCACTGTGTTCACGTCCTCATGAAGAAGCCCTGCGCTCAGTAACGCCTGAATCAAATAGGGCGTTCCACCCGCCTCATGAAAAGCATTAATGTCTTCTTGACCATTCGGATAAATCCGGGTCATAGACGGCACGACCGAAGAAAGGTCAGCGTAGTCATTCCAATCGATTAGAATACCAGCGGCCCGGGCAATCGCGACCCAATGAATGGTGTGATTGGTAGAACCACCGGTAACCAGCAGGGCGACCAAAGCGTTAACGATCGCCTTTTCATCGACCATTTCGGCCAGCCCAAGCTTGCCACCCTGTGGCTGAGACAACCGAATCACCTGTTCCGTGGCTGCGCGGGTTAAAGCATCTCGCAGCGGTGTGTTCGGATGAACAAAGGCCGCTCCGGGCAAATGTAAGCCCATTACCTCCACCAACAGCTGATTACTGTTCGCTGTCCCGTAAAATGTGCAGGTGCCAGGACTGTGGTAAGACTGGCTTTCGGCTTCAAGGAGTTCGTCTTGCCCTATTTTCCCTTCCGCGAACAACTGGCGAACCCGCTGTTTCTCTTTATTTGGCAAACCAGAAGGCATCGGCCCCGCCGGTATCAAGACGGCAGGCAGATGACCAAAGCTCAACGCACCAATCAGGAGGCCTGGCACAATTTTGTCACATATACCCAGTAAGGTGACGGCATCAAACATGTTGTGGCTTAGAGCCACGGCAGTGCTCATGGCAATGGTGTCGCGGGAAAACAGGCTCAGATCCATACCCGGCTGGCCTTGGGTAACACCGTCGCACATCGCAGGTGTGCCACCGGCAAACTGGGCTACAGAACCCATACCATGAGCCGCTTCACGAATAGCATCCGGGAAACGATGGTAAGGTTGATGCGCAGAAAGCATATCGTTGTACGCCGAGACGATCGCAACATTGGCTCGGTTCATCAGTTTGAGCTGATTTTTATCGCCCGGCTGGCATGCCGCAAAACCGTGAGCCAAATTACTGCACGACAAAGTTCCGCGCTGTGGCCCCTGCTCCCTGAGCGCCCGCATTCTTGCCAAATACGCCTGCCGTGTCGCTCGGCTTCGCTCGATAACCCGGTCAGTAACCCTGGAAACAACAGGCTGCATGGCATAACTCCCAAATTGATAAACACACGACGTAAGTGTACTTCCTTAAAGACTCGCGTTCCGATTCAATTAACCATACTCAATCCACTCTCCGTTTTCGACACATCAAAAGGACACGCCCTATGCTCCGGCGCACAAAAATCGTAGCCACCCTTGGTCCCGCAACTGACAGTAAGGAAGCTTTGGTCAGCATTATTGCGGCCGGTGTAGATGTCACTCGCCTGAATTTTTCTCACGGCAGCGCACAGGAACACATCGAGCGGGCAAAGAATGTGCGCCAAACCGCTGCCGCACAAGGTCGCTTCGTTGCGCTACTGGCAGACCTTCAAGGACCAAAACTCAGAATTGCACGCTTCAGCAACAACAAAGTGACGCTCAAACCCGGGCAAACATTTGTTCTTGATGCCTCGATGGATAAAGACGCTGGCACTGAATCATCCGTAGGTATCGATTACGAAGAGCTGATTAACGATGTCACCCCCGGCGATATTCTGGTTCTGGACGATGGCCGTATCGAAATGGAGGTGACCGCCGTAGATGATCACAGCATCACCTCCACGGTTCTGATTGGTGGTCCGTTGTCCAACAACAAAGGGTTGAACAAGCGCGGCGGCGGATTATCAGCTGACGCACTGACCGACAAAGACAAGCAAGACATCGTTACCGCCGCTAGCTTGGGCGCCGATTACGTTGCAGTCTCATTCGTGCGCACCGCTGAAGATATGCACATCGCTCGCCGGCTGCTGAAAGAAGCCGGCTCTGACGCGGGTTTGGTAGCGAAAATCGAACGAGCCGAACTGGCTCACGACACCGAAGCCCTGGACGCTGTCATCAAGGCATCTGATGCCGTTATGGTCGCCCGTGGTGATTTAGCCGTAGAGATCGGTGATGCGGAATTGGTGGCGGTCCAGAAGCATATTATTGCACGCGCTCGTGTGCTCGACCGTGTCGTTATTACCGCGACCCAGATGATGGAATCTATGATCACCAATCCCATGCCGACGCGCGCTGAAGTTTCTGATGTGGCGAACGCAGTTATGGACTACACCGATGCGGTTATGCTGTCGGCCGAAACCGCAGTGGGTGATTATCCCACTGAGGCTGTTGAGGCTATGGTGAGAATCTGTAAAGGTGCCGAGCGCCATCCCTCTATGCGTCAGTCAAAACACCGCATTAACGAAAGCATGGACGCCGTTGATGAAGCCATTGCGTTATCTGCTATGTACGCAGCAAACCATTTGCAAGGCGTAACGGCCATCATCTGCCTGACAGAAACCGGCTCGACACCACGCCTGATGTCACGCATCAAATCAGCCTTACCCATTTTCGCCTTCTCTCGGCATCATTCGACCCAACACAAAGTCGCTCTATACCGCGGCGTTCAAACCGTACCGTTTGATTCTGCCAATCACGAAAAAGAGCAGGTGAAAAACCTGGCACTGGATGAGTTAGTCAAACGGGACTACGTCAAACAGGGTGACCTGGTTGTCATTACCAACGGTGATTTTGTGAACGCTCATGGCGGCACCAATACCATGAAAATCGTTCAGGTCGGCTCCGAGATCCACTGATCCGAGAACTACCCTTGTTGCCTGGCATCGAGAAGGCTGGCGCGCGCGATCTCCGTGATTGCGGCCCAGTCTTTTGCTGCGACTTTCTCAGACGGTGTCAGCCAGCTACCTCCCACCGCGGCAACATTCCTAAGGGTCAGGTAGTCGACTGCTGTATGCTGCTGAATGCCACCCGTGGGGCAAAACTGCACGTCTGGAAACGGCCCTGCCAACGCTTTTAACGCCGCCACTCCTCCGGACACTTCCGCAGGGAAGAACTTAAAATGCCGGTAGCCATGAATATGGCCCATCATCAGCTCTGAGGCCGTCGAAATACCCGGCAACAGCGGCGCCTCAGAAGTTACGCCAAACTCCAGAACCGCTTCGGTAACGCCAGGTGTGATCACAAACTGGGCTCCGGCCAGTTCAACCTCGCGATACTGCGCAATACTGGTCACAGATCCAGCTCCTACCAATGCATCCGGAAGGGCCTCGCGCACCTCCCGGATAGCTGCGACGCCAAACTCGGTGCGCAGGGTGATCTCAAGAACCCCTAGCCCGCCTTCATACAACGCCGTACACAAAGGTACGGCATCGGCCAAACGATCAATGGTAATCACCGGTATCAGCGGCGATCGTGTCAGTACCTTCTCAATTTCCAGCTTATGGTCATTCGAGAGTTGTGGCATCACGGGCTCCAGTAAATATTCAATCCGGCTTGCAGGAAAGCCCGAATCGGCATAGCTGACCAATCGTCCGGAGCTTCAGCGGCTCGAGCCAGCGTAGCAATTTTATCGTGTCCTTTAAGGTGTAGCACTTTAAAGCGCGCTTGGGCCAGCACCGGCAGTGTCAGGGTCACTCGCTGGTGCGCCTGTGATGGCGGTGTCATCACCATTACGCGCTGCTCACCAGATGGCTCCATCGCACACGCCAACTCCGGCGCATCCGGGAACAGCGAAGCCGTGTGCCCGTCAGTACCCATGCCTAGCACCAACACATCCACCGGAAAGGTTAATCCTGTGGCATCAGCCTCAAGCTCCGATACTGCATCAGCGGCATCTTTGTCAGAAACGTTAAATAACACAAAGCGGGCCTCAGCAGCAGCATCTTTCAGCAGCTCCCTTTTCACCAAGGCCGCATTGCTGGCGGGATCGCTTTCCAGCACCCAACGCTCATCGGCCAAAGCTATTTTTATCCTTGCCCACTCCAACGGTTTGTCCCGCAAGGCACGAAAAAATGGTAGCGGCGTTGAGCCACCTGAAACGACCAGCGTCGCCTCTGGAGCTTCCGCAAGACGAAGGCGTAAATATTCCGCGACACGCTCCGCGAGGATTTCCGCGATAGCCTGCGGCGACTGCGCCGAATGCAAACTCACTCCCACCGGTAGTTGCAATTCAGGCATCTTCATACCAACTCCTCCCGTCTCGGGTGATCAGCGCGATAGACGCCACTGGCCCCCATGTACCGGCAGCATAGCGTTTCGGCGGCTCGCCCAAATCACGCCAGTTTTGGATAATATGATCCACCCAACGCCAGGCGTGCTCGACTTCATCACGTCGCACGAATAAGTACTGACTGCCCCGCATTACCTCCCACAATAACCGCTCGTAGGCATCCGGAATGCGCTCCGCACCGAAGGTTTCCGAAAATGTCAGTTCCAGCGGACCCTGACGCAACCGCATACCCTTATCCAACCCGTGTTCTTTGGTAAGAATCTTAAGCGCCATGCCCTCGTCTGGCTGAAGCCGAATAATGAGTTTGTTATTGGCCAGATGCTTCTGGTCGGAGTCAAAGATGTAGTGCGGAGCCGGCTTGAAGTGGATGATAATCTGAGCCATTTTTTCAGGCATCCGTTTGCCGGTTCGGATATAGAAGGGCACGCCCGACCAACGCCAATTGTCGATCTCCACTTTCAACGCAACAAAGGTTTCCGTCAGGCTGGACTTGTCCGCACCCTCTTCTTCGAGATAACCCGGCACCACCTTGCCCTGACTGGCTCCCGCCGCATACTGTCCGCGCACCACATATTGCTCCATCATCTCGGGCGGGATCCCCTTGAGCGCTTTCAGAATTTTCACCTTTTCGTCGCGAATACTGTCGGCAGATAAATCCGCAGGCGGGTCCATGGCAATCAAACAGAGCAGCTGCAATAAGTGGTTCTGGATCATATCCCGAACTTGCCCCGCCTTATCAAAATAGCCCCAGCGCCCGTCTATGCCCGTGCTCTCAGCCACTGTAATCTCAACGTGGGAAATATGGTTTTGATCCCACTGGGACGCAAACAGGTTGTTGGCAAAACGCAGGGCAATCAGGTTCTGTACCGTCTCTTTACCTAGATAATGGTCGATACGGAACAGCTGGCTTTCGTCGTAAACCTCGGCTAATGCATCATTAATCACTTTGGATGAGGCCAGATCGTGCCCAATGGGCTTTTCCACCACAACCCGGGTTCTGTCTGTACAACAGCTTTGATCTTTAAGATTGCGCGCGATCACGCCATACATGGTCGGCGGCGTTGCCATATAAACAATCAGTTGATTCTCGGCGTTTCGCCAACGATTCAATTCAGAGAACCCAGCTGTATCGGTAAAATTCAACAACTGGTAATCCACCCTCGCCACAAACCGTTCCACAAGCTCCCGATCAAATTCCTCATCAGAAACCTCAGCTTTCAGGTTTGAGGCCAATTCTTCCCTTATGCCCTTCACACTTTCATCACGACGTGCGATGGCCAGAATTCTACTATTTTCCGCCAACAAACCGGCTCGATCCAGTTGATAGAGGGCAGGAAAGAGTTTCTTTCGGGCTAGGTTCCCCATCGCCCCGAAAAGCATAAGATCACACGAGGCTGGCAGCGGCTCAGACATTCAACTCCCCATCTTGACGGCGGATTATTGTCGTAACTTTAGCTAAATAATGACACTGCCAATCATGGAAGCCAAGGTGGCGAGCTATCCATGACGTTTTTACTACTCAGATTTCATTTCAAGAAAGGTATAATGACGAATCATTACAACCATTGCGTGCAGACAGGGAGCATTCCGTATGGCAGTCAGTGCGGTCCGTAGAGAAGAGAATTTGCTGGAAGAAATCCAGAACCGCCTGGAAACCCTCAATAAATCCGAGCGGAAGGTCGCCGGCGCGATCCTACGTGATCCCAGCGCCGCTACTCGATACAGCATTGCGGCTCTGGCCCGGGCTGCAGATGTCAGCGAACCAACGGTCAACCGCTTTTGTCGCGGTTTCTCAGCCACTGGTTTCCCAGACTTCAAGATACGGTTGGCACAGAGCATCGCCACAGGCACCCCCTATGTGGGAGAAAACATTAAGCCTGATGACAACGCGTCAGAATATTCGGATAAGATCATGTTCAGCACCATCGCCAGCCTGGACAAAGCCCGACAGGCGCTAGACCCTGAGTCGATTGCAACGGTCGTCGATTACCTGATTCAGGCGAAACAGATCATATTCTTTGGCATGGGCGGGTCCGCTTCGGTGGCGATGGATGCCCAGCATAAGTTTTTCCGATTCAATACGCCGGTTGCCGCCTACGAAGATGCACTGATGCAACGAATGATCGCAGCGGGCGCTGGCGTGGGAGATACCATTGTCGTGATTTCCTATACCGGCCGCACTCGGGAGTCTGTCGAGTCCGCCGAATTGGCCCGCAGCAATGGCGCCACCGTTATAGGAATCACCAATCCGGACTCGCCTTTGGCCGAAGTGTGCACCACCGTTTTGGGAGTGACCTCCCCGGAAGACACTGAAGTGTATATGCCGATGTCTTCACGCATCATTCACCTTACCGTGATCGACATACTGGCGACTGGCGTTACTCTGAAGCGAGGCCCCGATTTCCTCAATCACCTCAAAAAAGTGAAAGAAAGCCTGAAAGCTACGCGCTTCCCGCTAAACCAAAAGACATAAAAAAAAGGGTGCCGAAGCACCCTTTTCCTGTTTCCTGCGAGAGATCGACTAGTTACGCTCGATCTCTGCGGTTTCCCTCAGATATTGCTGATAGACCGCGTATTCGCGCTGACCTTCCAGCTGGGTCAGGAACTGTTGAACTTGCTGGAACTCACCGTTTTCCCGATCAACTTCACCTTCGTTGACCGCATCAAGCGCGATAATATGCGCTTCCGCCAAACCGACAACGGCGTCTACAGACGGCTGCTCGTCATCAGGGCGCGGCATGGTGAACGCTTTGCGAAGAACCAACTGACTAAGGTCACCGGCCGCACCACGGCCCTGAGATTCAAATTGCTTCCAGCTGCCTTCCTCTACGCCTTCGCCAGACTCCATGTCTGCCACCAGTTTGTTCGCTTTCGCTTGCAGTGCCTCTCGGGTAGCCATCACTTCAAGTGTCGCTTTGATGTCATCACGAACATCGGCTAACTCAAGCTGACGAGCTTCATGATGGGTTTTAACGCGAGCTACAACGGAGACATTGTCGCCTACATCTATCAGTTCCGTATTGTAGCCATCTTCCAGCACATCTGCGGAGAACAGCTGACGTACCAGCCCGGAATGATCAAACGGTGCAGCACCACCGTCTCGAGTGACACTCTGAACTTCACGCAGCTCCAGCCCCAATTCGCTGGCTGGGCCGGCCAAGTCATCCGCAGCATAAGCGGCGTCCGCTAAGTCAGAACGTACTTCAACATAACGCTCTTCCGCTTTGGAGCGAGCTAACTCGCTACGCAGCTGCGCTTCAAGCTCTTCGAATGCGGGTACGTCGGAACGGCGAACGTCGTCCAAGCGAATCAAATGGATACCAAAACTGGTTTCAACCGGTTCTGAAACTTCACCTTCTTCCAAGGCAAAAAGCGCATCTTCGAACGCTTCGTCGTATACCCCACGGCCTGCGTAACCCAAATCACCACCTTCGCGACCAGATACGGTATCGGCGGAGAACTCTTTAGCGAGTTCGGCGAAAGACTCACCGTCATTCATGCGAGACTGGATGGTAGATATCGTTTCTTCTGCTTCCGCGCCCCCCTCGATCAGAATATGGGCCGCCTTGCGTTCTTCCCGAGCGAACTGCTCGGCCCGAGATTCATACTCGGCCCGCACTTCGTCCTCACTCACCTCAACAGCTTCAGCCAAAGTGCCCTGAGACAACGTCAGATATACCGCATCGACCTTTTCTGGCTCCTGGAATTGAGCCTTATTCTCGTCGTAATACGCGGAAACTTCTTCATCTGTCACGGACACCTGATCAACAACTTCGTCTTTGGACAACGACAGTACACGGAAATCCCGGGTCTGATTCTGAATCGCCAGGAGCTGAGCCGCACTTTCAGGTGCCGCCAATGCGGTCTGCGCGATCGCCGCGCGGATCTGGTTGGTCACGTAGCTCTTGTGCATACTGGCCCGGAATTCGGCAACGCCCATTCCGAGATTGCGAACTGTCGCCGCAAACCTTTCAGGACTGTACGTACCGTCGACCTGAAACTGTGGCATTTGAGTGATCAGCGCATCGATGTCGGCATCCGACAACTCAAGCCCTTGGTTTTCCGCATCTTGGGTCAGCACAGCCTCTTGAATAAGGGCTTCCAGAACGTCGGTACGCAGCTGGTCTTCATCGACCAGCGACGGATCTGGATTTTCCATCTGCATCAGACGCTGCTGGGTTTCCAGTTGAACGGTTCGGAGGAACTCCCGTTCGGTGATGTCGGTGCCATTCACAGTAGCCACTTCTGGCTCACCGGTAAAACCGCCAATAATGGCATCCATTCCCCAGATGGAAAGCGAAACAATCAAAAGGCCAACGATGACCTTGGCGATAGTACTCTGGGCATTATCCCGAATATCTTGAAGCATGTTAGTTCTGAATCCCTGTTCAAGGTCGTGCTGGTGATTATTGTGCGAGCTGAAGCCCCGGCTACCTTTAACGTAAAAAGGCGCACCCTGTCCGGAATGCGCCTTGAATTCTTATGGCAACTTCCGCCAGCGGAAGCTGCCAGAGAAAGAGCTATTACTTAACAGCGTCTTTCAGGGCCTTGCCTGCCTTGAATCCAGGCACTTTAGAGGCCGGAATCTTGATCTCAGCGCCAGTCTGCGGGTTGCGGCCGGTACGAGCGGCGCGCTCCTTCACAGAAAAGGTACCGAAGCCGATCAGAGTAACCTGATCGTCATTCTTCAGAGCACCAGTGATGGTGTTCGTCATAGCATCCAGCGCACGGCCAGCTGCAGCTTTGGAAATATCTGCGGATTCTGCAATTGCATCAATCAGTTCGGACTTGTTCACACTAAACCCCTTCGATATCAGGTTGAAGATGTTATAGGTTGGTTTGTTTTTCGCGGACGCTCACGACTATCGCATAAGCGGTCGGAGAATTCCATTCTTCACTTTTATTATTCCTTTCGGCGATTAACCGGTGTTTGGAATAGGCACATACTGCGCGGGAGCCCTTGGTATTGGCTGCTTCACGGCGAAACAGTTATACCAATGGGCTCTCCGACATGTCAACAACTCATCTAGGGTTTAATGTGTATTTATGCGCTCTGCGGCATCATTGGAGTCGTCATTCCCCTTGGCAGAAGTTGTCTTTTCTTCGCCTTCTGCCGCTCTAGGCTCGGGCGGATAAGCCAGCGCAATATCGAGCACTTCGTCAATCCACTTAACCGGTTTGATTTCGAGAGATTCCTTTATATTCTCCGGTATCTCTTTGAGATCACGGACATTTTCATCCGGAATTAAAACGGTCTTAATGCCGCCCCGGTGCGCTGCAAGGAGCTTCTCTTTAAGCCCTCCAATCGGCAACACACGGCCTCTCAGAGTGATCTCACCAGTCATCGCAACGTCCGCGCGGACGGGTATTTTCGTGAGTGAAGAAACAAGAGCTGTACACATCCCGATACCTGCACTTGGACCGTCTTTTGGCGTTGCACCTTCCGGTACGTGAACGTGTAAATCGTGCTTTTCATGGAAATCGTCGGCTACGCCGAGTCCGGTTGCTCGACTTCTGACCACTGTCAGGGCCGTCTGAATCGACTCTTGCATGACGTCACCGAGGGAACCGGTCTTCACAACCCGTCCTTTACCCGGTGTTAACGCACACTCAATCGTCAGCAGTTCGCCACCAACCTGAGTCCAAGCCAAGCCTGTCACTTGACCAATCTGGTTGTTCTCTTCTGCAAGGCCGTACTTGAACTTTTTCACGCCCGAATAGTCTTCCAACATTTCTGGCGTGATCGTTACAGAAGCCTTGTCGCTGCTTTCTACGTGCTCGCGGACAACCTTCCGACAAATCTTGGCGATTTCACGTTCTAGCCCACGAACACCCGCTTCACGGGTGTAGTACCGAATGAGATCCCGCAATGTTTCTTCGGGCATTTCCAATTCATTCTTGCGCAGGCCGTTGGCCACAATCTGCTTGGGCACCAGGTATCGAAGCGCAATGTTGACCTTTTCATCTTCGGTATACCCTGGGATTCGGATAATTTCCATCCGATCCAGCAAGGCTGGCGGTATATCCATAGAATTCGATGTGCACACAAACATCACGTCGGAGAGGTCGTAATCCACCTCGAGGTAATGGTCGTTAAACGTATGATTCTGCTCGGGGTCCAACACTTCCAGCAGAGCGGAAGCAGGATCACCGCGATGATCCATTCCCATCTTGTCGATTTCATCAAACAGGAACAGAGGGTTCTTCACGCCAACCTTCGACAGCTTCTGCACCAACTTGCCCGGCAACGCACCGATATAGGTCTTGCGGTGCCCGCGAATTTCGGCTTCATCACGTACGCCGCCCAGTGCCATACGGGTGTACTTACGGTTGGTTGCCTTGGCAATCGACTGCCCAAGAGAGGTCTTACCAACACCTGGAGGCCCTACCAGGCAAAGCACAGGCCCTTTCACCTTCTTCACCCGACTTTGAACCGCCAGATATTCAAGAATGCGCTTTTTGACTTCGTCCAGGCCATAATGATCCTTATCGAGGATCTCGCGGGCTTTCTCAAGATCGTGGCGCACTCGGCTGCGTTTTTTCCAAGGCACCGCCAGCATCCAGTCGATGTAGCCGCGCACCACCGTTGCTTCTGCAGACATCGGTGACATCATCTTCAACTTGTTCAGCTCGGCTTCGGTCTTTTTTCGAGCTTCTTCGGGCAGCCCTGCTTCTTCCAGCTTCTGCTCGAGCTCTTCGAAGTCGTTGTTCCCTTCACCGAGTTGGCCCATCTCTTTCTGGATAGCCTTCATTTGCTCGTTCAGGTAGTACTCACGCTGGCTCCGCTCCATCTGCTTTTTAACACGACCACGAATGCGCTTCTCAACTTCGATCAGGTCTGTCTCGCTGTCCAGCTTCCCCAACAACAGATCCACTCGCTTACGAACATCAAGGGCTTCCAAGAGCTCCTGCTTTTCCGGAATCTGCATATCGAGATGCGCGGCCATGGTATCCACAAGGCGATCGATCTCGTTAATGTCGGTTAGAGAATTAGAAACTTCAGACGGCACTTTTTTGGAGAGTTTTACGTACTTCTCAAACTCACCCTGCAGCGTTTTAATCAGAACGCCCTGCTCCCGCTCAGGCAGCTGGTCTTCGTCCATCAACACGGCGCCGGCGGTCAGGTATTCACCCTCTTCAACAGCGGAAATGCTGGCGCGGGCATTACCCTCTACCAGAACTTTTACAGTACCGTCCGGTAAGCGAAGCATCTGCAGCACGGTAGCCAAAGTGCCCATTTCAAACACGTCAGCCGAGCCAGGCTCATCTGTGGCCGCATCTTTCTGTGCAACCAACAAAATCTCTTTGCTACCCTCCATCGCAGCTTCGAGCGCCTGAATGGACTTCTCGCGTCCTACAAACAGCGGCACCACCATGTGCGGAAATACCACCACATCGCGAAGCGGAAGCAGCGGATATTCTTGCACGGTTTCTTCGGATATAAGGGTCATAGAGAATCCTCTGAAAGCATTTTATTCAGCATATCACCCATCATTGGGGCGCAGACCAAAATTGCAATCTTTTTACGGGGTGAAAATCCTTGCGGGTACTTTGTCAGCAGCCATGAAAAAGGGGCGTTAAACGCCCCTTTTTCAGATCACTGATCTTTCGCCTGTAGAGAAAGTCAGTCTTCTGATGCTGCCTTCGCATGATCGCTGTTCGCATAGATCTTGAACGGCTCGGATTCACCGTCAATCACACTTTCATCGACCACGACTTTGGACACATCGGTTTCAGACGGAATCTGATACATGGTATCCAACAAGGTCGCCTCCATGATGGAACGGAGACCTCGAGCACCCGTTTTACGAGACATCGCCTTACGAGCGACGGCACGCAACGCGTCTTCTCGGAAGTCCAGCTCAACACCCTCAAGATCAAACAGCTTCTGGTACTGCTTGGTCAGGGCGTTCTTGGGCTCGGTCAGAATCTGAACCAGTGCGTCTTCGTCCAGCTCGGTCAGTGTCGCCACAACCGGCAAACGACCCACAAATTCCGGAATCAAACCGAACTTGACCAGATCTTCAGTTTCCACGTCCTGGATGATATCGCCAGCGCTCTTGCTGTCGTCCTGACTCTTAACGGTTGCCGAGAAGCCGATAGAGCTACGTTCTGAACGCTCCTGAATAACCTTTTCCAGTCCGGCAAAAGCACCACCGCAGATAAATAGGATGTTTCCGGTATCTACTTGCAGGAATTCCTGCTGGGGATGCTTTCGACCGCCCTGGGGAGGTACAGAAGCAACGGTGCCTTCGATCAACTTCAGCAACGCCTGCTGAACGCCTTCACCTGACACGTCTCGCGTGATGGAAGGGTTATCGGACTTCCGGGAAATCTTGTCAATTTCGTCAATATAGACAATCCCGCGCTGGGCCTTTTCGACGTCGTAGTCACACTTCTGTAGCAGCTTCTGAATGATGTTTTCAACATCTTCACCAACATAACCGGCTTCGGTCAGGGTGGTCGCATCTGCAATCGTGAAAGGTACATTCAACGTACGAGCTAAGGTTTCCGCCAATAGAGTTTTACCGCTACCGGTCGGACCAATCAGCAGAATGTTACTTTTGCCCAGCTCAACGTCGCTTTTGCCTTCACCGTAGCGCAAGCGCTTGTAGTGATTATAGACGGCGACAGCCAGCACGACTTTAGCGCGATCCTGGCCAATCACATATTCGTTCAGAGTATCTCGGATCTCTGCCGGCACCGGAAGACGATCACTCGCTTCTTCCTGGGCATTCTCCTGAATCTCTTCCCGAATAATGTCGTTGCACAGATCCACGCACTCGTCGCAGATGAAAACCGAGGGCCCTGCAATGAGCTTACGGACTTCATGCTGGCTCTTTCCGCAAAACGAGCAGTACAGCAACTTGCCGTTATCGTCGCCTCTGCCGTTTCTTTCATCTGCCATTGAAATACCTCTGTTCTTCGTTGGCCTGCAGAAACATTAAATACGCAGACCAAGGGTGATGCGATGACTTTCAGTATTAGTTATTCGGTACACGCTTATCAAGCACTGTATCAATTAGCCCGTACTCTTTCGCCTGATCAGGATCCATAAAGTTGTCACGATCGGTGTCGCGAGCAATGGTTTCCAGATCCTGCCCGGTATGGTGAGCCAAGATCGTATTCAGGGTATTACGAATTTTGAGAATCTCACGGGTGTGGATTTCGATATCGGTAGCCTGCCCCTGATAACCACCTAATGGTTGGTGGATCATGACACGGGAATTAGGTAGGCATGCACGCTTGCCCTCTGCACCACCGGCGAGAAGGAAGGCACCCATGCTTGCCGCTTGACCGATACACAAGGTAGCCACATCCGGCTTGATAAACTGCATGGTATCGTAGATCGACATACCGGCCGTGACCGAACCACCCGGGCTATTGATATAAAGATGAATATCCTTATCCGGGTTTTCGGATTCCAGGAACAGCAACTGAGCAACGACTAGGTTGGCCATGTGATCTTCCACTTGACCGACAAGAAAAATTACCCGCTCTTTCAGAAGGCGCGAATAAATGTCGAAAGACCGCTCTCCACGTGCCGTCTGCTCGATTACCATCGGCACCAGACCGGCGCTCGTTATCATTGTTGGGCCATCAAACGGTTTTTGCGTCATGTGTGCCTGAACTCCTTAAAGACATTGGGCATGGACTCCTGCTGCAGGACATCCGGAATATAAAGCCTAGATACCCTTATACTTTGCCAGCAGTGAGCCCAGATGAAAACAGCCGGATACACCGGCTGTTTCCAGAAAGCGACTCAGGGCTATGCCCGAGCGATCAACGCTGGGCTTGACCCGCCTTGACAGCTTCCTCGTACTTCATCTTCTTTTCTTTCACTTTGGCCTGACCCAGCACCAAATCAACAACCGCTTCTTCCAGAACAACAGATTCAACCTGTGTCTTCTGCTCTTGGCTGCTATTGAAGTGTGCTACCACTTCTTCTGGCTGCTCGTAGGTCGAAGCAATTTCCTGAATCTTTTCGTCTACTTTCGCAGCATCAGCTTTCAAGTCGTTGGTTTTAACGACTTCTTGGAACAACAAGCCGGTCTTCACGCGACGCTGAGCTTGCTCTTCGAAGATCTCTTTCGGCAACTGCTGGAAGTCTACCTGACCACCAAAGCGTTGAACGGCCTCTTGGCGAAGGCGATCAATTTCCTGATCAACCAAAGACGACGGTACGTCCAGTTCAGTCGTTTCCAACAAACCTTCAACAACGTCATTCTTAACCTTGTTGGATACTGCTTGCTTCAGCTCGCGCTCCATGTTTTTCTTCACTTCTTCACGGAACCCGGCTTCGTCTTCAGCGTCAATACCAAACTTCTGGAAGAACTCGGCATCCAACTCTGGCAACTGAGGTTCTTCTACTTTATGAACCGTGATTGCAAAGGTAGCGGCTTTACCAGCCAACTCTTCGTTGTGGTAGTCATCCGGGAAGGTGACTTCGATGTCGAACTCTTCACCGGTTTTACCACCGACAATGCCTTTCTCGAAACCTGGAATCATCTCTCCAGAGCCCAAAGTCAGACGGTGACCTTCCGCGGCGCCACCCTCAAAGTCTTCACCGTCGATGGTGCCTTTGAAGTCGATGGTTACAACGTCTTTGTTCTTGGACTTACGCTTTACTTCTTTCATTGGAGCCTGCTGACGACGCAGGTTATCGATCATGGTGTCGATATCCTTGTCAGTCACTTCCGTTACGGGCTTTTCAACTTTAATCTTGCTCAAGTCACCCAGCTCGATTTCCGGCAATACTTCGAACACGGCCACGAATTCGAGGTCTTTGCCCTCTTCCATGGTTTTTGGCTCAAACTGAGGCCAGCCCGCTGGATTAACATCCTGTTCCTGCAACGCCTTGATGTAGTTGTCGCGCATTACTTCGCCAACGATTTCCTGACGGATGCTGTCACCGAAACGACGCTTAACCACGCTCATGGGCACCTTGCCTGGACGGAAACCGTTCAAGCGCACAGTGCGAGCAGTTTCCTGTAGGCGTTTCTGGACCGCCTGATCAATTTCCTGGGCGGGCACACCAATCGTCATGCGACGTTCGATGTTAGAGGTCGTTTCAACAGACACTTGCATGGAAGATCCTCGAATTACAGATTCTGTATGTGAATGAAAATTAAAACAAAATCCCACTAAGAGCGAAACACTCTAACGGGACGCAAAATTAAAAGCCGGTAGTTTATCACGGTTTACCCTGTCGAGAGAATCATTGCACCAACCAGAATGACGGTTTATCAACATGATTTCGGCAGTAAACGTGAATATGGGATCAAAAACAGAAAAAACAAGAAAGGATGGTGCGAGAGGAGAGACTTGAACTCTCACAGGTTGCCCCGCTGGAACCTAAATCCAGTGCGTCTACCAATTCCGCCACTCTCGCATGCCCGAATATATTCTGAAGAACTCAGAACGTCGGAAATAACCAAACAGATAAAGTGGGGTGGACGAAGGGGTTCGAACCCTCGACCGCAGGAGTCACAATCCTGAGCTCTACCAACTGAGCTACGTCCACCACATTAAAAAAGTGCCCGATGGCACTTTAATCTATTTAGCTTTAACTTTGCTGGTTTGACGAGCCCGGTGCAGACCGAACTTAGAGCCTAATGGCGCGCCCGGCAGGACTCGAACCTGCGACCATCCGCTTAGAAGGCGGATGCTCTATCCAGCTGAGCTACGGGCGCTTGACCTTTCGCCCACCTGAATATTCAGAAAAATGGTCGGGGTAGAGAGATTCGAACTCCCGACATCCTGCTCCCAAAGCAGGCGCGCTACCAGACTGCGCTATACCCCGATAAGACTGAACAACAAGTGCTTCAGCAAAGTTGGCGCGCATATTACCTTCGAGTTTCGCATCCGTCAACAAAGAATTTGAAAATCATTCAGATAATTTTAAAAACGCCTTCTCACAACCCTCTTAAGAGGAGCATTTACGCCGCCTACTTACGTTGGCGAGAATGCTGAACCATGAGACAATGCCTGACCTTCATTATTAGACCATTATTCATGCCCAACCTACAAGATGGAAACATGACCGCCACACTGATTAAAGGAAAAGAAATTGCCGCACAAGTTCGACAGCAAGTTGCTGTCGGCGTTGAAGCCCGCAAACAGAAAGGCCTCAGAGCCCCGGGCCTGGCCGTCATTCTGGTCGGCAGCGACCCCGCCTCACAGGTGTACGTAGGCAATAAACGCAAAGCCTGCGACCAGGCCGGCATCATGTCGCTGTCTTACGACCTACCCGAAGACACCTCTCAGGGTGCCTTGGAAGCATTGGTAGACGAGCTGAACGAGAACCCGGCCATCGACGGCATTCTCGTACAACTCCCCCTACCCTCTCACCTGGACGCAGACCCAATTCTGGTAAAGATTCGTCCCGACAAAGATGTCGATGGGTTTCACCCCTTCAACATCGGCCGCCTGATGCAGCGCAAGCCCACTCTGCGCCCATGCACGCCTGCAGGTGTCATTACCCTGCTCGACTTCATTGGCACCCCTTACAAGGGCCAGCACGCCGTCATTGTGGGCGCATCCAACATCGTTGGGCGCCCCATGAGCATGGAACTGCTGCTCAAAGGCGCAACTGCCACCGTCTGCCACCGTTTTACGGACAACCTTGAGAAGTTTGTTGGCGAAGCCGACATCCTGATCGCCGCCGTTGGCAAACCTGGCATCATCAAAGGCGAATGGGTAAAACCGGGCGCTACGGTTATCGATGTGGGCATCAACCGGATGGAAGACGGTTCACTGTGCGGCGACGTCGACTTCAAGGCCGCCTCAGAGCGCGCAGCCTACATCACCCCCGTTCCGGGCGGCGTAGGCCCCATGACCATCGCCAAGCTGCTGGAAAACACGCTGTACGCGGCCGACGTATTACACGCCGACTAACGTCAGCCGTAACAAGCGCATAAAGTAAGCAGCCACAAAAAACCCCGCATCAGCGGGGTTTTTCATTTCTACAGTCCGATTACTGGCTGGCTTTCGCCTTCAGGCGGTAAGCGTGCAGAAGCGGCTCTGTGTAGCCATTCGGCTGTTCACGACCCTTCAGAACCAGATCCAAGGCAGCTTGGAAGGCAATGCCATCGAAGCCTGGCGCCATATTCTGGTAAGACGGATCATTGGCGTTCTGACGATCAACAACCGCAGCCATACGCTTCATAGTTTCCAGGATCTGCTCTTCAGTGCAAATACCGTGGTACAACCAGTTCGTTAGCAGCTGCGAAGAAATGCGCAGAGTTGCACGATCTTCCATCAGGCCAACATCGTTGATGTCCGGCACTTTCGAGCAACCCACACCACTATCGATCCAACGAACAACGTAACCCAGGATGCCCTGCGCGTTGTTGTCCAGCTCCTGCTGAATGTCTTCAGCGGTCAGCGAAGACGGATCTTCCATAACCGGCACGGTCAGGATGTCTTCCAGAGCTGCGCGCTGACGGCTAGCCAATTCTTTCTGAACATCAAACACGTTCACCTGGTGGTAATGAGTCGCGTGCAGAGTAGCGGCAGTCGGAGACGGAACCCATGCGGTATTCGCACCAGACTTCGGATGACCGATCTTCTGCTCTAGCATGCCCGCCATTAGATCTGGCATGGCCCACATACCCTTACCAATCTGTGCAACACCAGAAAGGCCGGCCTCAAGACCGATATCGACGTTCCACTGCTCGTAAGCGCCGATCCAGGCAGCCTGCTTCATCTGACCTTTGCGGATGAAAGGACCGAGCTCCATGGAGGTGTGCATCTCATCACCGGTGCGATCCAGGAAGCCAGTGTTAATGAATACCGTGCGCTCTTTAGCTGCGTGGATACAGGCTTTCAGGTTAACCGTGGTGCGACGCTCTTCGTCCATGATACCCACTTTCAGAGTGAAGCGTGGCAGGCCAAGAGCATCTTCTACGCGACCGAAGAATTCGTTGGTGAACGCAACTTCTTCAGGACCGTGCATTTTTGGCTTAACAATGTACACAGAACCCTTGGTGCTGTTCTGGAACTGACCATCACCCTTCAGGTCGTGAATGGCGATCAATGAAGTAACGAAACCATCCATCAGACCTTCAGGAACTTCGCTACCGTCACTCAGCAAAATGGCGGGATTAGTCATCAAGTGACCAACGTTGCGCACGAACATCATGCTGCGACCTTTCAAAGCCAAGTCGCTGCCATCCGCCGCTGTATAAGCGCGATCGGGATTCATACGACGAGTCACCTGCTTTCCGCCTTTTTCAAAAGACTCTTCCAGGTCGCCCTTCATCAGGCCCAGCCAATTCTTGTAAGCCACAACCTTGTCTTCAGCATCGACCGCCGCAACGGAATCTTCACAGTCCATAATGGTAGTCAGAGCTGACTCCATCAGAACATCTTTAACGTTTGCGCCGTCGTCTTTTCCGATCGGATGGCTGGCATCGATCTGGATTTCAAAGTGCATGCCGTTCTTGACCAGCAACAGGCCAGTCGGCTCACCAGCTACACCCGTGAAACCAACGAAACCAGACTCGTCTTTTAGACCGGTCACTTCGCCATTTTGCAGTTTGACTGCCAGCTTGCCGCCATCAACGTAGTATTTAGCCGCATCTTTGTGACTGCCAGCAGCCAAAGGTGCAGAGCTGTCCAGCAGATTGCGAGCCCACTCGATTACCTTGGCGCCACGTACCGGGTTGTAGCCACGCCCCTTCTCAGCGCCGTCTTCCTCAGACAGTGCATCTGTACCGTAAAGCGCATCGTACAAGCTACCCCAGCGGGCATTAGCCGCGTTCAAGGCAAAGCGTGCATTCATTACCGGCACAACCAGCTGAGGGCCGGCCATGGTGGCAACTTCAGGATCCACGTTTGATGTAGAGATTTTGAATTCTTCCGGCTCATCCACCAAGTAACCGATTTCTTTCAGGAATGACTTGTACTCAGCCATGTCCAGCTTCTGGCCTTTGTGATCACGGCTCCAAGTGTCCAGCTTTTCTTGAATCGCATCACGCTTGGCGAGCAAATCACGGTTGCGCGGCGCCAGCTCGTTCACAATCTTGTCGAACTCGGCCCAGAATTTGTCGGCATCAATACCGGTGCCTAGAATGGCTTCGTTGTTCACGAAGTCATACAGATTCTTTGCGACCTGAATGCCGCCAACTTGAACGCGTTCTGTCATCGTTACCTGCCTCAATGGGTTGTGTTTCCCGGCTCCCTGATGGCTTAAAGCTCTCAGGGACATGAATATTTGAGCGCCGCATTATACGTGAAATTCCCTACAAGGTCATTCCCGAAAATCACAATGCGGCTTTTGTCGAAACTCCAGGCGTCAAGCCCGGCGCCAAGTTGTCCCTTCGCGACTGTCGTCCAGAACAATACCCTTCTCAAGCAACTCATCCCGAATTCGATCACTTTCTGCGAAGTCCTTGGCTTTACGAGCCTCGGCACGGGCCTGAATCATGGCGTCGATATCATTCGCACTCAGCTCACTACCGGTGTCCGCTTGGAAGAACGCTTCCGGATCCTGTTGCAGCAACCCCAGCACACCACCCAAACGCACCAGAACAGCAGCACTATACGCCGCCTTCTCTTCATCGCCTTCACGACGATGTTGATTTATGTCATTTGCCACTGCATGCAATACCGCAATCGCACCCGCAGTGTTGAAATCATCATCCATCACCTCGGTAAATCGACGATCATGCTCGGTTTCCGGAACACCATCACTCGAAGCTGGCTTAACACCTCGCAAGGCATGATAGAGCTTGGTCAGCGTCCGGCTAGCTTCTGCCAGACTGTCTGCCGAGTAATCCACCTGGCTACGGTAATGACTGGACACCAGGAAGTAACGGACCACTTCCGCCGGATGAGTTTCAAAAATTTCGCGAATGGTAAAGAAGTTGCCCAAAGACTTGGACATCTTCTCTTTGTTTACGCGAATCGCACCCGCGTGCATCCAGGTGTGAACAAACTTATGGCCGGTGGCACATTCAGACTGCGCGATCTCGTTTTCATGGTGCGGGAACAGCAAATCGGGTCCCCCACCGTGAATATCAAACGTATCACCCAGGCACTTAGTGGACATGGCCGAGCACTCGATGTGCCAACCCGGGCGACCATCGCCCCACGGCGAAGGCCAGCTTACCTCACCCGATTTCGCAGCCTTCCAAAGAGCAAAATCTGCAGGACTCCGCTTGGCCTCCTGCACACCAACCCGGGCACCGGCCACCAAATCTTCGAGTTTTTTCTTGCTCAGCTTGCCGTAATCCGAAAAAGACTCCACCGAGAAATACACATCACCGTTGTCGGCGGCGTAGGCGTTACCGCCATCGATCAGCGTTTCGATCATGGAAATGATTTCGCTGATAAACGCCGTTGCCCGCGGCTCTTCGTTCGGAGACTGCACGCCCAAACGAGCTTCGTCCTCGTGCATCGCATCAATCATGCGCTCGGTCAAAGCGGTATACACCTCACCGTTTTCATCGGCACGGCGTAAAATCTTGTCGTCGATATCCGTGACATTGCGAACGTAATGCACGTCATAGCCGCGGTGACGCAGATACCGGCTGATCACATCGAAAGCCACCAACACCCGACCATGCCCGAGGTGGCAGTAGTCGTAGACGGTCATGCCGCAGACATACATACTCACTTTACCCGGCTCGATGGGCTGAAACTCTTCCTTCTTCTGCGTCAGCGTGTTGTAGATACGCATTATTTACCCCCCTTGCCCCAAGAATCCCGCAAGGTCACTGTACGGTTGAAAACTGGCTTACCAGCGTTTGCAGCCAGCTCCTGATCGTAGAAGAAGTAGCCTTCACGCTCGAACTGGTACGGCAAATCGGTGCGCGGCGACGCCAAGCTTTTCTCGACTCGTGCGCCCTCAAGAACCACTAAAGAATCCGAGTTGACATGATCCATCATGTCGCCGTCTTTATCGCTATCCGGCGCTTCGTGGTTGAACAGACGATCATATTGATTAATACGCACTTCAACGCTGTCCGCGGCCGACACCCAGTGAATCACGCCGTTCGGTTTGTAGCCTTCAGGGTTAACGCCCAACGTTTTCGGATCGAACTCGCACTTGAGCTCGACAATGTCTCCGCTGTCGTCGCAAATTACTTCTTTGCACGTCATTACGTAACCACCGCGCAGGCGCACCGCCTGATCCGGGGCCAAACGCTTCCACTTACGCGGGGGCTCAAGCGCGAAGTCTTCACGGTCGATATACAACACCTGACTCCAGGTGACTTCACGTTCGCCCATATCCGGGTTCTGCGGATGAACCGGCAGGGTCAGCGTTTCAGTCTGCCCTTCGGGATAGTTGGTCAAAGTGACCTTAATCGGACGCATCACACACATCGCTCGTGGCGCACGGGCGTTCAGATCTTCCCGGATCGCATGCTCAAGCATGCCCACATCCACAGTACCGCCGGCTTTATTCACACCGATCATGTCACAGAAGGTGCGAATAGATTCGGGCGTAAAACCACGGCGGCGCATACCGGAAATGGTCGGCATACGAGGGTCGTCCCAGCCATCAACCACGTTATCGTCAACCAACCGCTTAAGCTTCCGCTTACTGGTGACGGTGTAGTTCAAGTTCAGACGCGCAAACTCGATCTGCCGCGGATGACAAGGAATGGTGATATTGTCCAACACCCAGTCGTAGAGCGGACGGTGGTCCTCAAATTCAAGGGTGCACAGAGAATGGGTAACACCTTCCAGCGCGTCCGAAATGGGATGCGTAAAATCGTACATCGGATAGATGCACCATTTGTCGCCGGTTTGATGATGGTCCGCGTAACGAATGCGGTACAGAATCGGATCACGCAGATTGATGTTCGGAGATGCCATATCGATCTTGGCTCGCAACACCAACTCACCGTTCTGGAACTTCCCGTCCCGCATGTCGCGGAAAAGCTGCAGACTCTCTTCAGCAGGACGATCACGGTAAGGACTGTTCCTGCCCGGTTCTTTGAGAGAACCACGGTACTCGGCCATTTCATCGGCTGTCAGCGCACAGACATAAGCTTTGCCCTTTTCGATCAACTCTTCAGCAAAGGCGTAAAGCTGATCAAAATAATCCGAGGCGTAACGCAGTTCATCCGCCCACTTGAAACCAAGCCATGCCACATCACGCTTGATGGCGTTGATGTATTCCAGGCTTTCCTTCTCCGGGTTGGTGTCATCAAAGCGCAGGTTGCACTCGCCTTCAAACGTCTCAGCAATACCGAAGTTCAGGCAGATTGATTTAGCATGACCAACATGCAGATAGCCATTAGGCTCAGGCGGAAACCGGGTAACGACTTTGCCCGTGTGCTCGCCCTTGGCGACGGCATCTTCGATCAGGCTCTGAATAAAGTTATGGGCTTTCTTCGACTCGGCGCTCATACAATCTCTGTCAACAGGGAATGAATTATGGGAGCTATTCAGAGGCTCCGTTAAACCGCCTATTATACTCACAATTCCTGGCAGTACTCATGCACAGGACGAAACTCTTCAGTACAATGCGTACTTTGAACCTTTATCCAACCCTTTACAGGAAGCTCTGATGATTCTGCTGCAAACTAATCTTGGTGAGATCAAACTGGAACTTGATTACGAAAACGCCCCTGAAACCGCCAAAAACTTCGAACAATACGTTCGTGACGGCTTTTTCGATGGCCTCATTTTTCACCGGGTCATCGGCAACTTTATGGTCCAGGGCGGCGGCTTTGAACCCGGCATGAAACCGCGCCAAACCCGCGATCCGATTCAAAATGAAGCAGACAACGGCTTGAGCAACATGATCGGCACCGTCGCCATGGCGCGCACCATGGATCCACATTCAGCGACCGCCCAGTTCTTCATCAACGTTGAGAACAACGGCTTTCTGGACCACACTGGCAAGAATGCGGAAGGCTGGGGCTACTGCGTATTTGGCAAAGTAGCGGAAGGTATGGAAACCGTGAACAAGATCCGCGCTACTCGCACTACTATGCGCTCCGGTCATCAGGATGTTCCTGTCGAAGACGTCGTGATTATCAAGGCTGAGGTTCTGGAGGCCGCGTGAGCACACTGTTCATCTCGGATTTACACCTTGAGGAATCGCGCCCGGACATCACGGGCGCGTTTCTTGGCTTCCTGAAAAACGAAACCATGGGCGCTGAACGCCTCTATATTCTCGGCGACTTCTTCGAAGCCTGGATCGGAGACGATGAACGTACACCTCTTCAGGAACAGGTAGCGGCAGCCTTAAGAGATGTCAGGGACTCAGGCACGGACATCTTCCTGATGCACGGCAATCGAGATTTCCTCATTGGTGAAGATTTTTGCGAACGGGCCGGCACAACCCTGCTGGATGATCCAACTGTGATCGACCTGTACGGTTCCCCCACCCTGCTGATGCACGGCGACAGCCTGTGCATTGATGACGTGGAATATCAGAAATTCCGCGCCAACATGCGCAACCCGAAGACCGTGGAGATGCTGCTGGCACGGCCACTGGAAGATCGCCAACTGATGGCTCGCCAACTCCGGCAAATTTCCATGGCGAAGAATCAGGGCAAGGCTGAATCCATCATGGATGTGAACCTTGATGAAGTGGTGAACGAGTTCGAACGCCACGGCGTTCAGCTGATGATCCACGGCCACACGCACCGCCCAGCGACCCACGAACTCGAGGCAAACGGCTGCTCGGCTCGCCGCATCGTGCTGGGTGATTGGGATGAAAACGTTTGGTGGCTCGTTGCCCGATCTGACCAACCACTAGAGCTCAAGAAGACGCCGCTCGATAGCGTGTAACCCTTCTCCCCTTGCGAGCAGAATTATGAGAAAGACCCTGTTATCCCGGACGCATCCAATCATACGGCTAATAGGGTTGCTCATAGTCTGTTTTGCATTCGGAGCAGCAAACGCACAAACACCCCAACAGCCAGACGAACCTCCCACTGAGGAGGCATTGCCAGCCGTTCAGCCCGAACTGCAGCAAAGCTTGACTATACCACCCCAGACCGAACTGCCGGACTCCGTTAACTCGGACATCCGTGAGCAAATTCAAACGCTCCGGGAGTCGCTAAAACAACGACGCGCTGCCCTGTCGGAAAGCCAGGAACGCCTTAGCTATGCAGAATCGATTCTGTCCCGCATAGAGGGTGAATACCAAAGTTTTGAACTGCGCCTGGAAAACGCCGGTCTGAACCTGACAGCTGATTATGCGGAACTACTAAAACAACGGCTTGAAAGACTTCAGAAACAGAGCGTTGCGAGCGATTTCATAAAAGGCATCGAAGATAAACTGGCCAATGCCCGCGAAGAACAGTTACGACTGGAAGAGTTTGAAGCCATCACAGACCCGGGCGAAGATGCTCGAAGCCAGCTTCGCAGCCTTCGCTCCACCCTGTTACGCGAATTGCACAAAGCCGTCACTGATCACATCAACGTGCTCAACGAGTACTTCAATACGGTGACCGCTCTCCAAGACCAAGTAAAAAACTACCAAACACTGTTAAAGCAGCGTTTGTTCTGGCTCCCCAGTGCCGAAATCATCAGCACAGACACCACAAAACAGCTTATCGAGTCAGCTCAGTGGCTGGCGTCTCAGCTGCGACATGAAGATCTCAGGCTTGCAGTGTCTCGTTCTGCTAAAGAGCGTGGTGGACGAATTGCTTTAGTTGCCTCTTTACTGCTGGTATTGCTGATCAAACGCAAGAAAATCAAAGCCAATCTACACGCCAATCAACAATACATCGGCCATGTGGGCATGGACCGCACCGCATTCACTTTGCTGGCCTTGGTTAATAGCGTTTTACTGGCGCTACCTGGTGTTCTGGTGTTTTCATTGGCTGCTCTGCTGCTGATGGAAGGCAATGCATTTTTCGAAGCGCTTTCGAAAGGTTTTACGGCAGCCGCGTTCATTATGTTTTTGCTAGCCTTGATTCGCAACGTCGCCACGAAAGACGGGTTGGGCGAAAAACATTTTCACTGGAACCCGGGGTCTTTGCGCGCAATCCGGCGGGAACTGCTACTTCTAATGGCGTGTGTGATACCCGTCACCATCGTCATGACAGCCATCAGTGCAACCCCGGACGGTGCTAAATTCGATAACAGCCTCGGTCGTTTGCTGTTCATCATCGTTTCCGTTGCGCTTGCCATCTTTGCTCAACGGATCATGTCAGCCGTTCGAGATGAAAAGCCTCGCCATCGTCTTTTCATGATTTTGCACGTAATCGCTGTAGCGTCTCCGGTATTGCTCGCTGCCGCGTCAACGATTGGTTACCACTACACAGCTCTCCAACTCGAACGAAACCTGTTTATTTCCATTTGCTGGCTAGCCTTTGCCTCATTGCTCTATTTTACCGGTCTGCGAGCACTTTCTGTTCGCGAGAGGCGGCTTACTCTCAAACGTTTGATGGAACAGCGCGCGGCTGAACGCAAACAGGCAGAAGCCAGAGAAACATCTGACACCTCCGGTGAGGGTGCGCTTATCACCCCGGAAATGCCGGAAATGAACCTCAAAGACATCAGCGAGCAAAGCTCGTCTTTGCTGCGTATTCTGGTGTCCGCCGTGGCAATAACCGGGATGATTCTGCTCTGGACCGACGTAATCCCCGCTTTACAGCTGTTCGATGACATTACCTTGTGGACCATCGCAACCGATCTCGAAGGCGGTGACCCCCTGCCGATCACCCTCGCAGATGCACTTTTGTCCATCCTCGTTGCGGCGGGAACCGTCATGGCCGTCAAAAACCTTCCCGGCACACTGGAAGTGACACTCCTTAGCCGGCTGGACCTTCAGCCTGGTGCTGGCTATGCCATCACAACCATCACCACCTACCTACTTGTTTTCCTGGGTGTCATCGTCTGCCTGGGCGTTATCGGCGTGCAATGGTCGAAGCTGCAATGGTTAATCGCCGCACTAGGGGTTGGGCTGGGTTTTGGTCTGCAGGAAATAGTGGCTAACTTTGTATCAGGCATCATTCTGTTGTTTGAACGCCCGATACGGGTGGGGGATACCGTAACCATTAGCGGAATTACCGGGAAAGTTTCGCGCATCCGCATTCGCGCCACGACGTTGGTTGATTGGGATCGTAAAGAACAAATCGTTCCCAATAAAACCTTCGTTACGCAAGACCTGACCAACTGGACTCTGTCAGATGCCACGATTCGACTCAAAATTTTTGTGCGCGTTGCCTATGGCTCCGATGTCGATAAGGTGCAAAAACTACTCTCCGACGTTGCCCTGAACAACGATCGGGTGATGGAAGATCCCGCCCCGGCAGTCTTTTGTGTCGGGTTTGGTGAAAGCAGCATCGATTTTGAGGTGTGGGTGTTTGTCAAAGACCTCCCAGATATGATGCCGCTCTACCACGAACTGTATTCGGCCATTACACAGACACTGACCGACGCGGGTGTGACCATCCCCTTCCCTCAGAGGGATATCCGCATTCACTCGTTGTCGGAAACCCCACCGGAGACACAATCCGAGCGGCCCTCGCAAAATGCCCCCTAGTAAACGGGATCGCAACGATCAACCGGTTCGTTGTAGGTTTGCAAGCGCTTGAGCCATCCTGGCAACCAGCGCTCCCGCTCGATGGAATTAACCGCATTACGCGCACGGCGCGTTAACACCTCCGCAGCAGCCTCTCGAAACGCCACCAATGGGCGTGCGGGCGCCGCTGGCATCGCAAGCAAAACCTGCAGCAGCCCCCAACCTTGCCCTTGATATCGTTCGGCTTCCGACACCCCCTCACCTTTGAAGTTCACGTAATCCATCACAGCGTATACGCCTCCGGGGGTCTGCATGAGGGCTCTTAGCTTCTCGCGAACGGCTCGTTTTTGTTTATACGGGGCCGCGGCCACCACTTTCTCCAGAGAGGCACCCGCCCGCTGTTGTATAAACCGAACTTGCAGACCGCGAGTGTCATACAGAAAGGTTCTGAGGGATTGAACGCGATCAGATTGAGAAGCGGCATCGTAAAAATGGCTTCGATCCGGCCAGGGTGCGCCTTTGGCATCAGCCACCCAAGCCGGCATGGTTACGCCCTCTTTGCGCATAAACTCCAGTAACGCAGGAAAGCTTTCTGTAAACCGATCGCTCACGCCCTCGGGGTACCAAATAAAGTGCCCAATACCTAGCGAAGGGAAAGCTTCGCCCTGATTCCAGTGCACCAGACATTCCCGCCGACCCGCGCACTCGTTCTGAAAAATCCGTTCGCCTACCCAGGCTAGCTCTGCAGGGCTCAACCCAAACCCTTCGGGATCGGCTGAATTCTTAGCCGCCGCAGGAAATGCCACCGCAAGCACAACCAAGATAGTCACCGCACACCGAAGCAATGAGCTTGTGCCATCACCAATTACGATATGGACACCTTTTTTAAACACGGCAACCCCTGATCAAAAAATCGATTTAAAACAAATGAATGCACAACAGGGCGATTGACCACGACCGGGTATCCCACATCGCTGCACGGTTGAAGCATTCGAACGGTTGCCCATACTGTACCTTCGGCTCCCCAAAACAGACATTACATATGATCAAACCGCAACATATAGCTAGCCATGCTCTAACACGCACTTTCCTGCTGTCTTTCGGCTGGCTTCTGTTTGTCCGGGGCTTGCTGGTATTACAAAGTGGCGTCATACCCAGCATGCCGGGCATGCTGGGTGGCGATATTGCGGGCGCCGTTTTGCTGACGCTTATTCTGCAAGGAAGCCGGGGCATCTTGCGTGGATTGGTTATTACAGCGTTGGGGTGTGCGCTTTACGTGGCCGGTATGCACTTGACAGCCCACGGTACGCTGTTTCAACTAGCGTTCGCCGGCAAAAGTATGGATAGCACGTTCATCTCCGGGAGCCTGCTGAACGTCTACTTAATCACCTTGCCGGTTTACCTCGCACTGGCGTGGCTTTTACACCGTTTGCACCGGCGCTGGGTTCCACGGTCACGACCCAAAGCTCTACCGTTTACCGGCGTTGCGGCGGCGACATTGATCATTTACTCCCTGTCATTTCCTAGTTTGACCACTCCCGCTAACAATTTGGTGGTGAGCACTTTGGCCCAAATTCCGGGCGCACTCATTAACCCGGTTGGCACCGCGATTGGCAACAAAGAGGTAGAGATCAGCACCAGCCTGGAAAACCGAACCCATTTTTTCCACCAGCAAGTAAGCGGCCGTAATATTTCACCACCGCCCAACGTCCTCGTCATCATGATCGAGGGCATGTCCGGCGGTTACCTGCCATCGGTCAGCAGCTTCCATGGGCTTTCGCCAGTGGTCTCGCTGCCCAACCTGGAGCAGACCTTCAACGATTTCGGCTTTCGCATTTATAAGAATGTTCTGAGCATGGAACGGCAAACTGACCGAGGAACCTTTACTCTAACCTGCGGCCGCTACCCTGACTTGAGACGCGCTTCGGAAAAAGTGCGCCTGGTAGCCGGCCAACATGCAGCCCCGGACTGTCTCCCTGAAAAGCTAAAAGATCAGGGCTACCACACAGCCTATTGGCAGGCCGCCCCCATCGAGTATATGAACAAAGACGAGTTTATGCCGCAGGCCGGCTACATGGACGTTACGGGTGCCGAAGTATTTGCCGGTCAGAACGCAGCCGAAGGCTGGGGACCACCCGATCCGGTTTTCTTCAGCGATATCGCAACCAGACTGCGTTCGCTAAACCGCCAGCACCAGCCTTGGTTCGTAACCACACTGAACGTAGGCACTCACCACCCGTTCAACATCGGCGACAAAACCGAGCAGCGACTCGCCTCGCAAAAAGCGGAAGACGATAACGAAACCATTCTACCGATCCCTTCCCCGCAAACCGCACGCATCAATGCGATGGAAGTTATGGCCGAAACCCTCGACAGCTTTTTGCGGCAGTTGGAGCAAGAGGGCATTTTGGAAAACACCCTGGTGATCGTTACCTCCGACGAGGCTGGCGGATTTATTCGTGAAGACCACGAGACCCTCCCACTAAACAACAATGTTGGCGTGCTAGCCGTGAAGCCGGCTGCACAAGACAGCCTTTCCTACTATGCCCCGGAAAATGCGCTAATTTCACAGCTGGACATCGCCATTTCAATTCTCGATGCCAGCGGCCATGGATCAAAGGCAGGGGGAATGATTGGCACCAGTTTGCTAGCCATGAACTCCAACCCAACCCGCGACCTTCTGTTGGCGGATACCTATACCGGTATGAAGTACTTTTTACGGAATCAGGGAAAGTTGATGGCTTGCACAGAACTGATGACCCGCTGTCAGACTTGGTCATTCGACCCAAAGAGAATTTTTGGCACCTTAGCCGAAACAGACGAAGACCCCTTTCTCACGTTAGAAGAACGGTTGGCACTGGTAGAAAATGCTAACCGGTTGACCACCACCGACAACTGATATGCTTAGGCTTACCTATCGAACTCTAGCGATCTTGCGCGAATACAGCCGCGCACTTCTTGCTTTACATCTGACGATCACCGGGTTATCGATTGCCATACTGCCATCGCTGGTAACAGCCGCTTTGGCAGCCATGCGCCCGCTCACCGGCGAAGCCGCGATCACCACATCTGGGTTGATCCGGTTTTTAACCTCCCCCGGCGGGGGTACGTGGGCAGGTTTTACGATGTTCGTCACGGTTGCTATCCTCGTTTATCAGCAGGCCGGCATCACGCTCATCGTTTCCCAGAACGATCAGCACCCTATGAGAGCCATCGCCCGCGCTTTATTCGGTGTAGTGCGCCGGATCACTGCCCTTACAGCCCTCGCCTTACTGCTAACCCTCGCCCATTTGCTGACGGCACTGCCGTTTCTCGCAGCCATTATCGGTGCCTCGAAGCTTTTGCTTCATCATTACGACCCTTATTTGCTCAACCTTGAACGCCCACCGGTACTCTGGTGGTACGGCACCTTCTGCCTTGCCATGGTTGCTGCGCTTGTGGCGGCCAACGGTACCTTGGTTGTCCGCTGGAGCCTCGCTATCCCCAGGCTAATACTTGACGATGGCAAGCCTCTGGCTGCCCTGCGTTCCAGTTACCACCTCACCCGAAAACGCTCCCGACACGCTGCAACGACACTGGCTCTGGGCGCAGCCCTCACGATTGCGATGCCGCCATTAATCACCCTAATATTCAGTGGACTTGCTGGTGGCATATTCCAAGTCCTGCCAAACGACAAATCCTATCTGCTCCCCGCTGTTATCACGCTCGTAGGGAGCTACGTCTTGATTGGTTTGGCTGTGACCTTTCTGGCAACTGCAGCTTTCGGCACGTTGGTGATGGCCTACTACGAAGAGCTTTCAGGCAACCCCTTCAAAACACCGGCACCCCCGGCCCCTAAACACGCTGCGGTCCTGATGCGCCGAGCCTGGGTTTTGGAAGCAATTGTGGTGGCTGTGGTACTGGCACAAAGTTATCCAATCATTAGCTCCCTCAACCATAGTGCTGAAGTTGGGGTTACCGCGCACCGAGGCAACGCCTCACTTGCTCCAGAAAATACGGTCAGTGCCATTCGGCAAGCAATCAATGATGGCTCGGATTACATCGAGATTGACATTCAATTGACTGCCGATGGTGTCCCGGTGCTTTGGCACGACACCGATATGCAGCGTATCTTTGGGTTGCCCGAACGAATTAACGACCTGCCGTTCACTCAACTGCGCCAGCTTGATGCCGGGTCCTGGTTTAGTGAAACGTTTTCAGACGAACGAATCGCTTCTCTAGCCGACGCCATTGAAGCAACCCGAGGAAAAGCAAACCTCTTGCTTGACCTTAAACCTAACCGGAATGAAGAGGCGTTGGTCAACGCGGTCGTGAACGTATTGCAAGAGAATAATGCCGTGACAGGAACGGTGATCGCGGCCGCCGACTGGCCTATTCTTGAAATGGCTAAAAGCCAAGAGCCCAATCTCAGAACAGCACTATTAGCCCAATTCGTGGTCGGCCCTCTCTGGCAGGACCGTTACGACATTCTAGGCATACGCTCGAATCGAGCCAGCCCCGCAATGGTCGCCCGGGCCCACAAAGCGGGTAACGAACTGTTTGTCTGGACCGTTAACTCGCCAGAGGCAATGGCACGCTTTATCGACATGGGTGTGGACAACATTATCACCGACCGCCCGGATGTACTTTCTCAGCTTCTAAAAAAACGGTCAGCGATGTCAGACGGTGAGCGATTGGCCAGCAGACTGAGGAACTGGTTGCGATAACGCGTCAGAAAAGTTGTATTTGCGATTAACCATGATCCTGTAGCCATTGAGATATTTGCTTCTGATACCGCAATGACGATCGCTTCTCGGTATCTGTCGTCGTCGCCACTAAACGGTAATAATCGTTGTCATCACGCTTAGTTTCGAACCGTCTAATGGCGCCAAACGGACGCTTATCGGAGCCATAAATGCAGATCACATGATATTCCATAGCGGTAAGCTCAACTTCAGGCTCCGTCGGTCGTCCATCTTTTATGGGCGCCCCAGCTAACCTCGCTGCGCGATCCAGCGTGTCCTTGAACGAACACAGCTGCATACAACAACCAGATTCCAGCGGCCCCTGATGTGTCCGGCTTTTTAGGTCGGTTTGATCACGTTCTGCGGATACGTGCCCACAGTCAGTTGCCGGCACAAAGAATTCTGCATCAGAAGTCTCTACCCGCACCATCACAAAATAGACGTAAACAGACTCACTGCTCATGTTGCACACCAGACACGGCGAATCTAAGCCCTCTTCCCCCACCGCCCGGTTAATTAGAATGCGGGCCCGGGTTTGACGAGCATAACTGCTGTACAAAAGTTGCGCGTAAAAAATCCATATCAACATCGTTCCGATACTGGTGACCGGCGAGATCCATTGCGCGTTCTCGACAAACCACTCAGTGACACCCATTGTTTACCTCCCTTCTGAATACGATCACCGGTGAGTATAGACACCAGGCAGCCGAGACCGGCGACCATTAACACATGGTAAAGATGCAGGCTCGTTAACCCCGCCAAAACGAAAAAGCCTCCCCGACCGACGCCGAGGAGGCTTTTCACTGAATACTCTAGACTAAAATGGCAATATTACTGCTCTACGAATGCACGCTCGATTACATAGTGGCCCATATCACCGCCACGCGCTTCTTTGAAGCCTTTGTTATCCAGAATCGCACAGGTATCTTTCAGCATGCTGGGGCTGCCGCAGATCATAAACCGATCCTGTTCAATATCGAATTCGGGAAGACCCAGATCACGAGTGATTTTGCCGTTTTCCATGGCATCCGTCAGTCGGCCTTGATTGCGGAACGCCTCACGAGTCACCGTTGGGTAATACAACAGTTTTCCTTCGACCATTTCACCGAAGTACTCGTTATCGGGCAAACCTTCAATGTCACTCTGGTACGCCAACTCCGACACATAGCGAACACCGTGAGTCAGAATGACGCGGTCATACGCTTCATAGACCTCTGGGTCCTTGATGATGCTCATAAACGGAGCCAACCCAGTGCCGGTGCTGATCAGCCACAAGTTACGGCCAGGTAGCAGGTTATCCAGAATCAAGGTGCCGGTCGGCTTGCGGCTCACGAGGATTTCGTCACCCACGTTAATTTTCTGCAGACGAGAAGTCAGCGGGCCATCGGGCACTTTGATGGAGAAAAACTCAAGCTCTTCTTCGTAGTTTGCGCTGGCGATACTGTAGGCACGCATCAGAGGCTTGCCCTCAGATTCCAACCCGATCATGACGAAGTGCCCGTTCTTGAAACGGAATCCGGGATCCCGGCTTGTCTTGAAGCTGAACAAGGTGTCGTTCCAGTGATGAACACTGGTCACCGTTTCTTTCATCAACTTACTCATGGTGCCCTCGCAAGCTAGCAATGGTTAAGAATTTAAGATGTCCCTAGTGTAAGCTTTTTCTTGAAATCGACAAAACGGGATGCTTTCATAATGCTATTCGATTTTATGAATAAATAGCGTTTACCTTGGTAGCCAAACCATGAAATACAGCTTTCGCCAATTAGAAGTTTTTCTCGCTGCTGCGCATTTTCAGAACATCACTCGAGCTGCAGAATCGTTATCCATGTCCCAATCTGCGGCCAGCAGCGCACTGAAAGAACTCGAAAGCCAGTTCGACATTCGGTTATTTGATCGAGTTGGCAAGCGGCTGCAACTAAACGAATTAGGCCGACTGTACCGCCCGAAAGCCGAGGCGCTGCTCGCTCAGGCCACAGAATTGGAGCAAGCGTTCAGCAAACATTCTGAAATAGGGGCACTCAAAGTGGGTGCAACCCTGACAATTGGAAACTATCTCGCCGTTGGCGTTATGGCTCAATACATGAACACCCCTACCCGACCGAAAGTATCGCTCGAGGTTGCTAATACCAGCACCATCGCGCGTCGGGTTAAGGACTTTGAATTGGATATTGGCTTAATCGAAGGTGAATTGCAGGCCACCGAACTGGAGGTCATGCCATGGTGTGAAGACGAGCTCATAGCCTTTTGTGCCCCTAATCATCCTCTGGCTCAAAAAAAACAGCTAACAGACGATGATTTGCGGCAAGCAACCTGGATCATGCGAGAGCAAGGGTCCGGCACCCGACAAAGCTTTGAGCGAGGCATGCAAGGCCTGCTGCCAGACCTCAACGTATTGCTTGAACTGGAACACACTGAAGCCATAAAGCGTGCGGTTGAGGCCAATCTGGGCGTCGGCTGCTTGTCATGGGTGGTGCTGGCCGACGCGTTTAAGCGTGGCAGCCTGGTGCCACTTGCCATGCCGGAGCACCGCTCATTCAAGCGCCAGTTTTACTTTATCCTGCATAAGCAAAAATACCGCAGCGCCGGTATCGCGCAGTGGATAGAGCTGTGCAAACAGCTTTGACGAACACCCCACCCTCATCACTTCAGCGAGGCTCGGGCCACTGCATCAAGCCGGTAGGGGGCCGCTGTGAAAGCGGAATTCAGTATCCGGCTCATCGATCAGTGTCTTCTCGACTGCCATAAACTCTGCGACACGCTCATCCACCGGCGCACCGTTAGCCTGTACCGCCAGTTTTAAATAGTCCTGATAATGGCGAGCCTCGGACTTCAATAAGCCAGTGTAAAACTCGCTCAATTTCTCATCCAGATGGGGCGCCAAAGCAGCGAAACGCTCACAGGAACGCGCCTCGATAATCGCACCCACAATCAACACATCCACCAAACGGCCCGGATCGTCTTTACGCACCAGATCCCTCATACCACTCGCGTATCTGGCGGGTGTAAGATGAGTATAGGCCACGCCCCGCTTTTTCATAATCGCCAATACCTGTTCAAAGTGCCTCAGCTCTTCGCGGGCCAAACGAGACATCTTATTCAGCAACTCTGTGTTTTCAACGTATCGATACATTAGACTGAGCGCGGTAGAGGCCGCCTTTTTTTCACAGTGAGCATGGTCGATCAGCAGCAAATCCTGGTTCTCCAACGCATTCTCAATCCACTGCTGGGGAGTGCGACACGTCAGAAAGTCGTGTATTTCCTTCAAAGCATCAGTCATATCATTGAATCTGGTCAGGTTCTAAAACCAAGGAGTATACCGCAGCTAACAAACAGCTCCGACCTCTGTCCAACTTAACTTTATACGTGCTTTCCTATAGAATGCAGCGCCGGATCAAGGTGTCTCTGAATAGAATCTGAATACCCCGCCGGCCAATTTAGGCGTTATTCAGAGGCTCCTTCGGCCTTTTCGCAATAAAACACCCGCCAGGCGGCATGCCACCGGCGAGGAAAATTCCAACTGATGAGGGTCAATATCGTGTTAGAAGCTTATCGTGAACACGTTGCCGAACGTGCAGCTCTGGGCATCCCACCCAAGCCGCTGAACCCCGAACAGACTGCCGCTCTGGTAGATCTGCTGAAAACCCCACCTGCCGGTGAAGAAGCAACTCTGGTTGATCTTCTGGAAAACCGCGTACCACCAGGAGTGGACGAAGCTGCCTACGTGAAAGCTGCGTTCCTGACCGCTATTGTTAAAGGTGAAGCGGCCTCTCCGCTGATCGATAGCAAGAAAGCCGTTCAGTTGCTGGGTATGATGCAAGGTGGCTACAACATCGAAACCTTGGTTGACCTGCTGGACAACGAAGAGCTGGCCGAACTGGCTGGTGAAGAACTGAAGCACACCCTGCTGATGTTCGACGCATTCAACGACGTTAAAGAAAAAATGGACGCCGGCAACGCCGTTGCCAAGTCTGTGGTTGAATCCTGGGCCAACGCTGAGTGGTTCACCAACAAAAACAAAGTTCCTGAAAGCACCAAGATGGTTGTTTTCAAGGTTACTGGCGAAACCAACACAGACGACCTGTCTCCAGCCCCGGATGCATGGTCCCGCCCTGACATCCCGCTGCACGCCCGCGCTGCCTACAAAATGGAACGCGATGGCCTGAAGCCGGAAGAACAAGGCGTAACTGGCCCCATGAGCCAGATTGATGAAATCAAATCCAAAGGCTTGCCCGTTGCCTTCGTTGGTGACGTAGTAGGTACCGGATCTTCCCGTAAGTCGGCCACTAACTCTGTTCTGTGGTTCTTCGGTGACGACATCCCGGGCGTGCCGAACAAGCGTGCCGGTGGTGTATGTATCGGTAACAAAGTTGCTCCGATCTTCTTCAACACCATGGAAGACGCCGGCGCTTTGGTATTCGAAGCACCTGTAGACAACATGAACATGGGCGACGTTATCGAAATCCGCCCGTACGAAGGCAAGATTCTGAACGAAGCCGGTGACGTTATCTCCGAGTTCGATTTCAAGTCTGACGTTATTCTGGACGAAGTTCAGGCTGGCGGCCGTATCCCTCTGATCATCGGTCGTGGTTTGACCGCCAAGGCACGCACTGCATTGGGCATGGGTGCAACCGACCTGTTCCGTCTGCCGAACGATCCTGAAGCGGGCACCAAGGGCTTCACCCTGGGCCAGAAGATGGTTGGTAAAGCTTGTGGACTGGAAGAAGGCCAAGGCGTTCGTCCGGGCACCTACTGCGAGCCTCACATGACTACCGTGGGCTCTCAGGACACTACTGGTCCTATGACCCGTGACGAACTGAAAGATCTGGCCTGCCTGGGCTTCCAGGCTGACTTGGTTATGCAGTCATTCTGTCACACCGCCGCTTATCCAAAGCCGGTTGACGTTGAAATGCAGCACACCATGCCGGACTTCATCCGCAACCGTGGCGGTGTTTCCCTGCGTCCGGGCGACGGCATCATCCACTCTTGGTTGAACCGTATGCTGCTGCCTGACACCGTTGGTACGGGTGGTGATTCTCACACCCGTTTCCCGATGGGCATCTCCTTCCCGGCCGGTTCTGGCTTGGTTGCGTTTGCAGCGGCCACAGGTGTTATGCCTCTGGACATGCCAGAATCTGTTCTGGTTCGCTTCAAAGGCAAGATGCAGCCAGGTATCACCCTACGTGATCTGGTACACGCGATTCCGCTGTACGGCATCAAGCAAGGCATGCTGACCGTTGAGAAGAAAGGCAAGATCAACGAATTCTCTGGTCGTATCCTGGAAATCGAAGGTCTTGAGCACCTGACTGTTGAGCAGGCCTTCGAGCTGTCAGACGCCTCTGCCGAGCGTTCTGCTGCTGGCTGTACCATCAACCTGTCTGAAGATTCTGTTGCCGAGTACCTGCGCTCTAACATCACCATGCTGCGCTGGATGATCGCTGAAGGTTACGGCGACCCACGTACACTGGAGCGTCGTGCCCAGCAGATGGAAGCCTGGTTGGCTGATCCGAAGCTGATGCGTGCAGACAAAGACGCTGAGTACTCTCACGTTGTCGAAATCGATCTGGCCGACATCAAAGAGCCGATCGTTTGCTGCCCGAACGACCCTGACGATGCCAAGTTCCTGTCTGAAGTGGCTGGCGACAAGGTAGACGAAGTGTTCATCGGCTCCTGCATGACCAACATCGGTCACTTCCGCGCCGCTGGTAAGCTGCTTGACCAGCACAAAGGCTCCCTGAACACCCGTCTGTGGATGTCTCCACCGACCAAGATGGATCAGGCGCAGCTGATGGAAGAAGGTTACTTCAACATCTACGGCACCGCCGGTGTTCGCACCGAAATGCCGGGTTGTTCACTGTGTATGGGTAACCAGGCACGTGTGGCTGCGAAGTCCACCGTTCTGTCTACCTCTACCCGGAACTTCCCGAACCGTCTGGGCGATGGTGCCAACGTGTACCTGACCTCTGCGGAACTGGCTTCTGTTGGCGCGATCCTTGGCAAACTTCCAACTCCTCAGGAGTACATGGAGTACGCTAAAGATCTGGACAGCATGTCAGCTGAGATCTACAAGTATCTCAACTTTGACCAGATGGAGAACTACACCCAGAAGGCGTCTGAAGCGACTGTCGCTTAAGCACTCCTTTTCGGTTTAGCACCATGAAAACGCCAGCCTTCGGGCTGGCGTTTTTTTATGCCTGCAGAATTGCTATTAGAGGAATTCTGCAGGCATAAAAAAAGGGCTCCCGAAGGAGCCCTTTCGCTTACGGCGCACCGTAATCGGACAGATTACCGCTCAATATGCTGGTATTCACCGGCGTCCGCTGTAGCCGAACTGACCACGAGGATGGCGATCAACGCAGCAAAGAAGCCAGGAATAATCTCATAGACACCCGGACCACCCATAAAGCTGCCATTCCAGCCCATAGAGATCCACACCATAACGGTGACGGCACCGACAATCATGCCTGCAATGGCGCCAGCACCGTTAGTGCGGGACCACATCAGAGACAGCAGGATCAGCGGACCAAAGGCGGCACCAAAGCCTGCCCATGCGTTACTGACCAGACCCAGTACCTGAGAGTCAGGATCAGATGCAATCACTGCCGCAACCAGACCAACAGCTACAACACAGGCACGACCTACGTTCACGCACTCACGATCTGTCGCTTCTTTGCGCAGGAACAGGCGGTAGAAGTCTTCAGTCAAAGAAGACGACGACACTAACAGCTGACTGGAGATGGTACTCATAACCGCCGCGAGAAGCGCTGCATACAAGAAGCCAGTGATCAACGGGTGGAACAGCATGTCAGACAGAATGATGAAAATGGTTTCCGGGTCGGCAATGTCGAGGCCATTACGAACCGCATAAGCGCGACCAAACACACCCAGAGAAATCGCACCGATCAGAGAAATCCCCATCCAACCCATACCAATGTTACGGGCAGTCGGTACATCTTTCAGAGAACGGATCGCCATAAAGCGAACGATGATGTGCGGCTGGCCGAAATAGCCCAAGCCCCAAGTGACCGCTGACAACCAACCAACAAAGGTCAGGCCGTCAGTCCAAGACAGCAAGGTCGGATCAACTTCGTTAAGAGTCTGTGCAGCCTGGGCGTAACCACCACCACCTTCGCCGAACAGCACAACAGCCGGCATAATGACCAAAGCCAGCATCATGATGCAGCCCTGGACAAAGTCGGTCATGCTCACCGCGAGGAAGCCACCTACAACGGTATAAGCCAGCACCACACCCAAGGTGATCACAATGCCGACGGAGTAGTCGGTCAAACCACCAAAATTGAAGATGCCAGAAAAGGCACTTTCAAACAGCTTACCGCCAGCAACCAAACCGGAAGCGGTGTACACCGCAAAGAACACAACGATAACAATCGCGGACACAGTCCTTAGCGAAAGAGCTTTCGTCGGGAAACGGTTAGCCAGGAAAGACGGGATGGTAATGGCATTGCCATAATGAACGGTCTGCTCACGAAGACGAGGCGCTACCAGCACCCAGTTGAAGAACGCACCCACGAACAAGCCGATACCGATCCACGCTGACGCCAAACCAGACACATACAACGCGCCCGGAAGACCCAGCAGCAACCAACCACTCATATCAGACGCACCGGCCGACAGAGCCGCTACTTTCGGGCTGAGAGCTCGTCCACCCAGCATGTAGTCTTCGGACGAAGACGTAGACGTGCGCATTGCATAAATGCCGATGGCAATCATGAGCGCAAAGTAAGCAAAAAGACTGATCCAAACACCAATAGCCATAAGGCTCCTCCGGTTTAATGAGTCGGATTATATCCGCTCTTCAAGCGCAGCTCTGACGCTCAGGCCAGCCCACTACGCTGTTATTCTTGTCTAGCCGATGACATCCTCACTGAAGCGAAGCGTACCTCGCCCGGATACTCCTTCAATATAGTTAAACCTCAGTGTTTTGCGACTGAAATCAACAACAAATCGGCTATACGGGACTTCAGGCTACACAAGTTAGTATTACTACCGACCCACGGCTTACGAAATCCTACGATTCTTTTGCACAATCCTCCGGTACTGCGCATTAATACCGAATTTATGCGACATTTTCGCGAATTTGGAGCCTTGAGGGCGTTGTGCCTTTATATTTGCGCAACGCATTGGTAAGAGCACTTTGGGATGAGAAGCCTGTTCGGTAACTGATTTCAGACACCGACAGCTGGCTAGTGGCGAGCAAACTGGCGGCCTGCTCTAGACGGGTTTGTAACAAAAACTGGTGCGGAGTAATCCCAGCCACTTCCCGGAAAATTTCGTGGAACCGGCTAACACTCAAACAGGCTTGACCGGCCAAATCCTTAACAGTGATTTTCCGGTACAGGTTATCCAGAATAAAACGGCGGGTTGCTGCTGGGCTCACACTGTGACGACTCGGCTTAATCGACGTTCCATCGACCACCCGATCCGCCATGCTATACAAGATACTCCCAGCTAAATGACGGTGCAGCGGCACGTTGTCCGGTGCCCGATCAAATTCACCCGCGGCAAATTGAACCAGCCCCTGCAAGCGGTGATCCATCTGAACGGTACAGGGCTTATCGAACATTCGGGCGAGTAATTCGTACTCTCTATGAGCTGCAGACTCAAGTGCAGGGCTCTGGGGATCGAGATTAATCACCAATACATGATTTTTCTGATCACCACAGTAATCGTGTTCAATCTCTGTGGGTACCAAACACGCTTTCCAAGTATCGAGATACGCGCCGAGCCCATCGACACACAACTCGGCCGCGCCACGGACCCCCACAACAACCTGATGATGCTCGTGGTGATGTTGCTGAGCGTTCGCGGGAAGCTTTACGATCCTGGCATCTAGCATGACCCTACCCTGCCAGCAGAGGCGCTTTGGCCAATGCTCTAAGCAACGCTGTGACGCTCTCTGAAACCTGCTCCAGCGGCAACGCGGCATTTACAATATGGTATTGGCCGGGATTCGCCGTAGCGCGTTCCAGGTAACTATTGCGAATACGCTGGAAAAACTCGACATGTTCCTGCTCGAATCGGTCTAGCTCCCCGCGATGTTTGGCACGCGCCATTCCAGTTTCTACAGGCGCATCCAGCAAAATAACGTGATCAGGGCGCACGTCGCCCTGCACCAGTGATTCGAGCACGGCAATGCGCTCTTTCGATACACCGCGCCCTCCACCTTGGTAAGCGAAAGTAGCATCGGTAAAACGGTCGCACAGCACCCACTTACCAGCATCTAACGCTGGTAAAATTCGTGTGTGCAGGTGCTGGGCCCGAGCAGCAAACATCAGCAGTAACTCCGTCATTTCGTGAACTGCCTCATCACGGGGAGCCAACAAAAGCTCACGAATATTCTCTGCCATCGGCGTACCGCCCGGTTCTCGAGTCACCAGACAATCAATACCCAAGGATTCAAGAACCTCAGCAGCATTTTTCATCTGCGTAGACTTGCCGACACCCTCGCTGCCTTCAAAGGTAATAAAACGGCCTCGAGCTGCCATTACTGATCTCCGCCGTTGTTAGTTTTTGCATCCGGAATCGGATAAGACCGATACCCTTCTTTGCGATTCAACTGAAAAGCTCTGACAGCCCTCTGGTGCTCTGCCAAGGTTTTCGAAAACTTGTGACTACCGTCACCTTGGGCGACAAAATACAACGCGTCACCGTCATCCGGATGCAGAGCGGCGTGAATGGAGTCTCGCCCAGGAAGTGCTATCGGCGTGGGCGGCAAGCCATCAATACGATACGTGTTATAAGGTGTGTGCTTACGCAGATCGCGCCGGCGAATTCGGCCGTCGTATTTATCTCCCATGCCGTAGATAACGGTTGGATCTGTCTGCAGACGCATTCCTTTCTCCAATCGGCGGACAAAAACGCCCGCCACTTGCTCTCGCTCATAAGGTGCGCCAGTTTCACGCTCGACAATCGAGGCCATAATCAGGGCCTGGTATGGCGTATCGTAGGGGAGATCTTTACCACGCTCGCCCCACTCCTGCTCTAGCAGCCGGGTCATTCGATTGTAGGCGCGTTTCAGAATGTCCAAATCTGTTTCACTGCCACTGAACATGTATGTATCCGGAAAAAACCATCCTTCAGGATGCGCGCCCTTAGCACCCACGGCTTCCATGATTTTTTTATCGGTCCAGTCTGTCGTTACTTTCTTCAAGTTATCGGACTTCGCCAGCGCGCTACGCAGTTCAGCAAACGTCCAACCCTCGATAAACTGAACCGCCCACAGTTTAACCTTGCCTTCTACCATTGAATCAACGATTTCCAGCGGGGTCATCCCCGGTGTCAGCTCATAATCTCCGGCCTTGATGCGGGTAAGCTCGGGCTTCAAACGCCCATACAACCGTAACCAAAGTGAATCAGAAACTAGCCCTTGGCGAGCAAGCTCGTGTGTAAGGCCATTGAATGAGGTGCCGTGCTCAACACTGAACAACAATGGTTCTTCGAGTGCCACCGGCTTCTCAAGCGTGCCCAAGCCCTGCCATACCCACAGTCCCGCAGTCGCCGCTGCAATCACGCCCAGAGCGAAAACCGAAACTAATAACTTCCTGAACACGCGTATTATTCCATTGTTGGAGTTGAACCGCAGATTGTCGCAAGCCGGCCGGTAACAGGCAAATCTTGTCCGGCTAATGTCCGCACAGAAACCACACCTTGCACGCTGTTGGTCAAATAAACGCCCCGGCAAGTGGATGCGAACATGTCCTCCAGCAAAACAGGTGCTTCGTGAACCTCTTCCGCATTTGCTCGAAGGCGCTCCATAACATACCTACGCATCACTCCCAGGACGGCGACCGAGTCAGGCGACGGAGTACACCAACCATGATCCGTTTCGATGAAAAGATTGGTGCGTGTTCCCTCAACAATATGGCCTTCAGCGTTTGCCATGAGCATCTCAAACACCCCGTCTTGGAGCTCCGAGGCGGCCATTACCTGCTCAATCCGGTTCAACGACTTCATACCGGAAAATAATGGGTTCACGGTCAATGGCACACGAGAGAAATCAACGGCTACGCCAGTGTTCGGAGCCAATGCCGGCATAGCAGCGTGAGAAATCAGAAGGTTGGGTTGCATGTCTGGTGTTGGACGATAGCCTCGGCCACCTGAGCCTCGGGAGAGCGTCAACTTGAGCACCCAAGAACTCCCAGAATAATGATCGGAATACCGCTTTAGCGCTTGATGGAATAGTCGCTCAAGCTCAGCCCGGTGAATGGGAATGCGCAGACGTGCCGCGTCCCGGATCATTCTGTCCAAATGATAGTTAATCAGATGGGCATTACCACCATCAACCCGGATTGTTTCAAATAGCCCGTCACCATAGGCCAGCCCTCGATCACTAGGCGGAAAAACACCGTCTTCCGCCCAATATAGCGTGACCACGATGAGCTCAGCCCTCGAATCGGCTAAAAATCAGCGTACCGTTGGTGCCGCCGAAGCCGAACGAATTAGACAAAGCGACTTTAATGTCGGCTTTTCGGCTGTTGTGTGGCACAAAATCCAAATCACACCCATCAGCCGGGTTATCAAGATTAATGGTCGGCGGCAAAATACCATCACGAACAGCCAAAACTGAGAAAATCGCCTCTACAGCTCCCGCCGCACCCAACAAATGGCCAGTCATCGATTTAGTACTGCTTACCGCGAGGTTTTCAGCATGTTTACCAAAGACCGACTTAACCGCCGCTACCTCGGCAATATCACCAGCCTGAGTGGACGTGCCGTGGGCGTTAATATAATCCACCTGATCCACCGACAGGCCCGCATCGCGAATCGCATTGGCCATTGAACGGGCCGCACCCTCACCACCTTCAGGGGGCGACGTAATATGGTAGGCATCATCGCTCATGCCAAACCCTGTAACCTCACCATAAATGGTAGCGCCACGAGCTTGAGCGTGCTCGAGCGCTTCCAGCACTAGCACACCAGCCCCATCACTTAACACAAAGCCATCACGGTCCTTGTCCCAAGGGCGACTGGCCTTCTCAGGCTCATCGTTGCGTGTCGACAAAGCTCGTGCAGACGAGAAAGCGGCAACCGCTGAACGCGTTGTCGCCATTTCTGAACCGCCCGCCAACATAACATCTGCGTCACCGTAAGCAATGGTGCGCGCCGCATAGCCGATATTGTGGGTGCCGGTGGTGCAGGCTGTCACAATGGCAATGTTCGGGCCTTTGTAACCAAAACGAATGGCAGTGTTACCCGAAATCATGTTGATGACCGAGGCCGGCACAAAGAAAGGAGAAACCTTACGAGGCCCCGACTTCTCCATCTGGATAATGTTCTTTTCTATGTATTCCAGACCGCCAATACCGGAGCCAATCGCAATACCGACACGTTCACGGTCTAGCTTGCCATATTGCTCCAAACCACTGTCATCCACCGCCTGCTGTGCCGCAATCAAACCATAGTGAATAAAAGGGTCAAGTTTTCTCGCTTCCTTGCTGGACAACCAGGGTTCCATATCGAGATTTTTGACGGCACCACCAATGCGTGTGTTGTAGTCGGTTGCGTCAAAGCGATCTATCGCGCCAATACCGCTCCGCCCGGCGCACACTGCATCCCATGAGGACGCTACATCGTTCCCCACCGGTGAAAGCATTCCCATGCCCGTGATAACAACCCGTCGTTTGCTCATATCCTCATTCACCTGATTGTTCTTTAAAAATATCCATCAACCTTGCTGATATTTAGCCAATAAAAAAGCCGTCCTTCAATTTGCAAAAAAGGACGGCTTTCGCCTGGCAATCTGATCAGCAGAGTATCAGGTATGCGCGACGATGTAGTCGATCGCGTTCTGAACCGTGCCCAGCTTCTCGGCTTCTTCGTCAGGAATTTCAGTTTCGAATTCCTCTTCAAGGGCCATAACCAGCTCAACAGTGTCCAGTGAGTCAGCGCCAAGATCCTCTACAAAAGAAGATGTGTTCTGAACTTCGGACTCTTTAACGCCCAACTGTTCGCATACGATCTTCTTAACGCGCTCTTCAACTGTACTCATAATGTCCTCACTTTAGTGTCAACCAAGCAACTCAATGATTGCCAGTTTAGTTTAAACCCTACCTGCAGACAAGCAGGGCGATCAGTTAAACATGTTATACGACAGAGGGTTGCAATACCGCGCCTAGCGGCACTTACCCCATATACATGCCGCCATTCACATGAATCGTTTCACCTGTAACGTAAGCAGCACCATCGGATGCCAGGAAAGCCACAACGGAAGCAATCTCTTCAGGCTCACCCAAACGCCCTGCTGGTATAATTTCCAGCATAGCGTTACGCTGTTTTTCGTCCAGTTTTTTAGTCATATCGGTGTCAATAAAGCCCGGCGCAACACAGTTTGCGGTAATACCCCGGTTGGACATCTCTTTCGCCAAACTACGAGTAAAACCTTCAACTCCGGCCTTGGCAGCACAGTAGTTACCCTGTCCCGGGTTCCCCATGCTGGCAACCACCGAACTGACGTTAATCACTCGGCCCCAGCGCGCTTTCGCCATGCCTCTCAGCACAGCCTTGCTGGTGCGATAAACGCTGGACAAATTGGTTTCAAGCACCGATGCCCAATCGTCATCTTTCAAGCGCATCAATAAGTTATCACGAGTAATACCCGCGTTATTGACTAAAATCAGTGGTGCACCTGATTTTTCTGCGATCTGTTTCAATCCTGCATCAATGCTTTCCGGGTCCGCCACATTCATTACAAGGCCATAGCCGTTATACCCGGCCGCTTTCAGCCCTTCGGATATAGAGGCAGCGCCTTCAGCACTTGTTGCGGTGCCAATCACTTCAGCACCCAAATGCGCCAATGCGTGAGCAATGGCCTTACCAATGCCCCGAGTTGCCCCGGTAACCAGCGCTACCTTGCCTTCCAACGACATAACCTACTCCGCCTATCAGGATTGACGCAGTGCTTCGATAGCACCCGCCATAGAATCAGGATCTTCAATACCATGTACTGGCAAGCCACGCTCAATGCGCTTGACCAAACCGGCCAGAACCTTGCCAGAACCGCATTCAACCGCTACTCCAACACCTTCGCTGGTCAGCGTGCGGATCGAATCCGTCCACAACACCGGAGAATACAGCTGCTTCAACAAGTTCGATTTCAAGGTATCTGCGTCTGTCGCAACCCCTGCATGAACATTCTGCACAACGGGGATGACAGCGTCATTAAACCTCACATCGTCCAGTGCATCCGCCAACTCTTCTGCAGCGCCTTTCATCAGTGCACAATGAGAAGGCACACTGACGGGCAACGACATGGCTTTACGAGCACCACGAGCTTTACACGCTTCGATTGCTCGCTCTACTGCTGCTAAAGAACCGGCAATAACTACCTGCCCCGGTGCATTGAAGTTCACCGCGGCAACCACATCACCCTGCGCAGACTCTTCGCACGCGGCAATTACTTCGGCATCGTCCAACCCAAGTATCGCAGCCATTTTGCCTTCGCCAGCTGGCACAGCCTCTTGCATCAGCTCACCGCGCAGCTGGACGAGCTTAACAGCCTCAACAAAATCGAGACTCTCGGCCGCCACCAGCGCACTGTATTCACCCAAGCTGTGGCCCGCCACGAAACTGGGCTGCGGCCCACCGGACACTAACCACTGGCGCCACAGTGCCACGCTGGCCGTCAGCAGAACGGGCTGGGTAACCATTGTTTGATTAAGTTCCTCAGCCGGACCGTTCTGGCATACGTGCCAGAGGTCATAGCCAAGCACATTAGAAGCATCACTAAAGGTTTCAGCGATCATCGGCCATGCTTCAGCAGCACTTGATAACATGCCAACCGACTGAGAACCTTGTCCGGGAAAAATAAACGCTGATTTCATAGGAGCGATCTTATCGTTATTGGGGATTAGAGGAGATTAGCCAATAGTACAAGCTCGGCCAATTATCCGCGATAAAGTAAGTTAATAGGGGCCGACTTTAGTCTCAAACAACCTAAAACAACAAGTCATCAAGCCGCTCATTAATCCTGCGGGGAACTTCGTGAGTTACTTCGCACACCGCCTGCCGTATCGCAGCCAGCATTGCTCGCTCGTTGGCGTTACCGTGGCTTTTTATAACAACGCCTTGCAGCCCTAAAAGGCTGGCACCGTTATGCCGGGAGGGATCCATCAACTGCAACAAACGCCCCATAACCGGCCGAGCCAACAACCCCACGATACGACCATACATGGAGCGGGTAAAAGCCTGCTCCAGCAACTCAATAAGCAACCCGGCAACGCCCTCGCCCGTTTTGAGCGCGATGTTGCCAACGAACCCATCACAGACTACAACATCAGCGACGTCCCGAAATAGGTCGCTACCCTCGACATACCCTATATAGTTCAAAGATTCGGACTGGGCGAGCATGTGTGATGCCAGGCGCACCTGCTCATTACCCTTTATCTCTTCTTCACCCACATTAAGCAAGGCAATACGGGGCTCTGCAAGTTCGGAGACGGCAGTGGCCATCAAGGAACCCATCAACGCATATTGATAGAGATTTTCAGCACTGGAATCGACATTAGCACCGAGGTCCAGAACGAGACATCGACCACGAAGAGAGGGAATAAGTTTAGCGATAGCTGGCCGCTCGATCCCAGGGTACATACGGATCAAAGACCGCCCAAAAGCCATGAGCGCTCCGGTGTTGCCGGCACTGACACAGCCTTGAGCCTCGCCATCACGAACCAGACCGAGGGCGATAGCCATAGAGGAATTGCGCTTGTGGCGTAAAGCATGGGAAGGGCGTTCGTTCATGCGCACCACATCGGCCGCTTCAACAACGCGAATTCTGGGATGCCCATCATGCAACAAGGCCTCAAGCTCGCTCCGGATACCAACCAGAACAAGACTCAAGGCCTCATTTTCACGCACCGCTTCCAGCGCAGCATGGACGACCACCTCGGCACCACGATCACCGCTCATGGCATCGACGGCAATGGTGATTGGATTACTCACCGCTCGTCCATAAGACACAGGTCAGAAGATAGCGTCGAGTATTACTCGTCGCGCGCTTCAACAACCTGCTTGCCGCGGTAGAAACCATCCGGAGATACGTGGTGGCGACGATGAACTTCACCAGTTGTTGCATCAGTGGACAGCGCGGAAGTTGGCAGCGCGTCGTGTGAACGGCGCATGCCGCGCTTGGAACGGGTCTTGCGACTCTTCTGTACAGCCATGGTTAAACTCCTGACCTATTTATGAAAACGTTAATGCTTAGTAGTCTTGAAACCCGCCAGCACGCTGAACGGATTATCATCTCTTTTCTTCGCCTCGGGCTCAACAGGAGCGTTTGACGGCTCCAGCGCTTCAAGGTCTTCTTTCGCCGGACACTCATCCCTTTCGTGAAGCGGGAACGGGGGCAACACTAGGAGAAGCTCGTCTTCTACCATTTCCCACAAGTTCGCCGTGAAATCCTCACAAAGGAACGGTTCCAACGTTTTTGGTAACCGTTGAGCCTGCTCATCACTGCTGACCAGACCCAAATCAAAGCTCGACGTCAACGTGACCTGCATGTCGTTCATACAACGCTGACACACCAGAGTGACCGGAGCCGACAACTCTCCTGATACAACCCTCCGGCGCTCACCATCCTGATAGAAGGACAGTTCTGCGTGGCATTCGCGGCCTTTTTGCGAGCCACCTACCGCTTCTCCAAAACGAGCAAGACCCTCGAGCGGTATTACCCCCTCAAGTGTCGCTTTTTGTTCCGCCAACCGTATGGGATCAACAGATTTTGGAAGTTCGGCGTTCGGCGCTTTAGTCATAGGCGCGCAATTTTAGGGAGGAGACCGCCTGCTGTCAAAGACTTAATCGCTTTTATGGCAAGCCTTCCCGTTTAAGTAGGGGTATTCTACGATATTCCCAGCAATCCACTCAACGAACACACAGCAATCAGGCCCCTATGAAACGTACTATTTTGCTCGCTTCATCGTCACCGTACCGAAAACAACTGCTGGAGCGCCTCAATCTACCCTTCGACTGCGCCAGCCCCGACATCGACGAAAGCCCCACCCCAGCTGAAAATGCAGAAACGCTCGCCGTACGCTTGGCCACTGAAAAAGCGCGGGCTCTAGCGAAGAGCCATCCAAACACACTTCTTATCGGATCTGACCAGGTAGCCACCCTGCCCGACGGCAGCCTACTCAATAAACCTAACTCACACGAACAAGCCGTCAAACAACTGACCCGCAGCAGCGGTCAGTGCGTGCAGTTCTGCACCGGCCTGGCGGTACTAGACAGCCAAACCGGCGATTTAAAGACCCACTGCGAGCTATTCACTGTGCGCTTTCGAAATCTCTCGCGAGATGAAATCACCGGTTATCTGAACAAAGAGCAACCCTACGACTGTGCCGGCAGCTTTAAAATGGAGGGATTGGGCATCACGCTTTTCAGCAGCCTGGAAGGCCAGGATCCTAACAGCCTTATCGGCCTACCCCTTATCGCCCTTGCTGGCATGTTGCGGGAATTCGGCGTAAACCCACTCCTCGACAACTAGCCAGCCATCAAACCGTCAATTAACGCAGTTCAAGCCGCGACTGAAGCAAATGCGCAGCCACCCCTTCGCCAAACGACACCCCCAGCTGCTCAATGAACTGCTGGAATGGCGAAGGCCCACGACTGTAATCGACCAACTCTTCGGCACCCACCACTTCACGTGCCACCCAAGAGCTACTACCCAAACCATCGATCAAGCCAAATTCCAGCGCCTGCTCACCACTCCAAACCAAGCCACTGAATAACTTGTCATTATCGACCAACCGGTCGCCACGACCTTCCTTGACGGCCGAAATGAATTGGTTGTGCGTGTTCTCGAGTACGCTCTGCCAAAATTCCACATCCTCTTCTCGCTCTGGCGTGAAGGGATCCAGAAATGCTTTATTCTCGCCGGCGGTGTACAAACGGCGCTCTACCCCCAGCTTTTCCATCAACGTATTGAATCCGAATCCACCGGCCACAACACCGATCGAACCCACAAGGCTGGCACGGTTTGCGTAAATCTCATCCGCTGCAGCCGCAATATAATAAGCGCCTGAGGCACCGACATCTGCAATCACGGCGTACACTTTCTTCTCGGGGTACTCCTGGCGCAGACGCTTGATCTCGTCATACACATAACCCGACTGCACAGGACTTCCGCCCGGACTGTTTATTCGCAAAACAACCGCTTTCGAGGTTTCCGCCTCAAACGCCGCTCGCAGCGAACCAACCAAATTATCGGCACTCGCCAGCTCATCCGCTGAAATCGGGCCGCTCAACTCGACCAGAGCCGTATGCTGGTCCGGAACCACACCCATACCATCACTGATGGGCGACCGAATCATCGCAATCAGCGCAAACAAATAAATGAACGTGAGCAATTTAAAAAAGATGCCCCAACGGCGGCTTCGCTTTTGCTCTGCCTGAAGCGACATCACCAGCTTTTCAATCAACTTCCAGTCGCGGTTCGACTCCGGTGGTATTGCTGGCTTTCTCGAACCAAAAATACCACCCTTGCCCGATTCCGAATCACTCATTCTCTATCCCTTTACTCGCAAACACTTAATAAATACACATCAAAGCCCAAGAACACGACGCAAATCGCCGACCGAGCTCACCACGGCATGAGGCTGGCAATCCAACAGCGCTTCTCTTGGATGCGCTCCCCACTCCACACCAATAGAGGGCATACCAATCCTTCGCGCCATTTCCAGGTCGTAATGGGTGTCGCCGATCATTACCACTTCTTCGGCCTGAAATCCGTAAAACTCCAGAATTTCTTCAAGCATTAATGGATCTGGCTTTGAGCGGGTTTCATCGGCGCACCTGGAGGTATCAAAGTGATGACCCAGACCACTGGTTGTCAGCGCCTGAGCAAGCCCGCGACGGCTTTTTCCAGTTGCAACGGAACAGCCTCGACCAGACGTGCGAATATCAGCCACCACATCTGCCATGCCATCGAACACATTCTGCGGGGTAGTCACCTTTTTAAAGAAGTAACCCGAATACCCTTCGCGAATACGTACGATTTCTTCATCACTTACACCGGGATACAGTTTCTGTAGCGCCTCGATCATGCCTAATCCAACAATATCCCGGTAGGCTGCAAGCTCCAGATTCGGGTACCCCAACTCCATCGCCGCTTGCTGCAAGCTTTCGGCAATATGATCAACAGAATCGATCAGCGTTCCATCCCAATCAAATATCACTGCTTTAACGTTCATTTCTGCTAATCCTTACTGCGTCGAGTTAGTTGATCAATAAGCTTTCCGAAAGCCTTATCATACGGTGCTTCGAGGAACATGGGTTCTTCCGTAACCGGTAACCGGAATTCCAAAGAACGTGCATGAAGCATCAATCGCTCACCACCTATTTTTCTGAAAGCCTTCAGGCTTGCATCATCCATGTACTTATCATCACCGGCAATCGGGTGACCACCCCACGCACTGTGCACACGGATTTGATGGGTTCGGCCGGTCACCGGCGAAGCCTCTACCAAACTATAGCCATCGTAGTTTGCCAAACTCTTATAAAGGGTGAGCGATTCTTTACCCTCGGGATTCACCTTCACCCGACGCTCACCATTTGGCATCTCGTAGCGTAACAACGGCTCGGCAACACGGGTTAGTTTTTTCGGCCAGGAACCAATCACGAGAGCGTGATACCGCTTACGCATTCTTTTTTGACGCAACTCATCCTGCAAAAAACGAAGCGCCGACCGCTTTTTAGCCACCATCACCAAACCGGAAGTGTCACGGTCCAGCCGGTGCACCAACTCAAGAAATTTTGCTTGAGGGCGAGACGAGCGCAGCACTTCAATCAACCCGAAGCTGAGGCCACTTCCGCCGTGAACCGCAATACCAGCGGGCTTATTGACCACCAGCATTTCAGAGTTTTCAAACACCACTGCGGCCTCAACCACATTCTGCACGCGATCGCCGGGCTTTGGTTGCTCGGGTTTGGCTTGCTGTACGATAGGCGGAATGCGCACAACATCCCCCTCTTTAACACGAGTGTCAGGCTTCACACGCCCTTTATTCACCCGCACCTCACCCTTTCGAACGATGCGATACACAATACTCTTGGGCACACCACGAAGCCGGGCCAATAAAAAGTTATCAATACGCTGCCCGGCCATATCTGCATCAACGTCAACAAACTGAACGCCTTTTTGAACCTTAGCAGCAGGCTGCGAGACCAAGTCAGGCTTACCACCACGACTCTCATTCGCACCGTGCGTTGAGCGAGCTTTATGGGGCTGTTTCCGGGAAGCCGGTTTCTGTGACATGAAATACCTTATTCCGGCTTGCACCGGGCGCTTGGATACAGGATTGTACAGCTACGAGTTTACTGTTATATTCCGACGTGCTCTGCCGTTTGTCTACGGCCTGAAGAATTTTGTTCAGAAGCCGGAGCGGCAGCAGTATACCGACACTGATTACTAGATTGAACGCCGAATACCCAATCATTACCGGGCCCGGCGTGAGTCAAACTCCCGATGCACAGGGCAGACCATAGAGTGGCTGTTACCTCCTCGGGAGAAGAAAATAACCGACCGGGAAACCGTCGGACGGGAACATCACGAAGAATCACTGCCACGCAAAACCGGGCCGTCAGCTTACCAACACGACGTGAGACCTAGGAGTTTGTGTGAACCTGAAAACGGATATTATGCGTCAACAGACACTCACCCTATTCGATCTTACCCTGCCGTCAGGCAGGCGAAGAGTCAGCGGTGGTCTCAGACATACAGGGTCAAAACCCATAAAGGTATGACTCGTCTGGCCGCCGGCCTGCCCTGCTAATTCAGGGCCCGCGGCACGCAAATCCCGATTCGCTGATGCGAACGTCTCCGGTTTCCTGTCTTAACAAACGACAGGAACTCACTTTTCCCATGAAAAGAATGCTGATCAATGCAACTCACCCTGAAGAGTTGCGCGTAGCACTGGTAGACGGCCAACGACTGTTTGATCTGGACATTGAATCCAGCACCCGCGAACAGAAAAAAGCCAACATTTACAAAGGCAGAATCACTCGTGTAGAGCCCAGCCTCGAAGCGGCCTTCATCGACTTTGGTGCCGACCGTCACGGCTTCCTGCCCCTGAAAGAAATCTCCAAAGAATACTTCAAGAAGTCGCCCAGCCAGATCGAAGGCAAAATCAATATTAAAGATGTGCTTTCTGAAGGTCAGGAAGTCATCGTACAGGTCGATAAAGAAGAGCGCGGCAACAAGGGTGCAGCCCTGACTACCTTTATTTCTTTGGCTGGCCGCTATTTGGTGCTAATGCCCAACAACCCTCGTGCAGGCGGTATCTCTCGCCGTATCGAAGGTGAAGATCGCGCTCAACTCAAAGAAGCGATGAACGGCGTTCAAGTACCCAAATCTATGGGTATCATTGTCCGTACCGCCGGAATCGGCCGCACCACAGAAGAACTCCAGTGGGATCTCGATTATCTGGTTCAGTTCTGGGAAGCCATCACCCAGGCCGCCGACGAGCGAAAAGCCCCTTTTCTGATCCATCAGGAAAGCAATCTGATCATCCGTGCCGTGCGCGATTATCTTCGCCAAGACATCGGTGAAGTGTTAATTGACTCAGAAAGCGTTTATGAAGACGTACTGAGCTTTGTTCGCGCCGTTATGCCGACCTTTGAAAACAAGATCAAACTGTACAAAGATGAAATCCCTTTGTTCAGTCGTTACCAGATCGAAGGTCAGATCGAGACCGCTTTCCAGCGTGAAGTAAAACTGCCTTCCGGTGGCTCTATTGTTATCGATCCGACCGAAGCTCTGGTATCTATCGACATCAACTCGTCTCGCGCCACCAAAGGCCACGATATCGAGGAAACGGCGTTACAGACCAACCTTGAAGCCGCCGAAGAAATTGCTCGCCAGCTGCGCTTACGTGACATGGGCGGCCTGATTGTCATCGACTTCATCGACATGACACCAGCCAAACATCAGCGCGAAGTAGAACAAAAGATGCGTGAAGCGCTGGAAATTGACCGTGCCCGCGTTCAAGTTGGCAAGATTTCCCGCTTCGGTTTGCTTGAAATGTCGCGCCAGCGCCTACGCCCCTCACTCGGCGAAACCCGTAGTGAAGTGTGCCCGCGCTGCGAAGGCCAAGGTACTATTCGAGGCATCGAATCTCTGGCGCTGAGCATCATGCGCCTGATCTACGAAGAATCTTCTAAGGAAAAAACCGCAGAAGTCCGGGCCATCGTGCCGGTTTCCGTTGCAACCTTCCTGTTGAACGAGAAGCGCAAGCAGCTAGCAGACATCGAATCGGGTCAAGGCGTGTCTATCGTGGTCGTCCCGGTTCCGAACATGGAAACCCCGCACTTCGAAATCGTTCGTATGCGTCAGGACGAAACTGCGCCTGAGCACATTTCCAGCCATCAGGTGGCCCACGAATACAACGAGCGTGAAGAAGAGTCCGTTGTTGAAGTAACCAGCACCGAAAAACCCGCTCGAGAGCAAGCTGCGGTTAAAGCCATTCGCCCAGCACCGGCCCCTGCAGCCAAACCATCCGTCAAAGTTGAACCCGCTGATGCTGATGAAGGCTCTTTCCGCAAGCTGTGTAAAAAAATCGCCAGCTTCTTTAACGGCGAAGCAGACACCACAGCTGACAACAAGCAGGCCACGAAAAGTGCCGGCAATAACCGTCGCCCACAGGCTCGCCCCGACCGTCAGGATCGCCGGAAATCGCGGGTAGCTCGAGATGACCAGCGCGACGGCAATCGCAATGGCAACGAGCGCCGCCAAAACAACCGCAATCGCCCTAACCGGAATGACGACCAGAATCGTGGTTCACAAAGTCGCCAAACTCAGCAAGACAAGCCTGCTGACAACAAGGGCAACGACAACCGCAGAGACGGCCGAAAAGAAGGCCAGAACCGCGGTCAGGGTCGAAATCGCCCGCAGCGCGACGCGAAAGATCTAAAAGATCAAAGGGATACCCGCGACAATCAGGCCAACTCGAAGGGCCCTGCGAGCGACAAACCAAACGACGACAAGCGCCGTAAGCCGCGTCGTCAGCGTAATCGTGATGGCTCAGCAGCTGAAGCACCGGCATCAACACCTGCCGCCCGCAAAGCTGAGCGTAGCGACAAGCACCAAAAAGATACGCAGCCAGAAAAAGCCGTTGAAGAAAAAGCCTCTTCAGCACCGAAAGCTGCAGTAGAGACAGGCGTCAAAGCGAAAGACGCTAACACTCAACCCCAGACCAAACCGGCTGCAGAGCAAAGCCCGAAAGCGGAAGAGCGTAAGCCGCACGCCGTAGAAGCGAAAACTGAAACTGCCCAGCCCGTAGCCAAGGAGCAGGACTCCGCGCCCAAGGCAAAAGAAGAGGCTAAACCTGCAAACACGGATGAAGCAGCTAAAGCGGCACCTGAGAGCAAAGCCGACGAAAGCAAGCCGGAGAAGCGCAAGCCTGCCCCTCGTCAGCGCAAACCACAGGCCGAGAAAGAAGCCAAAGCCGAGCAAACCAGCGAAGCGCCGAAGGCAAGCGAGCCTGTAGCCGATAGCAAAGACAAAACAGACAGCAAGCCGGCAGAAGCTCCCAAAACAGAGGCAAAACCTGCCCCTGAGACAAAAGCCAGCGAAGCTAAAACGGAAGCACCTAAGGCCGAAGCTGAGAAGGCTGAGAAGGCTGAGAAGGCTGAGAAGGCTGAGAAGGCTGAGAAGGCAGCCGAAGCTACCGAAAAGCCAAAAGCAACCGCTAAGGCAGATACTAAGCCCGAAGCAAAAGCTGAAGCCGAGCCAAAGGCTGAGCCCGCTAAAGCCGAAGCTTCCAGCGCTATCGATGTGCCGGTAACGCCAGGTCGCGCTTACAACGATCCAAGAGAAGTCCGCAAGCGCCAGCGTGCGGCCGAACAAGCCAAAAAGGCCGAGGATAATTGATTATGCTGACCAATTCCGACATTGAAGCACTGGAAGACATTCTCTTTGCCGAGCCTTGGGGCGATGAAGCCTTGGACTTTTTTGGCTTGCACGGAGCCGTCTGCGCCAGTGTGATCGGGCCGGTCAACCTCCAGGTGGAAGACATCTTCCGCCTGGCCACAGGTTCCGACACCCTGCCCGGCGGCAAGGTGCCAGACGTTTTCGCTCAGTGCGTTAGCAGCCTTACCCGTGATATGACCCAGTCTCTGGATATGGGCCATGCGCTGGAGCTTCCTGAACCGGAAGACGGCGATCCAATGAACGCACTGGAAAACTGGTGTGCGGGCTTTGTCGAAACTTTCCTCGAAAACGAAGATAAGTGGATGGAAGAAGCCGTTGAAGAGGAAGTGGCAGATTTGATGGTGCCAATCCTGACACTGTCTGGGCTGTTTGAAGACGAAGACTTCCAGCGCGCTCGTGAAGATGAGCAGGTTGCAGGTCGAATGGCAGAAGCCATTCCAGACTCATTGACAGACCTGTACCTGTTGTTCCACGCGCCGGAGTAAATTACCCGCGAACAGGTTCACGGAAATGATGCCAGACGGGCTCCAACCCCTCTGGCATTTTTGTTATACGGCCAAGCTCACACCAACCCGCTCCCGGGAAATGAAAATCACTGCCTTGAGACGCCAACAGCCCTTCCCGCCTTGCCAGTTCGGCAACAAACCCTAAATCGCCGCTGGATTGGCCTGCAATTGAAACCTCAATCGCGCGCCCACCTGCTTTACCAAAATCGTGTATCAATTCTCGCAATCGAGTAGCAGACAACTTGTACTTACGCGGATGCGCCAAGACCGCAATGCCCCCCGCCTCATGAATCCATTGCAGCACCTCACTCAGCTCCGGCCAACACGCCTTCACATCACCCGGCTTGCCCGATCCAAGATGACGCTTAAATGCATGAGCTACCTTCGGGACGACTTCGGCATCTACCAATGCCTGCGCAAAATGCGGACGACCCGGCACATCACCTCCGGCCAGTGCCGTTGCTTTTTCCAGCAATGAATCCACCTTAAGGCGGGACAGCTTATCCGCAATAATCCGAGCGCGCTGCCACCGATTTTCCTTCTGAATCGACAGAGCTTTCAAGAAAGCCGGACTGGCTTCGTCAAAATCAAGCCCAACTACGTGGATGGTGTAAGTTTTCCATACACAGGACAGCTCTACTCCATTGATCAACGTCAGTCCGCTCTCAGCGGCTGCCGCCTTAGCTTCCGGCAGCCCGGCGATCGTATCGTGGTCAGTCAGGGCGAGATGGCTAACACCCTTTTCTGCGGCACGGGCAACCAGCTCCGTTGGAGCAAGAGCACCATCAGAAGCTGTGCTATGGCAATGCAGATCAATGCAAGGTTTTGGGTCTTGGGGTATAGTCACAAACCAATCCTGATAATAATGTGGCTGCCAGTGTATCAGCCTTGCGCTGTGCGCCCTAACACTGGCCTTAACGACATTGGAGCACCCTATGTACTACGCGATCATGAGCGAAGACGTACCCAACAGCTTGGCACTTCGTAAACAGGCACGCTCGGCTCACCTCGCCCGGCTGGAAACGTTAAAAGCAGATGGACGTTTATTCGCGGCCGGACCTCACCCCGCCATTGATACAGAAGACCCTGGCGACTCCGGATTTACCGGCAGCTTGGTGATTGCAGAATTCGACTCTCTCGAAGCCGCACAAGCCTGGGCCGATGCAGACCCCTACATTGACGCTGGCGTTTACCAATCGGTTGCCGTAAAACCGTACAAAGTGGTGCTACCTTAACCTCGCCGAAATCGCTCAACATAAGCGGCAGCGCACAGTATGAGCGGATTGTAACGCGGGACGGCTTGAATACAGGTCAAGCTGTGACAAAATTGCTGCCTTATATAATCTAACTATCGCCAGACTCAGGGAATGCAACCAGTGACACCGCTCCGCCTTGCTCTCAGCTTTTTTATTATTTTCAGTTCCATTTCCGTAGCTCAGGCGCGAACCGTGTGGGTTGACGACCAACTCTACCTGCCCGTTCGGTCTGGCGCCGGTACTCAGTTTCGAATTATCGAAAACGCCGTGCCAACCGGCACAGCTCTTGAGTTGATCGAAACTCAAGAAGGCTATTCTAAAGTTCGCACCCCTAAGGGTACCGTCGGGTGGGTTTCCTCCCAGTACATCAGTAAAACGCCGGTTGCGAGAGATCAGCTTGCACGTGCCACCCGTGAACTGGAAAAAGCACAGCAAGACGTTGCCAGCCTCCGTGAACAACTGTCATCCGTTACCGAAGAGCGTAACACTCTACAAAATACGGAAAACAATCTGGCCAGCCAGACTGAAAATCTGCAAGATGAACTAACAAAGATCAAAAGCATCGCGGCGGACTCCATCAATTTGGAACGTCGCAGCCGAGAACTGCGGGAAGAAAACCAGAAACTGCGGAACGACCTGGAAATACTCACTGCAGAAAATGAACGATTGGAAGCCGGCCGCGAATCCGATTTCATGCTCTTGGGAGCAGGACTGGTGTTCGGCGGCGTGCTACTGGCCTTGATCATACCGATGCTCAAGCCAACCAGGAAAACCGATAATTGGGCCTAACCATGAAAGACTATTCGGAAAAGCGCGATTTCTACCGAATGCAGGTTAACAGCACAATCCAGATCACCGATAACAACGGTGAAACCTTCACTGGAATCTGCCAAGACCTCAGCGCTGCAGGCATGCAGCTTCAGGTAGACCGCCCTTTTCCGGTTGGCGCAGAGCTGAAAACGGTGATGGAAGCTGCAGGAGATCAGTTTCCGCCTCTGGAAACCGTCGGTGAGGTTTTGCGTTGCGCTCCTGATGACACCGGGTATGTTTTGGGCATCAACATCCTCGAAGTTCGATAAAATTCTCCGGCAAAAAAAACGGCGACCAGATTGGTCGCCGTTTTTGTATCCGCTGAGAAAGCGCTGACCTACACCAGAGGCTTCTCCGATACGATAATGCCGTTGTTATCGGCATAGACGTACTGACCCGGATGGAAGGTCACGCCATGGAAGGTTACCGGGATGTTCAGGTCACCAATATTGCGCTTTTCTGTTTTGCGGGGCACCGTGCCGAGCGCCTGAACACCCAGCTTGGTTTGGCCAATCTCATCCACATCACGAATGCAGCCATAGATAATCAAACCGGCCCAGCCATTCTCGGCGGCTTTCTCGGCCAGCATATCACCCAGCAGTGCGTTGCGCTTTGATGCGCCGCCATCAACCACCATTACACGGCCATTGCCCGGCAAACCCACCTGCTCTTTCACGACAGAGTTGTCTTCAAAGCACTTCACCGTGACGATTTCACCGCCGAACTGACGAATGCCGCCGTAGTTATTGAAGCCAGGCTCAACCACCTGCACTTCCGGAAACTCATCACACAGATCCGGAGTAATAATGTTGCTCACGCTTTCGTTCTCCTTTCCCGTTTTCAGTTCAGTCAATTTTTTCGTCAGCCAGGAAGAACCAGGTATCCAGAACGGAATCCGGGTTCAAAGAAACCGTATCGATGCCTTCGTCCATTAGCCACTTGGCAAGATCTGGATGATCTGACGGCCCTTGGCCACAGATTCCAATGTACTTACCCGCCTTACGGCAAGCCTGAATGGCGTTGGACAGCAGCGCTTTAACCGCATCGTTACGTTCATCAAACAGGTGCGCGATGATGCCGGAATCGCGATCGAGCCCCAGAGTCAGCTGCGTCAAATCGTTCGAGCCAATAGAGAAGCCGTCAAAGTGCTCCAGGAACTGCTCAGCGAGGATTGCATTTGCGGGCAACTCGCACATCATGATCAGCCGAAGGCCGTTCTCGCCGCGCTTCAGGCCGTTTTCAGCCAACAACTGTACGACTTGCTCTGCCTCACCAACGGTCCGCACAAACGGAACCATCACTTCAACGTTGGTCAGCCCCATTTGGTCACGCACTTTCTTGAGCGCACGGCACTCAAGCTCGAAACAATCACGGAAGGTTTCAGAGATGTAGCGAGACGCACCGCGGAAGCCCAGCATTGGGTTCTCTTCGTCTGGCTCGTACAAGGTACCGCCAATCAGGTTGGCGTATTCATTCGATTTGAAGTCCGACAAGCGAACAATCACTTTCTTCGGCGCAAACGCGGCCGCCAACGTAGAAATACCTTCAACCAGCTTATCGACATAGAAATCCACCGGCGAGCTGTAACCGGAAATACGCTTGTCTACGGTTTGCTTGATGTCACCCGGCAAACCATCGTAGTTCAACAACGCCTTCGGATGCACACCGATCATACGGTTGATGATAAATTCCAGACGCGCCAATCCAACGCCTTCGCTGGGCAAAGACTGGAAATCAAACGCGCGGTCCGGGTTGCCCACGTTCATCATGATCTTGAACGGAATGTTGGGCATGGAATCCACAGTGTTTTCACGCAATTCAAAATCCAGAGCGCCGTCGTAGATGAAGCCAGTGTCGCCTTCTGCACAAGAAACCGTCACGTTCTGACCGTCTTTCAGCTCTTCGGTGGCGTCACCGCAACCCACAACCGCCGGAATACCCAGTTCGCGGGCAATGATCGCCGCGTGGCAAGTACGGCCACCACGGTCAGTCACGATGGCCGAAGCACGCTTCATGACAGGTTCCCAATCTGGGTCTGTCATATCTGTCACTAGAACGTCACCGGGTTGAACCCGATCCATTTCATTAATGCTGGTTATAATTTTTACCGGACCACTGCCGATCTTGTGGCCAATACTACGGCCCTCGATCAGAACCTTACCGGTTTCTTTCAGCAGATAACGCTCCATTACGTTGGCGGATGCGCGGCTCTTAACGGTTTCCGGACGGGCCTGAACAATGTAAATCTTGCCGTCGTCACCGTCTTTCGCCCATTCAATATCCATCGGACGCTGGTAGTGTTTTTCGATAATCATGGCCTGCTTGGCCAACTCTTCTACTTCCGCATCGGTGATGGAGAAACGCGTGCGCTCTTCCATATCCACCTTCACGGTTTCAACAAACTTACCTTCGCCCGGTTCTGTGTGATAAACCATCTTGATGGCTTTGCTACCCAGATTACGGCGCAGGACTGCAGGGCGGCTAGCGGCCAAAGTGGGCTTATGGACATAAAACTCATCAGGATTCACAGCGCCCTGAACTACAGTTTCACCCAAGCCATAGGATGACGTGATGAAAACAACGTCACGGAAACCGGACTCCGTATCCAACGTAAACATAACGCCACTGGATGCAGTTTCACTGCGTACCATTTTCTGAATACCGGCAGACAGAGCAACCAGCTTATGATCAAAGCCGTGATGCACTCGGTAAGAAATGGCGCGATCGTTAAACAAAGAGGCAAATACTTCTTTAACTGAAGTACGCACCTGCTCAAGGCCGACCACGTTCAGGAAGGTTTCCTGCTGGCCGGCAAACGAGGCATCCGGAAGATCTTCGGCAGTTGCGGAGGAACGCACGGCTACTGCCATAGCGTCGTTTCCGGCACGAAGATTTTCGTAGGCTTCTTTGAGCGCATTTTCCAATGGCTGAGGGAAGTCGGTATCAATAACCCATTGACGAATCTGTGAGCCAACCCGGGCCAACTCATTTACGTCGTTCACATCCAGCGCATCCAGAGCCTGATCGATACGATCTTTCAGCCCGTCTGTCGCCAGAAACTCTCGGTATGCATGTGCTGTAGTGGCAAAACCGCCTGGGACGGTAACACCTGCATTGGCCAGATTACTGATCATTTCACCGAGGGACGCATTTTTACCCCCAACACGGTCAACATCGGACATTCCTAGGTGGTCAAACCAGATAATGTAATCTTCCAAAGCGTGGTCTCCCTTGTATCTTGAGTGGCGCGGAGTCTCGAAACTGGCGAGTATAATACTGTAAGCTGCGGAAATTACCTAGGGAACCGCCTTAAAACCTGAGTGGATGAAACCATGAAAAGAACTGCTTTTTTTATCTCGGACGGCACTGGCCTAACCGCAGAAGCGCTGGGACACGCGCTCTTAGCCCAGTTTGAAAAGATTGAATTTGAACGCATTACCGTGCCGTATATCGACGATGAAGAAAAGGCCCGGGAAATGGCTAAACGCATCAATACCGCCGCCGACATCGATGGAGAGCGCCCTTTGGTGTTCGACACCATCGTCAACAGCGCCATTCGCGAGATCGTAAGCGGCGCCGACGGCTTCATGGTGGATATCTTTGGCACCTTTCTGAACCCGCTGGAACGCGAGCTGAATTCATCGTCTTCTTACTCCGTTGGAAAATCCCACGCCATAGACAACGTCAGTAGTTATGAACGTCGGATTCACGCTGTGAACTTCGCGCTGGACAATGACGACGGGGCCAGAACACGACACTACGATGAGGCCGACTTGATCCTGATCGGCGCGTCCCGCAGCGGCAAAACACCGACCTGCCTCTATCTGGCACTGCAATACGGTATTAAAGCGGCAAACTACCCGATCACCGAAGAAGATCTGGACGATCAGAAAATGCCGGGCGCACTGCGGACCCACAAGCAAAAACTGTTTGGCTTAACCATTCAGCCAGAACGGTTGGCCACCATCCGCAACGAGCGCCGGCCTAACTCCCGCTATTCTTCCATGCAGCAATGTATGCATGAAGTAGAGGAAATCGAGTTGATGTACAAGCGGGAGCGCATTCCCTACCTGAACACCACCGCTTATTCCGTTGAAGAAATCTCCACACGGATCATGGTTTCAACCGGGCTCAAGCGCCATCGGTAACTCGCCCCATAAAAAAGGGTGGAAGACTTTCGTCCTCCACCCTTTTCGAGCCTAGAACCTCTGACTTACAATTCCTGAACGCTTAGCCCCAGCTTTTCCGCCACGCCTCGATTATCCGGGCTGGTGATCACCGCTACACTGGCATCTTCCGGCTTCAGCCAGGTACCGGCCACCCGGCGCATTTCGTCCAGCGTCACGTTTAATACCCGCTCACGGAACCGGGCGCGCTGCTCGGGGGTACGACCAAACAGATTGTTGTGGAACGCATGTCGCGCCGCCCCCGCGGGAGAATGAGGCCGATCCAGCTGGCCAATCACGCCCAGAATAGCCTCTTCCAGCGCTTGCTCGTCGTGCTCTTCCGTGCATAACCAATTCAGCGCTGCATCAAAATCATCCAACGTTTCTGCAAAGCGCGGATCACGGTAGGAGAAGAAACGGAACACACCGTTCACACTGTCCTGCCCGGCGCCACCGCCGTAAGCACCGCCTTTCTCGCGAATCGCCCGATGCAGGTATCCGTTACGCAGGAACCCGCCCAGTACCGTCAAGGCGGCTGCATCTGGGTGGTCAACCGCTACCGTTGCGTAGGCTTTGGCGCAGAAATTGACCTGTGTAGACGTCAGCCAGGCTTCTTGAGTTTTGTAGCTCACCGGCTTCATCGACCAGTTGCCCTCAACCTGAGTCTCGCCACTTTGCCAGCAGGTTTTTACGTTATCCAGCATGGGAGCCAACTGCGCTTCTTCGCCAATCAACAGGAACTGACGCCCCTGCTTGCGAATCTTTTCGTGCAGAGCCGCAAGACTGTCACAGAACTGCGCCAACGCGGATTCGTCATTCAACGACTTATCAAGCTCCTTGGTACCTCGAATACCCGCAAGACCGCCCAACCGGAAACTCAACCAGGAACCCGAGCTCAAACCCTGAGCCGCCGCACCCATAGCCAGGCCATGGCCACTTCCAGTGACAGCCTGTTCCCGGCGCGCACGTACCTGAGCAATGATCTCCCGAAGGCGTTCTTTCTCGTCAAACCGCGCACCACTGTATACATCTTTGAGCAGCTGGGTCAGCTCGCCACTGTTGCGGGACAGAGCCTTACCACTAAAAATCAGATAGCCGGACATGGCCTGTACATCGTCAATCTGGCCCTTGGCGAGGAACGAAGCGCCAATGCCCCCTGATTCTGCTGAAATACGATCCTGCATTTGCAGATAATCCAGCTCCCCACAACCCACTTCGGAAATCAGCGTCGTGTAGTAAGGCAACAGCAACAGCTCGTCTTCACTCAACGCCGGTACAGGCAACACAATTTGCTGGTAAACCAACCCGTTGGTGCCGCGGGCATACAGAGTGGCTCCGGTTTCGGGATCGTATTTGCCTTCAGGCTCCGGCATCTGCAGGGGCACATCAGACAAGCCCACCTTGGGCAAAATTGAATCATCGTCTTTGCGAAGCTGCCGCTCTTCCAAGGCTTGCGCACGCTCTATAATCAGCTTCACTTCATCGTCGGTGAGGCTGGCCTTGCGCTTAGCCAGTGACTCTTTTAACGCTGCCTGATGTGCGCCTTCCAGCTTTTCATCCGGGCGCAGAGTCAAGGTAACACGATGCGGGTTTTCCAAAAGTTTGCGGCGAATAAGGCCTGGTACATACGCCGGATCTTTGATCTTTTCGCGCAGCGTCGCCAATACCGGCTCCAGGTCCAACAACTCAACCGGATCGCCCCCATGAACCATCGGCGAAATGGACTGCATGATCAACTGCAAACCATACGGGAAGCCGTCGCCGGCAATTTCGCGCTGGTGCAATTCCAACTGGTGAAGAATCGCTTCGAGCCGTTCCGGGCTGACACCTTCCTCAACCACTTTAACCAGTGTCTTTTCAACCAGAGATTCCAGATCCTCCCGGCGGCCGGGCTCACTGCCCTCAATGCCGCACACGAAGGTCATTTCACGGTTAGAATCTTCAAGCCCGCACATGGGTGACGGCGCATGGCCGATATCTGTGGTTTCCAGCGCCCGCATCATCGGTGAAGCACTGTTCTCAAACAGCACAGAAGCCAACAGCTGGGCTTCAAGGTTCTCTTGCAGGTCGAAGCTATGCCCCAACAACCACCCCAATACAATGTGAGTTTTAGCCTCTGTATCCTCACCCTCACTGACCGCGTAACCCTGCTCTACACGCATCGGGGAGAACATACGTTTTTCGTCGTGCACCGGCAGCTTGACTTCCTGACGCTCGAAACGCTTCAGCGCCAGCTCTTCGAACTTCTCGTGGTGTTCATGAGCAGGAATATTTCCGTAAGTGGCGAAAATGGCATTGCTCGGATGGTAATGATGACGATAAAAATTAACCAGATCGTCATAGCTCAGATCCACAATGTGGTCGGGCTCGCCGCCACTGTTGTAGTGATAGGTGGTGGTCTGGAACAAATGACTGGATAGGTTTTGCCACAACTGCGACGTCGGAGCGCTCATAGCGCCTTTCATTTCGTTATAAACCACACCCCGGTAGACCAGATCACTACTTGGGTCATCCGGCTTGTCGAATTCCAAACGATGCCCTTCTTGCGCAAAATCCAACGGATCCAGTTTGGAGAAAAACACTGAGTCCAAGTACACCGTTAACAGGTTATCGAAATCCTTCCGGTTCATGCTGGCAAAGGGGTAGGCCGTCCAGTCGCTACTGGTAAAAGCGTTCATAAACGTATTCAGAGAACGGCGAATCATCATAAAGAACGGATCGCGCACCGGAAAACGCTCACTGCCGCACAACGCCGTGTGCTCCAGAACGTGCGCCACTCCGCTGGAATCCATCGGGAAGGTACGAAGCGCTACAAAAAACACGTTTTCATCGTTATCCGCCGCCAAATGCAAATGACGCGCACCGGTCTTCTTGTGGCGATACTCCTCAACATCCAAATTGAGGGTGCTAATCCGGTGACTACGAATTTTCTCGAAAGCCGGATGGATTATGTTGTCTGTCGCTGCCGCCATTAAAACGATCCTATGCATTGAACAATTGAATAATTGGAGAATTACAGGGTAACACGTACTATCGGATATGATGTATCGAACAAACTCAACTAGGTAGCCTGCCGATCCATGACAGACGAAACCAATAAAACAAACATCATTGAGGCCCCCGAGGTAGCTGCCTGGTGGGCCGAACGTCGCCAATACCTAGAGCGCATTCGTAAAGTCCCCGAGATTCGCCACAAGTTTTGGCGTGAAGTCGGTGTATACCTACTCAGGCGCTTGCTCTGGTCTTACGGTTTTTTCCCGGTGTTTATTGCGTTCTGGTTTCCCTTCGTGATGGCCAGTTTCAATCCTGTCGTGCTGGCTACGGATATGATCCCAGTCCTGCAAAGTTTTATCGACTCCAACCCGGAGGAACAAGCCACTACCATTAGCACGCTCCTGATTGCCTGGTTCTCGATTGGTACTTTTTTCCTCGTGTTCGATTTTGTATTGACACCGTTCCGTTCGCCCTACCAATATGAAGCGGATGTGTACATGAAGTCCTGGGAACAGCTCAATCATGACCAGTTTTCGAACAAAATGTGATTTGGCCTGCATTCTGACCAACTTCAGACACTTTCTGTTACATAACGTTGCGGACAGTGGTTAATATGAACCCATAATAAAAGTATCCAGGAAGTTGGGATAAGAGGTTCTACCATGGTCGATTTCAGACCGCTGATGTTCGTCAATGTGCTTGCGCTGATGTTACTTGTAACAGCAGGCTTTGCCTCGGTGCAGCACGGCCCGATACTGGAAAGTAGCGGAAAACCATCCGTCGCCATGCAACAAGACACGCCGAGCTCACTGCCGCCGCCAACCGCCGTTCCCGAAGAATCCGCAATGCAGGCCCACGCCCCGGCTGCGCAGCCCGAAAAACTAGGCGAAGCTGTCATTGCGGAGCAGCCAGCTCCCGGCACTCAACCCTCTGAACCCATGATCACTGCCCAGGTATTCGAAGTTGAGCCACTTCCCGGCGACCTCGAAACGGTCGCATTTGCAGAGCCAGCTACAACCGGAAAGCTGATACTTCGCTCAAACGTTGTAGGTGATCAGGTCACCATCAATGGCGAAAACTACGGAGCTACGCGGCTTGATTTAGAACTGAACCCCGGCCGTTACGACATCACCATACAAAAGCCGGGGCATAAGCCTTGGGAAAACACTATTGCTCTTAAAGCTGGCCAGGAACTCACTCTGGTCGGCCAGCTCGAGCAGTACACCACAGTCAATTATTCCAATGGTCGCTGGGTGGGTGATGTCAAAACCGGAGACGGCAGCTGGATAAATGAAACGGGGCTGCGCTATGAAGGCCACTTCGTAAACGGTCTGTTTGACGGCACTGGCACCGCATGGCACCCAGACGGCAGCCGGTATGAAGGCGATTGGGTAAAAGGCCATCAACACGGTGAAGGCCAGTGGCGCGGGGCTGACAACGCTCAATACACTGGCCGCTTTGAACGCAACGAATTTCACGGCCAGGGTACGCTGACCAGAGCCAATGGTGACATACTTACGGGAAACTGGGTGCAAGGCAAAATGCAGGGATTGGGCTCTCTCACCACCGCGGACGGTCTCTTGTACGTGGGCAGCTTCCGGAATGGCGAGTTTCATGGTGAAGGCACGTTAACCTACCCGGATGGCCGATCCTACGAAGGCCAATTCTCGAACGGCACCTTTCACGGCCAAGGCTCAGAAATTTTTGCAGACGGCAAAAAGTACGATGGTCAATATATGGACGGCAAATTTCATGGTGCAGGACTGCTACGCAATCCTAACGGCAGCTCGATTGAAGCGACGTTCCGCCTCGGTGAACCCTATGGAAAGGTGCGCCTGACGACAGCGGCCGGCGAAGTCTTCACCGCCCGCACAACTGAGCCCGGCGTGTGCTATCGGGACAAAAGCTATAGGGCAACGCAATGTCCGCAACTGGAAGGCTGGTAGTAGAACCCCGGTCGCCACACCAACGAGTTTGCAGCAACAGGCTGAGGTAGTGAGATGGCAATCAAAAATGCTTTGCTGGTTGATGATTCCAAGGTTGCCAGGTTCGCCCTGAGCAAGATCCTTGAGGGGCGGAACATGGATGTAACCATGGCAAGCTCCGCCGAGGAAGCCTTGGAATTTCTGAGCAAAAATGCAGCCCCCGATGTGATATTCATGGATCATTTGATGCCGGGCATGAGTGGCGTCGAAGCTGCGAAGGCAATTAAGAGCAATCCAGACACCGCAGGTATTCCCATCATCATGTGTACTTCGAAGAAATCCTCTTCGTTCACGGATGAAGCGAAGAACTTCGGCATCTACAGCATTCTCACCAAGCCCCCCCAAAGCGAGGGGCTAACCATTATGCTGGAGCAGCTGGCAACAGACGTTGAGAGAGGAACGCTGCCCATACCTGAAAGCCTCTCGTCGCCTACAGCTGACGACGAAGATTCAATCACCCTCCCCACTTCAAGTGCAGCGGCAAGCTCCACTAGCACTGCAGATTCAAGCGCCGTACCCTTAACCGCCGACCTGATCGAACAAATTTCTCGCTCGGCCGTTAAGACACACGTGAACAATCGCTTGCACGAACTGCTTAACGACTTGTTCGACGAACAATACGTGCACGTAAAACGTATACTCGAAGACAACGAGAAAAAACAAGAAGCGCGGCTAGACGAACAGCTGAAAACGCTGACAGCGCTGGTAGAGGAACGTACTAAAAACCTTCGCGATGAAGTGGCGGCTGAGATTAACATGAACCTGAGTCGAGAATTGGCCATCTCGCGCAAAGAAATGGCAAAGAGCTCAGGCTTCACTTCAGACCACATGGCCGAACTAAAAGATCACATCACCAGCGTACAAACGATTGATACCGAGTTCTGGCAAACACTTCAGTCAGAAGCGGTTCAGCAAGCTCACGAAATTTCCCGTGAAACGGCCGAAGACATTGCCCAGCGAACCATCGACCTTTACGCTGCCCAACAAAAAGCCGCGCACTCCCGCATCTACACGTTGGGACTGGCTGTAAGTTTAGGCGTTTTCAGCGTTGGAATTGCGTGGCTCTCGGGCCTATTCGGCTAACGTCTGCTTTATTTGTTGCCAGTGTGCGGGAGTGTCGACATCCAGCTCCACTCCCGCAATCCGGACACGGCTCGCCTCGCGCTGATTCAGCACACGCCCTGCGCCCGCATCCCCCTTTAGCCCGAGCACTTCAGGCCAAAGCCGTCGGGGTATCCAAGCCGGCACGCCCACTCGCGGGCCATAATCCGCAGCCCACACTTTATCAGGCGCTTGCAAAACGCCTTGGCGAAGCCACAAAAGCCCCTGCTCGGCCAGCAAAGGTTGATCCCCAACCAGCACATAGACACCCTGCGCCCTTGGGCTCAACGAATTGATTCCTGCAGCCAAAGAAGCCGACATTCCTTCCTGCCAATCAGCACAATACACCCAGCGAGACGCAGACTGCACAGTCCGGTACCGAATCAAAGGATAGCGCGCTCCAACCACCACTGAGACACTACCAGACAACAACCTCGCTTGCTCGATAGCACGCCCTAGCAATGTACCCTGCCCGGGGATGTTAAGGACCTGCTTGGCTCGCCCCATACGGGCGCTGCGGCCTGCAGCCAACACCAATGCCGGAAACTGCTGATCGAGGTGAGCGCTGTTCGTGTCTATGATGCGGACTCCTGTTAGACATTCTCATTTGCAAACTGCTGAAGAGAACGATTTTTGCTAGAATCACGCCACCATGCAACCAATATAGTCAGGCCATTCATGAACCATCTTTTCGTCGACAACCTCACCGTAATTGACTTCGCATACCTGGACCCTACCCGAGGGTTGGTAGGCGAAAGCTGGATTGCCGACGTGGTCCTCGGTGGCGAGCTCGACGACCAAGGCATGGTCTTTGACTTCAGCAACGTTAAACGCACCATCAAGCGTGTTATTGACGAGCGAGTTGACCACCGATTAGTGATCCCCAGAGGCTATGAAGGCCTGCACTGGAATGAAGATCAGGCACACACCTTTCGCTGGGATCTGACAGACGGCAGCCACATAATCCACACGTCACCGGATGAAGCCGTTGTCTGGCTATCATCCGAGCACCTAGAGAAATCAGCTGTAGCTGCCTTGCTGGAAAAAGAGCTAAAAGCCGTACTACCCGGCAACGTCACCACCGTAGAGATCAACCTGCGAGAAGACATCATCGAAGGCCCTTACTACCACTATGTGCACGGCCTGAAAAAACACTTGGGCAACTGCCAGCGCATTGCACACGGCCATCGCTCTCCCATTCGCATTAATCGCAACGGCCAGCGCGACACTGGATTGGAGAAACGTTGGGCCAAGTTGTGGGAAGACATTTATGTAGGCACCGAAGAAGACGTTACCCGCCGGTTTGTAGGCGACGATGGTCAGCAATACATCAGCTTTGACTACGAAGCCAATCAGGGTGAATTTGCCCTTACCCTGCCAGAGCGCCGCGTTTACATGCTGGAAACCGATACCACGGTCGAGTTGATTGCAGCTCACATGGCCGACGTGTTGAAAGCAGAGTTCCCTTCAGACGAAATTCGCGTGAAGGCTTACGAAGGAGTTGGCAAGGGCGCTATAGCCGTGCGTTGATCCCCCGGGATTTTCCAACCCAAACCGATAGTTCCCAACCCGCCCACCATCTTGAGCTAAGCTGAAACAAACAGCTAATCAAAGGTGGGCACAACATGAAGCTCCGCTTCCTCGGTGGTACGGGCACCGTAACCGGTTCTCGGTATTTGCTTTCAGATGAAACACATCGGTTGCTGGTAGACTGCGGCATGTACCAAGGCGTAAAGAACCTGCGCCGGCGCAATTGGGCGCCATTTCCGGTAAAACCATCGACTATCAATGCCGTCGTACTTACCCACACTCACATTGACCACTCGGGCTACCTGCCAGCCTTAGTAAAGAATGGTTTCAAGGGCAAAATCTACTGCACTAAAGCCACCCACGAGCTTTGCAAAGTACTGCTTCCAGATGCAGGATTCCTGCAAGAAGAAGACGCTCGCTACGCTTTCAAAAAGAAATTCTCGAAACACGAAAAGCCCGAGCCACTGTTTACCGAGAAAGACGCTTACGAAGCGCTGAAGCATTTCGAATCGCTGCCTTACTACGAGACCTTCGAGCCCGTTAAAGGCTTTGAGGTATCGTTCACCCCAGCCGGTCATATATTGGGCTCAGCCTGCGTGCACGTTCACCACAAAGTAGCTGACCGTACGGTGGTGTTCAGTGGTGACGTGGGGCGGCAAGACGACATCATCATGCGCCCACCGGAGCCGCTCCAGCATGCGGATATCCTGGTGTGCGAATCTACTTACGGTGACCGCACCCACGGCGAATCTGATCCTGAAGGTGATCTTGAAGAAATCATAACCAAGACTGCCGGACGGGGCGGCATTACCCTTTTGCCCGCCTTTGCCGTTGGCCGCGCTCAAATGTTGCTCTACGTAATCCACAAACTGATGGAGGAGGGGCGCATTCCGCAAATGCCGGTGTACCTGAATAGCCCTATGGCCATCAAAGCCACGGAGAGCTTCTGCAGGTTCCACACAGAGCACAAGCTGAGCCGCGAACAGTGCACGATGATTGACCATAAAACTCTATTTGTTCGCACCGTCGACGAATCCATAGAGCTGGATGCCAAACGATATCCGTGTGTGATTGTGTCTGCCAGTGGTATGGCATCCGGCGGGCGAGTGCTACATCACCTGAAAACCCTGTTGCCCAATCCGCGCAACAGCATCGTCTTTGCCGGTTTTCAAGCGCCGGGCACGAGGGGCGATGCGCTCGTCAATGGCGCGGAATCCGTCAAAATCCACGGCGAATACTGGCCCGTAAAAGCGGATGTCCATTCGTTGGACTCCATGTCGGCCCACGGCGATTACACGGAAATACTCACCTGGCTGGAGCAAAGCAACCTAAAACCAGACAAAGTCTACGTGACCCACGGTGAATCTTTGGCCAGCGACATCATGCGCAAACGCATCACCGAAAGGTTCGGATGGCCCGCTGAGGTGCCTGAATTATTCGAAGAAGTGGAGATATGATGGGCGGCTATAATTAAGAGACTCCAGCTGCGCCCCTATCAGACACGTTCTTTCAGACACAAAAAAACCGCCCGAAGGCGGTTTTTTTGATGGCTTCCCGGTGGACTAAACCGTGAAGCCGTATTGGCGTCCCCTAGGGGGTTCGAACCCCTGTTGCCGCCGTGAAAGGGCGGAGTCCTAGGCCACTAGACGAAGGGGACTAGAAATTGGTGGAGCCAGGCGGGATCGAACCGCCGACCTCAACACTGCCAGTGTTGCGCTCTCCCAGCTGAGCTATGGCCCCTCAACGGATGCGTATATTAAGGATCCGCCCCTAGGCCGTCAACACCCAACACTGCTTTTTTTAAAGTTTTTTCGACATCCCTGTCGTCATCGCTCAATTAACAAACAAACCGCTCATCAAACGTCCAAAGCGGCGTATTCTTTCTCAACTTTCTTGGTTTCTTTCTTGGAAAAACCACCCAAAATATCCAATGCACTGCGCAAACGAGCACGAGTCATGTCTGGGCCCAACAGCGCCATTGAATCCATCACCGACCAAGAATTCGGTGTTCCGGCAATCGCGACGAAGATTGAGAACATAAAATCGCCCATCTTCAAATCCATCGCCTTCGCCAACGCTTTGATATCGGCAAAGATGGTGTCTTTACTCCAGTGGCGCTGAGCTTCCAAGCGCCACAAAGTGAACTGCAGTACACGCTTCACTTGCGCTTCTTCCAGCTTTTTATGCTCGAAGTCTTCCGCCTTCAGATCCAGCATACCGCTAAACATGAACTGCGCCATAGGGGCCACATCCGAAAATACCTCTGCCCTCCCCTTAATGTGGGGAATAAGAGCCTTCAGGGCATCCTCGTTGAACCACCAGTCGCGCAAGCGAGCCATAAACTGCTCGTCGCTCAGGTCGTCACGCACCCACTGGCCGTTCAACCAGCGCAGCTTCTCAACGTCAAATACCGGTCCGCCCAGCGATACACGTTGGATATCGAAGTTTTCAATCATCTCGTCCAACGAAAACTTCTCGCGCTCGTCCGGCATAGACCAGCCCATACGGCCCAAGTAGTTGGTCACCGCTTCCGGCATGAAGCCCATGCGCTCATAAAAGTTGATACTGGTCGGGTTCTTACGCTTGGACAGCTTGCTCTTGTCTGGGTTACGCAGCAGCGGCAAGTGGCACAACTCCGGCATATCCCAGCCAAAGTACTCGTACAGCAATTTATGCTTAGGCGCAGAGTTGATCCACTCTTCACCACGCAGCACGTGGGTGATTTCCATCAAGTGGTCATCCACGACGTTGGCCAGGTGGTACGTCGGCATACCATCCGACTTCAACAGAATCTGACAATCGACTTGCGCCCAATCAATCTCGATGGTGCCCCGAAGCATGTCCTGAATTTCGCACACACCTTCATCAGGCACCTTCATGCGAATCACATAGGATTCACCCGCGTCCAAACGACGCTTTACTTCTTCCTGAGACAGCTCAAGATCACCCTTGATGCCCGGGTTTTGGCCGTTCGCTTTACGTTCTTCACGAATAGCGTCCAACTCTTCGGGAGTACGGAAGCAATAAAAAGCATGACCTTCGGTAACCAGATCTTCAGCGTACTGAGCGTACATGTGCTTACGCTCAGACTGGCGATAGGGGCCGTGAGGGCCACCGACATCGGGACCTTCGTCCCAATTTAGCCCCAACCAGCGTAGAGCCTTGAGAATGTCCTGTTCAGATTCAGCCGTACTGCGCACCTGATCGGTATCTTCAATCCGCAAAATAAACTGGCCACCGTGCTGGCGCGCAAAGCACAGGTTAAACAAGGCCACGTATGCGGTACCAACGTGAGGGTCACCCGTGGGCGACGGAGCAATTCGAGTACGTACTGTCATGAAACCATCCTGAAAAATAAGTGGCCGATAAATAAGTTAGCCATTATAACGGGCCTGCCCCGGTTTCGCATGGTGCGGTTTTACGAACCGCCCTGCCAGGTGTTATATTATAACGTATCAAACATATTGCAGGATCCCACCATGAAATTCACCGAAACCAGCCTTGCTCTGGGCCTAACCACCCTAATTGCAGCCTCGCCCGCATTCGCCACCAACATCGTCGCTTCCATCAAACCAATTGAGCTCATTGTTAAAGCGGTTGCGGGTGACAACACGAACGTATCCACCATCGTGCCGCCGGGGTCCAGCCCGCATAATTACAGCATGAAACCCTCGCAACGCCGGGCACTGGAGCAGGCCGATGCGATTTTCTGGGTAGGGCCAGAGATGGAAACTTTCCTCAACCGTCTGCTTGGTGGCAAAGAGTTCGCAGGCAAAGTGGTGGCATTCACTGAAGCCACCTCAGAAGAACCGGAAGCTCACCACGAACACGAACACGAACACCATCATCATGATCACGGTGAAGGTGAAGACCCGCATTTATGGGTCGATCCAGGCATGGCACTTGAGATGGCCAAAACCATTCACGCCAAACTCAGCACTCTCGACAACATCAACACCGTTGACCTTGATGCTAATCTGGAACAGTTTGAGCAAAGCCTAGGCGCGACAGAACGGGGTATCAAAGCAAGTTTGAGCCAGCTCGATGGCACCAGCCTTTTCGCCTACCACAGCGCGTTGGAGCGGTTTGCCGAACACTATGAACTGGAATTGGCCGGCGTGCTCACCCTCAACCCCGAACTGTCGCCCGGTGCCCGACACATTGCAGAGGTGCAAAATAAACTGCGTGCAGCCAATCAGCCTTGCCTATTGACAGAGCCTCAGTTCAACCGCCAATGGTGGCGCTCTATCACTGAAGGCCTGAACGTGACGGTTAGCACCTGGGACCCGCTGGCAACTGACATTGCCTCAACCGCCAATGGCTATCTCGAGTTTCAGCAATCCATTGCCGATGCGGTACTCGAATGCTTACCAAAGTAAGCTAAGCATCAGCGGGATAGACACCATCGCCAACAAGGTCTGCCCGCTGATAATCCCTGCCATCAGAGGCGCGTCACCACCCAGTTGGCGGGCCAGAATATAAGCGGAAGTGGCCGTTGGCAAAGTCGCAAGCAGCACTGCTACCTGCACCAGCAACCCGTTCAACCCGAGCATCCAAGCCAAACCAACCGCCATCATCGGAAACGCAAGCAACTTCAACGCAGATGACACCAAGAAAGGAGCAGACGCACCGCGCAACGCACTCAGCTGCAAACCGGCCCCCACCGTCATCAAGCCCATAGGCAAAGCCAAATTACTTAGCGGCTCCAGCGTACCCGCCAGCAGTGGATGAAAACCAATTTCAAAGAAGCTCCACAAAACCCCCAACACCGAACCCACGATCAGTGGATTGGTGACAATTGCACGCGAGACCTGCTTCAAACTCACCTTGTCCTGGCCGGCTACCAGAGAAAACATCAAAATACATAGTAAGTTCAGCATCGGCACCATAATGGCAACCGCGATGGCTGTCAGCGATAAACCGTCATCGCCTAGCAGCATCCCGCCAGCGGCCAATCCAACATAGGAGTTGAATCGAATCGCCCCCTGATAGACCGACGAAAACACCGGCCCACTCCATCGCCAGAACAACTGAACAAGCGCCAGCGCCAACGTCATGGCCGCCAACATGAAGATAATCAACAATGCGGTATCGGCATAGGCCGATACCGGAAGCCGCGCCTGCCCCAATTTAAACACCAGCATGGCCGGGAACAAGATGTAGTAGGTGAAGCGTTCGGCCTGCGGCCAGAAATCACCACCGGGGAAATTAATCCGCCTGAGAACGTGCCCCAACATGATCAAAACAAACACCGGCACCAGCGCCTGAACGACTACCTGCATGCTATAAACCTTATAACCGTTGCCATTTTGCTCCCCTGGAGTTAGATTCAGGGTATTGCTTTCCAAAACGGCGTAATGTGAACAACGTGAACACCCCGATTTACGGCATTCATACACCCAATATCGCGCTGCGGTCTTCTTTCGAGAACACCGGCAGGGCTGTTATACGCCTCTGATTCCGCTGAATCCACTCTCCCCCTCTTTCGGATTCAGCGCTTAAACCACACTTATTATTTAGAATTTTTTCAGGAGATTCCTATGGCTGAATTACCTTCAATCGTAGTTGCAGAAGAAGATTACAACCGCTTGAGCACTTTGCTTGAACGTGTAGCAGGAAAGTCCGAAGTGGCTGACGGCCTTGAAGATGAACTCAGCCGCGCTGACCTAAAGCCGCTGAACGAAATGCCGGAAGGCGTAGTGACCATGAACTCGATCATCCAGTTTGTGGACGAAGACGCCAACAAAGAACACGAAATGATGCTGGTGTACCCGCACGAAGTGGGCGACAGCGCTCACAAAGTGTCCATTTTGGCCCCCGCTGGGGCGGCCATGCTGGGCCTAAGCATTGGCGACAGCATCGAGTGGCCCATGGCTGGCCGCAAGCCGATCCACCTGAAAGTGGTCAGCGTTACTCGAAACGCCTAATCAAAGAAGCCGCGCGAGGGGAAAACTCTGCGCGGCTTCTTTACACCCTGCTTCAGTCTTCGATGAACACCAGGCTCTCTTCGGAACCTGCCGCGTCCAAACGCCCTAACGGCTGCAGTTCCAATCCTTGCGCCCGCGCTGCAGCTTCAAACGCTTCACGACGATTTTCCGCCACGCTCACCATCAATCCGCCACTGGTTTGCGGATCACAGAACAGCAATTTATCCGCCTCGGTCATACCTGAAATGGCATTACCGAAAGCCGCCGCATTACGGTGCGTGCCACCGGGAATGCAATCTGCATCAATATAGGGCTGCAAATTAGGCAATGTCGGGATGGCCTTACGGCTAACCGTGGCCTTTACACCACTACCGCGGCAAATCTCCAGCAAGTGACCCGCCAGCCCGAAACCGGTGACATCGGTCATCGCGCTCACACCTTCGATCTGAGAGAACACCTCACCCACTTTATTCAGCGTCGACATATTCTCGACCGCAACCGCCAAATCGTCCGGCGAGACCTTCCCCTTCTTCGAAGCGCTGGTCAGAATACCTACGCCTAACGGCTTGGTCAGGTACAGAAGGTCGCCCGCTTTGGCTGTATCGTTACGAATAATACGATCGACACTCACGGTACCGGTAACCGCCAACCCAAAGATTGGCTCCGGGGAATCAATACTGTGTCCACCCGCCAACGCAATGCCCGCCTCAGCACACACTGCACGACCGCCATCAATCACCTTGGCAGCAACTTCGGGCTCCAGCTCGTTTACCGGCCAACCCAGAATCGCAATCGCCATCACTGGCTTACCGCCCATGGCATACACATCGCTGATCGCGTTTGCCGCGGCAATTCGCCCGAAATCGAACGGGTCGTCTACCACCGGCATAAAGAAATCTGTGGTACTGATAACGCCCACACCGTTGCCGATATCTGCAACCGCCGCATCGTCCCGGCTATCGTTACCTACCAACAATTTCGGGTCATGAAAGTCCGGCATATCCGTGTGAAGAATTCGATCAAGAACGTCTGGAGCAATCTTGCAGCCACAGCCAGCACCGTGGCTGAACTCGGTCAATTTGATAGACAAGGTTTCTTCCTTCTATACGTTACGGAGTGAGCTTGGTTTTTTGCTAGTATACCCAGATTCAACCAATTTACAGATCAGCACACTTTGCAGCCACCACACAGGAACGTCAATGAGTAATCCAGCCAGCAAGCCAGATCAGCAAGGCTCCGCCACTCGCATCATTCATAACCGGCGTCATCAGGACACCTTTGGTAGCCCCTACTCCCCAATTTACAACACCACCACTTACCGTTTCGAGAATACCGCCTCTCTGCTCGACATGATCGAAGGTCGACGCGAAGGCTACCTATACACTCGATGGGGCACCAACCCCAGCATTCAGGAGCTGGAACAAGGATTAGCCGATTTGGAGCTGGCTGAAGCCGCGCTCGCGTTTGCCTCTGGCATGGCAGCGATCTCCGCAACATTGCTCGCCCACGGCCGCAACGGCATTGTTTGTGTCGGTGACCTATACGGCGGCACCCAGGCTTTCCTGCTCGACCAGTGCCAAGAACTCGGCATTCCGGTTACCTTCTTGTTTCGAGAAGAACAACACCAGCTGGCCGATCACCTGAAGCAACCCGGCAAACTGGTGTACTTCGAAACGCCAGCAAACCCCAACATGGCCATTCTGGATATTCGCGCCATCGCCGAAACCGCTCACGAGCTTGGAGCGCTGGTTGCTGTAGACAACACCTTTGCCTGCCCCATTAATCAAAAGCCTTTGGAATTGGGTGCCGACCTGACACTGCACAGCGCCAGCAAGTATCTGGGCGGGCACAGCGACATTACGGCCGGGGCACTGATGACCTCTGCTGAGCTTGCCAAACCAGTAGCCGCCTGGCGCAAAAATCTGGGACAGCTCATTGCCCCAGAAACGGCCGCCCTGCTCTCACGAAGCCTTCGCACGCTGCCCGTCAGAATCCGCCAGCACAATGAAAATGCGATGGCCGTGGCCCAAGCCATGGAAGCCCACCCCAAAGTTATCAACGTGCTCTACCCTGGGCTGCCATCGTTTGAAGGCCACAACCTGGCCAGCAAACAGATGAGCGGTTTTGGCGGCATGCTCAGCATTGAAGTGGAAGGCGGCCAAGAAGCGGCAGCGCTGGTTGCAGACAGCCTCAAAGTGTTTCTACTGGCCACCAGCCTAGGCGGCGTTGAGAGCCTCGTCAGCCAGCCCAGCGCCACGAGCCATCACGGCATCAGCCGAGAGGAACGTCTGAAACGTGGGATCGGCGACGGCATGCTGCGTCTGTCGGTTGGCCTGGAAGATGCTGCAGATCTGATAGAGGATCTGACACAAGCGTTGGGCTGAAAATTTAGTGCGACTGCCTTTCAATCAACCAAAAGTCGCACTACATTATAAGTTACCTAATTGCTCACCCACGCAACCCAGTAAAGTAGACCCTTCACAGGATCCGAGGGGAACCATGATGCACGGAAGGAAATACCTCAGTGCCTGGATGCTGATAATCCTGTGCGTCACGACGCCCAGCCAAGCGACTGAATCTCAGAAAGAGCTCAAAATCGCTGCTATTATTGATGTGGCTATCACTGCTGCGACCACCGAATTTCTGCAGAAAGCCTACCAACGTTTAGGCGTTGGCATGAAAACACTCCAGACGCCGCCTCGCCGCGCCCTGATGATGGCAAACACAGGAATGTTGGATGGTGATTTGTTTCGCATTGAACAAGCCGCCTTCGACTACCCGAATCTTGTTCGCGTAGACTACCCATTACTGAAAGGTAAATTACATGCCGTAGTTCGGCCCGGTGAAGGCAATCTACTAAGCGCCCCATCCGCAAAACCCAAAACTGCCGCAATCCGGCTGGGTATCATCATTGCCGAACAAACAGCCAAAGCGATGGGCCTGCAGCCTGTGCAAGCCAACACCTACGAACAAGCCCGCGCACTACTAGAATCTGGCCGTGTAGACACAGCCTTCGTAGCCGACATTGAAGGTTTTGGCCCGCTTGCACTAGACAGCTGGCAAGAATTCGAAATACTTCCGGAGCCTGTCGCCACGTTTACACTGTTTCATTACCTGAACCGCCGTCATGAGGAATTAGCCAAAGCCTTACCCGCCATACTGGCTGATCTTGAAAAAGAAGGCATAAAAACCAAAATACTCAGCAGGTTCCGCAAGAAACAAAAAAAGTGGGACAGTAAAGAATATTCAACTGAAAGCTCCGACTCCGAACCGGACAACTCACCGTCACTGCTAAAACGCCTGCTATACTTTTTATAGCCCTGCTGATCAGCCCATCCTGTCTTATCCAAAACAGCCTATCAAGCTGACTGAGAGAAGCGTCCATGCTCCCCATCAAGAGCTATTACGCTTGGATTCTGACATCGCTTACCCAAGCTAAGTTGACCCAACAAGCTTCCCCAACCAAGCCGCCCCGCGCACCCCACTAGAATCCCCGTGCACTGCGCGCACAACGGGCGTGCCGCATTCGCCACCAAACACGTAGTTCGGTAGCCTTAGCGTCAACTCTTGGTAGATTTGCTCGGCATTACTCATGCCGCCGCCCAGTACGATGATGTCGGGGTCTAACACGTTGATAACAGCCGCCAAGCCACAGGTTAAGTGATCAAGGTAGCGGTTGAGTGTTGCAGACGCTGCTTTGTCGCCATCGCGGGCATTCTCGGTGATGGTTTTCGCGGGTAGGTTCTGGCCGTGCCGGAGTCGGTGAGTCAGTGATAATCCGGTGCCAGATAAGAAGGTTTCGTTACAGCCATAACGGCCGCAGAAACACGGGCGCTGGTCCAACTCGGTTTGCGGGGTCCACGCTAAGGGGTTGTGGCCCCACTCTCCCGCCACGCCGTTAGGGCCTGTGAGTATTCGGCCATTAATGCTAACTCCGGCACCGCATCCAGTGCCCAGTATGGCCGCAAAGACGACGTTATGGCCTTTGCCAGCCCCATCGGTTGCCTCAGAAAGTGCCAGGCAGTTGGCGTCATTAGTGACGGTTACCGGCCGTGCCAACAGGCTGCTCAAGTCGTCTTTCATCGGCTGGCCGTTGAGCCAGGTGGAGTTGCCGTTTTTTACATTGCCCGTGATACCGGAAATGCTTCCGGGGATGCCAATGCCCAAAGGCAAACCGCTCACACCGGCCTTTGATTCGGCTGCCAGCACCAGCGAGCGAATGGTTTCCAGGGTGGCGCGATAATCCCGGGCTGGCGTTGGCACTCGCTTCCGGAAGTGTTCGTTGCTTTGCCGATCCATCAGGATGACTTCGGTTTTGGTGCCACCCAAGTCGATACCCATCAGCCACTCGCTGTGCATGACACCCACCTTCCAAACCTGATGTCCCGAAAAGGAGATTCTATTTCTTTACCCACTGCCCCTCAATCAGCACAAATTGGCCACTGGGAGTCTTTTCTATCGCTTTCTTCCCAGCGACGGTTTCCACTTGGGTAACCGGGATCGCGTGTTTTTCGGCAATGCGGGTGTATTCATTGCGGCGGGCTTCGTTAATGGTTTCAACCACGTCTCGAGCATCGCCTGCTGCGTGCACAACGTCCAGATAACCGGTTGGAGTTTCACCCACCAAGCCTTGGCGCTTTGCAGAGTCCAACTTATCTTTAGCGTCATCCAAGCCCATGGCGAACGCTGGAATAGTGAGAACCATAGTCAATAACACGGCGCTCAGTTGTGTTAATTTTCTCATCGTTAACCTCCTTGCTCAGCTGTCGAAATTACCCAATTCTCTTCAGAAAAGGCCTTTGTCGCTGAACAGTTCATCCACGTCTTTATCCACTTTCACATAAATTTCGTGCTGAATCTTAACGTTCAGGTTGACGGTAATCGGTTCTTTGGGTGCGGCCATTTGCACCGTTGGCGTACAGGCGATTAACCCTATGGGTAACATCGCTGCCCATAGCATGGTGGTCGCCAACGGCCGGCGCAGCCGCGATACATTGATCATGGTGCTGCCTCCTGTTTGGTTTGCTTCAGTCGCTCTCGAACGCGTTCCGTTACAGCTTCATTCACCCGGCCACTCAGCTGCAGGCTGGTCAACAGGGCGGGGATATCCTCTTCTAGATTGAGGTTGAGCACGATGGGCTGTTCTCTGCGCTCACTTGCTTTTTGGCCTTCCAGCCTGAGGTCAAGTATCAACTTCCCATCAGTATCGTAGTCTATCGTGCTGTTGAGCACCTTATAGTGAAAGTTTTGCAAAGCTTCCACCACGGGCTCCATTTCTGGTCTGCTGCCCAGCATTGCTTTCAGGCGCTCAGCGGGTAGGCGTATCTTGCCTCCCGGAGGCTCCGCAGCCATTCGTCCCTCATCCACTTCGGCTCCTGCGCCGCCAACCAACACCGGAATGCGGCCCGTCAGGCTCCCAGTACCCGACAGGCCTTCAGCTGGATACAGCTCCAGTAATTTGGCCAGTGAAATGTCATACACATCAATAGGCAGCAGCCAAGGGTCGGAGGACAAGTCGATGCTGCGGGGAGCTATACGCAAGCGACCACCCAAAAAGTCGGCGTTAGCCTGCTGAATATTCAGAACGCCTGCGGTTAAGCCGCCCAACGGCGCTTGGTAGTCGGCCATTCCACGGAGAGGACCGATACCGATACCAGAGTTGATGTTGGCGATAGCTAGGTCGCTGGTGCGGGCCGTTAGTTCGTTGTCCTCTACGCTGATCCACAGTTGCCCACTCAGGTCAGTAACCGCCGTGGTGCCAACCAGCCCATTAACACTCTCCAACTCAAAGCGGCTATTTAAAGTCAGCGGGTTATCGGGCTCCATACGCACAGTCGTAATGGCGTTGACCTCACCGCTGGACACGTCCAAAAGTTCGGGCCAGTCCACAAGGGTGGCTGTCAGTACGTTTTGAATGCGCTCTCCACTCAGGCTTAAACCGATCCGCCCGGCCTGGAATTCCCCAGTTACGTTTCTTATCACAACGTTTGCGACCAGACCGGAGTCTGCGCGCACTTCGCCTTCAAGGTTCAGGTCCGCCAAGGTGCCATTTACCTTGCCCTTAAACTGCCAGCCCTGCGCTTTAAGTTGTGGGTGTTTGAGCTTCGCCACACGAATACGGACATTCCCGGAAACGGTGCTTCGCTCCGCCAAAGAACCGGTGCCAGAGAAATTTACGGCGAGATTCACGTCTGCCAGGTTTGCGTGAATACCCGTCATTAGCCAATCCCCCGACCGGGTATCCGGCAACGTTAGGTCCATTGCTCCCTGCTCTAGAATAAAGGACCAGTCGAAGGCGAAAGCGCGAAGAGGCAGCACTAATGCTGCTATCAAAAGGGCAAGAGAAGACCCGCGAGTCCATGGCGGGCAGAATGATGCTCTGCACACGCTGGCCCTGCGTGAAGGCATTTAAGCTTCCGGCAATTGTTGAGGCAATTTAAGAAGTTCTGCCAAAGGCACCGGTCTGGAAAAATAGAAGCCTTGCAGTATGTCACAGCGGCGGTTTACAAGATCGTTGCGTTGCCGTTCGGTTTCAATACCTTCTGCCACCACTTCCAAGCCAAGATGGTGAGCCATGGTGATAATGCCTTCCACAATCGCCGCATTCTCTCGGCCACTATCGATGTCCAGAACGAAGCTCCGATCTATCTTGATTTTGCTGATAGGCAACTGTCGCAAATAGCTCAGGCTTGAAAAGCCGGTTCCGAAATCGTCTATAGCCACTCTAACGCCAAGGTTTCGGATATTTTGAAGCAGCTCTATCGCTTTCTCAGAGCCCGCCATCATCAACCCTTCGGTAACTTCCAGCTCCAGCTTCTCGGGGTTCAGGCCGCTTTCATCAAGCGCTTGCTTTACTTCATCAAAGAATCCGTTGCGCCGAAAATGCACCGGCGAAATGTTAACCGCAACGGTAAGCGGTTCTTTTCGGCCTGCATTGATGCTCTCCAGATCTTGGCACGCGCGCCAGAGTACCCAGCGGTCAAGATCAATGATTTGCCCTGTACTCTCAGCCAAAGGTATAAAATCCCCGGGTGGTATCATGCCCCGTTCCGGGTGCCGCCAGCGCACAAGCGCTTCTAAAGATGTTATTTCTCCGGAAACCGCATCCACTAACGGCTGGTAATAAAGCACCAACTGGTCATGCTCTACCGCCTCAAGCAGCTCCCGTCTGAGTTCGATGTGTTCGCGTACCGTAGAATCAACATCGCCAATATACCACTCCCAAGTATTGCGCCCCTGGGCCTTGGCTTCGCGCACCGCCAAATGAGCATGCTGAATGAGTTCACTGGCATTTTTGGAGAATGCCTGCCCAAGGGCCACGCCAATGCTGGCGCTGACATGCAGAACATGTTCATCAATTACAAACGGCTTGGCCAATAGGCTTAACAAGCTTTCCACCAAAGGAAGCGCTTGTTCTACGCGACTTCGCTCGGTCAACAAGACACCAAATTCATCACCGGCGAATCGCGCAAGAAAATCTCCGGGCTCTAACTCATCTGCCAACCTGTTGGCTACTGCCTGCAGCAGGTGATCCCCTACTGCATGGCCCAAACCATCGTTGATGGAGGCAAAGCCATCTAGATTGATCAAGAAAACCGCCACATGCCCTTTGGCCAACGAAAGATCCTCGCTAAGCCGAGATTCGAAACCTACGCGATTGGGCAATCCCGTGAGCAGATCGTGAGTGCGCTGAAAATGCAGCTTTAGCTCACTTTCCCGTTGGCTGGTGATGTCTTTGGCAATGCCGTACACACCGACAACTTCGTTGTCTACGATGATCGGAAGGTTTGTCACTTCGATCAAATACTCGTCGCCACGGATGTTATAAGCACCCACTTCATAATATTGAGGGATGCCCTTGCGCGCCTGATCAAACGCCTGATGAGCCGTATCGTGGTCCTCGGCTTTGAGGAATTCATTGAAGTGCAAGCCAAGAATATGCTCTTCTGAAAACCCGGCGATGCTTTCAGAACCTCGGTTAGCCGCCACGAAACGGCCACTCAAATCTAGCTCGAAAACGGCATCCGGATGGTAATTGAACAAAGACTGATAGCGCTGGGACTGGATACGGAGCGCCCGCTGATCTTGCGTTCGGGCCAGAGCAAACGCCAATAACCCTGCCGCTCTCATGATCAACACCAATTGATCGTCTGTCGGTGTACAGGGTACTGGGTGGTAGGTGGAAAACGTGCCTAACAGGATATCGTTCGTCATCTTCACAGGGATAGACCAACAAGCTCTCAGGTTTTCCTGCAAGGCGCTTTCCCGATAGTTAACCCAATTAGGGTCATCCGAGATGTCCCGGGTAATAACCACTTGTTGAGCGTAAGCCGCTCTTCCGCACGAGGCTACGGAAGGTCCGATTTTCACGCGCTGCATGCCTCTCCGATAGGCCTCGGAAAGGCCCTCCCCGGCTACCAGGCTGATCGTGTCGTCGGTCGGGTCATATAGCATAAACGTCACGGTAGCGTCGGGCATTTCCCGCGCCACCATTTTTGTGACCTCCGCCAAAATAGCCATGAAAGGTTCATGACTGGCGATCATGTCTTGAATTTTTTGTTGATCCGCCAACTCGGCAAGGATGTGATTCATTCTTATGCCTTAAAGAGAATCATGATTACTTGAAGCTACCATTGATTTTAGAAGATTAGCAGCCAATTAACAGCCAACCATAGAAACCTTATGCAGACTTGCGCTTTCGCAATTTAGATTTGCTTAATTCCCGTTATGCTAGCCAGAGCAACTCTTTGCTGGAAAAGGAGTCAACATGACCGACCACATGCCGGATGGCTTGTCCGCAGCGGGGCGAGATTTAAGGGCTTACACGGACCACTTACGCCCAAAACATCCTGTCGTACGAAATACTAACGGAGAGTGGGTGCTATTAAGACACGCCGACGTTTTAGCCGCCGCCCTAGACCAAGAGCATTTCTCCAGCCAAGTCTCCCACTTCTTGCAAATTCCGAATGGCCTAGACGGGCAAGAGCACACGCTTTACCGAACGATTGTTGAACACTACCTTAGCCAAGGCGCGGTGGAACCCTTTGTACCCGTATTCAAAAAGATAGCCAGCCAGCTGGCGGCAAGCTTACCGCGGGGTGAAGTGGTGGATGCCGTCAACGACATAGGCGCAGTCTTTGCGGTTCGAGCTCAGTGCGCTTGGCTGGGGTGGCCCACAGAGCTTGAACCAAGACTGCTTGACTGGATGAAGGACAATCATGCCGCCACTCGCTCCGGCAATCGCAGTTGGATGGCAGAAGTTGCCGGGCAGTTTGATGACATTATTCGCTCGGTTATACAGCCACGACGATCTGCCGGTGGTATCGCGCCTGACGATCTAACTACAAACTTGTGCCGACAAAAAGTGAATGGTCGCCTCCTGACCGAAGCAGAGTTGGTGTCCATTTTGCGCAACTGGACAGGTGGTGATTTAGGCTCAATCGCGTTGTGTGTCGGAGTACTCATTGCCCATCTTGCGAAACATCCCGCCCTTGTGGCGCGAATACGCGAAGGCTCTGACACCGAAGTTGAAGCCATCATCAACGAAATTTTGCGATTGGATAATCCTTTCGTTTCCAACCGGCGAATCACAACCTGTCCCGTGGAAATTGCAGGCCAGACGATACCTAAAGGTGAAAAAGTTAAGCTGAACTGGACTTCCGCCAACCGCGATGAGGCCGTCTTCGACAATAACTGCTTTAACCCTGAGGCCCACGCCGCCTCAAACTTGCTTTATGGCGCGGGCAAACACACTTGCCCGGGACAGCTACTAGCAACCTGGGAGTTGCGCATTGCTTTGAAATCGATCCTCAAGACAGTGCAGTCCATCCGATTTGCACCCGGTGAAACGCCTGAGCGAGAGGTTGCACCTGTCGGTGGATACCGCCGAGTGCCCATCCTGATAACCTGATTGGCGCTGGGCAAGCGCGCAATTTAGAAGCGGTTCGCCAACGCTTAGTGCCAGTTTCCTGATAGAATTTCACCTGTGAGCAAGGGAGAAGCGCGCAATACCAGAATCCGAAAATGATGACACAGAGTAATTCATGAGCAGAATGGCGACTTCAGAGAACACCAACCACTTGACCGAAGAGCGTGAGAAGAGCGGAACGGAGCCATCCCGACGCTTTTCCATCGCACCAATGATGGATTGGACCACGCCCCACTTCCGCTATTTGGCGCGTATTCTCAGTCGCCGCGCACTTCTGTATACCGAAATGGTGACCACGGGCGCATTGATTCACGGAGATACTCAGCGATTTCTTCGCCACGATCCGGCTGAATACCCGTTGGCGTTGCAGCTGGGTGGCAGCAACCCGGATGAGTTGGCAGAGTGCGCAAAGCTTGCTGAGGAGTATGGTTTCAGTGAAGTAAACCTGAACGTGGGCTGCCCCAGCGACAGAGTTCAAAACAACATGATCGGCGCATGCCTGATGGGGCACCCGGATAAAGTCGCCGAAGGTGTGGCGGCGATGAAAGCCGCAACCAGTCTGCCGGTGACCGTCAAACACCGGATTGGCATCAACGGTCGTGAATCTTGGGAAGAGCTGTGCGAGTTTATTGAAAAAGTGTCTGCCGTTGGCTGCAACACATTCATTGCCCACGCCCGCATTGCCATTCTCGAAGGGCTCAGCCCGAAAGAAAACCGCGACATCCCCCCGCTGAAGTACGATTGGGTGTACCGTTTAAAGCAGACCTATCCGGACTTGGAAATCATCATTAACGGTGGCATCAAAACCATCGACGAATGCCATGATCACCTTCGCCATACCGACGGTGTCATGCTGGGCCGGGAGGCCTACCACAATCCTTGGTTGCTGACCGAAGTGGACCCCGAATTTTTCGGTGAACAAGCGCCGGTAGCCAGTCGCCACGAAGCCCTCCGTGCGATGTTCCCGTTCATCCAAAAAGAGTTGGACCGTGGCGTTTACCTCACCCACATTATCCGCCACATAATGGGTCTGTTTTTAGGCATGCCCGGCGGCCGGCAATTCCGGCGTCACTTAAGTGAAAATGCCAACAAGCCAGGCTCGGGACTCGAAGTGGTTGAACAAGCACTTGCGAAAGTGCGAGAGCCAGAAGCGGTTTTGGAAAACTAACGGCCACAGCCTTTAGTTGTCTTGTTCCTGTTGTAAGCTGCCGTTATTGTAGAGGTTACGAAAGTGTTCCGGAGCCGAACACCTCAATAACAACTATCAACGCGGACGACAGCACGAATGACGAACAAGCTAGACCAACTGAAAACCATGACGACGGTGGTTGCCGACACCGGTGACCTAGACGCCATCGCCCAATGGCGGCCGCAAGACGCAACCACCAATCCGTCCCTCCTCCTTAAAGCAGCCGCCTCGGATGCGTACCGGCCTATGCTGGACAACGCCATTATGATGGCCAACCGCCAAGGCGGTTCTTCTACCGAACAGCTAACCTTGGCAACCGACATGCTGGCTGTCCTCGCTGGCAAGGAAATTCTGGAACGGATTCCGGGCGTGGTATCTACCGAGGTTGATGCTCGTCTGTCCTTTGATACCGCCGCTACGCTCAAGCGTGCACGCCGGATCATCGAGCTTTACGATCAGCAAGGAGTCGATACCAGCCGGGTTCTGATCAAGATTGCCTCAACCTGGGAAGGTATTCTTGCCGCCGAGCAGCTAGAAAAAGAAGGTATTCGTTGCAACCTCACCCTGCTGTTCTCATTCGTTCAGGCGGTTGCCTGTGCTCAAGCCGGCGCCCACCTTATTTCACCCTTTGTCGGCCGAATTCTGGACTGGCATTTAGCCAACTCAGGCCGCGATAGCTACCCGGCGAACGAAGATCCCGGCGTACAATCCGTTACCAGAATCTACAACTACTACAAAACCCACGGCTTCAACACAGTGGTCATGGGGGCAAGTTTCCGAAATGCCGGGGAGATTGAAATGTTGGCCGGTTGCGACCGCCTAACCATCAGCCCTGCACTGCTGCAAGAACTTCAGGATGACAAGGGACCGTTAACTCAAAAGCTCAAAGCCGAAACCGCCACGAGCAGCGACATCATTGGCCCGGTTGACGAGAAATTGTTCCGCTGGGAATCCAACGAAGACGCTATGGCGACCGAGAAGCTGGCCGATGGTATTCGCCGATTCTCAGCCGACCAGATTGAATTGGAAAACCAGGTGCGCCAACAGGCCAGCGCTGCATAAGTTGCAGCTTGTGCCTGCGGCCCCAGTGATCGCCCGTTAATTCGAGGATTTCATCATGTTAGCCATTCTTCACCCGAATACTGAGCTGAATAGCGAAGCTTACCGCCAAACCATGCACTATATGGAAAACCTGCCCGGCGTGAGTCTGCGGGTTCACGAGGTTCAAGGTGCCAGTCAGCGGTTGACCGAAATCTATCTGCTGGGCGACACCAAGCCGCTGGATAAAGACGAGATTGAAGCCTTACCGGCGGTCGAACGAGCCATTCGGATATCAGAAGACTATCGCATCCTGGGGCGCCATAAAGACGATAATCGTCAAAGTGGTTTCAACTACAACGGTGTCGACTTTAACCAGAACAACCTGAATGTCTTCGCCGGTTTGTGTGCGGTGGATGTGCCTGAGCATGTCGAAATCATGATGAAGGCATTAGAAGAAAACGGTCAGGTGTGCACCCGTATGGGCGCCTACAAGCCCCGAACCAACCCCTACTCGTTTCAGGGGCACGGCCAAGGCTGTTTACCCTGGGTATTCGAGAAGGCCGGTAAGCATGGCATTAAAGTGGTCGCGATGGAGATCACCCATGAAAGCCACATTGAAGAAATTGATACCTGCCTGGAAAAACTGGGCCGGCCTACGGGCGTCATGCTACAGGTGGGCACCCGCAACACCCAGAATTTTGAACTTCTGAAAGCCATTGGCCGCCAGAGCACCTACCCGGTGCTGCTGAAACGAGGTTTCGGAATCACGCTGAATGAATCACTCAACGCCGCCGAATACTTAGCCAGTGAAGGCAACGCCAACGTGATTTTCTGTCTACGGGGAATGAAAACCGAAGCGGGCCAGCCGCACCGGAACATGGTCGACTTTGCCCACGTACCGGCGGTAAAACGCCTGACCCGCATGCCCGTTTGCGTTGATCCATCTCATTCCGTTGGTACTCGGCAGCACTCGCCCGATGGTATTCTCGATGTGATGCACGCCACCGCACAGGGCGTTATCGCCGGGGCTAACATGGTCCTGGTAGACTTCCACCCGAAACCCGAGAAAGCCTTGGTAGACGGCCCCCAAGCTCTACTAATGAACGAATTACCGGCCTACCTGGAAGATATCCAGTTATGCCATGACACCTGGAAGAAGCGCCAGGCTATCTACAAACGATTAAAGGATAATGCTACAGAATGATCATTTATGGTCACCGCGGGGCTAAAGGTGAGGCCCCTGAAAACACCCTTCCCGGGTTTCTTCATGCTTACCGGCAAGGCGTACGGCACTTCGAGCTAGATTTGGCATTATCGAAAGACGGTATACCGGTTCTGGTACACGATTTAACCGTAGACCGCACCACAGACCAGAAAGGCGGCATCAGCCGATACACCGCCCAAGAGCTGAGCCAAATGGATGCCCGACGAAACACCAGCTCATGGTCTCACCCTACTGGTATACCAGCTCTTGAAACCTTGCTGGATCAACTGCCTGACATGGAGCACCTCCAGCTTGAGGTGAAGAAAGACAACCGGGACCGACTCAACATTCTGTGCAACCGCCTGACCGAAATCATTCAGCGGCGGAATCTATACCAAACCGCTGCTATCACCTCGACCGATCCTTGGTTTCTACGGGAGATCCGCCGCCGCGACAAGAACATTCGCCTGGGGCTGGTGGCTGAGCGAAAATTTCCCAAGCCGTTAAAAACCGCCAGCTCTCTGGGTTGCGAATTCTTTTGTGTGAATTGGCGCATTCTCAGCAAGGGAATGGTAGACATGGCTCACAAACGCAATATGCACGTCTCCGCCTGGACGGTAAACCGCATCCACGACATGCTCAAACTGGAAGAGATGGGGGCGGACAGCATTATCACAGACTTTCCGACAAGCACTCGAATGTACTTCGATAACCGCGCTAAATCTTTGGTGACTTTGCCTGTACAAGAAACCGAGCAGCCAGAATTGTAACTGGCCGCTCGGAGTCGGCCTGAATCAGAAGATTCGGTTCAGGCCGTTCAGTGCAGCTACCCGATAGGCTTCCGCCATAGTGGGGTAGTTAAAGGTGGTGTTAATGAAGTAGTTCAGGGAGTTCGCCGCCCCCTCCTGATTCATGATGGCTTGACCGATGTGTACGATTTCCGCTGCTTGGTCACCAAAGCAGTGAATACCCAGAATTTCCCGGGTTTCTCTGTGGAACAACAACTTCAACATACCCACCGCTTCTCCGGTAATCTGCGCACGCGCCAGGTCTTTAAAAAACGCCTGACCCACATCATACGGTACTTTAGCTTCGGTCAGTTCGCGTTCGGTTTTACCAACAGAGCTGATTTCCGGGATGGTGTAAATGCCAGTGGGCACATCATCCACAAAGCGGAAGTGTTCATCTTGAACCACATCCGAAGACGCGGAACGCCCCTGATCATAGGCCGCACTAGCCAAGCTAGGCCAACCAATTACATCGCCCACTGCGTAGATGTGTTCTACTTCCGTGCGGTAGTGGTCATCGACTGCCAACTGGCCTCGGCCATTCGGCTCAAGACCGACTTTGTCGAGCCCCAGATTATCGGTGTTGCCACTGCGGCCGTTACACCACAAGAAGGCATCGGCTCGGATCTTCTTGCCCGACTGAAGTGTGAGCACCACGCCGTGATCGTCACCTTTAACGGTTTCATACTGCTCATTATGGCGAACCAGCACCCCATTGCTTCTCAGGTGATAGCTGAGCGCATCTGAAATCTCGTCATCCAGGAATGACAGCAGGCGACTGCCCGGGTTAATCAGATCAACCTTGACCCCCAAACCCGCAAAGATCGAGGCGTATTCAGAACCAATAACGCCAGCGCCGTAGATGATCAACGTTCGTGGAGTATGAGACAGGTTCAAAATGGAGTCGGAGTTGTAGATCCGATGGTGGCGAAAATCCACATCGGGCGGCAAATACGGGCGTGATCCTGTTGCGACAATAGCCTGCTTGAAATGGATCGTCTCAACCGATTTATGACCGCGAATTTCCAAGCGGTTCTTGTCCAGAAACGCCGCGCGGCCGTTCAGCAAATCAACCCGGTTACGGGAGTAAAACTGCGTGCGCAATTTAACCTGCTTACCGATGACCTTCTGGGCGCTTTGCAGGACCCGCGGGAACGAGAACCAACGAGGCTCACCAATGTCCCGGAACATCTGGTTCGTGTTGAAGGTGATAATCTGCTTAACAGAATGACGCAGTGCCTTGGAAGGAATGGTTCCCCAGTGAGTACAGTTACCCCCCACGGTTGCCTTATCCTCAATGATCGCAACCCGCTTATTGTGCTTGGCCGCATTCATTGCCGCCCCCTCACCAGAGGGGCCGGCGCCAATAACAACAACGTCGTAATGATGTTCTGCCATGCGCGCAGTATCTCCTTATCTACGTCTCGTGAGCGTAGCTTTCATTATTGAGTGTGTGATCACTTGTCGCTATTTTTCGACTTTACTGGCGTCGTAGGCCAAATCTTCTGCGCTCACCGGTTCTGCTGAGTCAGAACGGCTATCTTCGCATTTCTGGGTGTTGCCGCCACAAATATCACAGGAAGAACTGATACCCAGTGCGCCAATACCGCCACAGGTACCACTGATGGGCTTTCGCCCGAAAATAACGCCGACAGACATACCCACCATCAGCAGAACCACAATTGCCAAAACTAACAAAAAGGTACTCATACCCTGCCCCCTTTACTGGACAACGTAAGATGAAAAAGCCGGTGTGCTGTGCACTTCAAAGCCCGCTTCTCCCCTTACAATAAAATACGCCGGAATGTTTTCTCGCGTCGCCAGGCTCATTGCCCGCTCAAACCCCATAACATTAAACGCTGTTGCCAATGCATCGGCTGTCATGCAGTCATCCGAGATGACGGTAACGGATGCTAACCGATGATCAATCGGCTTTCCGGTATCTGGATCAATTGTATGCGAATATCGCTGCCCTTCCGATTCGTAATAGTTACGATAGTCACCTGAGGTTGCCATGGATTTCCGGTCCAGTGCCACCACTACGTTAACTTGCCGAGCTTGTTCCGAAGGGTTTTCAACCGCTAGCCGCCAAACGTCGTCATCCGGCTTTCGGCCTCGGGTACGCACTTCACCGCCTATCTCAACAAGGTAGGCCTGAACACCTTGGCTGTCGAGATAACGGGCCACCACATCCACACCATAGCCTTTGGCAATGCCTGACAGATCAATGTACTGGGGTTGTTTGGCACGAATAGCCAATGTGGCTGAATCAAGTTCCAGGTACTCCCAGCCGGTCGCGCTCAGCACATTATCCAGCTCCTCATCAGAGGGGCTATGCTCAGGCCTGGCATCCGGCCCAAATCCCCAAAGGTTCACGACCGGACCAATAGTGACATCGTATGCACCATCCGTCTGAGCTGATATTTCCTGAGCACGCTGGATTACTTCAAATAACGGGGCCGAAAGTGTTGTCCAGTCGGCCTGACTCGCCTTCTGGTTCAGCCTCGAAAGCTCTGAGTCTGGCTTCCAGGTAGACATAGCGTTATCCACCTGCTCCAACTCAGCCTGGATCCCCTGTGCCAATACTTTGAGCTTGGCGTTGTCTTCCGGCAATACGACATTGATGTGATACGTCGTCCCGAAGATCCCCCCAGAAATCTCCCAGATTTTATCTTCTTCCTGAAACGAGCAACCCGCCAGGGCAGCCATCGCCAGCGTCATAATGACGCTGGCCATAACCACCCTGACGGGTCCAAACATGCGGGATGTCATTTGAGCTAATTAACCTCCAAAGTCATCCAGCATGATGTTTTCGTCTTCAACACCAAGATCTTTCAACATCTTGATGACAGACGCGTTCATGATTGGGGGTCCACACATGTAGAACTCACAATCTTCAGGTGCCGGGTGGTCCTTCAGATAGTTTTCGTACAACACGTTATGGATGAAGCCGGTCGGGCCTTCCCAATTATCGGTTGGCAGCGCATCGGACAACGCAACGTGCCACTCGAAGTTTTCGTTTTCTTCCGCCAGACCGTCAAAATCTTCTACGTAGAACATTTCGCGGACGCTACGGGCACCGTACCAGAAGCTGATTTTGCGCTTCGAGTTCAGGCGTTTGAGCTGGTCGAAGATGTGGGAACGCATAGGCGCCATACCCGCACCACCGCCAACGAATACCATTTCAGCATCGGTCTTCTTCGCGAAGAACTCACCGAACGGCCCCATAACGGTAACCTTGTCACCCGGCTTCAAGTTGAACACGTAGCTCGACATGATGCCTGGCAGGTGGTCGCTGCCGGGAGGTGGTGTAGCGATACGGATGTTGAACTTCAGCACACCCTTCTCTTCCGGGTAGTTCGCCATGGAATAGGCTCGGATAGTTTCTTCCTTGTTGATCGCCTTGTAACGCCAGATGTCGTGCTTGTCCCAGTCTTCATGGAACTCTTCTTCGATATCGAAATCTTTAAAATCGATTTCGTACGGATCGCACTCCAACTGCACATAACCACCGGCGCGGAAATCGACTTCCTCGCCTTCCGGAAGCTTCAGTACCAGTTCTTTGATGAAAGTGGCCACGTTATGGTTAGAAATGACTTCGCATTCCCACTTCTTAACACCGAAGAATTCTTCTGGCACTTCGATCTTCATGTCCTGCTTCACAGGAACCTGACACGACAAGCGCCAGCCTTCTTTCTCTTCACGGTTAGTGAAGTGAGTCTTTTCAGTCGGCAGCATCGCACCGCCGCCGTCCAGAACTTTACACTTACACTGGGCGCAAGTACCGCCCCCACCACACGCTGAGGACAGGAAGATGCCACTGCCTGCCAGAGTACCCAAAAGCTTGCCCCCGGCTTCCGTTTTCACGGTATGGTCCGGGTCGTCATTGATTTCGATGGTCACATCACCGGTGCTTACCAGTTTGGATCTTGCCGCGAGAATGACCGCAACAAGCGCCAGAACGATAACGGTGAACATGACCACGCCGAGTATTATTTCTGTATACATGGTCTCGCCTTTTCGTTAAACCGAATCACCGGGTGAATTACAGGGAAATCCCTGAAAAGGACATGAAGCCAAGGGACATCAAACCAACAGTAATGAAGGTAATCCCCAAGCCGCGCAGGCCTTCCGGAACATCGCTGTACTTGAGCTTCTCGCGGATACCAGCCAGAGCAATGATCGCCAAAGCCCAGCCTACACCAGCCCCAAAGCCGTAAACCACACTTTCACTGAAGGTGTAATCACGCTCAACCATGAACAGCGCCGCGCCCATGATGGCGCAGTTCACTGTGATCAGTGGCAGGAACACACCCAGCGCGGAGTAAAGTGCCGGAATGTATTTATCCAGAATCATTTCCATGATCTGAACAATGGCAGCAATAACTCCGATGTAAGTGATCAAGCCCAGGAAGCTCAGGTCAACCTCAGGCAGACCGGCCCACGCCAGCGCACCTTCACGCAGGATGTTGTTGTAAATAAGGTTGTTCACTGGAACGGTCAACGTCAGTACAACAACTACGGCGATACCCAGACCGGTAGCAGCTTCAACTTTCTTGGAGATGGCCAGGAACGTACACATACCCAAGAAGAACGCGAGAGCCATGTTCTCAATGAAAATAGCCTTGAGAAGCAGGCTGATATAGTGCTCCATCAGAAGGCCTCCTTATGGGTGTGACGGGACATCTTGTAGTCCGGCTCTTCAACCTGCTCTGGCATCCAGGTACGCAGACCCCAAATCGCCAAACCGATGATGAAGAATGCACTCGGTGGCAACAGCAGCAAACCGTTGGTGATGTACCAACCGCCTTCGTTGACCGGAGTCAGCAAGGTAACACCGAACAAAGAACCGGCACCCAGCAGCTCGCGGAAGAAGGCTACGAACAACAGCATGACCGAGTAGCCAAGACCGTTGCCGATACCGTCTACGAAGCTCAACCAAGGGCCATTCTTCATGGCAAAACCTTCGGCGCGGCCCATAACGATACAGTTGGTTATGATCAGACCAACGAAAACCGACAACTGCTTACTGATTTCGTAGGCATAGGCTTTGAGGATCTGGTCTACCACGATTACCAAAGAGGCAATGATGGTCATCTGTACGATGATCCGGATACTTCCGGGAATTTGGGTACGTACCAGCGATACCGCCAAGTTTGAAAACGCGGTAACCGCGATAACCGACAAGCACATAACGATGGTAACGCTCATACTCGTGGTTACTGCGAGCGCTGAACAAATACCAAGGATCTGCAGCCCGATCGGGTTGTTACTGAAAATCGGCTCGAAAAGAACCTGTTTGGCGTTTACTTCAGCCATGATCAGACCTCCCCTTCACGAAGTTTCTTGAGGAACGGCGCGTAGCCACGGTCGCCCATCCAGTAGTTGACCAGCTGCTCAACACCGCGGCTGGTAAGCGTGGCGCCAGAAAGAGCATCAATCTTGTGCTCTTTGTTCTTGGCGTCAGCGCCAACACCGCCTTTGACCAGTTGAATCTGGGGCTCGGTTGGGTCTTCGCCGTACAGCTCTTTACCTACCCATTGCTGTTTCCAGCGCGGGTTGTCTACCTCACCACCAAGGCCCGGGGTTTCAGCGTGAGCGTAGAAACCAAGCCCTTCGATGGTGTTCAAGTCGCCTTCAAGAGACACGAAGCCGTACAGAGTTGACCACAGGCCGTAACCGTGAACCGGCAACACCACACGAACCAGATCGCCGTTTTCGCTCAAAGTGTATACCTTGGCGATGTTCGGACGACGCTTGATACCGGCCTTGTCTTCGGATGACGGAATGTTGGTGCTGAGTTCCGGGTCAGACGACGCTTTGTACATGTCGTATTTCATAGGGTCTTCTACATCAACGGCAGAAGGCTCTACGAAATCGCCGGTTTCAAGATCAACCAGGCGAACGTCGAACAGCTCAAAAGTTTCCTCGATCTGATCGGCACTCGCGCCGGTTTCCAGCATACCCGCTGCAGCCAGAATGTTGGACTTGATGTCTAGGTTCTGGTTTTTGATCTGGGCCGGACGGAGCGATACCGCTGCGGTGGAAACCACTACAGAGAATACAATACTCAGTACCAGCGCAACGATAAGGGTTCTGGAGACAGTTTCTTTAGCTTTAGCCACGAGCAAGCCTCCGTTTGATGTTAGCTTGAACCACGTAATGATCCATCAGCGGCGCAAACAGGTTAGCAAACAAGATCGCCAACATGATGCCTTCCGGGAACGCAGGGTTAACCACGCGGATCAAAACGGTCATTACACCCACCAGGATACCGAAGCACCAACGGCCGGTGTTTGTCATAGACGCCGAAACAGGGTCTGTTGCCATAAACATCATACCAAAGGCAAAACCACCCATAACCAGGTGCCAGTGCGGTGGTACAGCAAACATGTTATTGGTCTCAGAACCGATCAGATTCAACAGCAAGGACATAGCGATCATGCCAATTAGCACACCGCCAACAATGCGGTAGCTTGCGATGCGCATGGCAATCAGAGCCAAACCACCAATAAGAACAGCGATAGTAGAAGTTTCACCCATGGAGCCTTGGATCGTTCCCACGAATGCATTCATCCAGCCAATCTGCTGGCTCAATACTTCCATGCCTTCACTGGCCGCCACGCTTAGCGCTGTTGCACCACTGAATCCGTCAACAGCGGTCCAAACCGTGTCGCCGGAAATCTGAGCCGGATAAGCAAAATACAGGAAAGCACGACCGGTCAGCGCCGGGTTCAGGAAGTTTTTGCCAGTACCGCCAAACACTTCCTTACCGATCACAACACCGAAGGTGATACCCAGAGCTACCTGCCACAATGGGATAGACGGCGGGCAAATCAATGCGAACAGAATGGACGTTACAAAGAAGCCTTCGTTGACTTCGTGGCGACGCACCGTTGCAAACAGCACCTCCCAGAAACCACCCACTATGAAGGTCACAGCGTATACCGGAATGAAATAAGCCATGCCGTATACGAAGTTGTCCCACAGGCCAGCTCCGGCGCCTGTAACGGCGAGAGCTTGAATAAATGCGGTACGCAGACCACCGTCACCCACCAGGGCATCCGGATTTGCGGCCAGGAAGTTATTGGCCTGAAAGCCAATATTCCACATACCGAAGAACATCGCCGGGAACGCACACAACCATACTGTGATCATGATGCGCTTAAGATCAACGCCGTCACGAACGTGTGAAGTTGTCTTAGTTACCGATCCGGGCGTGTAGAAAATAGTATCAGCGGCTTCGTAAAGCGCATACCAGCGCTCCCACTTGCCACCTTTTTCAAAGTGATGCTCGATACCATCGAGATACTGTCTGATAGACATCTTATTAGCCCTCGATCTCGATTCGGGTCAGGTTCTCACGGAGAATCGGACCGTATTCATATTTACCCGGACACACAAAGGTGCACAGCGAGAGATCTTCTTCGTCCAGCTCCAGAGCGCCCAGTTTCTGAGCCACTTCGGTATCACCAACAATCAGCGCACGCAGCAGCTGGGTTGGCAAAATATCCAGCGGCATCACCTTCTCGTAAGCTCCGACAGGAACCATCGCCCGCTCACTACCGTTAGTGGTGGTGGTGAAGTCAAAGCGCTTGCCGCCCATTAGCTTGGACACGTAGATATTCAACACCGAGAACTTATTGGCACCAGGCGTCAGCCAACCCATGAAGTGGCGTTTGAAGCCCTCTTCCAGAACAGACACTTGATTGGCGAACCGACCCAAGTAGGCACAAGGACCATCACCACGACGGCCACCGAAGACAGAACCGGAAATCGCACGAATTTCACAATCGGTTGCTACTTCACCGTCCAGTAGCTCCGGCAAGTTTGCACCCAAACGGGTACGAACAAGACGAGGTTTCAGGGCTTTCGGGCCACCAATCGCCACGATGCGTTCGACCGGCACTTCACCGGTTTCGAACAGCTTGGCAATATCAATCACGTCTTGGTAATTGACAGACCATACAGTCTTGTTGGCAGAAACCGGGTCCAAATGGTGGATATGGGTTCCCACGTTGCCGGCAGGATGCAGACCGTCGAACTGATGCACTTCAATGTTGTCGGCTTTAGGCACAGACACGTTTGTGCCCGGCTTACCGGTAACAAACACCTTACCGTTAGTGAGGCGAGATATAATCGTCAGACCTTTCTCGAAAGCCTGGCTATTCTCACCGATGATCACCGCAGGGTCCGCCGCTAGCGGATTGGTGTCCATCACTGACACAAAAATGGAGTTCGGAGCAGAGTCGATAGCCGGAACCTTGCTGTACGGACGCGTGCGGAACGCTGTCCACAAGCCAGACTCGACAAGATTATCGACTACTTGCTGGCGTTCCAGGCCGGCGAGATCCGAGTCGTTATAGCGGGCATAAGTTTCAGCCTCGTCACCATCGATCTCGATGACAACAGATTGAAATACTCGACGCTCACCGCGATTCACTTCTTTTACCACACCGGCTGCCGGTGAAGTGTAACGAACGCCTTCGGTCTTCTTATCCGTGAACAGCAGCGTACCGCGCTTAACACGGTCCCCTTCTTTCACAGCCATTGTCGGCTTCATGCCGTGATAGTCAAATCCAATAAGCGCCACGTGGCGAATCGGCTTGCCATCGGTAATGGTCTGTTCGGGAGCGCCGCTGATGGGAAGATCCAGGCCTTTTTTGATCTTGATCATTAGCCTCATCCAGTCATCAGAAACTATTCTGTGGATTCTTAAACGCCCAACTCCTGTGCAACGTACCGTGGAGCCAGACACACCCAAAATCGCGCCAATTATAGAGATTAAGGAAACCTATTTCCACCGGTAACCCAAATGCTTTTGGTGCCAAGAAACACGAAAAACCCCGACAACTCTCGTTGCCGGGGTTTTTTCATTCCATCCCCTTGGGGCGAACTACGACCTTAGTCGCGTGCGCGCTTCGGGAAGATTGGGTAATCAACGCCAGCCATCTGATTAACACAACGGATAACCTGAGCGCTGTAGCCGAATTCGTTGTCGTACCATACGTACAGAATCAGGCGCTTACCGTTCGCGATAGTGGCCTGAGCATCGACCACGCCCGCGTGACGGGAACCCACGAAGTCCGTTGAAACCACTTCTGGCGAGTTCACGAAGTCGATCTGTTTTTGCAGTTCAGAGTGCAGAGCCATTTCACGCAGGTATTCGTTCACCTTTTCCACATCCACATCGGACTTCAGGTTCAGGTTCAGAATCGCCATGGATACGTTCGGAGTCGGAACACGGATTGCGTTACCACTCAGCTTGCCCTTCAACTCAGGCAGAGCCTTGGCAACGGCCTTAGCTGCACCAGTTTCCGTGATAACCATGTTCAACGCGGCACTACGACCACGACGACTGCCTTTGTGGTAGTTGTCGATCAAGTTTTGGTCGTTAGTATAAGAGTGAACCGTCTCAACATGACCATCTTCGATACCGAATTCGTCGTTAATCGCCTTCAGCACCGGGGTGATGGCGTTAGTCGTACAAGAAGCGGCAGATAGAATCTTGTCGTCTTCGGTGATCCAGTCGCTGTTGATGCCGTAAACGATGTTTTTGATATCGCCTTTACCCGGAGCCGTCAGAATCACCCTGCTAACGCCTTTGGATTTCAAATGCAGACCAAGGCCAGCCTCATCACGCCAGATACCGGTGTTATCTACAACGATGGCGTTATCGATGCCGTATTCGGTGTAATCCACCTGATCAGGACCACCAGAGTAAATCACTTTGATGAAGTTGCCGTTAGCGATCAGGGCAGAATTTTCTTCGTCAACCGTGATGGAGCCGTTGAAAGGTCCGTGCACAGAGTCACGACGCAGCAAGCTGGCACGCTTCTCGAGATCATTCTCAGCGCCGCCCTGACGCACAACGATTGCGCGCAGACGCAGGTTATTTCCGCCACCCGCTTTTTCGATCAGGATACGAGCCAGAAGACGACCGATACGACCAAAACCGTATAGAACCACGTCTTTGGTGTCGTTGTTGGCATCTTGTACAGACTGAGCTTCGTACTCGCCAACGATAGAGCCGATTTCACGCTTCAGGAAGTCAACAAGGTCACCACCTTCTTCTCTGAATTTGACCGCAAGCTTACCGATATCCACGTGAGCGCGACCCAGATTCAGCTTATCCATCTCTTGCAGAATAGGCATGGTGTCGTGCACAGACAGTTCGCTGTCTTCAACCTGACGAACAAAACGGTGAGCCCGCAGGATGTCGATCACAGACTGATTAATGATCGAGCGACCGTAAATAGAAGTCACTACATTGTTTTTACGGTAAAGACGGCCGATCAGCGGAATCATGGCTTCCGCGGTAGACTCTCGTTCAGTCCAGTTGGACAGATGCTGGTTGATCTTGTCGTGACTCACGGTTGAAACCTCGTTTAGCACTGGGGAGTAATTTTGAGGCGCACATTATCCAACTTAACGAGCCTCACGGCAAATGGCTTTGTGTATCCCTATAACAAGCAGCAACCATGACACTTCAATCCTTGAGCGATAGAATGATGCGCTTTCGGTTCCCAGACGCCTCAAACTAGGAGACGGCCAAGCCCATGGCTCAAGGTTCAACCAACACCTTCGCGAACATTTCTCTGATCGCGCCCGCAGCACCCGCGCAAGCAGCCGATCACAGAAAATGGGGGCAGCTGCAGGGCTGCAGTCAGGCTCTCGCAATCTGTGAAAGTGCAAGAAGCCACAAAGGCTTGACACTCGTCGTCACCAGAAGCACCGATGAGGCCATTCGACTAGAGCAAGCGGTTCGGTTTTTCCTTAGCCTGCCGCCCGAAGAGGACGGCGCAGCTATCTCTGAAGACGGCTTGGAGCTGTTATCGCTACCTGACTGGGAGACTCTGCCCTATGACCTTTTCTCTCCCCATCAGGACATCACTTCCCGGCGCATTCGCACCCTGCACCGTCTGCCGTCTACTGATCACGGTATTTTAATCGTTCCGGCACGAACCTTGATGCACCGGCTGGCACCGCCCAGCTATTTGCAAGGCAACACTTTACTTCTAAAAACCGGTCAGACACTGAACATCGACAACTGGCGCATGCAACTGGAAGCTGCTGGATACCACCATGCTGAAAACGTGTACGAGCACGGCGAATACGCAGTTCGGGGCGCAATTCTCGATATCTACCCGATGGGCTCCAACCTGCCCTACCGAATAGACCTGTTTGACGATGAAATCGAAACTCTAAGAACCTTCGACCCGGAAACTCAGCGCTCAATCGAGCGCATCGAACAAATCGAGCTGCTACCCGCACACGAATTCCCTTGGCATAAAGAAGCACGCTCCGGGTTTCGCAACCGGTGGTTTGAATACTTCCCTCACTCGGATAAAGACTCCCCGGTCTATCAGGATGTGAGCAACGGCATTACCCCTCCCGGCATCGAATATTATTTGCCGTTGTTCTTTGAGCAAACGGCGACGCTCTTCGATTATCTGCCAGCGTCCACCTTGGTCTTTACAGAAGATGGCTTGAACGATGCTATTCAAGCATTCGACAGCGAAACCCATGCTAGACACGAGGACAGACGGCACGACCGCCTGCGTCCGATTTTACCGCCTGCCGAGCTCTTTCTGTTACAAGAAGAGGCGCTTGGCCAGTTAAAACGTTATCCCCGGGTCACTTGCAGCCCAGAGCCGACATCCGGTGCTGGCTCTGCTAATTGCGCCGCTGAGGCACTACCCGATATCGCCATGGACGGCCGCGCGGCCGACCCGGCAGGACGACTCAAACGCTTTCTCAACGATTTTCCGGGCCGCGTCCTCATTTGCGCCGAGTCTTCAGGTCGCCGCGAAGCACTGATCGAAAACCTAGAGAGCCAGAAACTTAAACTGAGCACCGTGACTAGCTGGCAGGAATTTCTCGCTCAAAACGACACCAGCCTGGCAATTACCATTGCCCCGATGGAACAAGGCATGGTGTTGCCCGAACAAAACCTGGCTCTGATCACTGAAACCGCTCTGTTTGGCGAGCGGGTACTGCAACGCCGGCGCCGTGAAAAGCCAACGGAAGTGGACGATGCCGGTTATCGAGATCTGTCGGAGCTTCGAATCGGGTCACCGGTGGTGCACATTGACCACGGCGTAGGCCGCTACAAAGGGCTCGAAACCATCAGTGCCGGTGGTGAATCCAATGAATTTCTGACACTGGAATACGCCGGCGGCTCGAAATTGTACGTTCCGGTTTCTAGTCTGCATCTGATTTCGCGCTACGCCGGCACTGACGAAGAACACGCGCCCCTGCACAAGCTAGGGACCGACCGCTGGAGCAACGCCAAGCAAAAAGCGCTGGAGAAGATCCGCGACACGGCAGCCGAGCTGCTGGATGTGTATGCACGCCGGGAAGCCCGAAAAGGCTTCCAGTTCGAGGACCCTAAAGAAGCCTATCGAGCCTTTGCTGCAGGCTTCCCATTTGAGGAAACCCCGGATCAGCAAGTTGCAATTCAAGCTGTCTTCGAAGACATGACCAGTGATCAACCGATGGATCGCTTGGTATGCGGCGACGTTGGTTTTGGAAAAACCGAGGTTGCGATGCGCGCAGCTTTTCTGGCCACTTGGTCCGGCAAACAGGTTGCTGTTTTGGTGCCAACAACATTGCTGGCCCAACAACACTACGAGTCTTTCCGTGACCGTTTTTCAGATACACCGGTTTCCATTGAACTGCTAAGTCGATTCAGAAGCGGCACCCAAACCAGTAAAGCCATGTCCGCCATAGAGGAAGGCAAAGCGGATATTGTTATCGGCACTCACAAGCTTCTGCAAGGCGACGTGAAATTCAAAAATCTGGGTTTGGTCATTATTGATGAAGAACACCGCTTCGGCGTTCAGCAAAAGGAAAAGTTGAAGGCCCTACGCGCTGAAGTCGACATGCTCAATCTCACCGCAACGCCGATTCCGAGAACTTTGAACATGGCCATGGGGCACCTGCGCGACCTCTCGATAATCGCCACCCCGCCCGCTCGCCGCCTCTCGGTAAAAACCTTCGTTCGCCAACGGGACGAAGCCATGGTGAAAGAAGCCATTCTTCGTGAAATTCTCCGTGGTGGTCAGGTCTACTTTCTGCACAACGACGTTTCCACCATTGAGAAAACGGCCGAAGACCTCCGCAGGCTAATCCCGGAAGCCCGAGTGGGCGTTGGACACGGCCAAATGCGGGAGCGCCAGTTGGAACAGGTCATGTCGGATTTTTATCACAAACGCTTCAACGTTCTGGTGTGCACCACCATTGTTGAAACCGGCATCGATGTACCCAGCGCCAACACCATCATTATCGAACGAGCGGATAAATTCGGCCTGGCCCAGCTTCACCAACTGCGCGGCCGGGTTGGCCGTTCGCACCATCAGGCTTATGCTTATCTGCTGACGCCACCACCCAAGAGCATTTCCGCTGATGCCAAGAAGCGACTGGATGCGATTTCAGAAGCTCAGGATCTTGGCGCCGGGTTCATGCTAGCCACTCACGATCTAGAGATTCGAGGCGCAGGCGAATTATTGGGCGACGAACAAAGCGGCCAGATCGAAAGCATCGGCTTCACTTTATATATGCAGTTATTAGATGAAGCAGTGAAGGCCATTCGCGAGGGCCGAACACCCAATGCGGAGCTGCCACTGAGCCACGGCACGGAAATGAACCTTCGTATTCCGGCGATCATTCCCGAAGATTACCTGCCAGACGTTCACAATCGCTTGATGCTGTATAAACGCATCGCCAGCGTAAAAGAAGAAACCGAATTAAAAGAACTTCAGGTTGAAATGATTGACCGCTTTGGATTATTGCCGGAGCCCGCCAAAAATCTTGTACGCCAGACTCAGCTCCGATTAATGGCGGAAGGCCTGGGCATCGATAAAGTGGACGCTGGCAAGGAATGGGTACGTCTGGAATTTGGCGCCAGCACCCCGGTTGATCCGCTGATTCTGGTTAAAAAAGTGCAATCCGCACCGGACACATACCGGCTAGAAGGCGCCAACAGCTTCCGCTTCCGGCTGAATGATGACTCAACCAATGGTAAACTCGACGCCATCGCAGCCATGCTGAGCGAGCTTGGCCCTCATGACTCAAAAGCCAAGGCTTCTTGAACCAACCTGATTTAGCCGGAGTGAGACACTTGCAAGCCATGAAACGCTTATCTAAACCCTTGCTGACAAGCGCCGCCTTGGCCCTTGCGTTCACGCTACTGCCGGCGACAAACGCCCAAGCTCAGGAAGGCCGAAAAAACTTCTATCGAGCGGAAATCGTGATTCTTCAACGGTTGGTTGATCCTGCGTCTATCGAAGAACAGATGGCGGGTAAACAAATCGAGTCTTCGCGCAATGTTGCGAAATCACTTTGGGTTGAAGACGCCAATGGCCGCCGCAGCTCAGATTTAAAGCTCGCCGGTAGAAACGAACTGCATCTGGGCCGAGCGGCCAGTCGTCTGGAGAACAGCGGGAACTATCGGGTTCTGGCCGCAGCCGGCTGGTATCAGAACTTCCCGCCGAACTACAACGGGTCGCCCCTGAGAGTGGCCGTTGGCGATTGGCTAACCGGGGCGCAGCAAACAGCCGTGGAAGGCCACATTGAAATTGACCGAAAGCGCTATCTTCACGTGGGCGTTCACCTGAACCATTGGCAAGATAGCCAGGCCTCGGAAGCCCCCGTTAAAACAGTTAACGGGGAAGAAGAAGCCGCCGAGCCCGAGCAAACAGGCACCATAGCAGACATCGCAGAGAATACTCAGCCCACCATCGCGAAACCCGTGCCTGCCGAGCTGGTAACTTGGATTAAAGAAACCCGCCGTATGCGCAGTCAGGAAATCCACTTCATCGATTCCCCCACTATCGGCGTACTGGTATTCTTCAGGAAGCTGTAGACAAAGGCTCCAGCTCGCCTAGCTTGGCCATTGAGCGCTCTAAAATACGCTTGACGCCTGTCATGCCCTGCTCGATGGCCGCTTCAATCTCATCCATTGTAATGATGTGATCAGACTTCCCGGCCGCCCAGTTCACCACCAAGCCCAGACACACATAACGCATACCTAACTCGGCGGCCAGCACGGCTTCTGGCATGCCGGTCATTCCCACCAGATCACAACCATCCTGTTCAAGACGGCGAATCTCGGCGGCTGTTTCAAGCCGTGGACCTTGGGTAGCGCCATAAACGCCGAAATCGGAAAACTCGACCTTCAACGCTGCGGCCGACTCAATCAACAGAGCGCGCCCATCGTGATCGTAGGGATGGGTAAAGTCGATGTGGGTTACATGCTCGAGGTCATCTTCGAAAAAGGTGCTGGCACGACCCCAAGTATAATCAATTAGCTGATGGGGAATCACCACATGGGCAGGCCCCATCGCCGAGTGGATTCCGCCAACGGCATTAACACCCACTACCGTCCGTACACCGGCATCGTATAGCGCTTGTAGATTGGCCCGGTAATTCACCCGGTGTGGTGGTATCCGGTGCGGATTGCCGTGACGAGCCAAAAAAACCACTGGCTGCTCCCCCAGCATGCCGTTAACCAAGACATCGGAGGGCTCACCCCAGCGGTTACGGTCAGCCTCTTTGCCTAAAATTTGAAGCTCACTCAGCTGCGTGAGCCCCGTTCCACCAATAACACCTATTGGACGATTAATCGCCATCTGCATTTCCCCCTTCTCCGGAATCTGCACCGTCGTCGCGGGCATGCGCCTCACCTTGATTTTCATTGTAATCGGGGTTCTCACGGGCGGCATTATCGCCGCGCTTCTCGCTCTTCTCCTGCGCGTTTTGATTGCTGACGGTTACACCGTCCGGCAAATGCAACGTACGCGTCGGGAAGGCGACTTCCGCACCGTGACCCTCGATGATGTCACTAACCTGCAGCAGCACATTTTCCTTGATGCCATGAAACCGCACCCAGTCCGTTGTTTTGGTGAAGGTGTAAATCATGATATCGAGCGTAGAGGCATTAAACGCCAGAAAATTCACGATCAAGGTCTGATTGGCGTCAATTTCGTTGTGGTTCTTAAGCATGTCGCGGATATCATCCACAATCGTTTTCATGGATTGCACATCCGCGTAACGAATCCCGATGGTTTCGGAAATTCGGCGATTGGTCATGCGTGACGGGTTTTCCACCGCAATAACGGTAAAGGCCGCGTTCGGCACGTAAAGCGGGCGCTTATCAAAGGTGCGAATGGTCGTTAAACGCCAACCAATGTGCTCCACCGTGCCTTCAATGTTACGGTCGGGCGAGCGGATCCAATCCCCTACCTTGAACGGTCTATCCAAATGGATAATGAAACCGCCGAAAAAGTTAGCCAGTAAATCTTTCGCTGCAAAACCGACGGCGATACCACCCACACCACCGAAGGCCAGAACCCCCGAAATACTAAAGCCCAGAGTCTGCAATCCGGTGAGCACCGCGGTAATCACGATGACCGCACGAAGCAACTTGCTAATGGCATTTACCGTGGTGAAGTCCATGGGTTTGCGCATTTTGACGGGTGACACCAAAACTTTCTCAACTTGCTTCACCAGCCCGAACAGTGCCCAAACGACCACCCACATAAAACCGATTTTCAGCACGATTTCGTTAGCGGTAAACACCTCGGCATCAGAGAAGTGATGGGCAATTTCAGCGGCCCAATACACGCCCTGCAACCAGACAAACGCTACCAGCGGGCGCCGGCTGGCATGCAGGACTGCGTCATCCCAGAGGTTTCGCGTATGACTGAATTTGTTCTCGAGGTATAGAACCACACGACCAACAATAAAGGCCACAATGGCTGTACCGAACACCACGGCAAAAATCAGGATTCCAGCACGCCACCCTTCGGTAAGCATTCCGAACTGTTCAATCCACTCGTTCATTATGCGTAAGATATTTCCAATCATCTTTTCCCTCGGGGCTCGTCAATCTATTCAATTGTCACGTGCATACCCACTGGCGCACGCTCAAACAATTCTAGCAAATCCCTGCTCCTCATCCGCACGCAACCATGGGACATTGGTATACCCATCGGCTCGGTATCAGGTGTTCCATGAATGTATATGAAACGTCGGAAGGTATCGACACCAGGCCCACGGTTGCGCTGCCATTCCCGGCCGCACAGCCAAAGTATGCGTGTCAGGATCCAGTCGCGATCGGGGTATGCTGCTGCAAGGTCCGGCGCGTAAATCTCACCGGTTGGCCGGCGCCCGCGGAATACCGCATTCAGCGGCTGCCCATCGCCAATTCGCGCTCGAATATAGTGCTTGCCCCTAGGGGTGCAACCACTGCCATCACGCTCACCGGCGCCATTTAGCGCGGTAGATACCGGGTACTCGGCTAACAGGGCGCCGTCATCCGCCAGCAGCCTAAGCGACTGATCGTCGAGAGAAATGTGAATATGCGCCCGCTGGGGCCATGGGGTATTCAAAGCGTAAGCTCCCTCGGGCAAAAACCAGAGGGAAGCCTACCTGAGGGCGGGGAGTTCAGGCAACCGTAGTACCCGAGAGCGTTGGGGGAACCTGTAATTTATCGGGCGCCTTCATACCCTCGGCAAGGAAAGGTACCAAACGAGCGGCAATCTCCTGAACCGATGCCTGTACACCGAGTTTGTTGTCGAGTATATCGATCAAAGCATCACTACTGGACATCGTGAACGCTGTTGCGCCCAACATGAACTGTATCCGCCAGTATCGATCAACAGCAGACAGCTCCGGCGTGGCTTCTTTCAACAGGCTCATAAAACGGCTGAAGGGTTGCCCGTATTCCTGCTCCAAAAACTTGCGCAAATGCCCCTGGGATTGCGTATAGGCAAGGCCCAGCAAACGCATGAAGATAGAAATACCATTTTCATTGCGCTGAGGCATACGTATCGCACTTTCGGTCAATACCCAGAGAGTCTGGCTCAACGTCGGGGGGGTACCCTGACACTTCTGTTCTAACTCGTCGAACGCGATTTCCAGTGTCGATGAGAATGGCGTCAAAAAACGCGCAAATACCGCATGGATCAGCGCTTTCTTTGAGCCAAAATGGTAATTGACCGCAGCCAGATTTACGTTAGCCTTACTGGTAATCATACGAAGCGAAGTTTCTGCGAACCCACGCTCCGCGAAAAGCTCTTCAGCTGCATCGAGAATGCGATCTACGGTATCTGATTGTGCCATCTTGTTATCAGCGCCTCTAACAAACGTCTGTTTGAAACATACGTTTGAGAGCTGATAATGTCAAGCACGAGGCTCGGGGGTTGCTGCCACCTCTTGCCACCCCTTATCTATGGCCATTTGGTTGCCATCCAAAAATGCTTGCTGGATTTTATTGTAAGCTCTTTCTGCTTCCAGCATGTAGATCAGATAATGCCGAAAATTTTCTCGCTTTGTGAGGCATCGGGGTAGAACCCTCTGCTCAGATAGCCGGATCATGTCGCTAAAGCGACCATGCCGCAAACTTGCGTTATAGCGGGCCATTCGGGCACATTGCCAAACCAGCCCCTCGCTCCCTTCCAGGTGTGCAATATGTTTGCGGGCATCGCTCAACATAGTCTGCCGTCGCCATACCAAATCCAGATAAGAAGGCTTGCTGGTGTAGATACGCCGAATAGCCGGCACGCCCAAAAGAAGAATGATTACACTGGCCCCGAAGGCTCCGCCGGCAACCCACGCTGGCACGAAACCTGTTAATCCACTCAGAAACAACGTCGCCGCCACCAAGGCAGACAACAACCAAAGATCACGACGCCGCCGTGCTTGCGCCAACGAGTAATTATCAGGCCAGTCCGACATCGACAGTAAGTCAAAGTCCATCAGCAGAACGCGGTCACATTGCCTCAGCATCAACCTGAGGTTTTTCAATTCTGTTTGGGCTTGGCGGTGCTCATCATCTTGCTGGCTTTGCTCATTTTCAACGCCGGGACTGGCCTGACCAGATTGCTCGCCACGCTCTGTAGCCTTGCTTTCTGGCTGATCCGCATCGCCGCCGTTATCGAGGTCGTTCTGGATAACGGCGGTAGGATCGGCCGGTCTACCTGCACGGAGTTGGGCGGGTGGTGAATCAACACCTCCAGCCATAGTTGTTGTGGCATTGTCCGCCATGAGATTCCCACTATTGAATGCTTTGATTGATTTGGTTATCGACCACAGGCGCTAAAGCTTGAGTGGGTTTCAACCGGTGCTACTCCTTGGCAACCGGCGCCACCGCCGGTATCCTTTCGCCATTCATCGCACGTCAGGAGACGGTTTATGTTTACCGGTATCGTTCAGGGAATTGCCAAAGTAATCGAAATCCATACAACACCGGGCCTGAACACCCTCGTTATTGAACTTCCTGAAGACAAAGTAAATGGGGTAACGATTGGTGCCTCCGTGGCCATTAACGGTACTTGCATGACGGTAACGCGGCAGGAAGGCCAGCAGCTCTATTTCGATGCCATGCAAGAAACCCTTCGATTAACAACTCTTGGGCAGCTCAAGATAGGCGACGAAGTGAACTTCGAACGGGCAGCTCGGATTGGCGATGAGATTGGCGGGCATTTGTTGAGCGGGCATGTGCATACCACTGCTCAATTAGCAGAGATTATTCGAACCGAAAACAACGTGACCCTATGGTTTGAAGTGCCGGAAAACTGGATGAAGTACGTATTCCCGAAAGGCTTTATTGCCATCAATGGTGCCAGCTTGACTGTTGGTGAGGTCGAGGCTAATCGTTTCAACGTGTACTTGATTCCTGAAACACTTCGCGCGACCACCTTCGGCAGCGTCGACCAAGGTCAAGCAGTCAACATTGAAGTAGACAGCCAGACACAAACCATCGTTGATACGCTCGCACGTCTGGGGTACGACCGCCCTACTACGACAGTTTGATTCAAACCGCTATAGCGACGCTTCAAACACCACAAAGCGCGGGTTTGCCGCCCGCTGCTGCACCGATCTAAAGTAGCGTTTCAGAGTGCGGTGATAGCCCAAGTGCCGATTACCTACCATCAACACCCGCCCGTTCGCCGAAAGATGCTCAGCAGCCTCTTTGAACAGCCTCTGTGCAATATGGTCCCCGACTACGCCGCCTTCATGAAACGGAGGGTTCAGCAAGATCAACTGATACTGCCCACTTTCCTGCGGCACTCCGTCACTGTGATGCAATTGCGCGCGGCCCATGTAACCACTGCGCTCGAGGTTATGTTCCACGCTGGCAACCGCCTGACTGGAAACATCACTAAACGTGAGAGCGATATCATCCCGGCAAGCCAATGCAGTAAGCCCCAGCACGCCGTTGCCGCATGCAAGATCAAGTACGCGGGCTTCGGAATCTAGCGCTTTGACCGCTGGTTTCACTATGGGCAGCAATTCACGGGTGCCAATATCCAAGCGTTCTCTTGAAAACACCGCAGGCATGGCTTCTACCCGAGCCGGCAGATCGTCTTGCTTATACCCTTTCCAGATAGCTGACCACGCATCCAGAGTTTCGTTGCCACGGCCGCAGACAACAACCCGGGCTTTCTTCCTCGCGGGAAGGACCGACTGTGTCACCACCGCGTCGGAAAACACGTCGACACTGCGTTCGGGCAGATGTTTAATCATGCCTCCAGCCAATAAACAGCCGTTTTCTGCCAACTGAGCGTTCACCCAACGCAGCAGCCAAGCCAGATACTCGGCCTGCCTAGAGATTCGCATCACTACAAGGTCAAACGGCCCGTCCGGCGGATTCAGCCAATTGTGCGGTTTCGGTGGGTTCGGCCGTGATTTATTCAGGTCAGCGTTGACCTTTAATGCAGCTTCTAAACTTGCGCTATCAGCAACTGAAACCGGCGCGAACTCGCTCAGCCCTATCGTCAAAGCGCCAAAGGTGTCGTCTACCACAAGAACCCGGTGTTCCGTAGTTACACGCCTCAAAGCTTCATCTAATAACAGCTCGTCGGCGGCATCCCATGCTCTCAACGTTGAGGCCGCAATGCCAGGCCGCGCCAAAACTAAACTCTTGCCAGCAATTTCGAGCACTTCACTTGTCATTTCAGGCATCCGGCCGCCAATTTCAGTTAAATAATGTTTTTAGGCTGTTTACTCTAGAAATAAACCCTAAATTAGCCTTGTTCACGCCGAAAACCCTTTTCGGTCAGAGAATCGGCACCCTGCCGATTGACCGATCGTTTTCTGCACATGCTTTTTTACCCCTCCCCAGGGGTTTTTTTATGCCTGAAATTCAGCGCGGCACCCGCTGAAACGCTCGATACACGGTAAATCGCTTATCTTGAGCCAGTGTTTGCACCGGGCCGATAAACCTCTGCAATAGAGCTTCGTAGGGCAAAAAGCTGTTCGCCACTAATCTCAGTTCGCCACCGGGCACCAAGTGCTTCGCAACCTGACGAATAAACTGTTCGGTCATCGATGTATCGGTTTTTACACCGGAATGAAACGGCGGATTTGTCACAACCGCTTGCCAACGACCTTTCAGCCCCGCCAGTCCATCTTCCGCATGTATTTCGCCCTGCGCACCTGCCCGTTCATAGGTTGCCTTGGCGCAGGCTACCGCTTGCGCTTGTACGTCTACCCCATCGACCACTCCGGGTTCATCACCCGCTGCACGCCGATAACACTGGAGCCAGCTACCAATAACGCCAGCACCGCAGGCAAAATCCAGTACTTTTTCACCAGATAATGGCTTTTCTGCGAGGTTCTCCAGCAGTAACCGAGTCCCTCCATCCAGCTCACCCTCACTGAATACGCCCGGCAAACCGGCAACAGATACTTCAACGCCGGCACAACTAACCGGTGTCCATTCCAGATAGTCTTCCAGTGCGAACACGCCTTTGGGCTGACTGTTTGTACCACTCCAAACCTGGCAGTGTCGGGCACTGTCAATTTTCATACCATCGGGCACGGACTGAAGAAACTGTTTAGAGCCGCCAGCAATGCCTTCTTTTTTCTCACCGATCATCACCAGGCTTGCCCCCGAACAACCTAGAAATTGCGCCATAGCTAAGCGTACGTTGAGCTCTGCCCGCGCCTTGGGCAAAAACACGATGACCGTGTCGAAAGAGCTGGATTGCAAACCTCCCGTGTCGTAACCAAAGCACTGCTGCCAGTCTGTGTGCGGCGCCAACGCTTTGAACACACCTGCATGCTCGGTCATCACCAACCCTGCAGAAGGACATTGCGGTAACAAACCGGGATCAGAAAGCCCCAAAACGGCCACACGACCATTCAATAAATGAGCATTGCGGAGGAGAACTTCGTGAGTATTCGGTAGTGAAGACATGGCAAGCCGGCCTGAAGGTGATGCTGAAAAGCCCGTATGCTAACCGGAAAAAAGCCCTGAGTCTGCCATCAGGGCATCATCAGGGCTTTTATCACTCTATTTACGCCTGATCTTACTCGTCAGGCTGCTGGTGAAGTGTGCTTTGGGCCAAATCCAACAGCTCGCGCAGCGCCACGGAGAACATCGCGTACTCAGGCTCTCGTACGCCTTTCAGCTCCGCCAGCATGCTGTTCCAGCGCTCAATCATGTGCTGATTTTTTTCTTCCCATGCTTGCACACACTCCGGCACTTTTTCGGCCTTGCCCGCCAGCTGCAGGACGCCGGTGGTCAATGCGCGCTGCTGCCAATCGAGATCTTCACGGAAGCTTTCCCGCGCCAAGGCCTGCCAATGGGAGTTCGGGGTCAAGGCCGCAATGGCATCCGCAAACCAATTCAGATCGAGCCGGTCGCCCAAGTCGTAATACAAATTTGCCACAGCCTTGAGCGGCATCTTTGTTGTCTCTTTGGCTTCGATGACACCCAATGACGAGTACAAATACCCCGTACCGGAAAGTACCGACGCCAGATCTTTCGGAATACCGGCCGCCACCAGCTCTTCGTTGCGTTTTTCCCAATCCGCCTTCGCTTGTACGCCCAGATATTCCGGCAGATTCGAAGTAATGGCCCAAACACTATCGGCGAACCGCTCCATGTGGGTCTGGATGTTTAGTTCTGCACGGCGGTTGCGTAGCAACCAGCGCACAGACCGGCGCATCAAGCGCATCAGATCCTGCATCAGCTCCAACTGAAGCTCTGCCGATACATGGTAATCCAAGGCTTCGATCCGGTCCCACCAGTTATCTATGCGGAACACGTCCCGGGCAATAATCCAAGCCAATGCAATGGTTGCCGGGTCGGCACCGGTTGATTGCTGTAAGCGCTCAACAAAGGTAATCCCCATGTGGTTTACCATGTCGTTCGCAATCTGTGTGGCGATGATTTCCCGCCGCAACTGGTGCTCGCCCAATTCCGTTTTGAACTTGCTTGTAAGCTCTTTCGGGAAAACCTTGTACATTTCCCCTTCAAGCAGTGGGTTATCCGGCAAACTGCTGTCCATCAGTGTTTGCTTAAGGTCCCCTTTCACGTATGAAATTAGCACCGATAACTCAGGCCGGGTCAGGCCTTTCGAGATCAGTTTCCGCTCAGACAATGCCTCGTCGTCCGGCAGGAACTCCAGCCCCCGGTTAAGCTTGTCTTCGCTTTCGAACGAATTCATCAAACGACGGTACTCTTCCAGCCGAATGAAGGTATCTTCGTTGGCAATACTGATGGCCTGTGTCTGGCGATAGTTATTCTTCAACACGAGCGCAGACACATCATCGGTCATGTCTTCAAGCATTTTATTACGCTGTTTTTGGGTCAGATCGCCCATAGCCACGGCGCGATTGAGCAGAATCTTCATATTGACCTCGTGGTCTGAACAATCCACACCACCGGCGTTGTCAATGAAGTCTGTGTTCAAACGCCCGCCATTGAGGGCGTAGTCAATCCGACCAAGCTGGGTGAAGCCAAGGTTGCCGCCTTCCCCGACCACTTTGCAGCGTAACTCTCCGCCATTAATGCGCACGCCGTCGTTGGCTTTATCCCCAACATCCGCGTGGCTCTCTGATGCACCTTTGACGTAGGTTCCAATGCCGCCCACCCAAAGCAGGTCTACTTCGGACTTCAAGATATGGCCGATCAGCATATTCGGCGGAACGCTATCGGCTGTAATGCCAAGCAGCTTCTTGATTTCAGGCGTCAGCGCGATGGATTTTGCAGTACGGCTAAACACGCCGCCACCTTTCGAGATCAATTTCGAGTCAAAATCCGTCCATGCCGAGCGCGGCATTTCGAACAACCGCTTACGCTCTTTGTAAGTTTTTGCGGCATCCGGGTTCGGATCGATGAAAATGTGTACGTGGTTGAATGCCGCCACCAACCGTGTTTTCTCAGAACACAGCAAGCCATTACCAAAAACGTCGCCGCCCATGTCACCAATACCGATAGCAGTGAATTCATCATCGGCAGGATTGATCCCCATTTCACGGAAGTGACGCTCTACAGACACCCAGGCACCACGGGCGGTAATGCCCATCTTCTTGTGGTCGTAGCCATTACTGCCACCGGAAGCGAAGGCATCGCCCATCCAGAAGCCGTATTCCGCTGCCAGGCCGTTAGCGATGTCGGAGAAAGTCGCAGTTCCTTTGTCGGCGGCCACAACCAGGTAGTGATCGTCTTCGTCATGCCGCACAACCTGCTCGGGGGGCTGAATGCCGGCATCCACCAAATTGTCGGTAATATCCAGCAAGCCCCGTATGAACGTTTTATACGCTTCTTTCCCTTCTGCCTGGAAGGCCTCACGGTCTGACGGCGACGGCAGCTGCTTGGCCACGAATCCACCTTTGGCACCCACCGGTACGATGACTGCATTCTTAACCTGCTGGGCCTTCACCAGCCCCAACACTTCGGTGCGGTAGTCTTCGTAACGATCCGACCATCGCAAGCCACCCCGGGCAACCTTGCCACCTCGCAAGTGCACGCCCTCTACACGCGGTGAGTAGACGAAGATTTCAAACATCGGCAACGGAAGCGGCACATCCGGAATACGAGTCGGATCAAACTTCACACTGATATATGGCTTTGACTTGCCTTCATCGCCTGGCTGGAAGTAGTTGGTTCTCAGGGTTGCCTGCATTAACTCGAGATAGAGCCGCAGAACCCTGTCTTCGCTCAAGTTATCAACGTTGTCCAAGCCTGCGTGAAATTCAATTTCCAGCTTTTGCTGCGCCGCCTCGCATTTCGCGGCACTCTTATAACGTTCCGGATTGAACCGAACATCAAAAAATTCCAGCAAAAGGTTGGTCAGATTGACGTGATTCACCAAGGTGTTGGAAATAAACGTTTGACTGTTCGAGAAACGAATCTGGCGCATATAACGGGCGTAAGTGCGCAGCAAGGCAATTTCACGCCAGCCCATGTAAGACGTTAGCATCAGCCGGTTAAAGGCATCGTTCTCTGCCTCACCATGCCAAACCCGGCGGAACAGCTCTTCAAATATCGGGCGGATACGATGAATATCCAGCGCCTCTCCAGAGTATGCCTGCAAGGTAAAGTCATGAATCCACACCGATTGCCCGGAGCGCTTCGTGACTTCAAACGGATGCTCTCCTATGACCCGGAATCCCAGATTCTCGAAAATCGGCATCACATCCGATAACGGCAAGGGCTCGGTCGGGTAGAACAACTTGAAATGCAGTGTGTTTTCATCTTCTTCCAGAGCCCTGTAGAAGCTCATGGCCAGGTCTTTCTCACGCACGGATGCCGTGATGTGCTCAAGATCAACCGCAGCACGCCGAGGGGAGAACTTTTCAACGTAACTGGCTGGGAAACCACTCGCCCACAAACGATAGAGTTCGTTACCAGACTCTTCGCCGAAGGCTTCGGTCAGAGCCACATCCAGCCCGTCGCGCCATGACTGAGCAAGATCAATCACCTGATCGCGAATATCGGCCAGCGGCAGATCACGATTTTCAACCTGAGGAACCCGAATGGTGAATTGCACCCGAGCCAGCGGGGACTCAGAAAAATGCGTCACGAATTCAATATCGTGGGCGCCCAATCGGTCCATCAACACCTGCTCTACTTTTACGCGCAGTTCGGTGTTGTATATGTCGCGGGGGAAAAAGGCCAAACACGTCACGAATTGTCCGTAGACATCCTCACGCATAAACAGCTCAATACGCCGACGCTCCTGAACATACAGGATGTTCTTCGCCACTTTGAGCAGCTCATCCGTTTCGATCTGAAACAATTCGTCGCGCGGATACAGCGTCAAAATCTGCACGAGTTCTTTGCCCGCATAATCGGTCGGCATAAAGCCCGAGCCGTCCATGACCGCATCAAACTTTCGGCGCAGCAACGGAATTTCATCCGGGCGCTCGTTGTATACACGAGAGGTGTACAAACCAAGGAAGCGGCGCTCGCCTACCACTTCACCTTTGCTGTTGAATTTCTTGACCGCGATATAGTCCGGGTAAGCTGGACGGTGCACGCGCGAGCGCTGGGCCGATTTGGCGAATATAAAGATGTCGTCGGCTCGAGTCATGGCGTGACGGGTACGCTGAGGCAGTTCGTTCAGCTGCACTTTTTCCGGGCGTTCGTTATTAACGCGAAAAATCCCCAGCTCTGAATTAGCGACACGCTGTACCACCATGCCTTTTTTATCTTTCACGAAATCGTATTCGTCGTAACCCAGGAAGGTAAAGTGGTCGTCCGCCAGCCAGCTCATGAACGCCTTGGCTTCTTTCTTGTCGTCGGCGCTTACACCTGCCTTCGTGCTATCGAGCTCTTTGATAATATCCGCAACTTTGTCTTGCACAACCGGAAAATCTTCGACAGCAATGCGAACCTCGTGCAGCACGCTTTGCAGATTTTCCTCAAGACCGCTGAGATCCTTCGGCGACGTGTGCCGATCAATTTCCAGTACGATAAATGCCTCATAACCTGATGAAGCGGACGTTTTAGCGCCGTGGATCTTTTTGAGTTTGCCGGTTTTCTCGCGCTCGACCTGAAGTACCGAATGCTGGATCGAATGGGTTCCGATCTCACGCTGATTGACCACTATACGTAAAGAGTCGATCAGGAATGGAATATTCGGATGCAAGATAAAAATAACGGTGTGGGTAGATTGCCACCCGTCACTCTCGAGGTCCGGGTTGAATACCGATACCGGCGTTTCATCGGCTGTTCGCTTCTGCAAAAACTGCCAAGCGGCCAGAACCGCACCGTAGGTATCGGAGAATCGTCGGCTTACCAGTTCTTCCAAGGGAATATGGGCATAATGCAACCGGGCGAACTCGGCAATTTTCTTCGCTTCGCTCTTCGCAATCTTTTTTGCAAAGGCTTCTGACAACTGATCAAAAAACTGCTCTTTGCTGGCGATTGTCAGCGCGTTCATATCCGACCTCAAATTAGTTTGTGTGAAAGAAACGTAATCCGCTTATCGTCACATAAGCATAGTCAAACCCTTGATTTTTGCTGGCCCGCCCTCAAAACTTCGGCAACTACTTAGCCGCAATTTCGGTGGCGCCAACAGACCTTAAACACCAAGAGCAGTAAACCTCATGTCGTTACAGCAAACTTTCGGTGCCCTCAGAGCACAACTGGCAAAGCGCATCATCGGCCAGGACAAGCTGGTAGACCGCCTTTTGATTGCCCTCTTGGCCGATGGCCACCTCCTCGTTGAGGGGGCGCCCGGGCTGGCAAAAACCACCGCTGTAAAAGCCCTTGCCGACCATATCGAAGGTGATTTTCACCGGATTCAGTTCACGCCGGACCTGTTACCGTCGGACGTTACCGGTAGCGAAATCTACCGGGCTGAAACCGGCCTGTTCGAATTCCAGCGTGGGCCCATATTTCACAATCTGGTGTTAGCTGACGAAATCAACCGCGCCCCTGCAAAAGTGCAATCTGCGCTGCTCGAAGCCATGGGCGAACGCCAAATCAGTGTGGGCATGCAGACCTTCCCGCTGCCGAAACTGTTTATGGTGATGGCCACCCAAAACCCGATTGAACAGGAAGGCACTTACCCACTGCCCGAAGCCCAGCTCGATCGTTTCCTCATGCACGTGGTAATTGATTACCCAAGTGCCGATGCTGAAAGGGAGATTCTGCACCTGGCCCGCAGTGACTACCGTCAGGGAATTCCGAACGTAGACATTCGTCTAACAGAAGATCAGGTGATGGAAGCACGGCAGGAGATTTCCAATATCTATATGGCCGAACCGGTTGAGCAGTATCTGCTGGCGTTAATACTGGCGACTCGAGATGCCGCTGTACTCGACCCGGAACTGGCGCGTTGGACGGCCTTTGGTGCCAGCCCGCGCGGCACAATCGCCTTGGACCGCTGCGCCCGGGCACTGGCTTGGCTGGACGGTCGGGACTACGTAACCCCCGATGATATTCGTACTATGGCCTTTGACGTTCTTCGTCACCGAATTCTTCTGACCTTCGAGGCGGAAGCCGAAGGTATGACCGCCGACGCCGTGCTTCAAAGGCTGATCGACCGGGTTCCGGTAACCGCCTGACGTGTTTGCAAAACCCGCTTCGGCGACAAGAGAAAGACCCATGGGCAACACAGCAGTCACCCACGCCACCCTGGAAGATCTGGTTCGCTTACAAGCCGATGCCAGAGCTTTGAAACTGCCCTCAGCCCGGCAGGTGCGTGGCCGTCAGGCTGGTTTGAGGCAATCGCGCCAGCGCGGCCGGGGCATGACCTTTGCCGAAGTTCGGCAATACCAGCCCGGCGACGATATTCGCAGTATTGACTGGCGCGTGACGGCTCGGCGCCAATCGCCCCACACCAAACTGTTCGAAGAAGAACGCGAACGCCCAGTCCTGCTCATCGCTGACTTAGGGCCTAGCCTGTTCTTCGCCAGCACCGGCGCTTATAAACAAGCCCGAAGTGCTCAAATAACCGCGCTTCTGGCCTGGCTGGCTCTTATGGCTGGTGATCAGGTAGGAGGGCTGGCGTTCAACCATCAGGAGCTTGAAGTATTGCGGCCGGCTCGCCGCAAAAAATCGCTTTTACGGCTATTGGATACGCTGGCCAGACTGCAGCATCAACCCGGCACTCCTCCAAACCCGGCGCTTCCTGATGGCCCAAACCTGAACAAGGCGCTGTCGGAAGCGCGTCGAGTCGCTCACACCGGCAGCCGTATTTTCATCGTCAGCGATTTCATGAATCTATCCAACGAAACCACCAGTTTGTTAGGAGCGCTGGCGAGGCATAATAGCGTGAGCGCTCTGAGAATAATGGACCCGCTCGAAAAAGATCTGCCTCACAGCGGCCAGTTCGCAGTTGCCGGGCCTGAAGGCCCGGTCTGGTTTGATGCAGGCAATCCGAATTTCCAACGGGCCTGGCGGGACAAAATTTCCAGCCACGAACAGCAGCTGGCCGAATGCTTTCGCACCTCCGGCGTACAAACTTCAACCATCATGACGCAGGACAATCCGGCGGAAGCCTTGAGACTTCAACTTGGGCCGGGAGGACGGATCTGATGAACCCACAAGATCCACTCACCCAGCTGAAAGATATTCATCTACCTGAAACCGGTGGCTGGTGGCCTCCAGCACCAGGTTGGTGGTTGCTTGCAGCCTTGTGTCTGATCGCATTAATCGCGTTGGCGGTGGCCTGGAAACGTCATCGTGCGCGAACCTTGTGGAAGCGTCAGGCCAAAGCCGAGCTGGCAACACTGGGCCAACAGATACGCAACGAACCTAGTTGGTACGGTGATTTGAACCGACTGCTCAAGCGTGTTGCACGCCAAACTCACGAGCATCGTCATCCAGAATCGATGACCGGCGACCAATGGGTAGAGTTCCTGCTGGACACCCTCCCCAAAGACCGCATTGCATCTCGCCCGACAGCAGAAGCGATGGTTGCCGCTGCCTGGCAACCCAAACCGGCTATCGATCCTCGTAATGCACTGACATTTGCAACATTTTGGCTGGAGGCCCAGCTATGATCAGCCTTGCATATCCGTGGGCCTTACTACTTGCTTTACTGCCCCTGTTGCTGATTTCACGAAAGCAACAGAGCGAGCCCGTGGATGCACCGGTTATTCCTGTCGGGCATTGGCTCGCCGATATGCCGGGAGTCAGCACTCAGGGCAAAACCAATCCTTGGTGGCGAAGGTTGTTGATTCTGGCAGCCTGGCTTTGCCTTGTGGTCGCACTTGCCCGACCTCAGCATGTAGGCGAGCAAGTTCAAATGCCTATCACCGGACGCGATCTGATGTTGGTCGTCGATATTTCACCCAGCATGGAAGAACAAGACATGGTGTTGCGTGGGCGCAGCATCAATCGCCTGCAAGCGGTAAAGCGAGTGCTTAACGACTTCATCGATCAGCGGGAAGGCGACCGGCTTGGTTTGATTCTTTTCGGCACAGAACCCTACGTGCAAGCTCCCCTCACCTTCGACCGGGAAACCGTTCGGACGCTATTGCTTGAATCCGGTTTAGGCATGGCAGGGCGCGCGACCGCCATCGGAGATGCTGTTGGCCTTGCGGTAAAACGGCTGCGCGACCGACCACAAGAACAGCGTGTCGCCATCATGCTAACCGACGGTGCCAACACTGCTGGCGAAATTAGCCCGGATAAAGCCATTGATATCGCCGCTGCAGCCGGCGTAAGGCTCTACACCATCGGCATTGGTGCTGAATCGGTGATTCAACAAGGCTTGCTTGGCACCCGCCGGGTAAACCCGTCCCGGGATCTGGACGAAGAGTTACTTAACCGAATGGCCGACCAAACCGGCGGTCGGTACTTCCGTGCCCGCAGCCTGCCAGAGCTTGAGATGATTTACGACAGCATCAATCAACTGGAGCCCATTGAACAGGAGGGGCAATTTTTCCGGCCTGTGACCGAGCTGTTCGTATGGCCAGCTGGCTTTGCCATAATGATCTGGCTGCTGTTAACGGCCTTCCGCTTCGCCAATTCTCGCTCTACGCCGGAAACGGAGGCTTATCGTGGCTGATTTCCAATTTTTGCGGCCCCTTTGGCTTTGTTTACTCTTTGCTATTCCGTTAATGTACCTGCTCCAAAATCGCCTGAAACAAGGCGATGCCGGCTGGAGCCGTTATATTTCCCCGGCCCTGCTCAAGCCACTGATTCGCCGTCGCGGCAACGCGTCTGATCGAACCTCTGTGTCTCCCTTCTGGCCCTTTAGCCTTGCTCTTATCGTTCTGGCCATTGCGTTAGCTGGCCCTAGCTGGCGGCAAGCTCCAACCCCGCTCAAGCAACCGCAAGACAGCCTGGTGATTGCGCTGGATTTGTCCTTATCTATGCTGGCCACGGATACCGAGCCGGACAGGCTGACTCTGGCAAAGCGCAAGATCCGGGATATTCTAGAGGCACGCCAAGGCGGCCTTACGGGGCTTCTGGTGTATGCCGGTGACGCCCACGTAGTAACCCCCCTGACCGAAGACCACCGCACCGTTGAAGCCATGCTCAACGTGCTCGAACCCACGATTATGCCGGCCCAAGGCAACCGCGCCGACCTTGCCGTGAAGGAAGCCATCAATCTACTGAACAATGGCGCGCCCGGGCGTGGCCGTATTCTTCTGATTGCCGATGATGTTTCCGAGAACTATCGAAGCAAGGTAAATGAGCAACTCATCGTTACGCCTTACGCGCTCAGCACTCTAACCGTTGGCACCGAAGAAGGCGGCCCGATCCCCCTGCCCCGTCACGGTTTCATTCGAGATGGGAACACCATCGTGATTACCAAAGCCAACCCCGATGCGCTTGCGAACCTGGCCCACCAATCCGGTGGAGAAAATCACGAAATGACGCTCGATGACACCGACATTAGAGCATTGAACTTAGAACCCAAAGCGACTGATGATGGGCTGGAAAGCGAGGATGGCCTCACCATCAACCGCCGGCAAGACGATGGTTATTGGTTGCTATGGTTGGCACTCCCATTGTTGCTGATGGGATGGCGCCGCGGGGCGTTTGCCATTCTCGCGCTCTGCATACTGCCAATTACCATGGCACCAAGGCCCGCAATGGCGCTGGACTGGGATAGCCTGTGGCAAAGAGAAGATCAGCGTGGCCCGCAACTGATCGAGCAAAACCCAAATAATGCCGCCGAGGTTTTGGAACAACCCGATTGGCGGGGCTCGGCTCTCTACAGGGCTGGCAAATATGAAGCGGCCATCGAAGCCTTTTCAAGATCCGGCGATATTAACGGCGACTACAATCGCGGCAATGCACTGGCCCGGGCCAGCAAGTTGGAAGAGGCACTTGAAGTCTACGAGCAGGTCCTGAAAGAACAGCCCGACCATGCCGACGCCCAATTTAATCGTAATCTGGTAAAACAACTGCTGGAGCAACAACAAAACCAGCAGCAAGAGGGCGAGGAGAATCAGGACCAAAGCTCCCAACAGAACAATTCCGATAACCAAAGCAGCGACTCTCAAGAAGGCGATAACTCGCAGTCCAGCGATGGCAACGAAAGCCAGAACGGAGAACAACAGGATCAAGAAAACCAACAATCATCCGAAAACCAAAATCAGGACGGTCAGCAGCCCCAGGATCAACCAGAGCCGAGCCAGTCTGAAAACGAGCAAGAAACTAACGCGCAGCCACCGGAGCAACATTCAGAGCAGACACCCGGCGCCGAAGCTCCCGCACCGGTGAGTGAGCACCCCCTGAGCCAAGGGCAAGAACAGTTGCTACGCCGAGTGCCGGACAACCCGGGGGGCTTGCTGCAACGTAAGTTCCTGCAACAGTATCAACAACGCCAGACCCAACGCGACGAGGGCGATACACCATGGTAAATAACCTTCTGTCTTCCCTCTTTTGCCTCCTGTTCCTGCTTTCCGGCCCATTATTCGCCAACGAGCTGACAGCCGAGCCCGATCGGGATCAACTCTACGAGGGCGAAGTACTGACCTTGACGGTAAAAGGGTCGATGAACATCGAACTCAATCTCAGCAACCTGTTCAACTTTGATCTGTCGCAGTTACCTTCACCGAACATTGAGCAAGTGGAACCGGATTTCGAGATCCTCGCACGCAACCAACGCTACAGCGTGCAAACGGTCAATGGCGACATGGTGGGCGAGATCACCTGGACCTACCAACTCGCGCCGACACGCTCCGGAACCCTGACCATCCCGGCACTCAAATTTAAGGAAGCGACTTCCAAGCCTGTCACCATCGAAGTCGTATCAGGCACGCCCCCGGATCAACCGGACGCGAGCCGTGACAGTTTTGTTGAGCTGTCTGCAGACAAGGCCGAAGTCTACGTGCAAGAGCAGCTGGTATTGACCGTGCAGCTGTATTTCTCGGGCAACCTGATACGAGGGGAACTCTCTGACCCGCAACACCCCGACGCGGTTATTGAAAGCCTGGGTAAACAGCGGGAGTTCACCACTCAGCGCGGCGGCAAACGGTACCGTGTGGTGGAGCGGCGTTACGCCATTTTCCCGCAAACGCCCGGAGACTTGGAGCTGCCCGCCATCCGTTTTGAAGGCCAAGTCAGAGAGGCCAACGGCGCTCTACGGTTCCTGAGAGACAGCCAACAGCTCTACCCCGTGCAAGTAAAATCTGTGCCCGCGGATTACCCTGCAGACCAGCCTTGGCTGCCAGCAGACAGTCTCGCTTTGGCTGAAGACGGCCTACCGGATAACGACGTATTAACGGCAGGTAGCAATCTGACCCGAAACATTGTCATGCAGGCGGCTGGCCTACCCTCCGAGGCACTCCCGCCGCTCACGGTGGCCTATCCGAGCGCCCTTCGGCACTACCCAGAACAACCCCGAAGAGCCACTGAGCCCACTCAAGACGGGCTTGAGTCTACCCTCCAGCTCGAAGCTGCGCTGGTTCCGGTACATTCAGGCGAGATCACCATTCCGGAAGTTCGGGTACCTTGGTGGAACACCCAAACCGACCAATTGGAAGCAGCCGTTTTGCCGGCCCGCAGTTACCGAATTGAAGGTGGGGGTACTGCAGCAGCGCCGGCGGTCAACGAACCTTCACAGCCGGAGCCGACAGCCGGCCAAACACCCGAAGCAAGCCCCGGTACCGATGCGGACAGCCGTTCTCCGTGGCTCTGGACCACCCTGTTGCTGGGTAGCCTTTGGTTGATCACCGTTGCACTTTGGTGGTTCTCTCGCAGAAAACAGGCAGCCTCAGAAGTGAACGATACGCCCCCCGTCAACGGCAACGAGAAAGACCGTTTTGTACAACTCACAGCTGCGATTCAAAGCGGTGCACCTGAAACGCCGGTGCTGTTAGTTCGTTGGGCTCGGGAGCGATTCCCCGAGACGAACTTTAACGATACTTCCGATGTCGTTCGCCACAGCAACAGCCGCGACCTTGATGAAGCACTGCGAGATTTTCAGGCCAGCCTCTATGCTGCGAAAACACCAGAATCGGCGAATTCCGATAAGACCGTGAGAGATAACTTGGCGAAAGCGGTGACTCAGCTAAGGCAAGGAGGCGTTAGGAAGGAAGATCAAAACAGACTGGCTCCGCTTTACCCGGCCGGGCTGTCTAGCTAGCCGGCCGGGCTCAAAGGCGAATCAGTTAGTCAGCTGCTGGTTGATGATCAGTTCCACCGGCTGGCCAGCGGCATCCGGCGCAACAACGTCCGCTGTGACCTGTCCTTGCCAATCGCCGGGTTGGGCGCTGATTGAACCGCTACGGGTCAAGCGTGCCACTACGACGACTTCGTCGACAGCGGAAATGGTCGCTTCCGGCGACATCGCATAGTTGTCATCTAGACGAACATTAACCGGCAAGGCTCCCGCCGTTAACCGCGTGACTGCAATCGGCGCACCGCCTGTCGCGCCTGCCGGGCGGGCGAAAATAAACAACGTGGTGTCGGCAGGCACCTGCTCTTTGAACGTTGCGTCTATGGACACACGAAGGTCCACACCCGCCGATGTAGCCGGGGCTTCCTCGGCGGCCTGAGAAGGCGGCGTTTCACCCAACCGGCCATAAGCTTCTGCGATACCACCACGAATCGATGCAATTTGCGGATGATTGGGTGCCGCTTCTGTAATGGTTTCCCAATACTCGATAGCTTGACGATAATTCTGCTGACTAAAGGCGTGAATACCGAGCAAGCCCAGCGAATTCACTTCGGTCGCATCCAGCGCCAAGGCATTGTCGATGGCCTGCTGAACGGCTGGCGTGATTTGCCCTTCCGTTTTGAAAAATAACGCCTGCGCAGATAAACCGTAAGCGACCGCGCTTGAGGCAGGATCATCTGTCACCGACTCCGCTAGGCGCTGATACGCCTTTGCAGCCTCATCATAACGCTCTACTCGCATATAGGTTTGAGCGAGCATGGCCCAGCCGTCAATATTCTCGGGGTTTTCTTGCAGACGTTCACGCAGCTGGTCGGCGAGTTCCGACATACGAGCCGCCTGATCTGCCCCGGAAGCATTCATCTCCTGCATGGTGAGATACTGCTCCACCTGCCCCATAGAACCCCATTCCTCATAGGCAAAAAAAGCGCCCGCCGGCAGCAACAAAATCGCTAACAAAGCCACCGCCATGGCACTTCGGCGCCCCGGTATGCGTTTTTCGGGCTGAGCGTTTTCAGGCACATCATCCAACATCGAACCAGCCAGTTCGTCTTTCAGCTGTTCGTAACTTTGCTGATCCAAAATACCGGCTTCGTGTTCGACTTCCAGCTCCCGGAGGCGCGATTTGTAGGCCAGCAGGTTCTGATTTCTAAGATCTAATTCAATTCTTGATTTGGGCCGATGGAAAAGCACCGGATACAACACGAATGCCATAGCGAACAAAATCAATACCGCTGAGGCAATCCAAAAGGTTTCTTGAGTCATGGTGAAGTCATCATCACAGTTAGAAATGTGTTGCGTGGATCAGCTTCAGGCTTGCTGATCCTTGTCTGCCAGCATCTTTTTAACGCGGGCCAGTTCGTCGGGGCTTAGTGCCGACTCTTCCTCTTCGCGCTTGCGGGACCGGATGGCAACGCCGGCAACGATAGCCACACCCGTAATCACCGCAATCGCAGGGAAGGCCCACAGCAGGATGGTCCGTTTGTCCACGGGCGGTTTGTATTGCACAAACTCACCGAAACGGCCTACCAAATCGCCCACGATTTCATCGTTGCTGGCGCCGTTCTTCATCAACCGATAGACCTGATCCCGCATGTCTTTCGAGATCGGTGCGTTGGAATCGGCAATGTTCTGGTTCTGGCACTTGGGGCAACGTAATTCCGCAATCAGATTTTGATAGCGCTGCTCTTCGGCCCGAGTGTCAAAGTCATACACTTCTCTCACTTCAGCCTGCACACCAACGGCACTCAGCATTAAGAGCAATAACGCAGCTTGAATATTACGCATTAGCTATTCCCCTTGGCCTTTTGAATAACTGGCTGCAGCACTTCTTCCCACACTTGCTTGTTCACTACACCTACGTGGCGGTACTGAACAATGCCATTAGCGTCAATAACAAAGGTCTCGGGCGCGCCGTATACACCGAGATCAAAACCCAGCGAACCTTTGGGGTCAAAGATAATTTCATCGTAGGGATTGCCCAAACGCCCGAGAAAGCTGAATGCTGTTTCGCGCTGGTCTTTGTAGTTAAGCCCCACGATGCGAACGCCCTTCTCTTTCGACAACCACATCAGGTATTCATGCTCGTCCCAGCACGATGGGCACCACTCCGCCCACACATTCAACAGGGCCACTTCACCCTTCAGTAGTGATTCATCCAACAGTTGGGTTGGATTGTTCAAACTTTCCAGGCTAAAAGCCGGAACCGGTTTGCCAATGCGTGCCGACTCCAGCTTGGTAGGATCTTTGCCAATACCTGTCGCCAGAAAAATGCCAACACCGACCGCGATAACCAAAGGCAAAAACAACAGCAAACGCTTCATGATGTTGCTCCCGCCGCCTGTGTGCTACCCACTTTGGCAGATCCACCAGCGACTTTTGCCTGTTTCTTTTCCCGAATACGATAACGTTTATCGGCGATCGCCAGGAAACCACCAATGGCCATGACCAAAGCCCCCAACCAAAGCCAGCGAATCAAGGGTTTGTACTGCAGGCGAATAGCCCAGGCATCGTCAGAAATCCGTTCTCCGATAGCGACGAAAATGTCCCGGAAAAGGCCACCATCAATATCGGCCTCGGTCATCACGCTCATTCCTACCGGGTAATTACGTTTCTCGGGGTGCAATTCGGAGATCTTTTTACCATCCAACAGCACATCGAAGCTGCCGTATTGCGCGGTAAAGTTAGCCCCACGACGGTTACCAATGTCGGTAAATACGATTTCGTAATCACCTACCATGGCCGAATCACCGGGCACCATACGGACATCGCGCTCTATGCCGTAGTTCGATACCACGGTCGCCCCTGCCATCACCATAGCAACGCCCAGGTGACCCATGACCATGCCCCAATAGCTTCGAGACTGGCGCTTTAGACCGTACAAACGTCCTTGGCGGGACGCCGACTTGTCCCACAAGTCCCAGAATGTCGCCACTGCAACCCAGACCGCCGCGAATACGCCGGCGAAGGCCCAAGGCTTGAAATCGCCATAAATTAGAATCACCGCCACACTGGCGGTTAAGCTTACAGCCAGTGGCCAAAGAAGCTTACGCCCCAGCCATCCCCCGTCAGTTTTCTTCCAACGGGAAAATACACCCGCACCCAGAAGTAACCCGGTCGCCACCGCCAACGGACTAAACGTGGTGTTGAAGAAGGGTTCACCTATAGATAGTTTGCCCATATCCAGGTAGTCGAGAACCAGCGGATACAGCGTTCCGATAGCGACCAACAGTGTTGCCGTCACCAACAGCACGTTGTTCAGCAACAAGAATATTTCCCGGGACAATGAGCCATAGCGTGAACGCACGTGCACCACCGGCGCGCGGAATGCGTACAGCACCAAGCTGCCAATCACGGTTATACCCAGCAGCATGAGCAGGAAGGTGCCTCGCTCCGGATCAGACGCGAAAGCATGAACAGAGGTCAAGACGCCAGAGCGAACTAAGAAGGTGCCCAACAAGCTCAACGCGAAGGTTACGATGGCCAGCAATACGGTCCAGCTTTTGAATACGCCGCGCTTTTCAGTCACCGCTAACGAGTGCATTAATGCGGTGCCCGACAACCAAGGCAGTAAGGATGCGTTTTCGACCGGATCCCAGAACCACCAGCCGCCCCAGCCAAGCTCGTAGTAGGCCCACCAGCTTCCCAATGCAATGCCAATGGTGAGGAAAGACCAGGCGACGGTTGTCCAAGGCCGAGACCAACGGGCCCAGGCTGCATCCAGACGGCCATTAATCAATGCGGCCAAGGCGAAGGCAAAGGCAACAGAAAACCCGACATAGCCCATGTAAAGCATAGGTGGGTGTATGATCAGACCGATGTCTTGCAAGAGCGGGTTGAGATCCTGACCATCTGCGGGAATGTTTGGCAACAGGCGATCGAAAGGGTTGGACGTAAGAATAATGAACAGGAAGAAACCCACGCACACCATGCCCATCACAGACAGAACTTGTGACACCATGGTGGACGGGAGCTTGCGGCTGAATACCGCCACTGCAAGGGTCCAGCCCGTCAGCATAAGAATCCACAGCAACAGCGAGCCTTCGTGCCCGCCCCATACTGCGCTGAACTTATAAAACCAGGGCAACATGCTGTTGCTGTTGTTGGCGACATAGGCGACGGAAAAATCGTCCACTATGAAGGCATGGGTCAGAATGGCGAAGGCTAACCCCGTAAATACGAACATGCCCGACGCCAACGGTCGGGCAAAGGCCTGCAGGCTATCACGCCCGGTTAACGCTCCCGTCAGCGGCACAACAGAAAGAAGCAACGCCAGCAACAGCGCGAGTATCAGTGAAACTTGCCCGAGCTCCGGATACATCAGGACTCTCCAACATCAACAATAAATGGGGGCTCAATAAGCCTGGGATTCTGCAGCTTTGTCAGCGTATGGCGATTTGTGCTGTCCTTTCGATGACTTTTCAAGCGCATCGGCCACTTCCGGTGGCATATAGTTTTCATCGTGTTTCGCCAACACCTGATCCGCCACAAACAAACCCTCGTTGTTCAGCCGTCCCATGGCGACCACGCCTTGGCCTTCCGCAAAGAGATCCGGCAGGATGCCGACATACTCAACTGGGACAGAATCCGTGAAGTTTGTCACCCGGAAACGAACCGAAAGGCTCTCGGGGTCACGTTTAACGCTTCCCTCCTCAACCATGCCGCCAGCTCGAATCCGTACATCGACTGGCGCATTGCCCGCGGCAATTTCAGTGGGGTCGTAAAACAGATTGATGTTCTGGCGCAACGCATAGGTGGTCAGACCAACCGCAACGGCTAAACCAATAACAAGAAAAATCAATATGGTCAGTCTTTTCTTACGAATCGGGTGCATGGGTTACCTAATGATCAATCCTGAGAGATTTCAACACGTGTGAACGTCGCTGCGGCTTTTGACGCGGACTGCCCTTTCGGGTTCTGCTGTTCATAGCTGCGCTTACACATGTGATACGTAGCTTGATGGCGTTTCGCCGACCAAAGACCCGTGCCCGCGACCAGAATGGCGAACACGGCATAACAGGTCCAAACGTAGGGACCATGGCCTTCCATGGCGAGAAATGCTGAAAACGATTCAAATGCCATTGCTTATTTCCTTCCCGCCAGAACGAGGTCTTTCACCCATCGGGTACGACGCTCCCGAATCAGGATTTCGGTTTTCATTCTCAGGCATGCCAACCAACCAAACAAAAGATAGAGCCCCAGTACCGACAGTAATAACGGCACCCACATCTCCATCGCCATGGCGGGTTTTTCTGTCAACTTGAAGGTGGCGGGCTGGTGCAGCGTGTTCCACCAATTAACCGAGTATTTAATGATGGGGATATTCACCACGCCCACCAGCACCAGAACCGCGACCGCTCGGGCCGCCGATTTCTCATCATTGATAGAACGATCAAGCGCGATCACGCCGCCGTAAAGAAACAGCAAAATCAGCATGGACGTCAGCCGTGCGTCCCATACCCACCAAGTGCCCCAGGTCGGCTTGCCCCAAACCGCACCGGTAAAAAGCGCCAAAAAGGTAAACATCAAACCAACCGGTGCCACGGATTTCACAAAGACGTCAGCTAACTTCATACGCCAAACCAACGTCACCACGGCCGCCGAGGCCATCATGATGTAAATGGATTGAGCCAAAAATGCCGATGGCACGTGAATAAAGATGATTCGGTAGCTATTGCCCTGCAAATAGTCTTTCGGGGCAAACGCCAACCCCCAGACTAATCCTGCAGCGAGCAGGACCAGCCCCCCCGCCAGCAACCATGGCATGAAGCGGTTCGCTATTCCAAAGAACCACTTCGGAGAGCCCAGCTTGTGAAAGAATTGCCACATCAGTTCGTCACCGTCTTACTGTTCACTGTTCGTTTCTGCCCCGCTGATAAACATTCAGCTATTGGACAGGCTGATTCGTAACGCTGCAGCCGAGGCAAACGGTGCCAGCGTCAGTGCCAACACCAAAAACGCGCCCATCAACGCCAGATAACCGGACACTTGCGCCCCCTCTGCAGCTGCTGCCACTGTTCCGGTGCCAAAAATAAGCACAGGAATGTACAGCGGAATAATCAGCAGTGACAAGAGTACTCCAGCCGAACGCAGGCCTAGCGTCAATGCCGCGCCTATAGAGCCGATCAAACTTAGAACCGGAGTGCCAATCAGCAGCGTTAGACACAAAGTTGCCACGGAGTTCCCGTCCAGATGCAACATTAATCCTAAAACGGGCGTTAACAGCACCAAAGGCAACCCCGTCAGTATCCAGTGTGCCAGGGTTTTCGCTAACACCAGCAAAAACAGAGGCTGAGGCTGCAACATTAACTGTTCCAGGGTGCCATCATCAAAATCGTGTCGAAACAGATGATCCAGTGATAACAGCACCGACAACAAAGCCGCTACCCAAAGGATACCGGCTCCGGACTGTTTCAGGAATGCCACTTCCGGGCTTACTCCAAGGGGGAATAGAGTTACCACCATAGTAAAAAACAAGAGCGGGTTTAGCAGATCTTGTTTTTGACGAAAGGCAACTCGCACATCACGCAAAAAGACCGAGATCATAGCCTGCGGAACGCCCACAGAACGACTGACCGATTGCACTTTGATCGATGCGCTAGCGTTCATCGCTCTATTCCACCCCCCAAGGTAATACGGCCCATCCCCGGCAAATCGAGATTGTGATGGGTGGTAACCACGACCGCACCACCCTCTCGGGCCCGTTGAAGCAACAGCGACTCAATGGCTTCCACCCCGGATGCATCAATGGCGGTAAACACCTCATCAAGCAGCCACAAGGGCTCATCAGCTATCAACAAACGCGCCAACGCTACCCGGCGCTGCTGGCCGGCCGACAGGTTACGACAAGGCACATGCTCAAACCCCGATAGCCCCGTACCCGCTAACGCTTGCAGCAGTGCATCATCCTCTAACGGCCGACGACCGGCCATCAATGCCCGCAAATTCTCCAGTGGTGTTAACAACGGTTTAATGCCCGGGCGATGCCCCAGGTACAACATGTTCCGCAGATACGATTCTCGATGCTGATCTCTGGGGTGGCCACACCAGTTGAGCTCGCCCGTCCAAGCGTCATTCAAACCCGCCAATATTCTGAGCAGAGTTGTTTTCCCGGAGCCATTCGGGCCCTCGACACGAGTGACCGTACCGGGCAGTATGGAAAATGACAGGTTCTGGAACAGAAGGCGCTCGTCGCGCTCACACTCAAGACCAACGGCCTGTAGTAACGGCTCGGGCATCTGGGTTCCGTTTTAAAGCGAAGGATGCGCGTGTGGCATCAGGTGTATGAATGAAGACCAGACAACAACCCATGTTAAATCCGAGCGTTCTTAGTCATCGTGGCGCATTATAACGAAAGCGACCACAGATTACTCTTGCCCGATATCAAAACAATGCCAATGAAACTGAACGCAGGGCAAACGCCCGCTCCCCAAACAAACAAACTCTCAGGTGGCGGCCAGACCAATACTGGCTTGCCCTCAGTCGGTATCGACCGTACCCTGTCGGCTCAGCAGCAACTGACCCAACTGAAGCTGGGCAACCGAGAGTCCACGCTCGCCAAAGTGGTCGAAGTATTGCAGCGCAAAGGCGGGAGCAACGAGCTCATTTTAGAGGTAAAGGGACGCTCCCTCTCCGTCGCCACCGGTGAGCAAGCTCCGGATTTGAAAGCGGGCGACTTGATTAAAGTCATGCGCGCCGGAAACGAACTCCGACTCATGGGCAAATTGGCGACCAGCCAGGAAGCAGGCATTTCGCAAGCGTTGGCACAGCGCCTACCGTGGCAGCAAAATCTGCAAAGCGGATTAGCTCAACTGATAAGCAGCATGAACGCAGGGCTAAAAGGCAGCCTTCAACCCGGCCAGTTACCTTCAAGTAACGCCACCCAACCACTTCCCGCGGCGGCCAAGCAAGCTCTGGAAGGGTTTCTCGCTAGTTTGGCAACAGCTAACGCCCTGCAACCCGGCGCGGGCAAAGCAGACGGTAGCGCTGCTCAAGTAAAACAGTGGCTGGCGGAAAGTGGCACCTTCGCCGAAGCCCGACTGTTACAGTCCGGCGGCCACCAAACGGTACCTACCGATTTCAAACTCGCCCTGGCCAGAATTATAACCGCCCTGCTCGCCAGCCAAGGCCAATCGCCGGAAGCCTTCAATCGTCTGACACCGCTGGCAAGCCAAGACCTGATGAATGCACCTCTCCAGTTTCCCAAACAGGCCACAGGCAACGCATCTCAAAGCAGCAGCGAACCGGCAAGCGTCGCTCAAACATTACGTATGCTGGCCGGGATGCTGAACCGCATCACTGTTAACCAACTCCACAGTCAAACTTTGACCGCAAGAGCCGGGGCGGAACCCGGCGCACCCACGACGACCTTGCTACTAGAAATTCCCTGGCTAACCCCCCAACAAGAACCACGGACGGCGCAACTCCGGATGGAGCAATACAAGCAGGAAAGAAACTCTAAACATCATCCGGAGCGAGCGAGTGTAAGCGAATGGCGTCTGAATCTGGCAATGGATCTGGACCACGCGGGGCCGCTGCATTTCGAGGTAGCTTATCGCCACCCCAGCGTCAGTGCGCACATATGGGCCACGAAGCAGTCAACCCTCCGTCAGGTAAACGAAGAGCTTCCGCTACTACGACAAAGTTTGGCAGATCTTGGCCTTGAAGTGGCGGATTTGGAATGCCGAAGGGGCAGCCCACAACAAGCCGAAACCCGACTGGAACATCGACTGGTAGATACCAAGGCATGACTCAGGACAAACGCTCTCAGGCCCAGAATGATCACACTGCTCCCGCTGCCGTCGCCTTGAAATACGATGGAAAACGCGCCCCTATTATCTCGGCAACAGGCACATGGGAACTGGCAGAGGAAATTATCCGCATCGCTCAGGAAAACGATGTTCCTCTTTATGAAAATGCCGAGCTGGCAGGGATATTGGCGCGTTTGTCTCTGAACGAAGAAATCCCGGAAGAACTCTATCGAGTCATTGCCGAGATTTTGGCGTTTGCCTTTCATATTCGGGGTAAAACGCCAAATGACGCAACCACCGCACAAGACGACTCACTAACCGATGAGTGACCGAAGCGCCCAAGCTTGCTGCCAATGCTCAGCCTTTCTTTGCGAAACAACAGTTTCAAAGTAGCGTTTCAGGCGCCGTCGATCATCAGGGTGATCCTTCAGCGCAGAGCCGATGATATGATGAACCAAGTGCTCCACCGTCATTGCTCCACCACCGTAATACCAAGCGTTCAGACTCGCCGCATGCCCCACAGATACCGCCTCGGCTGTTGACAAAGCAGCGCCCGCTAAACGATCGGTACTGCGGCCATCCACCGTCTCTCCGTTACGCAGTTCATGGAACAAGGTAACCAGAAGTTCCACAACGGGAAGGGCCAATTCTACATCAACACCCGCGCGCAGGTTAGCCTTACGGACTCCCCGCATAACTACCTCCAATTCGTCGTCCAGCTTACGGATAGGCCGAATTTCTTCGAAATCCATCCTGCGTTTGAGAGCTGCGCTCATGCTGTGTACACCCTCATCCACACTGTTGGAGGTAGCTACCAAATTGAAGCCTTCTCGCGCCAGGATCACACCGTCATCTCCGGAAATTTCCGGTATAACAACGACCCGATCAGATAATACGGAGAGGATCGCGTCCTGCAGAGACTGTGGACAACGTGCGATTTCTTCAAACCTCACCAACCTCCCTTCCATCATGCCGCGGAGTAGCGGTGAGGCAACTAAGGCATTCAGAGTGGGCCCTTCGTTGCGCAAAACAGACTCGTTCCAACTATACAAGAGTTGACTAACCTGAGTGATGGCCCCGCCCTGAAGGACCAAGGTTGAGTCCCCTGAAATGGCTGCTGCCAACAATTCAGACAACCAGGATTTGGCTGTTCCGGGCTCACCCACCAGAAGGCTCCCTCGGCTTGTACAGAGTGCAATAATCGTGCGTATTATCTGAGCACGGTCTGCTACATACTTGCGTTCAATGCCCAGCAAGTCGTCACCGAGCAAAAATTTTTCAACACTCCGCGGTGACATTTTCCAGCCCGGAGGAATTGGGCCGGAGTCCGAGGAAATCAGTTTGTCCAATTCGTCCCGATAAATTATTTCTGCGGGTTCACGCTGCGCTGCTTTTCGGGTCTTCTTGGCATTTATCATCCGTTTGTTCTCCGTCCGCCACGCACTTCCGGAGCCATTCGCTCTTTAGGTAGCACTCTCGGCAACTCTGACATCGGAATAAGCCCCTCAATAACATGATCCAACGCACTATCTCTCATGGTGATCAAGCCTGCATCTAGGGCCCGCCAACGAAGCTCGCCAATCGGTGGCTGACTGGAAATAGCGTTACGGATGTCGTCATTGACCTCCAAATATTCAACAATAGCGACCCGCCCTCGGGTGCCACGGCCACTGCATTTTTCGCAGCCAGCGCCCTCAAAACAACGAAAACCTGTCGGAGCTCCGTGAGGGAAAACCTCCTCCATAATCGCTGGGTCGGGCTTGGCTGGCCGGATACAATTTTTACAAATGCGCTTGGCGAGACGCTGGGCGATAACCGCCAAAAGCTCACCAGCTATGGAATTTCGGTGTATTCCCAGATCGTACAGGCGCTGAAGCGAATCTACCGCATCGTTACTGTGCAAAGTGGATAGAACCACATGTCCTGTTTGTGAGGCACGCACAGCCTCTAGCGCTGTTTCCTTGTCCCGGATTTCACCCACAAGAATGACGTCTGGGTCTTCACGTACGAACGCTCGCATTGCATCAGCAAAACCGAAACCGATATCTTGGCGCACACTGGTTTGCTGGACATTATCGATAGAGTACTCAATGGGATCTTCAACCGTTATGACCTTTCGGCGACCATCATCCGCCAAGGCTTGGAGTCCTGCATACAAGGTGGTGGATTTGCCCGAGCCCGTCGGTCCAACCACAAGTACTAATCCAGCCGGGTTATCCAGAAGCCGCGTGTAGCGGTTACCGATAACCGGCGACATCCCCAACTCCTCGATGGTCATGGCCCGACCTGTTTGGGGTAACAAACGAATGATTGCGTTTTCGCCGTGCAAGGAGGGCTGGGTCTGAACTCGGAGATCGTAAGAGATATCTCCTAGCTGTAGCCGCGATCGACCGCCTTGTGGAAGGCGACGCTCGGCAATATTCAGGTCAGCGCGCAATTTAATCACGTTAATAACGCCACGCACTTCGCGGGAGGAAAGCTGATACTGGGTCAGGTCACGCAAATCTCCATCAATTCGCAAGCGAATACGAACCCGGTTCTCATACTGCTCAATATGAATATCACTGGCTTTGTCACTGACAGCATCGAGGAGAATCGCTTCGTAAACAGACACGAGATAAGGGCTGACACTTTCGCCTCCGAGCGCCTCACCCAGAAGGTCATGATTGGTGACACCGTCGCCCTTCCCCTGCACCGTTGCCCCGTGTTCCGCTTCAAACCGGCTGCCTTTTGCGCTCAGATCAAGCGCCAACCAGATTCGACGGAAATCAGTCGGGGTGACCAGCTGGCAGACAACCTGATGCTTCGGCGTTAGCCGTTCCAGTTTTGTGGTACTGACTTCTGGATCGTCGGTGACAAGCATAAACTCATCAGCGCTCTCCCTGACGGGGATAAGGCGAGATAAATCGAGAAAACTCTTAGAGAACCGCCGAAACAAATCTGGCTGAAGCCTCAGTAGCACTGAGTCAGCATCAGCAAAGACCATGCCGCGCTGCTGAGCGAGTGAGCGATACAAATCCACTTCTTCAACGTTCAGCTTGCGGCGTAGAACATCCAGAACTCGCTCATTATTTGCAGCTGCTTCCGTGCGAGCTTGTTCAAGGACAACCTCGGTAACAACACCCAAATCGATAAGAATCTGTTCGGACGTGCGATTGAAGTCTACCCAACCAAGTGTTTTTACCCGCGCCAAACCGCACCCGGCACGACGAAACATAGTCATGCTGGGCACAGAATCAGCGCGCCCTTCCAGGCAAACCAGATGACCACCCTCACGCAGGCTGTGCAGCAATATTTTCGGATCTGATATAAAGGTCGTGCAAAGTATCAGATCGCACTGTGTATCGTGCTGAAAGCCAGGCTCGACCAAGGCATTAACAACGTCGACATTATCTTTCCCGTTTTCAACGAAACGAGCGTGGGCGCTCTCTGCCAGTATAGGGTTACTATCAACATAGATTACCCTCTTAGCCAATCCGGCCAGAACTGCGGTCATGTATCCAGAGCCACCCCCAACATGCATCACCACTTGATCAGATTCGATCTGCGGAATCAGGCTGAGAATGTGGGATACCGTTTCTTCAAGAGGGATAGAATGACCAGAAACCGAGGGACCAATGTCTGCTCGCGCCACAAAATTTCGGCGTAAAACTGAATAAAGGGCTTCAGCAGCCCTCGAGTAAAGTTTTTTCATTCAACTGCATCCGTCAGGAACTCGGATCAAGCCGCCTGACGCTTCTTTAATGCTGACACCAGTTCGGCCTCTGGGCGGGAAATTCCGCATGTATTCATAAGATCATCGATATCGGCGCCAAGGTCAACCAAACGGGCAGCCTCGTCGTACGAAATTCTGAGGGGGTCATTCTGGCGCATTTCATCCATGGCGTTGCGCAATTCGAACAGCTGGCGTTCACAAGCGACCAGTCTCTGGCCTACGCCCATGCTGCCACTGGTGGTTGCGTGCAACTCACGCCCGAGGGTATCGCATTTGCTCTTGAGGGAAGCTTGGAGTGACTGGATCTTGCGGCCATGGAGAACACCCTGCACAAGAACCAGAACGATTGCCGAGGCGGTCAGGCACCAAGGAAGCCAGGAAGGAATGTTAAAGCTCATAAGGGACGTCTCCGTTATTGGTTACCACGGTGGACGTCCATCTGAAACGCTGTTGGCTTGGCCGTTTACAGCGCTGCGATTTCCGCCCATTCGTTGTCTGTCAGCATCTTTTCAAATTCGACGAGAATGATCAGCTCGCCGTTCTTATTGCACACACCCTGGATGAACTTGGCACTTTCCTCGTTCCCCACGTTGGGCGCGGTTTCGATCTCGCTGGCCTTGAGATAAATCACCTCGGCGACGGAATCCACCAACACACCCATCACCTGATTTTCAGATTCCATCACCACAATGCGGGTCGCTTCGGTGACATCGGCATCCATCAACCCAAACCGGCGACGGGTATCTATCACCGTCACAACGTTGCCCCGAAGATTGATGATACCTAGCACATAATCCGGAGCGCCCGGCACCGGCGCAATCTCGGTGTACCGGAGCACTTCCTGGATTTGCATCACGTTGATGCCGTATGTCTCCTCATCCAGGTGAAAGGTCACGTACTGAAGTACCTGATCTTCCTGGGCCTGATTCTGCTGTCCGCTCGGGGCTGCCATAGCTCGTTCTCCTGTTAGGCCACCCGGCGGGCAACCTGATCGTCAAAAAATCATCATCAGCGCCCAATACTATAGTTATGGGCATAATCCGTGCCAGCATTGCACGGTTTCATTCAGTAACCGGGAGTTAACTTAAATCCAACCGTTGTTCCCGCTCTGCGCGCATGAGCAGTTCAGACATGGTCCGCACATCAATCAACGCACACATATGATCAATCACCGTGCCAGCCAACCAAGGCCTTTGGCTTCTGGCAGTGCGCCATCGCACCTGTTCTGGATCGAGCGTGAACGATTGGCCCACACTGTCGCAGGCCAGCCCCCAAGGGCTGTCGTCCAGACGGATAATGAAGCGGTAGTTCTCTCTGGCATTTTCCGGAACACGACCCGCCATAATCCATTGTGCACTATCCACCACTCTCAGATTACCGGCGCTGCCCGGGCGAATACCCATGTACCAGTCAGGGCTCCCAGGAAGTGAACGGATCTCTTCTTCAATCTTATGTATAGCACCCAGCAACACCAAGGGCACAGCCAGTTGAAGCCCTGCCACTGTAAAGATCAGGCACTCGAACGGCTGCTCTGACCAGTCGGGTCTTGCGGGTGGAACGGTGAAAACCGGCTCCGCTTTTTCTTGAACCTCGGGAGCAGGTTCCGACACTTGCACTACCGGTTTTGCAGCCACTGGCTGAGGTGCTTCGGCAATAGGAAGTTCGACAGGGGCAGGCTCAGGCTCAACTGTCGTAGGAACCGGCTCCAAAAGCTCTTCTTGCTCTGCAGTTGACGTTGCGGTGTGCAACAGCTCGTCAAGATAACTGGCAATGGCGGCATCGGCTGTCGTTAGCTGTGTCATTTTTTCGTCAGCCATGATGCTGCCCTTTCACCGCTTCCGTCTGAGCGAGCAAGTCGTCAAGTAAATGACTATAGGCTCTCACACCGTGAGTGCGGGCATCGAGGACCGATGGAAACACGCCTTTCTCACTAGAATCGCGAAACTTGGTGTCTACCGGCACCGCAAATCGCCACAGATGATCCGGGTAGGTCTTGCGCAACAGGTTCAAACTTTTAACGGAAGCTTGTGTCCTTCGGTCATACATAGTCGGCACAATGGTGAAGGGCAACTCGTTCTTCTGCGAGCGCATGACCATGTGCAGCGTGTGCAGCATTCGCTCAAGCCCTTTGATCGCCAGAAACTCGGTTTGCACCGGAATAACCAAATGCTGGGCTGCTGCCAAAGAATTCACCATCAACACCCCCAGAGAAGGGGTATTGTCCAACAGAACGTAATCGAAATCGTCCCGAAGCTGCGCCAACGCCTTGGACATGATTAACCCCATGCCGCCAACGCCCACCATTTTCCGCTCAAGCGTAGCCAAAGCCGCACTTGCCGGCAGCAAAAACACATCGGGATGACTGGTGTCGGCAATTAACTGGGCTGGCAAACCTTCCGGCACCTTGCCTTGGTGCTGAAACAAATCAAAGACACTGTGGGCGATGGTATCCGGGTCGTAACCAAACCAGGAGGTCAGCGAACCATGGGGGTCCAAGTCAACCATAAGCACACGCTTGCCCCGCTGAGCCAACATTCCACTCAGTGAAACAACAGAGGTGGTTTTACCCACTCCACCCTTTTGATTGGCTACTGCCCAAATACGCACACGTGTTACTCCAGCTACAAGCCCGAACGTTCAATAACGGCTCAACAGTTATATCGGCGACAGCGCAAACAACTTGAAGAACGAACGTTCTACAAGCGGCAAGTATTTGCCGTTTCTGATTATAAGAATGAGTTAATACAGAAAGTGTGCCAGATCGGCTATACGCATGAACAACCTGTTGCTCTAACGGACAATGCCGCGAATGCTTGAATCTTTTGAAATTAACAAGATAACTCGACGATTCCGTCGCCGTCCCTCTTCCGTATCGTTTCGCGCAACAGGCTGATGTTCACCATAGCCGATAGCGGCCAGTCGTTCTGGCTCAATGCCCTGCATCACCAGCATTCGCGAAACTGCAGAAGCCCGGGCGGTTGAGAGCTCCCAGTTAGACGGGTAGCGCCCTGTGCGGATAGGCTGATTATCGGTAAAGCCCTCTACCTTTACCGCGTTATCTCGATCGCGCAACACTTTGGCGACCTTTTCAATAACGGCAAACGAGTCATAATGCGGTTCCGCGTCGCCGCTATTGAACAGCATACTGTTTGGCAGGCTCAGCTCTATCCAATGGTCACTGGTTTCAAGGCTGACCACGCCCTGATTAATCAGATCATCAAATTCCATCGCCAGCTGGTCAGCCATCGCTCGCAGTGTTTCAATTCTATCGTGCTCACTGACATCAGAGTTAGCAGGCGCGTCGGTGACAACCGGGGGAATGACATTTTCATGTTGCTGCTCAGGTACTGCTGCCACATGCTCCCCTACTTCAATAGGCTTCACCGAGCGCTGAGGCGCATTGAATACGCCGGTAAACGTTTCAGACAATACTTTGTATTTGCCTTCGTTTACGGACGACACCGAGTACATCACCACGAAAAAAGCGAACAACAAGGTGATGAAGTCCGCGTAGGAGATCAACCAACGTTCTTTATTGTGAGCTTCTTCTTTCTGGTATCTACGGCGACGCATAGGCAACCCGACTCCTGATCACTGCGGGTCAGAGAAAGCCCCGGAGCCGGAGCTCAATGGTTTTGGGGTTCTCACCTTCGGCGATGGCGATAATGCCATCAATCATCATGTCTTCGTAGCGCGTGCGCTCTCTGACAATACTGCGGAGCTTATTGGCAACGGGAAAGAACAACAGGTTCGCCAGCGCCACACCGTATATGGTGGCAACGAAAGCAGTTGCGATACCGTTGCCCAAGGATTGAGGGTCTTCAAGATTGGTCATGACCTGTATCAGCCCCATCACCGCACCAATAATACCGATGGTCGGCGAATAACCACCCATGGCTTCGTAAACCTTGGCCGATTCGGTATCTCGCTCTTCCCGGCACTCTAGATCGACTTCGAGGGTATTTCGTATGGTTGATGGTTCGGCACCATCAACCAACAACTGGAGCCCTTTCCGGGCGAATTTCTCTGGCTCGCGTTCGGCGAGTCCTTCCAACCCTAACAAGCCTTGTTTGCGAGCCTTCACACTCCAATCGACCACCTTACCGATGCCATCTTCCAAAGAAATATAAGGCGGTATAAACACCCAACGCACCTGGACGAAGGCTCGTTTCAGCGTTGGCCAAGATGTCTGAAGAATGGTGGCCGCCAGTGTCCCGCCGATCACGATCAGTGCCGCAGGCGTATTGAAGAGCGAACTGACGGCACCGCCTTCTAACAAGTTGCCACCTAAAATGGCAACGAAGGCAAGAATGATCCCCAGCAGGCTCAAGATATCCATTAGCTTACGCCTTCAATCAATCGTAAACCCACGTCGTTAAGCGGCAACACCGCGTCAGACAACCCCGCGGTCGCGACAGCCATAGGCATGCCGTAGATCACCGACGTTTCTTCATCCTGCGACCAAATCACGGCTCCGCCTTGCTTCATCATACGGCAGCCTTCACGGCCGTCGGCGCCCATACCGGTGAGAATAATCCCCAAGGTTTTGCCGGGAAAACTTCGAGCCAGCGAGCCAAAGGTAACGTCAACGCAGGGCCTGTAGTTCAACCGATCATCACCGGGCAAAATCCTCACACGCCCTCGTCCTCCACGATTTTCAATCATCATTTGCTTGCCACCAGGAGCAAGCAACGCAAGGCCCGGTTGCAGCAAATCACCGTCTTGGGCCTGACGAACTTCAATCTTGCACAGCTTATTCAAACGCTCGGCGAATGCCGGGGTGAAACTCGCGGGCATGTGCTGCACCAGGACAATGGGCGCGGGAAAACTGGCAGGCAATACACTGAGGACTTTCTGGAGTGCAACAGGACCACCTGTTGAAGTGCCAATACCCACGACACTGTATTGGCGTGCTGGTGTTTTATTGGCGCTGCGCCGAGGCGGGCTTGCCGCAGCCACTTCGTGACGGGCGGGCTTGGCAGTGGGCCGCACGGAAGTTGCCTCTGCCCGAGGAGCAAAGCCTTTTGGTTTCTCCGAGATAACCGGTGCCGACTTGGGTGGCGCGATAGGCGCGCGAGCACGGGGCTGACTTCTTGCAATATCCAGCACTCGGTTAATCAACACGGCCTGCAGCTGGCTGGTATCGCGGGCGATTTCTTCGAAATTTTTGGGCAGGAAATCTACGGCGCCCGCTTCCAACGCATCAAGTGTAACACGGGCCCCCTCATAGGTAAGCGACGAAAACATCAACACCGGTATCGCTTGTTTCGCCATGATTTCACGCACTGCCGAAATGCCGTCCATCACCGGCATTTCATAGTCCATGGTAATCACATCCGGACGCAGTTTTTCGGCCAGCTCGACCCCTTCGCGGCCATTGGTGGCGGCACCTACGACGGTGATCTGGCCCGAAGCCGTCAGGATTTCCGTCAATCTTTTTCGAAAGAAACCTGAATCATCCACGACCAGAACAGAAACTGTCATCATTTCTCCTAAATGCCCGGAATCACCCGTAATGCTGAAGCAAACTGGGCACATCAATGATCAGGGCAATGCGGCCATCGCCCGTAATGGTTGCTCCCGCCATCCCCGGCGTACCCTGAAGCGCACGCCCCAGGGGTTTGATAACCACTTCTTCCTGCCCAACCAGCTGATCCACCACGAAACCGACTTGTTTCGTACCCATAGCCACGATTACCACATGGGCATTGGCCACCTCATTCTGAGCCTCGGCGCCATGGACAAGCCAGCGCTTGACGTGAAACAGGGGGAACACTTTATCGCGAACCACAATGCATTCGCGCCCATCGACCATATTGGTCTTGGTCAGATCAAGATGGAAAATTTCCACCACATTAACCAAAGGCAGCGCGAACGACTGCTCGCCCAGCATGATCATCAGCGTAGGCATGATGGCCAGCGTGAGCGGAACCTTAATGATGATTTTAGTGCCTTTGCCCAACTCCGATTCTATGGAAATCTGGCCATTTAATTGGGCAATCCGGTTTTTGACAACATCCATGCCGACACCGCGGCCGGATACGTCCGAGATCTGCTCTTTGGTGGAAAAACCAGCAGCAAAAATAAGGTTAAAACATTCGTTGTCGGTCAACCTGTCTGCTGCATCCTGATCATACAGCCCCTTTTCAACGGCCTTCCTGCGCAACACATCGGGATCCATACCGCCGCCATCATCGGCAATTGACAGCAAGATGTGATCGCCTTCCTGTTGCGCCGACAACGTGACAGTTCCGACTCGCGATTTGCCTGCCTCCTCCCGAACACCCGGCCCTTCTATGCCGTGGTCAACGGAATTACGAACGAGATGGACCAATGGGTCAGCAAGTGCTTCTACCAGATTCTTATCCAGATCTGTCTCTTCGCCGTGCATCACAAGATTGACCTCTTTCTTCAGGTTACGCGCAAGATCGCGTACCACCCGAGGAAAACGGCCAAACACCTTCTTGATGGGCTGCATGCGGGTTTGCATGACCGCCGCCTGCAAATCGGTTGTCACCACATCCAAATTGGCAACCGCTTTGTGCATATGCTCGTCTTCGCTTTGCGACCCCAAACGCTGCAGTCGGTTTCGAACCAGTACCAGCTCACCCACCATATTCATGATGTCATCCAAGCGCTTGGTATCAACCCGAACGGTGGTTTCGCCTACCGGAGCTGTTTCCCTGGCCGGCGCTGCAGTTTTAGCTGTGGGTGCAGGCGCTGCTATGGGCTGGGATTTGGCTGCCGATTCCGGAACGGGTTCTGGCGAAGCACTGGCGGCCGGTTTAGATCCTTCATTCGACTCTGACTGCCCACCGGGGCCTCCGCCTTTGCCATGAAGCTCATCCAGCAGTCGCTCGAACTCATCGTCGGTGATCAGATCTGAACTTTCATCGCCCGCGGGCTGGCCGCCCGAGCCTGTTCGTGGGTCGTCGGTTTCAGCAGCATCGGGAGCGGCAAACTGCCCTTTACCGTGAAGCTGATCCAACAATGCCTCAAACTCGTCGTCGGTGATTTCATCATCGCCGCCCGCTTCGGACGCAGTTGCTGGTGTTTGCTCAACTACATCCTGCTGGGCCGACGCCTCGGCCTTGTCGTCCGCAATTGCGTCAAGCAGCTTTTCGAACTCTTCGTCGGTGATATCGCCTTGGTCCTGAGACACCGGTGTCGAGACTCCAGTGGGCGTTTCGGATTCGGGGATTGCCAATGCATCCAAAGCCTCAATCAAACTGGCTGGCGCCGGAGTCAGCTCTTCACGGTTACGCACTTCTTCGAACATGGCATTGACGTTGTCGAGGGCTTGCAGCACAACGTCCATCAACTCGGGGGTAACCTTGCGCTTGTGATTGCGCAAGATATCGAACACGTTTTCTGCGGAATGGCAGCAATTCACCAGCGCGTCTAATTGCAGGAATCCGGCGCCACCTTTCACCGTATGAAATCCGCGGAATATGGCGTTAAGCAGATCGCTGTCGTCTGGATGCTGTTCCAGATCAACCAATTGCTCCGACAGCTTTTCGAGAATCTCGCCGGCTTCTATCAAGAAGTCCTGGAGAATCTCTTCATCGGCATCAAACGCCATGGGGTACCCTCTTTGTCATTCAGAAACCGAGACTGGATAGTAAGTCGTCAACGCCGTCTTGCCCCGAGACAACATCGTCTCGCTCAGCGGCTTTGATTTGTGGACCTACTCCCTTTTCGGCCGATTCTTCTTTTTCTTCAATCTGATGGACTGTACCTGTCAACTGATCGACATGACTGGCCATGACCACCAAGCCCAACAGATTCTCTTCGACTTCTTTCACCAGCGCCGTGACTTTCTGAATCACTTGACCGGTGAGGTCCTGGAAATCCTGGGCCAGAAGAATCTCCGAGAGGTTTTTGTAGAGGTTGTCCGAGTCGTTACCCAAAGTTCCGAAAAAAGCATCGATTCTTGCGTACAGCTGACGGAACTCGGCAGGCTCAATCTCGCGACGACGCAAGCGCTCCCATTCGTCCTTGAGGCTTATGGCCTCATCACGGATGGCATGCGCCACGGGCATACTTTCCTCAACCAGATCCATGGTGCGGTTAGCGGCCTGACCGGTCATTTGAACCACATAAGCTAAGCGGTCTGAAGCATCCGACATTTTCGAAAGGGCTTCTTTCTGCTCCGCATTCCGGGGATCAATCTGAAAGTTGCGGATGGCCTCGTGCAGACTCCGGGTCAACCGCCCAACCTCTTGGTACAGACTTTGGTCACGAACTTCACTCAGCTCGTTGATGATGGTCATCGCCTGAGCGAAATCACCGCCGTTGACGCTTTCAACCAATCGAGAGGTCTGTTCCTGCAGCTTTTGCGTGACCTCCGGATCGAGACCCCGTTGGGTGTGCTTGCTGTCACTCATGGGAGCTACCCGACCTTTGGTTACTGAATACGTTCAAAAATCTTCTCGATTTTTTCTTTGAGAACAGCAGCGGTAAATGGCTTAACAACGTAACCATTTACCCCGGCCTGGGCCGCAGCGACAATCTGGTCACGCTTGGCTTCAGCGGTGACCATCAGTACTGGCAGGTTCTTAAGATTTCCATCAGCACGGACAGCCTTCAAAAGATCAAAGCCGGACATACCGGGCATATTCCAGTCGGTTACCAGAAAATCGTATTGGCCATTCTTGAGCATCGGCAACGCCGTGTTACCGTCGTCGGCTTCATCGGTATTGGTAAAACCCAAGTCACGCAACAGGTTTTTGATAATTCGTCGCATTGTGGAGAAATCGTCCACAATGAGTATTTTCATGTTCTTGTCCAAAGGGACCTCCAGTAAATAACACCCGGATGTAGGTCAACCTGCTGATATCCGACAGGCTGTGTAAGATTCTTTTCAGAACGCCAGTCGGTCAGCTGTCGCCGTTTTCTTGCCAATCTGACAAACGACCACGAAGACGCAAAGCCGCCTGGCTGTGAATCTGGCTGACTCGGCTTTCGCTGACCCCGAGCACCGCCCCGATTTCCTTAAGATTCAACTCTTCCTGATAATACAAACTCAATACTAACTTTTCTTTCTCTGGAAGCGCTTCAATCGCTTCGGCCAAACTCCGCTGAAAAGCACCGGCAGAGATGCCATCGAGAGGATTATCACTAGCTTCTTGTTCTTCTATCGGCAGTTCACCGGATTCATTGAGCTCATCCAGACTAAATAACCGTCCACTATTGGCGTCGGCAAGGGACGAGTGATATTCCGACAATTCGATATCGAGCTCTTCCGCCACCTCGGCATCCTGAGCTTCCCGGCCAGTGCGATCTTCAACGATTTTGATTGCGGCGGAGATTCGGCGGGCATTGCGATGCACGGAACGAGGCACCCAGTCGCCTTTTCGGATTTCGTCAACCATCGCGCCCCGAATACGAATGCCCGCATAGGTTTCGAAGGTTGCGCCCTTACCCGCAGAATAACGCTGGGCTGCTTCAAGCAAACCGATCATTCCAGCTTGCATCAAGTCTTCAAGCTGAACCGATGCAGGCAAACGGGCCATCAAATGTAGGGCTATCTTTTTGACCAGCGGCGCCTGATCTTCGATCAAACTCGAAGCGTTTGAGGCGCCCGCCTGATGATATATTCCCAGATTCTTCGTCAATGTCATGTATCCGGCTTTTATTGGACTGGATTCAGATCAGACTTCGACGAGCCGCTCCACGAAGAACTCCAGATGGCCTCGAGGAGAAGATGGCAGTGGCCAACTATCCACTCTGTCTGCCAATGCTCGCACAGCAATAGATGCTTTTGCACGGGGGTATGCCTCCAGAACAGCACGCTGGCGTTGAACGGCTTTTTTTACCGCTTCGTCGTAAGGCACGATACCCACATATTGTAACGCTACATCCAGAAAACGTTCGGTAACTCGCGTCAACTTTTCAAACAAATGCTTACCTTCTTCTTCGCTTCGAACCTGATTGGCAAGCACTCGGAAGCGGTCTGTTCCGTAATCACGATTCATTAGTTTAATGAGCGCGTACACATCCGTTATCGAGGTTGGCTCGTCGCAGACAACCAACAACAACTCTTGGGCGGCGCGCAGGAAACTCACAACCGACTCAGAAATACCGGCAGCGGTATCCACAATCAGCACGTCGATCTGATCGCCCAGCTCACTGAACGCATTAATCAAGCCCGCATGTTCCATGGGGCTGAGCTGGGTCATACGCTGGGTACCGGATGAAGCAGGTACGATTTTGATACCTCCCGGCCCATCCACCAGCACGTCTTTGAGATCACACTCTCCATTGAGGACATCGTACAAATTCTTGTTGGCTGTCACGCCCAGCAACACATCCAGATTACCCAACCCCAAGTCGGCATCCAGCACGACAACACGACGGCCTTTTTCTGCCAACGCTATCGCCAGATTGACCGACACATTGCTCTTCCCGACACCGCCTTTACCGCCGGATACCGCAATAACCTGAACCGGATGTGGTTTGCTCATACTGTTTAATGTCTCTTACTGCGTCGTTAAGGGGACTCTATGCCGGTGTCTGATTCGCAATAGCTATGCCAAAGCACCTTCAACAGCATCCTGCGAATGTTGCATCGTTCTCAGGCGCTCAACGCCCATTCGAACCAACGGAGCTGCCTCGGCTCGATGCAAATCTTCCGGTATTTTTTGACCGTCGGTATACCAAGCGACCGGAAGACCGGTTTCCATCACAAACCCTAGAGATTCGCCCAAGGTAAGCGCTTCATCAATTTTAGTCACGATGCAGCCGGCAAGGCTTGCCATCTTATAGCAATGCCAAACGGATTTCATGATACGCGGCTGGCTGGTCGCAGACACCACCAAGTGTGTATGAATATTGTGGTCGCTGCGAACCAACTCCGCGAGCTGCTCCTGATAACCCCGGTCGGCACTGGTCAGTCCAGCAGTATCGATAAGCACTAAATGTCGATCGGAAAGTTCATCCAGAATGTCGTCCAGCGAGTGGCTTTCGTCAACCACCCGCACTGGCACGTTCAGAATGCGACCAAACACAAACAACTGCTCGTGCGCCGCAACTCTATAACGATCTGTGGTGACCAACGCCAAGCTGTCAGCCCCGTGTTCCAACACATAGCGAGCGGCTAATTTTCCGATCGTTGTTGTTTTACCGGATCCAGTCGGACCAACCAAAGCGTACACGCCGCCAGACTCCAGCCAATCTTCCCGCCCGGTCCGAAGGCCGGTGGCGACCATTTTCAATGAGGCTTTCCACCCATCCTCCAACCGGCCATTTCGGTGCTGCCGCGCAACGGATGTTGCCAAATCGGGGCTCAAACCAAACTCTTGCAGGCGCTCGCTCAATAGTTGCTGAACGGCATTCTTAGCGCCCCCCTCGGCCGGCACATTTGAACCAGCAACAGGGGCGGATTGCGCCCCCATCATCTCCCGCAGCGAGCTGATCTCCGCTTTCATTGCGGCCAACTCATCGGAGTAACCTTGAGCCTGCTTTGACGCTAGCGCTTGAGACTCCCGATCCTCCACTAAACCTGCATTCACATCCCAATCCATCCCCGAATCATTGGTCAACGATACTTGAGGATAACGTGCACCCGCGGCCGCACGCTTCTCACGTACGCCCTGGATGCGACTGCGAGTCCGACTAAGTTCATCTTCCAAGCGACGATGCTGATCGGCCTGCATTTCAGCCAAACGGGAACCATTGGTAGCTTCCGCCGCTTTGTCACCCAGGCTTTGGCGAGCCATGTTTTCGTCGTAGTCGAGAGCCGTCACAATTTCGACGCCTCCATCTACCCGGCGATTGGACAAGATAACGGCATCAGGCCCCATTTCGTGACTGACCTGCTTCAGGGCCTCGGCCATGGACTGCGCAAAAAACCGTTTAACCTTCATAACTTCCATCCTCTGTCGTCGAGCTGCACTCAGCTGACTGCGTTGCGCTAATCACCTTTACTGGCCGACCGACGCAACGATCGTGATCTGCTTGTTGTCCGGAATCTCTTGGTACGAGAGCACGTGCAATCGCTCTACCCCGTAGCTGGCAAACTTCGCCAGCCCAGGCCGCAACGGCCCGGAGACCAACAGAATGGCTGGTTTACCCAACATTTCTTGCCGCTGCACGCTGTCTTGCAATGAACGCTGCAGCTTTTCGACCATGTTCGGCTCTAGCACCATGCCAATATCATCCTGTCCGCCGGATTGTTGACTCTGCTGAACAGACTTAAGCAACATTTGTTCCAGGTCCGGATCCAAGGTGATCACCGGAATTTCGGAATCGTTGCCACAAATGCTCTGCACGATCATTCGACGCAGCGACTGACGCGCCAACGTGGTAAGCAGCTTCGGATCCTGACTCTTTGGGTGAACGTTAACGATGGCCTCGGCGATCGAGCGCATGTCTCGAACCGGCACTTCTTCTTTCAGCAAGTTCTGGAGTACCTTGAGCAGAATGCTGATAGATATGGTGGTCGGAACCAGTTCTTCCGCCAGCTTAGGGGAGATTTTTTCAAGCTGATCCAGCCATTTTTGCGCCTCGTCGTGACCGATCAATTCGTGGGCGTGCTTCTGAAGGATCTGATTCAAATGGGTCGCAACCACAGTGCTGGCATCAACAACGGTATAACCCAGAGTCTGGGCTTGATCTTTCTGGTCCGGCTCAATCCAGATGGCATCCAAACCAAACGCGGGATCTTTCCCGGCAATACCCTCAACCTTCCCGAACACCTGCCCCGGGTCAATGGCCAGTTCCCGCTCAGGATGGATCTCGGCTTCCGCAATGGTGACGCCCATCAGGGTAACTCGATAAACGTTCGGCATCAGGTCCAGGTTGTCCCGGATATGCACCGACGGCATCAGAAAACCCATGTCTTGAGACAGCTTTTTCCGAACACCCTTGATACGGCTAAGCAATTGGCCACCCTGAGACTTGTCTACCAAAGGAATCAACCGGTAGCCCACTTCCAGACCCACAATATCGACCGTGGCTACATCATCCCAACCCAGCTCGCGAGTCTCACCGGGTGGCGGCAGTGCCTGCCCGTCACCACCTCGATCCGGAACAACCTCGCCTCCCTGGCGCGCCACGCTGGCCGGCATGCTGCCACGCCCCGCAAACACGCCATCTTCTTCAACTGTCTGACTTTGCCTTTTCCAGATAAACCAAGCCGCTGCTGCGGCCAGCGACCCCAGCCCCAAAAACGCTACATGCGGCATCCCCGGGATCAAGCCCAATAAAATCAAAATACCCGCGGCGATTCCGAGAACTTTAGGCGCACTGAACATCTGTTGCAGAATCTGACCACCCATATCCTGGCTGGACGTCACTCGGGTCACCATGATGGCGGCTGCCGTGGACAGCAACAGGGAGGGAATCTGAGCGACCAGACCGTCGCCAATGGTCAGCAACGCGTACCGCTCCATTGCCAACGTAAAGTCCAGGCCATGCTGAACCATACCAATGGCCACACCGCCAATGATGTTAATAGCGAGAATCAACAAACCGGCGACCGCATCACCTTTCACAAACTTAGACGCACCGTCCATGGAGCCGTAAAAATCAGCCTCTTGAGCAATTTCCGAACGCCGCGCTTTAGCTTCTTCCTGATTCACCAAGCCGGCGTTCAGGTCTGCGTCGATGGCCATTTGCTTACCGGGCATGGCATCCAAGGTAAAACGCGCGCTGACTTCGGAAACCCGGCCCGCACCTTTGGTTACTACCAGAAAGTTGATGATCATCAGAATTGCGAATACCACCAAACCAACGGCGTAGTTACCGCCAATCAACACCGCGCCAAACGACTCGATAACCTTACCAGCGGCATCGCCACCTTCATGCCCATTGAGAAGAACAATCCGGGTAGAGGCTACGTTCAACCCCAATCTAAGCAACGTAGCGACCAGCAACACAGTCGGGAAAGCAGCAAATTCCATTGGCCGGAGCGCATAGACACACACCAACAGAATCACGATCGACAGCGTTATGTTGAACGTAAAGAACACGTCGAGCAAAAAAGCAGGCATGGGCAAGATCATCATGCCCAACAACCCCATCAGCATCAGCGGGACACCGAGATTCCCTCGCGTCAGAGTTTTGACGTTATTCAGAACGAGCGCTCTGTCCATACTGCGTGCTTCTCCGGATCACTGTGCTTTGAGGCCATTCGGTGTCATCACCGGGTCGAAAATCTGACGCAACCCCCCTTCATGAAGACTGCTTCGCAAGATCTGTACCATCCCCTATAAATTTTATGATTTCTCACTAACAGATCGCCTGACGTGAGCGCCTGGATACGGTATCCTTTTGCCGTTTGACTGATCAAAAACCAAGCCAGAAAATCCGAACCCACAGGTGACCCCGATGCCTATCCACGAAGTGAAGCACCCACTGATCCAACACAAGCTCGGCCTAATGCGTCGTTCAGACATCAGCACCAAAAATTTTCGTGAACTGGCTCAAGAAGTTGGCGCACTACTGACCTACGAAGCGACGAAAGATTTCACCCTACAAGAAGAAACCATCGACGGCTGGGCCGGACCGGTAGCGGTAGAACAAATACACGGCAAAAAGATCACCATTGTCCCCATCTTAAGGGCAGGTTTGGGCATGCTGGATGGCGTACTCAGTCTGATTCCTGTGGCCCGAGTCAGCGTGGTCGGTCAGATCCGTAACGAAGAAACGTTCGAAGCAGAAACCTATCTGGAAAAACTGGTGGGTGAACTGGACCAGCGCACAGCGCTGATCATCGATCCCATGTTGGCCACCGGCGGCTCCATGATTTCCACCATCGACCTGCTCAAACAAGCCGGCAGCACTGAAATCCGGGCACTGGTTCTGGTTGCAGCACCGGAAGGAGTAGAAAAAGTACTGGAGAAACACCCGGACGTTTCCATCTACACTGCCTCTGTAGATGACTGCCTGAACGAAAAAGGCTACATCCTGCCGGGCCTCGGCGATGCGGGAGACAAGATCTTCGGCACCAAGCAAAAGGATGTTTAAGGATGCAGGACATCACGACTGACTCGACCTGGAAACAGGCCATAGCCGGCTCGCAAATGCTACTGGTCGCCTTCGGCGCACTGGTACTGATGCCACTGATCACAGGACTTGATCCTAACGTCGCGCTCTTTACCGCGGGGCTCGGCACACTGATCTTTCATGTCGTCACCGGCGGCCAGATTCCCATTTTCCTTGCCTCATCCTTCGCCTTCATTGCCCCGATCATGGCGGCCAAAAGCCAGTTCGGCCTGCAAGAAACCCTTGGCGGCCTGATGGCAGCAGGCATACTCTACATCGCCCTCTCCGGCATCATCCGCCTGCGCGGAACCGGCTTCGTCACCCGTTTGCTCCCGCCCGTGGTCATCGCACCGGTTATCATGACCATCGGCTTGGGGCTGGCCCCAGTCGCCGTGAACATGGCTTCGGGTCGCACCGGTGATGGTGGCACCCAACTCGTGCCCGAAGACACCGCATTGGTGATCGCAATGATCTCACTGCTGGTAACCATCATCATGACCGTCTGGGCAAAAGGCATCTTCCGCCTGATTCCGATCATGATAGGGATCATCGTGGGTTACATCCTCTCGGCCTTCGCCGGCATCGTAGACACCACCCCCGTCCAGGAAGCGGCCTGGTTCGCCATTCCGAACTTCGTCGCCCCGGCCTTCAGTTGGGGAGCCATCCTGTTCATGATCCCCGTCGCAATCGCCCCCGCGATTGAGCACATCGGCGACGTACTGGCCATCGGCAACGTCACCCGCAAAAACTACCTGGAGAAGCCGGGCCTGCACCGCACCCTGCTCGGCGACGGCCTAGCCACCAGCGCTGCCTCCATGCTTGGCGGACCACCCAATACCACTTATTCCGAAGTCACCGGTGCCGTCATGCTGACCCGTAACTTCAACCCTAAAGTGATGTGGTGGGCAGCTGGTACGGCCATCGTACTGGCCTTTGTTGGCAAATTCGGCGCGACCCTGCAAACCATCCCGGTCCCTGTTATGGGCGGCATCCTGTGTCTGCTGTTCGGCTCCATCGCTGTGGTAGGGCTCAATACCCTGATCCGTCATCAGGTGGATCTGTCCCAGGCCCGCAATCTGGTGATTGTCGGAGTGACCTTGGTATTCGGCATCGGTGGCATGGTCATCGGCCACATGGAAGGCATCGCCCTGTGCTCGGTGGTCGCAATTGTCCTCAACCTGCTGCTTCCGGGCGGCCGGGAGGCGTGGGGCAAGACCATTTACCAGCAAAATCAGGAATAGCCCCTCGGGCAGAACCAAAAACCGGTCTGGCACAGAGGTGACAGACCGGTTTTTTTGTGTCGGCTACCGACAGGCGTTTTACCGAATCAAAGTATTCCTACCGAAGTAATCATCACCTTCGTACTTTTCGATGACCGACATCAGGGACGCCCCGTTCTCTTTCGACAGCAGTTTGTGGCTCATGGCCGCCAGCTTGATCAGTATATCTTTGCACTCGATTCTAGCCTGCTGAACCTGACGGGAAATACCCATCAGTATCTGGGCAATGAACGCATTAGGCCGGTTAATAAGGCCAATCGAGAAATTCAGCAGCAAATCCCGGAACAGGTCAAAATCCTTTTCCATGAGCTCGCCAGACTCCACCAGTTCCTGGAAACTGTCTTCCTTTTCATCCGGGCACAGTGAGCGAGTCCAGTCCAGGTAATCACTGTCAGAAATCACGGAATAGGCCATGGCCTGGAACTCCTTGCTGTCCAGCAACACGTCCAGGCGGTCGCTGGCTTCCTCCGAGGTCACGTCCTGCAAAAGCCGATCTACGAACTGCTGAGTACTGATTACTTCCCTGAGCAACGAAAAGTGGCCGCCGGCCATGCTGTTATACATGCGGCTGATGTCGGCCATGTCCTCCAGGAACACCTTCAGAAACTGCTGCTGACCAGGAATCGAATCCAGAACCGGAATCAGGGTGTAACGGCGCTTCTCGATGGATTCATAGTAATTACCTACGGCCTCTTTGAATTCATCGGTCTTGGCAACCAGCCGTTCAAGAAATGCCGGATCACGGCCCACCTTGTCCGCCAACGCAGTGAGACCTTCAGATCGGCTGGCCCAGCGATCAATGGGATTTTCGAGTTTTGTGGACACATCCACCATGGCGCTGAAGGCATCTTCAAATTCAGCCTTGATACTGATGACCTTTTCCAGCGATGTGGCCTTCACCCGCTCATTGATGCCCTGGCGCTTCGATGCGACGACACGATAGATGGATGAAAAAGTAACCGCCAGTCCGGCAAAAATAATCGATATGCTGGTGGCGATATCAAAACCGAACTGTATATCTTCAACAAACGCGAAATCCATGGATAGGTTCTCTCCGAGGTGTATAGCGACGACGCCGCCATTAAGAAGCAAGCTATAGTACTCAGCGGGACTCTGGCAGGGCAAACGATTCGTGAGGGTATGAAGATGTGACCGGAGCAACCGGACCATCGGCCCGGAACTAAAATCAGTGGCGCAAATCCCGGGGAATGGGGAAATCGGGCATTCCAGGTTTGGGACCGCGCCCCTTCCGGAACTGCCGCAGCTGAAAAACGTAAGCCAATACTTGAGCTATCGCCATATACAGCCCGTCGGGAATTTCCTCACCAACATCCGAGTTATGATAAACCGCCCGAGTCAAAGGCGGCGTACGCAACACCTCCACCTTATGCTCCCGAGCTATCTCCATAATCTTGAACGCCACCTCATCAGCACCCTTCGCCACCACCACAGGCGCACCCATGGCATCCTGATCGTACTTTAGCGCCACCGCATAATGCGTCGGGTTCGTAATCACCACATCCGCCGTCGGCACATCCTGCATCATCCGGCGCTGCGCCATCTCCCGCTGAAGCTGACGAATCTTACCTTTAACCTCCGGCTTGCCCTCCGAATCCTTGTACTCGTCCTTCACCTCTTGCTTCGTCATCCGAAGCTTCTTCTGATGGTCATAAATCTGAAAGGGCACATCAATCATCGCAATAATGATCGTGGCGCAAGACAACACCAAAAAACTCCAGCCCAGCGTCCACAACACATGCTCCATCGCCGGCACCACCGGCTCTTCCGCAATGCTCAACAAATCATCCGTACGAAGATTCAGAATCATGATCGCAATCGCCAACACCAACCCCACCTTGGCAATAGCCTTCACCAACTCAATAAGCGATCGCATCGAAAACATCCGACCCAAGCCTTTGATCGGGTTCATCCGATTGGCTTTCGGAGCAATGGCCTTAGCACTGAACAACAAACCACCAATACCGATCGAACCGGCAATAGCGGCAATCAGCAGCAAAATCAGAATGGGAGATAAAGCCAGGGCGGCCTCTTTGGCCGAAACAATTAACTGCACACTCATGTGGCGAGTATCAAAAATCGACGCACGCTCGATCACAAACGCATCCCGCATGATGCCTTCGAAGGTGAGTGCCAACGACGTACCAAACATCAGTAAACCACCTGCCCCGGCAAGCAACACCGCCATGGTCGCTAGCTCTTTCGAGCGGGCGGCCTGGCCGTCCTCTTTGGCCTTTTCAAGCCTTCGGGGGGTAGGTTCTTCGGTTTTCTCCTGACTGTTGTCGTTCTCTTCAGCCATGATTAACGCCCCTGCAACTGGCGCATAAAGTCGAACGTCTCACGGGTGTACTGATCAAAGTGTGGCAGGAAATTTCCGTGTAAGACCCAAATGGCGAACAAACCGAAAATCAGACCTATCGGGAAACCCAACGCAAAAATGTTCATCTGCGGCGCAGCCCGCGTCATCACACCGAACGAAATATTCACGATCAGCACCGCCGTTACCGCGGGCAGCGCCAACAACATAGCCGACGCGAACATCCAGCTGATCCGATGCGCCAATGCCCACACCCCGCTTTGCCCTAAACCATCCAAACCAATTGGCATGGTATGAAAGCTTTCGATGAAGATCTCGAACGCCACCAGATGGCCGTTCATCAACAAAAACAAAAGGGTAATGGTAATTGTATAGATCTGAGCCAGCACCGGCACATTCACGCCGTTGGCGGGGTCCACCATGGAGGCAAAGCCCAAGCCCATCTGCATGGCAATCATCTGGCCGGCAATCACAAATAGCTGCCATAGAGCTGTTAACGCAAACCCCAACCCGACACCAATCAGAATCTGTTGAAGTGTGATCACAACAGCATCAGCACTCAAGGCTTCAACCTTGGGCACTTCAGGAATCATAGGGACAATCAGAATGGTCATCAGTAAGGCCAGCCCCAAGCGCACTCGCGCTGGCACCAGCTGCGTGCCGAAGATGGGAATAACCATCAGGAAACTGGCCAAGCGGAACAGCGGCCAAAGGTGCTGCCCGACCCACTGCCCCAACAGATCTGTACTGAACTCCGCCGGAAACATCCGCTAGCCAATCAAGTAAGGAATACTGGAAATAAGCCCGCGGGCATGGTCCAGCAGGGTGGTGAGCATCCATGGTCCGGCCGCAATGATCACGATCAGAGTAACCAACAACCGTGGCAGAAAACTCAACGTTTGCTCGTTGATTTGGGTGGCAGCCTGAAAGGTACTGACCACCAAACCAATCACCAAGCCGGGGCCAATGATGACGCCTGCGAACAGAACAATCATCCAAAGTGCTTCACGGACAATATCAATCGCGGTTTCAGGCGTCATGTCTTGCCTCCTATATGCCGTAACTGGCAGCAAGGGTACCCATAATCAGGGCCCACCCATCTACCAGCACGAAGAGCATGATCTTGAACGGCAACGATATGATGATCGGCGACAACATCATCATACCCATCGCCATCAAGACGCTGGCAACCACCATGTCGAGAATCAAAAAAGGTATAAACAGTATGAAACCAATCTGAAAAGCGGTTTTCAGCTCACTGGTAACAAACGCCGGCATCAAAACCCAAAATGACACGTCTTCCGGGGTTTCGTACTCCACCTCCGCCAGCCGCATAAACAACGCCAAATCTGATTCTCGCGTTTGCTCCAGCATGAATTTCCGGAACGGCTCACTGGCCAATTCCACGGCTTCCAGTGAAGTGACCTCCTCCTGCAGATAGGGCTGCAACCCCACCTGATTGGCCTCTTCCAGAACCGGCTTCATGATAAAAATACTGAGGAAGAGGGCCAGCCCTAACAAAATCTGGTTCGAGGGCGTAGCTTGAAGCCCCAATGCCTGCCTCAGGATTGCAAAAACGACAATGATACGAGTGAACGATGTCATCATCATCAACATCGCAGGCAAGAATGTCAGCGCTGTCATCAGCGCCAATATTTGTAGAGTTACCGTATATTCTTCTGTACCGTCTTCACCCGGTTGAACGGAAAAGGCCGGTATACCTGGCAAATCCGCCGAGGCGACAGCCGGCAAGAACAGGCCAGCAAGAAGGGCTAAATAAGGCAGACAAGATCGAATAGCGGCATTCACCATAGTGTTACTCTTTAGGCTCCGGGGCTGTCCAGGATTTCCCTATCAACCCCTGCAGCTTGCGGGCGAAGTCGCTGGTACCCGTATTGCCGGCATCCACGACGGGTTCGTCAAACACCTGTAGTGTTCTAATGCTGCCCGGCGTAATGCCCAGAAGGATTTGTTGGCCACCCACTTCTACCAGAGCGATGCGTTCGCGAGTGCCAATGGCGAGAACAGAAACCACTCGAATCGCGTTGTTATTCATGCCTGCCGTACCCGTCATGCGACGAATCAACCAGGCACACCCGTATATGACAGCAATAACCGCCACCAACCCGAGCCCGAGGCTAATAATCATACCGACCGTATCGGGCGTGTTGCGCGCAACTTGCTGAACAGGCTCTGCAGCCTGTTCAGCAATAGCCGGCATACTTAACAGTGCGGGTAGCAGACAACGCAACCAATAACTCACGCTATTTCTGCAACCGTTTGATACGCTCGCCCGGGCTGATGACGTCTGTCAGCCGGATACCGAACTTTTCATTCACCATAACCACTTCGCCGTGGGCAATCAGCGTGCCATTAACCAGCACGTCCAAAGGCTCACCGGCCAGCCGGTCCAGTTCGATAACGGAGCCTTGGTTCAACTGCAACAGGTTGCGAATAGGAATCTGCGTGTTACCCACTTCCATTGAGATCGTTACCGGGATATCGAGAATAACGTCCATATCCGGCGATCCCACGCCTCCTTCTGAACCGCTGTCTTCCGAAAACTCTTCCATCGGGGCGGCACGAACCTGCTGTTCAGCAGTTCCTTCAGACGCACTTCCCTCGGCTTCAGCCATAGCTCCGGCCCAGGCATCCTCGGTAGACTCCTCGGTGTTCGTATCGCCGGATTCACCCATCGCTGCTTCCCACTCGGCCGCCAGCTTTTCGTCTTCCGTGAGCTCTTTATCGTCTTTTTTATCGTCGTCAGCCATTGCGTCCCACCTTCAGTTGTTTCTTCACCTTGGGCAACGTCGCCCTTTCATGAATTCGTAGCGCCAACTTGCCGTCACGGGTTCCCATCGTTGCCTTGTATACGGGAACGCCGTTGGCCGTTACCGTGAGATGCTCAGCAAGCTCGACAGGAATCACGTCGCCCGCTTTCAACTTAGCAAGATCCCGAAGCGAGATTCTGCGCTGACAAACCGTGGTATTGATCGGCACGCTGATGTCTTTGACATCTTCCTGTAAGGCATTGACCCAACGCTCATCAACGTCATCAATATCACTCTGAACGCCCGCATCCAGTACATCACGAATGGGTTCGATCATGGCATAAGGCATCGCGAGATGAAGTTCGCCCCCGCCGCCATCCAATTCAATGTGAAAAGTGCTGACAACCACTACTTCACTCGGGCTGACAATGTTGGCCATTGAAGGGTTAACTTCAGAACTCATGTAATCGAAATCAATGTTCAAGACGGCTTGCCAGGCTTCCTTCATATCCGCGAATACCTGATTCAATACCATCTGCACAATCCGGTTTTCAGTCGGCGTAAACTCACGCCCTTCAATCTTGGCGTGCCGCCCCTCTCCTCCGAAGAAATTATCAACCAGTTTGAACACCAATTTGGCATCTAATACAAACAATGAAGTACCACGAAGCGGACGGACTTTGCAGAGGTTGAGACTGGTTGGCACGTAGAGCGTGTGCACGTACTCACCAAACTTCATAATCTGCACGCCGCCCGTCGATACATCCGCATTCCGGCGCAACAAATTGAACAAACTGATTCGGGTGTATCGGGCAAAGCGCTCGTTAATCATTTCGAGCGTGGGCATACGGCCACGGACGATACGATCCTGACTGGCAAGATCGTAATTCTTTACGCCAGTGTCGTCGCTTTCATCATAGGTATCGATATCGCCATCATCCACACCGTGGAGGAGCGCATCGATTTCTTCCTGTGATAATAAATCCTGCATAACGGGTCCTGCCCTGACAATGGCCTACTGCACAACAAAGTTCCGGAACAACACCCGAGCAATAGCAGGCTCCCCCTCTTGCTCCAGCATTTTGTTGACCGCTTCCAGCATTTTCTCAGACAGAGCGACCCGCCCTTCCGGCGTCTGCAAATCCGCAAATTGCGTGCTACCCAGCAACATGTTCAGCTGATTCAGAATCAACGGCATGTGCTTTTCAGCCCCCTCCAGCGCAGAAGTGTCTTTTGCCTCGAACGACAAGTAGATCTGGGCATAGCGCTGTCGACCTTGCGCTTGCACCGTGGTTCGCAAGGGTTTCTGGATATCACTGTAAATACTGGGCTGAAACTCTGGTTCAGAGGGTTCCGCTGAAGTGTCCTCAACCGCACTGGATGCACCATCTTTCAGAAACCAGAGTGTACCTGCGACAGACAAGCCAATTGCCAGCAGTGTGATCACCACCACCGTGATAACCATTTTCATTTTGCCCTTTTTCTCGGGCGCTTGTGCGGTATTGTTTTCTGCCATGATGTCCGCTTTGTCAGATTATCGTCACCCTGAAGTATTCAGAGTACGTTTTCCGAGGTTGATGCAAAGGGTGGGCCAAACGCGCCATCCTTTCTATTCAAACCAGCAGTTTAGCGCCGCGGAGGAGGATGGGCAAAAACGTTTTGAAGGGAGCTTCTCTCTGCCGTCAACCTGTGGACTTCAAGCAAAGATATCGAGCTCGCCTTTCCAAGCCAAATCGAGATGGCCCGATGCTGTTTCTTTCCCCTCAAGCTCAGCGGTATTCAACCCGCTCGTCCCCTGTCGGGAACCTTCGCCCTGCCCGGAGCTATCTCCTTCTGCATCGGCCTGACCTCCCCGCTGATCAGAGACATCGAACTCACTCAAGGCAACGCCCTGCTCCGCCAGCATGTCTCGCAATCGGTTGGAATGAAGCTCCAACTGCTCCCGAACCACTGGGTTAGCGGCGTGCACAGTGACCGCCGCCTGATCATTCTGAACCCTCACCTTCACCTCCATAGGGCCCATATCGGGAGGCGTGAGGTGAATTTCGGCAACTTGCAGGTTTTTAGCGGTAAGCCAACTTAACTTACCCATCACTTTATCACCCCACTCGGCCTGCCCCACCGGCACATCCACAGTGGTGGAATACCCCCGTAACGGTATGTTCGCATCACCTGCCAGCTTGCCTTGCATGACCTGTTGTGCGGCGTTATCCAGAGCACCTTGGAATCGGGGCGATGAGAGCATGCTGGTCGGATCAACTGGCCGCGCCGTTTCGGTTGTCACATTGGCCGCCAGTAAATCTGAAAATTGAGCGTTAGATATTAATCCGCCTGTGCCGGCACCCTGGCCATTCGCAACGAGCGGCTTTCCAGGCAGACCACTGTTCACCATTGCTACGTTGACGGTGCCCCCAGCGGTTCCGGCACTCCCATTGGTCGGCATCAAAGATTGCAGGTTGGCGAAGGTAAGAGGTGCCGGAGAGTCTGCCTGTTCGTGAGATTCACCCACTGGCGCGGTGTCTGAAGCTTCGTCAGCCGCTTGCGAACTGGGCTTCGTTTTATCACCTGCAGTATTTTTGCTGGTTTCGGCCGACACTTTGTTACTGGCGACTCGCTCTTGAGGCTGCGCATTTTGAGCTCTCGAGTCTTCCTGAGCGGCACTCGAAGCTTCTTTACGATCGGCGCGTTTTTGCTCCAGTCGACGCTTTTCAAGGCGGTCCTGCTCGGCTCGCGAAACCTGATCAAAAGGACTATCGCGTTTTTCTGAACGTCGACTGTTGGCAACAGTCTTAGGCCCGACAGCGTCTTGCTGTGTGCCGGAGGATGGCATTTGGGAAAGAATTGTCTGCTGCATGGCAACCTCTTGCCGTTTTATGTCTCAGGAGCACCCCCGATGGGACCCATCCTGTAACGCAGCAAAAGCGATGCCAAGTCTTGGTGTTTCTGGCTTTACCGATTAAAGCTTTCCAGCTCTCGCGCGACTTCTTCAAATTCCTGTTCGACCGAAGCCAGCAAATGCTCTGCCTCTTCCAAGCGATCTTCTTTACCCAACACCTCCAATTCAAAACACAAACTGCCGAGTTTCGGCACACCAATATTGATACAGCTTCCTTTCAGACTATGGGCCGCTTTTCCAAGACGCTCCGAATCGCCGGCACCCACTGCCTCTTTCAATCCGGATATCCGAGTACGCGAGTCCGCCAGATAAGTTTCGATGAGCACGCTAAACTCATCTTCCATAATATCCTGCAGCTCCGCTAAGGCTTCTTCATCCAAACGGGGTATGTGGCTCATTATGTGTCCTCGCGGTTGCGTTCAGCATCTTTCATCACCGATTCGTAGCCCCTTGCGCCGGGAATTCCCAATCATAGACGATTTCGACACAGTTACCCGAACCGCAGATGCTGACCTCTTTGGCCAAACGCTTCAAGATCCCCATTCCTCTCCCCGAATACTCGTGAACAGAATTCGTAGGGACGCTCGTTGTGTTCACCTTTGGATCAAAACCCTGACCACTGTCTTCGCAGCGAATTCTTAGCCGGCCCGCCTCTGCCAAGGGTTCATGATCCAATGTAAACCGGATATAGTGCCCGTGCGTGTCATACAGTCGGCGCATTCGCTCCTCATAGTAAAGGCTAAAGCCTTCCGCGGATTTTTTCCATTCTGAGGAGAGTTTCAGAACACCGTGCTCCAAGGCGTTGCTGTACAACTCCGACAAAAGGGTAAACACCTCACCACTTCGCCGCCGCAATCCCGGCACTTCCATGCATATGTGCAAAAGCAGTGGCAATGGGTTGAAATCCGCCAGAGCCTGGTCACGAACTTCATACACACAATGCCAACTTCCCGGGCCAGACAGCGCGGATTCAGGGGCTGATTCCGTGACTTCCTTAATGGCACCTTGGGCGACGACCTCCAAACAACACAACGTCATATCATCGGCCGGATCAGGGTGCCCGGTAAACGCTTGCAGTCGAGCCAGCAAAACGTCGAACGGGTGATCACCGGGGCCAAGCTCCGCGAGCACTTGACGGACAAGGTCCTCACCGAGGCGCTTACCGTGAGCGTCACACGATTCAGGGAAGCCATCGGTCATCAGGACCACGTAATCCCCAGGCGCCGAAGTGAGCAGTTCCATAGTCGCGTCAAACCGCTCCAGCGACTGAACTCCTAGGGGCAAGTGTAGTGAAGGAATGGCAAGTCGCTCACCACTTTTACGAACCAGCCAGCCATCTGGCAGCCCACCATTCCAAACACCTATTGTCCCCTGCTTGCCATCTGCCTCAAGCAACGCGCCACAACAAAACATGCCGACGGGTAAAATATTACATAACTTCTGGTTTATTTCTGTAAGAAGATCTGTCGCACCAAATCCCTTTGCGGTCATGCCATAAAACACTTCGGCGATAGGCATCGCACCGATGGCCGCGGGCAAACCGTGGCCGGTGAAATCCCCCATAAAAATCAACGTACCGCCCCCAGGGCGCTCAGCAGCAAACAAAACATCGCCGTTAAAAATTGAAAGCGGTGAGGCGTGATAACGAATATTCGGCGCATCCAGGCAGCCGGTATGTGCAACGTTGTCGAAAACTCGTCTTGCCAAACGCTGGTCTGCAAGCATCTGCTCGTTTTGCATTCGGATTTGATCGCGCTGCTGCATCACCGAACGTTGCAGGTTAAGCATTCGGCTGTAGGCATTAATTTTGGCTTCGAGGATCACGCGGCTGTATGGCTTCAGTAAAAAATCATCGCCCCCAGCTTCCAGGCATTGCGCTTGTTCGCGTTCGCTGGCCAGCGCGGTAATAAAAATTACAGGAACAAAACGTGTACCTGCCAGCGTTTTAATTCTTCGCGCTGCTTCCATGCCGCTCATGGTTGGCATCAACGCATCCATGAGCACAATGTCGGGCTCGAACTTTACGAACACCGAGACAGCCTTTAGCCCGTCAGAGGCCTCATACACATGATGCCCTAAGCGACGAAGCAGCGTGGCGAGAATCATCCGGTCGCCGTCGCTGTCTTCCGCGATTAAAAGATTCACAGTGGAAGTCTCAACGAATGCTGAAAAGCTGTTCGAAATTAGAGATGGAAAGGATTCGCCGCACATCGGCATTGCAGTTTTCGATTACCACACTGGCAACATCACCGTCAGCATGATCTCGCAGTAGCAACAGCATGCCCAACGCAGAGCTATCAAGATAAGTCGTATGAGTCAGATCAACCACGTACTCTTTAACCGGCTCATCACAATGCTCGTACGCATCCCGGAATGCCTGATGAGTGCTGAAATCGAACCGGCCCTGCACCTGAATCACCAGCACCTGACCGCTATCACTTCGCCGCGTACTTACCGTCATACGCCGTCCTCTGAGAGCTTTCGCTTAACGATCATCGCTACTCCTTATTCCGCAACGGAGGGGGTATCAGACTAAGGATAGACAAGATTAGTGGAAATGCACTGACGAGTGCAGGTACAAAACGGTGATCCCTATAGCGTCAGCGCTGACGCTGGGCAAAGGCTCTGCCGGCTGCTTCATCCGCCAGTTTTTGTTCTTTTGCATCTCGGGCTTGGTACTCCTGCTGACGGCAGGTCTCGATATAGCGCTCCATACCGCGCTTTCGTTCCCACGCCTGCAACCACTCCAGCCGTCGCGCCTCGAATATCTGCTCCGCTTGTTGAAGTTGTCGTTGCTGCTGGGCAATAACCTGATCGAGCTGCGCAATAAAGGCCTGCCAGGCTTGCAATCGGGCGACGGCCACAACACCTTGCTGGTTCGCCCGAATCTGATCCCGGTATTCCTCTTGGTAGCGTTCAAGATTCTCGACTTGCTCTTTGTGCGCTTCAACCTGCTTTCGGGCTTCCCCCAAGCGCTCAAGAGCCTCGCCCTCTTTACGCTCCTCCAATGCCAACACAACTTCCAACCGTTTGGAACGCAACATCAACCATTACTCCGGTCGGTCGCCGCGCCCGGAGCCGGGCTCTTGGCCCGGTCTGGCGAGCGTCGTTCCGGCACAACGGCCAATAGCTGCTCAATACTGTCGGCCAAAGGCGCGCTTTCATTGAGCTCCTGCTGAAGAAACTGTCGCATGTTGGCAATGTGCTGTATGGCAAAGTCAGTTTCGGGGTCGGAACCTTTTACGTAGGCTCCAACACTGATGAGATCGCGGGCTTGCTGGTATCGGGAGTAAACCTGTTTGAAACGCTGGGCACGGGAGAAATGGTCCGGCTGCGTAACTTGCGGCATGACCCGGCTGATGGAGGCTTCAACATCGATGGCTGGATAGTGCCCCTCTTCCGCCAGCCGGCGGGACAACACAATGTGGCCATCGAGTATCGCTCTCGCAGCATCGGCAATCGGATCTTGCTGATCGTCCCCTTCCGTCAGCACGGTGTAGAATGCGGTGATGGATCCGCCGCCCGGGCGGCCATTACCTGTGCGCTCGACTAATTGAGGCAATTTAGCGAACACCGAGGGCGGATACCCTTTGGTCGCCGGCGGCTCACCCACTGCGAGCGCGATTTCCCGCTGGGCTTGAGCGTAGCGGGTCAGCGAGTCCATCAGGAGCAAAACCCGTTTGCCTTGATCTCGATAGTATTCGGCAATTCTGGTGATCAACATAGCCGCACGCAGCCGCATCAACGGTGAATCATCGGCCGGAGATGCCACAACCACGGAGCGCGCCAGACCTTCTTCGCCAAGAATATCTTCGATAAATTCTTTAACTTCCCGGCCTCGTTCACCGATCAAACCAACGATGGTGATGTCCGCATTCGTAAACCGGGTCATCATACCCAGCAACATACTTTTACCAACACCACTACCAGCAAACAATCCCAATCGCTGTCCCTGGCCGACGGTCAAAAGTGAGTTGATAGCACGGATCCCCACATCCATCGACTCACGCACGGGTGCCCGATGCAGCGGGTTAATGATGTCGCCACTTAGCGGAACACGGGCTTCGGCCTGAAGCGGCCCTTTTCCGTCCAATGCTTCACCGGCACCGTTCAGAACCCGGCCTAGCATATGGGGGCCAACCGGCACTCTACTGGCAGATGAAAGAGGGATAACTCTGGCTCCGGGCTTCAGGCCCTCAATGGCGGCAAGGGGCATGAGGTAAACTTTATCTTCTTCGAACCCCACCACTTCGGCTTCCACGCTGCCGGTGCCCTCACCTTCAATCAGGCAGCGGTCACCAACCACCATCGGACAGCCCACGCACTCGAGCGTAAGCCCCACCATTCGGGTCAAACGACCAGAAAGCTCAGGCTCCGGTTCTTGCCCGATCGCAGCCTGAAGCTGGTTCAGACGATCAGCCAGTCGGGAGGTCATCACTGTCATCCTGAACGCCGTGATCGGGCTCGGACTTTGCGGAGCCCCCGGTATCGCTAAGAAGATCCCGATGAAAATCGGTCAGTTCGCCCATGGAGGTACCGGCTTGGCTGCTTTCGGATTCATCCTCGCTGGCCAACTGCTCTTCAAGCATATTCTGAACCGCCCGTTGAAAACGCTTTTCGACGGTGTAATCAACCAAACTGTTACGGGTTTCAACTCGGCAACCGCCAGGCATCAGGCTGTCATCCTGAATGATGGACGGTTTGACTTCTAAGCGTTCAGCTACTTCACTGACCGGTTCAAAATCGTCTGGATGGATGGACACGCGCACATTGTCTGCGGTTGAAGGTAGCGACTTGAGAGCCTTGCGGACCACGTCACGAATCTGAGAGGTGTCGATACTGAGCTCTCGATAAACCACTGCTCTGGCCAACACCGTGGTCAGGTTAACCAATGCAGACTCCAACTCGGCTTCATGGCGCTCGATAGGAAGCAACAACTCACCCAGAATGTTGTCGAGACGCGCCATTAGGGCTGCGTTTTCCTGCTGAATAGCCTCAGTCGCTTGCTGACGGCCCTGTTCCCTGCCTTCAGTTTCACCCGCCGCAACGCCCTCTTGATGGCCCTCAGAGCGCCCCTGTTCGAAACCTTCCTGATAACCGGCGTCGCGTCCCTCCTGATAACCGTCTGCGCGGGCAGCTTCCCGGATTTCCTGCAGATTGGCAGCCGTAAGCGGTTTCAGCTCTTCTTCACGAGCCACCTGATTGCCTTGCTCATCCAGCAAAGGCAGTTCCCACCGCTCCCAGGCAGTCAGGTTTTCTTTCGGGATAAGCTTGTCGTTTTGGTCGGGGTCTTTCATCACATCATTTCTTCACCGGCACCGCCCAGCGATATTTCGCCGGCTTCTGCCATTCTGCGAGCCACAGTGATGATGTCTTTTTGAGCCGCTTCGACTTCGCTGACCTTAACCGGCCCTTTAGCCTCAAGATCATCTTGCAGTAACTCAGATGCCCGCTTCGACATGTTCGAGAAAATTTTGTCTTTCACAGCGTCATCGGAGCCTTTAAGCGCAACCACCAACACTTCGGATGAGACTTCCCTGAGCAGAGCTTGAATGCCTCGGTCGTCCACGTCTTTAAGGTTATCGAACACGAACATAAGATCTTCAATGGTCGTCGCCAGATCAGGATCCATATCCTTGATGGAATCCAGCAAACTGCCTTCGATCGAACGATCCATGAAGTTCATAATATCCGCAGCCCGTTTTACACCGCCAATACGGCTCGCCTGGCCTGCGGACCCACCCGAGAATTGTTTCTCAAGGATGCTATTGAGCTCTTGCAACGCTTGCGGCTGAACCGTTTCAAGCGAGGCGACACGCATTACAACGTCTAGCCGTACTTTGGGGTCGAGCGTCGCCAAAATCTCGGCAGACTGGTCTGGGTCCAGATAGGAAATAACGATGGCCTGAATCTGCGGGTGCTCATAACGAATAATGTCCCCGACGGCGCGAGGCTCCATCCATTTCAGGGTATCAAGCCCCGTCGTGTTGCCTCCGACCAGAATCCGGTCAATCAAGCTGGCCGCCTTGTCGTCGCCCAGCGCCTGAGTGAGCATAGCCCGAATGTAGTCATCATTGCCCACTCCCAGACCGGTTTGCCCGCCTACGGCATCAACAAACTGATTCAAGACAAAGGAGACCTCGTCTTTGGTGACGTCTTGCATCTGCGCCATGGCTACCCCCACACGTTGGACTTCTTTCGGGCCCATGTGCTTAAGCACTTCTGCCGCGTCGCTTTCACCCAGCGACATCAGCAAGATCGCAGCCTGTTCAACGCGTGAGATTTTACGTTGCGGGGCTTGCCCCTGTGCGGCATTTTGTTCAGTCATCGACGTTCACCCATTGACGCATAACCTGTGCAACCCGACTGGGATCTTCTGCAATCAGGCCTTTGAGTGCATTCAACTGCCTATCATAGCTGTCTGTGGCACCCGGCAACAGCAGATCATCTTGTGGAGACATGGCTTTCTGCAACGCCTTGTCACCCTCGAACCCGTCGAACGAATCATAGCCATCACCGTCCGAGCCAAGGCCGCGATCACGCTGCCCGCCGCCCGACAAAGCTTTTAAGGTTGGCCGCAACAAACCGAGCACCAAAATCAGGATGACCAAACCCGCCAGCACTTGCTTCATCAAGTCCCAGAACCATGGCTGCTCCCAAAAGCCTGGCTGCTCGAAGGTTACAGCGTCCTCTGGCGCGAACGGGGTATTCATAACGGTTACACTATCACCCCGCTCTGCGGAATAACCTACCGCATCACGCACCAGCATGGCCAACCTCTGCAACTCGGCCTCTGGCCAGGGCTCATAGGTCACTTCACCTGTTTGAGGGTCAACGACCTTCATATCATCAACCGCTAGCGCGACAGTAACCCGCTTCACGGCGCCCATCTCTTGGCGGGTGTAGCTCACGGTACGGTCAATTTCGTAGTTGCGAGTGGCCTCTTTACGCACGTTAACCGGTGGCGCAATAGGATCACCATTCTCATCAACTGCAGCGCCTGCTACCTCAGGCACGGTTGCATCACCCGGTGGCTGATTCGACAACGCACCCGGCACACCCGACATCAGGTTACCCGCGCCACGCTGTTCTGTCAGTTCACGCTCACTGCGAATGGCTTGCTGTTCGGGGTTATACAGTTCTTCTGCTCGCTCAACTGCGGAGAAGTCCAGATCTGCCGAAACCTCTGCACGGTACCGGCCATCACCGACAATGGGCGAGATCAAAGATGTCACACGACGAGACAAGCGTTCTTCAACGCGGCTGGTGTATTCATACTGATCTTTCATCCGATCGGTATCGGCCTTGAGCTTGGACTCTTCCCCGGTCAGCAAATTACCGTTCTGATCAACCACCGTCACCTGATCACGGTTCATCATTGGAATGCTACCGGCAACCAGATTAACGATGGCCCGGATCTGCTCTTGCTCAGGACGTCGGCCCGCGAAAACTTCGAGAAAAATCGAAGCACTGGGCTCTCGGGCATCGCGAATAAACACAGAACGCTCAGGAATGGCCAAGTGAACCCGGGCATTGCGAACGCCACGCATGCTGGCAATGGTTCGGGCCAATTCGCCTTCCAGCCCCCGACGGTAGCTGATGGTTTCCATAAACTGAGAGGTGCCCAATCCACGTTCTTGGTCGAGCAATTCGTAACCGATGGTCTTCCGGTCGGTAACACCTTCTGCCGCTAGCTTCAGACGAGCGTCGTAAACTTGATCTGACGGCACCAGCAATGCACCGGTGCGCGTGTCCATTTTGTAGTCAATTCCGCTGCTATCCAGAATACTGGTCACGTCTTGCGGGTTATAGGCGGACAAGTCCCCTACTACAGGCTGGTAGTTAGGCTCCTGAGCCCAAAGCACCACGGCAACCCCCAACGCCACGCTGGCGGCCAATCCCACCATCAGGCCAACCTGCCGCAATAGATTCAGGCGATTAAACCCAAGCAACATGTCACTGCGAGTTTCTGCGGCACCGGAATCCTGAGAGGGCCGAAGATCGGAGGCGTTGGTTTCTGCAGGTAAGCTTGCCATGCTATTGCTCCGTTATCAGATCGGCATATTCATGATGTCTTCATAAGCCCGAACCACGCGGTTTCGCACCTGGGTCAGAGCCTCAAAAGACACGGTCGATTTCTGGGCGGCAATCATCACCCGAGTAATATCGACGTTGGGGTCACCCATTTCATAAGCGGTACGGAGTTCACTGGCCTGCTTCTGCACATCGTTCACACCATTGACCGCTTTACCCAGCATATCGTTAAAACTGGGTACTTCTTTCGTTTCCTGAACCGGCCGTGGACCGTCCACCCTGCCACGTACAGATTGATCCTGATCGATACGCTGATTTTGCACCATCTGGGATCGCAGATTCCGAATCTCTGACAGAACATTGTTTATATCGGCACGCTGGACCATTTTCCTCTCCCGGCTACCCCGATGGGGTATCAGTTATTCGCTCTATGCTGAACAGAAAAGCAAACAACAGGCCAGAACTGAGTTTCAGTTATATTTCAATACTTTAATTAAAACCAAAAACGAATGACAGAATGATTTGACGAGATTTTGACGACTAACAATAATCGCAAGCGGGGCAGAAAAAAAAGCGGCACCCAGAAAGGGTGCCCGAAGGAGTCAACACAAAGGAAAACAAGCCTGGTCAGACCAAGGCAAGCTCAACATCAAGGTCAATACCGGCATCGCGCATCTGCGCCAATTTGTAACGCAGAGTGCGGGGACTGATGCCCAATTGTTCCGCCGCACGATTCCGGCGACCACCCTCATGTTTGAGAGCTTGTATAATCATACGAAATTCTTGCTGGCGTAGATCATCTCCCAGTGAACCGACCGTATCGCCGGCCGGCGCAGCCTCATCCGTCACGTCATGTGCGGGAGCAGATAACTCAGCAACGGGCACCGATGCATCGGGATAAACCGTGGTTTGCGACATGTCGGCCGAACCGGTTATGCCCATTTCAAGACAAAGATCGCCCGCGTGAATCACATTGCCCTGATGCAATACCAAGGCCCGCTGAAGGGCGTTGTCCAGTTCCCGGACATTTCCCGGCCAACTGTAGTCCGCCATGGCCTTGCGAGCATCCTCAGCAAAACTGATGCCCGTCAGCTTCATTTTTCGGCAATGCTTTTTCAGAATCGATTTCGCCAACGGCATTATATCCAGCGGCCGCTCACGCAGCGGCTGCCAACGCATCGGGAATACAGTTAAACGATAGTACAAGTCTTCTCGGAACTTGCCTTCGCGGACATAGTCACCCAGATCCCGATTGGTGGTCGCCAGCACACGCACATCCAGAGGAATTGTCTTTCGGCCACCCACTCGCTCCACTTCTCGCTCCTGCAAAACCCGCAGCAACTTGGATTGGAGGCCTAGCTCCATTTCAGAAATTTCGTCAAGCAGAAGGGTACCACCGTTGGCCTGCTCAAATTTACCCGGAGACGTTGCTACCGCACCCGTAAAGGCGCCTTTCTCGTGACCGAACAGGATCGCCTCAAGCATATTCTCAGGGATCGCCGCGCAGTTAATGGCAACAAATGGCTTGTCTGCACGAGGAGACTGCTCGTGAATAAAGCGCGCCAGCACTTCTTTGCCGGTTCCACTTTCACCCGAAATCATCACCGTTGAATCGCTGGCCGCCACTTTTGTGGCGAGCTGAAACATGCGCTTACTGAGCGGGTCTTCTGCTATTGGCTGGTCACCGGAGGTTTGGCGAACACCACCCACAACTTTACTTACCGCCTCTACCAACACTTGTGGCTCAAAAGGCTTCACAAGGTAATCAATCGCACCAGACTGCATAGCAGAAACTGCGTGGCTTATCTGGCCATATGCGGTAATCAACATCATTGGTAACCCCGGGTACAGACGCTGCACTTCACCCAGCAGCTCGTGGCCAGACAAACCCGGCATATTCACGTCGCTGATTACCATGTCCACCGGCGTGCGCACCAAACTCGCGAGAGCCTCATCTGCATTGGCAGCCTCACAAACTCGATACCGAGCTAACTCCAGCGTCGTGACCAACGCCTCCCTGAGATCACGGTCATCTTCGACAATAAGAATATGAGCCTTTGCCATGCTTGATGCCTCCACCTATTCTTTAAACCCGACCGGCCAGGGTTGGTAGCTGTATGCGTGCAACCGCCCCACTTTGGCCAGCAGGGCGAATCGAAAACTCGCCTTGATGAGCCTTAACCACCGCCTGAACCACCGCCAAGCCCAAGCCCGTGCCATGGGACTTAGTGGTATAGAATGCTTCCATCATTTTTTGCGCCTGCTCCGGCTTGAAGCCTGGCCCGTTATCTTGCACTCGAATATCCAGACCGTCTGCCGAGGTTATAAGATGCACCGTGACCTCGGTCGCACCGGCTTCAAGGCTGTTGTTAACCAAATTTGTACAGGCTCCAACCAACGCGTCTAGGTTGCACATCAGGCTGCACGCTTTATGAAGCTCGTTGACGACCGATACCGAAATCCCCGCCTCTAGGCTCAAGCCGTCGACAGCGGCCTCCAGGGCTCCACTCAAAGTTTCCACTGACAGCTCTTCGGCAAGCCGGGTTTCGCCTCTCGCAAAAATCAACATATCGCGGACCTGATGCTCAAGGTGACTGAGCCGCGACATGAGCTTGCTAGCACAACGCTGACGCATTTCCTCATCAAGATCCGGTTGCCCTAAATGACCACCGTAAAGAATCGCTGCAGAAAGTGGCGTACGAATCTGGTGAGCCAACGAGGCCACCATCTTTCCCATAGCCGACAAGCGCTGGGCATGGGCCAATTGGGACTGAAGTTGGCGAGTTTCAGTGAGATCAGTCAGCAAAATGAGCTGGCCGGGCTGATTTTCCATGGTCCGGATTTCAATACTGACCCGACGACCATCTTTCAGAGACACCTCGTGACCATCGTCACTACGCGGAGCGAAGCATCGGTTGATCACGTCAATCCACCGTTCACCGTCCAGCGGCTCACCCAAAAGCGCCAGTGCGGCCGGGTTGCACTGACTGACGACACCCCGCTCATCCAAAACCACTACACCGGCGGGCAAGGCTTTTAACAAGGTAGACAAGCGATCGGCCAGTTGCTCTTTCTCTTCCAGCTCTTGCTGTCGTTGCTGGGTTTCTTGAGTAAGCTCGCCGGATAATTGATTCACTCGAGACTCGAGTGTTCGATAGGAATCCGTGATCTGTCGAGACATCTGGTTAAACAGTTCCAGCGCCGAACCTACCGCTTCGTTATCCTGCTGAGGAAACAGTGATGTGACTTTATCGTTCACATCAGCAGCCGCGTTGGGCGCTGTCTCAGCTCGAGCTGATTCGACGACAAACTGTACCTGACTCATAACTTCCCCCTGAGACCGGCCTGTCGGCCAGAACACTCGGATGTATCATTTAGAGTCGGTCAAGCCAGGAACGTGCCAAAACCTGTTTTTCTTTATATTTCAATGAGAAGGAAAAACAGGAGAGAGGAAGGTGACGACTTTACGTCGTTCTAAGATCAACGTAGTGCCAAAGGTATTCAAACCTTTGACACCCAAATGAAGGAGGAATCAGGAATCCGCTGCGTCGTCCCGCAGGCCGTACTTGCGGACTTTTTCAACCAACGTTGTACGCCGAATCCGCAATTTCTCAGCGGCTCTTGCGACCACACCCGAAGCTTCATCCAACGCTTGCTGAATAAGCTGGCGTTCCAAATTCGACAGATAGTCTTTGAGATCGATGCCATTAATCGGAAGCAGTGCCGGGGAGTCGAGCCCTACAAGCCCCGGAATGGCAGATGGCATGCCGGTTTCTTCCACCGGGCGGCTTTCATCGTAATCGTCCACATAACGGAATTTCTTCGGCAGCTCTTGCACTCCGATCACGCCGTAAGGGTGCATAATCGCCAGCCGTTCAACCAAGTTGGCCAACTCCCTGACGTTACCCGGCCAATCGTGCCGGCAAAGGCTCATGATGGCTGCCGAGTTCATTCGCAGGGAGCCACGCTTTTCTTTTTCCATTCTGGAAATCAACTCGTTGATCAACAACGGAAGATCTTCAACGCGATCTCTTAATGCGGGCATTTCGATGGGGAATACATTGAGGCGATAGTAGAGGTCTTCCCGGAAGTCGCCGGATTCGATCATATCCTCAAGATTTTTGTGAGTCGCGGCGATGATGCGAACATCAGCCGACTGAGTCCGGTTACTGCCGACCCGCTCAAAGGTCCGTTCCTGCAGGACCCGCAGTATCTTGACCTGCATATTGAGCGGCATATCGCCGATCTCGTCCAGAAACAGGGTGCCCCCCTCAGCGAGCTCAAATCGCCCCACCCGCGACGTAATCGCCCCGGTAAAGGCGCCCTTTTCATGGCCAAAAAGTTCACTTTCCAATAACTCTGCGGGGATTGCGCCGCAGTTAACCGGCACAAACGGCTTGTCCCGGCGCGAGGAATGGTAATGCAGGTTGCGGGCAACAACTTCTTTGCCGGTACCAGACTCACCCGTAATCAGAACACTGACATCTTTATCCGCCACCTGCTCCATGAGCTGGCGAACCTGTTGCACGCGCCGACTGGTGCCCACCAAACTGCGAAACAGCTGAACGCCTCGCTGCATGCCTCGTTCCGGAGCACGGCTATACTGGTCGCGGTAGATCTGTGCGCGATAGAGCGAATCGACGAATTTGGTGTAATTGAGCGGCCACTCCATATGGGCGATCAAGCGCGATACATGATCTTCGGGTAATTGCTCCGCATCGAGATCCCCCACCAATAGGATTGGCAGCCCTGGCGTGGCCTCACATACCGAAGCAATCACCGTCTTGGCGTTATGATCTTCACCATGAACAAGAGCAACCGATGCCTGCTCTATCTGAGCCGCTTCACCACTTTGTAAAAGCGCCAACGCCTCGTCACCGGCAACAATCTGCTCTTCGCCCACAAACTCCAGAATGGTGATCAAATCACGCTGTCTGGCTTCGTCGCTGCTGAGCACCAGCACTTTATTATTCTGAGGCATTCACGAAGATCTCTGTCGAAGGATTTGAGCCGTATTTAAGACTGTCTTTGGCCCGGAGTCAATTTTATGACACTTATGCCTTTGTTGATCCGAATGCAACCAAAAGTTACTGAGAGCGATTAGTGGAAACGTTCGCGTAGGCAGCGGCCGCATTACGATTTTGATTTACCCCCTGTAACGACTCCCGAGCTTCATCCCTGGCTTTGACCGCACCTTGCCCAGCCACCTCGACAAACCGGTTAAGGGCTTCCAATCGCTGTTTAACCGGCGTGGGTGCTATTAAGCCTTGTTCCATTGCCTCCATCAATGGGGCAACAGCGGGTTTCACCTGCTGGTTAAGAACAACCAACGCCTCCCAATCTTCAGCGTTTAGCGCCGCTTCAAGCTGCTCTTGCAAAGAATCGAGATCTGCCAGGAGAACATCTGGATTAGCCACCGCCGAATCACCTCTTAGAGTTGATGAAAATGAGATCTGGAGAAAACCAGTCATGCAGCCGCTACCCGGCCGGATAGCGGCTTGAGGTAACGACTTAGCGACGGGCCGCCCGACGGGCAGCAGAAGCCGTAAATTCGTTTCGACGATAACCCGGTGAAAAATCGTAGGCCGGGTAGCCATCATCCAGACCATCAATATAATAACGCTGAGCTTTGAGATCGTACGTCATTTCCATAGTAGTCCAGAACACGGGCTGACTGTAATAACTAATATTGTGCGCTTCAGAAACCCGCCACAGTTCGCCTGTGTGATCGTATTCCTCTGAAGCCAGGATCTGCCAGCTATCCTCATCGATGTAGAAGACGCGCCGGGCATAGATGTGCTGAATTCCGGTGCGGCGCTTTGCTTCCACCACCCATACCCGATGAAGCTCGTAGCGGGCCAGCTTCTGATTAATGTGATTGGCACGAATCACATCATTCGGACGAACATCTTCATCGTGCAATTTGTAGGCGTTATAGGGCACCAACACTTCGCGCTTGCCTTTCAATTCCCAGTCGTACTGGTTCGGGGCACCGTTATACATGTCTTTTTGATCCACCGACCGCAAAGACGAAGAGTTAGGTAAATCCGTTTCGTAAGCCAGATTAGGTGACCTACGCAGGCGGCGAGAGCCGGAATCATAGCGCCACGCCAATCGAGGTGACCGCACCTGATCAAGCGTCTCGTGCACGAGGGTGATGGTGCCCGCTAAAGTACTGGGCTCTAACGTGTCTGTTTTGAGGTAGAAAATTTTGTTATCGATGTCGGCAAGGTCCGCCCCGGGCCGGCTATACGCGAAGAAATAGTCGTACTGATTAACCACCGGGTTGAACGACCCATCTCGCTGGGGCGTGGCAGAGCCACTTCGGAAAGAAACTTCTTCACCTCGATAGCGAAGAATATGGTTCCAAACCACTTCCAAGCCATTTTTGGGAATGGGGAAGGGGCTAGTCATAATGGTATTTCGGACACCGTTGCCGTTATCGAGCAACTCAGCACTCAACGCATTCTCGTAAGATTTTTGATAAACCTCTTCGGGAAATGCAGCCGTTCGGCGTGTTTTATAGACTGGCATAAAGAAATTGGGGCCATACTGCTCAAGCATCTTAATATGACCATCCGTGAGCTTGTCCCGGTATAAATCCAGGTTGTCCCGGGTTACAACGAATAACGGTTCATCTTGGGGAAAAGGATTTACTTCAACGTTTCCCTCTTTCCAATTTGCTGGAGGGGTTGCCAAACCACCCTGCCAGGCCGGAATAGTACCGGCATCGTTGGCAGCCCGCACTGCGCCTACCGGTGTTAACTCGCTTTTTAAACGCTTCGCTTCCTCTGGAGCCACCGTGGCCCACGCGGAACCGGACACACTTAACGCAGCAATAGTGACGACTGCTAACAATCGGTTTCGCATTCCTTATTCTCCAACAATGATCTTTTGAGCACCTGCACTCTGCTCCAAGTGGCCCTTTTTGCCAAATTCAAACGATCGTTTCAAGAAATTCTTTGTAGTTTCTTGTGTCTAAGCACAAACCACGGGCGGAAGAAATGCCTGTTTAAAAATGATACGCTAAGCAGCTAACTTTAAAGGATCGGCTTAATTCAGCACGGGTCAACTATGGCGTCTCAATGGTACTCACTGACTTCCCAGAAATTGTATCTGGCGAAGATTTTACTAGCGCAGCTGGAACAACCCATTGAGCAAGCTCAAGTTAACCCCCAAAGCACTATGCTGAATGAAGCCACGACGCAGGGCGTTATTGAGCTATTGCTGCGAGCCCGAAGCACCTTGATGGTGATGATCGCACAGCATCATCAGCAAAAAGTCTCGGAACCACTGTCTCTTGAAGCACTCAGAACCCGAATCCCCTACGAGACTGAAGATCTCGAGGATTTAGAAACGTTACAGCGTTCTCCAGCCAGCTGGTGGTCTCATCTTGAACAACTTGAAAAGACTCTGAAGCAGCCGCCCACACCTAAAAAAACCGTCTCGGCTGACAACATCATTGCGGTTTCTGCAGAGGATGGTGCGGATCGATCAGCCAAGAGCCTGCAAAACACCCTGACGGCCATGACCGATTTTGCCCGAGCCGTAGAAAACAGACATAACGAGTGGTAACCACCTCTCCTGAACCGCTACTCACGAATAAATCGCACCAAGCAAAGGCCTAAAGAATGTCACCATCGTTTTTTGAAATCGTTGAATTACCTAACGGAGACTATGCTTTACGTCGCGTTGATGACGATGCCGCACCGCTGGTCCGCATTTCTTTCTCACCCGAAGCGAAGGAAATGATGGCAGACCGAGACATGAGCATCGCAAAAGCTATGATCGCGGCAGGCATCGAAGCCACCGGAACTATTTCTGAAGAAGTTGATTGGGGCGACGAGGAAGGCGACTTTGGCGACGCCCAACCTCACTACACGCTCCACTAGGTTTCGACATTACCGCTGGCGCAGTACGACTCCGTGACTCTTTCCTTTCGCAGAAGCTTTTTGCAGCGACTCGAGCGCAGAGCGCGCCAGCTTGTTAGTCCACAACACAACCGCATGGCAGGTGCCCGCTCCAAGCGCCAACTCAGCCAACTGCTGAGCCGGAATCTCTGGTGTTGAACGCAGCACCAGAATCTCACCCGTCACAATGCCATGCGTGTTTTGCCACTTCCCTACCAAAGAATGAGGGGGGTCTATCCAGGCCAACCAACGTTTTTCCTGATTCAATTGCGTCAACATCGGCAACAGCAACTGAAAATTCTCAACCTGACCCTCCGGCAGGATAATCTCAGTCACGTTCCCCCTGAGATCGACCTGCCCCGAGGTCGTGCGCCGAGATTCAGGTCGGCGATAATGCGATGAAGCTGCCTGCGCAGAAATCACAGCTGCGGGTTGAAACGCCATATTATGATTGAAGCTCAACTGTTCCATCACTCACCTACCTGCGTTGTTCGCATGTCTAATTGTCAGCTTTCAGTGCAACTCTGAACGCCGGATGACACCCACACCAAGCCCTTCAATGAAAAGCTCTTGCTCCGTCAGATCTACCTCAATGGGGCTGAACTCTTCGTTTTCGGCAATCAACCACACTTTATCGCCATCCTTACGGAACCGTTTAACGGTGACTTCGTCTCCCACACGCGCGATAACAATCTGACCATTCTGGACATCTTGAGTCCGGTGAACCGCCAGCAAATCCCCATCAAGAATACCGATGTCTTTCATGCTCATGCCTCGCACACGCAGCAGGTAATCCGCCTTTGGCGAGAAAAAGTTAGGCTGGAGTGCGCAATGATCTTCAACGTGTTCCTGAGCCAGTATCGGACTACCCGCCGCAACCTGACCGATAACCGGCAACCCCAAATCCGGCTCGGCTTCCGGCAGCCTTATGCCCCGACTGGCCCCGGGTACCATTTCAATAGCGCCCTTGCGCGCCAGAGCTCTTAAGTGTTCTTCAGCTGCGTTCGCTGAACGAAAACCCAGTTCTGCCGCAATCTCTGCACGGGTTGGCGGATAGCCAGTCTCATCAAGATATCGCCGAATAATATCCAGTACTTGGGACTGCCTGGCAGTTAGTTTCATGTTGGGCCACTCCAGATAATGATGACTGGTTTTTTATACAGTGATTTGACTATATACAGTGTTTTATCCAGTGTAAAGTCTGTTATCGATCATTTGTGGCCACTAACGTGAAACGTCATACCGCTGTGTTATGGTGGCTAACAAAGTCTTCAAAGGAACCGCGACATACTATGAGCTCTTCAAAACTCAGCAATATGCCTGTCAACACGCGCACCACTGATGGCAATGAACGCAAGGTTGGAGTAGAAATTGAGTTATCCGGGCTCAGTTATGATGCACTTATAGACCATGCCAGTCGGTTGCTTGGCGGCAAACCGGAACTCCAATCCCGGTATGTCACAAGCATCAAAACCAACGATGGTGATTACACAATTGAGTTGGATTCCGATCCGATCAAAGATCTTAATCTCGCTGATGAAGGGCTGCCCACTTCCATTCGGGAACTGGCCTCTCACGCGATGGATGCCATCGATTTCGCTGCCGAGAAAATTGTGCCCTTGGAAATTGTGGGCCCGCCCTTGCCACTGTCCAAGCTACACATCATGGAAACGCTGGTGGACGAACTCCGTGACTTAGGCGCGCTGGGAAGCAGGGAAGCGCTCTATTTTGCATTTGGACTGCAGCTAAACCCGGAACTGCCAGACTTGGAACCCGGCACCCTAGTGCGCTATCTGCAAGCGTTTGCGGCCTTGTATGAGTGGCTAAAATCGCGACACCAAATCGATATCAGTCGCAAGTTCACCACCTACATCGAACCGTGGAGCACTAAATATACGGAGAAGCTGATGCAGGATAACTACGCTCCTGACATCAGAGGTTTGATGAAAGACTACCTTGACAGCAACCCGACTCGAAACCGCGCTCTGGATTTGCTGCCGCTGTTTGCTCATCTCGACGCAGATTATCTGGCCGAGTATGTGCAAGATCCTCGCATCAAAAGCCGCCCTACTCTTCATTACCGGCTTCCAGACTGCGACATCGACAATCCGAACTGGCATTTTTCCACCGTTTGGAACGATTGGGTGGTACTTGAGAAACTAGCCAATAACGCTCAGGATCTGGCGGTACTGCGCAGGAAGTTCCGGGAAGCGCAAGAATTGAGCTTTCACAACCTGACCCATTCCTGGACCGACACCACTCAGCAATGGCTTCAAGAACACGGCTATGTCTAATACAGAAACCGAAACAGACATTCCGGGACTGACGATCGGTATTAGTGGCCCCGCCCGACGAAGTCTTGCTCAGAGGCTAATCAGCCTCGGTTTGCGCTTGTCGGGCGCACGTACCCACTACATTCGCCCTGGCTCACGGATCAACGTTGCGCTGCTGGACGGGTTGGTACTTTCCGGTGGTACCCACGTGCACCCGGAACGCTACGGCCAACAGTCCCAGGTGACAGCCAAGTACAACCCGAAAAGAGATGACACCGATCACCGATTACTGGAACAGGCGGAGGCCCTTGGTATTCCGGTACTCGGTATCTGCCGCGGAGCGCAGTTCATCAATATTTTCCACGGTGGGTCTTTGTGTCAGAACGTCACGCCTCTTCGGGTAAATACCCGGCATCGACCTTTGCTGCTACCACTGCAAACCGTAAGACTGGTTTCAGGCAGTCGGCTAGCGGAATTGATGCAGAGCTGGCGAATTGGTGCCAATCGCATTCATAGCCAAGCCATCAAGCAACTCGGCCAAGGCCTTCGGGTTACCGCGGTGGACAACGACTTGTTTGTTCAAGCTATCGAAAGTACCGGAAAACAATGGCTACTGGGCGTGCAATGGCACCCTGAATATCTGCTCTATCACGCCGGTCATCGGCGTATTTTTCGTCGGCTGGTTCAAGCAGCCTGCGAACGAAAGCTCCAACGTCTCGAGAACGAGAGTGCTCAATGGAGTGACGAGGCAAAACGCCTGTTCGAACGGGACAATAGTCGTTAAAAATCCCGGGTATAAAAGATGTCTAAAGAGGCGGCCAATCCACTGGCCGCCTCCAGATAGAAATACCTGCCAAGATCGTAGCGCAAAGCAACGGTGGTGATCGGCTCGAAAATACCAACGCCGTAGCGAATACTCAGCTCATCGGTAATGTAGCCACTCGCGACCACAGACGCCGTTTCCCCGGACCCTTCTGCTTCCAGCATCAGGTTTTTAATACCCAATTCGTCGCCGATGCTTTGCGTCAGATCGTTGGTCTGGGTCAAGCCGAGGGAAATAGCGGCCGCGCTCATTTGTCCTTCATCCCCACGCCCTTGCGGTGGTCGACCTAAAATCACATACGATAAGGCTTCGCTTTGGGGCATGGATGGTTCGGAAAACACTTCGGTTTCCGGTTCACTGATAGGCCCGCTAAGCCTTATACCGGCAACCACCGTATCGACCTCTCGCACGGCTTCGATATCCAGATAGGGCTCGGCCAGGGCTCCCACAAAGACGACCCGCGCCCTTCGCAAATCAAGGTCTTGGCCGTAAGCTTCGTAACGGCCATTCACCAATTGCAGAGCGCCACGTGTGTCCATGTCATTTCCGATGCGCAGCGTTCCCTTTAAGTCTCCGGTCAAGCCGAACGCGTCTAACGTTACTTCATCTTCACCGACCACCACGACCACGTCCATCAACATCGTGCGGATTGCGGGCTCTTCAGCCTCTGCACCGACAATTACTTCATCGCTTGATACCGATACCGCCGATTCAGGCAATGATTGAACTTCGATCCGTCCGCGAGGCACCTCAACACGCCCCGATACCGACAGCTCACCTGGCCGGAAGCGAATATTAATGTCCGGCCCCGCTTCCACCGATGCATAAGGCTCAAAATGCACTGGCAGCCTTTCACCTTTCACATTCAAGTTGAGCTCTGGCTCATCGCGCCAGTCCAGACTGCCAGAGAGCTGCCCCTCGCTGCGGTCGTTGCTCTGCCAACGCCCGCTGATATCCGCGTTGTAGCCGGAAAACTCTACCGCCAGTACCACATCTTCCATAGGTAGCGGCAAATCCGGATCTTGGAAGCGCCCTTCGGTGAGTGCAAGCTCACCGGTAACCGCCGGTTTTAGCAAGGGGCCGTCTAACCGGCCTTCGCCATTGACCTGACCCGCTACCTCATCGATACCCGAAAACGCCGAAACAAAGGCAAGATCGAGTTTTTTCAAAGAAAAGGTCCCGTCAACGGATCGATCTGCGGATACCGGGTCGACAGACAACTGCGTTGAGAACTGCCCCAGTTCAGGGCCTTTTAACAGCATCGACAGCTCGGCCAATTCGGGTTTGAGTATCGCGTTTAAAGTAAGCTGTTGGTGGCTCAATTTTTCCCAATCATCCAGAACCAAAAACTCAAAGGTGCCCTCACCGGCATCAACCTCAACCCGACCATCGGGCCCGGCGTCAGTCATGGCGACCTCAATATTAGCGTTCAAAAGGGCCTTCCACCGGAAGGTATCCGGCAACAACGGCTCTAAGGCAAGCGTTGGGAACTGGTTAATGCGATAGGCAACCGCTGGGTTTGGCCAAAGCTGCTGGTCCTCGGCACAAACGGAGCTGTCCTGCCAGCGCCAGCAGTGTTGTCCTAACTCCAGCACCCCCTGGTTGCTGTAAGAGAGGGCTGTGCGCTGATCCAATTCCCAAAGATGCCCTGGCTCCGGTACGTTTATCTCGCCGCGGGTTATAGCGCCACTCCAACTGGTAAAGGCCTCCCCCAACCCACCGGCCAGTTCCATCAACAATGACACATCCGGATGTTTTGCTTCTAACGAAAGCTGGTGTTGGCCCCGCGTGCCTTGGGCTGAGACGTTCACTTCGTCCAACACCTGGTCCGCCGCTTTAATAGCTCGCGCCATAATGTTGGCATCCAGCACCTCGCCAGAGCCCAGACTGGCCTGAATTTCTAGCCGGCCAACCTGCGCTTCGTCACGCCACGCCAACTGGTCAGCGTTCAGACGTATTTGCCCTTGAGGGTCTTCCAAAGAACCCCGCGCACTCAAATCGCCAGACAACTCGCCCTGCAGACCGGGTACGATTAGCTCAGGCTTGGGCAGCATAACGGATAAGTCAGCCCCTATTTCCGTGCCGTAACGTCCGCTACCTGTTACTTCGTTTTCTGCAACCGACACCAACAAATCCTTAAGCGTCCAGTCGGCGCCATCGCTACTTAACTTTCCTTCGGCTTTAGCTGGCTGCTGCTGCCATTCACCGGCAAGATCCCAGTCCGCCGTCATTACCGGCAACCCGCTATCCTGCATATGCCCCTGACTGATCACTTGGCCATTCAGGTCTGCCTCGAGAACGGGCAGCCAGTAACCCGGGTTGAAGGCGTTTAACTCAAGCGCAGCCTGCCAGGACAAAGGCCCAGTTAACCCGAGCTCCGCCTGCGCCGTGAGCGATCCAGCGCCCGTTTTCATATCTAATCGGTCTACAATCAATGCGTCGGAATCACCTTCCAAGCTGGCCACCAGATCGGCAGTTCCCTGAGGTCCTTTTACGCTTGCTTCGAGGTTTGCCTTATAATTGTCGCCCTGATAACTGGCTTGGCCCATTAACGTTTCCAGCACCACAGGTGGTTCTGAAACGTCAGGCAACAAACCAAACCAAGGGAAAGCGTCCAGACTGATATCGGCATTGGCCTGCAAGCCCTCCTTCCAAGATAGGTTCCCAGAGGCATTGAACGTGCCGGGGTCCGCGCGATCGATAACAGCGGGACCCGAAAGTGACAGGTGCAGATCAGAAGCGGCCTCTGTCGTCACTAACCCGTCCAAGCCAAGCTGCACGTTACCCGTCGTGCCGGGAAGCACCGCCCGAGCTTCTGTCTGAAACCCTTTAGCCAGAGAGCCCCCTAAACTCAACACAAGATCTTGTAATAACAGGGTGGACGGCAGGGTGTGATGGGCCATAAAGGCCGGCGAGGTTAATTTGAGCTGAGCGGGCAAACGCTCATCCAGTGGCTTAGCAGTGCCTTGTAAGTTCGCTTCCAGATAGCCGGTGCTTTGACCATCTACTCTCAAGTCCCGCACGCTGCCAGCGAGTTTCAAATCCACCGTCCACTGATCACCTGACGGCGGCGGCAAATCTACCTTCACATTCAAGTCCAGCGGCCAATCTCTGCGCATCTCCACCCAACCACTTGCGTTAACGCGAAGATCACCAAGGACATAGGAGGCTTGATCGATATCTAGGCTGGCCCCGGAACCACTCGTTTTCAACGAAAAAAGATCCCAGATGCGGCTACCGTTGACGGTCAATTCACCCAAAGCCACGTCTTTGACGTTCACTGCCAATGGCAAAGTGATGTCTGGCAGGCTTATTCCGCCGCTCGATTGCTCTTCCGTATCTGACGGTTGCACCGTGACATCAATACGGCTGGCCTTCAGAGCATCCAGGCACACGGTCAACTCGAACAAACACGTTGGAGACCAATCCACCTCGGGCGACTGAACGTCCACCCCCACGCCATAGCCTTGCCATTCAAGACGTTCGGCCTGCCATTGCCCCAACAACGAGCCGTAAGCCGCTTCTGTGTGTAGGCCCGGAATTTTTTCCAATGTCCACGCGGTGCCTTTATCGGTATTGAGTGCTACCAGTACAAGCCCCAACAAAACCAATGGCAGCAGTAAGGCCACCGCAAGTAAAACCAATAGCCAGAACCACCAGCGCCGCCGAGGCGTTTCTTTGGCCATCCCACTCTTCGGGTTATCGGTTGCTTCAGGCTGATCACTCACAATTCAGGCCCCATTGAAAAGTGGATTCGCCAGCCGCCACCAAGGGACTCGCTCAGCCCTTCCGCAATATCAAGGCGCAAGGGCCCAACCGGGCTTACCCAACGAATCCCCACCCCCACTCCTGTGGCTAACGGATCAAAGACATCGTCCACGGCATTACCTTCATCAATGAAGGCGGCAAGCCGCCAGCTTTTCGTGAATTCATATTGGTATTCGGCGCTCCCCACAATAAGGTAGCGACCACCCACCGCATCACCATCGCTGTTTTTTGGTGACAACGATTCGTAAGCGTAGCCTCGAACCGATTGGTCGCCGCCGGCGAAGAAGCGCAGAGATGGCGGAACGTCATCAAAATTATTCGTCGCCACGCCACCAAAATTAAACCGAGCCAAAAAGCGATGCTTGTCCGCCAAGGTATAAAGGCCTCGGGCCAGAAAGTTCACATGCAGAATATCCGCATCGGACAATGCAGCCCGGTGCGCCCCCGTCACATCTACCTGCAAGCGATAACCTTGAGAGGGGTCCAGAGGAGAATTGGAGTGCAGCTTCGAATAACCGACACTGGGCAGCAACAGGCTGGAAGTGTTCTGTGTTTCCTCACCGATAGTGTAACGCTCACCTTCCCATCGCAAACCCAGAATTTGCATCCACTCGGTATCAAGCTGATGTCGCCACTGCTGGCCCAGGGTTAAACGCTCAGAGGCAACGTCTTCAATTTCCTCGCGTTGGTAACCGGTGCTCAAACGAATGGAGTCGGTCATCGGCGGATCCAGCGGCAGTTCATACCAACCGGAAATGCTCTGACGCAATTCCGACACTTCGGTATCCAGTCCGCGCCGATGCCCCATGGGGTTTATATAATGCTCGCGCCAGGTACCACGGAACCTAGGCCCGACGTCGGTTGAGAAACCCACACCGGCTGCGATTGAACGGGGATCTCGCGGTGTCAGGTCGATATTGATAGGGATAACCCGATCTTCCGCATCGCTGGGCGAAGCATCCAGGTCCACCCCTGAAAAATAACCACTGTTCGAGAGGTCACCGCTCAGTTTGGCGACTTTCCCGGCATGGAATGGCTCACCGGGCTCGAACGTCACAAACTGATCAAGCAGCCTCTGCTCGAAGCCATGCCCTTCCAGAAAGGTGACTTCTCCAAGCCGATAACGCTCGCCGGATTCAAAGCTTAAATTGATGTCTGCGGTTTTCTCCGCCGGGTCCACCTTCAGCTCCCGTGCCTCAAACTTACCCTCGAAGTATCCCAGGCGCCGGGCTCTGTTATTAATGCTGCTTCGGAGATTGTCGTATTCGCCGTGGTTCAACACATCACCAACCCGAGGTCGCTCGGGCAGCTCTTCAACAAATTCGGCATCCTTTAACCCTGGCCCGTGAATATCCACGTTGCGCTGACGAACCCGAACCGGGGTTCCAGGTTCTACGGTGAGCTTGAGCTCCGCCAAGCCTACGTCGCCGTCATTCACTTCCCAGGTGATTTGCGGGTTGTAGTAGCCCAGTGCTCGAAGGGCCTCCTTAACCTGGCCTTCAGCTGTGGGGGCATACCGACGCAGACCATCTGCAGTGCGCCCTTCAACTTCCCCCAAAAAAATACGTGCATTGTCTTCCAGAGCGTCGTGATCGCCCTTCACTTGCACATCGACCTGATTTGCCAACACCAGTGCTGGAATACAGAGTATGAACAACGCTGTAGCTTTTATAGCCGTCTCTTTTGATAAGAAAGGTGGCAGCATACGGTGTACCGGCATCCCAACCAGATTGTTTTATGAAACGTAGAGTTAGACCTCGGAGTTTACCGGTCCCCCCACTCACGTGCCATGCCTGTTGCCCCAAATAAACGTAGATTAATTAGGTGTTCGAGCTTCGCCAGACTTCGCCAGAAAGTCGTGCCCAAGATGTAAATAGGCTACCCTGTCATAGACTTACGACTGGTTCCCGCTCCACTCACAGGTAACGAGAATGCTCAGGATCAACCGCGAAAACCTGAAATCCAGCCATCAGATGTTCTGGCTCCTCGTCGACTTTGCGATGCTGGGCCTGCTGATCGTCAACCTGGCGTTCATTATCTGGGATTCCATCTATAACTTCGTTGCCGTACAAAACCTGCTGAAAGACTACCTGCCAGCTGTGCAGAGTGCTTACCACCCTATTCACGAAAGGTTCATCTTCTACGACATGATTTTTGTGTCGATTTTCCTAAGTGAATTCGTCATCCGGTGGGGGTACTCCATTAAAGCGAAGATCTATGACCGCTGGTACTTCTACCCGTTCATTCACTGGTACGACCTTTTGGGTTGCATCCCGATCGGCAGCTTTCGTTTTCTGCGGGTGCTACGGATTATTTCCATCGGCTATCGGCTGCAGCAATACAAGATCATTGATTTCACCAATACCCGCATCTACACGTTCTTTGCGTTTTATTTCGACGCGTTTATGGAAGAGCTCTCGGATCGGATCGTTATCAAGGTGCTTTCCGGCGTTCAGCATGAGATTCAGCAAGGCTCCCCGCTGTTTGACCGAATCCAGAACGACATTTTGTACCCCAGAAAAAGCATGCTCGCCGACTGGTTGTCTGACCGAGTTGCCCATGCAGCGGAGCAAGGCTATATGCCAAACCGAGGCGCATTGCGCGCCTATCTGGAAGATCGGGTTGACCACGCATTAAAGCAAAACCTGGAACTGTCCCGGCTCAAGTACCTGCCGGTGGTCGGACCGACCATTCAGGACACTCTGGAAAATGCCGTGGGGGATATCGTCGCCAATGTCATACACCAGATACTTGAAGATCTTGCATCGTCGTCAAATCACGCGTTTATTGAGGACATCGTCAACGCCCTACTCCCCGACCCGAACGCAACGGCCGAAGAAGACAGCGATCAAGAGGCTTTGATTTCGTTGATTAATGAAATAATCGACGCGATAAAGGGGCAGGTTCGAGTGAAGCATTGGCGGAAGAACCTGCCTTAACCCATTGGCAACTGGCGCGGGACGCATCCCATTCATTACAGCAATAAATTTTAGCGAACGAACTTATGTCATAATGAGCTTATTCATTTTCGAAAAAAGAAGAGGCAAACAATGAAACCACTAAAAAACATGTGGATTAAAACCTTAGCTCTCAGCGCTATCGTTACGACCTGCTCAGTACAAGCAGGCATGCTGGAAGAAAGAATCGAAGAAGGTGATACCATACGCCTAGGCTTCGCAGCGGCGCCGCCTTGGGCCTACGCAGGGAACGACGGTTCGCCTCAAGGTTTTGTTAACGGAATCGCTGTAGACGTGCTGGAACGCATGGGGCATACCAACATCGAGCCTGTGCTGACTGACTGGTCTAGCCTGATCCCAAGCTTAAAAGCCGGGCGAGTCGACTTGGTAACCGGCGGGATGTATGTGGTTAAGGCGCGCTGTGAAAATATGGATTTCTCAGATCCGATCGGCGCATTCGGCGACACCTTTCTGGTGCCCAAAGGCAACCCTAAGAACATTCAAACCTATCAGGACTTGATTGATCAGGACCTAACGATGGTTGCGTCCTCGGGCTACAACACCCTGAAAGATGCCAAGGATGCCGGGGTGCCCTCAAGCAACATCACCGAAGTGCCCGGGCCGACACAAGCCCTTGCCGCCCTGCGCACAGGGCGTGTCGATGCAGCTCCGACAAACGTGCTCGAAGCTAAGCACGCCGCCGACATGGACGACAGCTTTGAAATGACTGACCCCGAGCAATTTGTCGGCCGTGACAAGCAAGTGGTCGGGATCGGCTTCCGTCCGGAAGACAAGGCGTTTCGTCTTGCCTTCAACAAAGCCCTGAAAGAGTACTTGGGCTCGGATGAAATGATGGCAACGGTGACACCGGACAACTACATCAAGGCCTTCTTGCCAGGCGACTTGACCACCGAAAACGCCTGTCAGTCAAACTAAGCCAGCGTTGACTTAGTTTGACTCAAGGACCGCACTTAAAAACTGCTGAGTGCGGTCTTTCTGGGGAGTATCGAGAAGCACTTCTGGAGCTCCCTGTTCCTCAATCCGGCCACTGAAGAAGAAGCAAATACGGTCAGAAATATCCCGGGCAAAGCCAATCTGGTGCGTGACCATCAACATAGTCAGATTGTGTTGATCAACGAGTCCGCGAATAACCCCAGTCACCTCACTGATGACTTCCGGGTCCAAGGCCGAGGTAACCTCATCGAACAACATGACTTTCGGGCGCATCGCCAAAGCTCGCGCAATCGCAACACGCTGCTGCTGACCACCTGAAAGCCTGGATGGATGCTGATCACGCTTATCCGCCATGCCAACCATCTCCAGAAGCTCCAGGGCGCGTTCCTCAGCCTCCTTTCTGGACATACCCAACACTTGCATCGGCCCCTCAATACAGTTCCCCAGCGCCGTCATGTGCGGGAACAAATTGAAGTGTTGGAAACACATACCGATCTTTGAACGAATTTTGCGTAAGTGAGCAGCATTGGCACGCACTAAACGACCGTTCTTTTCCATGTGCGTTAGAGGCTCTCCATCAACGTAGATCACCCCGCTGTCTATGGTTTCCAGCGTCATCAACATGCGCAGAACGGTGGTTTTACCCGAACCGGAAGGGCCAATGATAGTCACCATTTCACCTTCGGTGACATCAAGATTCAGGCCATCAAGAACAGTCAGGTTGCCGTATTTCTTGGTGACGTTATGAAATCGCACCATGGGCACATTGTCGCCCTCGAGTTTCAGGGGGTATTGGCTCATGTCGTGCTTCATCTGGTCAGTCCCATTTTGCGGCGTAATACAGTCTCGAATCGGCGAATAAGCCAAGCAATTGGTAGTGATATCGCCAGGAAGATCAGCCCTACGATGGTGTAAGGCTCAAGATAACGGAAATTTTCTGCGCCGATAGAGTTGGCGGCATGCATCAGCTCCGCGACCCCGATCACTGACAGCATTGGTGTATCTTTGAAGATCCCGACAAGATAATTCCCCATCCCGGCCAACGCCGGTGGCAAAGCCTGTGGAATGACGATTCGGCGATAGGTTTTGATCGTTGAAAGATTGATGGCCTTCGCCGCTTCCCATTGCCCTTTCGGAACATTCTCGATTCCGCCTCGGTATACCTCGGAAAGATAAGCTGCGTAATGTAACCCAATGGCAATAAGACCTGCGGTCCAGGGCGATAGGCGCAAACCAAACTGCGGCCCAACGTAAAAGATAAAGAAAATCTGCAGCAGCAACGGAGTTGAACGAACAAACTCGACCAGCTCACGCACCACAAAGGTAACGGCTCGTGATGGAGTGCGCTGAGCCAACGCGAAGATTAAGCCGAGCAGAACTGCGACGATATACCCTCCGCCGGCCGCCAGCATGGTATTACCGGCCGCAGCTAATAAACGAGGTAATATTTCCCAGGTAAAATCCAGTTTCCAATCAAGCATGGTTTAAGCCCGCCCAATTTTACGAGCCATAAACCGCTCGAGCCAACGCATGAGCGGCGTGACCATAAATCGTGCAAAGATGTAGTAAATGATGAGTGCCGTGCCAAAAGCCTGAGCTGACAGATAGGTATTACTGTTGACCTGACGAGTTTCAAACATCAGGTCCGCCACCGAGATCAGCGCCACCAATGCGGTCCCCTTCAATATCTCAATCATGAGATTGCCCCAAGGCGGCAGTATAGCCACCAACGCCTGCGGCAAGATGATCCGCTTCATGCGTTGTGCCGCTGACATGTTCAATGCCAGAGCAGCTTCCCACTGCCCTTTAGGCACCGACTGTATGGCACCGCGTACCAGCTCTGCGCCGTAAGCACCATAACACAGCCCCACGGTCAGGAAGCCAACCGTAAACTTGTCCATGGTGACACCAAACAATGGCATCACAAAGTAAAACCAATACAACTGAACGAGAAGAGAGGTACCTCTGAAAAGTTCAATATATACGACAGCGATGCCGCGCACCGCTTTTGACCGGGCCATCTTCATCAGGCCTGAAATAAGGGCAACCACAATCGCCACCACTACAGCCAGACCGAACTGGCCCAAGGTGACCAGCGCACCCTCGATAAATCGGTCGCTATAGGTTGTAAGGAATTCGAAATAAGACATCTTTTATGTAGCCTTCAGACTCATTGCCAGGGGTTCAATTCGAGACAACGAAGAAACTGAAGGGGGAGACCACCCCTTTACACAGCTAAATTCCATAGCGCTGTAAACATCCGCATCGCCAATTATGTTGGTTATTATTACACAAAGAGAGACGGACGTGCGGAACGGGCGCAACAACCATTCGTGCTGTAAGCTTTTCCAACCCAGCTTTCCGGGTTGAACGACATACAAAATGAGGGAATTTCGAGTGATGATTGTATTGGGTTAGGCGTGCGGCAAACTCGTCGACACGCCTAACCGTGAGCTTCAACTATACCGCCATCTCTGGAACATCGTCAGGAATAATAAGCGGCCCGGCTGTCTTTTCCGCAATTTCTTCAACAGAAACGCCCGGTGCCCGCTCTTTCAATATAAAGGTACCGTTTTCAATTTCCAGGTAGGCCAAATCTGTCAGTACCCTTTTGATGCATCCGGCCCCCGTCAATGGCAGCTCGCACTTGCTCAACAGCTTGGACTCTCCGGTTTTCGAGGCGTGGGTCATGGTGACAATGATGTTGTCTGCACCGGCAACCAAATCCATCGCACCACCCATTCCTTTGACCAACTTACCCGGTACCATCCAGGATGCGATATTGCCCTGCGCATCCACTTCGAAAGCACCCAATACGGTCAAGTCAATGTGACCACCACGGATCATTGCAAAGGATTCTGCTGAATCGACAATTGATGCACCAACACGCGCGGTTACGGTTTGCTTGCCGGCATTGATCATATCGGCATCAAGCTCTTCTTCGGTCGGAAATGCGCCCATCCCAAGCAGCCCATTCTCCGACTGCAGCATCACCGATATGTCGTCCGGTACATAGTTGGCCACCAAGGTTGGAATACCAATCCCCAGATTGACATAAAAACCATCTTTCAGTTCGCTGGCGACACGCTTTGCCATCTGCTCTCGTGATAAAGCCATGTGATTCTCCCCGGTTTGAATTAGTTGTTTTTGGCGATCAGGCCCTGACGGTGCGCTGCTCGATACGCTTCTCAAATGTGCCGCAAATCAGGCGATCCACATATATGCCTGGCGTATGAATCTCTGCCGGATCCAGCGTGCCCGCCTCGACGATTTCTTCCACTTCAACAACAGTGATCTTTCCGGCCGTGGCCATTAGCGGGTTGAAGTTCCTGGCCGTGTGTCGATAAATAACGTTGCCATAGGTGTCCGCTTTCCAGCCTTTAACGATGGCAATATCGCCGGTGATCGCCTGCTCCAAAACGTAGTTTCGGCCATCGAAATCACGCACTTCTTTGCCTTCGGCCACTTGCGTGCCATATCCGGTTGCGGTGTAAAAGGCAGGAATACCAGCACCACCAGCGCGCACACGCTCTGCGAGATTGCCTTGGGGAGTCAATTCAACCTTTAACTCGTCGTTTAATAGCTGCTGTTCGAACAGTTTGTTCTCACCCACGTATGAAGCAATCATGCGGCTAATCTGGCGGTCTTCCAGCAATAAACCCAAGCCAAAACCATCCACGCCACAGTTATTGGACACCACTGTCAGGTCGCGATTACCCCGGCGCTTGATCTCAGCGATCAGGTTTTCCGGGATACCACACAAACCAAAGCCACCGGCCAGAATGGTCATGCCATCTGCCAAGCCTTCCAAAGCCTCTTCGTACGAAGATACGCGCTTATCGAATCCAGCCATTTGAACCTCGTTATTTCTTGTTAATGAAACCCCATTATTACGAACGAGGTTTATTTATTTAATCGAATTTTTCGAAGTAATTATTTCGAAAAACAAAACAATAATACGATAGAATATTTCTTACAATCATCACAACGCCGAGCCTCATGAACGTAAAACAACTCAGATCATTCCTTGCCGTTGCCGAAACCCTCAGTTTCGTCATCGCCAGTGAAAGACTGCACACGTCACAGTCTGCTTTGAGCATGGCCATTAAAGGTCTTGAGGAAAGTTTGGGCGGGAAGGTGTTTGTGAGAACCACCCGATCGGTGCAGTTGACGCCAGAGGGGGAGTCACTAATGCCGTTGGCAAGGAAGCTTCTTGCTGACTGGGATTCGATTCACCACGAACTGCAGCAGCGGTTTTCTTTGGGAATTGGCAAGGTGAGTATTGCCGCCATGCCCTCCTTTGCCATCAACGTGCTACCGAGAGCCCTGAAGCAGTTTCGGGCTTTGCATCCGAAGATTTCAGTGCAAGTGCACGATGTCATTAATGAAGATGTTATCGATATGGTTCAGATCGGTGAGGTAGAGCTTGGAATTGGCTTCAAGCCCTACCCTGCTTCGCTGGCATTCGAGCCGCTGTTTATCGACCGATTTGTGGCAATTGTTCCTCCGGGGCTGAGTTTCGAAGGCGAAGCGCACGTGGAGTGGGAGGCACTTTTTCAACATCCCTTTATCTCACTGCAGAAACCGTCAGCGGTGCAGGCCTATCTTGAGGACAGTTTACGAGACAGGCATCTGGTTCTGAAAACAGAACTTGAAGCACACCAACTATCAACTGTGGGAAAGATGGTCGCCACCGGTTTGGGGGTTAGCGTTGTGCCAGCACTCTGTGCTCCCCAAATGGAAGCTCTGGGGGCGAAGGTTTTGAAACTGAAAGACGCTCTTATTGAACAACCAGTAGGGCTCATCTGGCATCGTGAGCGCGAGCGGTCCGCAGCCACTCATGCGCTTTACAATGTGCTTAAAACATCCTGATCAGACTTCTCACTCCCAGTAGCATCCGATATCCCCCCGACGCGCTGAGACACTAACGCCTGGGCTATACCGGAAAATACAATTAAAGCACTCCCGGCTAACTGCAATGTGCTCAAACTCTGCCCGAACAAAACCCACCCCAATCCAACCACAGTGATAGGCTCCAAATAAGCTAGGGTGCCGAATGTCGCAGCAGGAAGCGCCCTCAACGCCACAACCGCAAGCATGATGGCCAAGAAACCGGGCACCACACCGGCCGCCACCAACCAGCCCCACTGACTCGCATCTATGCTCTCGCCTTGCTGAAGCATTAAGGGCAGCATGCACAGAGCTCCCGCCAACATCTGATAACCGCTCCGGGTCAACACATGCACTCGGTCATGGATCAATCGGTTGGTGAGGATAAATGCGGCGTAGCACACCATGGCACACAGCGCATAGAAAAGCCCCAGAACCTCTTCGCCCCGCCCTGACAGGTTAAAATTGAACTCCAACATCATGGCAAAACCAAAAAGAGCCACCACGATTAAGGCTGCACTCATCCCGGAGAGGCGCTCACCCATAAAAAAGTGAGCCACGACAGATGCTGTCACGGGCGCCAAATACAGCAACATGATCGCGTTGGCCATACTGGTGTAACCCATCGCCATCACGTAAAAGACAACAAACCCCGCAAGAAAACCTCCGGTGATCAGCACCTTGAAGCCCGGCCAGGTAAAGATTCGGTCCTTCTGGCCGCTGACAAGCAGAAAGACCGCCATTAACAATGCACCGATGAACAGGCGATAGAAGGTTACAGTTTCTGCGCTAACGTCTGCGTAGACGGCAATGGCACCTATGGTGCCCATAAAAACGGCGGAGACCGCTGCTGCCAATATGTACAAACTCATCGAATCAAATAGTCCAGAGTAAAGGCGTGCTTCTTATCTTGCTGATGTTTTAACTCGTCGATTCACAACCAGCTCAAGCGCAAGAATGTAGCGTTCAACTCTTTCATCGTCACTAGGCTCGCGCATCTCAAGACCCTGCTTTCACAGCATGAAAAAGAGACTTAGCTCGGATTACGGCGGAGTCGCCGCGATAATACCGGGCACAGTTCTTCTGCTCAAGACGAACGCTTTCAATCCGCATCATGTGTACCGTATAGGCCAAGGCATTGCGACCTTGATCCAGCGGGTGCAACTAAAGTGCTTTAGCATTCAGGTTTGGCTGAACTGGAGCATCACCACGCCCAGCGCTACTAGACAGGCCGACACAATGCGACGGCCACCGAAAGGTTCGTTCAGATAACGGGCGCCAATCAAAGCGGCGATAATTACGCTGGTCTCCCGCAGCGCAGAAACATAGGTCATGGGTGACACGGACATCGCCCAGACCACCAAACCGTATGCGGTCATATAGAGAACACCACTGGCCAGCCCCTGCCGCCAGTGGTCCCGGAAGAAACCGACAATCTGACGGCCCTGACTCAGCCCCCCCCAAAGGAGAAGCAGCAAACCGTCCAGTACAAACATCCAGGCAATATAGGCCATGGTATCTGTCGACAGCCTAGCCCCCATGCCATCGACAATCGAATAGCAGGCAATCAATACGCCAATCGCCAATGCTACCAGCACCGACCGCCCGCTACCTTTGCCATCCGGTAGTCGGAACGCCAGCAAGGCAATGGCCAAGGACACCACACCAATACTCACAGCTCCAAGGGTACTCAGGCGCTCACCTGCAACAAAAAATGCACCCAGCGCCACCAGCGGCGGAGCCGATCCCCGGGCAATCGGATACACCAGTGACAAGTCCGCCAGCCGGTAGCCATAGGCCAGCAAAAGGTAATAAAACAGATGCACCAGCATCGATCCAAAAAGATAGGGCCAGCTCTCCGGGTTGGGAAAACCTAGATAGAGTGCGGGCAGCAGCATGACAATTGCCGCAATGCCATTCGTAATCGCCAGCCGGACAAACGGTGCCCCGCCACTCTTCACCAGCGTATTCCAACCAGCGTGCATCACCGCCGCAGCGAGCACCAGGCCGACGACCAAAGGATCCATTAGCATTCTCCAAAAACAGCAAACCCGCGACAGATCAAGGTCGCGGGTGCTGGTGGTGACTCAGTTTTCGCTTTAACACGGAGCTACGTTTAGCGCTCTGCCCCCACCAGTAACCCAGTCAACAGTGGGCGATAATGGTCAAACGTAGGGGTCGGAGCACCCGCAATTTTGCCTTCGTCATCCCATACCCTAAGTCGCAGTGCGTCCCGGTAATATTCGTGGGCTTCAAACGCTGCCGCTTCACCAGCCGACATAGGGCCACCCTGCACATTCAGTGAGTTGACTGATGCTGGCGACAATCGGTTGAAATATTCCGGCTTGGTAGCGCACAGATAACGCTTAGCGGCCACGTGAAGCTTGATGGGTTCATGCACCGATTTCGGGAAGAACGTCGTCAACACATCCGCGCCCGCCGTTTCATGGTAGTTGTCCTGCCCCTGCTCCAGCGATTCTTCCGGAAACTCACTGGTGTAGTGCCCGATATCATGGAGTAGGGAAGCCGCGACAAGGCTGTTCGGTGCCCCAGCCCTCTCGGCGAGGGCCGCGGTTTGAAGCATGTGTTCAGACATGCTGACCGGCTCACCCATATAGGATTCGCCACCTCGGCGGGCAAAAATATCCGCCAGGAAGTCTACGATGTTGTCGCGAGTGAGAGATTCAAACGCCATTACGCCATCACCTCTTCCTGCTTTGTTTGCTGTGCCTGCTTTTCCAAAACCGCTAGGGTCGAGCGCAGGCCGTCGAGGTCGGCGTATGCCCCCTGTAGCCAGCGCGAGCCACTGCCTTCATAGCCAACTCGACCATGAGTTACCCGGGTATTGTCCACGATGAACAGTTCTCCCGGCTGCAACTTGAAGGTGACTGCAAGCTCCGGTCGCTCCATGATGTCAGCCAGCTTGCGATAACCCTGGTAGAAGGCCTCCATCTGCTCGAAGGGGATGGAGGTCAGAGGCCCCAGCGAGCGGTTGTTGAAGCGCACCGCCAGCAATTCGCCATCCGGCCCCAACTCAATCATCGGTCGTTTCGAGCGAAGCCGCACATCTCCAGTGCCGGCATAGGTGTAGGTCGCGGGCAATGAACTCAAAGCCTTAAAAGCCTCCGGCGCCTCCTCATGCAATAGCTCTACCGCCTTGAAACTGTCGACCACCACCGAGTCGCCACCGTCGACGGAGTTCTCCTTACACATCAGCATTCGCCGGTCTCTTGGAAGTGTTCAACCATCAGGAAGATTTTCTGCCTTGCACGGTGCAAAATTACTCGCAGGTTAGAAGCAGTCAAATCCAAAATGTTACAGATATCGTCGGATTTATGTTGATGGGCTTCGTAAAGCATCAAGGCGCTGCGCTGAGTTTCCGGCAGTCGGGCCAGGTGTTTGTCCAAGCAGTCGCTGAGGGCACCATTCTCCAAAGGTGCCTCGGCGGTTTCCTCAAAGCGGAGCGTTGGCGGCGTGCGCCAGCGGCCTGTAGCGTTGAACCGATCGGCCATATCTGGGTCCAACTGCTCCTGAAAGTCGGTGGGAACCTCCCGCTTGGCGGAGCGCAGTTTGTTTTTGCTGCGATTCGCAACAATGCGGTGGAGCCATCCAAATAATAGCGGGCTACCGCCAGCATACTCGGAGAATACGGTAAGCGGCGGAATCACCTTGTTTCAGTTGCTCGACCAGTTGCTGCTCGAAATCAGTTGTATTAGCTTTTTCCATAGCTGGCCTTTTCATTCTTTAGCGAATGCTCAAGAATTTTAATTGAACCCTTACTGAACGGCTAGCACCGCGCTAGGCAAAGCTTATACTCAGTGGCCCCATGGCAGCCCTTCACTCAAGGCCTGCTCATAAACCACGGAAAAGTGCGCTTTCAGTTCATCCATCAGCCTGCGCACACGCAGGATCTGATATCGGTGTGGCGGGCACACCAGCGATAGCGGTGTGGTTTCGGACCACTGCGGCAACACCTCCAACAAATCGCCCTTGGCGATATCAGCCTGCACATACGCATCGGCAAGCCGGGTGACACCAAGCCCTGCAAGCGTGGCCTGGCGCATGGCTCGCCCACTGACGATTCTGATACCGTTTTTCACGTGTACCACATGCTGCTCCGCCCCCCGAACCAGCAGCCAGTGATCCACGCTGCCGTATATCAGCGGCAGGTCCTTGAGATCGGCAGGTTCCTTGATGCTCCCATGTTGCTGTAAAAACTCCGGGCTGGTCACGTATCGCGTCGTGACCTGATGCAGACCGCGTGCGACAAGGGTCGAGTCAGCCAGCTCCCCCATTCTAATGACCAGATCGTAAGGGCTGGTTAGCAGGTCTACCCGCAAACTGGAAAAATCCAGCTCGATCTCAACACCCGGATGATCACGCTGAAACCTGAACACCAAAGGAGCAATCAATTCTTCGCCAATCAAGCCACCAACGGAGTTCATGCGAATAACCCCTTTCAGCTCGTTGGTTGATTGCAACGCCCATTCTGCAGCGGAGTCCAATTGCCGAAACGCCAGCTGGCTGCGCTCCAAATAGCCTTGGCCGATCGTCGTCAACCGCAAGCTTCGAGTGGTTCGATGGAGTAGCTGTACGCCCAGCGCGCCCTCAAGTTCGGTTACCTGCTGACTGAGATTTGCCTTCGATTGGCCCGATGCGTTCGAGGCTGCGGTGAAACTGCCATGTTCGGCAACCAGCAAAAATGCACGCACCCAGCGCCAGGAGATATTGTTCATAAAAACTGAACAGCCTTTTTAGAATGTGACTATTTTTTATATTACTGCTTATTCCTAAACTACGCCTGCTTTTTTCGATGAGCTGACTGCCATTCCGGCGGCACGATCAACAGGAGAAAAAAATGACTAAACCACTGGTGGTTATTACCGGCGCATCATCTGGTATCGGCGCGGCCATCGCGCAACGATTCTCGCAGGCAGGCCATCCCCTGCTGTTAGTAGCCCGCCGTATAGAAAAAATCGACGCGCTTAGCCTGCCCAATGTACTTTGTCGCAAAGTTGATGTGACCGATGCTCAGGCATTTCGCAACGCCATCCAGGAAGCTGAAGGTGTTTACGGCCCTGCCGATCTTCTGATCAACAACGCCGGAGTGATGTTATTAGGTCAGCTCGACACCCAGGATCCAGCTGAATGGCAGCGCATGTTCGATGTGAACGTGCTCGCTCTGCTAAACAGCATGCAGGCGGTATTGGCCGACATGAAAGCCCGTGGTCAAGGGACGATCCTCAACATCAGCTCCATCGCCGGCAAAAAGAGCTTCCCGAACCACGCAGCCTATGTCGGTAGCAAGTTCGCCGTGAGTTCCATTACCGAGAATGTGCGCGAAGAAGTTGCGGACAGCAACGTGCGCGTAATGGCCATCCATCCGGGCGCGGTCGACACTGAATTGCTCAGTCATACGACGAATCCGGAAATCATTAATGGCTATGAAGAGTGGAAAGCATCGATGGGCGGCGTGTTGGTTGCCGATGACATCGCCCGGGCAGCAACCTTCATGTATGAACAACCACAGAATGTGAACATTCGCGACATTACTGTCGCCCCAACCCGCCAGCCAGCGTGACAGAGAGGGTAATCCCCCGAAAAACCGAGGTGTTCAAAAGTAGAATTTTCCGTAAGCTAAACGCAGGGAGATTCTGCATGAAGAAGTCACGTTTTTCCGATAGCCAGATCATGGCGATCCTGAAGCAAGCCGAAAACGGCGTGCCCGTTCCTGAGTTATGCCGCGAACACGGTATGAGCAACGGCAGCTTCTATAAATGGCGTGCAAAGTTCGGCGGCATGGATACTTCCATGATCAAGCGCATGAAAGAGCTTGAGGATGAAAACCGGCGGCTGAAGAAGATGTATGCCGAAGAACGGCTCAAGTCTGAGTTGCGCAAGGAAGCTCTTGAGGGAAAGTGGTAAAGCCATCTCTCCGCCGCGAGATGGCGCACAAAGCCGTTGCCGCTGCTCGTTGTAGCATTCGCCAAGCCAGCGAGGTCTTCAGTGTCAGTGAGTTCTGCTATCGCTACCGGGCTAAGCTCAGCAGTGAAAATGCCGAGATCGCGGATCTGTTGGTGCGCTTAACCCATAACCAGAGAAACTGGGGCTTTGGCCTGTGTTTTCTGTACCTGCGCAACGTGAAGGGTTACCCCTGGAACCACAAGCGCGTTTACCGGCTCTACCGGGAACTGGAGCTGAACCTACGTATCAAGCCCCGTAAACGACTAATACGTGAGAAACCCGAGCCATTGGCGGTGCCTACGGCCACCAACATCAGTTGGTCCATGAACTTCATGCACGACCAGCTAGAAGATGGCCGAAGTTACCGCCTGTTCAATGTGATCGATGATTACAACCGGGAAGACTTGGGCATTGAAGTAGACCTGTCACTGCCCTCTGAGCGAGTTATCCGGGCCTTAAATCAGATCATCGAGTGGCGGGGAAAGCCCATGCAAATTCGCTGCGACAATGGCCCGGAATACATCAGTGCCACCTTGGCCGCCTGGACTAAGAGGCACGATATTAAACTGGTCTTTATACAGCCCGGCAACCCGCAGCAAAACGCCTATATCGAACGCTATAATCGCACTGTGCGCTATGACTGGCTGGCCCAATACCTGTTCCACTCCATTGAGGAGGTTCAGGAATATGCAACTCGGTGGCTATGGACCTACAATAACGAACGGCCAAACATGGCCCTCGGAGGAATTACCCCACAACAGAAACTGGCCATGGTGGCCTGAACTCTACTTTTGATGCCCTCTTAAAATGGGGGGATTACCCTGTTAGACGCAACACCTAAATGGGCAAACATCATCGCAAAATCAGACAGTGCCTGCCTGAAACCCGAATATATCGATTGGAGACCTACCATTGAAAGCTGTACTTAAACTTGAGGAAATAAAGCGGTGTGTGGGTATTCCACAATTGATCCAAGCGATTGAAAGTGGGTTCGTTAGTTACTCAGAGGGGCGGTCTGAAGTGCCTCCTGTTGGATTTCTTCATTTTGATGAACCACCTGGTGATGTCCATATCAAGTATGGATACATTTATGGGGGCGATTATTATGTATTGAAAGTTGCTTCTGCTTTTTATAAAAATGCCGAGTTAAACCATCCAGTCAATGATGGTGTGGTTCTTGTATTTAGTGCTAAGACGGGTGGGGTTGAGTTTGTCTTACAGGATGAAGGTTGGTTAACGGATATTCGCACAGCGGCCGCGGGGGCTGTGGCTGCAAAACATTTAGCAAACGACACGATTGATACTATTGGTATTGTCGGCACAGGCATACAGGCAAGACTCCAGTTGGAACTGTTACGTGATGTTGTTAATTGCAAAAAATGCCTGGTTTGGGGGAGAAGTTCGACAAAAGCACAGCGGATGATTGATGAACTCAAGCAAAATCCGGTTATTCAGGAATGGGGGATTGAGATCACATTGGCAGATGATTTGGATAGCCTCGTCTCAAAAAGTCGGCTTATCGTGACGACCACACCTGCTCGTATTCCGCTGATCTTGGCAGATAAGGTTCAAGCCGGTACACACATAACAGCAATGGGTTCAGATGATCACGGAAAGCAAGAACTAGCCTCTGAGCTGTTGGCTAGGGCAGATCGAGTGGTTGCTGATAGCATTTCACAGTGTGTTGATCACGGTGAGTGCTATTCTGCCATTAAGGACAATAAGATTGAAGAAAGTGCCGTGCTCGAATTGGGTGATGTGATTAATAACCCAGAGAAAGGCCGGACTCATGAGAATCAAATTACAATAGCTGACCTGACAGGTGTTGCGGTACAAGATATTGAGGTCGCGAATATAGTCGCAAACGCCTACCTTAACCAGAATAAACCCGGATAATTACTATGACAATGTTGCCTGATTTCAAGCTTGAAACACATTTTTCCAAGTGGGAATTCAAAGCTAAATACCACATGACAGCCTCCGACGCTGAAAGCATGTCTATGCGTGATCTGTTGGCGATGGCAACGCCGGATGAGCGTGAATCGTTTGAAAATATGTGGCTGGGTTATACGGAAACGTTTGGTGCACCTGAACTGCGTGAGACGATTTCTATGCTATATGACAATCGAAGCACCGATGAAATTCTTTGTTTTGCGGGGGCGAGTGAAGGCATTTTTGCTGCGAACTCTGTGATACTGGATAAAGACAGCCACGCCATTGTTGTCACCCCGAATTATCAGTCACATGAAACCTTGCCGTTAGCCATTTGTGAAGCGACGGGTGTGCCATTGGATGCCAATGATGGCTGGTCATTAGATATAGACCGCGTGGCAGATGCCATTCGGCCTAATACGAAACTCGTTACCATTAACTTCCCACATAATCCTACTGGTACGATCCTACCACTTGATCGTTATATGGCGTTGGTAGAGCTTTGCCGGAAGCATGGTATTTATATTCTTCATGATGAGATATTTCATGGTCTTGGCCCCAGCGGAACACAGCATTTACCTTATGTAGCTGATGTGTATGAGCGTGGTTTATCGCTGAATGTGATGTCTAAAGCTTATGGCCTACCGGGGCTTAGAATAGGCTGGATTGCTTGCGCTGATAAGGAGATCATTTCAAAAATGGAGCGCATGAAGCATTACTTGTCTATTTGTAACTCGGGGCCAAGCGAGCAATTAACGCAGATTGCACTGAGGAATAGTGACAGGTTGTTGGCACGAAGTTGCGGAATTGTTGATGAGAACCTTCCGAAGTGGGAAGCCTTCTTTGCGAACTACCCGGATTTATTTGATTGGCAGTCACCAGACGGTTCTTGCATGGCTTTCCCACGCTACAAAGGTGCTGATGGTGTAGAACAGTTCTGTCGTACTTTGGTTGAAGAGAGTGGTGTTTTGTTTTTGCCCAGTACAATTTACAGTTCTGAGTTATGCGATACACCTACGGACCGCTTCCGACTTGGCTTTGGCCGTAAAGGATTGGACGAAGGGATTGCTGTTCTTGACGCTCATATGAAGAGATTTCTTTCATGAAAGCTTCGTGTGCATTAGCCATAGAAAGATAAACCCTGATTGGTAATATAAAGTGAGGAATACAGCAGTCGTCTAACAAGGCGCTGCTGTCGGACAAATTTTCCGCTTCGCTCTAAGTTTGCCTCAGAGCGCGGCGTTTTCCAAAATCTGAATGTTTGCTATGCGACCATGACCTGCCCCCAGTCTTTAATCCAACTGCTTCCTAGTAATGTCCGTTACTTTTGAATCAGTTTTCCAAGTCGGAGAGCGGAGGCAAACTCCAGGGGTGTCTGATACCCCAAGGATGAATGCGGACGCTGCTCATTGTAGTCCATGCGCCAGTTGCTGATTTTTTCTCGGGCGTGAGCGAGATCCCGGAACCAATGTTCATTCAGGCACTCATCCCGGAATTTTCCGTTAAAGCTCTCGACGTATCCGTTCTGCATCGGTTTCCCGGGCTGGATAAGTTTTAGCTCGACGCCATGGCGGTAGGCCCATTGGTCGAGCGCTCTACCAGTGAATTCCGGCCCCTGATCGGTCCTAACGGCTTTCGGGTAGCCTCGGAAGGCAGCGATGCCATCCAGGGTGCGGGCGACTTGTTCACCTGATATTCCCATGGCCACGGGAATGTCGAGGCACTCCTTGGTGAAGTCATCCACGATCGTTAGGCATTTGATCCTGCGGCCGTTAGCCAGGGAATCCATCACAAAATCCATAGACCACGTATGATTTGGCGCATTAGGCAACACCAAGGGTTGCCGCTCCACCATCACGCTTTTACGGCGCTTGCGTTTACGGACGGCCAGGCCTGCCTCCCGGTAAAGCCGATAGACCTTCTTGTGATTCACTTCAGCACCCTCACGACGTAGCAACTGGTGAACACGCCGATACCCAAACCTTCTGCGTTCGAACGCGATGGCTTTGATACGTTCCGTCAGCTCGCGATCTTCTGGAGAACGCTGAGACTGATACCGCATGGTTGCGCGGGATAACCCGACGAGTTGTCGCAGACCCCGTTTTTTAGCAGGCTTTGTTATGTCGGCTGCCTGTCGCTCTATCAGTTGACGGCATACCGCTTAGTTTCGGCTGAATAAATCGCGAATATATGCCCAAAAAATACCGGCACAAGTAAGGCAGCGCCAGCTGCTAGTTGGTAACCGTGGCCTTGTTGGCGATACGGTTCTGGCACGAGGTTAATGGCGTTAACAACATACAACAGGCCATATAGCACCCCGGGGCTAGCAGCGAATAGCGAGGCGAACCACAGCCACTCTTTCATTTTACCGAAGCGCTGGCTATGAATTGCGCGGGCTACCATGGCCAAAAACCATATTAAGAATATACCCGCTGCGGTATAGAACACACCGGCAAGCGAATGGGTATGGCTAGGCATGCCTAGTTGCCAACCCCAACGTAGGAAAATAATTCCAGTAACGGCTCCGGCTGCCAACAATACTTTGGGCTCTAACCACATTTTCTGAAGCTTTTCCGGGGTAGCAGTAAGCAAGCGAGCGGCTGTTGCGAGAAGAGCAGCTAATACGATTAATAATAATGCTGGCAATGATGAGTTCAGAATGGCGTCATGCCACAGCGCGGCACTGGCGGGTGCTTGTTGCTGCATAAAATCATTCGCCGCAAAACCCGGTGCGACGATGTAAAACACCGCGGCTAAAAGCCATACAACGAAGAAAACAGCATAGCTGCCGTAAGCCTTAAGCTCGTCGGCATAACTGCTACCGCTAAGAGTATTGGTCGAGTTCCGGAGTGGGCTACTTTCTCTGTTGAGGTAAAACAAGATATACCCGCCCAAGAAGGCTTGGGCGAACAAAGTTACATTCATCACAATGTTCATTTCATTGAAGGAAGCACCGTCGGAGAGCGGCGCCATTCCAATCCAATACAGGCGTTGAATGGGCGCGGTTAGAAAGCTGCCAAACGCAAATGCTTGCCAGCCTAGGTGTACTGCAATATTACGTTTTATGATGGCGTAACAGGCAAGGCTAAGACCTATTACCACGGTAGACAGCATGATCCACAGGCCGGCGTAAAAGACGAATTGGCTGTATATTTTTGATACTTCAGTATTCAACAAGTAATAAGTGCTCATTGCCATGGAGCTAAAACCGGCGATGATATAAACCACACCTAGCACGCGGTGCGTTTTGCGGTGTTTGCGCCGAAAAGCAGGCCAAAACTGGAAAAACCCTGTCGCCATCAGCACCAGTCCCAACATCATATGCGTGCTAAGAACATGCTTTTTTGTCTCCTCCATAGCGTAGAAGTGCTGTTCGGTATTCATAATGCTGTCGCTGCCATGAATATATTCACTGGACTCAATACGGGCGATCAAATTAATCCACGCTGGCAGCACTTCTGCTTCGGCAGTGCCTGCCATTTGTGTGCCATTGTTGGCTTGTTCGACAATGTAAGCGACCGTGTCGTCGGCGCCCGTGACGGGGTTGAGTATCGGCGAAACTTTTGAGCCGGCATTGAAGGCAAAGAGCCCGTAGGTGATTAGAAACAAGCCCGTTAAGCCCCACAGAAATGGCGAGAATCGTGACATGGCAGATGGTTGGTTGGATATTTGGCTGTGGTTCATGGCTGATGCCTCGTGTAAGCGGCGCTTGCGTCGGTTTTTTGCACTTGGGTAACGTTGCCCAAGTGGTTTAATTCATCTTCGGCTTCGTAGTCCATGTGATCAATTGAATCCTCTGTTTGGAGAAAGGCCAGTGGGTCGCGGCCATGCCTGAGCAGGTTTACTCGCAGTGCAATTCGCACTAACCGCTGCTTCCATCGTGACTCGTGTCGCTCGCCGATAAATCGGGCAGCCCGAAACAGTAGTAAGGCCTTTAATTCAGCAAAACTCTTCATTATTGCAGGCCTCCTATGCCTACAAACTGCCGTGGTGGCTCGGTGGGCGTTATGCGACAAGGAATGCCTTTGAGGTGGGGAATGCCCTGTTCTCTATCCAAATATTCGGGGTCGTCGGGAACAACCAGGCCATCATTGTGATCATCGGCACCGAGGTCTTTTTCTTCAGGCAACCACCAGCCGTGAGGTATGCGAATAAGGCCTTCTGGCACGTCGTCGCGAATTTTCACCATCATGTACACCTTGCCGGCAACGGTTTCGATCTTCGCCCAATCGCCTTCAACAAGGTTGTAGGTGGTTGCATCTGTTGGGTGCACGAACGTTCTTGGGTATCGGTTGCTCTTTCGCAACTTGCGGTTGTGCCGCTGGCCAGATTGAAAGAATTGCGGTTCGCGCAAGCCGACAAACATCTTGATGGGATAATCGTCAGTTGTTTCCAGATTTCGGTAATAGGGCAGCGGGTCACAGCCCAGGGTTTCTAGCATCGTTGAATACAGTTCTACTTTTCCGGAAGGCGTTGCGAACCCGGTTTTTTTGTAGTTGAAGTGCTTGTACTTGCCCAGGGTTAACTTGTATCGCGCCGAATATTGCTGCCAATCCATGCCTGTAGGCGACACCCTGTGATCAAAAAGCTCTTCAATATTTTTCCAGGGGAATTGTTCTTCCAGCCCCATACGAACAGCTAAGCCACGCCAGACATCGTAAATGTTGTGGCACTCCCCAGGCGGTGCGTACAGCTGCTCTGAGGTCATCGTTAGCGTGGCCCAATTGTAGAAATCCAGAAGGTTCGGGCGCTCCATCCAGCTATCGCCTGGCAGCACATAGTCGCAGAGGTTTGCGGTGGGTGTCATGAACTGCTCGAAGCAGACATTGAGCTCCTGATTGAGCATGGCATTTTTAACGAGCTGCTGGTTGCCGTACCCCATAAGCGCATTGTTCGCGATGGCGAAAAACGCTTTTACGGGGTACGGATCGCCATAAGCCATGGCGCGGAATGTTGAGGATGGCACCGCCATATGCGTGCCTTTAACGATGTTCGGGTAGCGCTCACCGAAAACCCGTTCGCTATGTTCAGCCAGTAAATCAGCCGCCTTAAACGTAAACGCGGGGTGGTCGTCGTAACCGAGTTGTTTACGTTTTTGCTCATCGCTGAGTTCTTCAGTGAGCTCAAGCTCTGGTTCTGAGATTAACCCGGAGTCTAAGCCCATCATCATTTCGCCACCCGGGGCATCGAGATTGCCGGTAATCGCCCGCAGAATGCTAATCGCACGGATTGCCGAGGTGCTGCTAACTTGCTGGTCCGTTATTGGCGACCAGGGAATGATAGCGCTAGGTGATGTTGCATAGAGACGAGCAGACTCGCGGATTTCAGACTCTGCAAGCCCGGTAACTTCACAAACGCGTGAAAGGGGGAAATCCCGGAAAATTCGCTCGGAAAGCGCTTCAAAACCGATAGTCCAGTCTCGTACGAAGGCCTTATCGTAAAGTTGTTCTTCAATAATGACGTTAAGCCAGCCGAAGCAAAGCATCGCATCGCTGCCGGGTTGCAATTCCAGATGAAAATCAGCGCGTTCAGCCGTCGGGCTCTTGCGGGGGTCCATCACGATAAGCTTGGCACCACGCTTTTCGGCCAAGCGAATGCGAATGTACTCCCAAACCCATGATTGTGTGTTCGGGTTGTGCCCCATTAATACGATGCACTGCGTGTTCTCAAAATCCGGCAGCGGCATCCAGCCGTAGGTTAGTCGGTTAACCGCTGCTGTATTGCCCAAACACAATGCCACCGGCGATAGGTAATTGGGCGTGCCCAACAGGTTCATAAAACGCCGGGTCATACCCGATTCTGTTGAGCAATTCCAAGGGCCGCTCGTTACGGCCAATGCCTCCGGGCCATAGCGTTCAATAATACCCGTGAGCTTTTGGGCAATTTCGTCGAGCGCTTGCTCCCAACTGATTTGCTCCCATTTACCTTCTCCTCGCTCGCCGACACGCTTCATGGGGTGCAATAACCGGTTAGGGTGGTCGAAAGTAGACTGCGCCAACTTGCCTTTTGCGCAGATCGCGCCGGGACCCATAGGGTTGCTTAAGTCGCCAGTTAGGGTGTAGTCCTTTTCTCCCGGCTTTCGCGTAGCAACCAGTTGGCAAGATATATCGCATGTGGCGCACAGCACGTGTTTGGTTTCCATGGGTTCTCCGGGCTCGCAGTCGGGTTGTCGCCGCTCTGTTCGCCGCGACTAATGAATCCCGACTCTACCTGGAAAAAAATTATCAGCTTTACCTTTTACGGTCATTGATTTATCTTTTCCGGCCTAATTGAGTGTTGAAGGTTCACGCTGCATGCGAGCGACTAAATCAGGGATTCACAATAGCCCCTATGTGCTAAATAGCTTTCTTAACCAGTTTCCCCAGCTTGTCGTATCGCGTGGAGGAGACCTTAAGTCATTATGTGCGAGGTCGGGGTTATCTCTTCAGGATGTCACTGGACAGAACCAGCTAATCCCCTTTGATCGGTTTATCCACTTACTGGAAGAGGCGGCGACCACCCTGAATGCTCCTGATTTCGCACTCCTTCTGGCGTCTCGGCAAGACTTGCGAGCACTCGGCCCCGTGTCTCTGATGCTGAAAAATTGCGATACGGTCGCTGATGCATTTTTAGCGACCACCGGGCATTTAAACCTGCTTGTATCGGGTATCGAAATTTCTGCGAGCGAAAGCGGAAGTCAGTTCTTGGTCCGTATCGACGTAAATCTTCCAGGGCTCAGGCAACGCAGGCAATTTCAGGACTATTTAGTAGGTTCAGCATTGATGGTGTTGAGGCAGCTGCACGGCACTGCATTTACGCTCAACGGGTGCCATTTGCTGGCAGCACCTGCGGGCCCCACAAACGTTGCAGAGCTATCGGAGTATCTGGGCTGCGAGCCGCGCTTCGGGTCGCACAACATTCTTCTTTATGTACCGCAAGCAATCATGCGGTCGCCGCTTAGCCCTTACGCAGCCCCTGCCACTCCATTCGCGGCAGATGTTAGCTCCGCCCGGCAGGTGGTGGAAAAATCGATAGCGGATGCGTTGATGTATTTATTTGTAGAAAGTAAGCCGAGCATCGTGCAGGTGGCTTCCCTGCTTGGGTATTCGGAACGAACCTTGCGTCGGCGACTCAGTGAGCTTTCATTATCCTATGCCGATATTCTGGATGCTGTAAGGCTGGAACAAGCCAACAAGTATTTAAAAAGTACACACTATCGAATCAGCGATATCGCCAACCTTCTTGGTTACGCTAACCAGAGTGCATTTACGCGAAGCTACGTTCGCTGCACTGGGTTAACGCCCAGTGAGTACAGAACCGGCTTACGAGGCCGTCATCGGGTCTGATGCGAATTATCGCTTCACAACACCGGCTCAATGGTCGCAATTACGTTGTTCCAAATACGGTGATGGGCGGGCCACGCGAGTACATCGGCTAACTGGACAGCGCTGGATTGAGTAATGTAATTGACCTGCTCCCAACTTTCTAATCGATTCTCCTGCTTGTGAAGCGGTGTAATACATCGACATCACACCGCTTCAGGGTCAATAACATCATCGCTCAACGAGCCTCTAGGGCTGGCAGCCAATAAGTGTTCTGTCCAAGTTTGCCAAACCCTTTCAACTCACGCCGTTTAAAGGCCCGCTTCTGGTTATCCGCCATGGCACTTTGCCCATCGGCATCTCGCACGTATCGAGCCAATGTCATTGCCGCAGGAATTCCATACCGAGCACCTGGCGACGCGCACGTCCAGATATGGCGTAGCGTCAGTGCGGCATCCGGGTCCACCGTTTCAAGATAGGAAAGCCCAATTGCGCAGGCTTCCAACGTTAGAGCATCATGGCTGCACAGCCTTGCTGTAGCCGTGGGACGCCCTTTTACATCGTAGGTGTAGGTCTTTCCAATATCGTGAAGCAGCCCAGCCACAAAACCCAATTCTTGAAGGGAAAGCGGCATATCAGGCTCATGAATTTGAGCCATACTTACAACCCCTCTGGCTACCTCTAAGGAGTGAACCAGCAGTCCCCCGGGATAGTTGTGGTGGTAGTGTGTGCTCGCAGGCGCCCTCAGGAAAACCTCCAGTCGATCTCGTCGCTCTAGCACTCGTTTAATACACATTTTCAAATGATCCGATTCTAGCGACCGTACCGATTCAACGAGTTGATCCAGATCTTCCGGGCGCGGGCACAGGGTGCGAGGCAACGTTTGCAGCGCTGGTAGGCGAATTACATCGAGCCGGAACGGGCGACGAATGTCGGTTAAGAGAATCACACCCTCTTCAGGCCCAACACACACTCGCCCCTTCACCTCGACTAACTCCATGTGGCCGAGCCGCTCTGGAATAACAATCGTTTCTAAGGCTGCCAATACGACCACTTCAGCACTGCAACTGCTCAAACGCATTTTGACGTACGGAATCCCTTCATCATCAAACGAAGCCACTCGTCCGGTTAAGCAATAAGTGCCGCTAAAAGTCTCCTGCTGGATTGGCCGAAGTTCATTCAGTTTCATTGCTCGCCCCCTTCATGGTGGTCACACGGCTCTGGATCAAACGCTCAAAGGCGCTGCCATCCATACGAGTTAGGTTCGGGATGTACCGGGAATACACTTTGAACAGCATTTCGGTAGACGAGTGTCCCAGAGTACGGGCAACCCACTCGGGGTTTTCTCCAGACGCAAGGAGAAGGGTCGCGGCCGTGTGCCGGGTTTGGTACGGGCGACGCTTCTTAAGCTTCAACACCTCCAGCAATGGGTACCAGACCCGTTTGGTCACGTTGTTATGGTCTAGCGGCTCACCCAGGCGATTACAGAATACGAACTTGCTCAACTTACCCGTGGCTTCATACTGAGCCTTGAGCGCTTCGTACACCGGCCCAAACATGGGAATATCACGCTGAGAACCGTCAGTTTTCGTGTACTCGGTCTGGCCGTGAACCAAAGTTTCACGGACCAGGATTTCGCGTTTATCGAAATCCACGTACTCCCACTTCAGACCATCCACCTCACCGGTTCGCATACCGGTGTAGAAGCGAACCAAATAATAGATCCGGTAGTCCTCCCGGACGTGCTTGAGGATCTTGTCGACTTCATCCATTGAGAAAGGCTTAATGTGAACCTTCTGGAGCTTCAGTGGTTTGATGTTGCGGTACGGATTATCAAACTCATAGCGTTCCGCCGCTTCCGTCAGAATCATCCGCAGGATCGTCATGTGACTGTTGATCGTCTTAGGTGACATCAGACCGTTCGCTCCCCTGCCCTTGCGCTTCGCCATTTTGTTCCGGGCGGCAAGAATGTCGGCCTTAGTGATCTCGCCCACCTGCTTGTTCTTAAAAGCTGGTTTGAGCGAGCTTTCAAGAATGGAGGTCACATTGCGGGTGTGGGAGTTCCGCCATTGAATTTTGCTTTCGCCAAACCATTGGTCAGCGAAATCTGAAAACATAGGGGGATGCTCGCCAGTATCAGAACCCGTCTGTAGGGAACCATCAACGTCATCGCCCCCCGCTTTCAGCTGAAACTTCTTAAGGTTCTTGCTCTGCGGAAACTGCTCTGCATAATTAAATGAACCCACCAGAATGCTCGCTTCCACTTTCTGAAGCAGCGCTTCAACACGCTTACGATTAGCTGCCGTATTCGGCAACGCTGTCTGTTCGCGGCAGCGGTGTCCTAGGTACATAAAATCTAGGTACAGCTTCCCGGTCTCTTTGCGCACTCTCACTTTACCCATGACACACCACCCCACTGGCCATTGGAATGGACAAGTGCTCATGCTCACGAGCATTAACTAACATTTCTTTCTCGACTTCCTCCCAGAGGAAGAGGATTTTCCTGCGGCCAAAGGGCTTGATGTAGTGCTTGCCCTCCAACAGAACAGTGTCCTTTAAACACTGACGGATAGTTCTGCAGTCGTATTTGATACGACCAGCTAATTCTTCAGTCGTCAGGTAGGTGTAGGAATTTTCCATCGAATTGTTCCTTCTGTTGCGCTACGCTAGATCAATAAAAGACATTCCTCGTATCAGAATGTCATCCTAAATGGCATTTTAGGCGATAAAAGTACATTTGCAAACACTTTTTGCCATTCTGGATGACATTTATTCATTAAGGACGACACAGTTAATGATTAGATGCCATCTAGCCCGACTCATGGGCGAGCATAAAATGAAGATTGTGGATGTAGCTCGAGAAACAGGACTCAACCGAAATACAGTGACGCTTCTCTACAAGGAAACAGCCCAACGTATTGAACTCGACGCACTCGATAAGCTCTGCAAGCTATTTGAATGTGAAGTCGGTGACCTGCTGGAATTTCAAAAAGACGAATAGATAGGAGAGAACCGCATTTCATAGCGATTCCAAGGAAGGAGCCGACTAAAGAATACGGGAAAGCGAGGACACGTCCGCGATAGTTAGATTCTGTGACACAAGAAGCCTTACGGTCACTTTTGGAAAAGAGTCCAAGTTGGGGCTTTCACGTTTTGGCACAAATACGTCACATATTTGTCACAGGGACTTTCCCTCACCCCAAACGCAAAAAAGGCAGACCAGTAAGTTACTGATCTGCCATTCTTTTATATGGTAGCGGGGGCTGGATTCGAACCAACGACCTTCGGGTTATGAGCCCGACGAGCTACCAGACTGCTCCACCCCGCATCAAACTGGTTGTTAACCAAGTCGCCCTGATCAACGTGGCGCGAATAATACGAGGTGAAGCGCCTTATGTCAAAGGGAATTACAACATTCCTGAAAATTAGCGCTCCAGAATGGCAGTAATGCCTTGACCGCCGGCTGCACAGATGGAAATCAGGCCACGACCGCTCCCCTTCTCTTCCAGCAATTTGGCCAGTGTCGAGACAATACGACCACCGGTGGCTGCAAACGGGTGGCCGGTTGCCAGACTGGAGCCTTTTACGTTCATCTTCGAACGGTCGATGCTGCCCAGCGGCTTGTCCAGACCGAGGCGTTCCTTACAGAACGTAGGGTCTTCCCAAGCTTTTAGCGTTGAAAGAACCTGAGCGGCAAAGGCTTCGTGAATTTCGTAGAAATCGAAATCCTGCAGTGTCAGCCCTGCCCTTTCCAGCATACGCGGAACGGCATAAGCAGGCGCCATCAACAAGCCCTCTTTCTTATCCACGAAATCAACCGCAGCAACTTCCGAGAAAGTCAGCCATGCACGGACTTCTAAGCCATTTTCTTTGGCCCACTCTTCACTGGCCAGCAACACGCAAGAGGCACCGTCAGTTAGCGCGGTACTGTTGGCAGCCGTCATGGTGCCGTTTTCACGATCAAAGCAGGGCTTCAGTGTGGCCAGCTTTTCAAGCGTTGTGTCCGGGCGCAAAATATTGTCTTTATTCAGGCCCGCCAGCGGCGTGATTAAATCCTCAAAGAAACCCTCTTCGTAGGCCTTAGCCAGCTTTTGATGACTCTCATAAGCGAGCTGATCCTGATCTTCCCGCGCGATGTTCCACTCTTTCGCGGTGATCTGGCAGTGATCGCCCATGGACAAGCCAGTGCGCGGCTCTCCGTTGGTCGGAATTTCAGGAGCCAGATGGCTCGGACGGAAACGGGTTAGGATTTTCAGTCGCTCTTTAGCTGTTTTGGCGCGGTTAAGGTCCAACAGAATCTCACGCAGACCTTCGCCAACACCAATAGGAGCGTCTGAGGTGGTATCTGTACCACCCGCAATACCGCACTCGATTTGCCCCAAGGCAATTTTGTTTGCCACAAGAATGGCAGCCTCAAGGCCAGTGCCACACGCCTGCTGTATGTCGTATGCCGAAGTTTCGGGCGCCAGGCCAGAGCTAAGCACCGCCTCACGGGTCAGGTTGAAATCACGCGAATGCTTGATAACCGCACCAGCAACCACCTCACCCAAACGCTTACCTTGCAGGTTGCAACGATCCACCAGGCCACGCAGGCTAGACGTCAGCATTTCCTGATTGCTGATTTTGTTGTAGGCCGTGTTGGAGCGGGCGAACGGAGTACGATTACCGCCGATAACCGCTACGCGACGAATACCGTTGCTCGGTTTCGCAGTTTTGGATTTCGAGCTTTTCTGAGCCTGTGCCATATCAAAATGTCCTGTATAACGATGAATAGTTGAGAAGTTTGACGTTGTGCTGAAGTCTATCGATAAACCGGCATGTCTCATTGGCAAGTCTGACAACGCCAACTCTGGCTTCAGTCAATCCAATAGGCTGAGGAATCCTTACCCTCTATGGCATTCTATGCAACACGCCCTAATAGGAAGCAACTATGTCAGATCTCTATCTTAAGCTCGTCAACACACCTGTCGGCAAATCTGCCGCCCAATCGTTAGGCTTGCCCTCACCTAACCCGCTAAAGCGCCTGAAGCGTTCCGACCAGCCTTATCTTGAAGGCGATGTACTGGTTGGCGCCGGCTCCGGCGCAAAAGCGGTCGCAACATTAGGTGCCACACTAGGAGCCAGCCCGGCCAACTTATTTCACGCAACCGGCCTGGACACATTGGACGAATCCGCAAAAGTAGGCAACAAAGCCGAAGCATTGGATGTGACCGGCGAACTGAACGGAAAATTCTCCGCTTTGGTTTTTGACGCAACCGGCCTGAAAACGCCACAAGAATTGCGTGCATTGTACGATTTCTTTCACCCGAGCATCCGCAAACTAGCCGCCAACGGCCGCATTCTGGTGATCGGACAGGACCCACACACATGCCGTAAAGCGCCTCAGGCGGCTGCACAACAATCGCTTGAAGGCTTTGTGCGGGCCATGGGTAAAGAAATCGGCAAAAAAGGCGCCACCGCTAACCTGATATGGATGGCACCGAATGCCGAGAACCAGCTGGACTCCAGCGTACGTTTCTTCCTGTCGCCTCGCTCAGCCTATGTGTCAGGTCAGTTTGTCCGCATCGGAAAGGCCGACACGGCGAAGGCCACTAATCCGGTTGCCCCTCTCGCCGGTAAGGTCGCACTGGTCACCGGTGCGTCTCGCGGTATCGGCGCATCCATTGCCGAAACCTTGTCTCGCGATGGTGCAACCGTCATTGGCCTGGATATCCCCCAAGCTCTGGAGGAGCTGAAAACCGTCACAGACGCCATCAAAGGTAAAGCTCTGGCCTGCGATATCACTGACGAAAAAGCGCCTAAGCTGATCGCAGACTTCATCGCCTCAGAAACCGGCGGTTTAGACTTTGTAGTTCACAACGCAGGCATCACCCGCGACAAGACTCTTGGCAACATGCCTGAGCACTTCTGGGACATGACCATTGCGGTCAACCTAACAGCAGAAGAGCTGATCGACGAAGAGCTGATACATCGCAACCTGCTAAACGAGAACGGCCGCATTGTGTGCATCTCGTCCATCAGCGGCATTGCGGGTAACTTCGGTCAGACCAACTACTCCTGCGCTAAAAGTGGCGTAATAGGCTACGTTGAAGCCATGTCTAAGCAGCTTAAGGACGGCATTACCATCAACGTTATCGCCCCAGGCTTTATCGAAACGCAAATGACGGCCGCCATGCCCTTCACCATCCGTGAAGCCGGACGACGCATGAACAGCCTGTCTCAGGGCGGCCAGCCAATTGACGTTGCGGAAGCTATTGCCTGGTACTGCAACCCAGCTTCTGCGGGCGTTACCGGCAACGTTGTACGGGTCTGCGGCCAGTCTTTGATTGGCAAATAAAGCTCGATAGGCAAATCCAAGCCGGGCGACCAAGGTTTCCCGGCTTTTTTGTGAGCACACGGAAAGATTTCTGAAGACAAAAAAAAAGCAGATCCAATTGGATCTGCTTTTCTTCAAATATGGTGGGTGGTACTGGGATCGAACCAGTGACCCTCGCCTTGTAAGGGCGATGCTCTCCCAGCTGAGCTAACCACCCGAAAAGTGGCGGAGCGGACGGGACTCGAACCCGCGACCCCCGGCGTGACAGGCCGGTATTCTAACCAACTGAACTACCGCTCCGCATGACTCAACCTACTCGGCTAAATCGGGCGCCAGAAACTCGCCTGGCTTTCTGCTTTAAAGTGGTGGGTGGTACTGGGATCGAACCAGTGACCCTCGCCTTGTAAGGGCGATGCTCTCCCAGCTGAGCTAACCACCCACTTCGAGGCTTTACTGTTCTTCAAGCCTTAAGCAGTCACTTGTGCGCTTTAGCGCTTGTTGATTCAACGCTGCTGTCTCAACCAAGTGAGATGCGCATTTTAAGCATTTCTTCGGCGGTGTCAAACGTTTTCCCGAAAAAATCTGAAGTTTTTCAAAACACCGTGCAAGCCGAGCATTTATTGACCAAAAACAGCGACTTGAACCCAGATGGCGCTATGCTTTAGTTCGCTGCCCTAGTGTAACCACTCAGTGCTCAAAAAATCCACCAGCCCCCAGAAGACTCTGCTTCCTTACGACGTTCGCGCTCTTGCTCCAAGAGTGCATACTGTTGCTCAAGCTCTTGCAACCGTCGGTCGCTCTCAAGCGGCTCAGTGGGACCGCCGCCTAACGGCCAATACCATGAAGCCGACTCGTACTTACCCTGCTCTTTCAGCCGTTCGATCTCCAGCTCTCTCTCTTCCTCAAGAGCCGCCTTCCGCTTTTCATAATCGTCCTCTTGGTTTTCCTCAACGATAGAAGCAGCTGCGTGATTCGGAGCCAACAGATCACTGTTCAAAAACAACGTGGAAACAATCTCACCGGGCTTCATGGCATAGCTTCGTGTCACCCACTGCAAATCACCGGAAGCCAACGGCTCATCGGGATCTAATTCAGGGTGCAACTCTTCCGGCTCGGTAAGCTCATTATAGCGTAGGTAGTAAATCTTTCCTGGCTCAACGTTCAACGTGGCATCGGCAATCAAGCTAAGGCTGAACGAGCCCAGCCCCTCAAGCCCCAATAAAGGACGACGCATAGCGATATGCCGCTCACCAGGCGCCACTTCAAGCCATGTGAAACTGTTGTTGCGGATATTGAAATAATGATGATCGTCGATGTAGACGCTGGGCGCTTCGATTTCATCACCCGCCCATTCAGAATGGGTCCGATAGAAGTAAAGCAGCGCGTTATTCTGACTCCACTCATCGGTATCAATGTGCACAAAGTTGTGCCCCGACACCGGGTGCAGAAAGCCGCCCACACTTTTTCCGATAGATTGGTACACCGTACAACCGGATAGCGCCACCACACAGTAAAGGATGGCGGCGCTCTTAAGGAAAGGCACTCGGATTCTCATTGTTTTACACTCTTCATCCCTTCTCGAGTTGCCTGATCATATCAACTGCCACTCGAGAGAAATGAGAGCTACCGCAAGGGATGAATACAAACTGTTACATTCATCCTCGCACAGCTTCTGCTTAAATCACTGACCGCCAGCTCTGGACCGAATCTGATTCACCTCTTCCGACAAACGAACCAACCGGGACGTTAGCTGCGCCCTTGAGGCATCGATAGACGCGACCGCTTGCTTCACCTCCGATACCTGAGCCTTCAACGCTCGAACATCCGGACCATCGGCTTGCGACCCCACCGTCTTTTCCAGTGTCGCAATACGAGCCTCTAAACCATCAATGCCCAGTTTTTGCTCTTGTTCAAAACGCTTAATACGACGGTCAACCAGAGGTTCAACTCCCTCGATTTTTTGCTCGACACCAGCAACTTGTTTTTCAAGGGTCTTATCCGCCTGTTCAAGCGCCGCAACAGCTCCCTTCAGACGCTCCGACACCTGAGCCACATCTCCAGCCAGCCCGGTGCGAACCTTTTCCAACTGTGCCTCAAGGTCCGAAACAGCTTTCCCTGCACCAACCAGCTGCTTCTCTAGGCTAGCGATATTTTCTTGTTGCTCGTTCAACCGCTGCTTATTCTTCTCGTTAGCGATCACCCAAAGCTTGCGTATCTCGCTATCGGCCGAGTCCAGGCGCTTTTCATTGCCGGCAATCTGCTGCTCTAACCGCGCCCCTCGCTCCTGAAACGATTCCCCGGTTTCAGACAACTCGCCCTCAAAGCGGGCCAGCGCGAGATTACTTTGCCTAGCCCAATAGTCTGCGTCCTGAAGCTGGCCTTCAAGAGCCTGAATACGTTGCTCTTGCAGATACCAACCTGCCCCAGTCGCTGCAGCAACAATCACTAACAACACCCCGATCAACGCGACACCACCGCCCGCACTTCCCGTATCTTTGTCCGGCTTTGGCGATTTCGGCGCTGTGACAGGCTTATCCTGTTTTGTTCTGGGCTTAATAGGCTCTCTTGGCTCGGCTCCACCAAAAGAATCGTCAGCTCGCAGCTCGTCTTCATCGGGACGAATGGGTTCCATTACAACTCCTGAATACAGAGGGTTTAATAAAGAAGACTAGATAATACGCTCGCCAATCAAAACGTTAAAATGAATAACCATACAGGTGCCTTATATGTCAGCCCCTCTATCTTGCATGGCGGGGGGGCAATCCATACAATGGCCGGCTTTCCAATTATCACAGGACTGTTGTTTATGCAGCCGCTTGTAGGTCTCATCATGGGGTCGAAATCTGACTGGCCCACCATGGAACACGCCGCCAACATGCTCGACAAGCTTGGCGTGCCCTACGAAACACGAGTCGTCTCAGCCCACCGTACGCCCGATCTTCTGTTTGACTACGCGAAAACGGCTTCAGATCGTGGTTTAAAGGCTATTATTGCAGGCGCAGGCGGTGCTGCGCATCTTCCAGGCATGGTTGCATCACAAACTTCCCTGCCCGTCTTGGGCGTTCCGGTTCAGTCCAAAGCACTGAATGGCCTGGACTCACTGCTTTCGATCGTACAGATGCCCGGAGGCATCGCGGTTGGCACACTCGCCATCGGTAAAGCTGGCGCTACTAACGCCGGCTTATTGGCTGCCCAGATTATCGGCACCTTCGATGACAAGGTGCGCAAAGCGGTCGACGAATTCAGAGCAACTCAAACACAGACCGTGCTGGACAATCCTGATCCCAGCGATCAGTAATGCCCACTTCAAAACCTTAAGAGGCAGGAGCGTTCGAATGAAAATCGGTGTACTAGGAGCTGGCCAACTAGGCCGCATGCTCGCGCTTGCCGGATACCCACTAGCCAAAGACTTTGTCTTTTACGACATGTCGGGAAGCCCTAGCGCTGGCCTTGGCGAGACCATCGTAGATCGTAACGGCGAACAACTGGACAGCTTTCTATCAAAAGTTGACCGTGTCACCTACGAATTCGAACACTTGCCGGTGGATGTTGCCGAAAAACTGGCCCAGCAAAAACCGGTACACCCCTGCCCCCGTGCATTGAAGGTATGCCAGAATCGCGAGGCAGAAAAAACCTTGTTCGGCCAACTTGGCATCCCAACGCCCGAATGGAAAACAGCCGACAGCGCGGAATCATTGAAAGCCGCAGCCGAAGCCCTCGGTTGCCCGGTAGTTGCTAAGTCGATTACCGAAGGTTACGACGGCAAAGGCCAAGCGGTACTGAAAAGCCCGGAAGAAGCCGAAGCCGCCTGGGCATCCATCGGCCACCCACGGGTTATTGTCGAGAAGTTCGTCAACTTCAGCCGAGAAGTGTCACTGATTGCTGTGCGATCGGAAGATGGTGATGTCGCCTTCTACCCGATCGCAGAAAACACCCATCACGAAGGCATTCTGCGCTACTCCGTCGCGCCTGCACCCGCGTTACCCGCCCACGTTCAGCAAGACGCCGAGCACCACATCAAAGCACTACTCAACGAATTAGGGTACGTTGGCGTGCTCACTCTGGAGCTGTTCGAAACCAAGAACGGCCTGGTCGCTAATGAAATGGCGCCCCGAGTTCATAACTCCGGCCATTGGACCATTGAAGGTGCCATGACAAGCCAGTTCGAAAACCATATTCGAGCGGTCAGCGGCCACGCACTGGGTAATGTCGAAGCTCGAGGGGTAAGCTGCATGATCAACATCATCGGCGAACACGGCGACATCGAACGCATTCTTGAGCTACCCTACGCTCACCTCCACCTCTACAACAAAGGCGAGCGAGCCGGCCGTAAGCTGGGGCACATCAACATTCTGGCGGACAGCTACGAAGAACTGGTCTGGCGCGTAAAAAACTGCGCCCAGTTCCTACCAGGCAGTCCCGACTTTACGTGCAGTCTCACAGCATAGGGTTGAATTAAAACAATTCGCCCCTATATTGCTGATACGCACACTCATAAACAAAGAGAGAAAGGGAGAACGACCTCATGGCATTTGAACTTCCCGCACTGCCTTACGAAAAGAATGCTCTAGAACCGCATATGTCCCAGGAAACTCTTGAGTTCCATTACGGCAAACATCACCAGACCTACGTAACCAAGCTGAATGGCCTGGTTGACGGTACTGACAATGCTGATAAGTCTCTGGAAGAGATCATTAAGAGCGCCAGCGGCCCTCTGTTCAACAACGCTGCCCAAGTGTGGAACCACACTTTTTTCTGGAACTGTCTGACGCCTAACGGCGGCGGCGAGCCAACTGGCGCAGCTAAAGAAGCCATCGAAAAAGCCTTCGGTTCTTTCGATAACTTCAAGAAAGAATTCAACGACAAAGCCGCCAACAACTTTGGTTCTGGCTGGACTTGGTTGGTTAAAAAGGCCGACGGCAGTGTTGAGATCGTCAACACCAGTAACGCCGAAACACCACTGACTGGTGCAGACAAGCCGGTTCTGACTGTCGACGTATGGGAACACGCCTACTACATCGACTACCGGAACAGCCGTCCAAACTACTTGGAAGGCTTCTGGAAGCTGGTTAACTGGGATTTCGTGAACGAAAACCTAGCGTAATACAGCAGCCAAAATAAGCAGCGAATCATCCTTCGCTGTCTGAAGCAGAAACGCCCGCCTGGCAACCCCCGGCGGGCGTTTCTGTTTTTGACATGGTTCAAACTGCAACAAATCGATACACGCGTTTTCAGGACATAACAGAAATTTCAGGCATACTCGGTGGCACCATATTCCGCATCGACCATACTGACGTGTGGGCAGCTTACTGATGCGACCCAACCCCCTTTTTTAGCCCATGACAAATGAGTTGCAATGATCCGTACACGCAAAACGCTTGAAGCCGAAAACCATCTGGGTTTTAGAATCCTGGGGTGGGTGCTGGCTGTTGCGTTAATCACGGGACTCGCTCTCAGCACGGTGCAAGTTGTTCTGGACGCACAACGAATGTCATCCGAACTCAAACATCAAGCAGAACAAACCCTTGCCATGGTCTATGACTCAGCCACCCAAGCGGTTTTCAGCATTGATCAAACGTTAGGGCAGCAAGTTGTAGACGGGCTTTTCGCTTTAGAGTCAGTTAACCTTGCCCGCATCTCTCATCCCGATGGCAGCGAGCTAAGCAGCCGACAACGCGCGCCTAGCAAAATGAATTTTCGACCCATTACCGACCTTATTTTCGGGAACGTATGGGTTTATCGCGAAACCCTTAAACGCGGCGATAATCCGAACGAGCCATACGGCTACCTTGAGATTCATCTGGATACCGCCCACGATGCCGAAACCTGGTTGTTGCGAGGGCTCACAACGTTTGCATCCGGCATCATGATCGCTTTGATACTCGGTTTGGCACTATTCATTCTGTTCCACTGGCTATTGGCCAGCCCCTTACTTCGGATTGTGCACTCCCTTAAAAAGGTCGACCCTGATTACCCGGACCAGCACCTCCTTAGCGTCCCGAAAGGTCACGAAAAAAACGAACTCGGAGTCCTGGTAAACGCCACCAACAACTTACTTGTTGCGATCGCCGAGGGCCAACAAAAACACCGTGAAGCCGAGGATCGCGTTAATGAACTTGCGCGAATCGATACGTTAACAGGCCTACCCAGCCGGGATGCTTTCTTAGAGGATCTGCAGGAAATCATACAAACCTCTTCGGCCAGGGGCATCGCCTTCTCGCTGATCGTATGCGGTATTGATGATTTTAAGTCCGTGAACGAGCAATGCGGCTTCCGCACCGGCGATCTGATTCTAAAAACGGTTGCCAATCGATTGAATGCTAACTTCCCGAAAGATCGATTCGCTTTGGCGCGTTTAGGAAGCGACCAGTTTGTTATTGTCGAGAAACAGCTTCGCGACAATTTTCACGCAGCAGAAACGGCGGAGAAAATACTGGCTATCGTTGGCACCTCCATTGACGCCGGCAGCCACCGCATTTCCATGACATCAAAACTGGGCATCTCGATCTTCCCAAACGATGCAATCGAAGCCGACCGTTTGCTGCAAAGCGCAGAACAAACGATGGCGCTCGCGAAACAAAACAGCAACACCCGCTTTCAGTTTTACGTTGCTAGCATCGACCAGGAAATCCGTGATCGCAAACAGATGGAAAAAGACCTGTCTCAAGCTATCGAAAACAGGGAATTCCATGTGGTTTATCAACCCCAAATTAACCTGGAAACCAAACGGGTTATTGGGGCTGAAGCCCTGTTGCGGTGGGTGCATCCCGAACACGGTTTCGTAGCGCCCGACAAATTCATTCCAATCGCAGAAACCAGCGGCCATATCGTCAAGATCGGAAAATGGGTGCTGGAGCAAGCCTGTAAACAGGCTGCACTGTGGGCGGCTTCCGGCTCCCATTTGAGGATCGCGGTGAACCTGTCGGCCGTCCAATTGCGGCAGGACTCTATTGTGGAAGATATTCTGGCGTGCATCGCCGAGTACCAGATTCCGCCGGGCCGGTTAGAACTGGAAATCACGGAAACCAGTTTCATGACCAACATGACCGATGCAATCGCCAAACTCCATCAATTGCACCGAGCCGGGATAAGCATAGCCGTCGATGACTTCGGTACCGGCTATTCGTCACTGACTTATCTGAAAAAGATGCCAGTCCAGCACCTGAAAATCGACAAACAGTTTATTCAAGATCTTCTGGTCAACGAAGAAGACACCCGAATTGCCAATACCATCATCGATCTGGGCCGAAGCTTGAACCTGACTGTTATTGCGGAAGGTGTGGAAACTGAAGAGCAAGAGCACTACCTCACTCAACGCGGCTGCAAACTCGCACAGGGGTATTATTTCAGTAAGCCTTTATTGCCGGAAGATTTTGAGAAATTCATAAAGACTTTCCACACCAACATCGTGGAAAATAACGCCTAAACACAGCTCGAGGGTTAAGCATGGGAATGACAACAGTCATCGGTCTTGTTGTTATCGCGGTTGTCGTGATTTATCTGATTTTCATCTACAACAACCTGGTATCACTGCGCAATCAGTTCAAAAACGGCTTTGCCCAGATCGACGTTCAACTACAACGTCGACATGACCTCATCCCCAACTTGGTCGAGGCTGCTAAAGGTTACCTGGACCACGAAAAATCCACGCTCACTCAGGTCATGGAAGCGCGCAACAATGCCGTTAGCGCTCAGAAAGACGCCGCCAAAGACCCTAGCGACAATACCAAGATGCAGCGGTTAGGTAGTGCCGAAAACTTGCTGACCAAGGCACTGGCCAATTTCTACGCCGTTTCCGAGAACTACCCGGAACTGAAAGCCAACGAAACCGTTCAACAGCTGATGGAAGAGCTGTCCAGCACGGAAAATCGGGTTGCTTTCGCTCGTCAAGCTTACAACGATGGCGTAATGACCTATAACATCTTCCGCGAGAAGTTCCCCAACAATTTCATCGCAGGCATGTTTGCGTTTAAAGAAACTGCCCAACTTCAACTGGAATCTCCTGAAGCCCGCCAGGCCCCGAAAGTCAGTTTCTGAGGCCTGATTCATGGCAACCCCCGGCTTTTTTCAGCGCCAGGCTAATGCCCGGCGCAATACCAGCGTTCTTGTCGTTTTGTTTCTGACCGCCGTCGTGCTCATCACGCTGGCGGTTTGTCTGGTCGGTTATCTGGTCACTCGAAGCGAAAGCACCCCCCTCCCCTTTCATCATTGGCTCCTGTCTCCACACGGAATAACCACCGCGGCGGCGGTCGTCGTTTTGATCGTAATTGGCTCGTTAGTGCGCTGGGTAGATCTGGCCGGAGGCGGTTCGCGCGTTGCGAAGATGGTAGGGGCACGCCTGATCGATCCGGACACCCGCGATCTCGACGAACGTAAACTGCGCAACATTGTTGAAGAAATGGCGATCGCCAGTGGCGTGTCTGTGCCCGAACTGTACGTGATGGACGGTGAAACCAGCATCAATGCATTTGTGGCAGGCTACAGCCCGGGTGAAGCCGTGATGGTGGTTACCAAAGGGGCTCTGTCGCAATTAGACCGGGACGAACTACAAGGTGTGGTGGGACACGAGTTCAGCCACATCCTGAACGGTGACATGCGCCTTAACGTGCGTCTGATTGCCATTCTTGCGGGGATTCTAATGATTGGCCAGATTGGCCAGTTCTTGCTGCGAGCCGGCTTCTACAGCAGCGCCATCCGAAGCCGAAACAGGGATGGCCGGGCACAGGCCGCCATGGGCGTTCTTGGCCTTGCTCTGATGATTATCGGGTATGTGGGAGTATTCTTCGGTCGCCTGATTCAAGCCGCGGTGTCACGCCAACGAGAAATGCTGGCAGACGCGTCTTCGGTACAGTTCACCCGAAATCCCGGGGGCATAGGCGGGGCGTTATTCAAGATTGGCATGACCAGCGGTTACCTCGATACGACCAGCCACGCCAGCGACATGAATCACATGTGCTTTGGCGAGTCTGCCCGCATGAAATTTAGCTCGCTGCTGGCTTCTCACCCGCCCGTCAACGAGCGCATTAATGCGATACAACCCGGATTATTAGCACGCCTTCGAAGCCGCTTGAGAGATACCGAGCCGAGCGCGAAGCTACACACAAACACCCCGCAACCAGAGGCTGCTCGGTTCGCGGACCTGGCCAATCAGGTTGCTGGCCCTGTACGTGGCACACCAGGTGCCCGACTTTCTCCGTTGCGGTCCTCTTTCAACGAAACTGCACCACAACCAGCCACCCTGCTCTCCTCTCGGGTGGGCACCGTTACACCACAGAGTGAAGCCTTTGCAGCTGATCTGTTGCAGCAACTGCCGGCTACTTTTCGAAACCTGCTCTACACCCGGGCCGGAGCTATCCAGCTTTGTTACGGTTTACTGACGTATCATCTACCCCCCAATGAACGCGAGCGCTGCTTAGCACTTCTGCCCGAAAACACTCTGCTGGGAGGACAAAGTGAAATATTGGCCAAGTTGTACCCCACTCTTATGACATTAGATGAAGCGGCCCGATTCCCGATTCTCGAATTGGCAATGCCGGCGCTGAGAAAATTAGATGCCGACGAGCGTCGTCTAATGCTAGGCAACGTTCGAAAGCTGGTCGCTGCCGATAAACGTTTGAGTTTGTTCGAGCTGGCATTAAACACGTTCCTGAACCGGCACTTGGCACCCAACGCAGAGCAAGCAGTGCCTGTGAGGCACAGAAGCTATCGCTCGGTGAGGGCCAACATTGAATGTGTTGTCGGACTATTCGCCCGCGCGGGCTCCCACTCCGAGCAAGAGGCGGAAAACCTCTATCAGGAAGCCATTGCAGGCTTCTTCTCGGAGCCAAACCAACCTCCGGCCTCGTCAGTCTCTATCAAAGAGCTGCAGACCACTCTGGCCTCTCTGAGCCGGTTGTCGCCGTTATTGAAGCCAGGCATTATCGATGCCTGCGGACACTGCATCCTGCATGATGGCAAAGTGGAGGTTCGGGAATACGAACTGATGAGGCTGGTAGCTGATCAGCTGGATTGCCCAATGCCGCCGCTGTAACTACAGTAGAAACGACGTGAAGGCGGACAATGTTGCGCAGGGCGAACAGCAATGGCTTCTTCCCCCAAAAGCCGGGATTGAAAAAGCGCACCGCGATTTTAAAATTGATTGGGGACCACATCCTGTCAGCCCCTCAAATGAAGTTCATGCTCTTTACCCTCGCTAGAGAGCGCCGAATTTTCCTGCTTGAAAGTCGAGCATGGCCTTTTTTATTTCTCCCTCCGTGTTCATCACAAAAGGCCCATAGCCCACGACAGGCTCATCAATGGGCTCCCCACTCATTACGAGCAACCGAGCGTCATTATTAGACTCGAGCACAATCTCTTGGCCTTCTCTGTCAAGGTTTGCAAGCTCAGCTTCACGCAACACATCGGTGTCATTAATTTGAACCGAACCGTTCAATACTGCCACCAAGGTGGTGTGGCCTTCGGGCACCGGCAAATTCACACGGGCACCGGGCTCTAGGCTTAGATCCCACACATTGATTGGCGTGAACGTCTTGGCAGGACCTTTATGTTCCAGATACTCACCAGCGATGACCCGCAGCGTTCCACCCTCATCTTCCAAGGACACACGAGGGATCTCTTTATTGAGCAACGTTTGGTAAGCCGCCGGCGTATCCTTAGCCGATGCGGGTAAGTTGACCCAGAGCTGCACCATATTCAGCAAACCACCTTGTTCAGTGAATCGCTGTGAATGGAATTCCTCGTGCACGATACCCGCTCCAGCGGTCATCCATTGGACGTCTCCCTTACCGATAAGCCCTCCTGCACCCGAGGTATCCCTGTGCTCCAACTCACCGGCGTACACCACGGTCACAGTCTCGAAGCCTCGGTGAGGGTGTTGACCAACCCCCCGGCGGCGTTGAGTTGGTTGAAACTCTGATGGTCCGGCGTAATCCAGAAGCAGAAACGGCGAGATATTCGATGCGCCCATCCGATCGTAGGAGAAGAGCGAACGAACCGGAAAACCATCACCCACCCAATGACCACGAGGGGGACCATACGTCGTCAGAAGCTTCTTCACTTTGACCTCCTACAGGGTCGATCGACCCAACATTTTCAATGCATCAATGTGACGATAAACAAGCGCACGAGCCCTGAATAGATAGCGATATTCACACTCAGTGTTCTGTTCTTGGAACGATCGCCGTCCGACAAAATTAGAGCGGACGGCTCCGTTTGACCCACTCAGTCAGTCATTATCGGTCACGGGAAGAACACGAATCCCCCTTCATCGCGCTACTGCTTCTCAGGAAGCGTGTTGTAACTCGTAATCAAGTTTCGGTAGTCAGGGATGTGGTTTGAGAACAGCGCTCCTAACCCATCAATATCATTTCGCCAATCACGGTGCAGCTCGCAAGCCAGCCCAAACCAGGTCATCAGTTGGGCACCGGCTTGCGACATCCGATCCCAGGCGGAGTGCCGGGTCAGTTCATTGAACGTGCCGGAGGCGTCCGTCACCACGAATACATCATAGCCTTCGGCCAACGCAGAAAGCGCCGGAAAAGCAACACACACTTCGGTCACCACGCCAGCGATGATAAGTTGCTTCTTCCCCGTATCCTTAACGGCTTTCACAAAATCCTCGTTGTCCCAAGCGTTAATCTGCCCCGGGCGAGCAATGTAAGGAGCAGAGGGAAACTGCTCTTTCAGTTCCGGAACCAATGGGCCGTTTGGGCCGGTCTCAAAGCTGGTTGTCAGAATGGTCGGAAGCCCAAAGTATTGAGCCAGGTCACCCATGGCTAACACATTGTTCTTGAACTTGTCCGGGTCGATGTCTCGGACCAAGGAGAGCAGACCGGTCTGATGATCCACCAACAATACCGCAGCGTCGTTTTTATCGAGTCGAACGTAAGGCTTACTCATAGCATTCTCCTTTATTGAAGCGGTGCGTCGCACCCTGCTCGTTGAACCCTTTTCCCGTAATTGGGAGCCAAGGGATAAATCTAACAATAGCTCAGCAGGGGTGGCTCGAGTAGATGCGAAAATTTATACTATGAGTTCTATGTATAGGACGATCGAATATGCAGGATTTGAACGATCTATTTTACTTTGTGAAAGTGGTTGAGCATGGCGGGTTTGCGCCGGCAGGCAGAGCGCTTGGCGTCCCCAAGTCGAAGCTCAGCCGGCGGATTGCAGAGCTTGAGAAGCGCCTTGATACTCGGTTGATCAATCGGTCACCACGAGTTTTTACAGTTACTGAGTTAGGCAAAGACTATTATCGTCATTGTGTGGCGATGCTGGCTGAGGCCGATGCAGCGCAGGAAGTCATCGATCATTCCCGCTCAGAACCAGTGGGCTCGATACGAGTCAGCTGTGCTCCGGGCATTATCTACTTTCTGGTTGCACCTCTGATCGTCCAATTTATGCAGAAATACCCGAAAGTAAAGATCGAGATGGACGCGACGAGCCGGCGAGTCGACGTTGTCAGGGAAGGTTTCGATGTTGCTTTGCGAGTGAGATATCCTCCGCTCGAAGACAGTGACTTAACAATGAAAGTACTATCCAAAAGTCCCCAGTGCTTGATGGCAGCACCCGAGGTGGTTGCCCAGTACCCCGTGGCGATTACGCCCGATGATTTATCAAAACTCCCCAGTATCGATTTTGAACAATGGGATGGGCAGCATGTCTGGTGCCTAGATGGACCTGCCGGTGCTGCTGTTAAAATCCATCACCAACCACGCCTGGTTACTGATGATGTCTTTACGCTGCTCAAGGCTGCTGTGGGTGGTTTAGGTGTGGTCAAAATGCCGCTCATCGTTGGTGGGCAGGACCTGGCTGACGGCAATCTCGTGAGCATACTACCGGACTGGCGACCTCGCGGAGGTATCTTCCACGCTGTTTTTCCATCGCGCCGCGGTCTGCTTCCGGCTGTAAGGGCATTTCTGGACTTCCTGGCAGACTCGCTAGACGACGTCGATTTCAGGCTGCCTGACGACCACTAATCCGTTCGGCGTTTATTGGTTTGCCATCCGGTTGCGGATGATCTGGATAGTGTCAATGTCGGCAGCGATATAGGCTTGCTGAACAAACAGATCGTAGGGTAATAGAAAGATTAGTCTTTCTTAAAGCGAACGACTAGCTCGTGCAACTCGACCGCAACTGCCTCCATATTTTTTACACTTTCGGATGACTGTTCGCCTTTTTCCAGATTTTCGGACGCCAACGTTGAAATCTGTTCAACCTGCTGATTAATTTGATCAGAAACCGTAGCCTGCTCCTCGACCGCTGCGGCCATCTGCGAGGCCATATCGGCAATTTCGGCAACCGAACCAGTAATCTCACCCAGTGTTTTTTCTGCCTCCAGCATCTGCTCCAGCCCCGTGTCAGCAGCCTGATTGCCTTGCTGGGCTTTTGCCACTGACTCAGAGGAGCGCGTTATAAGGCTTTCAATGATGGCGTGAATTTCTTGTGTTGAATCCTGGGTGCGCCTTGCAAGACTTCTAACTTCGTCCGCCACAACCGCAAAACCGCGACCATGCTCACCAGCCCTTGCCGCCTCAATAGCCGCATTGAGAGCGAGCAGGTTGGTTTGATCAGCGATACCCTCAATCATCTTCGCTACGCCTGCGATACGCTCGCTCTCTTGCGATAACTCTTCAACCGAGGTACTGATGTCGTGAACGGTGTCCTTGAGGTTCTGAATGGATTCCCGGGTTTGCGCTACGACGGTCGAGCCTTTTTTTGCATGGTCCCGCGATCCCTCGGCGTGCTGGGCGGTCTGCTGTACATTAGAGGAAACCTCACCAATGGTTTGTGACATCTCATGGACGGCGGCTGCGACCTGCTCGGTTTCTGCTTGCTGTTTGCGCAGGGTTTCCTGAGCTTCGTAATTAATCTCCATGCCTTTCGTCGCACCAAGCTTTACCTGAGCAGCGGCATCTTCCATTCGGGTAAGCACAGCGTCCAAGTGCGACTGCTGAGCGAGGATCGCAACTTTCAATCGACCAAGAGACATGTCGTCATCGGTGTAACTTTCGGCGGCAAGATTATCCGTGAAGGTGTTTCCCATCATTCCGGCCATTGAGGCCAAAAGTTTACGCTTGGAGGCATACATCCAGAGAGCAAACGCGATAACGCCACCTGACAGAACCAGCTCCGACCAAACCGGCTGGTTCAGCCAAAATAAAAGGCCCGCCACAGCAAACACGAGGCCCATAAAGAGTCCACTGAAAGGTACTCGTTTGAGTATAGAGTTCGCGTATTTGCCCTTACGCAACTTTGCATACAGGCAATCGGCGCGTTCAACATCTTTGCGATTCGGGCAACTTCGCACCGACTCATAACCGACAATCTCACCATTCTCCGTGACGGGCGTGATATAGGCACTGACCCAGTAGAAGTCACCATTTTTACACCGATTTTTGACAAGCCCCATCCAAGGCCGACCACTTTTCAGGTGAGACCACATGTTTTCGTAGGCTGCTGGAGGCATATCGGGGTGACGAACCATATTATGAGGCTGCCCAATCAGCTCGTCCCTGGAAAAACCGCTGACTTCAACGAAGGCATCGTTGCAATGCTGAATCTTGCCGCGCAGATCGGTCGATGAAATTAGTTTCTGGGAGGCTGGAAATGTTCTTTCATTGTCGGTAACAGGAAGATTTTTTCTCATGACTGCCCTTGGCCATCCGCGAATGATGTTTTTCTTGCCTATGAATTATTATTGCCTGAAATTTTGATACCTGTCGCCTTTTTTTGATGATTGTTGCAATTATTTTTTTTGTTTAACCCCTTTTGCGACCGAAATGGCCAACCTAAAATGACGCCATCAGTAGGCCTTCGGTAGAAGCTCTCACCATCTTGAAGCCAATTCCGAGCACAAAAAAAGGCCAGATCACGGCACGGCTCGCAAGCCTTTAAGTGTGCCGGGAACTGGCCCCTTTCATGTCCGATCAGCGTTTAATAACGGCGCCCATCAAACAGCATCTCTACACTCGGCTCAGCCTCAGGTTCCGGGAGGCCCAGTTTTTTGCGAACTTCCAGATTCACGTCCCACAACCGGTTGAACTTCTGAAGAGTCGTTGCTGCTGCATCTTGCTTTCCAAGCATGATGGTCGGGCGCAGAAACACCAGCAAATTGCGCTTCACACGGCTTTCGCTCTCAGACGAGAATAGACGACCCAGATACGGAATGTCGCCCAATAGCGGCACCTTGCTCGTGTTAATTTGATAATCGTCTTTGATCAAACCACCCAGTACAACGGTTTCACCATCGTCTGCAAGAACCGTGGTTTTAATCTCTCGTTTGTTGGTAATCAAATCCGAAGCGCCGGCTACAGCTTTGGTTGAGATATCCTCAGTGGTCTGCTCCACCACCAAGCGCACTAGGCCATCTGCGCTGATAGTCGGGGTCACCTTCAGCGACAAACCGATATCACGACGCTCGATGGTGGTAAACGGGTTGGTTGTGCCATCACCCGTGACGGTCGATTGGCCCGTTCGGAACGGCACGTTCTGGCCAACAATGATTTCCGATTCTTGGTTATCCAGAGTAATGATGCTCGGCGTGGACAACAGGTTTGCGGCGGAGGCTGAGGACAGTGCCTGAATCAGCACACCCCAGGTAATTCCATTTTCGTCACGATTACCCGCGCCCAGAGTGATACCGCCGGCCAGTTGGGGGACCACGTCGCCGACTAACGCACCGATCACCGAGTTCAGGCCAACCATGTCAGAACTGCTGGTCAGGTTGGTACCCAATACTGGCAAGGAGGATGCAGACTCATCGCCGGCTGCCAACTGCACACCCAGTTCTTCGCCTAGCTCATCGCTGATCTCAACAATCGCCGCTTCGATCATCACCTGAGCACGGCGAACATCCAATTGGGAAACGATCTGTTCCGCCTCTTGCATCAAAGAAGGATCACCACGAACCACCAAGGCGTTCAACCCCTCATCTGCGAAAACAGCGAAGTTGTTGTTCGGGTTTCCTGCATTGCTCCCCGTACCGCCAGAGCCACCACTTTCTTTAATCGCTTCGCCCATGACTCCCTTCAGTATTTCAGTCAGGGTTTTCGCATCGGCGTGACGGAGGCGAATGACCTTAGTAGTACCACCACTTGCGGAGGGTTGGTCCAGTTTGCGAATCAGCACTCGCATCTTTTCACGGAAGACTTCGTCACCGCGCAGAATCAAACGATTACTGCGTTCATCAGCAGTGACGTTGTATTTTTTGGCGGAATTATCATTGCCTGCACGGCCCAATTCACTCGGTGCTAATTCCTGTAGCAACTTCACCATGTCGCCGACCCAAGCTTCACGCAACTGGATGACTTCTACTTCAGAACGGGAAGGGCTATCAAGCTCACGAACGATCTGTTCAATGCGCTGAATGTTGGAAGAGTGATCACTCACGATCAAAGCATTGGCCGCCGCCACGCCGGCCAAATGCCCGTATTTAGCAACCAAGGGGCGAAGTATTGGCACCAATTCCAGCGCATTGGCGTTATCAATCTGGATAACCCGGGTAATCAGTTGTTCCGAGGGCGTTGTGTTGAACCGATCCAGTACTTCAGCAGATTGTTTGGCATCCACCTGCTGCACCACTTTCACGACCTCTTCACCGGGAATGGCGGTAAAGCCGTGCACGTTCAGAACCGCCAGAAAGAGATCGTAAATTTCGTCTTTGTTCATCGGTGCGCTCGAAAGCACCGTGACTTTACCCTTCACCCGCGGGTCCACCACAAAACTGTAGCCTGTGATGTCCGCAACTTGCGTTACGAAGGCCCTTATATCTGCTTCCTTGAGATTCAGTCTCCACGTTTCTTCCTGCGCCTGTGCCACGGCCATTAACGGCAGTAGAAGAACAAATAAGAGAACCCTGAGGATGTTTGTTTTATGGTTATACATCTGGCGGTATCGTCCTGTATTGAATTACCCGATCAGTTGCGCCATTGCTCGGGAATGGCATAGCTGACCGTAAGTAGACTTCCATTACGTTCTATTTCTATATCCAGCCGTGGCTGGCTGCGCCATTCGTCAAACAACGCTTTATCCTGTTCAAAATCGCCCAATCGCTGGCCATTCAATGCAGTGATCACATCACCGGGCTTTAGGTTAACGGCGTTCAACATGGCGTTCGAGCCATCGTAAACGTATCCGGTTTGGCCATTGTCGCTGGCCGGGCTCAACCCATAAGCCCGGAGAGCCGCTGCCCCCTGTGTATCAAGTTGAGCCCTGGCACTGGCCAGAATCTCGTCTGGAGACCCCGCAGGGCGGGATTCGTCCTTTGGCGTTTCCGCCACAATCCCTTCAACACCGAGCACTTCTTCAAACGCCAACGATTCGTATCGCCCACCCCGTCTTATTAAAATCCGCGCGGACTCAACTTCGGCGAGCTCCGCGTTACCCGGTAGCCTATCGCCTACTCGGTAGTATTCCGTTTCGCCATTGCTTCCGGCAACTATAGCACCGGAGTCTTCTGGACGCTGCCCTATCAGCACGCCTTCCAAGCGCAACCGCAGCCCGGTTTCGGGCGCAGATTCTCTAATAACATCCGCTACACCGGCCTGAGACTCAGACCGACCAAACAATTCGTACCCGGCTATCGGTGCCAAACCACCGCTCTGTAACGCACTCTGCGCCCCGGCGACTTGCCCGTACAATTCGGGTACAGGCTGCTCCGGCCAGGCATACAACCAGGCAACCCGAGCAAGCTCCACGCCCAAATACATAACCAAAGCGAGAAGCAATAGATTTGCTAATGTTCGAGACACCCGTTCTTGCGATTTAACGGACAATGCAGACACCCTACAAACCTCCTGGCAGGAGAGGTTGCTTAACCCGAAAAACCACATCGCTTGGGCTGCTGTTTTCAGACCAAGGCTGTTGCGCCAAATCCACCATCCGTTTGTACACGCGAATTTCCATCATGCCGTTCCAGAGAATCCTGGCATCTGCCGCGGGCCCGTCACCACCCTGCTCCGAAATATCGAAAGCGACACCGCCATCTACCGTATCCAAGCTGGCTTGCATCGGCGGGAACTGAGCCTGCCCGGTTTGATTTCCCATTGGCCAGACAACCAGACCACCACCCCAGCGCCCTATGCCTTCGGCATGTTGCAACCGCTCATTAGCCCAGCGCAGGTTCAGGTGATCGATGGCTACCTTGCCCTCTATCATGGCCCCACCGCTTTGGCGGATCAGGTCTTTAAACTCCGCAACGGTAACAATACCCTCAGCCATGACGTCAAGGTTACCTGTCCAACTGGCACGGGCTAAGCCTTGCAACCGAGATTGCGAAGACGAAACTGTGAATTCGAGCGGAAGGGTCAAGTCCGTAAACGAGGGCCAGTTCAGATGCCACTGCAGCCGCGCTGGGAACCCCGACAAGTGCACTTTCGCAGCGCCATCCCACAAACGACCAGACACTTGACGGACTTGCACTTGGGGTGGAAGGTCTATCTGCCCTGACACCTGATGCCAAGCCCAGCCAATAGGCATCCTAACGACGAGCGTCACCGCAAAGACAAGCACCCCAAGCAACAACAGCAAAAAGAACTTGCCGGGGCGAAAAAAAGGTTTTGGGGAATCTTCACTCATTACATCGCGCACATTTGTAAGCCGGTTGCCGAGTCTAACAAACACAATTGCCAAGCGCATGATTAAAGCAACAAAAAACCCCGCGTGGATGTGATCCAGCACGGGGTTTTTCTGTGTAGATCAGGCCAGAGCCCGCCATTCAGGAAAATTTAAAGGTCGACGGAATAAGTGAGGAGGAAATCTTCTTGGATCTTGATTCTGCAAATCTTAAACCCGATTCATTGACCTTAGAAAAACGAATCATTGAGGTGTCGTGCAAATAACTCTGTATCACTTTCCATGGGCCACTTTTACCTTGCCTCGGCAATAGATGCCTGGCGCGCGCCACATAACCCGATTGCAGGTCGAGGAAAGGCTCATCGGAAAAATCATTTCCCTGCGCTTCGGGTACACAGTAAGGGATACCCTGCTTATCCATGTAATTGATTAACCGACAGCAGAACTCTGCAATCAGATCCGCTTTCAGGGTCCAGGACGAGTTGGTGTAACCAAAGGTCATCGAAAAATTCGGCACACCGCTGACCATAGAGCCCTTATAGGTTAAACACTCACCGACATTAACCTCCTCACCATCAACTACAGGCGTCACTCCACCAAATATCTTCATATCCAGCCCTGTCGCTGTAACAACAACGTCAGCTTGGAGCTCTTTGCCTGATTTCAACCTGATACCTTGTTCAGTAAAGCTTTCAATATGATCCGTAACCACTGAAGCTTTCTTTTCCTTCAACACTTTGAACAAATCACCATTGGGCACTGCACACAACCTTTCATCCCAAGGGTTATAGTTGGGTGCAAAATGCTTCATATCGAAATCGCTCCCCAACTGCCGTTTGGCTGCCATAAGCAAAAGTCGCCTAATCGCTTTAGGCCGTTGCCTAGAGAGCCGGTACACGCCCAACTGGAGACCTACATTTCTTGCCCGAGCCATTTTATAAACCAGCTTTTCTGGCAAGAATTTACGCAAACCAATCGAAATATGATCTTTCTCTGGGACAGCAGCCACATAGCTTGGAGAACGTTGCAACATAGTCACGTGCTCCGCTTGATCACACATAGCGGGTAACAGCGTGACAGCGGTGGCACCACTCCCAATAATCACAACTTTCTTATCTTTGTACTGAATATCGTCTGTCCATTTCTGGGGATGAACAACATCCCCCTTAAACTTTTCAAGCCCAGGAAAATCAGGCGTATAACCCGCTTCATAATTATAGTAGCCAGTACAGCCCATCAAAAAGCCGCAGGTAAAAATCTGCTCTTCTTCGCTACCTTCTCGAGTGGCGATGACTTTCCACTGAGCTTTTTCACTGCTCCACTCTACACGGGTGACTTTCACCCCATAAGTAATGTGTTGAGTGATGTTATATTCCTGAGACGTCTCTTTTATGTAATTCAAGATCGATGCGCCATCAGCAATACTCTTCTCACTTGTCCACGGCTTGAAGCTATACCCTAGCGTAAACATGTCAGAATCTGACCTTATGCCCGGGTAGCGAAATAAATCCCAAGTTCCACCCATCGAAGATCGACTTTCTAAGACTGCAAATGTCTTTTTAGGACAATTCCTTCTCAAGTGAGCAGCTGCACCTATCCCGGACAAACCTGCCCCTATGATCAAAACATCAACATGCTTATTCATAACCCCTCCGAATTCACTGGCCCCATTATAAGACCGCCCTCCACTTGCCAAGGACTCAGCCAGCAGAATAGTTAAACGCTAGACAATGCTACACCGACCAATGTAACATTGTCTAGGTAACAAATTGGCGCACGTGAAAAATCAACTCCAGGTGGAGGCTAATATGAGTCAGCCGAACAAAAAAACGCCCATGCTAATGCCAACCAGACGCGACATTAAGTTCAAGCTCGATCCTAAGATTATTAGTGAGTGGCACCATTCTGGCGGCCCCATTTTCACAACGTTTCTTAACACCTTTTCGACCATTCTCCCGGTCGGCGAACGCTTTTTTATCGATAGCGTTAGAGTCTATCGAGATAAAATCGAAGACCCTGAGCTAAAAAAGGCCGTCACAGCCTTCATTGGTCAAGAGGCCATGCATGGACGTGAACATGAGGACTATAACTCCCCGTTTTTAGCCAAAACGCCGGCTGCAAGAACATTCGAAAAGGGGGTTACCAAGCTACTTAAATCACTGACAAAACGTGCACCCAAACCTTTTAACCTTTCGGCCACGATTGCCCTGGAACACTTTACGGCTCTATTGGCTGACGGAGTGCTTTCTGACCCCCTCGTTACCGAAGGTGCTGATCCGCAATACGCAGCCTTATGGCGCTGGCATGCCATGGAAGAAACCGAGCACAAAGCCGTTGCTTATGACGTTTGGGATGTCGTTATGGGAAGAGGTACCGGCGCCTATCTAGGCCGAAGCGCCGGCTTCGTTGCTGCAACCGTGATTTTTTGGGGCTTAACGATTCCTGCCTTTGTTGGGGCATTACGTACTGAAGGTCAGATCACCAATTGGGACGGCTGGAACAAATTTTTTAGGTACACTATGGGTGACATTGGATTACTACGCAGACAAATCGGTAACTATCTGGATTACTTCAGACCAGATTTCCACCCGTGGGATCACGACAACCGGGAATACCTGGAGCAAATAGATAAGTTCCTTGCTGATCAAGAAGCCGTAGCTGCTTAATCACTGCTTGCTAGGGCGCGGTCTGTAGCCTCTACATTCCGCACCCTTTTTCAATGTGTTTATTTCGCAGTTAAAGCCAGCGATTTTTGCACCAAAGATTGATACGACGCTGGCAAAGCTCTCGTCATATAGTCCAACACCTTCGCATCTGGACCAATCAATATCCTGCGCTGATTTTTCTTTACACCTTTCAAAATTACCGACGCGGCGGTCTCAGGAGTCGTTCTGAAAAGGCTTTCAAATTGATCGCGCATTTCCTCGGCATTTGCTTGCTTGGAAACACTTTCAATACTCTTATTCAGTCGAGCATTCTTGGCAATATTGGTCTTAATGCCACCAGGATGAACGCAGCTGGCAGAAACCCCGCCCCTCTCCAGATCCAGTTCTTGCCTGAGCGATTCGGTAAATCCTCTGACGGCAAACTTCGAGGCATTATAGGCACTCTGAGTCGGCTGAGAGAACAAACCAAACACACTCGAAATATTCACCACATGCCCCTCTTCACCCGAGGACTTTATATACGGCAAGAATGCTTTAGTGCCGTATATCACCCCCCACAGATTAATATTTATAATCCACTCGTAGTCTTCCAATGGGGTTTCCTCCACCGTACCGCCCAACGCGACACCGGCATTATTAAAAACCAGGTTTACCTTTCCGTGATGATCGACAACCTTGTCGGCCCACTGATTCACCGCCGCGTTATCAGATACATCCAAGATGTCATGACACACTTTGACATCGTACTTTTGCAACTCAGATACCGTTTTCTTTAATCCGACCTTGTCCACATCACTCACCGCAAGATGGCAACCTTCCTTCGCCAAGGCAATAGCAAGGGCACGACCAATACCAGAAGCCGCTCCAGTAACCGCAGCCACTTTATTTCGAAAATTTTTCATTGATGAGAACTCCAATAGTTAGCAATCCGAGTTGCTTTTGGGGACAGCCATGTCAGCACTACGACAAACACCAGTCCATCAGAGGCAACTAATCTATACACTACCTAGTGTAACATAGAATGATGAACCGGTTAATTCATCCTAAAACCTGACGTCTACCCAAAAAATGAAGAAAGCCTAACCACGAAGCCAATAAAAAACCCCGAAAGCCAGGGACTTTCGGGGTTTTTAGACGCGATGAACGCGGGCTAACCATCTACATGATGATTTACATCATGCCACCCATACCGCCCATTCCACCCATGCCGCCCATGTCTGGCATAGCAGCACCAGCGCCTTCTTCTGCCGGCTCGTCAGCAACCATCGCCTCAGTGGTGATGATCAAAGACGCTACAGAAGCAGCGGCCTGCAGTGCGGAACGCGTTACTTTGGCTGGGTCAAGAATACCCATCTCCAGCATATCGCCGTATTCTTCAGTTGCAGCGTTGTAACCGAAAGCCTTATCGCCTTCGCGAACCTTCGCAACCACTACTGAAGATTCACCGCCTGCGTTGAATACGATCTGACGCAGAGGCGCTTCCATAGCGCGACGCAGAATGTTCACACCGGCTTTCTGCTCTTCGTTGATCGCGTCAACCTTGTCCAGAGCTGCGATAGCACGGATCAGGGTAACACCACCACCGGCAACGATGCCTTCTTCAACGGCAGCGCGAGTAGAGTGCAGCGCGTCTTCAACACGGGCCTTCTTCTCTTTCATTTCAACTTCGGAACCAGCACCGATCTTGATAACCGCAACTCCGCCAGCCAGCTTGGCTACGCGCTCTTGCAGCTTCTCTTTGTCGTAATCGGAAGAGCTGTCTTCGATCTGCTTACGGATCTGCTCAACACGGGCTTCGATGTCAGCCTGAGCACCAGCACCATCGATAATCGTGGTGTTTTCCTTGGTGACGTTGACACGCTTAGCAGTGCCGAGGTCGTCCAAAGTAGTGTTTTCCAGAGTCAGACCAACCTCTTCGGAAATCACAGTACCACCAGTCAGAATGGCGATGTCCTGCAGCATTTCCTTACGACGATCACCAAAGCCCGGCGCTTTAACTGCGTTCACTTTGACGATACCGCGCATGTTGTTCACAACCAGAGTAGCCAACGCTTCGCCTTCGATGTCTTCAGCGATGATCTGCAGCGGCTTACCGGCTTTAGCAACGGCTTCCAATACTGGCAACAACTCACGGATGTTGGAGATTTTCTTGTCTACCAGCAGAATGAACGGGTCGTCCAGCTCTGCAGACATGTTGTCTTGGTTGTTGATGAAGTACGGGCTCAGGTATCCACGGTCGAACTGCATACCTTCAACCACGTCCAGCTCGTCTTCCAGGCCACGACCTTCTTCAACGGTGATCACGCCTTCTTTACCAACACGCTCCATAGCGTCGGCGATGATCTTACCAATGGTCTCGTCGCCGTTGGCGGAGATAGTCCCTACCTGAGCGATGTTGCGGCTGTCGTCGCACGGAGTGGCCATTTCACGAATCGCTTTAACGGCTTCAGCAGTCGCTTTGTCGATACCGCGCTTCAGGTCCATCGGGTTCATGCCAGCGGTTACGGCCTTGATGCCTTCGCTAACAATAGACTGAGCCAGAACGGTTGCAGTGGTGGTGCCGTCACCGGCAGTTTCGTTAGCCTGGGAAGCCACTTCCTTAACCATCTGCGCGCCCATGTTTTCGAACTTGTCTTTCAGTTCGATCTCTTTAGCGACAGATACACCGTCTTTAGTTACGGTCGGCGCACCGAAAGACTTTTCCAGAACAACGTTACGGCCTTTGGGGCCCAAGGTAACCTTCACGGCGTCAGCCAGAACGTTTACACCTTTTACCATGCGCTTGCGGGCGCTATCACCAAACTGAACTTCTTTTGCTGCCATGTCTCTAATTCCTGTTCGTTAAACCGAAATTTGATCGATCGGATAAATGTTCGTTCGCGCGAATCGCTCAGGCGATCATTCAAGCACGCCGTAGATATCGTTCTCGCTCATGATGAGCAGCTCTTCACCGTCTACCTTCACGGTATTGCCGGCATACTGGCCGAAAACAACGGTGTCACCCACTTTGACTGCCAGTGAACGAGTTTCGCCATTCTCGAGAATGCGGCCGTTGCCCACGGCGATAACTTCGCCCTGAGACGGCTTCTCTTTAGCGTTACCCGGCAGCACGATGCCACCTGCAGTTTTCTCTTCTTCTTCCTTTCGGCGTACGACAACACGGTCGTGTAACGGACGAATCTTCATTGCTCGGTTGCTCCAATAGTCAGATTAATGTGGCAATGACAATTGCTTGTTAAAAATGTCTGGCCGGAAAGCTCAGGCCTGACAAACTGCCCGGTCTCCAAACATCTGATAGACAGAGCTTTTCGACCCGCGGCGAATCTGTGAAAACTAAATGGGGCTGGCTGGCACGTTTTCAACACCCCCGATGAAAATTTTTTACTTTTTTTCTAACTTATCCCGGTCGAATTCCGTCTGATCTTTATACTCGCCTTCAATGATGTCGCCGTCAGCATCACGATCAAACGGCCGCTGCGGTCCAAACGGCCCCGCGCCAAATCCAGCACCTGACTGGAAGTGAAAACTTCGGCTTTGCCCCGCTACCACCATGCGCTTCATCGCCTGCGCGGCCAGCCAGTGCCGCGTACCCGGCAGCAGACAGAAAAAACCAAACGCATCGGTGATAAAACCGGGCGCCAGCAACATCGCGCCACCCACGGCCAGAATCAGCCCTTCGGCAACTTCTTTGGCGGGCAACTCACCGCTATTGAGGCGCTGATTGGCACGCAGAAGCGTCGCAAGCCCTTGTTTTCTCAACAACCAAGCCCCCACAATCGCCGTTAGAAACACCAACGCAATGGTGTTGAGCGCCCCGATCACGCCCCCCACCTTGATGAGCACCACCAGTTCGGCAACGGGCATGACAATAAACAGAAAAAGGAAAACCGGCATATCGGCCTCGAGCTCGTGAATGTGTGTTCGGCAACGTCTGGTATACTCCGCGCCATACAATAATGACTCAAAGCCACGGGCACACAGTTAATTCTTACCACCATTGAGATCCTAACTAAGGGCAAACTATGAAACTTCAAGACTCCGTAATTGCAATTACTGGTGGCGGCCAAGGTCTCGGCCGCGCTATGGCCGAGTATCTGGCAGCTAAAGGCGCCAAACTCGCTCTGATCGATCTGATGGAAGACAAACTGGCCGAAGCGGTTGAAGCCTGCAAAGAGGCCGGTGTCGAAGCCAGCGCCTACGTTTGCAACGTCGCCAAAGAAGAAGACGTAGAAAACACCTTCAAAGCCATTGTCGCAGACTTCGGCCAGCTCAACGGTCTGATTAACAACGCCGGCATCCTGCGAGATGGTCTGATGGTGAAAGCTAAAGACGGCAAGCTTGAGAAGCGCATGGAGCTAAGCCAGTGGCAGTCAGTCATCGACGTTAACCTCACCGGTGTATTCCTATGTGGCCGTGAAGCCGCTACCCGCATGATCGAAAATGGCGATAAAGGCGCGATCATCAACATCGCGTCTATCTCTCGTGCCGGTAACATGGGCCAAAGCAACTACTCGGCAGCCAAAGCTGGCGTATCGGCACTGGTACCGGTTTGGGCGAAAGAACTGGCCCGTTACGGCATTCGCTGCATGGGCATCGCTCCGGGTTTCATCGAAACCGAAATGACCGCCTCTATGAAGCCGGAAGCCCTGGAGAAAATGACCGCGGGCATCCCGCTCAAGCGCATGGGCAAGCCGGAAGAAATCGCCTCAGCAGCCGCGTTCATCTTTGAGAACGATTACGTATCCGGTCGCATGATCGAAGTCGACGGCGCACTCCGCCTCTAGTCGACGCAATCGCGGAGTTCTACGTGGACGAAATTGAAAACGAACCCACCAAAGAACAAAAAATCTGGCAAGTAGTGGTCGCAATCCCTCCGGGGAAAGTGGCCAGCTACGGTCAGGTTGCCGCCATGGCGGGTCTTGGTCGCCAAGCCCGCTTTGTTGGCCGGGCATTGGGCAAATTGCCCACCGGCCACAGCATCCCCTGGTACCGGGTTCTCCGGAGTAACGGCCAGATTGCTTTTCCTGAAGGTATAGAAACCCGCCAACTGCAAACCGAACAGTTGCGCCTGGAAGGGGTGGAGGTATTGAAAGGAAGGGTATCGATGAAACGCTTTCAGTGGCAGCCCTGAACGCTCGTTCCGGGCTGCCACTGATCTTACAGAAGACTCAGATCACACAGACTTGGCTGCAATAATCTTTTCTTGCCACTCCACCGGGCCGGTCTGGTGCACAGAGCTACCACGAGAGTCGACCGCCACGGTTACCGGCATGTCTTCTACTTCAAACTCGTAGATGGCTTCCATACCCAGTTCTTCAAAGGCCACCACTTCTGCACCTTTGATTGCCTTGGACACCAAGTAAGCAGCACCGCCAACGGCCATCAAATACACCGCGCCAAACTCTTTAATAGCATCAATCGCTATCTGACCACGCTCTGCCTTACCAATCATGCCCGTCAGGCCGGTCTTATCCAGCATGGTGCGGGTGAACTTATCCATCCGGGTTGCGGTGGTCGGGCCCGCAGGACCAACGACTTCTTCACGAATCGGGTCAACCGGTCCCACGTAATAGATGAAGCGGCCTTTCAGATCGACCGGCAGCTCTTCACCACGCTCGATCATGTCTACCATCTTCTTGTGAGCCGCATCACGACCCGTCAGCATCTTGCCAGACAGCAGAACGGTTTCACCTGGCTGCCAGTCCTTCACATCTTCCGGAGTGACGGTATCCAGGTTCACACGGCGAACGTTCTCACCCACTTCCCAGGTAATTTCCGGCCAATCGTCCAGGCTCGGCGGGGTTTGCAGAGATGGGCCAGTGCCATCCAACGTGAAGTGGGCGTGACGAGTCGCCGCACAGTTCGGAATAATCGCAACCGGCTTATTGGCAGCGTGAGTCGGGTAATCTTTCACCTTCACGTCCAAGACCGTGGTCAAACCACCCAGACCTTGAGCACCAATACCCAGATCGTTCACTTTCTCGAACAACTCAAGGCGCAGCTCTTCAGCACGGTTAGAGGCACCGCGCTCTTGCAGATCGTGAATATCGATTGGGTCCAGCAAGGATTCTTTCGCCAGTTCCATCGCCTTTTCCGCGGTACCGCCGATACCAATACCCAGCATTCCAGGCGGACACCAGCCGGCACCCATCTGAGGAATCATTTTCAGCACCCACTCTACAACCGAGTCGGACGGGTTCAGCATGGCAAACTTGGATTTTGCTTCAGAACCGCCGCCCTTGGCTGCCACGTGTACTTCAACCGTATTACCCGGAACCATCTTGTAGTGAATGATGGCGGGGGTGTTGTCTTTGGTGTTCTGACGCTTGCCGTCCGGATCTGCCAGTACCGACGCACGCAGCACGTTGTCCGGATGGGTGTAGGCACGGCGAACGCCCTCGTTGATTACGTCGTCCAGCGCTTTGTCGCACTCAAACTTCACATCCATACCGATGTTCACGAACACGGTCACGATACCGGTGTCCTGACAAATCGGGCGATGGCCCTGGGCACACATGCGGGAGTTGATCAGAATCTGGGCCATGGCGTCTTTCGCCGCCTGAGACTCTTCCCTCTTGTAGGCCTCGTACACGCCCTGAATGAAATCCTTCGGGTGGTAATAGGAAATAAACTGCAGCGCATCGGCTACGCTTTCGATCAGGTCGTCCTGGCGGATTACGGTGGTCATAGTCGCCTCATCAGCTTTCTGATTATGGAAGTGCGCAGAACCGCCAAAGTGGCCCTGCTTATAAAGGAAGCGAGAGTTTACCAGAAATTTCGACAAGCGAGCGATGCGACGGAAGGCGAAACAAGCTATAACCCTGCTAGCCAGAATTTATGGAGCATTCCGGGAATTTTCGAAACAATTTGTTAAATACCGCAACTGCTGCCCCCCCTTGACTCGACAAACCCTTAAAGGCGCTCTATTTTTCAAGGAGACGAATCCATCTGTGCGAGGAGGGGGTCGCAGCGCAGAATCACACTTTTGGCTGATCAACACTTGCCAAGGTGTCGCTATAGTCGATGCTACAGAAATTGGCTTAAAGTGCTGGCTACGATTTCAGACAAATAAGCAGAACAGGCAAAAGAGCGGAATTCAGGGGCCGACCGGTTCCGTCTAAGCCGGATATAACGATACAACAACAGGAAAAGGTTCCACCCATGTTCAAGAAAACTCTATTAAGTCTTGCCGTGGCTTCTACTCTGGGGTTAACGGGCTGCTTTGATAGCGGCAGCGACGACAGTAACGCTAACCCGAGCCCGAATTACAAAGATTCTTCTATTGATGGGAAGACTTGGCCGGTTTTTAATCCGGCGACCAGTCAATTGCCTCTGCCTAATGACTTGATTTTTGATAGCGAGCAAGGTGACGGGACCTTTGGCGTTGCAGATACTAAACCACCTGTTACAACTGCGCTTAATGAACTTTCTGGCGCCTCCACCGTGGCTCCTGCCGTTATTCAGACCAACGGACAGCTAGATATAGAGACCGTCGTATATGGCAAGTCTGTACACCTCATCGAGCTAGATTACGCTAGCGAGGATCCTCTCCGAGCTCTCTCTATCAGCGAGCCCCCCACTCTGGGTCTTGCCGTGGGCAGTTCACCTGTTCTGGCAAGAGCTGATGTGGAAACACTGGACGGCACGTCGGCGATTCGCATCCTGCCGCTTGAGCCCCTCAAGCCCAAAAAGCGTTATGTCGTTCTTATCACGACTGATGTTAAAGACATCAATGGCGACTCTATTATCCAGGATCCCGTTTACGCCAACATAACTGCAGCTGGCACAGCAGAGGACCCAAATTCCGGACTGCTTAGCAACGCGCTTGTTCCAGTCAGGAGTCTGGTCAACAAGCTTTGGGAGCCTTTAGCGCTCGCGTATGCCAAAGCGGCCGGCAGCCCAATTACCGAAGACCAGATTGCGTTGACTTACAGTTTCACGACTTCCAACGATGAAAAAGCACTTCAATACATTGCTGAGCCTGCTGCGTGGTTTGAGGACCAACTTGAATCATTCATTAAAGTGTCTGCAGCTCAGCAAGCAGTTGCAGGCGGAGCAACTGATTACGCTACCGTGAAAGCAACGGTAGGCGGCGCATTCGCAGCATTCCCGAACATCCCCCTTGGCGATAGTGGAAAAACAGCGACTGAAGTACTTTCTAATCTGTACGGCACAGGTGCGCCGTGCGAAGCCACAGTATCTGCCGGCGGTGATGCAGCAGTGGGCTGTGCAGCGGTTGCACTCGCCTCAAACTTCGCAGCTTCCGGAGTCTTGCCGACACCTTCGCCACTTAATAGAAGTGCGAGCGACTTTACCTTGGGTGCACCAGCGCCCGTCGGCTTAGTTTCAGCGGTAGCTTCCAGCACCCTTACAGCGCTCAAATCATCAGGTTTGGCACCGAACGATGTATTGGCGGCACAAGGCACCGTAAAGCTTCCCTACTACCTCGGAACTTCAGGCGCGGATCTGGTCACCAAATCCTGGGTCGCAGACAGCAGCCTGGCAGCAGCGCTGAACACTGCATTCACAGGTACTGGACTTTCTATCCCACAAGCGGACCCGTCCGTTTCGACAGCTGTGAACCACATCTTCCCCTTCCCTAAGAAGCAAACAGATGTAGACGCTCCGGCACTGGTACTTTACCCTGCGAGCCCAACCATTAAAGGCGTTGTGCTGTTCCAGCACGGTATCACTACCGACCGCAGTACAGCCCTGACCATTGGCAGTGCCATGGCCGCCAACGGGTATGTAGTGGTTGCTATTGACCAGCCTTTGCATGGTATCGCGCCTATAGATCCCACCGCCCAGAAAGCACTGGCATCACAATTGATCGATGGAGGTATTGCGGCAGGTGTCCCTCTGACCAATGATGAAGCAAGCGTTAGCGCTCTGATCGCAGGCACTCTGAATATAGGGTTCGTAATTCAGTCTGGTGCGGCTAGCAATTCGACTGAAGCCCAGACAATCATCAACGATGTGCTAACCGGAGGAACAACTGGCAACGCATCACTTGACGCGGCAATACAGTTCATCGCTTCAGCAGAGAACACCGTTGAGAACAGCGGCAGCATCATCCCAGGCATTGCGCCACAAGACGGTGACGAGCGCCATTTTGGCTTCTACGCAGCACAACCCGGCGTACCAAGCCCCATGACCGAAACAGCGGGCGACTCTGGAAGCTTATTCATCAACCTGACCAACTTCTTAGGCACTCGCGACAACTTGCGTCAAAGTGCTGTTGACCAGATGAACCTGCGCGCCAGCCTCGCCGGCCTCAAGCTCACGGTTGACCAGTCGAACAGCATCACCATTGCGCCGAATACTCCGGTACTGTTTGTCGGTCATTCGTTGGGCACAATAACCGGCGCACCATTCATAGCTGCGGTTAACGCAGATCAACTAGGAACCACGATCAGCGATGGAACGCCTGCAGGCACGGTAACATCAGTGTTCAACAATATTGCCGGTGCGGCCTTGCTAACTCCGGGCGGCGGCGTTGTGCGCACTTTGGAAAACTCTCAAACCTTTGCCCCTCGCATTCTACCTGGATTGCAAGCAGCAGCTGGCCTGACACAAGGCGACTCTGGTCTTGAGAGCTACTTCAACATTTTCCAAGCAGCGATCGATACCGCTGATCCGATCAATTTCGCAGACAACCTGGCTGACTTAGCTACGCCGCTGGTTTTGGTAGAAGCACCCAACGATGCGGTCATTCCGAATTCGGCTGATCCTATCTGGGGTGGCTCACCACTGAAAGGTACCTTCCAAACAGAGAGCGGTGGCAATATTACGATCGACAGTTTTAACGCTCCGCTAGCGGGCACCCAGCCCCTCGCATTGACCGGCACAGCTGTCACAACCATTCCAGCTGGCACGCATAGTGGCCCTGTAGACCCTCAGGACGCAGGATTTGCTGCATTCGTGCAACAAACACTAACCCTACTTGGTACTGTGGCACCGTAAAACAACGAGCAATCTATAACAAAAAACCGGCCATATAGGCCGGTTTTTTGTTTATTAAAGCGAAATAAGTTTAAGCAAATCGAATCGGCACCCCCATCTGCCTCTGACCAACACCATCCCCCCGATCCCTCTCAACAACCATCCCTCTAGCTTTCATCTGCGGATGCTCCGCAGCCTCTTCAATCGTTAGCACCGGCTCCACACAAGCATCCACCTCCGCAAAAATCTCGCGCCATTCCGCAAAGGTTCTCACTTCGACCTTTTCCTTGATGGCTTTTTTGAGTGCCTGCTGGTGTTCCGGGTTCTGGCTTAGGGCAAAACTCTGCATCTCAGGAATTTCCAGCGCATCGCACAAACGCGCCGAGAACTGAGGCTCTAGGCTACCCACAGACAACCAACGGCCATCGCTGGTCTGGTAATAATCATAGAACGTGCCACCGTTCAGCATGCCAGTTTCCGGCTTCTGAGTTTGGCCACCCGCGATGGCTGCGGCGCCAGACATGGCGTTCATGGCGAAGGCAGCATCTGTCATGCTGATATCGATGAAAGAACCCTCACCGGTTTGCTGGCGCCGTATAACGGCAGCGAGGATACCCATCACTGCGTGATGGGAGCCGCCGGCGACGTCAGCTATCTGAATGCCCATGGGCGGTGGCCCACTGTCTGCTCGGCCGCAATGGCTGGCCACACCGGAGATGGCAAGGTAGTTAATGTCGTGGCCGGCGCGGTCTTTGTAAGGGCCAGTTTGGCCATAACCGGTAATGGCGCAATAAATCAACTTAGGGTTAATGGCTTTGAGAGTTTCGTAACCAATACCCAGACGGTCCATCACGCCGGGGCGGAATTGTTCCACCACCACGTCGTACTCTTTAACCAGCTCTTTAACCCTGTCTGCGCTGCCTTCTTGCTTGAGGTTGAGCTGAAGGGTTTGCTTGCCACGGCCAAGATAGGAATACGCCGTGCTGAATTTGCCATCAAAGGGTGGCAATACTTTCACCAGATCCACTCTGTCTGGCGCTTCAACACGAAGCACGTCGGCCCCCATATCGGCCAACATCATGGTGGCGTAGGGCCCGGGTAGTAACGTGCTGAAATCGAGGACTTTCAGTTCTTTGAGCGGGGCTGTCACGGCAATCTCCTGTTGTTTTGTTTTCCGTTATTAGCTCATAAACTCATGCTGCCGGTTTTTAATGCTCTGGCCAACTACCCGTTTGGTCAAAGCCATTGGCGAAATCTTCCATCTCGTTGATCATTCAGGCGGTTGCATTGTCTTTCTGGGCACTTATGATGAATGGCATCTCACAAAAGGTTCGCTTATGTCTGCTCTTACGGTTTCCAAACACTTTGTTGAAGCCTCCCTTACGGGCGCTGAGCGCTTGGGCTTTGATGTTCGCGGACTGTTGCTGGAAGCCGGAATTTCACCCGATCTACTGCGCATTGAAAAGGCCCGTGTAAACAGCGACCAATTCAGTCGATTAATGCAAGTGATCTGGACAAACACCGGTGATGAGTTTATGGGGCTGGGGCCGAGGCGTGCGCGATCAGGCACTTTTGCGACCATGTGTGAGCTGGCGATTAACTGCCAGACATTGGAAGAAGTTTTGCGACAAACGTACGAGTTTTCCCGCCTGTTTGAGCCGATGGTTGGCATGGAGCTGGAAATCAATCAAACCAGTGTTCGTCTGATTTCAAAGATCGAAGGCGAGATACATGACCCGAATCAGTTCTTTCAGGAAAGCCTGCCTGTAATCTGGCACCGCCTAGCGAGCTGGCTTATAGGACAGCCCGTGGAACTGGAGAAAGCAGAGTTCAATTATTCAAAACCTGCACATGGCGATGAATTGCGGCACATTTTCCGTTGCCCACTAGCGTTCGAATCCGACTGCACCGCCCTTACCTTCAGCACGCGGTTTTTGTCGGCACCGGTAATCCGGGACAAACCCGAGATGCGACAATTCCTGAAAACGTCGCCGGCGGATTTATTATCCCGACCCGACGAAAGCAATACTTGGACAGGTCGAATTCGCGGCTTAATTGGGCGTGACTTCTCAAAACCCATGCCCGATTTTGACTGGATTGCTCAAGAACTGCACACCAGTCCGCAAACGCTAAGGCGTCGGCTTAAGCAAGAAAATACGTCGTTCCAGGAAATTAAAGATCTACTGCGGCGGGATATGGCCATCTATTACCTGAGTCACCAAGACTTGCCGATCAATGATATTGCGGAGCGAGTAGGCTTTACAGAACCGTCTACGTTCCATCGCGCATTCAAGAAATGGACCGGTGTTACCCCGGGTGCCTGGCGTGATGGCGAACGGGGCAATCTGGCTACGCTCTAAGGCTCAATTACCCGCACTGCCTTGTTGAAGGTTTCGAATGAGCCGGCCTAAGGTTTGGGAAATCTCGCTCACTTTCGCTTGATTGGGTGCAAGCTGGAACAATCGTGAACCGTCCCGAGGGTCGTATATCCAGCAAGCGCCGACGACGGCCTGGCAATCCCAACGAGGCTGAGGATTCACACCATAGACCGGTAGCGGGCTGGTTTTGCGCACCAATGTGCCGTCAATCTCTCGCTTCACGTGCTGGATAGTCAGTTCACTTCCATTAATAGTCACACGATATTGAATATCCGCTGGCCGGTCCAAGCGCACGACCGCCTTGTCTTTACGCCAACCATTGGCATCCAGCAAAGCGTTCAAGTGAATGGTCAGTGCTTCCTGGTCGGTTTTGGCAAGATATAACTTGCGCAAAGTGTCTAGGTTTTCGCCACCGGCAGGCTCAATCACAGCCACAGGCTCTCGGGCGTTTACTTTACCTTCAACCAACGCACGGGCGTTGGCTTTACTTTGCTTTTCAATATCCGTAATCAACGTCAGCGACTGCTGATAATGCTTACCCTCCGCTCCGACGCGACTGACGTACCCTTCTAGGGCTGAGCGCGCTTCGTTAAAATGTTTGGCTTGCAACATAGCTCTGCCACGGTAATACAGATATTCCGCGGGCTTTTCGGCTTTCATGGTCTGGAGACGGTTTAGGTATTCCCCCGCCTCACTCCAATGCTCTGCGCTCACAGCTTCTTCGGCGGCCAGCATAAGCCGCCGAACTTCGTGCTCCGGCTCCAGTGCCTGAGCTGGCCCCGCGCACATCAAAAATGAAGAAACCACCAATCCAACAAGCCATGAATGGGCCACCGGCGTACACCGCTTTCGTGTTAACAACATACTTCTACTCCTGATGACTTTCGGTGTCGCTTGAAATCGTGTCTGCTGACTCTGGTTCAAAACGCGATTCGGGCTCTTCCCCACTCTCAACATCGTCAGCATCCACCTCGGCTTGATCAACAATGCTTTTCGGCAGTTCCTTCTTCACCCGAACACCCAATTCCACAAACCGGTTAGCCTGAGAGATTAGATTACCACGGCCTCGGGTCAGGGTATTCATCGCATTATCGTACGTACCCTGTGCCGTGTGCAGCTGGCTGCCAAGTCGCTCCATGGCTTCTACAAACACTCGCAACTTATCGTAAACTGCACCCGCGCGATCGGCGATGCGGCGCGCATTCTGGCTTTGCCGCTCGTAACGCCAAATGTTCTCAATGGTGCGCAACGTCGCCAACAAAGTGGTAGGTGTCACCACAATAATCTTTCTCTCGAACGCTTCAGCGAACAAGTTATCATCTTGCTGAAAAGCAGCAACAAACGCGGGTTCAATGGGCATAAACAGGAGCACGAAGTCAGGCGAATGCAACCCGTGGAGCTGGCTATAATCCTTCTCGCTCAGGGTACGGATGTGATTTCTCACCGCGTCAACGTGTTGTTTCAAGGCTTGTTCTCGCGCCTGATCATCCTCGGCGATCACCCATTGCTGGTAGGCCACCAGTGAAACTTTTGAATCAACCACCAGATTACGCTGGTCTGGCAAATGAACGATAACATCCGGACGCAAGAGCTGATTATCGTTGTCCCGGTAGCTACCCTGGGTTTCGTACTCAATCCCTTTGCGTAAACCAGAACGTTCTAGCACTCGCTCAAGAATCAATTCTCCCCAGTTACCCTGCACCTTCTTATCGCCCTTCAGCGCTTTCGTCAGATTAGCGGCTTCCTCGGTAATCTGACGGTTCAAATCCTGCAGCGATTTGATTTCGCTGCGCAGGGCTTGGCGGTCTCGGGTTTCAGTGGTGTAAACATCTTCTACCCGCTTGCGGAAATCCTGAAGCTGATCCCGGAACGGATTCAACAAAGAGTCCAAACTGTTTTTCGATTGCTGACTGAAGCGCTCGCTTTTCTGATCGAAAATGCGATTGGCAAGGTTCTCGAATTCCTGCTTAAGGCTGTCCCGGTTTTTTTCCAACAACTCCAGCTTTTCACTGGCGTTCCGGCGCTCCTTGTCCAGCGTAACCTGTTGCTCACGCAGATCGGCCTTGAGAGCTGCAACTTGATCCCGCCAGTTGTCCACGGCAATTTCCAGCTTATCCGCACGCTCCTGTTTTTCCACCAAGGCCGATTCCAGATGCTTAACTTGCTGGTCGTGAAGCGCTTGGGCTCGCTGAGCAGCATTTAACCGCGATGTTCTGTTCACCAACAGGCCCATCAGAGCGCAACAAACGGCCAGCAGAACCACACTCCCTCCGAGTACGATCTCCGGGTTAACTGTACTGAACTGAGCGAATCTCTCTAACACTGACCGTAACTCCTGAAACATGCATCGGGTTAATCTAGGCAATCATCAACCGCCGAAGCCTGACAGTCTAACCCAGAGACCTGTTTGGTTGGGAAATTGGAAAAGCACCTCAACAGCAGCCTCGACTGCTTGGCATTTAACACAATTCACTGAAGTCGCTCTAGACGCAGGATGCAAATTCATCTAAAAAGAATGAAAACGCCGTTCACTTTTAGATGGCAAACCAGCTAAATGCTCACCTCCAGGATAAGAGCATGTTAAAAGAACTTTGGAGAAAACTAGGCTCAGAATTTCTACAAACCAATGAGCCTGAAGTAGATGACTGTTGGGCCCAAGGTAAAGCGGCTGAGCGACGTAGTGGCGCAAAAATGCTGCCTCACATCACCCATACTGGCGAATTTCATCTCGAACGGCTTAACCAGCTGATACGTAACCGTTACGATCACACCTTTACCGCACCTGATAACCCTGCCGCGAATGACGAAACACTGAAAGATGTCATCAGCTATGCCTCACGTATTCAGGACCAAGACATCCAGCGTGAATTACTCCTGTTCTACCTCAATTGCTCACCGGTGATTCAAGAATACTTGCGATCCCAAACCACCCTCGGAACGGGTTCATTTCTTTGCAAATAAGCCCGCGCCTTAACCATCTGTAAAGGCGCAGAACATTCCGGTTGCTGTATACTCACGTTCCCGAACGAAAACACAATGAAGGCTGACCGGAAAAACTCCACGACCGGTTTATCGCTCAGTCAATTCAGGGGATATACATGGGTGACAGGTTCTTCAAACCTCGACCAATAATTGCTTTCGGTATGACAGCGCTTATTCTGGCTCTATCCGGATGTAGCGCCGACCAATACTTCATGGTTCCCAAGGAAGGGGTCGACGATATGCGTGCCTCGCTAAACAATCAGCGAGCCACACTCGTAACGATGGAAAATAACGCCGGCGTACGTCACAAACAAATGCTGGACGACCAACAGCAATCCACACAAACGATTCTGGACGCCATAGCCACTCAGGTTGAAAAACCTAGCTGCCCCCCGGTTGTGCAGCGCAGTTGCCCCTCTGTCCCCAAAGATCCCGGCCGAGCAGACCGCCTGAAAGGCAAAGTTGTCGTAGGGGAAGTCGAGAAGTTATACCTGGCGGACTCCGACACGGTTTACACCGCCCGTATCGACAGTGGTGCTGAGACTTCGTCAATACACGCCCGAAACGTTAAGCGGTTTGAACGCGATGGCGGCAACTGGGTCAGATTTGAGGTCCCGGTTCCTGGTACATCGGCTGAAGAGTGGGTGACTCTGGAGAAAGAAATCTCCCGCCGAGTCAAAATCATACAATCCGCCGCTGATGAGGCGGAGCGGCGCGTTGTAGTGGAGCTTCAATTCGCCATTGGCGACCATGAGCAAGTTGCCGAATTTACACTCGCAGATCGGACAAACCTTACCTACGAAGTGTTAATTGGCCGTAATGTTTTGAGAGATGTCATGTTGATTGATGTCGGCAAAGAGTTCGCTACCGAACTCCCTAAAAGCTACCTCAACAAAGCCCCTAAGGGAGATGACGCATGACCGTGAGGTCCCGCATTCCATTTTATGTTGCTGTATTTCTTCTCATCACCGCGGGGCTCTCCGTTGCAACGTGGCGGCATTTCGAAATGGGCATCCCGTGGATGACCGGTGAACAGCAACCGGTATGGATGGTTGAAGCCCGAGTGGACTTCCAAGGGTATGGTGACTCTGCACAGGTTAACTTACATGTGCCACAACAACCTCCTGGCTTCCGTATTTTAACCGAGCAGGCAGCATCACCTGGTTACGGCTTTTCTATTCTCGAGAACAACGGCGGCCGACGCGCGGAATGGACCAAACGAGAAGTGGCCGGCCCACAAACGCTCTACTTCAAAACTCAATTCGTTCCTGATGAAACGATCGTTCAACAACCTCCGACCCGTGTGCCGAAGCCCTATACGGTCTTTTGGGAAGAACCCCAAGCAACCGCCGTAAGAGAGCTTCTGAACCAAGCAACAGAGCGATCAAGCTCTCCGGAAAGTCTGACCCGGGAACTGATCACACTGATGCAACCGGATAACCGCACGCAAAATTCCACCATGCTGGTCTCTGATGAAAACTACCTTCAGGTATTGGTTCGCATGCTTAACCATGCGGGCATCGCGGCTCGCACAGCGGATGCCTTGAAACTTGAAGATGCTCGTCGGCGCCAGCATCTTGTGCCCTTCCTTCAAATATTCAATGGCGAGCGCTGGCTGACGTTTGATCCGCGCACGGCTGAGCAAGGCGTACCAGAAAACCTTCTGCTTTGGCGTCAGGGTTCTGAGTCGCTGCTCGATGTAGTCGGTGGCGACACCTCCCAGGTGAGTTTTTCCATGCTCCGCCAAACCATCCCCGCTCTGCAGCTAGCAGCGCGTGAAGCGGCCTCGAATGGACTGAGTGCTCTAAGCTTCTACCAGCTTCCCATTGAGGAGCAGAGTATGTTCCGGATGCTCCTGCTGCTGCCGATCGGAGCATTAATGGTCGCGTTCATGCGCATGGTGATCGGCATTCGCACCTCAGGTACCTTCATGCCGGTGCTGATTGCCGTCGCTTTTGTCCAAACCACTCTGGTGCCCGGGCTGATCGCTTTTCTGTCCGTTGTTGCCATCGGGCTGCTGCTCAGAGGCTATCTATCAAGCCTGAACCTGCTGCTCGTTTCCAGAATCTCAGCCCTGATCATTCTGGTGATATTCATTACTGCGGGTTTGAGCATCGTCGGATACCAAATGGGCTTTAATACCGGCATGACCGTCACCTTCTTCCCTACGGTGATCATAGCGTGGACCATCGAACGCATGTCGATCCTCTGGGAAGAAGAAGGTCCTCGGGAGGTTGTTGTTCAAGGTGCAGGCAGTCTGTTCGTTGCCATTTGCGCCTACCTTGCCATGAGCAGACCTCTGGCCGGTCATTTGACCTTTAACTTCCCCGAGCTTCATCTCGTCATCCTGGGGCTGATTTTGCTGATGGGCCAATACACCGGCTACAAACTCAGCGAGCTTCGTCGATTCAACCCGATGAAGGCCTACGACTAATATGAACTGGATTTCCCCACGCAGACTGAACCGGATCGGGATGCTGAACATGAACCGGCGCAATGTGGATTACATTGCCCAGTACAATGACCGTTCTTCGTATCCTCTGGTCGATAACAAACTGAAGACCAAGCTGGCCGTTGGCGAGTACGATGTTAAAACTCCAAAGCTTCTTCAGGTAGTCCGCCAACAACACGAGATCTCCCACTTTCGGGAAATGGCCGAGGACCTTTCTGGATTCGCCATAAAACCCGCCAAAGGCTCGGGAGGAAAGGGCATCACGGTAATCACAGGGCGAGATGGCGACGACTTCGTCAAAGCGTCTGGAGCCCGAATTCCCGTTGCCATGCTGGAGCGACACTTAACGAACATCTTGGCGGGACTTTACTCGCTAGCCGGCACACCAGATGTTGCGATTGTTGAAGACTTGGTGGAGTCCTCTCCCGATCTAGCCAAGTACTCATTTCAGGGCGTCCCCGACATTCGCATTATCGTGTTTCAGGGCTATCCCATCATGGCCATGCTGAGACTCGCCACCAAGGCATCCGATGGCAAAGCAAACCTGCACCAAGGCGCCGTCGGTGTCGGCCTGGATCTCGGAACTGGCCGAAGTTTGAACGCCGTTCAGTTTAATCGCCCGATTACGCTCCACCCGGACACTGGGCTGGCGCTTGAGAACATACAGATTGAATCTTGGGAGAACATGCTGGAAATGGCCGCCCGCTGTTATGAAGCGACAGGCCTGGGCTATATGGGCGTGGATTTAGTGGTCGATGCACACCAAGGCCCTTTGCTTCTCGAACTAAACGCCCGCCCCGGCTTGGCAATTCAGATGGCAAACGGCTGCGGACTGATGCCGCGCTTAAATGCTATCGAGGGATTAAAGCGCCCTCATTTCAGCCCGCGTGAACGTACACAGTTTGCGATGAAGAGCTTCAGCCGAATGTAACAAGTACTCGCTCAGACATAAAAAAACCGGAGCCTATTAAGCTCCGGTTTTTTTATACCCAACTTAGCCGATCAGAGCATTTCGCCCCGCTGAATCAGCAGTTTCCGCTCTTGGGTAAGTCCCTTGAGCAAGCCCCACGTCATGATCAGCAAAATCAATGTAAACGGCAGGCCAGCACTAATCGCCACAGCCTGAATCGCCCCGAGTGCATCATCACCACCACCGAAGATCAACGCGGCCGCAATAGCACCCTCCATAACAACCCAGAACACACGCTGAGCGGTCGGAGCATCAGTTTTGCCACCAGCGGTGATGCTGTCGATAACCAGTGAACCGGAATCCGATGAGGTCACGAAGAACACCAGAACCAGAATGATGCCCACGAAGGAAATAATGCCTGTCAGCGGCAACCCTTCAAACATCTGGAAAGTTGCGAGCGACACATCCGTCAGGCCGTTCTCTGCCAGCACACCCACGCCGTTCTGAATCTGCTCCAACGCAGTGCCGCCAAAGCCGCTCATCCAGACTGTCGTAATCACTGTCGGGATGATCAGCACCGCCGTCACAAACTCACGCACTGTACGGCCTTTAGAAACACGCGCGATAAACATACCTACGAACGGTGACCATGAAATCCACCAAGCCCAATAGAATACGGTCCAGCCCTGCATCCACGCGGAGTCTTCACGGCCAAACGGATTACTCAGAGGAACCACATTGGTCACGTAAGAAGAAGACGTGATCCAGATGGTTTCCAGAATCGTCATGGTGGGTCCGGCGAACAGAATAAAGAACAACAACACACCCGCGGTGATCATGTTGATGTTACTCAATACTTTTACACCACCATCAAGGCCGCGCAGAACCGACATCAACGCCAGCGCGGTCACGCCCACAATAATGGCCATTTGAATGTTGGTGCCCGCACCCACATCAAACAGATAGTTCAGCCCCGAAGCAGCTTGCTGCGCACCGAAGCCCAAAGACGTTGCCAGACCAAAAATGGTCGCAACCACCGCCAGCACATCAATGATATGACCCGGCCAGCCCCACACTCTGTCTTTCAGCAGCGGGAAGAAGGCGGAGCGAATGGTCAGCGGCATGTTCTTGTTAAAGGCAAAGAACGCCAGCGACAATGCAACAATGGCATAGATAGCCCAAGGGTGAAGACCCCAGTGGTACATCGTAGAACCCATGGCCAGATCGCGAGCGGCTTCGGTATTCGCCTCAACATTGAACGGTGTTTCATACCAACCGGTGTAGTACGCCACCGGCTCAGCCACGGCCCAGAACATAAGGCCTATACCCATGCCTGCAGCGAACAGCATGGCAAACCAAGAAATACGGGTAAATTCAGGCTTCGCATCCTGACCACCCAAACGAATTTTACCAACGGGCATGAAGATGAGCGCCAAACTCACCACCACAAAAATGTTGGCGCTCAGCAGAAAGAACCAATCAAAACTGGCGATGATTCCCCACTTTGCCCCATCAAGCGTTTCCTTGGCCAAAGCCGGAAACATCAGAGTTCCTATAACAAACAGCACTACAATCACTGCAGTTACCGGGAACACCCAGTTATGCAGATCCAGGCCAAACGGATTGATATTATCCTGGCCTGCGACGTAGTCCGTCTGATATTCGTCTTTCACTACCTCGCCCACGTGGAGCCTCCTGGTTTTGGTGTGATGTCTGAAAAATGCGTGATGGGTAGGTCATTCCAACCTACCCCGAAATATTACAAGCACGTTATCCTATTACTTTGACCTCAAAACATCAAAGTGCGTCTTGTGTTACACCCACTTCAGGAATTATAGACCACGCAAAAATAACCGAAGCCTTATTCCCAACAATTTTCAGCAACTTGCCCACCTCTGGCCTCTCTGGCATATACTGGCCTTATCGACACTCCAAGCCCGTTTGAGGTATTCATGGTTAAAACGACCACCTTCCCTTTTCGCTATTCCGCATACGCACTTAGCATCGCGGGATTGCTCATTTCGATTCCGCTCTCAATATGGACAGGCTCAGGATACATCTTCCCCCTAATCTTTACCGCACTAACGGCTCTGGGCACCCGAGATATCCTTCAACGAAAACATACGGTTAGCCGAAACTACCCCATCATGGCGAACTTCCGGTACTTACTCGAATCCATAGGGCCCGAAATTCGCCAGTACTTCATCCAATCAGATACCGAGGAACGGCCCTTCTCGCGAGAGCAACGCACCATTGTGTATCAGCGGGCCAAAGGTGTACTGGATAAACGCCCGTTTGGCTCACAACTGTCAATGTACGAAGAAGGCTTTGAGTGGATGAATCATTCCCTCACGCCTACCAAACTGGCCTCCAATGACTTCCGGGCTGTGATCGGTAAGCGTTGCACAAAACCCTACAGCGCGAGCGTATTCAACATCTCCGCCATGAGTTTTGGCTCGCTATCAGCCAACGCCATACTGAGCCTTAACGCGGGTGCGCTAAAAGGCGGTTTTTACCATGACACCGGGGAAGGCTCTATCTCTCGTTACCACAAAGAACCGGGAGGCGACTTGGTCTGGGAGATTGGTTCGGGCTACTTTGGTTGCCGTCATCCGGATGGCACCTTCAGCCCGGAGCGATTCCACGAGAACGCCTGCCTGGATCAGGTGAAAATGATAGAGGTCAAACTATCGCAGGGGGCAAAACCCGGTCACGGTGGCATACTTCCCGCAGAAAAGGTCACGGCTGAAATCTCTGAAGCTCGCGGGGTACCAATGGGTGAAGATTGCGTGTCGCCTTCCAGCCACTCTGCTTTTTCCACACCGATCGAGCTGCTTGAGTTTATCGAGCAACTGCGGGAGCTTTCGGGGGGTAAACCGGTAGGCTTCAAACTTGCCATTGGGCACCCGTGGGAATGGTTTGCCATCGTTAAAGCCATGCTGAAAACCGGCAAGAAACCCGACTTCATCGTTGTCGATGGAGGCGAAGGTGGCACAGGTGCAGCCCCGCTGGAGTTCATTAATCGTCTCGGCATGCCGCTGAACGAAGCTCTGCTACTGGTACATAACACTTTGGTTGGTGCCAACCTGCGCGATGACATAGCCTTAGGCGCGGCGGGCAAGATCACCTCCGCCTTCGATATAGCCCGAACTCTGGCCATGGGCGCTGACTGGTGCAACGCTGCGCGCGGCTATATGTTCGCATTGGGCTGCATCCAGGCCCTGAATTGCCACACTGGTCGGTGTCCATCGGGTGTTGCCACTCAAGACCCGCGCCGGGGCAACAAACTGGACGTGCCACTGAAAAGCGAGCGGGTGTATAACTACCACACCAAAACACTTGATGCCCTCCAAAACCTACTGGAAGCCTCTGGCCTGAGCCACCCTTCCGAACTCGGGCCTGAGCACATTGTTCGGCGCGTATCGAAAACCAAGGTCCAAAGCTATCTCGATCTATATCATTTTCTGGAACCGGGTATGTTGCTTGAGGGCGAAACTGGGCTAACCGTGTTTGATAAATACTGGAAGTGCGCGCAACCAAACACTTTTGAGCCACCGGAATTTATTCTGAAACTCAGAGAAACCAAATTGCGTTAATTGTTATGAAGAAAGTCTCCGGTCACCTATTTATTTTTTTTTTGGGCTGGCGTATACTTCGCTCCCGCTAAGCCACTGAGATAAACCTCTTTTTTGGCGGCGAGCAGTTTACGGGGCGTAGCGCAGCTTGGTAGCGCACTTGCATGGGGTGCAAGGGGTCGTAGGTTCAAATCCTACCGTCCCGACCAGAATTCCCTAAAAAATCCAGCCACTTCACGGTGACTGGATTTTTTTATGTCCAGAGATTTTTTCGATCCTTCGTTTTACCCCTCTTTCTGATATCAAACCGTCAGCACAACCTTCCCGATGTTCGCCCGACTTTCGATATAGTCGTGTGCTTCGGCGGCATCTTCGAGCCGAAAAGCTTTGGCGACCGTCGGATTAACCCAGCCCTCCTCTAAGCCAACCATAAGTTTATCAACCCATACCCTGATTTTCTGAGGCTCGTGCCATAGCCGGCCCATGTTGATACCAAAAACGGATTTATTTTGGTTCATCAGACTGATTGGGTGGAAGAAAGGCATTAACAAGGCTGTTTTTGCCAGAGCCAGTTTTCCGGCTAAACCATGACCTGATGCTACCGAAATCCCGAACATCGCCAAGCGACCAGGTGAGCGCAATGCCTTATAGCTTTTACGCCAGCTTTCGCCCCCCAACGGATCAAGAATAAGTTCGGCTCCTTTACCACCGGTCAGTTGCATAAGCTCTGAAAACCAGTCGTTGTTACGGTAATCAATGGCATGATTCAACCCTCGTGCTTTTAAATAATCGTGTTTACCCGGGCTGGCGGTGCCTATGGTTTTGGCACCAATATGTTGCGCAATATCCAGTGCTGCTAGGCCCACTCCGCCGCCAACGTTATGAATCAGAACTGTGTCTTCCGGCTGCAGAGCGCCACAGACGATGATCGCCTGCCACGCGGTCAGGTAGTTAACAGGAATCGCGGCAGCCTGTTCAAAAGAGAGGCTATCGGGCTTCTCAAATACCTGAGACTGCGGAACCACCACTTGTGAGGCGTGTCCGCCAAATCTCGATAAAGCGAACACAGACTTGCCTTTCAACCATGGCTCGACACCCTCACCAATTTCATCGATCACCCCGGATACCTCATACCCGGCAGTAAACGGAAAGGCGGGGGCATCCTGATACAGGCCCTGGCGGGCCATGATGTCGGCGAAATTAATCCCTGCTGCTTTTACCGCAATGCGGACTTCCCCGGGGCCGGGATGCAAGTCGGGGCACTCTTCAAGAATAAGAACGCCACTGTCGCCGGCTTTAGGAATGGTTACGCGTTTCATGGGGTCTCCGTTGTTTGAATGAGGGCTGATGTTCGACCAGCCCCAAAACGTAACAGCTTGTCAACAAGCGGGGAACGGGCAGCCAAGGCCAATTCGCTTGCTTGGGGAGGTTAGAGAATGCATCAGCTGCCGCCTCGATCAGAAAAACAGGTAAGTGGCGTATCCTGCAAACATGGCCATGGCAAAGATAACGACTACAAACGCCGCTAGAAGCTTTAGTGTGAACAAAGAGCGCAATAAAATGAGCTCGGTCAGGCTGGCTCCAGCGCTGCCAATGATCAACGCCAGTACCGTTCCGGCACCGACGCCTTTGGCCATCAGAGCCGCCGCCAGCGGAATGACAGCTTCAGCGCGAATGTACAATGGAACTCCAATAACTGCGGCGATGGGAATAGCGAATGGATTATCCGAACCAGCATATTGCTCCAGCAACTCAGTAGGCATGAACCCATAGATTACGCTTCCAATTGCAATACCGATGAGCAGGTAAGGCAGCACGCCAACAAAGTCCGACCAGGATTCCCGCCAAACACCACTATACTTACCCGTGCTATTAACCGTGACGGAGGGTTGCCCTTCACAGCTGCTGGTTTCGCAACTCGACCTGATCGGTGCAGCACCGCATGGGCTTGCGGATGAACCACATCCACTATCTTCTTCTGTCCAAGTCCGACGCACATAGCGCTCGAAGCCAAGCACATGAAGTAGCCATCCTGCACCGACTGCGACCACCAAAGCCGCGATCACATAGATAGCCGTGAGCGTCAATCCAAACGTCGCAACCAGCAAGCCAACAATGATGGGGTTCAACAGCGGAGATGAGAAAAGAAATACCATCATCGGCCCAAAACCGGCACGGGCGCGAATCAAGCCTTTCAACATAGGGATGGTCGAACAGCTACAGAAGGGCGTGATAGCTCCTAGGCCAGCCGCAAGAAAATAGCCACGGCTACCTTTCGAACTCAGTAACGCTTCCACCTTCGACGGTGGGATATGACGTTGTAGAACGCCCACGAGCAAACTGATACCAATGAATAGAATCGATAGCTCGACAGCGAGAAAGGCAAACATGCCCAAAGTGTCTTGCAATTGAGGCGACATTAACTACTCCTGCATTTCTAGATTTGTCGAAATGTTCGAATAATCTAGTTGAGCCCAACAAGACTGTCAACTATAATTCTAGAATCATAGAAATTAATGGAGCATAAAATGGATCACGAAAAAGTTGCATCTAGCCTAGCTGAGCTAGGGAATAGTCATCGGCTGTCGGTGTTCCGCTTCCTGGTCAAAGCCGGTCATGATGGGGCTTCGGTTGGGGAGATTCAGAAGAGTCTGGGTATCCCTGCTTCGACGCTGTCACATCATCTTGCACGCATGGCAAGAGTCGGACTGATCCGGCAGGAAAAACACAGCCGCACCATTGTCTGCATACCTGAGTATGGGCACCTAGAGAACCTGATTGGTTTCTTACAGGAAGAATGCTGTGCAGGCGTCCAGATCGAGGATGATCCAGAACAGCCTTGATACCCGCGCTCCTCTTGCGGCCACCCCTGTACAGTTTGCTATTAAACGGGCTTTGTTGTTACTGGGCATCACTCAGCTAGCTGGTAACGCCTTTCCGGACGGCCAACGCTGCCATACGTTACTTCAGCCGACAGCCTACCCTCGCCAACCATGAATTCGAGGTAGCGCCGAGCAGTGGTCCGTGAAGCACCAATAGCATTGCCCACTGCTTCTGCACTCCACGATTCACCATTACCAATCACATCCTGAATTTTCTCAAGCGTTAGAGCGTCTATACCTTTAGGCAACCGACCACTAGCAGCCTGGCCATCGTCGTCACTTGGGCGCGGGATTAATGCATCAACCTCATTTTGTGCGAGCTGATTCAGCCCGGACAAGTGTTCAAGCCTAGCGCGGAAACGGTTAACGGCATCCGCTAGACGCTCAAACACTAGCGGCTTTAGAATGTAGTCGCATACCCCCCCCCGCAAAGCACTGCGCAAGGTATCCACCTCTTTTGCAGCGGTGATCAAGATGACATCAGTGCTGCTGTCTTGCACTCTGAGTTCTCTTAACAAATCCAAACCACTACCATCCGGAAAATAAACATCCAAAAGGACCAAATCCGGGGCTAACACATCCACAAGATCGCGAGCATCTGCCAACGTATGGGCGATCCCGCAAAGCTCAACGTGATCAAGCCGCTCAACAAACCTTCGCTGAATTTCCGCAATCTGACGATCATCTTCAGCGATCAAGACACGAATCGTATTCAATGGGCGCTCCTGGGTTCCGGAACCTTCGGTAAATATAGAGTGAAACGACTGCCGGCGTCAGGCAGGCTTTCAACGGTAATCGAGCCCCCCCAACGATCAAGAAACTGACGCACGAGATACAACCCATAGCCGTGCTGTTTGCCCGTATCGTGTTTGCTGGTTACGCCTTTTTCAAAAATTCGCTCTCTTTCGTTATCACCAATGCCAACGCCTTGATCGTCCACTTCAAAAATAAGCTCGTGGCCAAGGTCCGTCATTGAGAGCGTTACGCATCCACCCTCTCCGGCGTGCTGGCGAGTTGCTTCCAACGCATTGTCGATCAGGTTACCCAACACGCTCACCAGTTGATCTCTTGGCAAGGCATCAGGGATATCACTCATTTGACTGTCTGGCTCTATGTTGAGGTGCAGCCCCATCTCCCGGGCTCGGTTGTATTTACCCAACAAACACCCGGCAATAATTGGATCAGGCACCGCCTCCAAAAGCAGATGGATCAAGCTCTGGTGATCGCTGGTTTCACGGCCAATCAAACTCAAGGCATCGTCATTGGCACCAATCTGAATCAAGCCAGCAATGGTGTGCAGCTTGTTGGAATACTCATGGGTTTGGCTGCGGAGCGTGTCGGCATACTGCTGTATTCGTGTTAGCTGCTGACTGACATGATCCAATTCGTCCCGCAACCGGAAACTGGCCACCACACCGATGGCCTCGTCACCTTGCCGAACCGGAAGCCGGTTTACCACCATTTGCCGATTCCGGAGCCAAACTTCCCGGTCGAAATCCGGAGTACCGGTCTTCAGCACCGAGAGCAGATCACTGTCGGGCAGCACCTCATGAATTGGCCGACCAACCAGCGAGGTGCCGGTATCGAAACCCAATGTTTCAAGCGCCGCTCGGTTACCCGTTGTGATGATGCCATCGCGGTTGACGGCAATAATGCCTTCACGCACCGACTGCAAGGTGGCATTACGCTCCTCGAATAAACGGGCAATTTCTTCTGGCTCCAAACCAAAAATCTCGCGTTTGAAACGCCCGGCAATTACCACCGCAATCAAGATACTGACCAACAGCATCAAGCCCACCAAACCATATAAGATAAACTTGTATCGCTGAATGGTATTGCCGACTTGGGCAACGCTGTAACCGACTGACACGATACCAACAATTTCGTTGGTTTCAGGCACGAGCACCGGAGCCTTACCGCGTACGGTATCCCCCAAATTCCCGATCGCTCTGGCCACATAACCACGCCCGTTTTTCAGGGCTTCGGCACCTTCATCTCCGTCATCATCGGCCATCGATTTTCCGATCCGCTCTAGTGAAGGGTGCGCCAGCCGGATCGCCTTGTGGTCCCCGATCACAATAAAAAGCGCTTCATTCGTGGCAGCCATCGCAGACGCGAGGCGGTTTAACGCCTCGGAATCGCGCTGCTGTATCCCCGAGATAACCGATGGACTAGCGGCAACGGTCTTCGCCACCATCAACGCACGCTGACCAATTTCGCTGTACAGGGATTCGCTCAGGTAGTAGCCCGCCACCCCGCCGATCAATGCGGTCTGCAATGCGCTGACCAGCACCAGCGTGAGAATCATTCGGGTTTTCAGTTTGGTTTTTCTAGCCACAGCTTAATCAGATCTTGTTGTCGTTTAGCAGTGAGGTTAAAGCACAAGCCACCTTATTGCCCGTGAACTTTATGAACTTAATGATCTTTAGTTTTTTTAAAGGCAATACGCCCACAAACTTTTTAGCAAGATGACCAGCTTCTAATCTACATCCAGAGCTCCTCCGGAGTGCCTATAACAACAATCGAAGGATAACTACTCATGTTTATCAAACGAACTCTGAGTTTCGCAGCTGCAGCCGCTTTCAGCATGTCTGCCATGGCGTGGCAGCCTTCCGGTAAAGTTGAATGTTTGGCTCCCGCAGACCCGGGCGGCGGCTGGGACTTTACCTGCCGCAGTGTTGGCAACGTGATGCAATCGCTCAATCTGGTAGAGGGCACCGTACAAACGATCAACATGGCCGGTGCCGGTGGTGGTGTTGCCTACGCTCACACCGTCAGCAAGCGCAATGACGATGACAAACTTCTGGTCGCCGCTTCAACCGCCACCACCACACGCCTGGCACAAAAGCAGTTCCCCGGCCTTGATGCCGATATGGTCAAGTGGGTCGGTGCGCTGGGTGCGGATTACGGCATCATTGCCGTAGGTAAGAACTCTCCCTACAAAACACTGAACGACCTGTTTGAGGCCAGTAAGGCCAACCCACGTGCTGTGAAGTTTTCCGGTGGCAGCGCCCGTGGCGGTTGGGATCACCTGAAAGTTCTGATTGCCGCCAAGGCTGCCGGGGTCGAGAACCTGCCGTCCATTCCTTATTTGTCCTACAACAACGGCGGCGAAGCCATGACCCAAGTGGTTGGCGGTCAGGTTGATGCCTTTACCGGCGACATCTCCGAGGCGACGGGCTTTATGGAATCCGGCGATTTACGGGTACTCGCTGTGCTGTCAGAGGAGCGACTACCGGGCGAATTCAGTGATATCCCTACTGCCCGCGAGCAAGGTATCGATGCCCTCGGCCCTAACTGGCGTGGTTTCTATATGCCAAAGGATGCCAGCGACGAGGCCAAGCAATACTGGGTTGAAGCCGTCGACACCCTGTACGCCAGTGCTGAATGGAAAGAAGTCATGAAGAGCAACGGTCTGATTCCCTTCCATCCGGATGCGAACAAGTTTGAAGACTTCGTTCATCAGCAGGTTCAGGAGATTAATGACCTGTCCCGCGAAATCGGGTTGATGAAATGAGTGGCTTTAATGACCGCGTACTCGGCCTGGGCCTTCTGGTCCTAGCCGTGGCCTACGGCTGGGCTGCGCAGCAGTGGCCCGAGCCGTTCGGGGGTTCCCACGGCATGGGGCCCGAAACCTTCCCGACCATTTTGTCCTTCATTCTGGTTATTGGCAGTCTGTACTTGATGGTAAAACCAGATCAGGACACACCGTGGCCGCGGGGCAAGACCGCTCTGGAACTTCTGTTCTCAGTGATCGTATTGGTGATCTATGCCTTGCTTCTCGAGCCACTGGGGTTTGTTATCTCCACCACATTGACCGTTAGCGCCTTGAGCTGGCGTATGGGAGCAGCTCCACGCAGCGCCTTCCTGACCGGTCTGATCAGCGCGATCGTGGTGTACGGTTTGTTTAACTACGGATTGTCACTGAGCCTGCCCGCCGGCCTGTTGGAGTTCAGCTAATGGAAACTCTCGGTTTTTTGATAGACGGGTTTGCGGTGGCGTTGACCCCCTACAACCTGATGTACGCGTTATTCGGCGCCTTTGTCGGAACGCTGATCGGCTGCCTGCCGGGCCTCGGCCCAGCCAACGGCGTCGCCATCCTGATCCCACTGGCGTTCACGCTGGGATTGCCTCCGGAAACCTCTATGATTCTCCTGACATCAGTGTACGCGGGGGCCATGTACGGGGGGCGAATCTCCTCAATACTGCTGAACATCCCGGGCGATGAACCCGCGATGATGACCTGCCTGGATGGTTACCCGATGGCGCAGAAAGGCCGGGCGGCCGATGCTTTGGCCATCTCAGCCATCGCCTCGTTTTCCGGCGGACTGATCGGCACCATCGGCTTGATCGTGCTGGCACCGGTACTGGCGAAGTTTGCGTTGACCTTCGGCCCGGCGGAGTACTTTGCTCTGTTCGTATTGGCGTTTGCCACACTGGGTGGCATCACCGGCAAGAACCCGATGAAAACCGTCATCGCGGCGGCGTTGGGTATTATGACTTCCACCGTTGGCATCGACATTTCTACCGGCACGCAGCGCTACACCTTTGGCGTTCTGGAGCTCTACGAAGGGATCGATTTCATATTAGCCATCGTAGGTTTGTTTGCGATCTCCGAGCTTCTGTTTTTTGTCGAGTCGCGCCTTGGTAGCGGCCACAAGAAAGTGAACGTGGGCAAATTAACGTTGTCGTTCAAAGAGCTGATCACCACGATACCCTCGCAGCTTCGTGGCGGTGTTCTCGGCTTCATCGCCGGCGTACTGCCCGGTGCCGGCGCATCGCTGGGTAGTTTTATTAGCTACACCTTGGAAAAAAAGGCTGTGGGCAAGAAAGGCAACTTCGGTAGCGGCGACATTCGCGGGGTCGTCGCACCAGAAGCCGGCAACAACGGCGCAGCATCAGGTGCCTTGGTGCCCATGCTGACACTGGGGGTTCCCGGCAGCGGCACCACCGCGGTTCTTCTGGCGATGCTGATTTCCCTCAACATCACACCCGGCCCGCTGATGTTCACTCAGAACGCGGACATTGTCTGGGGTGTTATTGCGGCGCTATTGATCGGTAACGTTCTGCTGCTATTGCTCAACGTCCCGATGATTGGTGTATTTGTTCGGTTGCTGTCGATACCACCAATGTTTCTGCTTCCAATCGTTACGATGGTCGCGTTCGTGGGCATTTACTCCATAAGCAACAGCACCTTTGATCTCTACTTTATGGTGGCGTTCGGGGTAGCCGGGTATTTCCTGCGCAAACTGGAGATACCGCTGGTGCCGATCATTCTTGGTTTGCTATTGGGGCCTGAAATGGAGAAAAACCTGGGGCATGCGCTGATTCTGTCGGACAGTGACTGGAGCACGCTTTGGAGCAGCCCGCTGGCTTTGGGGCTTTGGATCGTTGCAGGCTTGGGGCTGGCGCTGCCCGTGATTGTTGGCCCGCTACTGAGGCGGCGCATGAGGTCGGCGATGACTGAAAATCCGGTTAGCGATTAGTTAACGCACCGTCGCCGCTTTCATCAACCATAAAAAAACCGGGCTGGTGCCCGGTTTTTTTCTAACTTGAAACTTAGCGCATCGTTTTCAGTGCTTGCGCCCACTTCGCTAGCTCTTCCAGCATTGCGTTTGCTGATTTCGTGTGCACATCTTCAGCCTGGAACTTGCGGTTCTCATCCAGCTTTTCCCACGGCATCTGCACCATAACACCTTCGGTCATTGGCATCATTTTCACCGTGGTCACCAGTTGTTTGGCAGTTTGTGCGGAACGAAGGCCGCCAGAAACACCGCCGTAGCTTACAAAGGCACAGGGCTTATAGTTCCATTCGTTGAACAGATAGTTCACCGCATTAATAAAAGACGGAGGTGGACAGAAGTTGTATTCGGGGATCACGAACACAAATGCGTCTGCTTTGGACACGCTCTCAGACCATGCTTTGGTATGGTCGTGCTCGTACTTCTGCATACGCGGGTGATTCGGTTCGTCATAAACCGGCAGGTTAAAGTCCGCCAAGTCCACTAGCTCACTCTCGAACCCTCCCTGCTCGTTAGCAGCCTTGTTGAACCACTCTGCGACGGAAGATCCGACGCGGCCCGGGCGGGTACTGCAGATAATCGTTTGAAGCTTGGAAGACATACTATTGTTCCTTTTCACGTCACGTTTTCAAATCAGCTCACTGACTATAAACGCTGTGCCCGTAGAAAAATAACAAAGAAATCTGCACCATCTATTCAATATTTCTGAATAAATGGTGCAGATTGGTTTGCTAGACACAAAGCGGAACGCCGATTATCCGCTGGCCTGACCTCACCTTATTCCGCTGAAGCAATCAGGCTGGCGTTACCGCCGGCAGCCGTGGTGTCTATGCAAAGGTGGCGCTCGATGACGTAACGCTGGTCCAGCGTGTACTCAGTGATCACTGGCAACAAAGCTCCGTCCCGGACTGAAAGCGCTTCGCGGTACTGCTTCAGCAGCGGCTTTTCCGCGACGCTAACAACGGCTTCGTAGCCACCAATCTGTGTCAGTGCCTCTGGCTCCAACAAGCCGTCAGTGGCTACAACCGGAAGACCCGCATTGATCGCTCGTGACAGCGTTTTTTCAGCCCCCGGAGCCACCACCACAACTTTGTTGCCTTGCGACAACGCCACACCGGCCTGCTCGACTGCCGTAGCTGTATCAGGCCCGAGGCATAAGACAACACCCCGAGCGTGACAAGATAGATGGTTCTGCTCACCGGTCGGCCCTGGCATTTCTTCGTGGCCGAGATCCAGCGGTGCCGGAACGTCACCAAAGAACGGGCTCAGAGCCTGTTGGCGACCTTCTGCCGCAGGGACATCAAGCTTAGCTAGCTGATCAATCAGCTTTTGCACCTTTCGGGCGCCAACGGCTTTGCCTTCACCGGCCAATTTTTCCGTAACGTTGCCTTTAATAAAGCGACGTACGTACTGTGGGCCACCCGCTTTCGGACCGGTTCCAGACAATCCTTCACCACCAAAGGGCTGAGAACCGACAATGGCGCCGATCTGATTGCGGTTAACGTAAGTGTTACCGACTTTAATACGGCTGGCGATATGCTCGATACGGCGATCCACCCGGCTGTGAATCCCGAAAGTCAGGCCGTAGCCTTTAGCGTTGACCGCATCTACCACTTTGTCGATATCTTTGGCTTCAAACGTGGCAACGTGCAGCACCGGACCAAAGATTTCTTCTTCCATTTCCTCGATTCCGCTTACTTGCAGAACTGCAGGTGAAACGAACATACCTTTTTCCGGCACCGGCAGCTTTTTGAGCAATTTGCCCTGCTGTTCGAATTTCTTGCAGTGATCGTTGATCTTTTTGCGAGATTCCTCGTCAATAACAGGCCCAACATCGGTAGATAACTCCCAAGGGTCGCCGATACCGAGCTCTTCCATCGCGCCGTAAAGCATTTCGAGCAAGCCTTCGGCAATGTCTTTCTGTACGTAAAGCATACGCAAGGCTGAACAACGTTGGCCCGCACTCTGGAACGAAGAAGCCAGCACATCGCGCACCACCTGTTCAGGCAAGGCTGTGGAATCCACGATCATGGCGTTCATTCCACCGGTTTCAGCAACCAGCGGCGCATCGGGGGCCATGTTCTTGGTCATCGCCTTATTGATCAGCTTGGCGGTATCGGTTCCGCCGGTGAAGCAAACCCCTTCAATGCGTGAATCCGATGTCAGTGCCGCACCCACGGTGCCACCGTCACCCGGCAAGAGTTGGATCGCGTCTTTCGGAATACCGGCTTCGTGCATTAATTCAACCGCACGCACTGCCAGCAAAGAGGTCTGTTCGGCAGGCTTCGCGACTACGGTATTACCGGCCGCCAGGTTCGCCAGAATCTGGCCAGTGAAGATGGCCAGCGGGAAGTTCCAGGGTGAGATACAGCAAATCACCCCTCGAGCCTCCCCGGCGTCTTTGTACCGGATACCCTCGTTGGCGTAGAACATAGCAAAGTCTACTGCCTCACGAATCTCGGCCACCGCATCAAACAGAGACTTACCAGCCTCCCGGGTGGTCAGAGCAAACAGTTCGTCCACGTTCTCTTCATACAAATCACCGACCTTACGGATCAGTTCGGCACGCTTTTCTGCAGGTACAGCTGCCCAGTCTTTGAAACCGGCGCGGGCCGCTTCCACTGCGGCATCAACGTCAGCTTCGGAGGCATAAGTAATCTGTCCTACCACATCGTCCAGATCCGCCGGGTTGCGAACGTCAACCACCTCGCCACCCTTCGGTGCCGACACAGTTACCGAGCCACCCTGCCACTGGTGCGTTTTGTATTTGCCTCGCCCTTCATTCAGTTCGGCAACCGTTACAGGGTCTGTCAAATCCCACCCCTTCGAGTTACGGCGCTGTTCGCCGAAGATATCCGCCGGCTTCACAATCATTTGACTGGAAACCTCGCGACCCAGCGCATTCACTGCATCGATGGGATCTTTGGCGATCTCCTCCGGTGTAATGCTGGTATCGACAATCTGGTTAACGAAGGAGCTGTTCGCGCCGTTTTCCAGCAACCGGCGAACCAAGTAGGCCAGCAGATCTTTGTGGGCGCCCACCGGTGCGTAGATCCGGCAGGGTACTTTGCTTGCCTTAAGCACCTGATCATGCAGAGACTCACCCATACCATGCAGGCGCTGAAACTCGAACTTATCCCGACTCAAATCTTTCGCCAGCTCTAAAACCGCGGATACGGAATGCGCGTTGTGGGTGGCGAACTGTGGGTAAATACGATCGGTCATACCGAGTAGTTGAGTCGTGCATGACAAGTAGGAAACGTCACTGCAGGCTTTACGGGTAAATACAGGAAAGCCCTCAAGCCCCATCACCTGAGCGCGTTTGATCTCGGCATCCCAGTAGGCACCTTTCACCAGGCGCACCATGATACGGCGGTTGTGCTTCTCAGCCAGCGCATACAGCCAATCCAACGTCTGTGAGGCGCGTTTAGCAAAAGCCTGAACCACCACACCAAAACCGTCCCAGCCGTCGAGCGCGGGATCGGCAAAAATCGCTTCAATAACATCCAGCGAAAGGTCCAGACGATCTTGCTCTTCCGCGTCGATGTTGAAACCCATATTCGCTGCAGCGGCTTTTTTAGCCAGCTCGAGCGCCCGTGGTACCAACTCGTTCATCACGCGTTCTTTCTGGCCGTACTCGTAGCGCGCCAGCAATGCCGACAGCTTTACGGAGATACCCGGATTAGTGCGTACATCACCTTCACAGCGCTTACTGATGCTCTCGATGGCTTTGGCATAGGCCTGGAAGTAACGTTCAGCATCGGCATCCGTGCGCGCAGCTTCTCCCAACATATCGTAGGAGTAGGTGTAGCCCTGCTCTTCCATTTCCTGGCCATTTTCCTGAGCTTCTTCAATGTCCCTACCCAATACAAACTGACGGCCCATTTCCTTCATGGCTTGCCCTGCAGCCACACGAACCACAGGCTCGCCCAGACGCTTAACCAAGTGGCGCAATGTATCGCCTACGCTTTGGCGCTCCGAATCCTTAAGCAAGTTACTGGTCATCAACAAAGCCAGCGTGGCGGAGTTAATCAGGCCAGATTTGGCCTTGCCCACGTGGGCTCCCCAGTTGCCAGAAGTGATTTTGTCCTCAATCAGATCCTGGATGGTGAAGTTATCGGGAACCCGAAGCAGCGCCTCGGCCAGGCACATCAACGCCACGCCTTCTTTGGTGGTCAGCCCGTACTCAGCCAGGAATTTTTCCATAATCGTTGGCTTGGCGTTGTCACGCACATCGCGCACCAACTCTGCCGCTCGGACAGATATCGCTTGGCGCGTTTCATCAGACAGCTGAGCCTGCTCAATCAGTCGGTGAATCACTTCATACTCGTCCGCCAGATAGTTGTCGCGAAGGGCCTGACGAATTTCGTGGAGCTCTTTTACCGCGGATTGCTGCAAACTCATGGTTATGCCTCCTGATTATTGGAATACTGACCGCATTGTAGCGAAGGCGGTATATTCTATTTTCCTATTAGACGCTCTTATCAGGTCTTATTTCCTTTAATTAGCCAGTCGAAATTATCAAAAAAACCGCACATAGATTAAAATTAGGAAAACCGACTTATAAAGTCATATTTCAATCCCACACCACAAGGATAGCAGCCATGTCGGATCTCGACAGGATCGACCTTGCCATCGTTCGAGAACTGCAGAACAACGGACGCATGACCGTTACTGACCTCGCGTCCAGAGTAGGGTTATCCAAGACCCCCTGTCAGATACGCATGCGCCGTCTCGAAGAGCAGGGTTACATCACGGGCTATTCGGCGATGGTGAACCAAACAAAGCTGGGCCACTCCCACATCGCTTTTGCCCAAGTGACTCTGAGTGACACGTCGAGTAAGGCCTTGGCAGCGTTCAACGATGCCGTTAAGAAGATTTCTGCCGTAGAACAATGCCACATGATGGCCGCCAATTTTGATTATTTGCTGAAGATTCGTACGCGAAATATGGCAGAGTATCGCCAAGTTCTGGGGGAGCAAATCTCGAGCCTGCCCCATGTTCTGCAAACCAGCACCTTTGTTGTCATGGAAAACGTAAAAGACCGAGGCTTGTAATGACGACGCTTGATCAAGCCACCGCCCAGCGCATTGTGGATCGTGCGATGCCCGTGATCGGCCATTCGGTCAACGTGATGACACCCGAGGGCATCATCATAGCGTCCGGTGACTCTCTGCGCGTGGGAGCCATTCATCAAGCGGCACGGCAGGTGGCCAAATCCTGTGCCCCTGTGGTGATCACAGAGCAAGAGGCCTGCAGATATACCGGCACCCGAGCCGGCGTGAACGTGCCGGTTGAAGTGGGCGGCAAGATCGTAGCCGTTGTCGGCATCTCGGGCTCACCAGACAAAGTGCTACCATTTGCAGACTTGGTAAGGGTCACCGCCGAGCTGATCCTGGAGCAAGCCTCGTTAATCGAAGTCAGTCGCCAACGCCGGCATCAAATCGAAAACACCTTGCTGGCATTGCTGAAGGGCGAGCCGGTTTCAAACCATTGGCTTAAGCAACTCTCGATTGATCTCAGCAAATCCCGAATTGCCGTGGTCTTGGAAGCCAGCCAGCCTCACCTGCCGTGGTTAACCGATATCACCTCGTTGGCTAGAGATTTAGAACGGGTTGAGCCCGAGGCTCTTGTCATTCAGACCCCCGATCAGAAAGTTGTTTGCTTTTTTATCGAAAAATCACCAAAAGATGCCATGAATGCCGCAATAGCGCGGCTTCCTAAGAATATAGCAGTGTCAGCATCGGCTGCTACTGGCGCCGCATTCAGCAACAATCTCAAAGCTTGCTACGAATCGGCCGAAGCGACCCTGCAGGCCGCCAAACAACGTTTCCAAGCGCCTGCTCGCGCACACTACGAGACGTACCCTATGGCCACTCTATGGCGAAGCTTGCAGCCTGATTGGCAACAAGATCAACTCACCCAAGCACTTCGCCCTCTACTCAACCATGCTCGTAGCGATCAATACCTCAAGACGCTTCGCACGTTTATTCATTCCGACGGCGATATCCAACGATGTGCGGCGCAGCTTCATCTACATCGCAATTCCGTTCGCTATCGCCTAAAAGGCATTGAGGCTTTAACGGGCTGGTCCCCGTTCCGGCTCGAAGACCTCGTGTTCCTATATATGGCATTGGAATCAAACCACCAATTAGTTCAGTTGCACAATAACATCAAGTAAAGATAGAGCAATCCTGTTCTTGTGCATAACGAATTATTGTCAATCTGCTTTTACACTTAGCACCACATAATCGGCCACAGAGCCGGTATAACAATCGGGTTGATTCTGGAGATTTCCGATGCATCTGGTGCTAATTTTGGTAGCGGTCATAATTTTTATTGTGTTTGCTACCAGCCGTTTAAAACTGAACCCTTTTATTACCCTATTGCTCGCCTCGTTTTTGGCCGCCTTTGCCTTTGGCCTGCCGTTAGCTGACATCGAAAAAACCATTCGCGCCGGCTTCGGTAACATTCTGGGCTACATTGGTCTGGTGATTGTGCTGGGAACCATTATTGGTGTGATTCTTGAACGCACCGGCGCCGCCATCGTGATGGCCGAAAGCGTCGTGAAATGGCTCGGTGAGAGATTCCCAACACTCACCATGTCGCTTGTCGGCTTTATCGTCTCCATTCCTGTTTTTTGTGATTCCGGCTATGTCATATTGAACAGCCTGAAACGCTCAATGGCCAGAACACTCAATGCCTCCCCTGTGGCCATGACTGTTGCATTGTCCACAGGCCTATTCGCCACCCATACTTTGGTTCCGCCAACTCCGGGCCCTATTGCCGCGGCAGGCAACCTGGGACTGGAAAACAATCTGGGCCTGGTTATTGCTGTCGGGCTTGTATTCGCAATCATTGCGGCCTTAGCAGGGCTGTTCTGGGCATCCCGGTGCAAGAACCTGCCAAGCACCGAACTCGAACAAGCAGAAGAGGCTTTCGAAGAAGCCAAACAGCACTATGGGGAACTTCCTTCGGCCAGCAAGGCGTTTGCACCGATCTTCGTCCCAATCTTACTGATCTGCATAGGCTCCTTTGCCAACTACCCCACCGCACCGCTGGGTGACGGAATGGTTTATGACATTCTGAACTTCCTCGGCAAGCCCTTGAACGCCCTGTTAATTGGCCTCGGTTTTGCGCTCACTCTCCTGCAAGGCAACAACAAGCTTGAAGAGTTCGGCCGTCATACCAGCAAAGGCCTGGAAGTGGCTGCGCCAATTATTCTGATTACCGGTGCCGGCGGTGCATTCGGCGCCGTTCTAGCCGCCACGCCTCTGGGAAGCTACCTGGGCGACACCCTCTCAACCCTAGGGTTAGGTGTCATGATGCCATTCATTGTAGCCGCGGCCCTCAAGTCTGCTCAGGGCTCCTCCACCGTTGCACTGGTTACGGCCTCAGCACTTGTTGCCCCGCTTCTGCCTCAGCTTGGACTGGATTCCGAGCTTGGCCGGGTGTTGACAGTAATGGCTGTGGGCGCCGGCGCTATGACGGTATCCCATGCCAACGACAGTTACTTCTGGGTGGTATCACAGTTCAGCAAAATGAACGTTGCAACCGCCTATAAATCGCACACAACGGCAACACTGGTTATGGGTCTGGTGACCATTGCATGCGTGTGGCTAACCTCACTGGTGGCTTTGTAGCATGCGTATTGTCATTGCTCCTGACTCGTTCAAGGAATGCCTGTCAGCCGATCAGGTTGCCAGCGCGTTGGCCCGAGGCTGGGCAAAGGCGGCGCCGCGAGACGAGATCATCGAAGTACCTCTAGCAGATGGTGGGGAAGGCACAACTGTTGCGCTGACCGAAGCCCTTCACGGGCAATTGCATTCAGTCACAGTAACAGGGCCACTGGGAGAACCCGTGGTCGCCCGCTATGGGCTGGCAGATAGCGCCAATACGGCCATTATTGAAGTCGCTGAAGGAAGCGGCCTGCACTGTGTGCCGCCTGATGAGCGAAACGCGTTATCTGCTTCAAGTTACGGTACCGGCGAATTAATGTTGGAAGCACTGGCTCACAAGCCAAAAGTGCTGATCATGGGGCTGGGCGGCAGCGCGACGACGGATGGCGGCGCTGGCATCTTGCAGGCACTCGGCGCAAAGCTCCTCGACAAGGGAGGCAATCCTATTCCTCCAGGCGGAATAGGATTGGGCAAACTCGCCAGTCTGGACTTGCAGCCAGCGCTTGATGCCATAGGAGACACACGCTTAGTCGTTGCCTGCGACGTTAACAATCCGTTGACGGGTCCTAAGGGCGCGGCAGTCGTGTTCGGTCCTCAAAAAGGCGCAAGCATTCAGCAGCTCATTAAGCTGGACGCTAATCTGGCTCACTTCGCCCGATTGGCCAAAAAGCAGGGCTGGGATATTTCTAGCTTCCCCGGCAGCGGCGCCGCGGGAGGTATCGGTGGTATGGTCGTCGGTATTCTCGGAGCGCAATTGCGCCCCGGAATTGAGCTTGTCATGGATACCGTCGAGCTGGAAAGCCACATCGAGACTGCGGACTTGGTGATCACCGCTGAGGGTGCCATAGACAACCAAAGCGCTTACGGTAAAACCCCCGCAGGAGTGTCGCTTATGGCAAAGAAATATGGTGTACCGGTTGTAGGCTTTGCCGGCATGTTGGGGCAAGACTTTTCAGCCCTGCAAACCAAAGGGCTGACCGCGGCTTTTTCGATAACCCGGGGGCCGATGGAACTTCAAAATGCCTATGCCCAAGCAGAGGCTAACTTGGAGCAATGTGCCGAACAGCTTGCTCTGCTCGCCCACGCTCTACACAAAAGCTGATTCACCACGATCATAACGCAAAAAACCGAGACGTTTTCACATCTCGGTTTTTTTGTGCTCACGATTTTGATTCGTTACCGATTACTTGGCTGGGGCGTTCAACACATCCAATACTTCTTCAAGTTCGGTAATCATTTGGCGGATCAGCTGCTTGTACTGGGAGGTATCGTCTTTCACCTCGGAGCTGCTCAACTTTTGTTTGGCACCCCCAATGGTGTAGCCCTGATCATAAAGCAAGCTACGGATCTGCCGTATGGTGATAACATCAGCACGCTGATAATAACGACGGTTACCCCGGCGTTTAACCGGCGAGAGCTGCGGGAACTCTTGCTCCCAATACCTCAGTACGTGTGCTTTAACGGCACACAGCTCCGCAACCTCACCAATGGTGAAGTAGCGTTTCCCCGGAATAACGGGAAGCTCGTTGTTATGACTCGGTTCCAGCATACGTTTCTACTTTTTGTTTCAGTTTTTGGCCGGGCCTGAAGGTAACGACGCGTCGGGCGCTGATCGGGATCTCTTCACCCGTTTTGGGGTTACGCCCGGGGCGCTGTTTCTTGTCACGGAGGTCAAAGTTGCCGAATCCCGACAACTTCACCTGCTCATTGTGACTGAGAGCACCTCTGATTTCATCGAAGAAAGCTTCTACCATTTCTTTGGCTTCCCGCTTGTTCAGACCTAATTCTTCGTACAAGCGCTCCGCCATATCCGCTTTCGTCAAAGCCGTCATCCGTCAACTCCTCAGTGTTGCCCCCAGCTCTTCTTTAAGGGAATCGATAACCCCGTTGAAGAGCGTATGCACTTCGTCTTCATTCAGCGTGCGCTCGGGATGTTGCCAAAACAGGCTTAGGGCCAAACTGCGATTGCCCTCACCCAGGCTTTCACCCTCATAGACATCAAACACACGCATGTCTGTTAGGTGTTCGCCGGCTTGTTTACGAGCTATTTCTTCAACCTGCGCGAACGACACTTCGCTTCCGATAATGATAGCCAAATCTCTTCGAACTTCCGGGAATTTCGAAACATCTTTGAAATTAGGCACATATCCAGTCACGATTGAATTCAAGAATAGCTCAAACATTAGAATCGTGCCATTAAGTTCAAGGTTTTTCTGCACTTGAGGGTGCAAAGTTCCCAACCAACCTACACTCTCGCCATCGCGCACAAGCTCTGCCGTTTGCCCGGGATGCAACGCCGGGTGCTGGCCTGCTCGGAACTGAACCTCAATACCGAGTACCTGGAACAAACTGTCCAGCTCACCTTTCACATCAAAGAAGTCTGACGCACGGCGGCCGTTGGTCCAATTTTCAGGAGTCTGGTTGCCCACAACAACACCCGCCAGCATTGGCTGCTGATCGATCTGATCACCGTCTTTCACAAAGCGAAGACCGGTCTCGAACAAACGGATTCGAGGCTGCTGACGATTCTGGTTGTGCTGAACCGTCTTAATCAGGCCGCTCCAAAGCGTGGTGCGCATGACAGAAAGATCTGCCGAAATCGGGTTCGCCAAGGCGATACCTTCCCGATCGGGATCAACCAACTGCTGTACTTTGGGGTCGACAAAGCTGTAGGTAATAGCTTCCTGGTAGCCTTGGGCCACAAAGAAATTGCGAACCGCCGATAGTGGCCGCACCGCTTCTTCCCGAACACTCAGGCCTAACGAGCCCGTAGGCTCGGTTACCGGAAGGTTGTTGTAGCCATAAATGCGTCCAACTTCTTCTATCAGATCTTCTTCGATCGAAATATCCGGGCGGAAGCTGGGCACACTGATGCGCCAACCATCCTTCAAAAGTTTTTCAACACGCAAACCGAGTCGAGACAGAATCTCTTCTACTGTGGTGCGGTCAATCGCCAAACCAAGAACGTCGGCCAACCGTTTCTCACGCAGGTCAACGGTTTTTGCTTTCGGCAGATCTTCCCAGCTGACCACTTCAACAATTTCACCCGGCTCCCCGCCAACAATGGCCATCAACAGGCGGGTTGCCCGCTCCATTGCCTCGCGGGCCAGTTCGTAATCAACGCCGCGCTCAAAACGGTGAGACGCGTCGGTATGCAAACCGTAGTGACGTGCCTTGCCGGCCATCGCAATAGGTTCGAAGTAGGCAGACTCCAGGACCAGATCCTGAGTCTTGTCATTCACGCCGGAATGCTCACCGCCCATTACGCCGGCAATGGCGATCGGCTTGTCGTGATCAGCGATTACCAGAGTTTCAGCCGTTAGTTCAACTTCCTGACCGTCCAGCAACACCAGTTTCTCGCCGGCTTTCGCCATGCGAACAACGATGCCACCTGAAATTTCTTCCCGGTCAAAAGCATGCAGAGGCTGACCGAGTTCCAGCATCACATAGTTAGTCACATCAACCGCAGCGTCGATGGAACGAATACCGGAACGACGCAGTTTCTCCTGCATCCACAACGGCGTTTCGGCTTTCAGGTTTACGTTACGCAGAACACGCCCCAGATAACGGGGGCAGGCCTCCGGCGCTTCGATGCGAATGGCAGGAACCTCAGAATGAACGGCCTCAACCGTCTCAATTTCAGGAACTCCCACCACCAAACTGTTCAGCACACCCACTTCGCGAGCCAACCCTTTGATAGACAAGCAATCACTGCGGTTGGGTGTCAAATCAACATCAATGGCGATGTCGTTCAGCTTGAGGTAATCAACCATGCTCTGGCCAACCGGAGCATCGTCAGGCAGTTCCATCAAACCATCGTGGCTTTCAGACAGAGTCAGTTCTGATTCCGAACACAACATGCCCTGAGAAGGCTGGCCACGCAGTTTGGCTTTTTTAATCTTGAAGTTGCCGGGCAGCACCGCACCTACTTCAGCGAAAGGCACCTTCAGCCCTTCACGAACGTTAGGAGCGCCACAAACAACCTGTACGGTTTCTTCGCCATTGCTGACCTGGCAAACACGAAGCTTATCGGCATCCGGGTGCGCTTCTACAGAAAGCACCTCGCCCACGATTACACCGGAAAATTCGCCGGCTACCGGTTCAAAACCGTCTACTTCCAGACCAGCCATGGTGATCTGGTCCATCAATGCCTGGGAATCTATGCTCGGATTAACCCACTCTCGCAGCCACTGTTCACTGAATTTCATCGTTCTAGCCTTGTCCTGATGCCATTTATGCGGTTGATTCGGAGACTTGCTTACGCCGTTTAGCCCTCAGACTTAACGGAACTGGCGCAAGAAACGCAGGTCGTTTTCGAAGAACATGCGCAGATCTTTTACGCCGTAACGAAGCATGGCCAAGCGCTCAACGCCCAGACCAAATGCAAATCCACGATATTCTTCGGCATCAATGCCGCAATGCTCGAACACTTTCGGATGCACCATTCCGCACCCCATTACTTCCAGCCACTTAATGCTACCATCGGCTTCCCGGCCCCACTCGATATCCACTTCTGCAGAGGGTTCGGTGAACGGGAAATAAGAGGGACGGAAGCGAACTTTCAAATCACGTTCGAAGAACACTCGCAGGAACTCTTCTACGGTGCTCTTAAGGTCCGCAAAGCTCACGTTCTTTTCGATCAGCAGCCCTTCAACCTGATGAAACATTGGCGTGTGCGTCATATCCGAGTCACAACGATATACTCGTCCTGGGCAGATCATACGGAACGGCGGCTTACCGGCTTCCATAGTACGGATCTGAACAGGAGATGTGTGAGTACGCAACAGCGTGCCCGGGTTGAAATAAAAGGTATCGTGCATGGCACGAGCCGGGTGATGACCAGGGATATTGAGGGCTTCGAAGTTATGGTAGTCATCTTCGATTTCGGGTCCCTGCTCGACGCTGTAACCGGCGCGAGCAAAAATTTCTTCAATGCGCTGGAGTGTGCGAGTCACCGGGTGCAAGCCACCCAGATCTTGCCCACGGCCTGGCAAGGTTACATCAATGGATTCGCTGGCCAGTTTCGCCTCAATGGCGGCCTTTTCAAGATCGGCGCGGCGGGCGTTAATAGCCTGTTCAACCTGCCCTTTGGCTTCATTGATTTTTTGGCCGGCTGCAGGGCGCTCCTCTGCTGAAAGCTTACCCAGAGTTTTGGCTTGCTGAGTAATAGTGCCTTTCTTACCGAGGTACTCTACGCGAATTTGATCAAGCGCCTGAAGGTTGTCTGCCGCTTCGACTGCACTCAATCCGTCCTGAACCAACTGTTCAAGGTTTTCCATTGACCCTGCTCCAAACCTGAAATGAGGTAGGTTAAAACAAAAATAGGGGAAGAGCGTGCCCTTCCCCTATTCAGAAGGCGCCATCATGAATTCATGATGCACCCTGATCGATCAGTAATCGATGAAAGAGCTTAAGCGATCACAAGGATGCTTTGGCCTTCTCAACAATAACAGCAAAAGTCTGCTGCTCGTTCATGGCCAGGTCAGCCAGAACCTTACGGTCGATCTCAACATTCGCTTTCTTCAGACCAGCGATCAGACGGCTGTAAGACAGACCGTTTGCACGAGCACCAGCGTTGATACGAGCAATCCACAGAGCGCGGAAAGCACGCTTACGGTTACGACGGTCACGGTATGCGTATTGACCGGCTTTGATAACCGCTTGCTTGGCAACGCGGAATACACGGCTACGAGCGCCGTAATAACCCTTGGCCTGCTTGAGAATCTTCTTATGACGACGACGTGCTACCACGCCACGTTTTACACGAGCCATACTATTATCCTTCTACCTTAATATACTTGATCAAGAAGTTAGCGGCTGAATCAGCACGCCGTCATACGCTTGATTGAAGCCACATCGGACTTAGCAATCAGCTTGGTGCCACGCAGCTGACGCTTACGCTTAGGGCTCTTCTTGGTCAGGATGTGACTGGTGAAGGACTGCTTGTGCTTGAAGCCAGTGGCGGTTTTCTTGAACCGTTTGGTAGCTCCACTCTTAGTTTTCATCTTAGGCATTTTTTAAAACTCCGCATTCTATTTTAGGAAAAACACTTGTGCCCCTGAACGACAAATCCCCCGCTACTGCGGGGGACCCACCTTTGGATCAGGTTCACTTCTTTTTGCGGGGAGCCACAATCATGGTCATCTGCCGGCCTTCCATCTTTGGCCGCATCTCTACCGTTGCAATTTCCTCAATATCCGTTTCGATCCGGCCCATGAGTTTCATACCAATTTCTTGGTGTGCCATCTCACGGCCCCGGAAACGAATAGTGATCTTGCCGCGGTCCCCGGCTTCAAGGAAACGTACCAGGTTGCGTAGTTTTACCTGATAATCCCCTTCTTCAGTTCCTGGACGGAACTTAAGCTCTTTGACCTGCGTCTGCTTCTGCTTTTTCTTGGCAGCCGCTTTCGCTTTCTTCTCTTCGAAGATTTTCTTGCCGTAGTCCATTATTTTACAGACGATCGGATCGGAATCCGTAACCTGTACCAGATCAAGTGTCGCTTCTTCCGCCATGCGGAGAGCGTCCTCAATTGGAACAACACCAACCTGATTGCCTTCGGCATCGATCAAGCGGACTTCAGTTGCGTCAATATTCTCATTGATAGGCGCTTTTGGAGTACGCCCCCGATTCGCTCGCTGTTTAATAATTAGATCTCCGTTTTAGTTTTGCCTTTGCGTTGAATGTCATCAGCCAAAAGCTGTTCAAACGCTTCAAGCGATAAAGTTCCTAAATCTTCACCTTTACGGGTACGCACGGCAACCGCATTGTTTTCGATTTCTTTGTCGCCTACAACGACAAGATAGGGAACCTTGTTAAGAGTATGCTCGCGGATTTTAAAGCCGATCTTCTCGTTTCTCAAGTCAGCATTTACCCGATATCCCAAAGAATCCCATTTTTTGGCCAATTTTTCACAGTAATCACGCTGATTATCGGTGATATTCAGGACTGCAATCTGTGTTGGAGCCAGCCAGGTGGGGAATGCACCTTCGTATTCTTCGATCAGTATACCAATGAATCGCTCAAAAGACCCGAGAACGGCGCGATGCAGCATAACTGGCGTTTTCCGCTCAGAGTTATCCGCAACGTACTGAGCCCCCAAACGACCTGGCATCGAGAAATCCACCTGAATCGTACCGCACTGCCAGACACGGCCGATGCAGTCTTTCAGAGAGAACTCAATTTTAGGACCGTAGAACGCACCTTCGCCCGGCAACAGCTCCCAGTCAACACCCGCACGGTTCAAGGCTTCTTCCAATGCAGCCTCAGACTTATCCCATACTTCGTCAGAGCCTACCCGCTTTTCCGGACGAGTTGATAGCTTGTAAAGGATTTCGGAGAAACCGAAGTCTTCATAAACTTCGTGCAGCAGATGGATAAACGCGGACACTTCTTCCTGAATCGCATCTTCTTCGCAGAAAATGTGAGCATCATCCTGGGTAAAGCCGCGAACTCGCATCAAACCATGCAGTGCACCGGAAGCTTCGTTTCGGTGACAAGAACCAAACTCGGCCAAACGTAGCGGCAAATCTTTGTAACTCTTCAACCCTTGGTTAAACACCTGCACGTGACAGGGGCAGTTCATAGGCTTGATGGCGTAATCGTGCTTCTCGGATTCTGTGGTAAACATGGCATCCGAAAATTTGTCCCAGTGACCAGACTTTTCCCAAAGCGTACGAGAAACCACCTGCGGCGTTTTAATTTCCTGATAACCGTGATTACGCAGTTTGCCGCGCATGTACTGCTCGATTTCCTGATACAGCGACCAGCCATCCGGATGCCAGAACACCATACCCGGCGACTCTTCCTGCATATGGAACAGCTTCAGTTTTTTGCCAATTTTACGGTGATCACGCTTTTCCGCCTCTTCGAGGCGATTTAAATAAGCTTTCAGATCCTTTTTATTGCCCCAAGCTGTGCCGTAAACGCGCTGCAACTGCTCGTTGTTGTGGTCGCCACGCCAGAAAGCACCCGCCACCTTGGTCAGCTTGAACGCTTTCAGCTTACCCGTGTTTGGTACGTGGGGACCACGACATAAGTCGATGAAGTCACCCTGACGGTAGAACGACAGATCCTCATCACCGGGAATGTCTTCGATGATTTGAACTTTGTACTCTTCACCCATCTCTTCGAACAGCTTGACGGCTTCATCCCGGGACAACACGGAACGGGAAACCGGAATATCCTGTTTTGCGAGTTCTTCCATGCGTTTTTCAATACGCGCCAGATCTTCATTGGTAAACGGACGATCGTATTTAAAATCGTAGTAGAAGCCATTGTCCACGACAGGACCGATGGTTACCTGGGCTTCAGGGAACAGCTCTTTCACCGCCATTGCCAACAGGTGAGCGGTAGAGTGGCGAACCACGTCTACGCCGTCTTCATCACGTTCCGTTACGATCGCCAGCTCCGCATCATTCTCAATTAGATGACTGGTATCCACGAGCTGACCATCCACTTTGCCTGCCAGAGCAGCCTTAGCCAAGCCTGCGCCGATATCAGCGGCAACATCGTGAACGGTAACGGGTTCTGCAAAACTGCGGTGACTGCCGTCTGGCAGGGTAATGACGGGCATGGTGCTCTCCTGATGGTTTCTCAGCGGTGATCTATACCAAAGATCACATGGTTGTCAGCCTCCGCGACACAAACCGCGGGCCGATTTGAGGGCGAGTTTAACAGAAAAAAGCCCGGCAACAATGCCGGGCTTCTACTAACACCAACCTATGCTTGATTTTAAACTGGCTGTGGCTCCGCCTCTTCTTTGGTCTTTCGCCTGAGCTGACCGTAAGCCACAAAACCAAGCAACAGCAGAGCCGGAATGAACACCAATTCCTTTGGCGGCCGATCCAATTTCGCCTGAACCGCTTCAATGGTCCAACCAAACTGAATGCCCGCTTTTTCAGCTGGGCTACCGAAGTTAACAAAGTCTACGGCCAACGCACCATCAAACTCCGACACTTCAAGCCCCGCTGCGGCCAGCCGCTCCGCTCCGGTTTCCCCCGCGGGCATATCGAGCTGCACGTAGGTGGTTACGTCACTGCCGTCCAGAGACATGCCAGACACTCTGAACACAACCTCTTCGTCTTTCGGTGCCGCTTCAACGTACTCCATGATCGCGGCGCCCTGACGCTCTTCGTGCGGCGGGTAAACGGTGTCCCAAAAGAAACCCGGGCGGAACAGTGCGAAGGTGATCAGCAAAAGAGCAACCGTCTCCCACCAACGAGTGCGGGTAAACCAGTATCCTTGGGTGGCCGCCGAAAACACCAGCATCGCCGTGACCGCGCTCGCAATGGTGATCAGCAGATCAAACCACCCCGTTAGACCGATTAACAGGAGTTGGGTGTTAAAGATAAACATAAACGGCAATATGGCCGTACGAATGTCGTAGGTGAAGCCCTGAACACCCGTTCGTATCGGATCCGCCCCTGATATGGCCGCCGCGGCGTAGGCGGCCAACCCCACGGGCGGCGTATCATCCGCCAGTATCCCGAAATAGAACACAAACAAATGTACGGCAATTAGCGGCACTAGCAGGCCATTTTGAGCGCCCAGCGTGACAATAACCGGCGCCATCAAGGTAGACACCACGATGTAATTCGCTGTCGTAGGCAGCCCCATCCCCAATACCAGGCTGATCACGGCCGTGAACATCAGCATCAGCAACAGATTACCACCCGATAAAAACTCCACGAACTGGGTCATTACCAGCCCGATTCCAGTCAAGGTAACCGTACCTACCACAATGCCGGCTGTGGCCGTCGCCACGCCGATGCCAACCATGTTCCGGCCACCGGTGGCAAGGGAATGAAAAAGATCAGAAATACCGCCAGCAAACTCGCCCACCAGACCGCCATGCTTGCGAAAAAACGCTTTCAACGGGCGCTGAGTTATGACGATAAAGATCATAAACAGGGTTGCCCAGAAAGCAGATAGCTGGGGAGAAAAACGCTCAACCGTCAGGCACCAAACCAATACCACAACCGGCAACAAATAATACAAGCCGGTCTTGACCGTTGGCCCCACTTCCGGAAGTTCGCCCATATCCTCATTCGGATCATCCACCTCCAGCTCGGGAAACTTGGTGGCATAACCGATCAGGGCAATATAACTAAGCAACAGAGCTCCACCCAAAACCCAAATTGCCGCAGCACCCAGGTATTCCTTAGTCCAGCCGATGCCGTAATAAACAACAGCCGTCAATGCGAACAGGCCCAGTAAAACCACAACCCAGTTCAGCATACGCTGGGCCAGTGTTGGGCGGTTTAAGCGCTCAATGCCCTGCATTTTCAGCTTGCACGCTTCAAGATGCACGATGTAGACCAGAGCGACGTATGAGATCAATGCCGGAAGAATCGCATGCTTGATTACCTCGAGGTAGGAGATCCCTACGTACTCCACCATCAAAAAGGCTGCCGCACCCATAATTGGCGGCGTTAACTGACCATTGGTGGATGCAGCCACTTCAACAGCGCCCGCCTTCGTAGCAGGAAAGCCAACACGCTTCATCAAAGGGATGGTAAACGTACCCGTCGTCACCACGTTGGCGATCGATGAACCGGAGATAACACCACTAAGACCACTGGAAACCACGGCCGCCTTAGCGGGACCGCCCTTCATGTGGCCGAGCATGGCGTAAGCAACTTTAATGAAATAATTACCCGCGCCTGCGCGCTCCAGCAATGCGCCGAAGAGCACAAACAAGAAGACAAAACTGGTGGAAACGCCCAAAGCAACACCAAAAACACCTTCGGTTCCCAACCATTGATGGGATGCCAACTTATTGAGGCTTACACCTTTGTGAGAGATCACGTCGGGCATGTAGGGGCCAGCCAATGAGTACCCGATAAACACTGCTGCCACGACCGTTAGCGGGAGCCCGAGCGCCCGACGAGTTGCCTCCAACAACAAGGCTAAACCACCTAACGCAACCCAAAGGTCCTGGGTAATCGGCGCCCCGGGACGCTGAGCAAGCTGATCATAGAAAACATAAAGATACGATGCTGCAGCTGCTGCAGCCGCCGCTAAAATCCAATCGTAGATGGGCACTTTGGTGTCGTGCACACCTTTAATCATCGGAAACGCTGAAAACGCCAAAAACACGGCAAAAGCCAAATGGATCGAACGCGCTTCTGTCGAGTTGAGGATGCCGAAATTCAGAATGAACGGAAGTGGTGATGCAATCCAAAGCTGAAACAAAGACCAGCACACTGGAATAATAAAGAGGATTGCTGCCGCGGGCCCGACAAGCGCCCTGCCCCCGGTTTCCGTCTGCAATACCTGTTCTACTTTGGCAGCATCCACACTCGCGCCGGAACCGGAGTCATTCTTTGTCATTGAATGTACCTGTGATGTGCAGATAACTTAATGGGAAACTCAGGGCGAGCAATGCTCGCCCTGATGCGTGCTCAGCCTGTTAGTCGATCAGGCCGGCTTCACGGTAGTACTTAGCAGCACCTGGGTGCAGAGGCGCACTCAGAGCATCAGCAACCATTTCTTCTTTCTTCAGGTTGCCGAACGCAGGGTGCAAACGTTTGAAGCTGTCAAAGTTTTCGAATACCGCTTTAACAACCGCGTAAACAACATCATCAGGTACGTCCGTAGAAGAAACGAACGTGGCAGCCACACCGAAGGTGGTTACGTCTTCATCGGATCCACGGTACATGCCACCCGGAATGGTCGCTTGACGGTAGTAAGGATTATCAGCGATCAGCTTTTGGCTGGCCTTATTGTCTACGTTCACAACAACACTGTCACAAGAGGTAGTGGCTTCCTTGATGGCACCCGATGGGTGGCCAACCGTATAGAAGAAAGCGTCAATGTTGCCATCGCACAACGCTTGAGACTGCTCCGCAGCTTTGATTTCAGCGGCCAGAGAGAACTTGTCCATCCCCCAACCCATGGCGTCCATCAGCACTTCAGCTGTTGCGCGCTGACCTGAACCCGGGTTACCTACGGAAACTCGCTTACCTTCCAGATCTTCGAAGTTCTTGATACCGGAACCCTTGCTGGCAATTACGGTAAACGGCTCTGGGTGCAGAGAGAAAACCGCACGAAGCTTCTCGTCTTTGCCAGAATCTTCAAACTGGCTGGTGCCGTTGTATGCGTGGTACTGCCAATCAGACTGAGCCACTGCCAAGTCGAGCTCGCCCGCGCGGATCGCGTTCAGGTTGTATACCGAACCGCCGGTACTCTCCACCGAACAACGAATACCGTGCTCTTTGCGGTCCATGTTAACCAAACGACAGATCGCACCACCTGCCGGGTAATAAACGCCTGTTACGCCACCAGTACCGATCGTCACAAAACGCTGGTCCTGGGCTGAAACAGAAGTGGATGCGGCGCCAAGACTAACGGCGGCAGCGACGGCCATTGCGGACGCTTTAAGTTTCAGTGTCATGTGTACTCTTCCCTTTCTAGGTCATTATTTTCACTCGCCCACTCAGTCCATGGGCAAATCTTTCGCTCGAATTAAAACATAGAACACATCAGGCGATAAATAAAGAAACGATTGTGTCGCTAAACAGCTGAACAGAAAACAAAAAAAGCCCGCAAATGCGGGCTTTATCATAGTTTTTGAGTGTTATCAGGACTTAGCCGAAGATCTTGCTTTGGCTAGCATTTTATCTGGCCGCAACAAGAACCTCGCCAATGCTGGCAGTAGCCAGATTGCACCGACCATGTTCCAAAGGAACATGAAGAACAGCAAGAAGCCCATATCAGCCTGGAATTTGATGGGGGAGAAGATCCAAGTCACTACACCAAGCCCCAGCGTTACACCGGTAAAGATAACCGCCTTACCTGTGGAGCGCAGAGTTTCGTAGTAAGCCTCTTGCAGGGTCTTTCCTTCCAGCAGGAAGTGCTCCAGCTTGCTATAGATATAGATACCGTAGTCAACACCGATACCTACACCCAGAGCAATAACCGGCAAAGTTGCTACTTTAATACCAATGCCAGACATAGCCATGATGGCTTCGCACAAGATTGAGGTCAGCCCCAGTGGGATCACAATACATGCAACGGCACGCAACGAACGGAACGTCAGGAAGCACAACAAGCTGACCACGCTGTACACCAACAGCAGCATGATGTCCTTAGCGCCCGAAATAACTTCGTTCGTAGCCGCTTCGATACCCGCATTTCCGGCTGCAAGCAAGAACGTATGTTCCTCGTTACTATTTGCCTGAGCAAAAGCTTCCGTCCGCTCGATAACCGTTTGCAGAGTTTCTGCCTTGTGGTCTTCCAGGAATACCAACACCGGCGTCAGATCACAGCTTGTGTTAATCAGGCCCGACGGTGCATCACGGATCGACGCGTTGATAATGGTTTGGTTACGAGAAATCTCGAACCATTTCCAGTTACCTTCGTTAAGCGCCTTGGTAACCAGTTTGGACACATCTGCCAGCGATACAGAACCCTGAACGCCCGGTGTGTTTTGCAATTCCCATTGCAAGCTGTCCATAGCCCGAAGCACATTGTACTGAGTACACTGTTCTTCGGGCGTTTTCACCATAACAACCAACACATCGGCACTGGTGGAATAATTGTTGATGATAAAGGCATTGTCTTTGTTGTAACGAGAGTCCGCCCGAAGTTCCGGCGCCCCTTGGTCAAGATCCCCTACTTTCAGGTCTTGCTTGTAGTACATACCCAAGCCAAGACCGATCATCGCAATCAGCAACGAGATAGGCGCAACACCCGGGTGCGAGAAATAAGACAGGATCCGCCACTTGCGATCCTGCTTCTCACCATGATTCTGAACGTGACGTACACCGCCTTTGGAAATGCCAATGTAAGACATGATCAAAACGTGCAGCACCAGGTTCGTCACGATCACGAACGCAACACCCAATCCAGCAGCCACCGCCAGATCTCGGATAACGTCAATTTCGATGAACACCAGTGTCAGGAAGCCCATGGCATCGGAAATTAACGCCAACATGCCCGGAATATAGAGCGCTCGGAAAGCCAAGCGGGCCGAGGTAACGGCGTCAAAACCTTTAGCTGATTCAACCGCCATTGCGTTAACGATTTGAACGCCGTGACTGATACCGATAGCGAATACCAGGAAGGGAACCAGTACCGAGTATGGGTCCAAACCGTAACCAAGTAGCTTCAACGCACCCAACTGCCAAAATACAGCAATGATCGAGGTAAACACCGGCACCAAAGTTCCAGCGATACAGCGTGAGTACCAGAATAGCAGCAGGGTGGTCAGCAGAATCGTAATACCTGCAAACCAGGCGATTGAACCGATACCTTCTATCAGATCACCCACTTTCTTGGCAAAGCCAACAATGTGAATGCTGATTTCCGGATTCTGCCCCTCATACTTACTACGAATCTTCTCTTCTAATTGACGAGAGAACTCCGCGTAATCCAGCGCTTCGCCAGTTTCCGGATTTTTTTCGTACAGTGGCGCGTACACCACCGTTGATTGGAAATTATCCGAGATCAGACGACCTACCTCATTCGAGCGCAGAACGTTCTGACGTAATTTTTCGAGGCTTTCCCGGGATCCGTCGTAATTGTCCGGAATCACGGTACCGCCTTGGAAACCCTGCTCGGTTACTTCCACCCAGCGAACGTTTGAGGTCCACAGCGATTTCAGGCCCGAACGATCCACACCGTTGAGGTAAAACATCTCATCGGTGATTTGCTTCAACGTTTCCATATACTGGGGATCAAAAATATCACCGTCTTCAACCGCTACGGCAATACGGACAAAGTTGCCCAGATTTTCCAGATCATCCCGATGGTCGAGCATGTTGACGATGTACGGATGCTCAAGCGGAATCATCCGCTCAAAGCTGGCATCCGGTTGAATCTTGGTTGCGTTATAGCCAAGAAACAGTGTCAGCACGAGAAATCCGAGCAAGATCAATGCCCGGTTATTAAAAAGCAAACGCTCAAGAAACGGTTCCGCTTTTGGCGTTGTCAGGTAATGTTCACCCCTGTCATGCATCGGGTCAGACATTAATAAGCCCTCTATCCTTTATTCCGTTGATGCCACACCAGGGCGTTATTTAAGGTTCTTACCGCGAGAATCGGCAAATTTCACACCATCCTCACCAACCAACAAAAGGTTGGTCCCGGACAGCGGTACGGCACCCATGACACTTCCGCGATCATTACGGAAGTATGCACGGAAGCTTTCACCGCCATCGGCGCTCATCAAAACAGCACCGCCGTTACCGACCAGCGTTATGCGACCATCTTCCAACACCAACGCATTGTTCAACGTGGTGTTACCTTCGTTTGGAACGATGGTCCAGCTACGCCCTAAGTCGCTTGAAAGAATCGTGGTTCCCCGCAGACCGAATGCCAGCACTTCATTGGCACTACCGGTGCCGGTAACGCCGAACAATGAGCCTGGATAAGGACTTTCACGCCTTTCCCAAGTATTGCCGTTATCGACTGAAACGTGGATCTGACCGGCTTCACCGACGAGCACCAGCGCGCCACCGGCAATTCGCTCAATACCGTTGTAATGGAAGTTCTGGGCGTTATCGATGTACGGCGACCAGTCTTGCCAAGACTCACCACCATCTTGTGTGCGTAGAATCATGCCGTAGGCACCAACCGCAAAACCGTGCTGGTCATTTTCGAACCAAACATCGAGTAACGGGTTAACGGGCCCGACGTCCATATCGGCTTCTGCGTTCTCAAGTGCAAAAACCAAATCATCCAGCGCCCATTCTAGATCGTCTTTCTGATCTTCCGGAGCCTGTTCGATGACCTCTTCCATCTCCGCTATTTGCGCCTTCTTACTCGCAATGGTCAAAGCAGCGGCCTTTAGCCCGTCAAACTGCAAGGTCCAGTTCTCGCCTGCATCCGAAGAGTGCAACAAAACGCCACTGTGGCCAACAGCCCAACCATGGTTTTCACTGCCAAAGTCCAGTGCTGTTAGTGTGACCGAAACCGGCACCTCAGCTTGCGACCAGCTTTCACCGTCGTTATCGGAATAAATAATGTGGCCACGCTCACCAACCGCAACAATGCGATCCCCCGTTCGGGTCACATCATTCAGCAACGACTCGGGGGCCAATTCTGTATCCCTCGCCGGAATATCAATGATATCTGTGAGCGCAGACGCCGAGGGGGCTGCCAATGCCATAGAGAGGCCCAGACAAGCAGAACCCAGTGTCGCGCACTTGAACCTATTAGCCATTCAAATTGCCTTTACGTTGATTGAATCATGAAACGGTTGCCGCAGATGCCGCAAGCAAACCGGCAGCACTGCGCTGCCGGTACTGGTTACCCTTTTTAAACCACCGACAAGTCTGCGTCCGTCGCCATCGATTTACCGCACACTGCGTCTACGCAGGGAAGACGGAGAAAAGTATCGTCGATTCGGGATATCGTCGGTGAATACACGAGTGTTTGGCTCCTCGGTATCCAAGCCAAGAACGTGATATCGGCGAGCCTGCAAATCGTGATAGGCATCTAGCACCGTCCACACACCGGGCAACTCGTAGTAGTTCTTCAGAATGCCCATGGTCACACGCCACAGATTGCCCCGGCCGTCGTATTGATCAAGCAGAGCTGTATTCCAGCTATCTGCATCGACATAAAAGCGTCGCTTGCCATAAATATGGCGTTCGCCATCTTTCAAGGTAGCCTCAACAACATGGACCCGATGCAGCTCCCACCGCGTAAGATCCGGATTCAGGTGAGTCATACCCAAAATTTCAGAGTACGGCGTGCCCTTTTCGCCAATCCGGTAGTTGTTGTAGGGAATGTAAACCTCTTTCAGGCCTTCGTACTTCCAGGTGTAACGGTCCATCGCGCCGTTAAAGATATCGGTATCATCGGCAGTACGCAGGTTATCGGCAGCCGCAATGGGTGAATCGTACCCGAGGTTCGGCGCACGACGAACACGACGCTGGCCAGCGTTGTAGCCCCATCCATTACGAGGACTCACGATCTGGTTGAGGGTTTCATGAACCAGAATTGCGCCACCGGCCAGTCGGGGTGGTGACTGGGTGAACGACAAGTAGTAGAAGATCACGTTATCGAGATCTTTTTCGCCGCCTTCGGGGTTGTAGAAGTTAACGAACGCTTCTTGCTGTGACGTTACCAAGCCATAGTCGCCATTCGTTTGTACCGCAACTTCACTACTGCGCCGAGTCACCGAAATACCGCGCCAGCGCACAAGGTGGTTCCAGATCACCTGCCAGGCTTTTTCTTCATTGGAACCATGCAGAATCGGAAAGGGGTAACCGCCGTAAGCACCTTTCAGACCTTCCGCTTCACCCACGATTCGGGCATTGGTCGCATTCTTCTTTATATTTTTCTCAACCCAGTCTGGCACCGCGTGGGTTCGGCGTGACTGGTATACCGGAATTCTGAAGGTGCTCGGGTAGGTTTCTAGCATGGCCTTGACGCCATCCGACAGGTGTTCGCTGTACTGCGCCATGTTGGAGGCATTGATCTCGAACAGAACCTGATCGTCCGGAAAAGGATCAATGTGATGCTGCCCACTACCCTCGTAGCCGGCAGGGGGTTCAGTGAGACCTCCGGTCCACGCCGGGATCGTTCCAGCCTCGTTTCCCGCCTTTACGGAGCCAAACGGCGTGAGATCGTTACCTAGACGTGCAGCCTGACCTGAAGAGACGGCAGCCGTAACCGGCGACGCAGCAAACGACAAAGCCAGCAGCCCGCCGAGCCATACATTCTTCTTATATTTCATTGTGTAACCTTAAAGTCGTCTGAAAGCCTCTAACGGGCCATCTTGTTATTGTCTGATACTTCTCAAACTTTCTTTCAGGTTAGCCGATCGAGCAACAAAGTCTATCGACCAAAAGTGCGATTTTGTATCTGCAAGCGTCCGCCCCGTTGGCTCCCCCCACTACACGAAGCCAACGGTGTCTTGGTTCCATTTCCTTTGTATTAATCCGCCAAACTTTTCAGAGCGACCTCGTAAACATCATGTGAAAGCTCGTTTTTGTTGCGCACATGCTCCAACGCAGCCTTCATCTGCTGACCATATTGAGGCGAAAATTTTCTCCAGCGCGTCAGTGGTGATATCAAGCGAGCAGCAATCTGCGGATTGCTATCATCCAGCCTGCATACTTGTTCCGCGAGGAACTGATAACCACTTCCATCCGTTTTGTGGAACGCGGCCAAATTTTGACCGGCAAACGCCCCAATCACTGAACGAACCTTATTCGGATTCTTCCAATCAAATGCCGAGTGCTGAAGAAGTGCCTGAATCTGTGTCAACTGACCTGCCTGATAGCTCGCGGCCTGCACAGAGAACCACATTTCAACGACCTGCGGATCATCACAGAACTGACGATAGAATTCGGCAAGAGCCTGTTCGCGCTCGTCAATAAAGTCAGAGTTCACCAGCGCGCGTATCGCGCCTAAGCGGTCTGTCATATTATCGGCTGAACGATACTGCTCGAGCGCAAAAGCCAAACCATCAGCATCTTTAATGTGCAACAGCCAAGCGAGCGCGGTATTGCGAAGACTACGATGCGCGATCGCACTCGGTGTCAGCTGATAGTCACCTTTAGCCTGGCTGCGCTGATAACACGCCACTAACTCATCTCGCAGGGATACCGCCAGATGAGTTAGCACTCGCTCGCGCGCCATATGAATAGCCGGCACATCGGCTTGGTCCGCCAACTCAACCAGATAGGCTTCTGAAGGTAGCAAAAGCATTTTCGCTACCAACGCCTGATCCAGTGACGTGTCGTTTAGTAAGCTCCGATAAGCCTCGACCAACCTTGGATCGATCTCAGCATCATCCGACGCATTCATCAAAGACTGAATAACATCAACTGCCAAACGCTGCCCTGCATCCCACCGATTAAACCCATCAGGGTCATGACTCATCAGGAACAATAACTGCTCACGAGTCCATGGATACTGTACGCGAACCGGTGCAGAAAAGTTCCGAAGTAACGATGGTACCGGCCGCTCCGGCACGCCGTGGAATTCAAAACTGTGCTCAGCATCCGTCAGCTCAAGTACACGATCCGCCGGGCCATCTTGCTCATCAGCGGTCAAATTCAGCGACAACGGCTGTCCGGCCTTATCGAGCAACCCGAGCGCAAACGGGATGTGTTGCGATTTTTTATCCGACTGGCCCGGCGTATCCGGGATGCTCTGACGAATAATCAGGCGATAGATACGGCGCTGCTCATCATACTCATCGGAAACCGTGACCACCGGCGTACCAGCCTGCTCATACCAGAGCCGGAACTGATTCAAATCGCGCCCGGAAGCATCTTCCATGGCCCGTACAAAATCATCGGTGGTCACCGCTTGACCATCATGGCGCTCAAAGTAAAGGTCACTGCCTTTACGGAACAGCTCATCACCCAACAGGTTATGGATCATCCGCACCACTTCGGCACCCTTCTCGTAGATGGTCAGGGTGTAGAAGTTAGAAATTTCCATATAAGAAGCCGGCCGAACTGGATGCGCCATTGGGCCTGCGTCTTCTGCGAACTGTGCAGTCCGAAGGAGCGTGGCATCTTCAATACGCTTAACCGTTGGCGACCCCATATCAGCAGAGAATTGGGCATCCCGGAACACGGTAAAGCCTTCTTTCAGGCTCAACTGAAACCAGTCTCGGCAGGTGACGCGGTTGCCCGACCAGTTGTGAAAATATTCGTGGGCAACAATGGCTTCTATGCGCTGGAACGAGGCATCGGTTGCTGTGTCCTGGCTAGCCAACACGCAGGACGAATTAAAAATATTCAGCCCTTTGTTCTCCATGGCGCCCATATTGAAGTCATCAACAGCGACGATCATGAAAATATCCAGATCGTATTCGCGCCCATACACTTCTTCATCCCACCGCATGGAACGTTTTAAGGCATCCATGGCGAAGTCGCACTTGGCGGCATTTCGAGGCTCGACATACATGCGCAAATCGATGGTTCGACCGGAACTGGTTGTAAAGGTATCTTTTTTCTCAACCAGATCACCAGCAACCAAAGCAAAAAGGTATGCGGGTTTCGGGAACGGATCTTCCCAGGTCACAAAATGGCGACCGCCTTCAAGATCACCTTGTTCAATAGGATTACCGTTAGAGAGCAGAATCGGGTAGGCCGACTTGTCAGCCTCTACGCGAGTACGGAAGACAGCCATAACATCCGGACGGTCCGGATAATAAGTAATACAACGGAAACCTTCAGCTTCGCATTGGGTGCAGAACATTCCGGAGGATTTGTACAAGCCTTCAAGACGAGTGTTGTTCTGGGGCTCTAGCCAAGTCACCACATTCAGTTCGAACTGGGCCGGCACACTAAGAACCACCAGTTTGTCACCCTGCTCCTCGTAGGCGTCTCCCGCTAATAACGCGCCATCCAATGACACGGATTCCAGCTTCAGGCTGTCGCCATACAATTCCAATGGTGCATCAACCTGAGAGCTCTCAGGGTTTTTCCGCACGGTCATCACGCTGTGCACGCGGGCACCGTCTTCAAAAAGTTCGAAACGCAAGTCCACATGATCAACCAAATACGCGGGAACCTGGTATTCGTTCAGGTAAATGGTTTGCGGCTGATTGGTTCGCATTCATACTCTCCAAACAAAAAACATGACAGGCTCAGTCGAGAACCCGGAACCGGACTTCATAGCCGGTAAATTTTCGGATGTTGATCACTCCGGTATCGAGCATCAGGTACTGCCCTTTGATGCCTTCCAGTAGTCCTTCAGCTTCCGGCGTTTTATCCAGATTGTGGGTTTTGACTTTCGCCGGCCAAACTTCCACCGGGTAACCCAGCCCAAGTGAGGCTTCGTCCACAATTCGCAGGCTATCCTCACCGTGTTGGCGTTTTAGTTCGGCGAGATCGTCTTGCACCAAAGCCAGTACGCGCCGACGCTCTTCAACCAAATCCAATTCCGGTACGTCACCTTTCAGCATCGCTCTCCAATTGGTACGGTCGGCGACGTGACTTTTACACGCGACTTCCGCCAAGCCTGCGAGATAACGAGTAGACACGCGCAGCATAGGAATCGCATCGACCGCGCCCTGATCGATCCAACGCGTGGGCACTTGGGTACCCCGGGTAATGCCAACTTTCAAACCACTGGAATTGGCCAGATACACCACGTGCTCAACCATGCAGTTGGCTTCGCCCCACTCTGGCTCGCGGCAGGTGCCTAAATGGAAATGGCACTTCTCTGGACTCATGATGCAACTGTCGCAGGCCGCCAGTTTTCGGAAACAGGGGTAACAAAAGCCCTGATTAAAACTTTTCTTGGTGGTGCGATCACAGTTGATACAGCGAATCACACCTTCAAAATCCAATCGAAGCTTTTTACCGATCAGATCATTCATAGGAATTCGGGTGTCGCCTACCGCTAGGGTATAAGCCACCGGGTTGCCTGCCTCGGCAGGCATTTTACGGAGACGCCCGGTCACATCGATGGAGTCAGTCAAACCTTAACCTCAACGAATTGATCCGAATCCACTTCGCTGCCCTGCTCTTCGCGATCCTTTCGGAACTGCACAGAAGGGTCGCAAGCGGTACCTGCCTTTTCGCCGCGATCCAAGTACCCCACCCGCTCGTCTTCCGGAATATTATGTTTGTTTTCATAATAGATGACCGCCTCAAGACAGATCGCACGCTGCTCTCGGGAAATGGCGCGGCCATCTGGCCACTTACCCAGTTCAATGGCCTGTTTGAGGTTGCGGTATATGGTCGGATCCAGCCGCTCAATCAATTCGTCGTAGGTCATGACCCACCTCTTGAAAATAGGTTCTTAAAAAAATCGGCAAATCCGTTTGACAGACGCAAATGATAACGATTACTATTATCAAACCAAATGACACTGGTCGTTTCATTTGGTCTCTCTCATCAGGAGCTATTAGCTCTTTTCAGCCTCACCTTTGGGTGGGGCTTTTTTTATGGGGAGGCATCACCAGCGCGATCGCCAGTCCTCCGAGAAAGCCACCCAAGTGGGCTTCGTTCGCCATTCGGCCCAATCCAACCCACTCGGGGATGGGTGTAAAGCCAATCACCATCCATATTAGTGCAAAGGTCACTAACGCCGGTGGAAATTGAAAGCGGGGATGCCGTTGCTGGCTCAACCAGCAATACCCCATAACGCCATAAACAACGCCAGACAGTCCACCAAATAAAGGCCCGGATACCAAATACTGAAGGACATTGGATGTCAGACTGGTCACAACGAACAAAACAACCAGGCGAGCCCGACCGTCGATCCACTCAATCTGACTACCCAGAAACCAAAGCATCACGGCATTAAAAATCAGATGAGTCCAACTGAAATGCAGGAAGTCTGGCGTGACCAAACGCCAGACTTCCCCGGCCGCCAAGGTTGCCAACAGCGCGTCTAGCCGGCCCTGTAGTGTATCGAAAACATGCCAAGGCACTATTCGGGGATCTACCGCCGTCATTTTAACGGCTAGAGCATTCTGCCCCATACCCGTCAGCCAAACCATGATCAATGCCAGCACAAGCACCGCCACCACGAAGGGAGCATGCTTCGGCCCCGGCTGCCAACGGCCATCCGGGGTCACAGGGGAAGAATTCAGGTTATTCAAACTTACCTCGCAGAGGGTTATCGAGCGACACTGTCTTCGCTGATGGGGTAATCAGTTTGGTCAGGACGACTGACATCCACCCAAACAAACTTGTCTTTTGACAGGATTTTTTCATCATCCATTCGATACGCCACCATTCTTCCGTACTTTACGGCGCTGTAGTCGATACAGGCCACGTTATGCTTTAGAGGAGCCGGCTCACTGTCCATCCAGTAATGGCCAACAAAAACGGGGGGAGCATCCTGCGGGTAGGTAATCAATTGAGCTCGCTCCTCTGGCGTTAGCTCCATTGCTGCTACTTCGGGTGGCAGTGGGTCCGGCTGAAACACCACATCCGCATAGGTTTGCGGGTTATCAGCCCAGAACTTGGTGCGGAAAAACTCTCGGGTATAGCCGTCCCGACCCGTGATTTTCACGCCTTCAGGCAAGCGAAGGTCGGTTCCACGCAGCAACGTGTCCATGACCTGGCCTGCAAACGATTCAATCGCAGCAGACGCATGCAAAAATTCTTCATCAATGCACGCACCACCCTGATTCTCGCGAAACTGGTCAATCAACGTTTGATCCCAGCATGCATGAACAGCACGAAAGCCCTCTTCTTCAATAAACAGCGGAATGGTGTAAAACCACTCCAAAAACTCATTCCATTCATGGGGATAAGCATCGAATTGCTCAAGCGTTTCCTTGATCAACCGGTCATGGCGAGGATTGTGTTCGCGAAGAAACTGTTTTCCGCTTCCCGGCCGGGCGCGCGTGCAATAGCCTAACGCATTGTACTCATGGTTCCCCATAACGATACGGGCAGAGCCTCGCTCGACCATATCCCGGACCAAATGCAACGATTCGCGAATTCTAGGGCCCCGGTCAATGATGTCGCCGATGAAAATCGCCTGACGGCGTGGGTGCTGATATACGCCACTTTTCTTGCGATACCCCATTTGCTCCAGCAATTGCTCCAGCGTGTTCGCACACCCGTGCACATCACCAATAATGTCATAACCGCGACTTGCAACTTCGTTTGCTCTCACCATGATCAACTCGCTGCTATTTCGCTTGCCCAACCCAACTTGTCACGGCAGGTCGCATAGAAATTGTGATCGGTCGGGTGAATAAGACGGATCTTGAATGGCTTCTTGGTGATTCGGATAATATCTCCGGGGGCACACGAAATGTTCATCTGGCCATCAAAGCTAACTTGCGGATAGGTTTCATTGGTTTCACCGATCACCAATTTGATCTCGCTTTTGCCATCGACCACGATCGGGCGACTGCTCAAGGTATGGGGAAACATGGGAACCAATACGACAGCATCCAGCTTGGGGTGCATGATCGGACCGCCCGCAGACAAGGAGTAAGCCGTGGACCCCGTTGGCGTTGCAACAATCAGTCCATCAGAGCGTTGGCTATAGACAAAGTGGCCGTCAATATAGAGATCAAAACCGATCATCCGGGTCGATTTACCGGGATGGAGCACCACATCGTTCAGTGCCGACCCAAATCCCAACGGCTGGCCGTTACGTTCAACGTAGCCATCCAGCAGGAAGCGCGATTCTTCCATGTAGTCGCCCGCCAGAACCTGGGCCAGACGCTCTTCAAGATCCACCGGGGAAATATCGGTGAGAAAGCCCAAGCGGCCTCGATTGACACCGAGAATAGGCACTTTGGATTTTGCCAGTTCCCGAGCCGCGCCCAACAGACTGCCGTCACCGCCGACCACAATGACAAGATCACAAATTTCTCCCAACAATTTCTTGCTGGCTACCTGAAGACTGTGGCCCGGAATCATGGTGGCCGTATCTTCTTCGACAATGACCTGATAGTTGTTGGCCGTCAGGTATTGTTTGAGCTGACGCAGCGACTCAACCACCTTCACGCTGCCCATGCGACCGATGATGCCGATATTCCTGAATTGATCCATGAAGTATCCCGTGGTGCCTATATGAGACAGGCGCAGCGATCTGCCGCCCTGATCTTTAACGAAGTTAGGGACAGTTTAACGAAACTCGCGCAGATACTAAAAAAAGTTCGATATCAGGGCTTATGCATGTCGCAACGATCGTCGACCCCAGCTTTAAATTGCGCAGGCTGGGTTACTCGTACGATTGGCTGACCACAGCGTTCTCCTGCTTCATTCGTACCAACACAGAGCGGGCTTTCATAATGTTCAAGCCATTCCTTATAAGCAGCCTCATTCATACCACACCGCTCAGCGGCATACGCCAGCGGGCTCCTGAAATACTCGTCAATAGCAGCCGTTGGCAGGGTGATATGCCCCACTCCGTGATGGTAGGCCACCAGAAACACCGAGTGGTCATCGAGTTTTTCAAGCAACGAATCCTCCAACGGCTTTCGGTTCTTGAGTTCATCGTTTTCGTGTTCTAAGGCATTAACGGCATCGTTACGGAGCTGCAGCTCGCGCTCTTTACGCTCCAGCTGCTCTCGCAACAACACCAGTTCCGCGTTGGCTTTATCGCTAGATTCGGCCCCTGTTGTCGCTATGCTTTGTTGCATCGACAGGTACTGTTCATTGCGCTCAGCCAACCGTTGTTTCAGCTGCTCGTTGGTATGCCGCATGCGCTCATGTTGTTGTTCAATTTCCGCCAACGCAGATCTGAGCGACTGCATTTCAAGGCGGTGCTCACGCTTCAGATCACCCAAAACATCCCGGTGCACACTTTGAAGGGTTTTGATACGCAATCGATGCTCACGAAGCAATTGAGCAATGCGGGCCCGCTCTTGAGACTCGTCGCCTTGGTCTTCAGCGGGGGTGTTAAGGGTTGGAATGTTTTGTTCGACGACTTCAACTTTCTGAAACTGTAGCGTATTAGCCTGAACCGACTTACGAATGGCGTGAAAATGGCTGTTTCCCGGTGTCATATCCGGATCCCAAAGGTCATCTTTGATGGTAGCGTCTGGAGTCTGGCTTCGACACACCAAACGGATCGCCCCGCCGCCTAGATCCGGCCCTTTTGAACCTTGCTCTGCCAGCGCCTCAATGGGCAGATTCCAGCGTCTATCGGCCTGCCCTTCCTCATCAAACCAAATTTTAAAGAAGACAAGAGCCGCAACCGCCAGGTCCGGGTTAAGGTTGACCAAGACCGCGCGCACCTCGGTTTCAGCGAGATCTGAGAGACCTACGTAACCATCTAGAAACGCGCCGAACTCCGACAAACGCATTTGACGCGCAACGTCTACTCCATCCATGAAAAAAACTGCCGAGGGGGACTCGGCAGTTTGGCTGGCAATAACCATTAACCTTCTCCGTGCTTCGGGAATTCGATCACAGGGCGCGCTGGCACGCGCCAAGACTCCAAATTGAGCGGTCTTTGGTACAGTCTAGCTAGACCTATCCCGAAACACAGAGAAAAACTGCAACGTTTTGTGATCAGATTTCAGCAGCCAATCGACTACCCTGATCGATCGCGCGCTTCGCGTCCAGCTCAGCTGCCACATCGGCACCACCGATCAGATGCACAGGCAACCCGGATGCTTCCAGTCCCGCCTGCAGCTCCCGAAGCGGGTCCTGGCCGGCGCAGATAATCACCGTATCCACCGGCAACACTTTGTCTTCTCCCTGCTCCGCACCCTTCGGGGTCACTGTAATGTGCAAGCCTTCGTCGTCAATTTTGCGGTAGCTTACACCCGGAATCATCTGAACATCCCGGTTTTTAAGCGACGTTCGGTGAATCCAGCCTGTGGTCTTGCCAAGATTTTTACCGACCTTAGAAACCTTCCGCTGCAACAGGTATACCTCACGGGCTGGCGCTGGCACTTCAGGCGTTACACCCTTGATGCCGCCACGGTGCTCAACCGTCAGATCTACCCCCCACTCTTTCATGAAATGCTCGGTGTTCAGTGACGGAGAGTCGCCCTCATGCACGATAAACTCGGATACGTCGAAGCCAATGCCGCCGGCACCGATCACGGCAACCTTCTGACCAACCGGCTTACGCTTTAGAATGGCATCCAAATAGCCGATCACTTTCGGATGGTCAATACCTTCAATTTCTGGCGTGCGCGGCTTAACACCGCTCGCCAGAATGACCTCATCGAATCCACCCGCTTTCAAATCTGCTTCTGAAACGCGAGTATTCAAACGCACATCAACGCCGTGCTTATCGAGCATGACACGGTAGTAACGAAGCGTTTCATAGAACTCCTCTTTACCCGGTATACGCTTGGCAACGTTGAACTGACCACCAATTTCGCTGGCGTCGTCAAATACCGTCACCTTATGACCTCGCTCGGCTGCAACGGTGGCGAACGCTAGCCCTGCAGGACCTGCACCTACCACTGCAATCGATTTTGGCTTCATGGTTTTAACATAGGCCAATTCGGTTTCATTACAGGCCCGCGGGTTAACCAAACAAGTCGTTAACTTGCCACTGAAAGTGTGGTCCAGGCAGGCCTGATTACATCCGATGCACGTATTGATTTCGTTAGCACGATCTTCAGCAGCTTTAAGAACCAATTCAGCATCGGCCAAAAACGGACGCGCCATAGAAATCATGTCGGCATCGCCTTCTGCAAGGACCTTTTCGGCCACATCCGGCATATTAATACGGTTTGTCGTCACCAGCGGGATGCTCACCTCACTCTTCAGGCGCGCCGTTACTTTTGTAAAGGCTCCACGAGGTACTGACGTGGCAATCGTTGGAACACGGGCCTCGTGCCAGCCAATGCCAGTATTTATAATAGTTGCCCCAGCCTTTTCGATTTCTTTGGCCAGATGAACAACTTCTTCCCAAGTACTGCCGTCTTCAATCAGGTCAAGCATCGACAGACGATAAATAATGATGAAGTTCTCGCCCACTCGCTCTCGAACTCGACGCACAATTTCAATCGGCAGACGAATACGATTCTCATAACTGCCACCCCATCGGTCGGTGCGGTGGTTAGTATGGGAGACGATAAACTGGTTGATGAAGTAACCTTCAGAACCCATAATTTCGACACCGTCGTAGCCGGCACGCTGAGCCAGGGCCGAACAGTTCACGTAGTCGTCAATCTGCTTCTGAACACCCTCTTCATCCAACTCTTTAGGTTTGAAAGGGTTGATCGGCGCTTGAATGGCTGACGGCGCCACCAGCTCGGGCGAATAAGCATAACGCCCAGCATGAAGAATCTGCATGCAGATCTTACCGTCAGCCTCGTGTACAGCCTGAGTAATCACTTTGTGTTTGTCAGACTCTTCTTCGTTGGCCATCTTTGCAGCGTGCTGAAACACCGACCCTTCACTATTAGGCCCGATCCCTCCTGTCACGATGAGGCCAACCCCGCCCCGGGCACGTTCAGCATAAAAAGCCGCCAAGCGCTCAAACCCTTGCTTAACTTCCTCCAGACCCGTGTGCATAGAGCCCATCAGAGTCCGGTTTCGCAGTGTGGTAAAGCCAAGATCCAACGACTGCAGAAGATGCGGGTATTTGCTGGCACCAGAGCTTGTGGTCATCGATATATTCCTCATCATAATGTCTTGTCAGGCCGGGGAACGCTCCCCCGCTTATGTTATGACGAATACATTACCCAGCCCTTCCTCCACCAACAATATCCCAGAGTTACATTTGATTATCCTTAGAGAACACCGATAATACAGCCATGACCCAACAACCACGTCCCAGTTCCTCAAACGCCCTAGGCGACATCAGCCTTCTCTACGTGTCTGTATTGCTACGGGCCATTGAGGCAGAAAGTGGTGAAACCGAGAAACTCAAAACTCAATTTCACCTCAACGATTCAGCTCTTGCCTCACTAGATGCTCGTATCAGCATCCCGCGTTACATGCGACTGGGCCATGCCGGCATCACTCTGACTGGAAATCCCGCGCTCGGGTTAAGAATGGGGGCCTTGACTCGACCAACAGACGCCGGGCTAGCCGGGCTAGCCGCTGAAACTGCGCGATCGGTCGGCCAAGCACTATCAACACTTATTCGGTACGCGCTGCTTACCAGTCAGAATTCCCGGGGTGAACCGACGCTAGACAAAACCAAGCGCCTTGCGCGCTTTCATTCCATCTCCCCCTACAACCACTTCAACTATTTCGTTGTGGATTCGATATTGGCCGCATGGGTACAACTCGTTCGCCACATGACAGGGCGCTACGACGTGCTCGAGCGTGTTCGCATCGAGTACCCGTCGATCGGTCAAGATGAATTGTTCGAAAGCTGGTTCCGCTGCCCGGTCGAGTTTGGCGCCACGGAAAACTCGATTCAACTGAAAGAAAGTGTATGGGTCCAGACTCCTGCACAAGCCCATGCAGCGATGCACAGCAAACTGACCCAGTGGTGCGAAGAAGAACTAAGAGAAATACGACAAGGCTGGAATGTCGCCGACCGCGTACAGCGGCTGATCACCCCACTGCTCAGGGGCGAGACGCCCACCCTGGACACTTTAGCAGCAAAGCTGGGCACAACCCCTTGGACACTGCAACGACAGCTCAGTTCGGAAGGAACCGGATTCAGGCAACTGTTGGATAAGACAAGGAAACAACTGGCACAGGACTATATCCGGGAAACCAATGCGTCACTATCTGAAATCGCCTGGCTGCTGGGCTTTGCCAACCCACCGGCGTTTCATAAAGCCTATCAACGCTGGTACGGAATCAGTCCGGGCGAAAGCCGGAAAGCGATACGTCAGGAAAGGTAAATCGAGAACAAACGAGAAGAGATAAAATGGCGGAGCGGACGGGACTCGAACCCGCGACCCCCGGCGTGACAGGCCGGTATTCTAACCAACTGAACTACCGCTCCGCGCGGGCTGTCTTTGCAAGCCGTTGATTGCTTGCTGACAACGAGGCGGAATTATATAGACCTCCGCCCCTATGTCAACGCTTTCTCAAAACTTTTTTCGTATTTCGTAATCTTAGCTGTTAAGCCGTCACCTCGGTGACGTCTTTGCTCTGAGCTGTCTTACGATACTCAATGGGTGTCATGTTGGACCAACGCTTAAATGCTCGATAAAACGTGCTGGGTTCAGAGAAGCCCGTCAAATAAACAATCTCATCGATCGACTCGTCGGTCGTCGCCAACAGTTGCCTGGCCAATCGGTATCGAAAATCTGCCAGCACCTGATTAAAGCTCGTCTCGGCCTCGGTCAATCGGGTTCGTAGAGTACGAGCTTTGATATCCAATCGCTCCGCAACCGAATCCAATGTTACCTCTCCGCTATCCAGTAATTCGGCAACAATGCGCTCCACGGAACCGACGATGTCTTTTTTCTCAAGCCTTGCGACCTGTTCACTCGCGAAGCGTTCGTGTAACGCCAACAGCTCGGGCTCTGCATGAGGTGACGAATAAGACAGTATCTCTACGGGAAAATGAAGCCGATTTTCCTCGGCACCAAACACCACATCACAACCAAGAACTTCTTTAACGTGATCAACGCCTCGGTCACGCTCATGCTCAAACTCAACACGGGACGGATAGAATCGATCACCGGTAATAGACTTGAAAAAGGTGATTACCCCCTGCACAAAGCACTCGTTAAAATGCGTGAGTCGGCGAACCTCATCTGACGCTGCATCCAGCACCATGCACGCCTCATCCCCTTCGATCAGAAAGGCGGTGTTTGCGGCATCGCTAAGCAAGCGCTGATAGTTTTGAGCTCGGCGAAGGCCTTCGCCAAAGGTAGGGCTACTTAAAAACAAATACTCGAGAACCTGCCCTTTGTAAGGCGGCAATGCTGCCCCCAAATGCAGCCCGATGTCCGGATCGCCCGACTCATCTTCTACCGCCTGCCAAAAATAAAGCTGTGCACTATGGGGCGTTCGAAGCTGCTCGGTGTATACATAACTTTCATCTACGCCTAAGCGACTAAAAACCGCGTCGGTATCGATACCTTTCCTTTTCATCGCTTCGTAGATCAAGCGCAACATCACACCCGCATCACGTAATTCCTGCATAGTTTCCCTTGTATCCCGCGTTTTTATATTTAAAAGCGATCTCTTTGGCCCGCAGGACAATGCACCAAGCTTGCTTGGTCAATGCCCGTAGCCACGGGGTTTGACAGACTTCCTAGCAGCCGCGACTTAGGCCAATGTCTAATATCATATCAGGCCATAGAAGCAAAGTTGTACTAAATCATGAAAAAACCTCAACAATACAACTAATCCTTATACACCTCACGACGACAACCCGGCAACGGAGACAGCCTAATGCCAGATTCGATCACCTATCACAACACCACTCCTAACCTGCTCCCGCTCTTTGGCCGGGCCTTACTCCCCAAACAGCAAAAGCCGAGTGAAAACACGCGCATTCCAGAGTTACAAGCTGAAGTCGTTGGCATAGCCACTGACACCGATTCATTATCCACCTACCGCAAAGTATGTGGCTTCAAAGCGGGATCTCAACTGCCGGCAACCTGGCCGCACATTCTGGCTTTTCCTCTGCACCTGAAACTACTGACCGACCCTCAGTTTCCCCTCCCGTTGCTGGGTCTAGTGCACATTCGCAATAGCATTACCCAACATCGCGCGATTATGATCGGCGAAAACCTGGATATTCGCGTTACACTGGGAAACCAGCAGAGGACAGAAAAGGGCATTGAGTTTGACCTGGTGACCGAAGCCCGCTCTGCCGGGGCTCTTATTTGGGAAGAAACCAGCACTAACCTGTTCCGCATGGCGCGCTCGGAAACCGCCCAGCCCAAGCCCCCAACAGCACGCAGGAAACCGGAAACACTGCCGTTTACCGATTTGATGACCGCGCCGGAAGACATCGGCAGGCAATACGCCAAGGTAGCGGGCGACCAAAACCCGATTCACCTTTACGCACTGACCGCAAAAGCCTTCGGATTCCCAAAAGCGATCGCTCACGGCATGTGGAGCAAGGCACATGCGCTCGCCAAATTAGAGCAGAGAGACGATTGGAAGGAAGGCGCCTTTACCATCACGTGCCAGTTTAAAACCCCGCTACTGCTTCCAGGAACGGCACAACTTAACTGGCAGGAAGGGCGTGACGGCTGGGATTATCAGGTACTGAACGCAAAAGGCACGGCACCGCATCTGAGCGGGCGTGTTGACTGGCTCTAAGCGAGCCAGCTCGGTGACAAGACTGCCTGAGAAATCAGGCAGTGCTTCTATTCCGCAGCACAGGCATCGGCGCCAGCGCCAGCTACAGGGAGCGTGAAATAGAAGCAAGCCCCTGCGCCCTCCGGGCGCTCATAGCCAATCTCTCCGCCCTGCGCCTGAATCAACGAACGACAGGTTGCCAGACCAATACCCATGCCGTCCTCTTTCGTGGTAAAGAACGGGTGAAACAGTTTATCTTCGGCGTCTTCAGCAACGCCCACACCGTGGTCGCGCACCTGCACACGCACGCACTTCTGACCGCAACGACGCGCCGTCACTTCAACAGGCGCTGAGGACCCGGCCGCTCGAGTGGCTTCCAGAGCATTGCGAATGAAATTCAAGGCAACTTGCTGCACCTGTACCGGGTCAGCAACCACATCTGGCAGATCGTCTTCAAACACCACTTCAATCCCGCCTTCGTTGTTGCGCATATCCACTTCAGCAAACTGACGGGTATCTTCAAGCAGCATGGGCACAGCCAATATTTCTTTTCCGGTCGCCGGCTTTTTCATAAATCGCCGAATACGGCGGATAATCTCGCTGGCCCGGTGCGACTGCGCCTCAATTTTTTCCATGGTTTCGTGCAGCAGAGACAAATCCGGATCTTCCTTCGCCATCACTCGACCCGAAACACGCGCATAATTGGCAATTGCCGTCAAAGGCTGGTTAACCTCGTGGGCGAATCCGGCAGCCATTTCACCCATGGTGGTCAGGCGCGAAGTGTGGGCTAGTTGATCGCGCTGCTCCTGAACCAGAGTCCGTGCTTCATCCAAAGCTCGTTCGTTGTTGAGCTCAACCGTGATATCACGGAACACCACAACCGCCCCATGCAACTCATCATTATCCAGCTTCGGAGTTGCCCGATACTCTGCAGGAAATGCGGCTCCGTCCACGCGCTTTAACTGAATATCGCGTTGATGCTCTGCCACACCCTGCCGACACGTCCCCATCACAGGGAGGCACGCATCACTGTCAGATGCCGTGGCAAAGTGCAGGTCAAAGAAGTTTTTTCCGATGAGGTCTTCCACGGGGCAGTTCACAATCATCGCTGCGGCCTGGTTCGCGAACTCAATGACACCATTCTCATCAAGCCCGTAGATACCTTCGCTGATGGAATTAAGGATGCGAGCCTGATCACTGACCAACTCACGGTTGCGGGCCTGCAACTCCCTCTCAAGACGAATAACTTTGGCGTGAGTATCAACGCGCGCAATCACTTCCTGTGACTGGAATGGCTTGGAAATATAATCAGCACCGCCCAGCGAAAATCCCTTTACCTTGGATGCCAAGTCATCAAGAGCCGATAAAAAAACCACAGCACAGTCGGCGGTGACCGGATCGTTTTTAAGGCGTTCACACACCTCGTAACCATCCATCTCCGGCATCATGATATCCAGCAAAATAACTTCAGGGCGGTGACGGTGGGCGAGATCCAGAGCTTTTGCACCTTCGTTGGCGATCAGCAATCGATACCCTTTGTCTTTCAGGGTCTCGTAAAGGACCTTCAGGTTCTGCGGATTATCATCCACCAACAGAACCGTCACCTCTGAGTTTTCACTGGCAATTGCAGTCATAGTCAACCTAATCGGTTATAAAGATTCTGGCATGATGACCATACCAGCCCGATTAGTCGATAAGGTCCTTTACGGACAACACCATACGCACAAGGTGTGCGAGGGAGTGCGTACCCATCTTGTGCATCACCCGTGAACGGTGAATTTCAACGGTGCGCTGGCTGATTTCCAATTCAATAGCGATCACTTTGTTCGCCTGGCCGGCAATCATCCGATCCATGATTTCCGTCTCACGCGGGGTAAGGCTTTTTACACGACGCACGATTTCCATACGTTCGCCTAACGTCTTACGCTGTTCCCGATCCTGCTCAAGAGCCGCTTCGATCTTTTCCAGAAGCGCCTCTTCCCGGTAAGGCTTCTGGATGAAGTCGACTGCACCTTCTTTCATGGCGTCAACCGCCATAGGGACATCTCCATGGCCAGTCACGAAGATGATGGGCAAGATGGAGTGCTTTTCGTTCAGCTTTTTCTGCAACTCCATGCCGTCCATGCCGGGCATCCGGATGTCCAGAACGATGCAGCCTGCCATCTCTTCCGAATAGTCTTTCAGGAAAGCGCCTGCGTTTTCGTAGGTTCTCACCGGCTTGCTGTCAGATTTAAGCAACAATGCCAACGAATCACGGACGGCTTCGTCGTCCTCTACTACGTACACAGTCTGCGGGGTATCAGTCATGAAAGTTCACTCTCCTGTCCGTTTTTTTATAGGGCCAATCAGTGAATGGAAGGATCTTTTTGATCGTCCCGAGCGTGCTCCTGGCGCTCATGTTCACGCATTTTTTCTAATCGTTGCTGGATAATGCCAAAAACACTCAGCTTAGGGTACCTACCTTTGCTGTCGGCTTTGCCTGCCGGCTTGCCCAACAACAGTGTAATCGCCTCTTCTACCCGGGCAACCGGATACACTGAAAACTTACCAGCCTTCGCCGCTTGAAGCACTTCACTATCCAGCATCAGGTTCTGCACGTTGGTGTGTGGAATAATCACACCTTGAGTACCGGTTAGACCACTTTTCAACTCACAAGTGGTAAAGAAGCCTTCGATTTTCTCGTTTACACCACCAATGGGCTGCACTTCTCCAAACTGGTTGACCGAGCCCGTAATCGCCAGATCTTGGCGTACAGGGACGTCCGACAAGGTGGATATCAAAGCCACGAGTTCGGCCAACGAGGCGCTGTCACCGTCCACCTCTCCATAGTTCTGTTCGAAGGTCAGACTGGCAGACAAGTGCATGGGATCATTCATGGCAAAATGCGAGGCCAGCCATGAACTTAGAATCATTACACCTTTGGAGTGAATATTCCCCCCCAGCTTTACATCACGCTCAATGTCGATGATTTCACCGTCACCATAGTAACAAGAAGCCGTGACCCGATTAGATAATCCAAATTCAAACCCTCCCGTCGATAACACAGACAAGGCGTTCACCTGCCCCACACACGTACCGGTGGTGCTTACCAGCGTTGTCCCGTCACGAATGGAATCGTAAAAATGGTCACGAATTCGGCTATCTCGATAACGAGCACTTTCGAGTGCCCGAGTCACGTGCACATCGCTAATCAAGCGAGCGCCCGCCTGCCGTGCCCAGAAGTCGGATTCTCTAAGCAGGTTAGCAATATCAGCAGCGTGCAACGATAGCCGGTCTTGGTGTTCCGCTATGCGCGCACTGTATTCTATGACTCGCGCCACCGCTTTCGCGTTGCAGTGCAGCAGTTTTTTCTCTACTGCCAGGCTCGCAATAAACTTAGCATACTGCACCTGACTGTCGACGGTGCGATACATCTCGTTTTCAAAGTCGGCCGTCACTCGGAACAACTCTGCAAACTCAGGATCGTATTCCTGGAGCAACATCCAAGTTTCCCGATCCCCGAATAGCACAATCTTTACATCCAGCGGGACCGCCTCCGGCTCAACCGAGATGGTGCCAGATAAGGTTAATTCCCTTTCAAGGGAATTGATTTCAATGGTATGAGACCTAAGTGCTCGCTTCAACGCATCCCAGACAAACGGCTGCTCCAGCACCTTTTCTGCATCCATCAGCAGATACCCACCGTTGGCGCGATGTAAGCTGCCCGGGCGAATCAACGAGAAATCCGTGAACACAGTGCCTTTGTAAGTCACGTTCTCTACATAACCGAAAAGACTGTGATACGTGGGGTTCTCTTCTACCACCACGGGCACTTCGTTATTGCTTTGATGTACCAATAAGTTGATCAGGTAGCGACGGGGTGCCTTTCTGTCCAACGAAGCATAGGCCATCGCCGCCTGTTCCTCGCCGTCTTCCAGAAAAATATCGAGGTTTTCAGCCAGATCTTTACGGACTGCTTTCAGATAGGTGACCACATCCGTATGCTTTTCATACTTGGTCTCCAATTCATCTAATTGATGCCCGGATATAGCTTCAAGCGTTTCCTGATTTAGCGCCTGCTGCTTTTCAGCGTACTCCATTTCCCAGTCGGCCAATTTTCGAAGTGCTTGCCGGAGTTTTTTCTCCAACTTGTTAATGACTTCCTCAAATTTGTCCCGCTGTGCATCCGTCAACTCTTTGAAGCTTTCCGGCGTATGAGGCTGATCTCCATTCATAGCGACCAACCGATAGCCGCCGGGCGTCGTCACAGTCAGGCTGACCTTTTTTCGCCGTGCTTGTGCAGCAACCTTCTCGAGTTCGTCTTCCTGCATTTTGACGTAGTCATTTTTCAGGCTTTCAGCTCTTTCCAGAAAGCCATCACCTTCAAACGTCTGCGGGATCATTTTGACCAAACGGGACATCAGTTTGTCCATGTCCTGCTTCAGTTGATGGCCCATGCCTGCAGGTAATTTAAGCAATGTCGGATTTCTGGGCTCGTCGAAATTGGCGACATAACACCAGTCATGAATCTGCTGCTTGGAATCGGTGTGATGTTCAAGGTAGCGCAGCATCATCGTGCGCTTACCCAAACCGTTTCGGCCAACGGCGTACACGTTGTACCCACCGTGAGGCATGGCCAACGCAAAGCGAACGGCTTCTTCCGCCCGATTTTGGCCCACGATTTCGGCCAGCGGTTCCAATTGCCGGGTGGTTTTAAATGGCAGGTCTTTCAGAACACAGGCTTTGTACAACTGGTGCAACGGCAATGACTTCAAGTTTGGTACCCGTCGAGGTCGATTTCAGATGGTAAAAACAACCTTGCATTGTAGTGCTTGCGCTGCCGACTGTCGCCTATCACTTCCAGTTTTAGCGAATTGAATTAAACCAAACCAGCATCCAGACTCGCGGCCACATACAGCCCCAACTCTTCACACTGCTCAACAAATTCTTCTTTGTACTCGCCGCGACAAGTCAGAGGCTCTTTAACCAACTTCCAACGTAATCCGGTGGCAATACTTTCAATCGCCCGGCTAGTACCAGTGCCATCGTGCCCGGCACGAACGTAAAAAGCGAAAGGGAGACCTTGTGTCTCTTCAAGGCAGGGGTAATAACTTCGGTCGAAGAAATCTTTGAGGGCCCCCGACATATAGCCGAGGTTTTCGGTGGTACCGAGGATGATCGCATCGCAAGCCAGAACATCCTCGGGGCCGGCATCCAGCGGCGCTTTCACAACCACTTCTACCGATTCAACATCCGGGTGGCGGGCGCCGTTTTCAACGGCTTCCCGCAACCGCAAAGTATTCGGAGATGGGGCATGGGCTACAATAAGCAATCGCTTCATAACACACCTCCACTAACTGTTATTAGAGCAACTCTCCGTTTGCCTCAGCCGTTGCGGCTGCAGCCTCGTCCTTCTTAACTGGCTTAGGCATTAACTTCTCACGAACTTTAGCCTCGATTTCCTGAGCCACGTCCATATGCTCTTCCAGATATTTGCACGCGTTTGCCTTGCCCTGGCCAATCTTGTCACCGTTGTAGGCGTACCAGGCTCCGGCTTTATCAACAAAGCCTTCTTTCACACCCATGTCGACCACTTCAGCCATGTGGTAGATGCCCTTACCGTACATGATCTGGAATTCGGCTTGCCTGAACGGTGGCGCCACCTTGTTTTTAACAACCTTCACACGGGTTTCGTTACCAACCACTTCGTCCCCGTCTTTGACAGCACCAATACGGCGAATATCCAGACGCACAGATGAGTAGAATTTCAGAGCGTTACCACCGGTGGTCGTTTCGGGAGAACCAAACATCACACCAATCTTCATACGAATCTGGTTAATAAAGACCATCAGACAGTTGGCGTGTTTCACGTTACCGGTCAACTTACGCAGAGCTTGAGACATCAAACGAGCCTGAAGGCCAACGTGACTGTCACCCATCTCGCCTTCAATTTCTGCCTTCGGCGTCAGTGCGGCTACCGAGTCGACAATGATCACGTCAATGGCGTTTGAACGCACCAACATGTCGGCAATTTCCAGCGCCTGCTCACCCGTATCAGGCTGTGACACCAGCAAGTCGTCTACGTTAACGCCCAGCTTCTCGGCGTAGATAGGATCAAGCGCGTGCTCGGCATCGATAAAGGCACAGGTTTTACCCTGTTTTTGAGCTTCAGCGATGACCTGAAGGGTCAACGTGGTTTTACCGGAGCTTTCCGGGCCGTAAATTTCAACAATCCGGCCGTATGGCAAGCCGCCTATACCCAGAGCAACATCCAATCCCAAGGAGCCGGTAGATACCGCAGGAATGGCTTCGCGGGGCTGATCGCCCATCTTCATCACGGCACCTTTGCCGAACTGACGCTCAATCTGGCCAAGTGCTGCGCTAAGTGCTTTCTTGCGGTTATCTTCCATTATTGCCCCACCTTGTTTACCTGAATGCCCGAGCCTCTATATGTTTAAGGCCCGCAGCGATATTCAAAAGAATACACCGGAGGCTATCCAGTGCTTTTCCTGTATATTTGAACAGTATTAAAACATAAGCGTTCGCAGAGACCAACCCCCGCCCAAGCGAAAAACATCACAGCTTCCGAAGATATTCCGTAACCCCTTGCAGGACATACAAAACCGCCTGGCGCCTCACCTGATCTCGATCTCCATTAAAGCGTTTCACGCTGGCCTCGGTACGCTCGCTTCCCATTCCCCAAGCAAACCAGACTGTACCGACGGGCTTATCCTCGCGCCCCCCGCCGGGGCCGGCGATACCACTAATGGCTACCGCCACGTCAACACCTACAGCCTTTATGGCACCTTCGACCATTTGGCGAACCACGGCTTCGCTCACAGCGCCATACTTTTCCAGCGCAGACGCCTCCACGCCCAGAATGGTGCTCTTGGCTTCGTTGCTGTAGGTTACCAACCCCGCCATCAAGTACGCCGACGAGCCAGCGCTATCGGTCAACACCTTAGCAACCCAACCGCCAGTGCAGCTCTCTGCGGTCGCAATCGTTCTGCCCTGCTGCTTCAGAAGCGTGGCCAACTGATCTCCAGCTTGCTCAAGCGCCAACTCGGATGCCTGCATCGTTCGATCTCCCGTTAAAACCGTCCACAAACCCACGATCAATTTTGTCTTTCAAGCGCCAAACCCACTTTCCAGAGAAAGAAAAAGGGCCATAACTCCCGACCGCGACCTTGTCACCACAGGCAATAAGGTACAACGTATTGGTTCGGGGCTGAAAGGCTCTAAGCTTGCCAGATGCGATTGCTGCACGCAGGTTGTCCGCCAGTACTGGCGCCGCACGAACGGCATGTACGCCGGAGCGCTTCACGGCCTGATCGAGGCGGCTACAGGCATCGCCGGCCGCGAAAACGTCAGGATGAGACAGGCTTTGATGGCATTCATTCACCAGCACAAAGCCCTGGGCGTCTACCGCCAGACCACTTGTCGCCAGAAATGGAAAAGCCTCAGAACCGGTTACCGCCATAACCAAGTCTGGATCCAGGGACGTGCCATTCGTCAGAGTCAGATAACGGCCGGCAGCTTCAGCTCGCTCTTCAACAATGTCCACGTCCAGCTTTGCCAGCTTCCGACGGGTCAATTTGCGTAAACGTTGGCTAAAATCCGGCAACAGTCCTTGATTACCCGTTATCAAACTTACCCTGGCATCCGCTTCAGCGCCTCCCGCTCCGACATGTGCCATGGCCATCGCCAACTCGGCACCTGCCGCACCGCCACCCACTACGACCAAATGCTGGACCCTGCCGTCAGACGCTTCGTTTAAGCGTGACCATTGTTGGTGAAACTGCCCCAATGGCTTAATGCTCAGCAACGAGCCGGTGAACCCTCGAAGATTCTCAAGGTTGGTTCTCGCGCCGATATCGATTGAAAGCCAGCTGTAATCCAGCAAATCGCCATCCGCCAGACGAATCTTTTTATCGTCCGCCAGGATTTCCACGACGCTACTCAAAACAAGCTTGGCACCGGCCGCTTTCGCCACCGGCTCAGCATCAACCCGGCATTGATCAATGGTGTAATGCCCGGCAATCCACCCGGGAATCATGCCCGAGTAGTATTGCCATCTTGATGGCGTCACCAGAACCAACTCGACATCGTCAAGGGGCGTCGTTATCCATTGCTTTAACGCGATCAGATGTGCGTGGCCAGCCCCCATCAAAATAAGGCGTTTCATAACGACTCCGGTGATTGTCGACGCAGAACAAACAAAGGTATTCTCAAGTGCAGCTCCTTCTGGTTAGATAACAAGATTATCGCTTCTGACCCGCCAATCCCCAACATGTTCCGGAGTACCGCATTTACGTGCCAAACGCCTCCATGGTTAAACCCGAGCTCTCCATCATCATACCCGTGCTGAACGAAGCAGCTGAATTACCGGCTTTGTTAACGCATTTAGCGCACTGGCAACAACGCGGCGCAGAAGTGGTCTTAGTGGATGGCGGCAGCACAGATCAAACCTCAGACATGGCCCGTGACGCCGGTTTTGAGGTTGTAGTCACCTCAGCGGGCCGCGCCAATCAGATGAACGCCGGGGCGCTAGCCAGCCACTCAGAACGGTTGCTCTTTCTTCACGCAGACACCCGTCTTCCTGACGATGCCGACCAACTTCTGAGCCAAGCCTTTAGCTCGGGCTCTGCCGGGTGGGGGCGCTTTGATGTGGTGATTGAAGGGCGCTCAAAAATGCTGCCGGTGATCGCGGCCTTGATGAACTGGCGTTCGAGGCTCAGCGGCATCGCTACCGGAGACCAAGCCTTGTTCATGACACGAACTCTATTTAACAAAGCTGGCGGCTTTCCTGAACAACCACTGATGGAAGACATTGAAATCAGTAAGCGGTTGAAAAGGATCTCCCGACCGATTTGCCTGTCGCATAAAGTAACCACCTCTGGGCGCAGATGGGACACTCGAGGCAGCTGGTCAACCATCCTGCTCATGTGGCAACTTCGCTGGGCATACTGGAGAGGCGTACCAACCCAACAACTTATAGAGCGCTACCGATGAAACCCATCCGAATCATCATTATGGCTAAAGAGCCACAACCAGGCCGAGCCAAAACCCGCCTAATTCCGGCCTTGGGCGAGGTGGAGGCAGCAGCACTGGCAGACCGACTGTTTCACAGAGCGCTGCAACAAGCGGTAGCCGCAAACCTGGGGCCGGTTGACCTGCATATCACACCGGACCCGACCGCCCCCTACTGGCGCGAACTGCCCGACGCCGAACACTGCGGACGGTTCTTGCAGGTGAACGGTGATCTGGGCGCCCGCATGTCGGCGGCGGCTCGGAACGGTCTTGATCGGGGATCAGCCGTACTGATCATGGGTACTGACTGCCCGGACCTTGATGCCGAGCGGCTCATAGACATGGCACAATCACTCCAAAATCACGATTGTTGCCTATGCCCGGTCACCGATGGTGGCTACGCCCTCATCGGCCTGCGACAGTTTTCCGATACGCTTTTCAGTGATATCCCATGGAGTACAGCAGACGTTGCCCCGATCACAAGGGATCGGTTCAAAACGCTCGACTGGTCATGCTACGAAAGCGAACCATTAAGCGATGTAGACGAACCAGATGATCTGGCGCAACTGGCCAAAAACTATCCCAAACTGGCGAATCCAGACAACTAATCCGGGTTTACCGTGAATCGCCAGGAAAGAACCTTCGAGCCCACTCCCGCTCGTGATAACATCCCCCCCTTTTACACGATTGCCCCAGTTATCGAGGACATATGACGGCATCCGCGAAGAACCCAGCCAAGCAGGACTCACCAAAGCACACCCCAATGATGCATGAGTGTGTTAATACTGTTTTATAAGAACTTTTTTTCCAACACGCGAAATAGCTACACTTAACATTACACTTTGCCCCGAGACTGCAATAGATCTATCTGGACCACTTTGGCCCAAACCGACAACAAGGCGCCTACTAAATCGTAGCTCACCGGTATCCACGCTCCATCTCCGGTCAATCTATACCGCCCAAAATCCCGGTATAGTTTTGAAGTGCGCTGTGACGTCGTGCCAGGAAATATGCGTTGACGACTAGTTAATGGGATACAGATACGGCCGGAGACGGAGCCTCCACTCATACTTTGAACAAAGCATCTCCGCTGTGGTTGCGGACTCCAAAGGAAAACTTAAAAGGCTGGGGCCGTGATGAGTTGGCTACTACATCAGGTACGGGGCGACTAACGAGAGCGAGCAACTGATAGGCGCTGAGAAGCCCGACGGTGCGATGTATGCACCTTCATCAAAGAGTGATCTCAGAGAGCGCGCCTCAAGGGAATGAGATGAGTTCAGTAGGGCGGCCATCGGATTACACGGCCTACTTAAAAGAAGACTTGCGGGGACTGCCAAGGGCACAAACTCGGTGGCCAAATAGAACGATCACCGAGCCTTGTACTCAGGATTACGCAGAAGCCTGAAGTTACCAGTCGGTAAACTTCAGACGCGGAGAAGCAAAAGAACGACAACCGTCATGGAAGTTTTTGGTTTCCACTTTCGCCAAGTAAGAGCTTACCCAAAATAGATTCTGAAACATCTGCCAATCTCCTCTTTGCAGAAGCATCGAGCCATGACGAACGTAGTTCTGCCCTATGCTCTCAAGTGCACTCCCATTGGCGAACTGAATCAAGCCCTGAATTTCGGGCGCCCTCATGCCGAGTGCATAAGCCCATGCCTCATGAAGGCGGGAATAAAGATTGTCACATGATAAATCCCACTTTCCAGTCCCCCGAATAGCATTCCCATTTAAAAGGATAAGTAGGTGAAAGTGTGGTTTTCGCTCATTCTTATCATACTCCCGAGCGAACAAGACCATTAAGTCATGATTCCTACTCGCAGGGAGCCGGTCAAGGTCTCGCTTAAGATGGGCTCTAAAATACTGTAGAAACTCATTCCCAAGAAACCCTTCCTCACAACCCCAATAACTAGCCGGAAACCTGAGATCGATTCTAAGGGCTAGAACTCGGCTATGTTTTGCTAGCTGCCCCAGAATACTTAGTCTAATTCTCTCTAACCATTCTTTTACCAAAGGGCCTGCCGATGTCTGTACCGGCAGACCATGATATAGATTATCATGGTGGAGACTAAGGTTTGTATTCTCCACCACCCTCTTCCTCTGTGTTTCTAAATGTTTGATCATCAACAACCCCTAATCACCCTTTACACCTATTCTTAATAAGCCAACACTAAAAAATGCTGACGTATCAAAATACAATATTACTATTAACCGCACGCAGGATTACTCGCAAGCACCCCAAACTCCCTGCCAAGCACAGCAAGACGCAACGATAAATAGAAAAATCAACAATTATTAAATATTAATCTTTGGCGTTACGCGAAGACCTAAAAACCTTGATATTCCTGATACAAATATCAGGAATATCGGACTTTAAACCCCAAAATAGGCTTCGAAATTACAACAAGCTTCTGTAGTCAGTGGCCGGGACTCTGTTTTCCAAACAAAAATGACTCCATTGTAAGTCGTCATGAAGATAGTGCGGGTATAAATCAACAACCATCATGCCACTATGGGCAACAAGAATCGAAATCTCCCCAAGCCGAACCAATTCATCCAAATTAAAATCTAGAACAGGCTTATTCCTCATGCGAGAAGGCCCACTCTGACGAATTTTATTTTTTCTAACAAAACGACGCCCATCATCCCGTACGCCTTGAAGATAATCTCGAAGCGCACCTAAATCCTTCACATATTCTGGAGTCGACTCAAAGCACCGTAAAAAAACGTCAGAGAAGAAAAAGCCCATCACTTCTGCATCTTTCAAAACATCAATCGATATCTTCTGATCCTCTCCATATTCAATGCAGGATAACAATGCGGCAATCCTAGTAATGTTTTCAGCGAGTTTTGAGCCATGATCCCTCGCATACTGAAATCGCCCATTTATTCGTAAGTTCTGCTCAATTTCATTGTAAAGCCACTCCCAGTAAATCTTGGCTTCCTCAGTAAAACGAAGTATCTTCCTACCAGTCTTTGAATTTTCAACATGCCCCTCTTTTGTACGGAGTATTTCATTTGCTCTTTGAAGGTAGTCTTGATAACCATCACAATCTCCTTCAAGCGATCCCCTCAACAGCCTAGTACCCTGTGAGCTATCTGGATTACACACGAGGAAGCGCGCCAAAAAACCAATCCCGAGTGACTCATCTCCTCTTTTTTTCATAAACTTAGCTACGGCACTTGGCTGCGCCATGATAGAAACAGTCAAACGGGCATCATTTACAGTGAAGCTCTCGGAACTTTTACGAGTAACGTTGAACGACTCAGCTGACCAAAGCTTGTTAAGCCGTGGTAAATCTTGGACAATCCTGCCATTCAAGATGGTAGCGCCTTCATCAGATACCAGAGCTGCGCTCCCGCAACCTTGGTTCAACTCAACAGCAATTGCTTCGGTAGTCACATCCTCAAAAATCATCTGAATTTTTCTTGGCTTTTTCGGTTTTTGCTTTCTCAGCTCCACTAGTTGACACTTCAAATCATCGACATCTAGCTCCTTTTTCAGTCTGCCTGAGATTCTCTTTCTTAATACTTTTACTGCATCCTGGAAAATTTCGGTCTCAGCTTCGTAGCTGGCCACTTTTTCTGCGTACTCCTCATTTTGGCTAGCTTGAAACTCAACAACAGGCTTCTCCAAAAGACGAGCAACGGTAGATTTCCTTTCCCCGGAATCGGCAATTGTTAACCCGAAAAGTGAGACCGGACCCACCCCCACGCCCGGGCGCTCAACATCGACCCTGCCCTGCAAAAGAAGGGAATAAGTCGACAATGCTGACAGCAAAATCAAGTCAGCTGGTGCCTGGGTTTTCCTCAACAACGAGAAAACAAGGTTGTGTGTCATTGGACATGAGTCCGGCGCCGGCAGCGTCTGGTTCATTACTGGCAGTCCCGGAAGAGTATCTGGCAGATTCATGACCGGGCCTCCATCCTCGCCTGCAGCCAGTCAATGATCTCTTGCTCAACGTAACCAACCGATCGCGCTCCTAGTTTTATGGGTTTTGGATAGTCCGGGTCGTAGCTTGAGGAATTCACATTCAGTTTCGCGAAGTGGGTCGCTCGCGAAAGAGACGTCATTTCTAGAACCTCATGGATTTTGAGAATCCTCAAAGATCCGGCGGTAGTTAGCGATGGTGCGGTCATGCAGCCTCCTGTACAAAGTGCGATGTGGGTTCAGCTACAATGGAACCAGAATCATCCAAATCGAGACATCAAAACCCCGTGGGAGATAGCTGAAAAATCATGGAAAGAACATCGCCATCAATGAGTTATGCCGATTTGCAGGACACGCTGGATGAAGGTTTTGCCGAGCAACGACACCTCAATCTCTGGCTTTTTTTATATTCTAGCCGCCATGCTCAACCTGAATTATCGCAATCAGGTAGCGCCAAAGAACATGGTATCCAAGAAAGAAACCAACTGATCGATGAAGCTTTTCTCCTGCTGCATAAGCTTTCACCACCTAAACCGTGGCGACCTTCACCCAGCCCTCAAGAGCTGGAAGTGGAACTGAATGAATTCTGCTTTGGAATCACATATGCGTTCCATAAAAAGCTCCTAACAGACGGTTTCATCGACATTCACTTTGAAACGGAACGTGCTTACTACGACGACTTCATCAATACGCTCACCCATGACGAAATAGTAGTTGTATCTCGGCTTCATAACCTCACCTATAAATACGGATTCCTCATAACTGAACTTTGGTTGCCTCTAATTAGCTCAGAAGCACTAATGGAAGCATTCATTATAAAAAACCTAGAAATCAAAGATATCATCCCAATCCCAAACTTTACTTTTGCCAAAGAGGGAAGCCACCTCCAAGGTATTCAAATATCGACAAAAGAGCACCAGGAGGCGATCACCAACCCATGGGACCTTGTTGTATTTATCATCGAAAATGAGAAGTTTTCAGATATAAAGGATAAGGTAATTAATTGCTGGCGACTCCCTGGAAACCAGATTATCGGAGATAAAAGTAATTACAAGATAGCCTTCTATGTAAATAGGAGCCAGTGCAGCATCAAAAATTTATTAGATACAATCAAACTTCAGATCGATCATTTAAATAACTATAACAAAGGACTGTCGCTAATCGCAGAACCAGAAGATCTGGGCGGCTTTAAAAAAAATAGAGCTAAGGCAAAAAAAGAAGCGAAGAGAAATCTATCATCTACAATAGATCGCCTCAGATTAAGTGAAGGGCTTATACATAAGCGCTGGAGCGTAGAACAAAGTAACGTACGTCGCTCGGTAGGGCTTTACCTGTGGGACCAAAAAAATATCGTAACACCTTCCCGAAGCAGAAAAAGTATTGCAAGAGACTTAATAGATAAACTAAAACGCCAAAAACCGGAAGCTCTTGAATTCTACCTCAAAAACTTCAACAAATATGACTCGCCAGCAAAAACAACAAAATTTGGGGACTCAGTGGGCGCTCTTGAAACAGTGACGAGGGAAATGGAGGCGGATTTTGATTTAACAGATAACTGCATTCGAAATTTCGAATTCCTTACACCTCAAGATGTAAAATCCAGAAGAAGAAAAAGCTGAGCAGTCACTTTCTCACTTCTTTTAATTCAGGGAAGCAGCCCGGAAATTGAACGATATTCCCGGGCAACACCCCAAACTTACTCCACGTCTAAACGGCAGAAACGCTCTCAACCAGCTTCTCAATATATCGGTCATCCTCCTCCCGGAAGAGGATATTCCAGCTTTCCATAAGCTCCCGTGTCACGGGCTGGCCCGCAGCATCCCTCCACTGACTCACCAGCTGGGAGGAGTGGGTTTCCGAGATCAGGAATGCATGGAGCTCGATTCCGGCGTTCTCAGGTTGCTGCTGGCGCAGGTCTCGCTCGATATCCTTGATGGTCTCATGGAAGCGAACTTTGGGATCATCCGGTTTGTGATGGCGGAGGCCTTTCGGGTCGACGAACACGACTTTTTGCGACTGGCCTTTCACTAGCCACAAGATGAAGTCCGGGTAAAAGCCGCCGTCGACGAACACACCTACGGCACCCTGCCCTGTCTGGTTCCGCAACAGGTAGACTTCGTAGCCTTCAAACGCACCAGATTTTGTGGCTGACTGTACATCTCGCACAAAATCAGCCTCACCCTTGTTCAGTGAAACCGGGCTTACCTGGAAGTCCAAGCCTTGTGTCGACGCCAGCAGAGGCTGATAGAAGTGGCGCTCGCACCAAATGAATTCCAGCCCTTCTGCAACCTTCTGATTCCAGAAGTCCACATCCCCCTCGGCAATACTTTCGCGGAGATTGGACAGCTGCTTAATCAATGAGTCATGCCGTACTCGGTCCAGCGTGATCGTGTAGCTGCCGTCTGGCGCCGCCTCGCTGACACCAGGCAAATACTTCCGGTTCTCAGTAATAGGCCGGTATTCAAGCTTGTCCGCCTCCCACTGCTTTCTCCGGAAGCCATAGAACAGCTCACAGTACTTTCTGAGCAGAGAGATCGCCATGTCATGCCACAGGGTCATCTTCTCCAGCCGACCCAGCTCCATGGCCTCATCCGGGGCATAAAGCCGGTACCAGTCGTACCGGTTGTCTGTGAGCAGCTTTTCCACCACATCCTGAGTAATGGTCAGGTTCGACCAACGCTTGTCCCGCTTGAATGCCAGCAGCTCGAAATAAAGGCGCTGCATATCCAGCAACGCGATGTGAGTTGGCTTCAAACGCTGAATTTTGGCACCGGTGTTCTGAACGCCCTTCTTGTCGGTTGCGAACAGTCCAACCTGGGGATAGAAATCCAGACTGACCCTTGGCGGATTGCAAAAGTAGTCAATCTCAGTCGGCTGCAAATCCCCTGGCGCCTTCAGTACCACCTGTTCGGCAAGTTCCTGAAATGCGGTACCGGAACCGCCAATGGCCTTATTGGCAATGCTTTCCTTCACCCGAACGACATGAAGATCCTTACGCAGGTCTTTCATCGGCTTCAACGGAAGCACGAATTCTTCGAGACCCTCGTTAACCGGAATCTCCTCGTCTTCCAGCTCTTTCCGGAACTGAGCAATGTAATCGGCCTTCACCCCGAAAATATTCAGTGTCTCCATGACACCGATGTGCTCAGGCCGCTCTATACCGGCCTCTTTCAATCCGGTTGCCAGCTCGGCAGAACGCTTTAGCGTTGTTTTCCAGCCCTTCAGCCTTACACCGCGACCGAACAGCTGAATGATCTGCGCACCCTCATTCTTACCGACGTTCATCAACGTCATGTTGGAAACACGCCAACTGCTCCAGCCCTCAGTGAACTTCTTCGAGCCCAACAGCAGGTTGACCGGTGAACTGTCGGTGTTGATCCCGTGGAACAGGCTTTCGCTAAAGCGAGAATCCTGAGTGAACAGGTCGTGCTTCTCGCAGAGTTTGACCAGCTTTGCATCATCCCCGACGTTGATGACACCGAACGGCGTATCTGACGTGCCAGCTCGAAGCGCAATTTCACCAGGAATACCGGTAATATTTTCAATGTGGAGGCGACCACCACTACTATTGAATACCCTTTCCAGCAGGTCGTGGTAAAGCGCCTCCCCACTTTCACCCAGCTCTTTCAGGTAATTGAACCGACCATGCAGCAGATCGGTACCGCCCTTGGCAACCATGCCGCGTTTCAGCAGGTAATCAATCGCGGCAACCGTTTCTTCCTGCTTATGCAATACCTGGTCAATAAACGCCAGCACCTGAACCGTGTCTGAAGCTTCACCGCTGGACAGCGTTGCCGTTACCTTGGAGCTTACAAACACCCACAATGGCTTCTCCAAGTTGAAGGGCTTGAAGTTGGGTTTTTGCTCCTCGAACAACCGCAGTTGCTGGTAGTAACTCAGTAACGAGGCAACCAAGTAACGGAATTCATCCTGGGCATTGGGATTCGCTTGCAGGTTCAAAATCTGAGACTGCTTACCGTAGCCATCCCCGTAAAAATGTCGGTAGGAGTAATCGAACAGAATGGCCTTGGTATACGTCTGCCGCAGGTTCTCGTGTTTGGAACCTGACTGGGCAAACGTAGCGGAGTATTCGAAGGAGAAACCCAGCGAACACAATTTTTGCCGGTATTCGTACCAGCTGCCACCACCACTGGCCGTGCCCCGGTGGCCCTCGTCCACCAACAACAAGTTGCGAGAGCCGAAAGAGTCGACCGCTACCGTTTTCTTCTTCTCGCTATCACGGAGCTTGTTAATGTCGATAACAATCACATCCTGGGCGAACAGTTCACCACCACGGGCAGAGAACTCGCTGGCTCGGATTCCGGATTTCTCCAGGTCACGCAGGTGTTGCTGGGTAAGCCCTTCGTTGGGGGTCAGCAGAATAATTTTGTTGATATCCCCGGCTTTGCCATACCGCTGCAGGTAGAAGCGATACTGCAGGATGTTCGCGTGCATGATCAGGGTTTTACCAGAACCAGTCGCGCTCCAATAGGCCACCATGTTGAGCTGCGGCCACAGATCATCCTCTGGGTTCAGTAAATCCAGCGGTTTGTGATTAAAGCCCTGCTCCACAACCCAGTGATCATTCCAACGCTCAATCTGTTCGTTGAGCGCCTCCAGCAACTCATCCGGTTTGGTGAACAGGTAGTCCAGGTAGATCTCGGTGAACAGCAGCATCAAGTACTGGAAATACTTCCATTCAATCGGCTCCTCACCGGAGGCGAGGCGTGCGTTATTGATGGTATCTGTCAGCTGCTTAATCCGGCGGTCGTACTCCAGCAGTTGCTCATCGCTCAGCTTCGCGTGTTCGTTGAGGTTTTCACGCATTCTCTGAATGATCAGATGCTCGCCCTCGGCATTGCGGCCGCTGGTTTCGCCGATCAGCTGAAAACGGTCGCGAAACGCCTCGAGCGTCGGCGCTTCCCGATTTCCCAGATCAAACTGGCCACTGAGAGAGTCGAAGCCGAACAGGGAAAACAACCACTGGTTGAGCACCAGGTGATGGCGGAATGGCAGAGTCTGTTTGCTGCCCTTGCCGGATTTTCGTGCTGCCATGATATTCCCCTTAGTGAACCGCTTCGGTGTCAGCGAACATCAGCCGATGGAAAGCTTCCTCAATCAGCTGGATACGCGCGTGCTCCATGGGCTCACCCTTGCGGGACCGGGGAATACTGATGTTGTGGTCGCCGTTTACATACAGCACGTCGATCTCGTCATCCTGGCTTTCGGTCAGGCGAATAGAGAGCTTCTCGATCAGTACCGCATCCAACACGGCATTGTCCTTCTGGATGCCATCCGCCTCACCATCAATGACCGACGGCAGGTTTCTCCATACCACCAGCACCTGCTGCCCGGCCCGATTCGTGCCGTAGACGGTTCGGAACCACCACTTACCGGTTTCACTGCGCTTAACCTTAGCCTTCCAGCGGCCGTATTCGCCTTGGATCAGCTCCGCCTCGAAGTGAATTGGTGCGGCAATATGTTCTACTTCCAAGCCCAGCAGATAGTTGAAAGTCTCAAGCAAATCGACGTTTACTGGTTTAGTTTCATCCCCACCGGCGGAGCGAACGTTGAGCTCATATGTTCTTGGGTCTGTAAAAAGCTTGGCGTTTAGCAAGGAGCGTGACTCTCTTGTTTCAACGTCAAGCATATAATTCAGAACATAGGCTTCGCGAGCAACGGAGCTTGATGGCTCCTGATCGGAAAACAAGCCTGACGAAGTCTTAGGTCTCTGTATAGAAAGGTTCCCCAGTGCATCCTCATAACTTTCGAGAGAGATATACTTGAACATGTACGAAGAATTACTGAAGTTAAAACCTTGCCCATCTAAAACCGGGGAACCATTCCTCCATTTCGGACTATAAACAACCATCTTTAGGCGACCCAGTGTAACTTCTCGAAAATACTCGCCCATCTCGACTAAGCAAAATTTCTTACGATGACCATTCTTTCTATTTAAATTAATTACAGCGTGTCCAGTGGTTCCCGATCCAGCAAAATAATCAAGAACGATAGCATCGTGATCACTCCCGGAAGAAACAGTAATGCTGTCTTCGACAGCATGAACCGACTTAGGAAAACTAAAAGCTTGCTCCCCAGGGAACATAGATTTCAATAAGTTTGTTCCATAATCCGAGGCAGAGTATTTCGAATCCGACCAAATAGTGAGCGGTAAAGTTCCGTCCTCATTTATACGGGCCTTGAGATAAACGGAAGGCGAACCTGTCCTATCTGGTCTCACACAGAATTCTTCGATACTCTCTGTAACTGAAGCATGCTCCCATTTCCATGTCTTTTCAGACCCATCTTCTGCGATCGGATAAACTACCATCTCCTGCGACCCGAACAATTTCTCTATTATTTTCCATTCTCGCCGGGCAGCATCCCATTCCATTTCTGGGATTCTGATTCTATCGCCGGATATAATTATTGGATAAAATAGCTTAGGCCTAGCGGATCGATTAGCATTTGCACCGCCATGCTTGCGGAAGTTCACCCATTCAAATCGGCCTTTCTCATCCTTTTCCTTATACCTTTCTTTTTGTTTTTCACTGTGCTCTAGACGACCGAGGGCAACATCTTGGCTTTTTCGTGCAAAAATCCCATATTCATGAGCAACAGCAAACCCCTTCTTCGTAGACCGCCCTGCTGGATTGTTACGAATCGTAGATGTACCAAGAATGCTATCTTCACCAAATATACTTTCAATAATCCAACTTAACTCGCGGAATTGAAAATCGTCAATCGTCGCACAGAATATACCACTACTCTTCAAAAACTCTGAACCTAACCCCACGCGATCATTAAGCATACTAGCCCATGAAGATGAACGAAAACCGTTTTTGTAAATTATAGGCGACGCATCGGTGTTATAAGGCGGATCAATGTAAACACACTGAACCTTATCACGATACTTTTCCTTAATAAGATTCAAAGCCTGGAAATTTTCAGAGTTAACCAACAAACCATCACATTCTTTGTCAATTGATTCAATACTGGCAATCAAGCGCTCTTTAAAATTGTTATCAAAATAATAGGTATCGACCATCAAGTACTGATACCTATAATCTTCCACCAGGCTCTTTATACCACTGGATTTATATTCTTTACAAAAATTATCAATATCAACCTTATAAGTTGTCGACCATTCTTCTAACTGAGCATCATTTGACATTACTTCATCAAATAGATCGGAGTCATCTTTTAGACGCTCAAGAGTAAGGCAGTAGTGAGCCTCGGTTACAAACTTCTTTTTCAACCAAAGTTTCTTCTGGAAGTTCTCGAGCTGCGCAAGAAACGCAATGATCTTCTCGCCCAGAGAGCGAATCACCTCAATCTTGCTGAGCAGTGGTGCAAGTCTTGCCGTGTCATTTTTCAAAGAGGCGAGGTCATCCCAATCGAGAAGCTCATTCTTGATGTAGAAATCCAGCTCGCGAGTCAAAAAGCCTGAGAGGTCTTTATGTATGAAATAGTCAAACGTATTCTTCTTAGTGTAGTTATTCAGTTGCCCAGCCAGCATTGAATAATCAGCCTGGTTGCCATCGGCTTTACGGTAAGGCTTAGCAAGCGCACTCTTCCAATGCTCCGGCACATCGGAGGCCGCGCCCAAAAGCCTTGCTTCCGCAATCACTCGGAGCGCATCTTGTGTCGGCGGTTTCTTCTGGGCTGCAGCTGTCGCTTTCTTCTTCTCGGCTTCCGTCCAGTCGCTTTCCGTTGCCGGCCGAAATAAGAACCGACATTGCAGTTCGGTGTGCTGATCACCGTACTCGGTTGCCTCACCTATGATCAGCTCAAACGGGTTCTCTGCGTCCAGCACGAAGACTCGGCGACTATCAGTGGATTCTTTATTGTTGTCTTTGGCACCGGCTTCCGCATCCACCAGCTTGAAATGAACCCGCATGGGGTCTTCGCCGGGGCCAGCATCCGGGTTTAGGCGGAAGCTGTAATCCCGCAAGGTTTCGCTGCTTTTAATGTAGTACTGGTCTTTGTTGGCCCAGTGCAGTACCACTTCTTCCCCCTGGTAGGGAATCGCGTAGGTGCCGTCTTTGTATACCCGGCGTGACAGGAAGTCACCCTCGTTGTAGTAGCGGTTAAAGAAGGTGACCAATGCGTCGTAAACTTCGCCCTCTTCCCGCGCGAGGTCAAATCCACCCTGCAACTGCTGCTTGAGTTCCTGCACCTTGGGAATCGCATCCGGATCCATACCCAGGCCTTTCGCGCTCTTGATGTGCTCTTCCAGTTCGGCTTCCAGCTGAGCCTGATCCTGGCTGGCGTATTGGCTGAATGCTTCCTGAGTGATCCTCGGCAGGTCCTGCTCAATAAACCGGTTAATGTCATCTTTACGGGCATGCATAATGCGATAGAGCCCAAAATCCAGTTCCGGCTGATTGAGCTGGAACATTTCGCGCAAAAGGTCGGCAAATTTCTGTCGACGTTGCTGGGCTTTTAACTGCTGTGTCGCGTTACTCATGGTATTCCCTGTTTAAAAATCGAACTTGGCAGGTCAGAAATGCTGAGGATTCTCCCACAAATAGCTGGAAGATTGTTAATCGAACTGACAGCTAAAGATCAGGCTAGGCGCCATCGAATTCGAAACAGGTGATGGGTGCTACTGCTCTGATGCATCTGGCGCTCCAGCGCATCAATTAAGGCATCCCTGCGGGCTTCTATCTCGTCTTCCACATCGAATATTTCCTGTCGCTGCCGGCGCTGCAACTTACTGAGACGCTTGATCTCTTCTTGAGCATGCTTCTGATCTTCAACGCTTTCTGCCAGGCGGGACTGGCGCTTTGCTTCCTTGATCTGAGCTTTTGTGTCCTCGAGCTTTTGCTCTGCACTCAACAATTGATCATCCGCCCAGGCTTCGAGCTTGGTCCGCTCACGCTGGAAGTATTCGTTGTTCTCGTCGAGCAATCGGCTGAGCCGGGCATCCAGTTGCCTGGTAACGGTTTCACTTAGCTGCCGCCCCGGTTGCTGAACGGGGCCGTCAGCGTCATTGCTCAGCACCTCACCCTGCAGCCGGAAAAAGAGTTCGCATTGCTCTTCATCAAGCAGCTGTCCGGCATCCGTGACTGCGGTAAAAACCAGGTGCTCTTCACGCTGAAAGCTTTGCAGCTCAAGCAAATTCAGTTCAAGCCATCCGGATTTTTCCGGCAGATTCTGGAGTGCAGAAAGTTTCGCCTCGTGACCAGTCAGATTGAACACCATTTCCGTTACCGGCGTTTCCAACCTACGGCCAGTATCCAAAACGTACTCACCGAGGGGGTGGCTTAACCGGTATAGGTGGGCGTGCTCTGACGGTTTCTCGCCCTTTCGAATCAGCTCGTAAGCACCGGTAGGCACCTTGGTTAACGGACTTTCATTCAACTCAAATGACAGACGGTTCTCATCAAAGGTTGCGAAGGGGAAAAGTTGATGCCTCGTGAGCTGCCAGAAGAGGCGACTTACCCGGTCCAACTGTTGCTCTGCTTTCTCGCGCTGGATCTTCAGCAAATCATGAATTTGGGCATCGAAATGCTCCAGAAGCTTTTCCTGAGTCTCTTGCATTCGCCGGTTGATGCTTTCTTCCAGTTCCTTTTGAAGATCATTGAAAGCCTGTTCGATTTCGACCTGAGACCGGCAGGTGTCGTAAATGGCCGCTATGCGCTTCTCGAAGTCGACACCGGACTCGATTCGGCCCAGCACTTCGTCTGACGCGCCAAACAGGCCATCAAACAAGTGAAACTTCTCACTGAGCAGTTCAAGGACCCGCCGATCTGCTTCATTCTTCTGATTGAGGAAGTTGATGACGACGACATCAAATTTCTGACCGTAGCGATGGCAGCGCCCGATGCGCTGCTCTACCCGCTGGGGGTTCCAGGGCAGATCATAATTAACCACCAGGCTGCAGAACTGAAGGTTAACGCCCTCTGCTGCAGCTTCGGTGGCAATGAGTATTTCTGCATCGTCCCTGAAGTGATCGATAATCGCTGTGCGCCGGTCAACTGCAGGGCTACCGGTAATCTGATCAGAACCTTCATTACGCGTGAGCCATCGCTTGTAAATCGCCTGCGTAGTGCTGGAATTATTGGTACCACTAAATGTGGCGACCTTGCCGAGATAGCCATGGCGTTCCAAGTATTTGAGCAGATAATCCTGGGTTCGCCGGCTTTCGGTGAAGATAACGGCCTTACGCTCCGCCCCCATTTCCGTCATGTGGCTGAAGCCCTGTTCCAGCGCATTCAGCAGAGCCCCGGATTTAGCGTCTTCGGTGATTCTGTGCGCCAGATCCAAATACTGTTCCAGTTCAGCAATCTCACCACGGAGGCGGTCCAGTTGTATGGGCTCATCCGGTTGTTCAACTTGATAATCGCCCTCTCCGTCGGCGGCTTCATCGAGGAGGTCATCTTCGACATCCTCACTACCGATCAGTTTTTCCAGCCAGTTGTCTTCGTCCTCCTGAGTTTGCTCCAGCCTTTTCAGCCGGTCGATCATCGTCTCAAGCGTATTGATTATAGCACTCGTTGAGGATGCCAGCAGTTTCCTAACCACCAGAGTGACCAGGTGGCGCTGTTGCTGGGGTACGCCGTAAGTGTTCTCACGCTGCAGGTAAGCAGAGACGAGATGGTAGAGCCGCAGCTCGTCTTCCGATGGGGCGAAGGGAATCGTGATCGCACGCCGTTGTGTGTAACGAATGTACTCCAGAACCTGTTTGCGCAGGGTCCGCTTAGTGAACTCCTGAAGTCGCTCTTTCAGGCCTTCCAAATCTTCACCACCGCGTAGATACTGTCGCCGGAAGCTGAGCGCATCACCAAACAGCTGGCTGTCGATGACCGTCGACAGTCCGTACAGCTCCATCAGGGAATTCTGTAGTGGTGTTGCCGTCAGCAGCAACTTATTGCAAGCGCCGAAGGCTTCTTTGATAGCCTGGCCAGTCCGGTGACTTTCCCGATGGGCGTTGCGGAGTTTGTGGGCTTCGTCGAATACAACCAGATCCCACGGTGTAAGCCGTAGTTTCTCCGACATTCTCGCGGCAAAATTGTAAGAAATGACGTTAACACCGGGCTGGTCGAACGGATCTGCTACCCCCTGCTTCCGCAACTCCTTATAGGTTCGGGCATCCAGAACCTGCGAGGGTAGATGAAATTTCTCTGCCAGCTCGTTTGCCCATTGCTTACGCAGAGCCGCTGGGCAGACGACAATCAGTCTTCGTCTGCGTTCTGCCCAGTACTGTGCCAGCACCAGGGCAGCCTCAATGGTTTTACCCAGGCCGACCTCGTCCGCCAGGATCACACCTTTTACCAAGGGGTTCTGCAAAGCGAAGAGCGCTGCATCGATCTGGTGGGGGTTCAGGTCGACTGAGGCATCGAATAGCGACTGGGTCAGACGACCAACGTCACCACCACGACGCTGCCTGGTGAGTTCGTAGGCAAAATACTTGGCGTGGTAGTCCGTTATTGGCATGGAGTACTTCCTTTTTTTGAGGAGCAAGCGGTTTCAACTGTACTGGCTAAAGGCAAGAATCAAACTCACTACTAGGAGCAACCTACGTTACCCCCCCTGACTTCAAACTTGCTGCGTATTTGTCAAAAGCTAAAATCATAGCGTTCTCGTGCTCTTGAGCGAAGGTATCGCTCCAGGTCTCGTGCCTGTAGATCACGCTCATCTTCAGCGAATCCACTGTCGATTTGTTGTTGTTAATGAACCTTTGCCGTTTTTCGTTGAAAGGCAGGTTACCGTATTCGGAATTCAAGCTTCGAGAGACAAGCGCTAAATTGCCGAAGCGATGCCGCATTTTCTCCACGCGATCGTCGTCCTGCTTTACTGGATTTTGGGGAGAAATATGCTCAACAGAGTTCTTGGCTGTGAAACGAAAGTCACGCCATCCAGCATTTTCGTTCCGATACAGATACCAAAGAACAAATTCCAGCTTATAGAACCAGTAGTGCCGAAATCCGACGCCATGTTCCTTCCTGAGCGCCTCCTCGTGGTTCAACTCATGGCGTGACCAAGGCTTGTCCAGAAACGTTTTTGTCCGCTCAATCAGACTTCCCTCTATGGTTGATCCAAGAAGGTGGGTGTCGAGGTGTCGGAGGTATTCATAATAATTCTCTGCTTCTTGCGGGCCTTTATGGATAAAGTTCAGCAGGGGCGTGATCCAGTAGTGAGTCGTGATTTCCTGCGAGTGATAAAGCATGCTCTGGAGCAAGCCGAATCCTTGTTGCTTCTCGCTTTCCCTACCACGGCTCAAACTAAGCGCTCCGTCGCTTTTACTTAAACTGAGCGGGCTGATCATGTGGATCTCTTCATCACCACGGTCGACCCACTTGATGAAATGCTTGTCAAAAAGGTAGCGCAGCTCCCAGAGCAACTTGATGAAGGAGCGACAGCGTTCCGCCTGCTCGATCTCCGTCCCGTCATAAAAAAATGCGTTTCAAACATCTGCAGGAGCTCCCGATCCAAAATGCGCGGAAGATCCGGGCGGCCCTCACGGATCAGCCAGATACGAAGAGCATGCTGCAAAAACATTGGGAAGCCGACGATGCTTCGCATCCATGTCGTTCCCTCCTGGGGCTCTCCCTTATCCTTATTATCTAACTCCCCACACTCTTCATGCGAAATCAAAATCTCGTCCAGCCCGAGAGCATCGGCCGCCCCCTGATCTTGGACGGTAGCATTGAGCCGCTTGAGTACCGCCACAGCCTTAGCCAGGGGCTCAGCATCACGAACCATCGCATCCGCGTCGCAGAGCTGCGCGACATCCTTAGCGCTTAGCGCGGAGTTGGCCGCCAATCCGCGTTCCACAAACTCTCCCATGTCGGCGCAACTGTCCCATAAAATGGCACAAGCCTGACGCTCCTGGTCTGAGATGGCGTCCAACATCCGAGCCTTGAGAATTTCGTGGTGCTGGAGTTGCACTCCACGATTGTTGATCACCTCGAACAGCTTGTTCAAATCGGTCTCGGTGGGAACCACGGTAAAGACCAGCTTAACCTTCTCGAAAACAAACCGACTGAGGCCCGCCAAATGCTCGTCCAAGCTGACACCATGGGGAAGACCTCGGCGCTTGAAGAGCGCCTCCATGGTTGCAACAGCCTCTCGCATCTTGTGGGTTTCCCTCGCCGTTTCTGTCTCCGCATCATGCCCGGTTAGAACCAAAGATTTCAGGTAACGATTGACCGTCGGACGGATGGCAAAGCCCAGACGCAGAAGATTCTCTCTACCCTCTTTGACTGTCAAAAAGGGCTCAAGCGCCCGGCGCCAGACATGACAAAGCATCCACAGGGTGGTGAAGCGTTGCTGCCCGTCGATCAGTTCAAACTTCCGTCCATGATTAGATGGCTGCTCGACTACCAGAGTCCCCCCCAGGAAAAACAAGTCTTCATCCCGCTCATAGGCGTTGACGAGATCATCAAGCAGGGTTTTCACCTCGTCACTTCCCCACACGTAGAGGCGCTGATAGATGGGCACATTGAAAGTCCAGGATTCTTCCTTCTCAACGATTTCTGCCAGGCTGATAAGTTGCGAATCATACGCCATGGCCGGCCTCCTCCTGATCCACGCTGACCAAGTGCTCTATCCATCCTGCTTTCCCCTTAAGGCTTGGGGATGGCATCTTGAAATAGCGCAATACTGCCTGCTTGTAGTGCCCCTGCACGCCTTTTCCGATCTCGATCTGCTCGTCAGCGTAGATCCTGTCATGACGATGGTGTCGCTTCAGATGGCCTATGACTTGATCTGGAAGATAGGCCCCAGCAATAACGTCAAGCAGGTTGAGCGCATCATCGCGAAAAAAATTCTTTGCCGCTTCGTAACGCACCTGCTGTTTCTCCAGTCGGATCGCTCCAAGCGCGTGTTCATACCAGAGTGCAAACTCCCACAGCCGCTCCTCGCCAAATTGATCCGCATACATCAGCGCCCCGAGAACGAAAATTTCGCGAAGATAAATTGAGTTCGCCCCCATGAGGTCGGTGTGGATTCGCCGAAAACAGACCCGCTGCGAAGAAGAGGTTTCGTCCACCAGCATCCATTGCAACAAGGCACCATACTTTTCAGCATAGAGGAAAAAACCGATCCCTTTGTGCACTGGCTGACGAATAGCAAAAGGCAGGTCGGCCGCCTGTGCACTCAAGGTGATGGGGTGAGTCTGGATTTCCCGTTGTCCGGCCTCACCCAGCCGTAGATGGGTGCCCAGGCGATTCTGACGGGAACGGTAGAGCGGAATGCCATCTTCCGGGCCGGTCAGCGGCCAGGTATCTTTTTGGAAAGCCTCCATTAGTGCGTCATGGCCACCAAGTCGCAGTTGCTTGCCGGTCCAACACCTTGCCCGCCATAGAAACAGATTGAACAGGCGCGGAGCAGAGTCCTTGACCTCTACCTCCGGGCCGAGCGCAGTGCGGCTTTGCTGGACTTGCTCCCAGCCGCTGGCACACAGCGTTTGCAGTCGTTCTCTCGCTTCACCTTCTACTGCACGCAGGTGATAGGCCTTGAGCAAATCGGTCGCATGCAAGGGCACACCCCGATTGTTCTGCGTGTCAAAGAAGGTAAAGGCCAGATCTACCCGATCAACTTCGATAATGGTGAACCGAATCCGTTTAAAGATCTCTTTGCCGGGTTTTCGCAGCTGCTGAAAGGTTTTTGCCGCCGAGCGAATGCGGCGCGCCGATCGTGAAGAGTATGTCATGGCAAACTGTTCCGGCAGGGAACCGGTTAGCTGACGATACAGGATGGTCAGAGCAGTCAACCGTTGCTGTCCGTCGATAATAAAGCGCTTACCCTTCGCCGGACTGCGGTGAACCAGCACCGTGCCCACGTAATAAGGTGGAGCCTCCTCACCCAGTTCCTCGTACGCTACCAGGTCCTCCGCAAGCTGCGTTACCTTCTCCAGGTCCCACACAAAGCCGCGCTGGTATGTGTCGACTGCCACCGGCAAAGAAGATTCACCAAAGAACTCGACGAAACTTCGCACGCTTACCGTAACGGGAGCAGACTCAGGCACTGGCAACACTTCCTTCGGGGCGCTTTCGGAAGCTCTCACGCCATGCTTTCAGTGACTCGATATCGGCTCGCAACTCATCTGCTTCTGGAATAAAGACCGGCACCTCCGATGACTGACTATGCTCGTAGCAGGAATACTTGGTCATCATGTCATCAATAAGCTGACAATCTTCAGGGCTAATCAACGGTAACGGGGCTAATCGGTTGTCCGTCGTGACGCTGCGGCGATGGCGCCTCACAACTTGATTCAGAAGATCGTCTTCAACGGTCCGCTCCAGCAATTTTCGGAAGTCACTACATATACCTTGAGCTAGGCCCCTGTATGCTTCAGCTCCTGAGGCTTCACCTACCTTCCTAGCGTCATCGAGCCGTTGCAATAGGATGTTGTTGGCTTTCTTGGTATTGGCATTCCATACCGCTTGATCTGCCGGATGTCCTGCAGTGCCAGAAAAGGACTCGATACAAAGCTGCTGCAAATGGTTATTTTTCCAAGCATCACCAACCTTCTTGGCAGCATCTTCCACCGCTCCGTATAGCGATAGCCGATGTGTAAACACAAGCACTTGTCGCGTTTGCGCCAACTGAGCCAACCGAACTGCCACATGCCATTCGTAATCATGATCCAGTGAAGAAATAGGATCATCGAAGACAAAGGGGGCAGCGTGAGGCTGCTCTGCGACATCCGCGAGAAACGCTGCCAATCCCACAACCCGACGCTCACCTTCACTTAATACCGACTCCGGTAAGTCTCGGCCAGTTTGCGCCCCCTTCAGCCGAAGCTTATGGAGCGATTTCCCCCTTGTTGTGCGCGATTTGCCAAGCTCAACCTTTATCCGGGAGGCGCCCAATGCTTTTAATTCGCGATTAAAACGATCCACGAACATCTGAGTAATAACCTGCTCGCCAATTTCCCCCGCTTTACGCGAAATACCTTGGGAATTCGTTGAACGCTTCCACTTTTCGTAGAGCGCCACTTTGCGAAGGCGCTCAAGTTCGGCACGAATCGCTGCAGCCTGCTGCGCGGTCCACTTTCGAGCTTCTAGGTTCAACTTTTCTTTGATGGCTTGGGCACGATCAAAGTGTTTCGCGTCTTCATCGTGCTGTGCGGCTTCACGTTCAAACAATTGAATCCGATTGCTCAGCTCCTCAATGATATCGGTCGGCCATTCCAGGGGTTCTGCAATGTTTTTCGCCTCGTGTTCCAAAAGAACAGCACGCGTATTGACGATTTTACGCCACGATTCCATGAGCCTTGTTTCCCATGGACCGCCGTTCAACCCGGCCGCTTGGCATGCTGTTGCAGACTGTTCCTCTGTCAGCCCCGAGGGCAGGGCCGCCAAAGCCTGCCGATAGGACTCTTCTGCCGCCTTAGCTTCGGTCTCCAAACGGCCTTGCACGAAACTTTCAAAATCCAGTAACCGCCGCTGCGCTTCCTCCCCCAGTTCTTGATGACACAAGACGCATCGTGCATCGTTTGTAACTGGGTACTGTTGCCCGGGATAGACAGTTTGAGAATAAGCTCGTGCTGCTTCCCAAAGCGCACGCCAGGTATCCGTGCCGACGCATTCCAACTCGGCAGACTCCACCGTAGCCGCCTCTGTGGCCATACGACGTTTATTGATTGCATCAGTTCTCAGCGAGCGGATCGAATCGAGGCCGTCTTTTCCGAATGCAGTCGCAACCGCTTTGAGCTTCGACAAAAGTTGCTCGAGTTGCTGTTTGGTATTCCGTTTGTTGCGAGCTAATTGTCCTGGATCTGCTGTCTTTAAACGCTCCCCCAATTGATCCAGGGTTATCTGATCGTATGTTTCCCATTGGATGATGGACTGTATATCTGCCTCAGCCATGGTCGAATTCAACCCGCCATAAGCAGCGCCGGCCTGCGTTGCCATATATTCGCTAGGCAACCGTGGCAAAGCACTAACCAGGGCCTCCTGCTCAGATTGAAGCTTCTCCTTGATGCGGTTGCATACACTAGCCAGCTCCTCAAAAAGAGCAACGGAAGGCGGCATGTAGGTAGCTGCTGTTTCCTCCGTGAGATAGGCAACGGCAGTTTCGGCGTCGAAAATATCGACAGATCGAAGGGCGTCAATCGGTGCACTATTCGCTGGCCAATCCACCTCGCTTGCTACCCCGTTTTCAGAATAGGTAACCTTACAACGGCGCTCAGCAGGCGGCGCTTCGAACACATTGGGTTTAAGGTCGTTTGCCTGTGGTTTTCCGCAAACTTTCGTTAGCAGGCGCGTGTAACCGGATTTGCCTGAGCCGTTATGCCCGTAGATCACACAAAGATTCCCCTTACCGAAGTTCAGAGGCTGCCTGGGTGCAAGATTTTCGATCCCGCTAATGTCGCCAATCTCAGTGAGTCGCAACTCCCCGGTAGCGGTCGCATGAGTGGCCAGGCCATCGAATTGGCGGTGGTTTGTAACCTCCAGACCCTCAGATGTTTTGAGATAGGCGACCAACTCATCGAGCTTCACATCGGATAGACAGCCATCGGAGAGTAGTGTCTCGGTTGCTTGCTGTAGCCAGTCTTGCTGACCTTGAAGCCATTCTATAATTGTTTCATTCACATCAGGCACAAGCTGCTTCCTTCCTGTATAGCTTTCAAAGTCATTTCCGATAAGCCTGAACCTCGGCTGAAAATGACAGGTACTGGAAATGTAACCATCCTCTTTAAAGGTGGGCCATCTCACCAAATTTGAGATCACCCCATGGCCAAACTATCACGGAAAACTACATATTTCAGGTAAATACCATGGCATCCAGCTTGATCTCCCGGCTATTACTGTTTCAAACAAAAAATAAATCTACCAGTACTCTGACGAGTGCTGAGACTCCAAACCTTTCCTGAGCTTAGAGGTTATTAGCGAACTGTTTGTCGCAGGTCCGACTGAAGAGAGGGGATAAAGCTCCTCCACAACTTCAGTCATTTCCTCCTCATCATACTCAAACAGCGCATTCCCAAATCCCTTGGCCGCCGCCGCATCCAGTGCAGCCTGATTAACGCCCTCCTCTGCCATCTTATTGGCTGTTTCTTTCGCTTCCGCCACCGCTTCCTGCAGTGATACCCCCTCTTTGATCACCAAGTCCACATAGAAAATTGGAGTTCGCCGGCTCTGCGTGGTGCTTTTCCCTCTCAGCTTCAGTTCCAACGGCATGTATGCTAGCAGGCCCCCAGAAACTGCCTGGTAGTAGCTCAGCCTGGCCGCCAGCGTCCGGATGCTGTTGTAACCCGTTGTTCGGAAGATGAAGGTGCCGAGATCATCATCGTCACCGATCTTCACATTTAGGCGCCCGTAGGGCTTGCACAGACCACCTTTGCCGAACTCGCATAGCGTTGGCCCAGGGCATGGCAATGACTGGACGCCTGATTGAGTCAGGCGCTTGCAGGTGTCGCCGTTCCCAACACACATAGGCCGCCCGCTTTTGCGGTCGAACATCGTGTACTCAGCCCGCAGGTTGAGATCTGCCTCGTTGAACAACATGCGTACCGGAATGGTTCGCAGCTTGTTGTTGGGCGCTTCTTTCCTCAGTTCTTCATCCAGGGGATGCAGTACCCAGCCATCCTTTTCCTGGATCTGGGAGGTGATGGTGAATTGATTGTCTTTCTGTGGCAGCCGAATGCCGTTCTTCTCAACGACTCGACCAATACTGATGCGCCCCAACACGGGAGGCGTGATGGCTAACCCTTTAATCATGATGATTCTCCTGAAAAAAGGCCACGGGGCACTCGTTACACCCGCATGGCCAAGGGGACATTAGGCATGGATCAGAAACCGGCGACTGCCCGGCTTGGTGAGGGGATACTGCTCCAGCAATTCCGGCTGGTCGTTCAGTAGCTGTTTGACGTTGAGCCCCACGGAATCCTTGCTCCGTTTCCAGCTCACGCTGCCACCCGGGAACGTGGCCTTGGAGGCCTCGCCCATGTGGCTTTGAATGCGCTGCTTCAGATGGGATTCAGTGGACTTGAGGGTTTCCATTTCTGAGCGAATCGCCAGCAGTTCGCTGAAAGCATCGGACAGCTCCTTGCTCTCACTGAAGTCCAGGGTCTCGCCTTGGTCTTCAGGATAGAGATGGCGCAGCGCACGTTCTGCCGACGCCGTGCCATCCACCGGGGGTGGCGTATCCGTTTCCACGTAATCCCAGAACTGGCGTTCCAGTGTGATCAACGCTTCGATTAGCTCTTCGTTTCGCTCGATTCGGAAGATTTTGAGTGACTGGCCACACAGCAACACACAGACATCCGCAGCCTGCTTGCCCGTGACTGCCAGCTGGTGCTGAACTTGGCACTGGATGTAGTCGGGCACACCGCCTTTCCAGAGACGTGCCCCAAACTCACCAGCGGTTTTGCATTCCAGAACTTGCACTTCGTCATCAGCCACCACGGAATAATCCAGGTTAGCCAGCATCCAGTGCTTGTCTGGATCAGGATGCTGCAGTACCGCATTCACTCGCCGGACCTTGCGGCCTGTTTGTCGGCTGTACTGCTCAGCCACAATGGGTTCCAGGATATGCCCCCAGTAAACCGGTGATTCCGGATCATCCGAGTCCGGCTTTGGCATACCGGCATCTCGACCGGTTTTGACCATCCAGAGCTCCAGTTGAGACTGGTATGGGTTCATGCCCACCGCTGCCGCAGCATCACTGCTGCCAATGCCTTGTTTACGGACCTTCAGCCATTCGTCACGGCTGAGGCCTTTGGTTGAAACCAGCCGCAGTGCTGGCCGTTGCTTCTGAATGACGTTTGCGCTCATGCCCATGGTGTTTTCCTCCAGACATAAAAAAAGCCCACCAGAGCACGAGGCTCCGGTGGGCTTTATGGCGGTTTTAGGGTTTTGAGATAGAAGTCAGGCCACAAGTGACATGGCCTGCTCGAGTGCGCGGTTTTTGATGGAAGCGCCATTACCGAACCAGGCGGAATCCAGCCGATGGTCAACGGTTTTGGCGCGGCGTTGATGGTCAATGAACTCGGTAACTGCGTTCAGCAATCCATAGGCAGTGCCGTCCGACGATGCCAATGTGGCGCCCATGCCCTCCCCTTCATACAAGGACAGGGCCTTGGCCATGGACCGTTCGTTGGTTTTGCCAACACCGGTACCGGAATCGTCGGTGAACACCTTCAGGAAGTAATTCCTGGCCTCAGTGGTTTTCACCTTCCGCTCGCTCAGGGTTTTCAGGCGATACATGAAATCGTCCCACGCACTGACTGAAATGCCGAGTTGCTTCTTCACCAGGTCCGCATCGAACGCCGTGTTGTGCTTCACCTTCACGGCATTGGCTGTGGAATCCTTCAAGGCCACAGCCAGGGTGTTGTTACACACCACCCGAATACTGGTGAATTGAGCCGTCGTGGCCATAGTGCCATCACAGGCCGTGGCCAACAGTATGTAGGCGTTGGTTTGATCATTGCCCTTCAGCACACCGGATTGGCCGGTGCGAGCCAGCGCCCACATTTTCCGGCCGCCTTTCAGCACACCGGCTGTTTCCAGCTCAAAGCCGGAAACTTCGGTCAGATCCCGATAGAACTCCAGGATCTCTTCGGGCTGAACCACCTTGAAGCGGTTGCCGACGACCGACAGCGGCGCTTTGGTATCTGAGCGATACAGCACCTTGGAATCCGGGTAAGACAAGATCTCACCCAGCGGGCTTCCGGCATTAGTCACGTAGCGAACGGGGCTTTCCTGGATCTGCCAGTCGAGGCCAGCCTGCCTGGCCCAAACTTCTAGTGGTTGGTTGGAGGTGAGTTCATTCCCCAGACCATGCCAAGGGGTTTGGCCAACGTAGGCCATTTGCTCGATCAGATGAGCCATGGGGTTACTCCTTAGGGAATTTTGAGGTGGGGTTATCGGTGGTCTCGTCTTCCGGGTCAGGTTCGATGCTGAACGAATGACCACACTCCAGGCAGCGGTAATTATCAAGCACGACTTCATCGAGCACATCGCCCAGGATGATGCCAGCGGAGACACCGGTGACACCGCCCAGCAAACCGCCGATCACCGCACCACCGATACCACTCACCGGGCCAGCCATCGCTCCAACGACAGCACCTGTTCGAGCACCTGCAATTGCGGAGGCGTAGCCGCCATACACGCCAGCGGCAGCACCGACCACGCCAGCCGCCTTTTTTCCGTAGTTGTTCCTGCCAATCCGGGTGGACAGGCATCTGGGGCATTGTTCGGACATTGGAATTACCTCTGTGAATTGGGAGGGAAGGCACCGTTGGTGCCTTGGTTCACAGAGGTGATATAGGTTTGAGATTAGTTCGAATAACGATGCCTGGCAGGGCCGCACCGAGGCGGATGAACTGATGATCCTGAACCTGGGACACCACTCCAGACCGCGCCCATTGTATTGCCCTGGTGGCCACATTGGTCGCAAAGCGAACGTTCAGGCAAATAGATTTTGGAATATGCGCAGTAGACGGGTAGGCACCCTGCGAATGATCGTGATAACCGGTAAAGACGTGATAGCAAGGTGCCAGGCCGAATCCTGGCACCTTGCTATCGGCGTTACTCACCAAGAGTTCGCTGTTTCCAGAGATAAAAGAGCACAGGAATCACCAGCAGCGCCAGAATGACAGCGGAAATCATACCGCCCACCATAGGTGCCGCAATCCGGCCCATCACCTCCGACCCTGTACCGGTGCCAATCATAATGGGCACAAGCCCCCCGATAATGGCGGCCGCCGTCATCATGATTGGCCGAACCCGCATACCGGCACCGTGTAGTACGGCATGGCGGAGGGTTTCTCGCCTTGGCGTCAGCCCTTTGTCATCACACGTTTCCAGCATTGCGTTATAAGCCTGATTCAAATACACCAGCATGATCACCCCAATCTCTACCGCAACGCCGGCCAGCGCAATGAAACCGACACCGACGGCTACCGAAAAATTATAGCCAAGCAGATACATCAGCCAGATAGCACCGATCATCGCAAACGGTAGCGTGCCCATAATAATTCCCACTTCGGCAAAACGGCGGAAGTTAAGAAACAGCAGGATGACGATGATGGCCAGCGTTAACGGCACCACATAGGTCAGTTTTTCCTTCGCACGGAGCATGTACTCATACTGACCAGACCAGTTGATTGAATAACCGGGAGGTAGATCCAGCTCTTCACTCACGGTAACCATGGCCTGTTCAACATAGGTGCCTACGTCGACACCCTCAATATCCACAAAGGTCCAGCCATTCAGCCGCGCGTTTTCACTCTTAATGGCTGGAGGGCCATCCTCTACGCCGATCTCCGCCACATCTGACAGGGCAATGCGCTGGCCGGATGCGGTCACGATGGGCAGTTGCTCCAGCTTCTCGGGCGAATCCCGGTAGTCTTCCGGATAACGAAGATTAATGGGATACCGCTCAAGTCCCTCGATGGTTCTGGAAACGTTGATTCCACCAATAGCGGAGGCCACTACCTGCTGAACATCAGCGATATTCAGCCCATAACGAGCGGCACGCTCACGATCAATATCCACCTTGATGTAGCGGCCCCCAGCGACTCGCTCAGAGTAAACGGAGGCTGTACCGGGGATGTCGACCATGACTTCCTCAAGGCGTTTACCGATGTTCTGGATGACGGTAAGGTCCGGACCGGCAATCTTGATGCCCACCGGCGTTTTAATACCCGTTGCCAGCATATCGATGCGCGTGATGATCGGCATAACCCAGGCATTGGTTACCCCCGGGAACCGAATCAGAGTATTGAGCTCCTGCTTCAGCTTTTCGGTGGTCATGCCTTCCCGCCATTGATCCCTCGGCTTGAGCTGGATGAAGGTCTCGATCATCGTCAATGGAGCCGGATCGGTAGCGGTATCCGCCCGCCCCACTTTGCCGAACACGGTTTCGACTTCGGGTACGGTGGCAATCAGCTTGTCCGTTTGCTGCAACAGTTCCCGAGCCTTACCAATGGAGATGCCCGGGTAGGTGGTGGGCATGTACATCAGGTCGCCTTCATCCAGTGGCGGGATGAATTCACTGCCGATTTTGGTGGCTGGCCAAAGGCCCACAGCCAATGCCAGCAACGCAACAATAACCGTCGTTTTCGGGAAGCGTAACACCAGCTTCAGCACCGGCATATAAACGCCAACCAGCAGGCGGTTCACGGGGTTCTTGTGCTCCGGCAGCACCTTGCCGCGAATGAAATAGCCCATCAGCACCGGCACCAGCGTCACCGCCAGGGCCGCACTCGCCGCCATGGCGTAGGTTTTGGTGAACGCCAGGGGAGAAAACATCCGCCCTTCCTGCGCCTCCAGGGCAAACACCGGCACAAAACTGACGGTAATGATCAGGAGCGAGAAAAACAGCGCGGGCCCGACCTCAGAGGCTGACCGTGCAACGACTTCCCATCGGTTCTCAGACGTTAACGGGGTTCGCTCCATGTGTTTGTGCATGTTCTCGATCATTACAATAGCACCATCAATCATGGCGCCGATGGCGATGGCAATCCCCCCGAGTGACATGATGTTGGCATTGATGCCTTGCCAGTGCATGACGATAAAGGCCGCCAGAATACCCACGGGAAGGCTGAGAATCGCCACCAGCGACGAGCGCACGTGGAACAGGAAGACGATGCACACCAGGCCCACCACCAGAAACTCTTCAAGCAGCTTGAAGCCGAGATTATTGACCGCCCGCTCAATCAGACCAGAGCGATCGTAAACCGTCACCACCTCGACGCCTTCAGGCAAACTGGATTTCAGGTCTTCCAGTTTCGCCTTCACGCCATTAATGGTTGCCTGAGCGTTCTCACCAAAGCGCATCACCACAACACCGCCGACGGTTTCACCTTCCCCATTCAGTTCGGCAACCCCACGCCGCATCTGCGGGCCAACTTCAACGGTGGCCACATCTTTCAGCAATATGGGGGTACCGTTGTCATCGAGTCCTAATGGAATCGACAGAAGATCCTCACGGGATTTTATATAGCCAGACGTGCGCACCATGTATTCCGCCTCGGCCATCTCGATGACGGAGGCGCCCACTTCCTGGTTGCCTCTCTTGATGGCGTTCTGGATGTGAGCCAGAGGAATTCCCAGCGCCCTGAGTTTTTCCGGGCTGACCTTGACCTGGTACTGCTTCACCATACCGCCTAGCGCAGCCACCTCAGAGACACCCGGCACCGTTTGCAGTTCGTACTTCAGGAACCAGTCCTGCAGGCTGCGCAACTGGCTTAGGTCCTGGTTCCCAGTGCGGTCTACCAGCGCATACAGGTAAACCCAGCCAACTCCGGTAGCGTCTGGCCCGAGCTGAGGCCTTGCAGAGTCTGGAAGGCTGGGCGCAACCTGGGACAGGTATTCCAGTACCCGGGAGCGGGCCCAGTACATGTCGGTGTCTTCATCGAAGATCACGTAAACATAGGAGTCACCGAAGAACGAGTATCCCCTGACCGTTTTCGCGCCCGGTACCGAGAGCATGGCTGTCGTCATCGGGTAGGTCACTTGGTCTTCCACCACCTGCGGCGCCTGGCCTGGGAAACTGGTTTTGATAATGACCTGCACATCGGACAGATCCGGCAGAGCATCCACCGGCGTTTGTTTCAGCGAATAAAGGCCGAGCCCTGTGATAAGCAACGTCGCCAGCAACACCAGGAAGCGGTTACGAATAGACCAGTGAATAATAGCGGCAATCATGACTCGCCTCCGCCATGGCTCATGGTGCTGTGATCCATGCCTTCATGATCCATCCCCTGCTCATCCATATCCTGAGGCGATGACATCCGTTGGAAGTCCGAGGTTTTGCTGGATTCCGAATCGATTAGGAACTGGGCGGATGTGACCACCGTGTCGCCTGGCGAGAGGCCATTGAGTATTTCCGCATACTTGTCGCCGACGCGCCCAACGTTCACGTTAACCGACTTGAAGGCGCCCTCTTCCATCGACAGAACCAGTCGATCGCTCTGTCCGGTGCGGATGACCGACTCCCGTGGCACCAGAAACTGCCGCTGTCCCCGTTCGCCCTGAACATTCAGGCGAGCGAACATGCCTGGCATCAGAACACCATCATCGTTATCAAAGCGCATCCGCACTTGCGCCGTCCGTGTTTTCGGGTTCACTTCGGGGTAGACGTAATCCACGTTTCCGCGCCACTCGCGACCGGGCATGTAATCCAGCGTCATCTGTACCCGATTACCAGCCTCTACGGCGGAAAGCTGGCTTTCAAACACTTCGCCGATCACCCAGACCTCATCCAGTGCGGCAATCGATAAAACCCGGTTTCCGGGCTTGATGAACATACCCTCACGAACATTCAGATTCTCGATCACCCCGGAACCCGGAGCGTAAACCGTCATGGTTCTCTGGACTTCGCGCTTCTGGCGCAGTTGGCTGATCAGACTAGCCGGTACGTTCAGCGCCAACAATCGCTCGGTAGCAGCATCAACCAGTCTCTGATTGCCACGGTTCATCGCGAGAAGCAGTTCTTCCTGCGCATTCACAAGGGTGGGCGAGTACAGCGTGTACAAAGGCTTGCCTTGCTCAACAGGCTCGCCCTCGGCTTTGACATAAAGCGCTTCGATCCAGCCTTCAACACGAGGGTGCACGTGGGCCATCTCGTCTTCGTTGTACTGCACGTAGCCTACGGTAGTAATGTTGTTAGGCAGGCGCCCCTGAATCACCGGCTCCGTTCGAACCCCAAGGTTGTTGACGACCGTTGGTGAAATTCGGACCGTGCCGGCTGGATCCTCAGCTGACCCACCCTCCTCGTATACGGGGATCAGATCCATCCCCATCGGGGATTTTCCGGGTTTGTCACTTTTGAAATTGGGGTCCATCGGGGCTACCCAATACAGCGGCTCCTTTGGGCCAGAAGCGGCCATTTCAGCTGCAGGCGTCGAAGTCGCGTCAGTGTCAAGCCAGTACGTGGCCCCTGCACCGGCGAGGCCGCCGAGCAATACAAAGCCCAAAGGGCGAGCAAAATTAGCCATGATGGTCAGTCCTGGTAACGATTCAGTGAAAAGGAAGGTATGTCGGAAGTGTCGGACGTCAGATAACGGAAACTCGCCAGATTCTTGGCCCGCTCGGCCATCATCTGTATCAATTCAACCTGGGTATTAAGCTCTGCAATTCGCGCTCGTACCGCTTCGGCGAAGTCGCCGTCATCGTTGTTGTAAGCAGTCAATGCTGCGCTTGCCTGCGCCTCCATTTGCGGCAGCAGGGTCTGTTCATAGAGCTCTATGCGGTCATCCAGTCGTTCGATCCGGGCCACGGCCGCACGGGCTTTGGCCTGAAGTCCCCGGATCTGCAAAATACGTTCTGTTTTTGCCGCCTCCAGTCGCGCCACTGATGCATTCAGTTTTCGATCCTGCCGGTTGCCTGTAAAGATCGGGAGATCAAAGCCAATGCCTACAGAAAACAGGTCGGCCCTGTCCTGACCGTTTGGTGCCCGCTCCCTGTATCCATATTGTGCAGATACTGACCATTCCGGCTTGGAGGCCTGGCGAGCCAGGTCAACGTCAACACTCTGGGCATCAATCAGCTGATCAGTCGCGCGGATTGACGGATGACGGATCAGTGCCTCTGCGGATGTTTCAGCCCAGCCCAGAGGAAACACTCTCAGCAACTCGTTGGGTACATCTTTACTGACAGCCAGCTTGGCCTGGTCCGGGCCTATCCACTCTTCCAGCTCCGCGCGGTTCGATGCCTGTTGCGAATGCAGCACCGTCAGCCGGTCCTCAAGTCGCGTCAGTTCCAGCGAGGCACGGATAACATCCTGCTGCCTGGAACCTATGCTTGCTGAGGTATACCCAGCCTCTGCGACATCCTCTAACTGTTGAAACAGAGCACGATTATCTTCAATCAGTTCGATGCTTTGCTGGGTTCGCCAGACCTCAAGCCAGAGATGCGCTACCGATTCCATGACCTGCGCCCGGCGGTTCTCGCGCCGAAAAGGCTGAACGCCTGCCATTTCCTGCTTTTTTTCACTGGCCAGCTGACGGCTATCACCTCGCGGAATTCGCTGGGTAAATCCAATGGTGGCCTGAGTCATTGCCTCCTGTCCGGTATCGAAAGTATCCGTGGGCAAATTCGCGGCACCAAGCGTCATCCGGGGGTCCGGGAGTGCCCCATCGGCAACAGCTTCTTCCAACAGAGCATCTTGCATCTGCACACTCTGACGCAGCCACGGATCGTTCTCGATGGCCGCATCAATCGCGCCGGTTAACTCAAGTCTGGGTGCCGTCCAAGCGGGCAAACTGGTCAAAACCAAAGCACCGAGAAAGGCCGGCTTTATAAGGTGAGGAAGAATGGACAATGTTATATCTCCATTGAAATGTTTCTGAATCGCAATCTTATAGCGCTTATCTGAAACCAAACTGAATTGCAGAACGAAAATGCACAATTTGATTTATATCAAGATACTGTTATTCCTGAAAAAAGTTACTTTATTTTAAATTGTTTTGTTTCTTTCAGGATCAATTCAGAAACCGATGTTTTAATTAACTCATCAACCAACTAGGAGGTGTAAAAATGAAAAATTTACTTATATTTGCAGCAGCAGTTACTGTTTCAACGTCCGTACTCGCCGGCAACATGTCAGACAATAAGGACATGGAGGCCATGCACAGCCAAATGATGGAAAAATCATCCATTGAAGAAATACTTAAGAATGAAGAGATGCAGCGCTTACACAGAGACATGACACGTAATGCGATGTCCGAAGGGGGCTTTGAGGCTCGCGTGCAAATGATGACGAAAGAAGGCCGGGCTTATCACAAAGCTCTGAAACAAAGGCAAAAAAATACCGCAGGGTAATCCCTGCGGTAAAGTCAACTCGTGGAGACGCAAGCGTCGGCTGGCTCGGGCTTCGAGCAGTCGACGTCCTGATCACGCTCAAGTAAATCACAGAAATCTGAAACTGAACTGAATTTCTTGAACGGTTTAAGGCAATTAAGGAGAACATCATGAAAAAAATCATTATCGCTGCCGTAGCTGCCACTTTATTTTCTACCATGGCCACTGCCAATTCAGGATTGGCCGATCGGATTAATGAAGCGCGCACTTACCCGAACAAAACAGTCGACACGAAAACCAGAATGATGACCTTTATGAAAGACATGCAATCTCAAAAAGATATGAAGGGGTCCAATATCAATAAACAAGAAATAAGATCAGGAAGCAATACACGTCACAATCATACTTAAACAAATACAGAAAGTCAGATTAAAATCAATAGTCGACTGTCTCTTAGAACGACAGTCGACTATTTATTCAATTTGGGTAAGCGGATTAAATGGTTGATCTTACCTTTGCATGAGAGTGAGACAGACCGGCATCTCATCGGATTATCTGGTTGATGCTTCACCTACTGCTGGTGCATGTTTCCTTCGCTAATTCCAGCAAGAACCCCACACGCCTCAACTTCCCGGTCATCGTTGCAACTCGCTCTCAGTGAAACGAGTTGTTTCTCAAGCGCTTGCAGAGCGGTTATCTGCGACCGCACATGAGAGATGTGATCATCGAGCAAGGCGTTGACGGCGGTACAAGGCTGATGAGGGTCGTCCTGATAGCTCTGTAGTTCCTGAATCTCAGCCAGTGACAGGCCCAGGATTCTGCAGCGACGGATGAAGGCCAGCCCCTCACCATGCTTCTCGGTATAGACACGGTAACCGTTGTCCTGCCGATCAGGCGGCGGCAACAAGCCCTGCTGTTCATAGAAGCGGATCGTCTGTGTTTCGACCCCTACCAACTGCGCCAACTGACCAATGCGCATCAGCCTCCTCCCCAACGGATTCTTTACTCTATTGACCTTATAGTAGCTTTATAGTTTTAAATGGTACCACAACATTGTTCAAGTGGAGTCGTATCATGAGCAAATCCTGTGGTGGCGCCTGTGGCGGTGATGCAACGTCCGCAGCGGATACCGATATACAGGCCTCCTCCGAGGCGCCAGGGAGATGGGTCAGTGTTTATGCCGTGCCGAAGATGGACTGTCCATCAGAAGAACGAATGATTCGCCTAGCCCTGAACGGCTTTGAGGAGATTCGGGCGCTGTCCTTCGACTTGTCGAACCGCCGGCTGAAGGTCGTGCATGACGGCGAGGTCGAGCCCGTCACCTCGAAACTGAAGACCTTGGGGCTAGGCGCCTCGCTTCAGGAAACCGTCGCTGCAAATCCGGAGACCATCAAGGCCGCCGAGTTTTCGGCAGCTTCTGCTAAGCAAGAATCCGGGACCCTGCGCTGGTTGCTCGGCATCAATGCACTTCTGTTCGTGGTGGAAATGACTGCCGGTCTGATCGCCCAGTCCACCGGCCTGATTGGAGAATCCCTGGACAATTTTGCCGATGCGGCGGTGTACGGGCTTGCCCTTTATGCGGTTGGACATAGCGTGAAAATGCAGGTACGTGCCGCGCATCTTGCTGGTGTACTGCAACTGATCTTGGCTGTGGGCGCGCTCGTAGAGGTGGTGAGACGCTTTGTATTCGGTAGTGAGCCTGAATCGCTGGTGATGATGGCTATCGCATTCGTCGCATTGATTGCCAATACCAGTTGTCTGCTGCTCATATCCAAACATCGGGAAGGCGGGGCGCACATGAAGGCAAGCTGGATATTCTCGGCCAACGACGTGGTGATCAACCTGGGGGTCATCACCGCCGGCGCCCTGGTCGCGTGGACCGGTTCCAATTATCCGGATCTGATTATCGGCACCATCGCGGGGGGCATTGTACTTAACGGTGCCAGACGCATTTTGGCGTTGAAGGGTTAAATAATGCTCATTATTGGCAAAAAGCTCTCGCCGTATGCCCTATTGTCCATATCGGGCCTGCTGGCAGCGTCTGATCAGGCTGTAAAGTGGCTGGTGCAGCAATCAACGGCCTATGGCGAGTATGTTTCGGTGACCCCGCTCTTTAACTGGGTGCACCTATGGAACACCGGTGCCGCATTCAGTCTTTTTGCGAATGGTGGAGGCTGGCAGCGCTACTTATTTATCGGAATCGCGGTAGTGGTCTCGATTTTTCTGATCAAGCTGATCCTTGAAAATCGTCATAAAGGAGAAGCCATCGCTTACAGTCTTATCCTCGGTGGCGCCATGGGCAACCTGATTGACCGGGTCTTTCGCGGCTATGTTGTGGATTCCTTTGATTTTAAAGCGTCGATCCATGAGCGGTTCCTTTGCGAAAAAGCCAGTGTCAGAACAGGGTACTAATGGGCCTCAAGGGATATCTGATGGCCTATGCCGCTCAGCGCGATCCCATCAACCACATCGAGGGATTCCGGGTCGAGCACCCAAAGCTTGTTCTCTGCCCGACTGGTCACCAGTAGCTGGCCATCGTAGGGAGAGACCGCAAGATGATAGGGCGCAGGAGCCAGCGGCCTGGTGTGGCGGGCGCCGCTGGCTAGCTCAATCCGGACCACCTGGTTGCCGCCCTGGCTGGTGGCATAGAGGGTCTGGCCATCTGCGCTCAAGCCAACGCCATGGGGCGCCTCCCCAACCTCGTACCGGTTCGCCACCGCGCCTTTGGCAAGCTCAAGGACAAGAACCTGGCCGGATGCAGCATCATTCACGTAGAGCCGCTGGTTGCCGGGGGCAAGCACCATATGCTCTGGGTTGCCGCCAACTCGCAAATTGCGCTCGACGAACCAGTGCTCGGTATCCACTTCGCTGACCGTGCCATTACCGGTATTGCTGACCAGAAGGGATTGGCCGTCGTCGGTTTGCACCAGATAGTTGGGGGCCGGCCCCGTCGCCACAGTTTTGACCAACTGACCGGAATCCAGATCCACAACGCTGATACTGCCACTGGCAGGATGCGTGGAAACGGCATAGCGACCGTTGGAAGTCACCAGCACATGGTGCACCGGCCCCGGCACTTCCAGTTTGCGGTCAATCGTCTTTGTGGCCGTGTTCACCAAATAGAGCAGCCCGGTACTCCCTGCTTCCAATTCAGTAGACTGCCCGCCCCCATGATGAGCGGCGTGTTCATCTTCTGAAACGCCTTCGGGGCGACTAACCGGCTCCTGACGATCATGCGCCGACAAACTACCCACCACCAGATGCCGGCCATCCGGGGTCAGTGCCGAACCGTGGGTATTCAGGGTGCCGCCAATGGACGACGTCACCTTGCGGTTTTCCAGATCAATAACGCCGACGGCATCCGCTGTGCCCATGGGAACAAATGCCCGGTTCGTGTCTGCGGCCACCATCAGCGAAAAACTCATAGCGACACTGGCCGTAATACCAGCAATACACTGCTTGCGCAACGAATGGTTCATAGCGTGCCCTTTTTGGTCAGAGGGTTTCAGTAAGATCTCCTCGCCCGGTAAGCAAGATCCCGAACAGGCATGGTCATTACTTGGCAGTCCATCACACCAAGCTGAAACAGGCCTGAAAACAGTTGCGAAACATGCATCCGTTTGACCAGAATCAAGGTGGAACGATTCACAATGACCATGGACGCCCAATGCAAGACGTGCCCCAGGAAAACCAGCGAACAACCAAAACCCACGCCGACCAGCTCAACCGGCAGTGTTACTGCATCACTCTTGACCGAAAAGCGCTCACTGACAGCCTCCGGAAGCAGTTTTCAGGCATTGGGAACGAGCTGCCGACCACTCCTGAACTCCTTCATCTCTTTTCAAACACACCGGTTTTCGTTCCCCAAGCGGACATCGCGACGATGAAACGGATTGTTCAGGCGATCGAATTCGCAGCCGAGCTTCCGCCCTATAAGGAAAGAGCTCTGTCCTGGGCGCCGGACATCGCCGGTTTTGATCCAGGCCCCATCGGGGCCTTCATGGGCTACGACTTTCACCTGGGCCCAGACGGCCCTCAGCTAATCGAAATCAACACCAACGCCGGCGGCGCATTTCTGAACACGCTGCTGGCACGAGCTCAACACCGATGCTGTGACCCATCCCAGCAAACCGCTGACACCAACCGAGCACTGAATGGGTTCGAGGACGCGGTATTTGCCATGTTTAAACAGGAGTGGCAAAGGCAAGGTCGCAACTCAACGCCTCGTCGCCTGGCCATCGTGGACGATGCGCCAAAGTCCCAGTTTATGTTCCCGGAATTCCAGCTGGCCCAACAGTTATTCCAGGCCAGAGGCATAGAGACCTTGATTCTCGACCCATCGGAGCTTGAGTATCTCGATGGCGCCTTAAGCGCCTACGGCATGCCTATCGACATGGTGTACAACCGGCTGGTGGATTTTGCCTTGGAGGCCCCGGCTCTTGGGGCACTGAGGCACGCCTACCTCGACGGCGCGGCGGTCGTCACGCCCAATCCACGCGCCCATGCGCTTATGGCCGACAAACGGAACCTGACCCTGCTATCTGATGCCCATACCCTGCGCGACTGGGGACTTAGTGAAGCCGAGGCAGGATATCTGGACAGAGCCGTACCGAAGACCTTGCTGGTTTCAGCAAGTGATGAGGCGGAGTTGTGGAGCAACCGGCGTAAACTGTTTTTCAAACCGGTAGCGGGCCATGGCAGCAAGGGCGTCTATCGGGGCGAAAAACTAACCCGCCGCGTTTTCGAAGAGATCCTGAAGGGTGATTACATCGCGCAGAACTTCGTTCCCGCCGGAGAACGCACGCTGAGAGTGGATGGCACGGTCACCACCAGAAAGGTCGATATCCGTTTGTACACCTATGCCGGGCAACATCTGCTTGCCGCTGCCCGTGTGTACCAGGGCCAGGCCACCAACTTTCGAACGCCGGGAGGTGGCTTTGCGCCCGTCTTTGAGGTGTGAAGGTGAGCCTCAATTGGAAACATTCAAAGGGATTAAGCCGTCAGCAAAAGTGCTCGGATCTCATAGATCCTGCATTCGGCCAACCTGACGAGCCAGTCTCATCGACTCATTTTCCTCCATCGCCAAAAGAGATTCGAACAGCTCTTTTGCTTCTGGAATTTCGGCTTTTCCAATCAGCGTTTTGTAGAGATCAATAATCTGATCATGAAAGTCGAACACTTCCCGGCAGATACCATCAAAATCAAGCTTCGCGTAAGGCTCGTCGCAGGTTCGATGAGTTTTGATCGGATTATGGGACAGGTAGTCGTACACCCGAGTTTCCAGTGCCTTCTTATCCCCTTGGTGCTCAAACTCGTTCACGATCCGCTCTATTTCCGATTCATGAGCTGCCAGATAATCCAAAAGCGCACGGGCCCGTTCTTCCTCGTGCTTTGTTGCGCAATGGGACAGACAGCTCGCCAGATGTGAGTGCAGATCGCGCGTCCAGTCGATCAGTTGTCCAAAAGTCTTTATATCCATATCTTTTTTCCTTTTTTCTTCTCCACAATATGACTGACATCAAATAGGTATCCCGTCGTCAAATGAGGAGTCCTATTTGCATTTCCAGTGTTCAGTTGGGCTATGCGCTCGCCTGGCTAATTCGCTAATCCATTGCAAACCGCAGGCACTGCAGCAAATCGACGCCTCTACCGGCTTCAGATCGATTCCACAACCTCAGAGAGCATATCCCTGACCTTCCCGGCAACCTGCTTGAGCTCGTCATTATCGATGGCGCTCATGGAAGCCAATGGATCCACTGCACTTACCTCAATGCCCTCCGAAACCTCACGAAGAATAACGTTGCAAGGCAGCATGGCACCCACGCGAGGCTCCACACCGATGGCTTCCCACGCCATGCCAGGATTGCAGGCCCCGAGAATCCGATAGGCCTGCATATCCTTGTCCAGCTTTTTCTTCATGGTGGCTTTGACATCAATTTCTGTCAGCACACCGAAGCCGTGATCAGTGAGGGCCTGACGCGCTCTTCTGTCCACGTCCTCGAAATCGACATCTTTGATAACTCGATCGATTGTGTATGACATAGCTACCTCCAATGATTCAGAAGTTCATTACTTTGACCCGAGTTTCACCACCCTCAAACGCAGCGCATTCACAATCACGCTGACCGAGGACAGCGACATGGCGGCCGCTGCAAAAATGGGCGACAGCAGTATCCCGAAAAACGGGTACAAAACCCCTGCCGCTATCGGAACACCGGCGGAGTTGTAAACGAAGGCGAAAAACAGGTTCTGACGGATATTGCGCATGGTCGCCAGAGACAAACGGCGCGCCTCGACAATGCCCATCAGGTCGCCGCGTAGCAGCGTAATGCCGGCGCTTTCGATGGCGACATCGGTCCCGGTGCCCATGGCCACACCGACATCCGCCGTTGCCAGTGCAGGCGCATCGTTTACGCCGTCACCCGCCATCACGACAACACGGCCTTCGTCTTTCAGGCGCTGGACGATCTTGCCCTTATCTTCCGGCAGGACTTCCGCTTCCACTTCGTCGATATGCAGTTTTCGGGCAACTGCTTCAGCTGAAGTGCGGTTATCGCCGGTCAGCATGACCACCCGGATGCCGTCTTTTTGCAGCGCGGAAATAGCGGCTTCGGTGGTTTCCTTGACCGGATCGGCAATCGCCAGCAACCCTGCGACGTTTCCGTCGACAGCAGCAAAAATCACGGTAGCACCATCTTTTCGGAGCTGGTCGGCGTCGCCGTCAAATCGCGTGGTGTCGACATTTTCCGACTCCATGAGAAGGCGGTTACCAAGTAGCACCCGCTTGCCGTCTATTCGACCGGTAACCCCTTTACCATTCGGAGAGTCAAAGTCTTCCGCATCCGGAAGCTTCAGGTCCATGCCCTTGGCTTTATCGAGTATGGCGTGAGCCAGTGGGTGCTCACTGCCTTTCTCCAGGCCGCCTGCATAACGCATGAGACTACTGTCATCGAACCCGTTGGCCGCGACAAGCCGGGTGACTTGCGGCTTGCCCTCTGTCAGCGTGCCGGTTTTATCCACCACCACGGTGTCCACCTTCTCCATACGCTCCAAGGCTTCCGCATCGCGAATCAGAACGCCACTTTGAGCACCGCGTCCGACACCCACCATGATGGACATGGGCGTCGCCAAGCCAAGTGCGCAAGGGCAGGCAATGATCAGAACACTGACCGCTGCAATCAGCCCGAACGCCATAGGCGGCGTGGGCCCGAAGAATGACCAGGCTATAAAGGCGATAATGGCGATCACGATCACCGCAGGCACAAAATAACCCGCCACCTTGTCGGCCAGGCCCTGAATGGGCGCGCGGCTGCGCTGGGCGCTCGCCACCATCTGCACAATCTGGGACAGCATGGTGTCACGGCCAACCTTGTCGGCCCGCATGATAAAGCTGCCCTGCTGGTTGATACTGCCGCCGATCACCTGGTCGCCGGATTTTTTGCTGACTGCCAAAGGCTCACCGGTCACCATGGATTCATCCACGTTGGAGCTGCCTTCAAGCACCTCGCCGTCCAACGGCACCTTGTCTCCCGGACGTACCCGCAAGCGGTCACCGACCTTGACCTGATCAAGCGACACATCGGATTCGCTGCCATCGTCGTCCAGTTTTCTGGCCGTCGCCGGTGCCAGATCCAGCAGGGCCTTGATGGCACCAGAGGTTTTCTCTCTGGCGCGCAATTCCAGCACCTGCCCCAGCAGCACCAGCACCACGATGACAGCAGCCGCCTCGAAGTAGACGGCGACCGACCCGTCTTCCTGCCGGAAGGCGCCTGGGAAGATCTGCGGCGCCAGGGTCGCAACCAGGCTGTAGATCAGCGCGACGCCGGTACCAATGGCAATGAGCGTAAACATGTTCAAGTTACGACTAACCACGGATTTCCAACCCCGGACGAAGAAGGGCCAACCGCACCAGAGCACCACAGGCGTTGCCAGCACCAGTTGAATCCAGTTGGACATCTGCGGGGCTATAATGTGATCGAGTCCGGTGAGGTGCCCACCCATCTCCAGCACCAGTACAGGCAGGGCCAGCACCAGGCCGATCCAGAATCGGCGGGTCATGTCTTTGAGTTCTTCCGAAGGCCCGTCGTCCAGGCTTACCTGCTCGGGCTCCAGGGCCATGCCGCAGATTGGGCAGTCCCCTGGCCCTTGCTGCCGAATCTCGGGGTGCATGGGACAGGTATACATAGTGCCCGGCGCTACCGGCTCTTGCTGTTTCTTTTCCCAATCGAGGTACTGCTCAGGGTTCTCGTCGAATTTGGACTGGCAACGCGACGAGCAGAAGTACCAGGTTTTACCGCCATGCTGGCTGCGGTGTTCCGCGGTATGCGGATCCACTGCCATGCCGCAAACCGGATCCTTGGCGGTGTGCTCACCAGGTTCTTTATCGGTGTGGTGATCGTGGTCATGGGCGTGATGGTGCTCAGCCATTGCGATCTCCTTTTTTGTCGGCGGGCCAGTCTGCAAATGCAATAAAATACAGCAGAACCAGATTGACGATGGGGATCAATATCAGCACACCCATCCACCCCGGATACCCGGTGCGCTGGCAAATACGCCAAGCCGGAATGACCACCACAATGGCAATCACCAGCATCCACAGCCAGTGGCCTGCCCACATGGTGTTCCCGAACATGTTATCTCCCATCATGGCAATAGCCTCTCTTCCTGATTCTGGTTAATGGTGACGATGCGCGTGACTCTCTTCCTGTTTCGCTTGCGCGGATTCCGGCGATCTTTTCAGGAAAATCTGCTCGGAGACTGCAAGCACAATCATGGTGACCACTGCCACGCCAATGACGAACGGGTCCGTATTCAGTTTTACCCAGACAAAGCCGCCCAGAGCCAAAAGATCCAACAAGATGGCTGTAGTTGGCACCCAGGTGTTGGCCTTGATGTCTTTGCGAAGATAGCGCAGTACACCCCAGTGAATGGCAATGTCCATAATCAGGTAAAACACGATACCCAGCGCGGCAATTCGTGACAGATCAAAGAAGGCGGTGAGGATCAGCCCCAGGACAACGGTATACACCAGTGTGTGTTTCTGGATGCTGCCGGGCATGCCAAAATGCCGATGTGGTACGAGCTTCATCTCCGTCAGCATGGCCAACATGCGGGACACAGCAAATACACTGGCCAGAATTCCTCCCGCCGTGGCCATCATGGCAATCGCAACAGTAAACCAGACGCCGTATTCGCCGAGAGCGGGACGTGCAGCAGCGGCGAGAGAGTAATCCTGCGTTTCGATAATTTCAGCCAGAGATAGATTGCTGGCGACCGCAAATCCCACCAGCGTGTAGATCACCACACAGGCGGCAATGGAGATAACGATGGCACGGCCGACATTTCGCTTCGGGTCGATGACTTCCGAACCACTGTTGGTAATGGTCGTAAAGCCTTTGAACGCTAGAATGCCCAACGCGGTCGCGCCCAAGAAGTTGCCCAGCGCTCCGGCTTCACCGGGCTCCGAAAAATCAACCGCGACTGAGTCGGCAATCCAGATCCCGACCAGACCGAAAATCAGTATGCCGCCGATTTTCAGGATCCCGATAAAGGAAGCCACCCCTTGAATCATCCGATTGCCCAGCAGGTTGATCAGAAAGGCCGCAAGAATGAGCGCCACGCCGAGAATGGGCACCATGCGGCCACTGTCATCCCCGCCGAAAAGTTGCATGGTGTAAGAGCCAAAGGTCCGGGCCAGGAAGCTCTGAGCGATGACCATGGAAAAATACATCAACAGGGCGTTGAAAGCCGTTGGCAGCCGGTTTCCGTAGGCTTTATGCAAGTACATGCCAATGCCCCCGGCCGACGGGTAGGCGTTGGAAATCTTGATATAGGAATACGCGCTGAAGCCAACAATCAAGGCCGCCGCGAGAAAGGCCAGCGGGAAAAGGACACCGGTCATCTGGGCCATCTGCCCGGTAAGTGCAAAAATACCGGCGCCAATCATGACGCCGGTACCCAGCATCACCGTCCCTGACAGAGTGAGACTACCTTCCTGGTAGCGAGTGCTTCGATCTTCCTCCCTGTTCATTCAACCTCCTGTTATTTTTTCATGGGTGGAATCTTGGAACAGCAGAACGGCTCATGCTTGGCATTTGCCCGGACGTTGTCGTCGGTAAACCGGTACCAAGCCAATTTGCGCCGGGTCCACCATCCGGTTTTCAATTGGCCACCGTAAGCCTTGATCAGTTCCAGTAATTCATCGACGGACCAGTGGGTTCCGTCGTACGTCACCTGCAATGTGCCATTTGGCTTACGCTCGGCGAAATCAACGCATGGGTGGTGATTCAGATCGTGGATGAGCCCCTCCCACTGATCCTCTCCAAGCCCCTCGACGGTCATTTTTCGGCGCAACAAAAACTGCTCCTGATTGGTTGCTTTGTGTGCTTTGGTCATGGGGTGACACCTCTCTTCCTGATGACTTCTCCCTGTATCAAAACACTTCAATCTGAACTGCGGCTGAAAATGGACACATGCTTTCGGTGAATTTGAGTTACATCAAATCATAGACGAAAAAAGGCCATGGGTTTCCCATGGCCCTTCAGCATCAGAATGCGATTCGAGCGCCGATTACGGCAAACCAATCTTCTGTGCCGCCGCCGCTCGCCTCGGCCAGGTCGGCACTATCGCCATACTTACGCTCGTGCACCACACCCACATAAGGCGAGAACGCACGGTCTATCAGGTCGTAGCGGAGCCGGAGGCCGGTTTCGGTGGAAACTAATCCCTTGCCGACGCCGATCTCTTCATCCTCACTGAAAGCTACTGAGGCATCCAGCGTTGCCGCCAAAATCCAGTAGTTGGTGAACAGCAATTCGTACTCAGCGTCCAGTTCGGCTGACGTATCGCCATCCTTGCTGACATACAGATTTGCATCGATCTCAAACCATTGGGGCGCCAGCCCGGCCACACCGAGAACCGCATACGTACGGTCCGGCCCTTCGGGCGTATCGAAACGCACGCCCGCTTTGGCGTCGAAGAATTTGGAGATAGGGATCTGGCCGACCAGCTGGTTTTCCAGCGTTTCGTAGGCCTGCTCCTCTATCTCGTACTCCCCGGTTGTGAGCAGCCGGACTTTAAAGTCGTCGGTGCCATAGAAGGCATCCGCATTCCAGACGCCCAGCTCCTCGTCATCGTCGCTGTAGCGGTACTCAAATTCCTCGAATTGAACGCCCCAGGTTGTGAGCGGCTGTTTTCGAGCGGTCGTGTCGGAGATCATTTCCTGAGCTGTCACCGCCGTTGAGACACCAATAGAGGCAAGGAAGCTGACTGCGACAATTGATCGAATACAGCTCATACCTCACCTCCATCTTTGGCAATCACGTCTGTTTTGGCCTGCGTCGACTCTGGCCCACCTTCAACAATGACCTTGCGGAACATACCAGCGGCCGCGTGATAGGACAGGTGACAGTGGAACGCCCACTGACCGGGCGCGTCGACCTCGGTTTCCATGTAAACCGTGGTGCCTGGCTGCACACTGACCGTGTGCTTGATCGGGTTCCATTGGTCTGCACCAACATCGAGAATGGACCACATACCGTGCAGGTGCATAGGGTGAGTCATCATGGTCTCGTTCACGAATTTGAAGCGAACTCGCTCACCGTATTTGAGACGAATTGGGTCTGCGTCTTCGTACTTGACGCCATTAATGCTCCAGGTATAACGCTCCATATTGCCGGTCAAACGAAGCTCAATTTCCCGGGTCGGTTCGCGGTCTTCATACAGTGGATCTTGGGCCTTCAGGTCAGCATAGGACAGGAACTTGCCGCCATTGGCTGCCGTGGGTACAAGGCCACTTCCCTTGGCATAAAAGGGATCGCTTGGGCCTTCTTTTCCCATCACCATGGAACCATGATCCATGCCGGACATGTCAGAATGATCCATATCTTCCATGTTGGAGTGATCCATTCCGGACATCCCTTCTGAGCTATTCATATCCATGTCGCCATGATCCATACCGGCCATGTTGCCATGGTCCATGCCGGGCATACCGCTCATGTCTGCCATAGTCAGGCGCGCCGGATCACGCAGTTGCGGAACAGCCGCTTCCATACCTTCTTCGGGGGCCAACGTTGCCCTGGCATAGCCGGAACGCCCCATGGATTCAGCGAAAATGGTGTAGGCCTGCTCATCTTTCGGGTGGACGATCACATCATAGGCTTCCGCCACACCGATCCGGAACTCGTCCACGTTAACGGGCTGAACGTTGTTGCCATCGGCCTGTACAACCGTCATGTCCAGACCGGGAATCCGTATGTCGAAGTAGGTCATGGCCGAGGAGTTGATGAACCGCAGCCGGATGCGTTCGCCCGGCTCAAAGAGTCCCGTCCAGTTCTGGTCCGGACCTTTGCCGTTGATCAGGCCCGTAAAGCCCTGCAAGTCCTCAACGTCCGCTTTCATCATCCGCATGTCACCCCAGGCCATGCGGTCCCGAATGGTGTTCATCAGACCGTTTTTGGACGCGTCCGAAAAAAACTCCCCCACGGTTTGCTGCTCACGGTTGTAGTAATCCGGCATCATCTTCAGGTTGCGCATGATGCGGTCACCGGAATGGGGGTGCTTGTCAGTCAGCTGCACCACGTATTCACGATCGTAGCGGAATGGCTCACGGCCCTCGGGCTCGATGACAATGGCACCATAGGCGCCGTCCGGCTCCTGAAAACCAGAGTGGCTGTGGAACCAGTAGGTGCCTGCCTGCTGGATAGGAAACTCATAGGTAAAGGTTTCACCCGGCTTGATGCCCGGGAAACTGATACCAGGCACACCGTCCTGGTTAAAAGGAAGGATCAGGCCGTGCCAGTGAATGGACGTCATCTCATCCAGGTTGTTGGTCACGTTGATCCGGACGTTCTCGCCTTCCTTGAAACGCATTACCGGTCCCGGAGATGCGCCGTTGTATCCAATGCCTTCCTTCACAAAATCGCCGGTATCAATTTTTACCCGGTCGACCGTAAGGTCGTATTCGCCGGCCAGAACCATGGCTGGCATCAGCAGGCTCAAAAGCCCTGTCAAAAAGCGTGGTTTCATCTGTGTTGCTCCGAACTACACGTCATTGAAGCCGGGCCGAGAAACGTGTCTCAGCCCCGCGCTCGCGGACCTCAGTTAAGCGAGTTACTCGAAATTGACCTCACCGTACATCCCGGCCTGATAGTGGCCCGGCACGTTGCAGGCAAATTCGATATTGCCTTTATCAGAGAACTTCCATACCACTTCTTTACTTTGGCCCGGTTCCAGCAACACGCTGTTCGGGTCGTCATGCTTCATGGAATGGCCATTCCCCATATCCATATTCATCATGTCGTGGTTCAGCTTGCCGCCCTGGATGACGCCATGCTCAACCATCATCATCATTTCCTCTTGATGAGCTTCGTGCATGTCGGGAGTGCCAACATTGAACTCATGGACGAGGTTTCCCTTGTTCTCCACCACGAAGCGAACGGTTTCACCCGGCTTTACACTGATTTCTTCGGGTTCGTAGTAGTTGTCGTACATCTCGACAGTTACGGTTCGGCTGGCCTCCGACGCTTTGCCAGGTTCACCGCTTGTAGCGCCGTGCCCGTGGCCACCATCATGGGCGCCAGCCGCAAACGCTGTTGCCGACATTGAAAGCGCCATACCCGCTACGAATAGTTTTGATGCATTCATCTTTTTATCCTCTGTAAAATATTGCTCGAAAAACACTGCAGGATTGAGCCCCAATCTTGAGCAATGTTCAGAATCGGTTGTTACCTTCTCTCACTAACCTGAATTCTTTCTGAAAAACTCGAACTATTTTCCGTTCAGGCTGAATTCAGGTTAATCAGTCACACTTTCGACCGCGGACCATACATAGAAGGAAAAACTCATGCGTTTACTGCTCGTCGAAGATGACCGCTTGCTTGCTGAGGGTCTGGTCAGGCAGTTGGGAAAAGCAGGTTTCAGCGTTGATACAACTCCCAGTGCCCGAGAAGCCGTCGTTCTGGGTGAGCAAGAGGATTACCGTGCTGTTGTTCTGGACCTGGGTCTACCTGATGGCAATGGGCTGGACGTATTGAGAAAGTGGCGAACGAATCACGTCAGCTGTCCGGTCTTGATTCTGACCGCGAGAGGCGATTGGCAGGATAAGGTTAACGGCTTAAAAGCCGGGGCAGACGATTACCTGGCAAAACCTTTTCAGACAGAAGAGCTAATCGCACGCCTCAACGCACTCGTGCGTCGAAGTGAAGGAAGGGTCCATGCTCAGGTTAAAGCCGGCCGCTTTGAACTGGACGAAAACCGCCAGAGCCTCAAGATGGACGACGGCGTGGAACATACACTTACCGGCACCGAATTCCGGCTGCTACGTTGTTTGATGAGCCGCCCTGGCCACGTCTTTTCCAAAGAACAACTAATGGAACAGCTTTACAACTTGAATGATAGCCCGAGCGAAAACGTCATTGAGGCGTATATTCGGAGGTTAAGGAAGCTAGTGGGCAGCGAAACCATCTCAACACGACGCGGCCAGGGGTACATTTTTAATGCGATTCCTTAAAAAGCCTGCGTCCGTAAAAGGAACCTTGCTTGCGCTGTTACTGCCCGCCGGAATTGGTCTAATGGGGGTAGCGTGGTTGGTCCATGGCTTGCTGCTCGACCGAATGTCTCGGGAATTCGTTGAAAGCCGACTGAAAGATGAAGTCGCTTTCCTTGAACACCAGATTCGCGACGCGAATGGTGAAGTTGACACTCTCCAGACGGGCGATTATTTCCAGGATGTTTTTCATCATGCCTTTGCCATACATACACCCGAACAGACCATCATTTCACCCGATACTTGGGAGCCCTTGTTAACGCCTCTGATTGAAAACGAAGAAGACGGAACCGTTCGCGTAGAAGATGCCGAAACCACTGATACTCCCTTAGACATCCTCGCCTACCGAAAGTCTTTTCAGGTCGGTGAAACACCCATCGTCGTAATCGTTTCTGAAGATCTGGGTGCGCTGAAACGCAGCCAAGCTGCACTTCATGCCTGGACCGCCGTAGTATCAGTTCTGTTGATTATGCTCTTGGTCGCCGTGCTCTGGTTCGGTATAACGATGTCCATGCGACCGGTTGTCACACTCAAAGCCGCATTAAAAAGACTCCAGGACGGAGAGATCTCCCGAATCAACGTTCAGTCGCCAGAGGAGTTCCACCCGCTGGTTCTTCAACTAAATCAGTTGCTGGACTCCTTAGATCAGCGACTGGAGCGCTCCAGGGACGCTCTCGCAAACCTGTCTCATAGCGTCAAAACCCCCATCGCAGCCGTCCGGCAGATACTGGAAGACGACACACGTCCTATCGACACCAATCTAAGGCGCCAGATGGCGGAGCGATTAAGCGATATCGACAGGCAATTAGAAGCTGAAATGCGTCGAAGCCGTTTTGCAGGGCCCCAGATTGGAAAAAGCGCCTACCCCATAAAACAGGCACGAGATCTTTTGTGGATGCTCGGTCGTTTATATCCGGAAAAGTCGTTTGAACTATCGAGTTCTCTGCCTGAAGACAGCCGATGGCCAATAGAAGAACATGATCTTAATGAAGTATTGGGCAACTTACTGGACAATGCTGGCAAATGGTCTTCGAGATGCGTAGAGCTCTCTGTCGAACAAGGCAGCGGCTTTAAGCGAATAGTTGTTGCTGATGATGGCCCAGGGGTTAATCACAAGGATTTAGCCAGTTTGGGCCAAAGGGGTCTGCGGCTAGATGAGCAAACACCTGGGCACGGTCTCGGTCTTGCTATCGTTCGAGATATAGTGACTCGCTATGAAGGTAAAATCAGCTTTTCGACTAAGTCCTGTAGCGGTTTACGCGTTTCTATCGAATTATTAAGATAAACTCGAATGTTCGCTTTTGTTTAGCAGCGGACCGATCGAGGCGTCCGGTGGAGGCCGTAGGCCAGCAAGGTCAGGGACTGGCGAGCCTAAGAGAGACAGAGAGAAATAGATTTCTCTCTGTCCGGTTGCTGCAATTTGTGAAATTAAGATGGGTTATGCCAACTAACACACGCCGTCAAGGGTTTCCAGATGATCAGCCCACTTTTGCAGCCACTCGCGACATTCGGGTTCATAATCGTGCAGATCATAAGTCCCTTCAATACCCTTTCTTGAATGCCCTATCACTGCCTCAGCCACTTCATTGCGACAGCCTAAACGAGACAACCCCGTGCGAACCGTACGACGCAGATCATGTGGAGACCAGTCAGGAATGCTATCCAGCCAAGCTTGGCCTGGCTTAAAGTAGGTGCCACTTCGAGCCTTGGCAGAATTTCTCAAATACCATTTTGTTTCGGTAAGCGATTTCTGCTGGATCGGCAATCCCGTCCGACTCGAAGGAAACAGATAGGTATTGGTGGTTAAACGAAGCTGACGGAGAAAAGCCACAGCTTGGCTCGGCAACTGCACATACCGCTCGGCTCCGTTCTTGGAGTCTCGCATATGCCAAACTGCTCGATCGAGATCTACATCAGACCAACGCGCCTTACAAACCTCACCCGTGCGAGCTCCTGTCCACAGAGTCAAACGAATGACGTTCTTTTGTGTTACCGAGAAACCAGAGCCTGGCAACCACGCTAACACTTCCTTCAACTCCGCATCGGACAATACGCGTTTGCCCCGAACAGACGTAAGTCGGACTCTAGCCTGCTTCAGGCTCGACTTTGCCAACAAAGCCGGGTTCGCAAAATCATCATCAAACTTGCCAAGGCCAATCGCATAGTCGTAGGCGGCACTGAGCTCACGCAGCACATTCCCAGCCTGAACGTTTGCTCCCCGGTCAAGAATGTCCTTCACCATCTCTACCACATGTTTACGCCGAACTTCTGCAGCAGATCGATCCCCCAGAGTGCGTACAGCATCACCGTACAGGGTGCGCCTAGTCTCGGCCTGCCCCTTAGGTTTCCGTGCACCAGGAACTCGTTTCTGTGCCCCAGTTCGACGATTTACAACCAGTCGATCCTCAATCACTTCAGTTAAGTACAGATCAACCAAGTCACGAACAGTAAACGCGGCCACCTCTGCCGCTTCCTTTTCCTGTTCAATTTTTGCACTTTGACGTGCTTTCTCCCTCTGAATTTCGGCACGAATGCATACGCCATCTCGTCGCAAAGCCTTCATCCGAGCAAGCTCAAGACGCGCCTCAGCCAGACTCATCGAGGGGTAATTCCCTATCTTGACTTGAGTGAGTTTGCCCGTTTCGGGGCTCCGGTAGCGATAGATGAAAGATTTGCCTCCACTAGCTCCACAAGTCACGCGCAGACCGGCATTTTCTCCAGTGTCCACTTTGACTTTATCGCCAGGCCGCATCGTCTCGATGGCTCTCGCCGATAGTGGCTTGTTGCCGTGTTTGTTATTCTGCATGCTTTGATCCATTAACTGATTGGAACGATAGCCATCGATGGCATTGATGAAGCTCTGGCCATAAGTATAGCTTTTCATCATCAACAGCCTTTCCTGTTAAGGCGCCCACAACCCTACACCAAAAGCTATACCAAAACCTATACTCTTGAATTGGATTGCAGCAGATTTCATCAGACTCTTTCAGACGCTACACAGACAAATTCACCAGACAACCCCCTGCCAAAAGGCGGTTTGAAGCTATTTTACAGGCGAACTACCAGTGAGCACAGACGATATCAAAACTTCACACACCCCCATGATGCAGCAGTACCTCAAGATTAAAGGTGAGCACCCCAATGAGATGGTGTTTTACCGCATGGGGGACTTTTACGAGCTGTTTTACGACGATGCCAAGAAAGCCGCTGAGCTTCTGGACATTACGCTAACGGCCCGCGGCCAATCTGGCGGCAACCCAATCCCCATGGCTGGCGTGCCTTTTCACGCAGCGGAAGGCTACATAGCGCGTATGGTCCGGGCCGGGCAATCCATTGCCATTTGTGAGCAAATTGGCGACCCAGCCACCAGCAAAGGCCCGGTTGAACGCCAGGTTGTCCGCATTGTTACACCCGGCACGCTCAGCGACGAAGCATTTCTGGAAGATCGCAGAGACAACTTGTTAGCGGCCATCTACAGCCACAAAGAGCAGTTCGGATTTGCATCACTCGACATTTCCAGCGGCCGTTTTGCGGTGTCCGAGCTTGATAGCCTTGAGGCCCTGCAGGGTGAACTTCAGCGCCTGCGGCCTGCGGAAATATTGATCAGCGAAGACTTCCCGTACGGCGAGATTCTCGAAGGCTTTACCGGGGTTCGCCGACAAGGCCCCTGGTTGTTCGAAATGGATACTGCGCACCGGATTATCACCCAGCAGTTGCAGGTAAAAGATCTGACCGGCTTTGGCTGCGAAGACTTACATCTGGCCGTCTGCGCCGCGGGTTGCCTGCTGCAGTATGCCCGCGAGACTCAGCGCACCGCTCTGCCCCACATTCGCAAGCTGACCCGGGAACGTCGAGAAGAGGCCGTGATTCTAGACGCGGCCAGCCGCCGAAACCTGGAAATTGACACCAACCTGATGGGGGGCCACCAGTACACCCTCGCCTGGGTGATGGACCGCACCGCCACCGCAATGGGCGCTCGAGAACTGCGCCGCTGGCTGAACCGCCCCCTGCGGGATATTCATGTGGTACGCCAGCGCCAGCAAGCGGTCACTGCATTGCTGGACGGCTTCCACTACGAACCTACTCACGACCTGCTCAAACGCGTGGGAGACATTGAACGCATTCTCGCGCGGGTTGCCCTGCGATCGGCACGCCCCCGGGATTTGGCCCGTCTCCGTGACGCTTTCCAAACCCTACCCGACCTCCAGGACACCCTGAAGGCCGTTCAATCGGGGCATATCGCGCATCTTGCGAACACGGTCAGTGAGTACCCAGAGCTGGCTTACCTGCTTGAACATTCCGTTATCGAGAACCCGCCCGTGGTTATCCGGGATGGCGGTGTGATTCGCGAAGGTTTTGATGCCGAGCTGGACGAGTTGCGCAACATCAGTGAAAACGCGGGTCAATACCTGCTCGACGTGGAAACCCGTGAACGCGAACGCACCGGCATCAGCACCCTGAAAGTAGGCTACAACCGGGTACACGGTTACTACATCGAAATCAGCCGAGCCCAGTCCGAGCAAGCTCCGGTGGATTACATCCGCCGTCAAACCTTGAAAAACGCCGAGCGCTTCATCACTCCCGAACTGAAAGAGTTCGAAGACAAAGCCTTGAGCGCCAAGAGCCGCGCTCTGGCTCGGGAAAAGGGCTTATACGAGGAAGTGCTCGAAGCCGTCGCCGAACAATTGGCCCCGTTACAGGACGCAGCTCAAGCTCTGGCCGAGCTCGACGTGCTCAGCAACTTTGCCGAACGAGCCACCAGTCTGCGCTTCACGGCACCAGAGTTTAGCGATGAGCCCGGCTTTACCGTCGAGGAAGGTCGCCATCCGGTGGTCGAACAACTACTGGATGAGCCTTTCGTTCCGAACAACCTGCTGATCGACGACAAGCGCCGCATGCTTGTCATCACCGGACCCAACATGGGTGGTAAATCGACCTACATGCGCCAAGCCGCGCTGATTGCGTTGCTCGCCTATACCGGAAGCTTCGTGCCGGCAGACCGCGCCGTATTGGGGCCGGTGGATCGAATTTTCACCCGCATGGGCTCATCCGATGACATTGCCGGAGGCCGCTCCACCTTCATGGTGGAAATGACCGAAACCGCCAACATCCTGCACAACGCAACCGAGCACAGTTTGGTATTGATGGACGAAGTGGGCCGAGGCACCAGCACCTTTGACGGTCTATCCCTGGCCTGGGCTACCGCCGAACATCTGGCTAAGGAAATTCGATGCTACACTTTATTCGCGACCCACTACTTTGAACTGACTCAGTTGGCGGAAGACCTGGAGCATGCTGTCAACGTGCACCTGACCGCAACCGAGCACGATGACAGCATTGTGTTCCTGCACAATGTTCACGATGGCCCTGCTAGCCAGAGCTACGGCCTTCAGGTTGCTCAGCTGGCGGGTGTGCCTCAGGACGTCATTCAACATGCAAAAGCTCAACTGACGCACCTGGAAGGCATTGCCGGCCCCACGGCTGAACCGAAAACAGCCGAACCCGCACCCGTCCGTGCTCCAACGCCTGCTGCAGGCGTTGCTGACCACAACGCGTTCCAGAGCGACATGTTTGCCAGCATGGAACCGAGCGACGTCGAACGCGCTTTGCATAAGTTGGATGTTGACGGTTTGAGCCCAAGAGAAGCCTTAAATCAGCTGTATGAACTCAAAGCATTGCTGGGAAACTAGCAGGAATAAGCGTTAAGTTGACCTAAGTAATAAGGTTATAGCGGTCTAAGGCTTGCGGCTGCGAGGGGCGCTCCCTACAATATCGCGCATAAATTAAGAATGGGGCCGATTTTTACGAGCTCCTGATGAGACTGTTTGTTCTACGAACCAGGGATCCGACTATGGCGTTTATCGTTACTGATAACTGCATCAAGTGCAAATACACCGACTGTGTAGAAGTCTGTCCGGTAGACTGCTTCTACGAAGGCCCCAACTTTCTGGTTATCGACCCAGACGAGTGCATTGACTGCGCTTTGTGTGAACCAGAATGCCCGGCAGAAGCCATTTTCTCGGAAGACGAACTGCCTGCTGGCCAGGAAGCATTCGTAGAGATCAACGCCGATCTCGCGGGCAAGTGGCCTAACATCACTGAAAAGAAAGACCCGCTGCCAGACGCAGCAGAATGGGACGGAAAAACAGACAAGCTTCAGTACCTGGAGCGCTGATTCCAGCCGATTCCTAATTAAAAAAGGCCGGAAGATTTACGTCTTCCGGCCTTTTTTTTTACTCTACGGTCACCCGATGCCTGCAAACGGTTACTCAGCCAGCAATTTCTTGGCCGCTGCAGAGCGGTAAAACGCCCCTAATCGTCGGCGCAACAACGCTTCCAAATAGCCCTCTTCTCGCAGGACATCAACCATCGGCAAGGCCAGTTCTCTGAGCTCGGTCACGATCACTTCGCGGGTGACACCCAAGTCTTGCAGCAGCTCCAAAACCGGCACACTGCCATACTTCTCATAAAGGTGGTCAACCACCGCTCTCGCACATCCTTCGAAATAAGGCGTTTTCCGAAAGTTCAGCCAAAACTCATAACCCAGCACGACAAATTCCTGGAGCCGAACATCCCCCATCCCTTCGTTCAGCTCAGCGATGGTGGTTCCTTCCAGCGATACCCACGCCGCCATCACGCTATCCCGAAGTTCATCGTCTGTAAGGGCTTTCTGAAGAAAATGCTCGCTCCGGGTGATTAGTCCCGGAAGACTGTCGGATAACCAAGCCTTGATGCGCCGTTCGAAAGTTTCATCCAAACCCGGCACGGCCTTGTTGGCGACCTTCTTGCCGAACTTCATCACGGAACCCACTCCCGGCACAGAGCGAGTCAGCAAATTGTCTTCGTACAGATAATTGACCAAACCGTGGTACACCACATTAGAGACAAGTTCTTGGTATACCGGGTGCGCCATAATTTCCGCAATAAAGAGCTCACGCTGTTGGCGCAGTTCCAACGCTTCTTCAACAAACGCGGTCGCTTGTTCACGCGACAGTATTTCGCCCAGAGTGGTTTCAGCTTGCACAGGCGCATTGATTACCTTCGCCGCCATTTCGCCCGCCAGCTCGGGGATACCTGCGTCCAGTTCCATGTTGACGACAATGCGCTGGATCACCCCCATCACCTGTTCCGCGCTGACCAACTGCTCCAGCGTAATGGTGCCAGCGTGACCCAACAGCTCGTCCACTTCTGTTTCGAGGAATTTAGTGAGCTTCGCACCTTTCAAGGCCGACAACTCGTGTTTTACGTGTGCCTCAAAGAGCTTGTCGGCCACATCAGGGCTAGATTTGGTCATAGAAGTGCCATCCATTCTTACTGATAATCCTGAAATTCATGGGGTTCGGCTGCCAAGCTCAGGCATATGCTCCCCGGCCCTACATATATCGAACTGGTGATGCCCATTTGCGATAGCAACAGTTCTACATTAGTGCGTTCACAGACTTCGCGAAGGCGGTCCAGCCCCGGTAACGCTTCGATTTCATCCCAGCTTAACCCGCAGGACAGGCTTACATAAGGTGTCAGCAATCCTGCTTCAACGCGGCTGGCGGCATAGTTCATGACTCGCTCGACAGCTGTATCGAAGTTAAAGGTTTTCGCCACCGGCTTCCCTTCCACTCCTTGCCCGAAAATCACCGGTGTCAGATTCAAGGCCTTACCCAAAAATGCGGCCACAGCCGAGACACTTTTATCACCTCGACGCCGAGCTCGCTCTCGAATGTAGTGGATATCCCGCGGAATAACGCAGGTAAAGATGTTATCGGAAAATGTTTCAACTTCGTATTTTAAGGCATTTTTTGAGACTTTTTGCTTGATCAGCTTAAGCGTATGTGCCGCTAACAGCCCTTGCCCCGCAAAAATCTGCTTACTGTCTATCACCCTCATTGAAAACTTGCCCGGCCGACCCGACGCCTTGCGAGCGGTTTCGTAGTTCGCCATCACCGTGTGCATGGCATCACTGGCATTGTGATAAATCTGGCTTCGGCTACGGGTGACGGTCTCACAAATGGCGATATCGTATTCAGGAACAATCTTTTCCATAAACAAATCGTGTATCTGTTCAACAGAAAAAGCCTCGGTTTCGGCATGGTGCCCTTTTTCCAACAGACCACCCTGATAAAACTGCTGAGTAAGCACGGAATCGTGGGTATCTATGTAGGTTTCGCCATTGATAATAGCCGTGACCGGTAGGATAAAAAGGCCATGCTTGGTGGCAAATTCGTGGGGCAAATCACATGCTGAATCAACAATCAAACCGACGCGCATACTACACACCTCCAGATACAGGCTGCCTTAATACCGGCATACCTTTTCTTATCATTATTTTGCAGGGCGGTAGTGTCACACAGGCATTAAAACATTACAGCCGCCAGAATGGGCCAAATAAAAAAGGGAGGCACTAAGGCCTCCCAAGGACACACAGGGGTTAATGTCGCCGCAAACAACAACGGCGACAGATTCAGTACTCTTCGGCCACGTCGGCGCCGGGCGCCTCTGGGTCCGGCGTAAAGCCTAGAAGGCGAGTACGTTCAATCAGGAAGTACAACACGGCACCGGTCGCCAGTCCCCAGCCTGCACCATACACGGCGAGTACAACGCCCATGGTGCCGGCAATGCCGCGTTCGGTGTTGTTCTCGAGCTGCTCCAGACCCACCATCAAACAGATGTAACCGGTAAGTAGCAGAGTTAATGACAAGGCAATTGGCAACACCGGCTGGAAGAAGCTCACCAAGGGCAACACAAACAATGCAACAAAACCGGTGATCCAGAAAGTACCGCCGCCGCTGTAGATGGAATCCATCGCGCTGCGGCCGTATTTGTAACGCTCTGCCATGGTGGCGGTGACCGCGGTCCAGATTGGGCCAGCCAAACCGGGATAAGGCGCGAAGAATGCATGACCACCATTGCGAAGGGCAGTTACAAGGTGCGCTCGATCAATACTGTTGTCGATGTTTTCGTCTTTCCGTAAGTGATCCACTCGGCTCATTAGCGACTGCCCCACCACGATGTCACCAAAGGCGATGACATAGGCGATGACAGCGGTCGGAATGGCATACAAAAATACGTCCATATCCGGGAAGCCAACAGTAAACGGCAGGTAGTTCCAAAGCTGGTCAAACGCCGGCTTGGTGATACCCCACTGCACATCCGGCACATCGTATTCGCCGGTGGCAAAGCCAACCAGAATGGCTACAACCATACCCGGCACCATGCCGTAGTTGGCAATTTTACGGGCCAGTGCATTCTTATCGACAAAGCCTTTGAACGATACGGAAAACATCAGATACAAGCACACCAAGCCGCCCACGATCAGAGAAATCGGCGTGTTGGCCAATCGGCCACCGGCTTCAATCTCGCCCATCAGAGCCGCGATACCAGCGCCAATGATGATGCCGCCTTTCATGGAGCGAGGTATCCACTCAACCAGCTTACTGCCCAAGCGAGTCACACCCAGAACCAGAAAGATCAGGAAGACCAGGAACTGCAATGCAAATAGCGCTTGAATGGCTTCGGGGCCGGGCTCGTAATCCGACAGGAACAACAGCACCACCGGTATGCCCGGAGTAATCCAGCCCGGCACCAGCGGAACCCCCAACAAGGCAGGCAGCATGAAACCGATGCCACAGATCACAACGTACGCCAACGCTACATCGTAAGGAACACCCAGATATTTTTCTAAAAGTGGAATCATGGCAAGGCTGACCACGAACATGATCAAAGCCTGCACCATCTCCGCAAATTCCCACCGATAGTGGACAAACGGAAGTCGAATTTTGAAGGGGCCAGCCGGCCAGTAAGGCTGCTCTTCGCCATTATTTCTCTTTAATAACTGCATTACTCTACCTCCAGGCGCTCACAAACGGGCGCCAGTCAATGTTGTTTTTGTGTTGAGGTTAGGCTGCGCCGGACGGCGCAGCCTACGGCCTAATCAGTTCAGCTCTTTGGCCTGATCGCGAAGCACAAACTTCTGGATTTTGCCGGTCGAGGTTTTGGGCAATTCAGTAAAAACCACCGTCTTGGGCACTTTGAAGCGGGCCAGATGCTCCCGGCAAAAACTGATGATATCTTCTTCAGAAACATCACCGGCTTCAGGCTTCAGGGTTACAAACGCACAAGGCGTTTCGCCCCATTTTTCATCGGGCCGTGCCACAACCGCTGCCTCCATCACGGCAGGATGTCGATACAGGGTGTCTTCTACTTCGATGGTGGAAATATTCTCGCCGCCGGAAATGATGATGTCTTTCAGGCGATCTTTGATTTCCAGATAACCATCTTCGTGCCATACCGCCAAATCACCGGTATGGAACCAGCCACCACGGAACGCTTCTTCCGTCGCCGTCGGGTTTTTCAGGTAGCCTTTCATCACGGTGTTACCGCGCAAGAAAATTTCACCGATGGTTTTGCCGTCTTTGGGTACCGGTTCCATTGTGTTGGGGTCTCCCACCATGGTTCCACCCAATGTGTGATACCGCACACCTTGACGAGCCTTCAGCTTGGCACGCTCATCCAGCGGCAACTCATCCCACTCTGATTTCCAGGCACACACAGTCACCGGGCCGTACACTTCGGTCAAGCCGTATACGTGAGTCACTTTGATGCCAAGCTCTTCAATAGCACCGATAACCTGTGCCGGGGGTGCGGCACCGGCCGTCATAGACTTCACTTCGTGATCGATACCCGCCTTGGCTTCAGGCGAAGCATTCAACAAGGCATTCAGTACGATCGGTGCACCACACATATGGGTAATTTGGTGGTCGCGAATCAGCTGAAGAATCTTTTCCGGGTCAACCCGGCGCAGGCATACATGCGTACCGGCCATGGCGGTGATGGTCCACGGGAAACACCAGCCATTGCAGTGGAACATTGGCAGCGTCCACAGATAGACAGGGTGCATACCCATAGACCAAACAGCCTGGTTACCCAGTGCGTTCACGTAGGCACCACGATGGTGATAGACCACACCTTTGGGGTTACCGGTGGTACCGGAGGTGTAGTTCAGGGAAATCGCTTCCCACTCATCCGCTGGAAAGCTCCACTGAAACTCGGGGTCCCCTTCCTGCAAGAATGCCTCGTAATCCAAGTCACTGACCTGAACACCTTCACCGTATTCCGGGTCATCAACATCGATCACCAACGGCTTATGTTTCAATCCGCTTACAGCATCTTTGATTACCTGACCGAACTCGCGGTCCGCAATCACGACTTTCGCTTCTCCATGCTCCAGCATAAAGCCAATCGCGTCAGCATCGAGCCGGACGTTCAAGGTGTTCAAAACCGCGCCAATCATCGGTACCGCAAAATGACACTCCACCATGGCCGGAATGTTGGGCAACATAACCGCGACCGTATCGCCCCGATGAATGCCGCGTCCTTTCAGAGCCGATGCCAAACGACGACAACGATCGTAAGTTTCTGCCCAATCCCTGCGGATAGCGCCATGGATAATGGCCGGATAATTCGGGTAAACGCTGGCAGTGCGCTCGATGAAATCAATGGGGGATTGGACCGCGTAGTTCGCGTCCCGAGGCGCTAGGCCTTCTTCAAAGATCGAAGTCATGTGTGTGGTCCTCATATTCTAGTGTTATTTTTATGTCGTCTACGGCGAAAAGGTTAGACTGGGTATTCTTTCGATTGGCCAAATGGTAGATGACAGAAGTATTGCTAGGAATTCTACCATTGTATTATAGGGTATATTCTATATATGAGTAGCTCCACAACTCAACAGGGCTTCGTGCAATTGCTCCCTCAGGATCCAAGCCCCTCTCTCATTGTAGATGCTCAAGCAAGAGTGCTAGCGGAAAATCCCGCAGCACAGTCCCTTCGGCCCACAGGCACTGTCCAATACGCTGAAGTCTTGCCCGTCAATACGGCAGCGCTCATTAAATCGGCACTGGACCAAAATCGAGTGATCGACCGTGTTGAAGCCAGAATCGGCGGCACCATTTTGCTCTGGAGCTTCATTCCGGATGCTGGCACTCAACAGGTATTTCTCCGCGGCAGAGACGCCACAACAGACATCCTCGCTCAGGAAGAGGCCACCCGATCAAGCCGTCTGTATCGACTGATCACCGAAAACACCACGGACCTGATTTCACGGCACGCACCGGATGGTCGGTTTATAGACGCTACGCCTGCATCGTGGCGCCTGCTCGGCTATTGGCCGGAAGAATTACGCGGGCATCGCCTTGATGACATTTTCACAGGCCACCAAACAGACACCTTATTTGCCGAAACCCGGCAAAAACTTCGGGACGATGGCTACGCCACCATGACCCTCGAGCTCACTCATAAAAACGGTGCTCGGCGATGGCTGGAAATTGCCAGCCGCGCCATTCGTGAAACCTACACCGGCGCAGTGGTAGAGGTGATCAGTGTGTCTAGGGACATCACCGCACGGATTGAATCCGAAGAGCAGAACCGCTTGCTGGCCGACGAACTGGCTCACACTGCGCGGCTCGCCACCCTGGGTGAATTGGCTTCAAGCATTGCCCATGAGATGAACCAGCCACTGGCCTCTATCGTGAATTTTGCCAGCGCCAGCCAACGCTTTTTGAAAAACCGTGAACAGCATCCGGAGCAATTATTGAAGGTGGATGATGGCCTTCAAAAGATCATCCACCATGCAAACCGAGCCTCTGAAGTAATCAAGCGACTTCGTGCTTTTCTGCGCAAAGGCAAAAAAAGCATGGGGCCGGTAACTCTCAACACGCTTATTTCCGAAGTGACACGCCTATGCCAATGGGAAGCGGACAAACACAATGTGAAGATATCCAGCCAGCTTGCCCATGAAGACCCGGTTGTCACCGCCGATCCCATTCTTCTGGAGCAGGTACTGATCAACCTGATTCGAAATGGCATAGAAGCCAACGTTGATGCTAGCCAAAATCCTAAAACTACCGATGCGTCGGACATTCTGGTCAAAACCCTCATCAACGATCAAAATGAAACCTTGATCGTGGTAACAGACGAAGGCCCCGGACTGGATGAAGAGGGCGTTCGCCAGATGTTCCAGCCGTTCTACACCAGCAAACCCCATGGGCTCGGTTTGGGACTCTCCATGAGCCGCTCTATTATTGAAGGCTTTGGCGGTTTTTTGGATGCCCAGCCCGCTAAGTCTGGCGGCTTGTCCCTCATTTGCCGCTTCCCGAACACCCATACCCCCAACGCCACAAACAAATCGGAGCTTTTAGATGCCTGAACTCTCTTCATCTGCAACTAACACCGTGTTCGTCGTAGACGATGATGCAGGCATGCTGGAATCGACCCAGTGGCTACTCGAGTCGGTAGGGCTCGGGGTGAAGGCATACAGCGATGGCCGGCAATTTCTGGACGAAGTAAATGAGCACCGCCCCGACTGCGTGGTTTTGGACATCCGCATGCCCGGGCTAGGTGGATTGAATGTTCAGGAAGAGCTGCAAAAACGAGATATCGATGTGCCGATCATCTTTGTTTCCGGTCACGCCGACGTGCCCATCGTTGTCCGGGCCTTCAAATCCGGAGCGTTCGATTTTATCGAGAAACCGTTCAACGAACAGTTGTTACTGGATAGCATCCAACAAACGATGCAAACCCCGAGGGCACCAAAAAACCCCGTGGCAATCAGCCAAGATGCAGAGAATCTGATCAGCACCCTAACCCGCCGCGAACGCGATGTTTTCCTCCCTCTAGCGCAGGGCTACACCAGTCGGGAAATTGCCGAACAGCTTGGCGTCAGTGTGAAAACCATCGACCTGTATCGCGCCCGAGTGATGAAGCGCCTTGGCGCCGACAGGCTGCCAGATGTCACCGGTATCGCAATTGCGGCCGGCTTGTTGAATCCGGAGGAGTTGCGGGCTAGCTAGCCTGTTTATGTAACAGAATCGAATTTCAATGGACTAGGACAAACCATGCAAATCCCGATTTACCAGATTGATGCCTTTACCAACACACTTTTCGGTGGCAATCCGGCTGCGGTCATGCCACTTGAGCGCTGGCTGCCCGATGAGGTCTTGCAGGCTATTGCGGCAGAAAACAACCTGTCCGAAACGGCCTTTTTTGTACCCACCCACGAACGGGAAGACGCCGACTTCCACATTCGGTGGTTCACGCCTACCGCTGAAGTGCCTTTGTGCGGGCATGCAACTCAGGCGGCAGCCTGGGTGGTATTCAATAAATATGAATGGCCCCACGTCAAAGTCCGTTTCCAATCGAAGTCAGGACTGCTGTCTGTTTTGAGGAGGCCGGACGATTCTCTGGAGTTAGACTTCCCCAACCTGGCATACGAGCCCTGCTCCACCCCGGAATTGATTAAAGCGGCAATGCCAGAAGCGCCCGACAACGCGTTCTTTGTTCCTAACGACACGAATTACATGGTTGTGCTGGACTCTGAGAATGCAGTTGGCGCCGCGGCTCCTGATTTGCAGTCGCTTAGCTTGCTGGGTAATCAAGGACTGATCATAACGGCTAAGGGTGACCAGTGTGATTTCGTCAGCCGTTATTTTGCTCCGGGTGTCGGCATCGACGAAGACCCGGTAACAGGCTCCATTCACAGCGTGCTAACCCCCTATTGGGCCCAACAAACGGGCAACAGCTCTTTCACCGCCCGACAACTCTCTAAACGTGGATGCGATTTGCACTGCGAACTTCGCGGCGACCGAGTGGCAATTTCCGGCCACGCCGTCTTCTTTATGGAAGGCTCCGTACAGCTGCCCTGAGACTGATATACTGCCCGCCGGTTTTTCATCAGTGGCGGGCAGACAATGGCAGCATCTTCTTCACACTACGACGTTATCATCATCGGCGCAGGCGCAGCCGGGTTGATGTGTGCGGCGACCGCAGGCTATCGCGGCCGGAAGGTGCTGGTGGTGGACCATGCCAACAAACCCGGAAAGAAAATTCTGATGTCCGGCGGCGGACGCTGTAATTTCACCAATCTGAACAGCACTCCGGCAAACTTTCTATCCGACAACCCGCATTACTGTATCTCTGCGCTGAAGCGCTACACCCCCCAGGATTTTCTCGAACTGGTGGACCGCCATGGGGTGGAGTATGAAGAAAAAGCGCCGGGACAACTGTTCTGCAAAACCAGCGCAAAAGACATTCTTAGCGTTCTGCTGACCGAATGCGATTGGGCGGGGGCAGAAATTCGCATGAGCACGTCTGTCACTCTGGTTAAGGCTTCTAACACCGGCTACGATCTGAAAACCAGTTCGGGTAATCTGAGTTGCGAGTCACTGGTGGTCGCCTGCGGCGGCCTCTCCATCCCTACCATGGGCGCTACGGGGTTTGGTTACGAGCTGGCCAAACAGTTTGGTCTGAATGTTCTGCCTACTCGCGCTGGCTTAGTCCCCTTCACCTTACACTCAGAATTAAAACAACAACTTTCACCCTTGTCTGGGGTCAGTTGTCCGGTGGAAGCCCATTGTCACAACCATCATTTCAAGGAGCCGATGCTCGTCACCCACCGTGGCCTCAGCGGCCCCTCGATGCTGCAGGTATCCAGTTATTGGCAGCCTGGCGATGAAGTACGTATCAACCTGCTACCCGGACAGCAAATCCAGGAGGACTTGTTTGCGTTACGCAAGAACAAACCGCAATCCACCATCGCCCAGTACCTGAACCAACATTTGCCCAAGCGCTTTGCCCAGGCATTCAATGAACTTCAGGGATGGAGTCGACCGCTGCAGGAATACCGTGGCACTGAGCTCGAACAAGCTGCTGACACGCTGGGAAACTGGACAGTAAAACCTGCCGGTACAGAAGGCTACCGGACAGCCGAAGTTACTTTGGGCGGCGTGGACACTCGCCAGTTATCGTCAAAGACCATGGCAGTATTAGACCAGCCTAATCTGTACTTTATCGGAGAGGTAGTAGACGAAACCGGACACCTCGGTGGGCATAATTTTCAATGGGCATGGGCTTCAGGCGTAGCGGCGGGGAATTCGGTCTAAATCATCATCAAAATTGGCGCACACCACAGAAGCACATAACGCTATCAAGGCTCGTCTTTAACCCATTGGCATCATCTCATGCCTCATAACATCGCTTTAATTCACTGGATTGTTCACTACCAATATCCCGCGCTACAATAACTGCGTCCTGTAGGTTGGCTCAGACGTATGTCCTTGTCATGCATAACGTCATTGATGTGCAGAATCCGTTATCATGCAACAGTCTGTGATTGAGCCGGTTGTTGATTTCTTTCTCCCTTATCACGTGTTGCCATTTCTCAGATGAAATACCAGTCTCGCTTCCGTCAACTCTCACTGTTTTTACTCAAGTGCTTTCTCTTTTCCTTCAGCATACTGTTGGTTTCGCGCTACCTGTTTTTTATGCACATACAGGATGTGTTGCCAGAAACGGGAATTGAGGATGACATCTGGAAGGCTTTCTTGGTCGGCGGACGTTTTGATGCCAAGGTAACGGCGATTGCGTATTCTCCCCTTTTGCTGAGTGGCCTTGTCGCCGCTGTGTTTCATGGCGCTTACCGGCGCTGGTTAACGTTTGCAATTGGCTATCATGCGGTTGTAGCAACCCTTTATGTGATCGGTTGCATATGTAACTTCTATTACTACACGACTTATGGCAGCTATATTGACCTGTTTGTGTTTGGGCTGTGGGAAGACGATTCCACCGCCGTGCTTATCAATATCTGGGAAGACTACCCCGTCATACGCAGTTCTCTAGTGGCACTCGGAATCGGTGCGCTGGCATACCAGACCTCCCGGTGGTTCCTCCGCAGTCGGTTGGGTCGCATTAACCCGCAAGCATACTGGCACTGGGGCGTTACCTCACTGGCGGTAGTTGCAATTTTTTTATCCACCTTTGTCACAGCGCGAGGAACACTAGATAGCCATCCCCTTAAGCGCTATCACGCCAGCGTTTCCCAGTACAAACCGCTCAACACGGTCACCCCTAACGTATTCATGGCATTGGAATGGGCGTCCTCTGATTACAATGAGCAGCGGCACTTTGAGCCGGTTTCCGAGGCCAAACTGAGCGCCCAGATGGAAAAAGTACTGGGCCAGCCAACCCCCGTATACCAAACGCCGGAAAACAAATACCTCCAACAGAACCCGCCCCATGTCGTTGTGGCGATGATGGAGGGGATGGGCATGAATATTTTGGTGGAAGACAATCCCCCCGATAACGACCTTCTGGGACGACTTCGTCCCCATTTTGCAAACGGTTTTCTTTTCAGGCGCTTTTTAGCGGGCACATCGGGGACCATCGATAGTATTGTAATGACACTGTTTCATAGCCCCGTGGCGACCATCAGTCATTCCTCGGCACAAACCGTCGCATTGCCAAGTTCTTCGGTTCTACCTTACAAGCAGGCAGGATATGAAGTAGCGTTTCTGTACGGAGGAAATGGCATGTGGCGCAACCTGGCCGGCTATCTACCGACTCAAGGATTTGATCGCATCTATGATGAAAACGACATAATCAAAGCGATTCCAGAGGCGGAAGAATATTCAGGTACTTGGGGCGTGCCCGATGGTTTTCTGTTCCAGTTGGCCAACAAGATATTGGAAGAAGCGGATAAACCCACTCTGCTCTTTATTATGACCACCACCAATCACTCACCGTACGAGGTACCGGAAATTTATGAGCCCGGGCCGACGGAAATCAGCGACCGGTTTGCCGCGATGGCCGAATATGAGGGCGAAGAGGCCAGAGTGCTTCTTGAAACTTTTCAGTACGCCTCTGATGCGCTGGGCCAGTTTATGACGGGTATCAAGCAGTCATCGACGCTTCGCGACAACACCATTGTTGCGGTAACCGGCGACCATCGGGTGCGGAACCTGAGCACACATGAACCCACGGAATACGGTCTTACCTATGCGGTACCATTCCTGCTACACGTGCCGAACTTGATTCTTGAAAACGCACCTCACACGTATGATCCAATGCGCATCGGGTCGCACCGGGATATTTTCCCCACGCTGTATCATTTCAGCTTGTCGAACCAAGACTATATTACCCTCGGTGGCGAGAACCTTTTAAGCTCCGACGGAGTCAGCAACGTGGGGTTCAATCTCAAGCGCAGCATCAATGAGCATGGCGCGTTCAGTAACGACAAGTCCGGTCTGTTTTATCCCTGGCAGAAAGAGAATCCTCTATTCAACCAGCCGCAGCCGGAAGAGAAGCGGCCATTTGATGCTGGCTGGGCTGAGGAATATCATCGGTTGATGGACTATTATCTTCGCTCCCAAATTCTTCCTCCGAAGAGCTCGGATTCGCCATAGCACCCCACGCAAGCTGCACCGAGCCATACAGACTACAGATACTTTTCCAGTGGCAGCCAGGACAAGAAACGGGATTTCGCTCGACGCCAGAAACCTACGTCTGGCTCGTGATCAACTTGTTGGTCTGACGATCGCCATAGCAAATCGCCACCTTTATCTAAGGTTACCTGCCAGCTGTTTTCTGGTGTCATGGAATGACGGATATCAGCAGCAACGGTTTTGGCCATTTCCGGGCTTTGTATGATCAGTACCGTTTCACCGTTCAGGTAGATAGACCGAAGATTCACGTTGAGGGAGCCAACGAACAAGGTGCTTTGGTCAAATACAACCGCTTTGGAATGCAGGCTGACCGCGCCGTTATCACAAGCCGCTTCATTACTGACCCACGCTTTACAGCCTTTTGCATCAGGCCGGAGTTCGTAGAGTTCGATGCCGCTTTCAAGCATTTCTTCACGCCACCGGGCGTAGGCCGAATGATTAGTCACTAAATCGTTCGATGCCAGCGAGTTAGTAATCGCAAGTATCGAAAGTCCCGGTTTCACCACGTCGCGCAAATCTTCGAGCTGCTCGTCAGCCAATACGAAATAAGCTGACTCCACCAGAATTTCTGTCTCGGCCTGAGCAACCAAATCATACAAAGCCTTCGCTGTGAGCTTGGGCGTATCGGTGGGGGCGTTGGGGTCTTTAGGCGGCTCGTCATACACCAGCTTGGCCGGCGCTTGGGTCAAATCTGCAAACCGCCCCTCCAGAAAGGTCTCCGCTGCGTCAAACCCTTGAGGCGGGATCGATTTAAATGCTTGGGCCTGCGCAGTTTCGTTGATAAAACGTGACCGGGCACTGGCGGCCAGTTCTGGAGGCTGTGGCTGATAAATCTGTTCAAGCGGGTAGGACCACTGACTATTCCAGTAGGCTGAAAAGTTATCGGTCATATCACCAACGATAGGACCCAAAGCCATCACATCTCGGTCCCGAAAATTCAGCGCCGGATGTTCGTCAAAATACTCGTCACCGATATTTCGCCCCCCGGCAATACCGGCATAGCCATCCGCCACAAAGGTTTTGTTATGCATGCGCCGGTTGATCCGGTCGAAATCGAGAATCAATGATAAGAACCGACCAACACCGCTGCGCGAACGAGCCGGATTGAAGATGCGAACCTGAATATTGGGATGACCGTTCAATACAGCAAATAAAGATTCCTTACCCGCCACATTGATGTCGTCCAAAAGCAGCCGGACATTAACGCCACGCTCTGCCGCTGCTACCAAACGGCCCGCGAGATACCTTCCAGAATTGTCGTCATTCCAGATGTAGTATTGGGCATCAATAGACTGACGGGCAGACTCGATAAGTGCTGCACGTACGATGAACGCATCACTGCCCGTATTGAGGAGCAGAAAACCCGTATCCGGCTGGTTCGCGGACAAGTGTTTTTCCGCCTGCTTAGTGAAGAAAGTATCGGGTACTGGGCCTTTCTCCCGAACCAGGTCATGTTCGATCGGTTTGAGCGCCGAAGAACACCCGGTCAATAACCCCAGCAGAAGCCACAAACTCAGTGACCTAGTATGTGAAGTCTGCAGCTCGCTGGGCATGGCGGATTTTCCCGATTAGCGAAGAATAACCAAAGGCTTGGTTGCGGATTTCAGCATAGTGGTTGTCGTGCTGCCCACCAAGAACTGCCGAATACGAGAGTGGCCGTAAGCGCCCATAACCAGCATATCAATGCCCTGCTCTTCCTGATATGCATGCAATGTAGGTTCTACATCGCCCTGACGAATCGCCAGAGTAATCTCTACATCCAAACCAGACAGCATGGTTTCCGCTTTATTGAGCTGCGCCCAGTTTTCAGCTGTATCGGCACCCACCATCACCAAATGCAGCGGAATGCCACGTAAAACCGGGCTGACCGCCAACATTTCCACACCTTTGAACGCGGTTGCACTGCCGTCAAACGCCAGCATGGCCGTTTTCGGCTCGGCGTATTCATCGGGTACCAACAAGATCGAGCGTTCAACGCTGCGAATCACGGTTTCCAGCTGGCTGCCGATGTGCAGGTTACTGTCTGAACTGCTTTCACCGTGCAACCCCATCACAAACAATCGCGTGTCGTTTTCCAAAGCAACGAGAGATTCTGAAAGGTTGCCATGCCGCTGGCGTTTGACGACTTCGTTTGTACCCGAGGCTTTAACTCGAATTTCAGCCTCATCCAGCATGTGGTGCCCGTGCTCGAGTGCCAACTTGGAACGTTTACGATCCAGTTCAGCCAGCTCCGTCAGCAGTTGCTCACGGCTACCCAAGCCAATGTTACCCGCCAAATCCGGCTCTGACGGATACCGCTCGTCATCCAGAATGTGCAACAACATTAAGGGCGCTTCCATGTGCCGGCTTGCCCAAGCTGAATAATCGCACACAGCGTGCACAGCTCTGGAGCCGTCAATACAGGCTACTACTCTTAACATGTCTGTCTCGCCTTGGTCAGAATTCTGTTTAGTGCCCCATAAGCTGGTCTACAGCTTCAGGCTTATCGTGTACACCGAACCGGTCAACAATGGTCGCGCTGGCCTCGTTCAAGCCAATCACCTCGACATCAGCCCCTTCCCGGCGGAATTTGATCACGGCCTTATCCAAGGCACCCACTGCGGTAATATCCCAAAAGTGAGCGCGGCTAAGATCAATCACAACATTATCAACCGCTTCTTTGAAGTCAAAGGAAGCAGTAAACTTTTCTGACGAACTGAAGAACACTTGTCCAGTGACGGTATAACGGCGAGTGTGGGTTGCTTCGTCCAGTTCGGAAGTCACTGCCATGTAATGGCCCACTTTGTTGGCGAAGAACAAAGAAGCCAACAGTACGCCCGCAAGTACTCCAAACGCCAAGTTGTGAGTAGCCACCACAACCACCACCGTCACTACCATGACAATATTAGTCGAAAGCGGATGTTCCTTCAGATCCCTGATGGACGTCCAGCTGAAGGTACCGATAGACACCATAATCATAACAGCGACCAGTGCAGCCATCGGAATTTGGACCAACCACTCATCAAGAACCAACACCATCACCAGCAGAAAGAGGCCCGCTGTCAGCGTCGATAAACGGCCACGGCCGCCCGATTTAATATTGATCACAGACTGGCCAATCATTGCACAACCAGCCATTCCGCCCAGCAAACCTGAGCCAATGTTAGCGATGCCCTGCCCTCTGCATTCCCGGTTACGATCACTGGTGGTATCCGTCAGATCATCTACGATGGTTGCGGTCATCATGGATTCCAGCAAACCCACCACGGCCAGACCGGCAGAATACGGCAGAATAATCATCAGTGTTTCGAGGTTGAACGGTACATCGGGCCACAAGAAAATCGGCAGGGTATCCGGTAGCTCACCCATATCGCCCACCGTGCGGATGTCCAGGTTAAGGAGCATGGCCACAGCCGTCATGGAGATAATGCACACCAAGGGCGACGGAATCATCTTGCCCACCTTGGGCACATAGGGGAACAAATAAATAATACCGAGCCCAGTCGCCGTCATGGCATAAACGTGCCAGGTCACGTTGGTGAGTTCTGGCAACTGAGCCATAAAAATCAGAATCGCCAGCGCGTTCACGAAGCCCGTCACCACCGAACGCGATACAAAACGCATCAAGCTGCCCAATTTCAAATAGCCAGCCGCTATCTGAAACACGCCGGTCAGAAGCGTCGCGGCCAACAAGTACTGCAGTCCGTGATCCTTTACCAAGGTCACCATGAGCAGCGCCATAGCACCAGTCGCGGCCGAAATCATACCTGGGCGACCACCCACGAAGGCTATAATAACGGCAATACAAAACGACGCGTAAAGTCCGATTTTCGGGTCCACACCGGCAATGATCGAGAAGGCGATGGCTTCAGGAATCAAAGCCAAAGCCACCACAATGCCGGACAGCAAGTCGCCTCGAATGTTCGAGAGCCAATCTTGTTTGAGAGAGTTCACCATGGTTGGGGATATCCAGTTACACAGAAAAAATAAACAGTCACATGCGCAGCGAAAACAGCGCGGCGAAAACCTAGGGAAGGCGGATTACTAAAGATTTTGGGGCGCGAATATTATCAGAAACCGCTCAAAAAAGTAACAAACCGCATAACCACGCGCGTCAAAGGTGACCCCGCATCGGGTAATTGCCTAAAATGGTATGCAACAACGTGTTTTCGAACGGAAAGCCTACATGGATGAATTAGCAAGCCAGTTTATTGCCTCAAACCAGACCGCCATTCACCTCGCGCTGGCATTGCTGCTTGGCGCAATCGTTGGCTTGGAAAGAGGCTGGGGTGCCCGAGATCAGAAAGCCGGTGAGCGTATTGCTGGCATTCGAACTTTTTCCCTGATTGGCTTTCTTGGTGGCCTATCAGCAGTACTGTCCTCCGAAATCAACGTTTGGGCATTCCCGGCCCTCCTATTTTGCGTCACGGCCATCGGGTTGGTTGCCTACCGAGAAAGATTGCGGCACGTTCAAAACTTCAGCATCACCGGCCTGATCGGCATGCTCCTGACCTTCTGCTTTGGGGCCATAGCCGTGGCCGTCGATCCGGTTATTGCCATTGCTGCCGCAGTCATCACCGCCCTCATCCTCGACAACAAACAAGAAATCCATAACTGGGTGAGAAAACTGCAAGCCCATGAGCTGGATGCCGCACTCAAGCTGCTGCTTATTTCCGTTGTCATGCTGCCACTGCTACCCAACGAACGATTAGGACCGGGAGGCGTACTGAACCCTCGGGAAATCTGGTGGATGGTGGTCATGATTGCCTCCATATCGTTTGTCGGCTATTTCGCAATGCGAGTTGCAGGCACCCGAAAAGGCATTTTGTTCACCAGTCTTTTTGCCGGGCTAAGCTCATCCACAGCGCTGACTTTGCACTTTGCCCGTCAATCCAAGCAAGCTCCGGAATTAAACCCCCAGTTTGCCGCCGGCATTCTCATTGCCTGCGGCACCATGTTCCCGCGGATTCTGATGTATTGCCTGATCATAAACCCCGCGCTATTACCGCAACTGACTTGGCCTGTGCTGCTTATGACGGCGCTTTTGTATGGACCGGCGTTCTACATCTGGCAAAAGCACACGACCGACGAATCCATCAGCCAACCGCGCCTGACCCAAAACCCGTTGAATCTCGCATCCGCGCTGGTCTTTGGCGTACTGCTGACCGCGATCTTACTGCTGGGTGAATTCCTCAAAGAAGCGTTCGGCGATGCCGGCATTTATGCGTTGGCTGCCACGTCGGGGGTGGCCGATGTCGACGCTATCACGCTCTCGCTTACCCGCATGTCTAACAATGGTCTGGGCATGGAAGCCGCAGTTTTAGGGATTGTTGTTGCCGCCTCAGTGAACAATCTGGTGAAGTCAGGCATTGCCTGGACCCTTGGCAATCGCAACATTGGTATGTTGGTGGCCGGCCCGATGATTCTCTCGCTAGCTGCTGGGTTTGTAACAGCGTGGCTGCAATAATGCTTCACGGCCTTCAACAGGACTATGCAAACCACATTGTTGACATTCAATGCCCCGTAGCTCACGCAAATGAAAGCCTGTTCATGAAGCCGAGCTAAAAAACCCGTATATTTCAGCTATTGATAATGACTTGAAGGAAACCCGAATGCTGTTCGCAATGATTTTTGGTGGCCTGATCGGTTACGCCTTTGGCCGCTTTCCAGGCTTTTTGGTTGGCGCTGCGATTGGCGCTTTCTTGTTTCAGCGTTTGAAAAGCAAGCTGGTCGGCGGCTTGCAGAACATTCAGCAGAATTTCATCGAATCGGCATTCTCAGTCATGGGTGCTCTATGCAAAGCCGATGGTGTTGTCAGCCGAGACGAAATTCAGATGGCTGAAACCATGTTTGTGCGTTTCCGCTTGAACGAAGAGCAAAAAGCCATCGCCAAAGCAGCGTTTAATCGCGGCAAACAATCGGATTTCGATCTGGATGCAACGCTTCAGCGCTTTCTTGCTGCTTCAGGGCGACAGCCGGCTCTGCTGCAAATGTTCCTTCAGATTCAAGTATCCGCAGTAGCCGCTGATGGCCAAGTGCATCCCGCCGAACATGAAATGCTGCTTCGTATTGCCAGAGGTTTAGGGTTGCCTGAAAGCCAAGTGGACCAACTCGAAGCTATGTTACGCGGCGCTCACGCTGGCCAATCGGGCAGCAGCTCGAACTATTCTACTGGCCAGCAACTGGATGATGCGTACAAAGTTCTCGGCGTTTCGCCAAGCTCCTCGGACACAGAAATCAAACGAACTTACCGTAAGTTGATGAGCGAGAACCATCCGGACAAACTGGCAGGTAAGGGCTTACCCGAAAGCATGCGCGAGATGGCAGAGGAGCGCACCCGGGAAATCAGCCACGCCTACGACGTCATTAAAGAAGCCCGAAAAACAGCGTCTTGAGCCCAAAATGCCGCACGCTCCACAAAATTCGGCAACCGCGTTTTTTGTCGTGACGACATACCCAAAATGATATGTCGTCACGTTTCTAGCTGGGTTATGGTCAAGGTTCGTCAAACACCTTTTGGAGTTCTGAATGGACCACAAGCAACCAACCCACTTTCACTGTTTTCAAGATGACGCTCTCGGCATCTCTGACGCAACTGAACTTGCGGACAGAATTCGCCGAGGCGAAGTATCTGCACTCGAAGTAACGAAAGCGGCAATTGCTCGGTCCAAGCAGGCACAGATAGCGCTCAACGGCGTCGCCACCGAAAGCTACGAGTGGGCGCTCAAACACGCTCAAACGGTGGATCCCACGAAATCACCGTTTGCGGGTGTGCCGACCTTTATCAAAGACAACCTAGACGTAAAAGACCTACCCAGTGGCCACGGGTCTGAAGCCGTTCCGCTCAGGCCTGCCGAGGCCACCAGCCCCTTTGCCGAACAGATGTTGGCACAAGGCTACGTGTGCCTTGGAAAAAGTACGCTGCCGGAATTTGGCTTCAATGCCTCTACCGAGTTTCCAAATGGCGAAGCCACCCGAAATCCCTGGAACCTGAATTACTCCTGTGGCGCATCCTCCGGTGGTTCCGCCGCCATGGTCGCGGCAGGCGTGGTCCCCATCGCTCATGCGAACGACGGTGGCGGCTCCATTCGCATTCCAGCAGCATGCTGTGGCCTCATTGGTCTGAAACCCACCCGAGGCCGTGTGGTGCTGAACGATTCGGCGAAGAGTGTGCCCGTAGACATCGTTAGCGACGGTGTCGTTACCCGCTCTGTACGAGACACCGCCGGTTTTTTATCTCATGCCGAGCAGTACTTCTACAACCAAAAGCTGCCCAAAGTCGGGCTCGTGCAGGGCCCCGGCAACAAACGCTTGCGAATTGGCTTGGTGTTAGATTCCATCAACGGCCACCCTACGGATGACGAAACACGCCAAACCGTTGAGAAAACCGCGAAATTATTGGAACGAGCGGGGCACACCGTAGAGCTGATGTCAGTACCGGTAGCAGACACATTCCCGAATGACTTTGCCTTGTACTGGGGCATGCTGGCTTTGGGCATGAGGCTCAAAGGGCGCCAGATCCTGCACCCTGATTTTGACAAGCGAAAAGTCACCAGTTTAACCAAGGGCCTGGACCGCCGTACCCGCAAACAGCTGTGGCGACTGCCCGGCGCCATTTGGCGTTTGAAACGGTCTTGGCATAACTATGCTCGCGAGATGGCCAATTACGATGCGGTTTTAACACCTGTGCTCGGCCACACAACACCGAAGCTTGGCCATTTAAGCCCCACCGTACGCTTTGACACACTGTTTGAGCGTTTGAACGCCTACTCAAATTTCACGCCTTTGGCGAATGCCACTGGCGCCCCGGCGATTTCCGTGCCTATCGGCCTGACCGACAACAACTTACCCATATCGGTACAATTCATGGCCAAACACGGCGGCGAGCGCACGTTGCTTGAACTGGCCTATACGTTAGAAGCCGAGCACGGTTTCCCCACCCTCGGCTAAACCGCAGAAAATAGGCTCAATACGTCCTGAAAGCTCTTCTCCAGTGGAGCATTCAGGACAACCTCGTCATCCGTTACCGGGTGCTGAAATCGTAGCTCCGTTGCCGCCAACAACAACCTGCCGTGGCCAAACCGTTCGGCAAAGTAACGATTATGCCGTCCCCTGCCATGATTGGCATCACCAATGATCGGGTGATTGATATGTTTCATATGCCGACGCAGCTGATGCTTTCTCCCGGTTTTCGGGTATAGCTCCACTAAACTGTAGCGGCTGGTAGGGTATCGCTCGATTTCGACAGGCAACTCGGTGGTTGCCAACCTTCGGTAACGAGTACACGCCTCCCGTAGCGGTTGCTCCTGCCCTTTCAGTCGCCGATCTTCCGGCTCATCCCTCAAAGCGTGATCAATCACGCCCGATTCCGGCGTCCAGCCACGCACCACCGCCTGATACGTTTTAGCCACCGCCCCCGCCATCATCGCCTGCCCCATTATTCGCGCCGTTTCTGAATCACGCGCGAACAACAGCAAGCCAGACGTGGGCCGATCCAACCGATGAATCGGATACACATGCTGACCGCCGTTTAATTCTCGCGCGTACTGCAATGCGAATTCCGTTTCATGTTTGTCAATGGGACTACGGTGAACCAACAACCCGGAAGGTTTATGGACCGCCAGTAGCCATTGGTCACAATAAATTTCAAAAAGAGGGTTAAGCATTTTCGTCAGTGGCCGATAATAGGAAGCTAACGACGACAGAAGCCTTCTGTTCGTTACAGTATTTCCCAATCATACCGCTCTAACCCTACTCGAAACAGGATTGTCTCCAATGCAGTGGTACACCAAAAGTATCCTGAACCGAATTCTCACGGTTGTTTCTCTTGCCAATATTCTGATTGCCACAATGGCAGCCGTGTATTTCAACAGCTCTCTGAAAGTACAAGATCAATACGATCACTTGGTCAGCATCGAAATGGTCCAAGCGATACAGGCGCAAGATATCTTGAGTAATTTCAAAACTCAGGTACAGGAATGGAAGAACGTCTTGATTCGCGGAGCGGACTCCGGCCAACGAGAAAAATATTGGAACAGATTTCAGAATGCTGAAGCGAAGATACAGCAGCAACTGGATCAACTGATTCCAGAGCTAACAGATGCAGAAGCGAAAGCACTGATGCAGCGATTTCGAACCGCCCACAAAGCGATGGGACGCGCGTATCGTCAAGGTTTTACCGATTTCAACGCTTCAAACTTTGATCACACCCTTGGCGATAATGCCGTTGCAGGCATCGACAGAGAGCCCAGCAAATTGATTGAAGATGCGTCCGAACATATTCGCGAACATGCGGTTACCCGCTCCATTGAGTTACGCCAAGATTCCACTACAGACACTTGGTTTATGGGCAGTTTGCTACTCGGCGCAATCCTTCTGGGCACACTCGCGTGCATGGTGGCCTTGGTTCGTTCTGTGGTACGCCCGACCCAAGAGCTCATCGGAAAACTGGACAAGATTGGTGCAGGCGATCTATCAGATCCTGTCACATTGAAGCGCCGCGACGAGCTTGGCCGGCTGGCTGATACCGCCCGCACCCTTCACCGTTTCCTGGCCGACACCGGCGAGTTGATGCAGCAGAACGCGGCTCAGCTTGCGGATACCGGCACCATGATCCGTACCAACGCAGATGCGGTTTCGAGTCAATCTGATCAGGCGCATCAGCGTATCGATCAAATCGCCACCGCCATGAACGAAATGTCTGCCACAGCCCAGGATGTTGCGCAGCACGCAGCTTCTGTGGCCTCTCAGGTTGATGAAACCACCAACCAAACTCGGCACGCAGACGATCAGATCAACCTTGCGGTCAGCAGCATGAACCGTCTAACCGGCCAAATTCAAAGCTCGAGTGAAACGGTAGCCGAACTGGCCGAAAGTGGTCAGCGTGTTGGTGATGTGATGCAGGTCATCCGAGAAATCGCCGACCAAACCAACCTTCTGGCGTTAAACGCCGCCATTGAGGCCGCGCGCGCGGGCGAAGCTGGTCGCGGGTTTGCGGTTGTTGCAGATGAAGTACGTAACCTGGCGGCAAAAACGCAAGCTTCAACGGTCGAAATCGACAGCATCATCGCCAATATTCAATCGGGCTCCAAGGATGCCACCGAATATATGCACGCCTCCGGCATTGTTGCCAAAGAAAGCAGCGACTCTGTTGACGCCGTCAGGCAGACACTGGCAATCATCAACCAGCGCATGCTCAGCGTAAACGACGCGACCACTCAAGTTGCAACTGCCGCCGAAGAGCAAACCAGCGTCAGTGAGGATATCAACCGCAACGTAACAGAAGTAGCCGAGATCTCCGAAAGTATGTCAAAAGCCGCAGAGGCCAACTTACGTGCGGTTCCGGAACTAGAAGCCATGGCTGGCAAAGCCCAGGCCATTGCCCAACGCCTACAAAACTAAGCGGGCTTCATCCAGAGCGATCGATCAGCGCACGGAAGCGCTGACCGGCCTTTTCACCCAACACCAGCAACGCGGGAGTCAGCAGCAAAGTAAGTAGAGTGGCGAAAGCCAGACCGCCTGCGATAGCACTCGACAACTGGGTCCACCACTGTGTGGACGGTGCCCCCAGGCCTAGTGACGGCTCCAGCAAGTTCACGTTGACGCCCAACACCATGGGCATCAGCCCGAGAATCGTGGTAGTGGCGGTTAACAACACCGGGCGGAAACGCAGGCAACCGGTTTCGAGTGCGGCGTCAAACGCTGTCATACCCTCTTGTTTCATCTGGTTGTAGGTATCAATCAGAATGATGTTGTTGTTTACCACGATACCCGCCAACGCAATAATGCCCATGCCGACCATAACGATACCGAACGACTGGCCGTTCAGGAGTAAACCAAGCAAGACACCGGCGGTTGATAGCACAATGGCGGAAAGGATCAGCAAGGTCTGGTACATGGAATTGAACTGGGTAAGCAGGATAAGCACCATCATGCAGATTGCCACCAGAAAAGCAGTCAACAGGAAGGTCGAGGCTTGCTGTTGATCCTCATTTTCACCGCCAAATCGCAGCGTGACACCTTCCGGTGGTTCCGGCATTTCGTCTTGCAAGGTTCTCAGTAGCTCGTCCATGCGCCGGCCCGGTGCCACGTCCGATTTGACCGTGATGGTTCGCTGACCATCTACTCGGACAATGCTTCCCGTTTTATCACCAGGTTCCAAAGTCACGAACTGCGACAACGGCACCTGCCCCCGAGGCGTATTGATCGTCTGCCGCTGCAGGTGTTCAAGTTCACGCCAGTTATTCGGTACCCGCACAGCAATATCCACTTCATCCCGAACGTCCTCTGGCCGGTATGTGGCCAAGACCATACCGTTCGTCACCAAACGCACGGCGCTGCCGATGCTCAGTACATCGGTACCGAAACGCGCGGCGGCCTCACGGTCCACCTGTAGGCGCCATTCAATGCCCGGCAAGCTGCGATCGTCTTCAATATCGACAAAACCGCCTATACTCTGCATGGCCTGCTCAATTTCATCAACGTAGTCATCAAGCTGCTCGGAATCCAAACTGCTGACTAATAGCTCAATCGGTTTGCCATCTGCAGGGCCACCTTCCTGTTTCCGAAACTCCAGTGCAATGCCGGGAATACCCGAGGTGCGCTCGCGGAAGTCTTCCAATATTTCTGTTGCCGGTCGGCGCATATACCAGTCGGTGAACTGGAACTGCAAAACACCAATAACATCCGGAGCCATATTGGTGCCGGTGGACAACATGGAACGGGCATACAGGGCTTTCACTTCTGGCATATCCTGAAGATGGCTTTCCACCTCACGGACAATAGCATCGCGTTCCCAGATCGAAAGATCACCGCGAGCACGTACCTGAACCTGTGCCGAATCAGGCTCTACACTTGGGAAAAACTCAACGCCGTAGTTGAAGCGCCCATATGCCGCATAAATCAAAATAATGACCATCAAGGCTCCAAGGAGAGTCAGGCCGGGGCGCTGAAGAATGTTGCCCAAGGTGTTTCGGTAGGCTTTCATAATCCTACCCTCAACCGCATCCTCATGAACCCGCCGACCACCACTGACGCCGCCCATAACCGGCAGGAACACAAGCGCCATCGCCAGTGAAGCCACCAAGCAGATCAGCACAGTCATCGGTAGGAACTTCATAAACTCGCCCACCACACCAGGCCAAAACAGCAGGGGCACAAACACCGCCAACGTGGTTGCGGTTGATGCGATCACGGGCCACGCCATTCGGGAAGCGGCTTCAACCCATGCGACCTTTACCGGCTGGCCATCGGTCAGGTTACGATCCGCCAGTTCCGACACCACAATGGCACCGTCCACCAACATTCCAGCCACCAGAATCAAACTGAACAACACCACGATGTTGAGCGTGAGCCCCATGCCCCAGATCACCAGAATACCAGTCAAAAACGCCCCGGGTATGGTGAGCCCCACCAACAGAGCCGAGCGCGCTCCCATGGCAGCAATAACGACAATGAGCACCAAAACAATCGCGGTCACCACGTTGTTAAGCAAGTCAGAAAGCATGTCCTGAACCTCGTCTGACTGGTCCATGATGTAGCGAATCTCCAGCGCTTCCGGCAGCTGAGGTTTCACTTGTTCAACCAACGAACGGACCTTATCGATGGTGGCAATAATGTTTGCCCCCGATCGCTTAGACACTTCCAGCACCAATGCCGGTTCGTTGTTGATGCGCGCAAACCCGGTTGGATCTTTGAATGTCCGCTGCAGCATAGCGACATCACCGAAGGTAACGACCGTGTCGCCATCCACCTTGATCGGCATCGACATAACGTCTTCAACTGACTCAATAACACCTGGCACCTTCAACGACATTCGGCCATTTCCAGTGTCCAGTGAACCCGCGGCCACCAGCCGGTTGTTTCGGCTCACCATGGAAGCGAGTTCATTGAAATCAATGCCGTAGCTTTCCAACACCTGCGGATCCACAACGATCTCCAAAAGATCTTCCCGATCCCCCCCTATGTCGACTTCCAATACTTCGGGCACGGCCTCTATGGCATCCTGAAAACGTCGGGCTATCGTGATCAATTCACGTTCTGACAAGGGGCCAGAAAGACCGATGGAAAGTACCGGAAACAGAGAAACATTGATTTCGTGAACGCGAGGCTCATCGGCTTCTTGAGGCAGCTTGCTGCGTGCGGTATCGACCTTTTCCCGCACATCCTGCAAAGCTTTGTCGGCATCAAAACCGGCATCAAATTCCAGCATGACCGACGCATGGCCTTCAGAAGCGTTGCCCCGCATCTCCTTGATACCTTCAAGGGAGCGCAATTCTTGCTCCATGGGGCGAACAAGCAATCGCTCGGCATCTTCCGGACTGATCCCGTCCAGCGTCATAGCAACGTAAATCATAGGAATCGCAATATCAGGGCTCGATTCCTTAGGAATCACCTGATAGGCGACCATCCCGCCAATCAAGAGAAACAAAAAAGCCAGCAACGTAGTGCGGCTTCGGTCCATGGCTGCGGTGATAAGGGCTCTCACAATCATCAGCCCCGCTTGTCGGAACGATCAGTCGGGCGCACAACCTCGCCTGCCACAACGAATCCGGCACCGCGAGTAATCAGATATATTTCCTCAGGCAATCCGCTTACCCATGCACCATTGGTGGAAATGTTAAGCAACTTAACCGTGTCGAACACCACCTTGTTGTTGGAATCGACATATTTCACGCCGGGACGGCCGTCATCATTGAGGCTCAGATAAGCGGGCGAGATAAACATCGCCTTCTGCTCAGGCAAGCGAACATTGAGCGTTGCGGTGCCGCCCGCGGCACGCTTGTGCTCTGGATTTTCGACCACCACTTCCACTGCAAAGCTACGGGTGGCAGTATCCGCAGCACTTGCGACAAAGCTAACCACTCCCGCTAAGCGGGCGTCGTCCAGCAAAATAACTTCAACGGCTTGACCGGCCTGTACGTCTTTCACGGTTTGCTGCGGCACCCGGCCCGTGGCTTTCAAGCGATCAACCTGAACCAGTTCCAGTAACGGAGTGCCCACTTTTACCAGCGTTCCGGGGTCTACTTCCCGACGGTTCACCACGCCATCAAATGGAGCTTTGGGCATTAGGTGCTGCAGTGTAAGCTGAGCCGCCGTCATTTCAGCCTTGGCGGCCGCAAGCTCGCTTTCAAGGCTCAAAATCTCTTTCTCTGCCACCAGGTTTCGGGTTTTAAGCTTACGGGCTGCGGACAAATCCGCTTCCAGTTTGCGAATGCGGGCTCGCCAACTGGCAACCACCGAGTCACGACCGTCAGTGGACAGCGTCAACAGCGTTTCGCCCGCTTTGACTTGTTGCCCCAGGCTTACTTGTAATTGCTCAACGGTTCCTGCCGTACGTGCGCTCACCATCACTTTCTGCCATGGCTCAACTTGCCCCTGCAGTTTTATCGAAGGCTGGTATAGCTCCGCTTTCAGCCGTTCAACTTCCACCTGAGTGGGTGTTTTTTCTGATTGTTCAGGCTCTTGCGGTGCGTCATCGCTGGCTACTTTCACCTCTCCGGTAGCCATCCAGACGATCAAAACCACCATCACAAGTATCGATAGCCCCAGAGAACCCCACTTTGCTTTCGTCATATTCCACTCGTCGTTTTAGTTGTTCTTGGTTGCTGCAAAAGTTGACCCTGTACCAATAATTCCCAACAAAGGGTTGCAACCGGTTTTAAACGTGCGGTAGATTCTACACATATTGTTTAACTCTATTCAGAGCAGACTGTCGATTTTATGAATTTCACTGCTGTAATCGTCCTAGTAAAGCTAATCCTGGTGGTCGTGGTACCGTCCGGGGGCTTTTGCGTGGACAAGCAGGTGAAGTAGCGACAACCTGATACAGACACCAGAAACCCCCGGCACCGAAAGGTCCCGGGGGTTTCTTTTTATGCGGCAAAAGAAAAGGGAAAAAACGACCATGAACGGCGCACAGCACATTCTTGACGCGTTTCACCGTCACAGCATCGACACTGTATTCGGCTATCCGGGCGGCTGCATTATGCCGCTCTACGATGCACTGGTAGACGATGTCGGCGTGGAACACGTGCTGTGCCGCCATGAGCAGGCCTGTGCCTTGGCCGCCGACGGGTTCGCCCGTGCCAGCGGTAACCTCGGCGTTTGCATCGCGACCTCGGGCCCCGGCGCCACCAACCTGATTACCGGCGTTGCCAATGCTTATATGGATTCCATTCCCATGCTGGTTATCACCGGCCAGGTACCCTCCCCCTTGATCGGCACCGATGCATTTCAGGAAACCGACATACTCGGTATGACCCTGGGCATTGTTAAGCACAGCTATCTGATCGACGATGCGGAAGCTTTGCCCGCCATTATGGAAGAGGCCATCACTCTGGCTCAAAACGGTCGCCCCGGGCCGGTGTGGATTGATATTCCGAAAAACATTCTGCTCACCGACGTTACGGCCGCTGCGACAATGAAAGCGGATAGATCGAAAAGCCGATGCCCCGATATTTCCGAGGCGCTCGCGATGCTGCGGTCCGCCAAGCGCCCCTTGCTCTACAGCGGCGGAGGAGTTTCCCTGGCTCAGGCGGAAGATAATTTCCGTCAATTCTCTCAAGCCTCTGGCATGCCTTCGGTCGTTACTCTGAAAGGCATTGGTAATGCAGGTAAAGACAACGCACACAACTTGGGCATGCTGGGGATGCACGGCTCCCGGGCGGCTAATAAAGCGGTTGATGAGTGCGATCTGCTGTTCGTAATCGGGGCCCGTTTGGATGACCGCGCTACCGGTAAACTGGACGGCTTCGCTCCGAATGCGCGAATGATTCATATCGACGCGGATGCGGCTGAGATCAACAAACTTCGCCCTGCAGATTTGGCGTTGCGAGGCGATCTGAATGACATTCTTGCGGCTTTCACTGACGAATTGAACGCGAAACCATTAACGATCAGCAACTGGCAAAAACAATGTAAAACCTGGCACACCACCGGCGGTTTTCAAGCCGCGGATAATGAAGAATCGTTAGCGCCCATTGCCGGTCCGGCTTTTATTCGTCAACTGTCGAAAATCGCTCCTGATAACGCGGTTATCGCCTGTGACGTTGGCCAGCACCAAATGTGGGTAGCCCAACATTACGAGTTCGACCACCCCCGCCACCATCTGACCAGCGGCGGTTTGGGCACCATGGGCTTTGGCCTGCCTGCCGCTATCGGAGCGCAATTTTCGGACCGCAACAGCACCGTCATTAATGTTGCCGGCGATGGATCGTTCATGATGAACGCACAGGAGTTGGCCACCATTCGCCGTTATAACTTGCCGCTGAAGTTGATCATTATGGATAACCAGTGTCTGGGCATGGTTCGCCAGCAGCAGGAGCTGTTCTATAACAACCGGGAGAGTCACATTAATCTGGATGACAATCCGGATTTCGTGGCGATGGCCCGGGCTTTTGATATTCCGGCTCTTCACATTGAGCGCACGGATCAGATTCGCCGCGGCATTGAAGCCATTTTGGCTTACGACGGGCCCATGTTACTGCACGTCGCCATTAGCCGTGAGGAGAACGTTTGGCCGATTGTGAAACCCGGTGGCAGCAATAAAGAGATGATTGATGAAACCCGGCGCACCAGCGCATCTACTAAGGAGCAGGTAGCATGAATCCGCAAGCAGAGTGTTCTACACCCAGCTATAACTTGAATTGCCGTATGCAGTCGGAGGCGGCGGCGCTTGAGCGGCTGTGTCAGGTGGTTCGGGTGCGTGGGTTTCGGATTTCTGAGATGTCGATGAGTTCAGGCAATGAGCATTTGGAGATTGCTTTAACGCTGGAGGGGGCACGGCCGATTGCTATGCTTCAGGCTCAGTTGGAAAAGTTGCATACGGTGGCGGAGGTTGTGGTTCGGCCTCGTAGCGCTGTTCGGTCGGCTTTGGGTTGAGTTTGGGTGTTTTCGGCTTCTAGCCTGTTGGTTTTGGGGGCGGGTTTGCGGGGATAGGCCGTGGTGGACGGTTGCACTTGGTTGCTATGTGATGTTCTCTGGGGCTACGCTTTTCAATCAATAACTTATAAAGGATGGTTTCATGGCTACGGATAAACGTCGTCGCTATTCTGCACCGGTGGTGGATGGCATCAATAAGTCTGCCAGCCGGGCGATGTTGCGGGCAGTTGGTTTCGAGGATGCGGATTTCCGGAAGCCTCAAGTCGGGATTGCTTCCACCTGGAGCAATTTGACGCCTTGTAATATGCACATTGACGGGTTGGCCCGTGAGGCCGCCAAGGGTGCGGATCAGGCTGGTGGTAAGAGCCTGATTTTTAACACCATCACGGTGTCAGACGGGATTGCCAACGGGACGGAGGGTATGAAGTATTCTCTGGTTTCCCGGGAGGTCATTGCGGATTCCATTGAGACGGTGGCCGGCTGTGAGGGCTTTGACGGGCTGGTAGCTATTGGCGGGTGCGATAAGAACATGCCCGGCTGTTTGATGGGGCTGGCGCGGTTGAATCGACCGTCGGTGTTTGTCTATGGCGGGACGATTCAGCCGGGTGAGAATCACACCGATATTATTTCTGTGTTTGAAGCGGTGGGTGCGCACGCTCAGGGCAAAATGGATTTGATCGAGGTGAAGCAGATCGAGGAAACAGCAATTCCAGGGGCCGGTTCCTGCGGTGGTATGTATACCGCGAATACCATGGCGTCGGCGATTGAGGCGATGGGGATGAGTTTGCCGGGCAGTTCGGCCCAGAACGCGGTGTCCAACAACAAGCTGGCTGATTGTGAAGCGGCGGGGGCTGCGGTGCTTAAGCTGCTGGATGCGGACATCAAACCGTCTGACATTATGACGCACGAAGCCTTTGAGAATGCTATCACCGTGGTTATTACTTTGGGCGGCTCCACCAATGCGGTGCTGCACTTGCTGGGTATGGCGAGCACCGTCGGCGTTGAGTTATCGTTGGACGACTTTGTCCGAATTGGCAAAACCGTTCCTGTGCTTGCCGATCTGCGCCCGTCCGGGCATTACATGATGTCTGAGTTGGTGGCGATTGGCGGTATTCAGCCACTTATGAAGATGCTGCTGGATCGCGGCATGCTGCACGGCGATTGTATGACGGTGACGGGAGAAACACTGGCTGAGAACCTGGCAGGCGTCACACCTTACCCCGAAGATCAGCAGATTATCCGGGCCTTCGAGAACCCGGTGAAAGCCGACAGCCATCTGCGCATTTTGTATGGCAACCTGGCACCGGAAGGCTCGGTGGCGAAAATTACCGGTAAGGAAGGCACGCACTTCTCAGGTCGGGCGCGGGTGTTTCATTCCGAGGAAGAAGCTCAAGAGCGCATTCTGGATGGTAGCGTGGTGGCCGGGGATGTGTTGGTGATTCGTTACGAAGGCCCCAAAGGCGGCCCGGGAATGCGTGAAATGCTGAGTCCCACTTCGGCCATTATGGGCCGCGGTTTGGGCAGTGATGTGGCGTTGATTACCGATGGTCGCTTTTCAGGGGGCAGCCACGGTTTCGTGGTCGGGCACATCACCCCGGAAGCTGCGGTCGGTGGTCCAATCGCTTTGGTTGAGGAAGGCGACACCATCACCATTGATGCGGTGAACAACTCCATCGTTCTGGATATTTCTAAAGAAGAAATGGAGAAACGGCGCAAGGCCTGGAAGTCGCCGGAACCCAGAGTGACTCGCGGCGTGTTGGCGAAATACGCCCGGACAGTGAGTTCAGCGTCTACCGGCGCAGTCACTGACCTGCCGTAACCCTGCGTTACCAAATGGCCGGACGTGTCCCGCGTCCGGCCACACTCCTTTAAATCAGCTCAACAGCCACTGCGGTTCCTTCACCACCACCAATACACAGTGATGCCACACCACGCTTGAGGCCACGCTGTTTGAGCGCGTTAATCAAGGTAATCAGAATACGGGAGCCGGATGAACCAATCGGATGCCCCAGTGCACAGGCGCCGCCGTGAACGTTGACCTTGTCGGCTGGGAGGTTCAGTTCATTGATCGCCGCCAGCGTCACCACGGCAAAGGCTTCGTTGATTTCAAACAGATCAACATCGCCTACGGTCCAACCGGCTTTATCCAACACTTTTTCTATGGAACCAATCGGCGCCAAGCTAAACTCCGCGGGCAACCGAGCGTGGGTTGCGTGGGCAACAATCCGGGCTTGTGGTGTTAGACCTCGGGCCTCCGCTTCAGCCGATGAAGCCAGCACTAATGCAGATGCACCATCACTGATAGAGCTAGAGTTAGCTGCCGTTACCGAACCGTCTTTAGCGAAAGCCGGCTTCAGGTTGGGAATCTTCTCGGGCTTGGCATTACCTGGCTGTTCATCAGTATCAACTTCAGTCTCACCGCCGCGGCCCGAGACGGTAACCGGCGTAATCTCATCGCGGAACCAGCCATTCTCAATTGCGGCCAACGCCTTCTGCAGCGACCCGATCGCAAACTCGTCCATGTTTTGGCGAGTGATGTTGAGCTTATCCGCCGTGCGCTGGGCAAACACCCCCATCAAACCACCTTCGTAGGCATCTTCAAGTCCATCCAGGAACATGCTGTCCATCACCTGACCATGCCCCATGCGCATACCGGCACGGGCTTTGGGCAACAGGTATGGTGCCTGGGTCATGTTTTCCATGCCGCCAGCAATCATGATGTTGTTGGTACCCGCTTTGATTTGATCGTGGGCCATGATGACGGCCTGCATGCCAGAACCGCACATTTTGTTGATGGTGGTGCAACCAGAGCTGTCGGGGATTCCAGAAGCACGAGAAGCCTGACGTGCAGGCGCCTGCCCCAACCCACCGGGGAGCACGCAGCCCATGATCACTTCCTGAATATCGGCCGGCTGCAATCCAGACCGTTCAATGGCCGCCTTGATGGAGATAGCGCCGAGTTCCGGGGAACGTACGGAGCTCAAAGAGCCCATCATGCCGCCCATCGGAGTTCGGGCGGAACCTGCTATTACGACATCGTTGTTCATGGGTATTGTTCTCCTTATGTAATGGACAAAGTTCGGCTAACAGAATCTGGTTACTATTCTTACTGGCTTATACAGCGGTTTTTGCCTGGGCACCTAGCCTGTGAGGTGTGCGGGCGGGTACGCGGGGTATGGGGAGTTTTTCTTCTGGGAAAAATAACTCGCTTCGCTCAGACATCTTTTTCCCTGCCAGAAAATCACCCCACACCCCCCTACCGACGGGCAGCACTGGAATGCCCTAAACACTTGAACAAAAAGTCAGCAAGACATTGGATTTCATTAATCCGAGAATACCCGCCAGTGTCCGTCGGCGCGGGGTGGTCTTTTCATTTTTTGCCAGAAAATGATGTCTGAGCGAAGCGAGTTCTTTTTCAAAAAAAATGAAAAGACCACCCCGCAAGCCCGCCCCAAGAACGAATGTCTAGGAGCCCAAGTCCGACAAACAAAAAAGCATCAGCGCCCCAACACCGAACGGGCAATGATCTCTTTCATTACCTCAGATGTGCCGCCATAAATACGCTGCACCCTAGCATCAATGAAGTTTCGCGAAATCGGGTATTCAGTGGTGTAACCATAACCGCCAAACAGTTGCAAACAGCCGTCTGCCACACGGCACTGCATCTCCGTAGCGCTGTACTTGGCCATGGATGCAGTAGGCGCATCGAGCTCGCCGCCTTCATATTGGCGAATGCATTGATCCACAAACGCCTTGTTGATGTGGTAGTCGGTTTCCATCCGGGCAATTTCAAACCGGGTATTTTGAAGCTGACTGAGTTTCTGGCCGAACAGCTCCCGCTCCTGAGTGTATTGGATCGTCATATCCAACGAACCTCGGGCTGCGGCAACGCCTAGAGCGCCGATCACCAAGCGCTCACGGGGCAGCTCACGCATCAGGTAGATAAAACCCTGCCCTTCCTCGCCCAGCAACGCCGAGGCAGGAAGGCGTATATCCGAGAAGAATAGTTCGGAAGTATCTCCCGAATGCTGGCCGATCTTGTCAATATTCTGGCCACAGCTGAACCCCGGCAAAGCTGTATCGACCAGAAACAGGCTAATGCCCTTGGCACCGGCATTGGGATCGGTTTTAGCAGCGACGATCACCATGTCAGCATGCTGACCGTTGGTGATGAACGTTTTGGAGCCGTTGAGAATGTAGTCATCGCCATCTTTAACAGCACTGGCGCGCATGGCTTGCAAGTCGCTGCCCGCGCCTGGTTCGGTCATGGCGATGGCACCTACGGCTTCGCCGGACACCATCTTGGGTAGCCACTGCTGTTTCTGCTCGTCGTTGCCAATATGGCTGAGGTAGGGTGCCACAATGTCAGAGTGCACCATGACGTTCGTGGAGAGCGCACCAAACCCCATGCGAGCCAGCTCTTCGCCCACGACCACAGAATATTGAAAGGGTGCGCCGCAACCGCCGAATTCCTCCGGCACATCGACACACAACATGCCGGCTTGACCCAAGGTGTTCCACAACTCCCTCGGCACAATACCGCTCTTTTCCCAGGCTTCGTAATACGGCGCGACTTCGGTTTCCAGAGCCTTGATAACCGAGTCCCGGAACAGGATCAGCTCTTCTTGATCAACAGGGTTCGTCATACTTATCACCTGTGGTTATTGATTTATCGTGGTGCCATGCGCAAAGCGCAGTCCAGACGCACGACTTCGCCGTTCAGCAATGGGTTTCGTACCATTTGATCGACCATCATGCCGAACTCTTCCGGCTTACCAAGGCGTTTCGGGAACGGCAGTGTTGCCGCCAGGCTGTCCTGAACTTCTTGCGGCATGCCAGCCAGCATTGGAGTCATGAACAAGCCCGGTGCAATGGTATTCACCCGCACGCCTTCCCGCGCCAATTCACGAGCGGATTGCAGCGTCAACGCCACCACGCCACCCTTGGATGCGCTGTAGGCCGCTTGGCCAATCTGACCTTCATAAGCAGCAACGGATGCCGTATTGATGATCACTCCACGCTCGCCGTCTGCATTCGGCTCGCGCTTCGCCATATCAGCCGCGGCCAAACGAAGAATGTTGAAGGTGCCAATAAGGTTTATCTGGATGACCCGGTTAAACTTTTCCAACGGCATAACGCCTTCGCGACCCAAGATCTTCTCTGCGGGCCCTATGCCGGCGCAATTAATCGCTATACCACAGTGACCGTGAGCTTCTCCGGCAGCCGAGACGGCAGCCTCTGCACTATCCGCAGAAGAAACATCGCAGTGCAGAAAGATGCCGCCAATATCCGCAGCCACCTTTTCACCCTGCTCTTTGTTCACATCCAGAATCGCCACTTTGCAACCCGCCGCTGCCAGTGCACGAGCCGCGCCCTCTCCCAAACCTGAGGCGCCGCCGGTCACGATAGCCGGAACGTTTTGAAATTCCATAATCCACTTTCCCGTTTATTAGTCTTGTTGCGTTCAGTGCGCTATCGCACTCTGCACATGCTCGCACCTGAAGCTTACGTTAACGTAAACTTTAACCCGAATTCGATATCGGAAACAACTCCGGCTTTAGTCCAACCGCTCGACGATCAGCGCAATACCCTGCCCGCCACCAATGCACATGGTGATCAGACCAAAGCGGCCACCGGTACGCTCCAACTCAGACAACGCTTTGATAATCAGAATAGAACCCGTTGCTCCCACTGGATGCCCCAAGGCAACCGCACCGCCGTTCGGGTTCACTTTGTCTTCAGGTAGCCCCAGTTCCCGACTAACCGCCATTGCTTGTGCAGCGAATGCCTCATTGGATTCGATCACATCCAGATCCTTTACAGACAGACCGGTTTGCTTAAGCACCTGACGAACGGCCGGTATCGGGCCTATTCCCATAACCTCTGGATCAACACCGGCAAAGGCATAACCCACCAAACGAGCCCGTGCTTTCAATCCTCTTTTTTCAGCTTCAGCCGCACTAGTCAGCACCATTGCCGCAGCCCCATCGTTAATGCCAGAGGCATTACCGGCTGTCACTATGCCGTCTTTGCTAAACGCCGGTTTAAGTGCCGACAAGCTCTCCGCCGTCGTACCTGGGCGAACGTGCTCATCTTGCTTGAACACCATTTCCTTGCGGCCTTGCCTGACCGTTACCGGCACGATTTGATCTTCAAAATAGCCCTGTTCAATGGCATTGGCGGCACGCCGGTGACTTTCTGCCGAGAAAGCATCCAGATCCTCCCGAGTCAGGCCCTGATTAGCCGCTATGCGTTCGGCGGTCATCCCCATATGGCCACTGCCAAACGGGTCGCTGAGAATACCAAGGGTCAGGTCGACAGCCCGACCATCGCCCATACGAAAACCCTTACGCGCATTCGGCAGAAGGTAAGCCCCCTGGCTCATGGACTCAGCGCCTCCGGCCAAAGCCAGACGACTGTCTCCCATCACGATCAATTGTGCAGCACTGATCACCGACTGAACCGCAGAGCCGCACAATCGGTTAACGTTAAGCGCAGCCGAGCTCTTCGGCATACCCACGTTTAAAGCAATATGACGGGCCAGGTACGCATCTTGCGGGCCAGTCGTGATGATGTGGCCAAATACCGAATGGTCGATATCTTCAGCCGCCACACCGGCTCGGCTAACGGCTTCGCGCGCCGCAACTGAACCCAATTCAGCCGGAGCCAATCCGCTGAGGCTACCCCCGAAGCTACCGATCGCGGTGCGGGCACCGTCAAGGATGACTACGTCTGTCAGTTTCATCATGTGTTACTCCTAGTCGTATTTTTCGGAATCGTTATTTGCCCAGCATGGAACGGGCAATGACCTCTTTCATAATTTCCGAGGTACCGGCATAAATCGTCTGAACACGGGCATCTACAAAGAAGCGAGAAATCGGATATTCCAGCGTGTAACCATACCCCCCGAACAATTGCAGGCATTCGTGGGCAATATCACACTGCATTTCAGTCAGCATCAATTTCAGAACCGCGGCATCGGTCGCATTCATGCAGCCCTGATGGTATTTGGCAACACACTGGTTCAGGTAAGCTCGAGCCATATCAATACGAGCACGAGCCTCTGCCAGTTTGAAGCGGGTATTCTGAAAATCAGCAATGCGCTGGCCGAAGGCTTGTCGCTGTTGCACGTAATCGAGTGTTAACGCCAGCGCACCCTCCGAGGCACCGATGGCCTGGGCTCCAACACCCAAGCGTTCCCGGGGCAACTCCTGCATCAGATAAGCAAAGCCTTTACCTTCTTCACCCAGCAAAGAGTCTTCGGGCACGACCAGATCAGAGAAAAACAACTCAGCAGTATCGCTGGCATGCTGGCCAATTTTTTTGATGCCCTTGCCACGGGAAAAGCCTGGCAAACGAGTATCAACCAGAAATAGCGAGACACCTTTCGCGCCAGCTTGAGGATTTGTTTTCGCGCACACTATCACCAGATCAGCCTGCAAACCGTTAGTGATAAACACCTTGGCCCCGTTAATCTTCCAGCCCTCTACGGTGCGCTCAGCGGTGGTTCGCATTGCAGCCAGGTCGCTGCCCGCACCCGGCTCGGTCATAGCAATCGCACCCAGTACCTCACCCGAACTCATCCGCGGTAACCAAGCCTGTTTCTGCATTTCAGAACCTAAATGCAGGATATAAGGCATCACGATATTGGCGTGAATGTTGTAACCCGAAGCCAATCCACCGAACCCCATGCGGGCCGTTTCTTCGATGGCTAGCTGGCTGATTTCAAAACTCGCCCCCGCGCCGCCATACTCTTCGGGCAAATCAATACCCAGCATGCCAGCCTCGCCCAACGTATTCCAAAGGGTTCGAGGGAGCTCACCGGCTTCTTCCCACTGCTCGTAAAAAGGTGCCACTTCCTGCTCCAGAGCCCGAACAATCATCGTCTGGAAAAGTTCGGTCTCAGCCTGTTCTTTTGGCATGTGCGTTCTCGCCATTGATTCAATGAGTTAAAAGAGGCCATCATTTAACTCCGTATCGCGAAGGGCTAGAATGATCCTACTTGCCGAAAAAATTGACCTGTTAGGCACTAACACGGAACCCAATGGCCAAACCCCATATTGCAAATCACTACCTGCAAGCCACGATACGAGGGGCTCAGCGCCAGGGCCATGATGCCTGCTCGCTGCTGACTCAGGCTGACATTCCCAATGACTGGCTGGGCCACCCGGAGCAACTGATCACCGAGCAGCAACTGACGCATCTGATCAAATCGGTCTGGCGCGCTACTCGGGATGAGTTTCTGGGAATGTCATCGGAACGCTGTAATAACGGCACCTTTGCGCTCATGTGCGAGTACTGCATCAGCTCTGCCACACTGGGTGCAGTTCTTCGAAAAAGCGCCCATTTTTACCGGATTGTCTGCAACAACCTGGACATTGCCATGGAGGCCCACGACAAACAGGTATTTTTTCGCCTGCATCTCAAAGATGCCCGGAACGATACCGACCACCTGCTTCAGGAATTTCTCATTCTGATGTGGGAGCGAATGTCGTGCTGGCTCGTTGACCAACAAATCCCCTTTGCCCACACACAATTCAACTACCCGGCTCCCAGCCATGAAGCCGAATATCAAGCCATGTATCCGGGAGAGTTAAAATTCAATCAAGGCGTATGCGGATTCCAGTTGCATGAGAAATACCTTCACCTGCCGGTTGTGCGCAACGAACAAGAACTCCGGGAATTCCTTCAGGCTGCTCCCGCCTATATCTTGCACCGCCCCAGCCAGGACGAAAGCCTTCGTTCGCGAATCCAGGCACTGCTTGCGCGACACGACTACGTAGACATGCCGGGTCTAACGACTCTTGGGGAGCTCCTGCACATGACTCCCCGAAACATTGGTCGCAAACTGCAGGATGAAGGCACCTCGCTTCGAAAAATCAAGGAGGCTCAGCGCAGGGAACACGCCGTACGCCTGATGACCACCGAAAACCTGAGCATTGCCGAAGTCAGCGAACAACTGGGGTTTTCCGAAACCGCAGCCTTTTCCCGAGCGTTCAAACGATGGACTGGTTGCTCACCCACCCGATGGCAAAGCAACCACAACCACTAGCTCCTTGTCCTATCAGGTCAACTTTTTCGACCAACAGGGTCATTCCCTCAAGACCTAGGTCTTTGACTTAATGACAGGCAAACTGACAAACAACAAGCATAAGAGACAGAGTATGGTTAATTCCGTGAACACCTTGGCTGCGGACAGCCAGAGCGACGTCCATCGCGCCTTACGCAACACCATTGGCGATGCCATAGCCCGCTCCGCAGCATGCCATCGGAACAAAATAGCCCTGGCCTTCTCAGATCGACAGTGGAGCTACAGCGACGTTGAAGCCGCCAGCAACCGCATCGCCCATCAGCTGTTGGCGATGGGCCTAAACCAAGGCGACCGAGTAGCCGCTTACGGAAAAAATTCCGACGCATACGTACTGCTGTGGCTGGCGTGCAGCAAGGCGGGGCTGATTCACGTGCCGGTAAACTACGCATTGGTCGAACACGAACTGGTTTACGTGCTGAACCAATCCAGCGCTCGCGCACTTTTTTATGACACCGACTTGCGTGCTCAGGTGACAGCCGTGAGCTCTGACGTTCGCATAGACTATCAAGGCACCCTTCACAACGCAGACGGCCAGCATGACATCCTCGCCATGGCTCGCTCCGACGCCAGTGCTCAGCCACCGGAAATCGAACTGGCCGATACCGACGTCGTACAGATTTTATATACCTCCGGCACCACGTCAGACCCCAAAGGCGCCATGCACACCCACCGCTCTTTGCTGACCGAATACGGCGCAACTCAGTACCATCTGGACATTCGCTCCGACGACCGCTGCCTGGCCGCTCTGCCGCTATACCATTCGGCACAAATGCACGTTTTCATGATGCCCATGCTGCTGACTGGAGGTTACACACGACTCATTAGCACACCAACGTCTGACGCCATTCTGAGCATGCTAACCGACGAGCAACTGAACGCATCCTTCGCACCACCGACGGTATGGATTGCTCTGCTACAGAGCCCGACTTTTGATGCCAGCAGGCTCCAACACCTGAACAAGATTTACTACGGCGCGTCGATCATGCCGGAACAAGTCGTCCGCGATCTTGCTGAACAACTACCCGAAGCAGGGCTTTATAATTGCTACGGCCAAAGTGAAATCGCGCCACTCGCGACCGTTCTGCTACCCCATGAGCACGCTGAGCGCCCCACTTCTGCTGGCCGCCCCCTGCAAACCGTGCTGACCCGAATCGTTGACCCGGTCACCGGGCAAGACTGCCAAATTGGTGAGCAAGGTGAGATCGTCCACCGGTCGCCACAATTGATGGTGGGCTATTGGGACAAACCTGAAGCCACCGAAGAAGCGTTTAAAAACGGGTGGTTCCACTCCGGAGATCTCGGTTACCAAGACGACGCTGGCTATATCTACATCATCGATCGCATCAAGGATGTCGTTAACACCGGCGGTGTATTGGTGGCCAGTCGAGATGTTGAGGAAGCGCTGTACCAACACCCTTCTGTTGCCGAAGTCGCCGTCATTGGTGTTCCCGACGAGAAATGGATCGAAGCCATCTGCGCCATCACCGTGATACGAGACGGCCACCCTCACGATGCCGATGCCCTACTGGCCCACGCCAAAGCTCAATTGGCAGGGTTCAAAGTCCCAAAACACATACACTTTGTAGACGAATTACCAAAAAACAGTGCCGGCAAACTGCTCAAACGCACATTAAGAGAGCAGTTTGTGAATTCAACTAACGAAGCCTGAACATCCCCGGCACCCGGTATCGGGTGCCCCTCCCCTCCTTATCGCCCGCAAAACACGTACAATTCTCCGCCGATCAATGGCATACGCCTCAAATCAGGTTTTAACCCAAGAACACACTTTACGTTTACGTAAACTTCAACTAACCTAAGAAAAAATCGTACGAGAATAACCATGAGCGATAAACGAACCTTCAGCATCAGCGAGCTTTCTCAAGAGTTCGACATCACAACCCGGAGCATTCGCTTTTATGAAGACCAAGGTCTGCTGAAGCCATCGCGGCGCGGCCAGACCCGTATATTCAGCACCAAAGACAGGGTCCGTTTGAAACTGATCCTGCGAGGCAAGCGCATGGGTTTTTCTCTGGGCCAGACCAAAGAGCTGTTTGATCTTTGGGACGAAACCATCACTGGCAACGAGAAGCAGCTGCTGAAAATGCTGGAAATCCTGTCCGACCGGCGAGCGCATCTAGAGCAACAAAAAGCCGACCTCGCCATGGCCGAAATGGAAATGGATAACGCCGAAACAAGATGCCGAGAGGCACTTGCAGACGTACAGAAAAAGAAAGAAGCCCACAGCCAGGGCACACAACAACATGAGGATGCTGCCGCCGAAAGTGGCAGATAACCACAACACGACATCAAAACAAAAAGGTAGCCGACCATGAAGTCACAATACTCAGAGCTGAATTTCGGACTTGGTGAAACCCTCGACATGCTGCGCGAGCAAATCAACAGCTTCGCCGCTGCAGAAATCGCCCCCCGAGCTGAAGAAATCGACCGCAACAACGAATTCCCCATGGATCTGTGGCAGAAAATGGGCGACATGGGCTTGCTGGGTATTACCGTCAAAGAAGAATACGGCGGGTCCGACATGGGCTACCTTGCGCACGTCATCGCAATGGAAGAGATCAGCCGTGCGTCCGCCTCTGTGGGCTTGTCCTACGGTGCCCACTCCAACCTGTGCGTGAACCAAATTCACCGCAACGGCACCGAAGAACAAAAACAGAAATACCTGCCTAAACTCGTCAGCGGCGAACACGTCGGCGCACTCGCCATGTCCGAGCCTAACGCCGGCTCCGACGTCATCTCCATGAAACTCCACGCCCGAGATGAAGGCGACCACTACGTCCTCAACGGCAACAAAATGTGGATTACCAACGGCCCGGATGCAAACACCTACGTCATCTACGCCAAAACCGATCCGAAAGGCGGCTCTAAAGGCGTCACAGCGCTCATCGTTGAACGCGATTACCCCGGCTTCAGCCGCCACCAAAAACTCGACAAGCTAGGCATGCGCGGCTCCAACACCTGTGAGCTAGTGTTCCAAGACTGCAAAGTTCCGAAAGAAAACGTACTCGGCGGTGTAGGCAAAGGCGCCAAAGTACTGATGAGCGGTCTCGACTACGAACGCCTCGTCCTGTCCGGCGGCCCGCTGGGTATCATGCAAGCGGCCATGGACGTAACCGTTCCCTACATCCGTGAGCGCACACAGTTCGGCCAGGCCATCGGCGAATTCGAACTGGTACAAGGCAAAGTCGCTGACATGTATACCTGGATGAACAGTGCGAAATCTTACGTCTACATGGTCGCAATGTCCGCCGACCGCGGTGAAACCACCCGCAAAGACGCCGCCGGCGCCATCCTTTACTCCGCCGAAATGGCCACCAAACTGGCACTGGATTCCATCCAGCTGCTAGGTGGCAACGGCTACATCAACGAATACCCCACTGGCCGACTGCTACGCGATGCCAAGCTCTATGAGATCGGCGCGGGTACGTCTGAAATCCGCCGCATGCTAATCGGCAGAGAGCTGTTCCTGAACAAGTAAAACCCAACAACGCCAGCTCCCAATGTACGACAAGGGGCTGGAGGGGCGTCGTTCCGAAAATGTCGTAGGCCATGGATGGCCGAAGAGAAGCGCGCACGGACGTGCTTGTAGCGGTTTTCGAAACGACGCCCCTCCAGCCCCGCGCTCCCAAAGCGAGGGACCACGACAAATGACAATTCTCCAAAACAAAATAAATCCAAGATCGGACGAATTCCTGGCCAACCAAGAGGCCATGAAACAAGCCGTCGCCGACCTCCGGGAAAAAGCCGAAAAAATCCACCAAGGTGGCGGCCCTACCTACCAAAAACGCCACACCGACCGAGGCAAACTCCTGCCCCGCGAGCGCATTAACCGCTTACTTGACGACGGCTCGCCCTTCCTCGAAGTCGGCCAGTTCGCCGCCTACAACGTCTACGACGAAGAAGTCCCCGCTGCCGGCGTCGTCGCCGGCGTCGGCCGCGTCTCCGGCACCGAATGCATGATCATCGCCAACGACGCCACCGTCAAAGGCGGCAGCTACTACCCTCTGACCGTCAAAAAACACCTGCGGGCGCAAGAAATCGCAATGGAAAACCGCCTGCCCTGCATCTACTTGGTGGACTCAGGCGGTGCCAACCTGCCCAGGCAAGACGAAGTCTTCCCCGATCGCGACCACTTCGGCCGAATCTTTTACAACCAGGCCAGAATGTCTGCCGACGACATTCCCCAGATCGCCGTCGTCATGGGCCTGTGCACTGCAGGTGGCGCCTACGTACCCGCCATGGCCGACGAATCCATCATCGTACGCAATCAAGGCACCATCTTCCTGGCCGGCCCGCCACTGGTGAAAGCCGCTACCGGTGAAGTCGTCAGTGCCGAAGACCTCGGTGGTGCCGATGTCCACTGCAAAATCTCCGGAGTCGCAGACCACTACGCGGAAAACGACGCCCATGCACTGGAAATCGCGCGTCGCTGCGTTGCCAACCTGAACCGCCGCAAGCCTGTACCGGTTGAGGTGCAAAAACCCAAAGCGCCGCTGTACGACCAAAACGAAATCTACGGCATCGTCGGCACCGACCTACGCAAACAGTTTGACGTGCGAGACGTTATCTCCCGCATCGTAGACGGTTCAGAATTCGACGAATTTAAGCGCTACTACGGCTCTACCCTCGTCACCGGTTTTGCTCACATACACGGCTACCCGGTGGGCATCATCGCGAATAACGGCATCCTGTTCAGCGAATCCGCCCAGAAAGGTGCGCACTTCGTCGAGCTGTGCTGTCAGCGCAACATTCCTCTCTTGTTCCTGCAGAACATCACCGGCTTCATGGTCGGGCAGAAACACGAAGCCGACGGCATTGCCAAACACGGGGCCAAAATGGTCATGGCCGTGGCCTGCGCCAACGTACCTAAAATCACCGTATTGATCGGCGGCAGCTACGGCGCGGGCAACTATGGCATGTGTGGCCGAGCCTACAGCCCGGACTTCCTGTGGATGTGGCCCAACTCCCGGATCTCCGTAATGGGCGGTGAACAGGCCGCAGGCGTACTGGCTCAGGTTCGCAGAGAAGGCATGGAGCGCAAAGGCCAAAGCTGGAGCGCCGAAGAAGAAGCAGAATTCAAAAAACCGATTACCGAAACCTACGAGCACCAAGGCCACCCCTATTACGCAAGCGCGCGCCTATGGGATGACGGCGTCATCGACCCGGCCCAAACCCGCGAAGTGGTCGCCCTGAGCCTGTCAGCCACCCTCAACCGACCCGCCAAGCCAACGCGCTTTGGCGTGTTCCGCATGTAAAGGAGCGCCGACATGTCACAACAACACTCAGCGGTTCTGATGCACCAGCGGGATCACGGCATCTCCGAAGTCGTGCTCAACCGGCCGGACAAACGCAACGCATTCGACGACGCTGTCATTCAGCAACTCATTCGGGCTCTTGAAACCGTTGACCGCGATCCGGAAACCCAGATTGTCATCCTGCGTTCCGAAGGCAAACACTTCTCCGCCGGCGCGGACTTAGGCTGGATGCGCCGCATGGCCGACAACAGCCGCCAGGAAAACCTGGATGACTCCCGTGAACTGGCCCGGCTGATGAACACCCTCAACCACTTGTCCAAGCCGGTGATCGGCCTGGTGCAAGGGGCCGCCTTTGGCGGTGCGGTGGGCTTGGCAGCCTGTTGCGATATCGTACTGGCAACTCAGTCCGCCAGCTTCTGCCTGAGCGAAGTCAAACTCGGGCTCATCCCCGCTGCCATCAGCCCCTACGTTGTGCGGGCTATCGGTGAGCGGCAGGCCCGGCGTTATTTCTTGTCGGCCGAAGTATTCAGCGCAAGCGAAGCACAACGGTTCGGGCTGGTACATATTGTTTGCGACGACGAAAAAGCCTTGCAGGCCCGATGCACCGAACTACTTAAACACATGGCCAATAACGGCCCCGAAGCCATGAAAGCTGCTAAGGATCTGGTTTTTGCCGTTAGCCACAAGCCCATTACCTCAGAGTTGATCGACGACACCGCACAACGCATCGCCGATATCCGTGTGGGCGAAGAAGGTCAGGAAGGACTCAGCGCGTTCCTGAACAAACGAAAGGCCAGTTGGATTCCGGAGACACAATAATGTTTAACAAGATCCTGATTGCCAACCGGGGCGAAATCGCCTGCCGGATTATCCAAACCGCCCACCGCATGGGTATCCGATGTGTGGCTGTGTATTCCGAAGCGGATGCCGATGCCCGGCACGTCGCCATGGCAGACGAAGCGTTTCTGATCGGCCCCGCCGCCAGTTCCGAAAGCTATCTCAAAGCCGACAAAATCATTGAAGTTGCCAAAGAAAGCGGCGCTCAGGCCGTGCATCCGGGCTACGGATTCCTGTCTGAGAACACCGATTTCGCGGAAGCCTGCGAAGCCAACGGCATTGCCTTCATTGGCCCGCCGTCTTCAGCCATCGCTGCTATGGGGTCCAAGTCGGCCGCCAAAGCGATTATGGATGAAGCCGGAGTGCCGCTCGTACCCGGCTACCATGGCAGCGATCAAGACCCCGAACTGCTAAAACAAGAAGCCGAGAAATGCGGTTTTCCATTGCTGCTGAAAGCCGTTGCCGGTGGTGGCGGTAAAGGCATGCGAGTGGTCGAAAACATAGGCGAATTCGACGACGCTCTGGCTGCTGCCAAACGTGAGGCCAAGAACGCTTTCGGCAACCCTGACATGCTGATCGAGCGCTACCTGACCCAGCCTCGACACGTCGAGATTCAGGTGTTCTGCGACCAACACGGTAACGGCATCTACCTCGCCGAGCGCGATTGTTCAGTACAGCGCCGACACCAAAAAGTACTGGAAGAAGCCCCAGCTCCGGGACTGAGCGAAGAAACCCGAAAAGCCATGGGTGACGCGGCGGTTCGGGCCGCCCAAGCCATTAACTATGTGGGTGCAGGCACCGTTGAGTTTCTATACGACGTAGACGGTTCGTTCTTCTTCATGGAAATGAATACTCGCCTTCAGGTAGAGCACCCGGTCACCGAAATGGTCACTGGCCAAGATCTGGTGGAATGGCAGCTGAAAGTGGCTTGGGGCGATCCCCTGCCCTTGGTTCAGGAACAGGTTAAAACCCGCGGTCACGCCATCGAGGCTCGTATCTATGCGGAAGATCCGGATCAGGACTTCCTGCCGGCTACCGGCACCCTTCGTTACTTGAGCACCCCCGCCGAATCCGCTCACGTGCGCGTGGATACCGGGGTGACCGAAGGCGACGAAATCAGCATTCATTACGACCCAATGATTGCCAAGCTGATCGTTTGGGACGAAACCCGGGATCAGGCGGTCAACCGCATGGTGCAGGCGCTGGAGCATTACCGCATTGCCGGCCTGAAAACCAACATCCGGTTCCTGCATGCAACCGTGGACAGCCAACCGTTTCGCGAAGCGGATCTGACCACCAACTTTATTGCCTCTCATGAAACTCTGCTGTTCCCCAAACCAAAGCTGGATCTGGACAAAGCCTTGGTATTAGCCGCCGGTTTTATATTGGAACACCGAAAATCCGTCGAGCCGGTGACCGCGGATCCGTGGTCACCGTTTGGCCGCAAGAACAGCTGGCGCATGAATTCGGAATTCGCCCAGCCACTGTCCTTGCAGGTGGGCGACGACATCCATGAGCTGAAAATTCTGGAGCGGGACGATCGTTATCAGGTCCTCGTCGATGGCAGCGTTTACCACTTGAATGCCCGCTTGGACGAGGACTACCTTCAGGCGGTGCTCAATGGCCATCGGTTGAGCGTGCACGGCAATCTGCACAACAACGAACTGGTGCTGTTTTATGAGGGTGACACCTTTAAATGCACCGTTTACCAAGAGTCTTACGGTCTTGAAGACGTCGCCGGCGAAGGTAGTCTGGCCGCCCCCATGAATGGCGCCATTGTTGCCGTGCAAGCCAAAGTCGGCGACAAGGTAACCGCGGGGCAAAGCCTAGTGATCATGGAAGCCATGAAGATGGAGCATGCCATTAAGGCGCCTGCAGATGGTGTGGTCAGCGAAATTTTCTACGCCGAAGGCGATCAGGTCGCCGAGGGTGCGGAGTTGATTGCCATCGACACCGAGGAGGTGGAGTAATGGCCTTCCCGAAACAGGTGCGGCTGGTGGAAATGAGCCCCCGGGATGGTCTCCAGAACGAACCCGGTGAGGTCATAGCAACCGCGATCAAAACCGGGCTGATTGACCGCCTAGCCGACTGCGGATTAACCCACATCGAAGCCGCAAGCTTTGTGTCACCCAAATGGGTGCCTCAGATGGCGGATGCGGCCGACGTTATGGCACTCATCAATCGCAAAAACGGCGTTCGCTACTCAGCCCTCACCCCGAACCTAAAAGGGTTCGAAGGTGCACTGGCCGCAAAGGCCGATGAAGTGGCGGTGTTCGGTGCCGCTTCTGAGTCGTTCACCCAAAAAAACATCAACTGCAGCATTGCCGAAAGTCTGGAACGATTCGCCCCTGTTGTTGAAGAAGCCCGCAAACACGGCATCCCTGTACGCGGCTATGTATCAACGGTTATGGGCTGCCCATACGAAGGTGATATTGCGCCGGAAAAGGTCGCCACCGTGGCCAAAGCACTTTACGACATGGGCTGCCACGAGATTTCCTTGGGTGACACCATCGGTGTCGGCACACCGCTGAAAGCCAAACGCATGCTGGAAGCGGTCGCTGCAGCCGTCCCGATGAACAAACTGGCCGCCCACTTCCACGACACTTACGGTCAAGCTTTGGCCAATCTTTACGCCGTTCTCGAAGAAGGTGTCGGCGTGATCGACGCTTCCGTTGCCGGGCTGGGCGGCTGCCCCTACGCCCAAGGCGCCTCCGGCAACGTGGCCACCGAAGACGTGCTATATCTTCTGAACGGATTGGGCATCGACACCGGCGTAGACTTGAACAAACTTGTCATTACCGGAGACTGGATCAGCCAGCAACTAAACCGCCATAACGGCTCGAAAGTCGGTCAGGCATTAGGAGGACACTGCCAATGAACAAAAATAACGACGTCGTTGCTCTGGACCTGCCGATCCCCGAGATCAGCAATCTGCCCGAGGACACCAAAAAGTACTTTGAAATCTGCTTGGAAAAACTAGGCATGGTTCCGAACGTACTCACAGCTTACAGCCAAAACCTTCAACAATTGGATGGTTTCACCCGCCTGTATAACGAGTTGATGATGGGCGAAAGCGAACTCTCCAAACTGGAGCGGGAAATGATCGCTGTGGTGGTCTCATCCGAGAACAAGTGCTTTTACTGCCTGGTCGCCCACGGTGCCGCGGTGCGCGTACTCAGTGGCGATCCGGCATTGGGCGAGCATCTAGTGATGAACTTCCGCAGCGCCAAACTGGACCCACGGCAGCGTGCGATGCTGGATTTCGCGTCCCATCTCACTCGTTCGCCAGCCACCGTCACCGAAAAGGAAACCCAGGCATTGCGCGATGCCGGGTTTAGTGATCGTGCCATTTGGGATCTTAGTAATCTGGTAGGTTTCTACAACATGTCTAACCGCGTTGCGATCGCCAGCGATATGCAGCCCAACCCTGAATATCACAGCCAGAGCCGCTAGCAAGCACGCAACTTGCCAGCCCTCGACTACAAAAACAATGGAGGCAGTGAGATGAGCATGACTCTCCCAAGTTACACCAGCGGCGTTGCCGATAAGCCCCTACTGGGCATGACTATCGGCGACATGCTGGACCGAACCGCCCAACAGTATCCGGACAACGAAGCCTTGGTGTGCCTGCATCAGGACATTCGATGGAGCTATCGGGAATTTGTCGAGAAAGTGAACGAAGCCGCCCGCGCTTTCCTGGCCATTGGCGTAACAAAAGGCGACCGCGTTGGCATCTGGTCACCCAACCGTTACGAGTGGACCGTCACTCAGTTTGCCACCGCCAAAGTCGGCGCGATTCTGGTCAACATCAATCCTTCGTACGGGGTGCATGAACTTCAGTACGCCCTGAATCTGGCCGGCATCAGCGTGCTGGTCACGGCGGACAGCTTCAAAGCCTCCAACTATCGCGAGATGCTATATCAACTGGTACCAGAGCTAAAACAAAACGAACCCGGCAAACTGAACGCCGAAGATGTGCCAGACCTACGCGCCGTGATTAACGTTCACGAAGACAAACACGACGGCATGTGGACGTGGCCTGAATTTCTTGGCTTTGCCAATCAAGTAACTGCAGCGGATCTACAGAAGCGCCAAAGCCAACTGCAGTTCGATGACCCCATCAACATTCAGTTCACCTCCGGCACCACCGGCAATCCCAAAGGCGCCACGCTTACTCACCACAATATTCTGAATAACGGGTATTTCGTGGGTGAAAGCCAGCGCCTGACCGAAAAAGACCGATTGGTGATCCCGGTGCCTTTGTACCACTGCTTTGGGATGGTCATGGGCAACCTTGGCTGCATCACCCACGGCACTGCCATGATTTATCCGGGTGAAGGATTTGACCCCAAGGCTGTCCTGCAGGCGGTACACCAGGAAAAAGCCACGGCGCTTTACGGCGTGCCCACCATGTTCATTGCCGAGTTGGCGGATCCGGACTTCACGAGCTTTGACCTATCCAGTTTGCGCACCGGTATCATGGCGGGCTCTATCTGCCCGGCCGAGGTGATGAAGAACGTGAATGGCAAGATGAACATGAAGGAAGTTCAGATTGCCTATGGCATGACAGAAACCAGCCCCGTATCCACACAGACTAGCTCCTTGGACCCGTTCGAGAAACAAGTCACTACCGTTGGCCGCACCCAACCTCACTTGGAGACAAAGATTGTCGATCCGGGCAACGGCAGCGTCGTCCCGCGAGGCGAGATCGGCGAACTCTGCACCCGCGGCTACAGCGTCATGCTGAAGTACTGGAACAACGAAGAGAAAACCCGCGAAGCCATCGACGAAAACGGCTGGATGCACACCGGCGACTTGGCCACCATGGACGATGAAGGCTACGTTCAAATTGTTGGCCGCATCAAAGACATGGTGATTCGAGGCGGCGAGAACATTTATCCGAAAGAAATCGAAGAGTTCTTCTACACCCACCCCGCCATCGAGGAAGTCCAAGTCACTGGTATCCCTGATGACAAATATGGTGAAGAGCTGATTGCCTGGGTGAAACTCCGATCCGATGCCGAACCGGTCAAAGCGGACGACCTACAGGAATTCTGCAAAGGCAAGATCGCGCACTTCAAAATTCCCCGCAACTACAAGTTTGTGGATGAATTCCCCATGACCGTCACCGGGAAAATCCAAAAATTCAAAATGCGGGAAGTTTCGATTGAAGAGTTGGGGTTAAAAAAATAGCTCCGTCACAGGCCCGATGAACAACAAAAGGCCTCCGGAACTCCCGGGGGCCTTTGTTCTTATTGCAATTGAAACTCAACGGGCTGCAACGGCTCAGGAGCCGGTTCCCCCAGCGCTTCCGCAACACTGATCTCATGAGTTCGACAGATGGCATCTAACGGTAAGTCGTTCGCGTGGCGGCCAAACGGAAACTCCAACTGTTCTGACAGGCGGTCCAGCCCAAAGAACGTATACGCCACTATCGCGGTGAACACCGGCGTAAACCAACCGGCAACTCCCACCAAACCAAACGGCAGCATGTAGCAATACACGTAAGCCGTACGGTGAGCCAACAAGGTATAAGCGAACGGTAAAGGCGTATGAGCGATCCGTTCCGAAGCCGCCTGAATACCCGCCAACTCATGCAAGTGTCGGTCGATGGTCGCAGCTCCGATCGAATCCAGCTCTCCCGCTTGGTGCGCCTCCGCCACAACCTCGCCCGTCTTCTGAAGCATGAATGCCGCTGGATTCTGCGTACGCAATGCGGCGTCTACTAATTCCTTGGACAGCGAAGAGGGTAATTCAAAACGAACGTCTTCACTGCGCAGTTGCCCTCTCAGTAGATGCGTATGCGCCAGGCTTCTCATCAGCAGCTCTCTGCGCCTTTCCGGTTTCATGTAAATACCGCCGGCCCTCGCCAGACTGCGAATTTCGTAAACCATATGCCCCCAATGCTTACGGGCTTCCCACCAGCGGTCATAAGTGGCGGTATTGCGCACACTCAAAAATATGGACAGCGCGATGCCCATAATGGTGAACGGCAACAGACTGTAGTCCACAATACCATCCAAATAGTGAAGGCGAGACACCCAAGTAACCCCTGCCGCAAACAGCCCTGTCAGCAGAATGTGAGGCAGGATATGGGGCACCACCGAGCCTTTCCAGGCCAGCATTAATCTAAGGGCTCCGGGGCGATCACGTACAATCATTAACCAGATCTCCAACTATAGGCCGAGGCCCAATCGATTAGGGCAGAATTACACCACATCGCCAACGACAGCAGCAAAGCCTTTCACAACTGAGTGCAACGGCTATCCCCTCATAGCAGGCTTCGCGCTATGATGAATTTTTCCGTCAATTTAAAGGACTCCGCATGCACGCTCCGTTCTGGCTAACGACGGCCCTGCTGTCTCCGATATTGTTGTATCAGGGTAAACGAGCCCGGCGAATCACACCCCGATTGCCCGAAGCAAGCGGTGCAACAAGCGGTCAGTATGGCACTGGAGCCCCTAAGTTTCGCTTACTGGTGATTGGGGAATCGACAGCTGCCGGAGTTGGAGTTGCCACCCATAATGATGGCCTTGCCAGCCAGTTGGCCCTGCGCCTTAACCAACGCACCGACAAAACAATTGCTTGGCAAACCTTCGGCGTGAACGGCATTCGCCTCGGCAACCTGCTGCAAACGCTGGCTTCTACAAACCTGCCTCCCGCGGATTCAGTATTGCTGAGCATGGGCGTTAACGACACCACCGGTTTCACCACTCGAGCGCAATTCCGGCAGCATCTGCAAGCATTACGCAGCGCAATCGCGCCACTCTCTCAGGCACCGATCACCTTGCTCAGCGTGCCACCGATGGAGAAATTCAGCGCGCTGCCATCACCGCTTCGAAACGTTATGGGCTGGAGAGCACGACAGCTGGACCGAATTTACCAAGAGCTCGCCCAGCAAGCGCCCGCCGATTTCCGCTACCTGAACTACCCTACCGTCGAAAACCCGTCTCTGCTTGCCAAGGACGGCTTCCATCCCAGCCATCTCGGTTATCAGTTTATTGCAGAAGCGCTCGCGCAGCGCGACTGGGGAGTTTAGCCCCTCCTGCAAGGTCTCCGATGCCGGTATTGGTCTTTGGTCGACAATACGCTCTCCTTGTTGCTTGGTATCATAGCGAAGTTAAGAGAATAACAACGGAGAACAGCATGTTAGAGCGCATATCAAAACCCATGGTAAGTCTGGTGGAGAAGTATCTGCCCGACCCTTACCTGTTCGTGATTATCCTCACCTTGCTCACGTTCGTTTCCGCCATGATCTTCGAAGGTCACGGCCCCATGGCGGTTGTCGAAATGTGGGGCAACAGCTTCTGGAATTTGCTGACATTTTCCATGCAGATGCTGCTGGTGTTGGTAACCGGCTTCATGATGGCCAGCACGCCGCTGGTTCGCGGGATTCTAAACCGCATTGCCGGCCTGGCGAAAACCCCGGGGCAAGCCATCGTTCTGGTGACCTTCATCGCCCTGATCGCAAGCTGGATTAACTGGGGCTTTGGCCTCGTGGTTGGCGCACTGTTTGCGAAAGCTCTGGCTCGCCAGATCCGGGTTCACTACCCACTGCTGGTTGCCAGTGCATACTCCGGTTTCCTCGTGTGGCACGGTGGCCTGGCGGGCTCGATCCCGCTGACCATCGCCACAGACGGCCATTTCAGTGCAAGCGCTATCGGCATTATTGATACCAGCGAAACCATTTTCGCCTTCTTCAACCTCGCCATCGTGGTAGCTTTATTCATTGTCGTGCCGTTGGTCAATCGCCTGATGCTGCCGGCGGAAAGCGACAGCATTTATGTGGACCCCAAACTACTCGACGACGAGCCCGATACTGCCGTGGTCATCAACCGGCCGGCAGATCATCTGGAGAACAGCCGAATTCTGGCGTGGCTGATCGGTTTCAGCGGCTTGGCTTTTGTATTCCAGTATTTTCTGGATAACGGCGGCCTGAACCTGAACATCGTGAACTTCATGTTCCTGTTTATCGCGATCATCCTTCACCAGACTCCCAAACGCTTGCTGGCGAGTTTGAACGAAGGCGTCAAAGGTGGTGCTGGTATCGTCATTCAGTTCCCCTTCTACGCTGGCATCATGGGCGTGATGACCGCATCCGGCCTGGCAGCCAGCATCTCGGCAGGATTTGTTTCCTTCGCAACGGCAGAGAGCCTGCCATTCTGGAGCTTTATCAGTGCGGGTCTGGTGAATGTCTTCGTGCCATCCGGTGGCGGCCAGTGGGCGGTACAAGCGCCCGTGATGTTGCCGGTTGCACAAGAACTGGGCGTAGAAATACCCAGAGTTGCCATGGCTGTAGCCTGGGGCGATGCCTGGACCAACCTGCTGCAACCCTTCTGGGCGCTGCCCGTGCTCGCCATTGCCGGGCTAAAAGCCAAAGACATCATGGGCTACTGCCTGATGCTGTTGATCATTACCGGGGTCATTATCAGCATCGGTCTGACCTGGCTCTAACCGGCCTTGCACATATAGAAACCGGGAGCCAAGGCTCCCGGTTTCTATTAGTTCAACGTGTCTTCACAGCGTCTATTTCCCATCCCACCCCACAAACAGCCCTACTTCTCCGACTGATTTGAGATGGACCCGTCCGGCGGCGGCAGTGTGGGCAACATAGCCCTCACATCGATCCGATGAGTAGCGAAAAAAGCTTCCGCGGCTTCAATCAGAGCCGCTTCGTTTTTTAGAATGCCAAGATAGACCGGCCATTCTGCGTCTACCAAGTCCGTGGTGTAGGTGGTTGCGTCGAAATTCCCGTGCAAAGCCAGAAACTGGAACTGCACTTCGTTCATGATCATGAAATCACAACGCTTGAGCATAAACATGCGAAGCATATGCTGGGCGTTGTAGGCGTCAAGGCGCTCCAGGTCGGTACCGATTCTTCGCTCGAGTTGATCACTGTAGACAAACAATTTATGAAGACAGATACGGCCCTTCAGGTCATCAAATGAAGTGGATTGTTGACCAGGTTGCGCGAACACGCGGTCCCGCCAGGTAAACACCGGTCCGACGGCGTGCATTTGCTCAGGCGCTGGCATCCACAGCAGGTTGGCGAAAACGGCGTTGGCAAGCCTATGTTCCAGAGCCCAGGCTAGGCGCTTGCGCGCCATCGGTCGGAAATGGGTGTTGATACCGGCCTCCAAAGCGAACTCGTTCATCACTTCAACGAAAATGCCTTTGTTTAGATTTTTACCGTAATAAAACGGCAGAAAACCATCGTCCGCCCCCATAATCCTTAGCGTTTGGGACGACACGGGAAGTATCCACAAAGCTAAAATAAACAGTAAGCCTATTCTCATTGAGCCCTCTCAGGTGACGGAGATAACCTCACTGTCACAACCAGAAAGAAAGCACACTTTGATAACAGTGGCATTCCCGGGAAATTTCTTTCGCCTAAAACGCAGTTTTACTGGAGCCGGCTATTCAATCATTCTGAACTGCCCACCGGTTGACAAGCAGGCTTCCCTCACTTGCTCCGGCTCTGAGCCATAGAGGTAGTCATGGGTGTCCGTTTCTCCTATCGCACTCTGATGACGACAAATAGCCTGGCGGGTCGAACTGTCACAGCTGGTAATCAGTTTATTGCCACCTTGGGCGCACTGCGCCTTGAACTGCTCACTTTTTCTGCGACTGTTAAGCTTGTAATCGACACACATGAAACTCCCGGGGGCATAGCAACTTAACCGAAAAACGCCTTCATCATCACTGTTAACGGTCTGATTGACGTTTCCCGCCCCCTCAGCCACCTGCTGCTGCATTGTACTCATGTTTTCGCCATCACTGCTGGTCAACACATCGGCTGCAAACGCACTGCCAATATCGACTTTGGAGGTATCTGAAATTCCCGATGTGCCGACCACAGCAGCACCAGCAGCCAGTGCTACGATCTTCCCGAAATCAACGTCTCCGCTCGTTTCGACGCCATCATCGATCAATTGGCCACTGGCATAAAATTCCGTGAACTCACCTGTTGTTCCACCCAGCATAGCCTGTCTGCGCACCTTGAATGCGCCATCCCGTTTGCCGTCCAAATAAGTTCCGACATAGGCTTCATTGTTATCATCAGGCGCCGTACTTTCTCCATAGGTCTTGCCGTGGCGCTGGCCATCTTCCCAGTAGCCAACAGTCAAACCTGTCAGACCATTCGTCCATGCCCCCGCGCCATTCAATTTTCCCTCCACAAAATGACCGATCCAAACATTCTCTACTTCATCTCCTTGCCAAGGTTTGGGCCTCTGTATGGCACCGAACCCGTCCAGTCGCCCGCTTTTGAATTCGCCAATGGACTTGACGATCATCGCGTTGCTATGGCCCCAGATATTTATACCAAAACCGTGTCTCTGCGCCTGGTCATTATAGTCACCGTATCGATGCCACTGAAAACCGTTGTCATGGAATTCCGTCGTAAGCAGACGGGCGATACGAGCCTCGCCGGGAGCATCGCCAAGCTGGATAATCGGGTTACCATCCTCCAGTGTCATGGTAAACACCCCCTCAATCATTACGCCCTGCTCGAACCGGCCTACAAATTGCGCGTTAAGTTTTTCATCGACCGCTTTACCAACCCCGTGAGCAAGACCGTCGACACATCGCCCGTTAATAAAGGTCCAATCGAACTGATCCGGAGCCGCCTCCTGGTTGACTATAAAAGCCCCACTATCTACTAGAGTACATTCCGTCTGTGAATCGACATGAGGGTAACGAGCTGCTACTGTCGCACTATAACCGGCACGAACAAGATTGATAGCCTCCATCATTTCCTGCTTATTAAAACGAGCCTGAAAGTTATTGATGATGGCGGCATTGCGAGGGCCGAAGGTGAGCGCGTAAGACTCGCCAAGTAGGTATTCAGCCATAGCAATGGTCCGAATTCTTTCCTCGAGGTCTTGTAATTCGGGTTCCGTGATATAGGGGTTGGAGCCCATATCTTGAAGGCCAGAAACAAAATCTTCGTGATAACCCAGCGCGCAGCCAGCCAATACTAACGACACGACTAACAACAGAGGTGCGACAATGGATTTAGACATCATTTTCCTCAACAACATTTAGAAGTTAGAAGCCGGTCCGTGCAGAAGCACGACACGCTGATCAAAGAAACCAAGCGATAGCCTCTCCAACACATCCTCGTCGGATACTGGTCATGGAGGCCGCAGGCCGGAACGTACTTGATTGACGTGTTAAACCTTTTTTCGTCTAACTGTAGTGATAGCGGAATGCTCCACGACTGTCCATTCACCACTATTGCGCGACAATCGTTTACCTAGCTTAGGGTAGACAGTCACATCTTGCTCAAGGCGTTGGCCGATAGGTACATGATTTCCATATCTCCTTTGGGCACAACACCCAAAACAGCGGCGCGCTTTAGCGCGTCCAACCCTCAGGGTGATGCTGCCTTTGCTTGTTAAGTTTATCCCTTCCCGATGACTCTTATAACAGCCAATTATACGAACGCGTTCGTATAATTCCGTGACTTGGGCAGGTATCGATCTTTGCGCAGAGGTGGGAGTGCAGTAGTGGCGCTGCCCCACCGGCACATCATTGCGTGCCGGAAAGGACAGGACAGGTCTAATTAGCCAATATTTTTCTTAATGAACTTCTGAATCTCGCCCACAATACCGCTGCGAAAAGCCAGGACGGTGAGCACGAAGATGCCACCAAGTATCGGGTCAACCCAATCCCGGAGCGGCCCCTGGGCCAACTGATATTCCACGTTAACCACGAAGGTAGCGCCAACAACCGGGCCAAGCAGCGTGCCCATGCCGCCCACCAGCGTCATCAGAATGACTTCGCCCGACATGTGCCAGTGAGCGTCGTTCAGAGAGGCTAATTGGAACACCACAGACTTCATCGAACCGGCCAGCCCAGCCAATGCAGCCGAGATGACAAAGGCGAGGATTTTATAGCGATCCACGTTGTAACCCAGAGATACCGCGCGCGGCTCGTTTTGTTTGATCGCCTTCAGCACCTGACCGTAGGGACTACTGACGATTCGCTGCACCAGCAGGTAACAGCCAATGAACATCGCCAGCACGAAGTAGTACATGTTCAGGTTATCTTCTAGATCGAGCACCCCGAACAACTTGCCTCGCGGAATACCGTGCATACCGTCTTCACCGCCAGTGAAGTCAGACTGCACGTAGAAGAAGAACACCAACTGCGCCAGAGCCAAGGTGACCATGGCAAAGTAAATCCCCTGCCGGCGAATAGACAGCAACGCAAACGCAGTGCCCATCACGGTCGCCGCCAGCGTACCAGCGATGATCCCCATCTCCGTCGTCAAGCCAGAGTAGTTACTGAGGAGATAGCCGGTGGTATACCCACCGGTGGCGAGAAACGCCGCATGGCCAAAGGACAACAAGCCGGTGAACCCGAACAACAGGTTGAAAGCTACCGCAAACAGAGCGAAGCATAGGATCTTCATCAGGAATACTGGGTACAACGCGAAGGGCGCTGCCAGTAACAGCAACAGCAAGACGCCATTGACCATCATTTTTTTGCGGTCTTGGGATTTTTGTTGCGCAACAATGGCCTTGTGAACGTCGGCAGAGTTAACAGAGTTATTCACGGCTATGCCTCCTTACCGAACAGGCCGTTGGGGCGGAACATCAGTACAACAACCATCACAAGGAAGATGACAGCCGAGGACGCAGGCGGATAGAAGGTTTTGGTTAAACCTTCAATAACCCCCATCAGGATACCCGTGATAATGGCGCCGCCAATGGACCCCATGCCACCGATCACCACCACCGCAAACACCACAATGAGTGTATTGGAGCCCATCACCGGGGTTACTGAGTATATAGGCGCTGCAAGCACACCTGCGAAGGCGGCCAGCATCACACCAAACCCATAAGTCAGGCTGACCAGAAGCGGTACATTGATGCCAAAGCCCTGCATGAGCTGGGAGTCTTCGGTGCCAGCCCGGAGATAAGCACCCAGTTTGGTTTTTTCGATCACAAACCAGGTTCCGAAGCACACCAGCAGGGCCACTACGATTACCCACGCTCGATAGTAGGGTAAAAACATGAAGCCGAGATTGATGCCACCTTTAAACAGGTCTGGCATGGAATATCGCAAACCCGACACGCCGTAGATGTTGGTTAGCACGCCCTGAATAATAAGCGCGACACCGAATGTCAGGAGCAAGCTGTAGATATGATCCTGACCGGCGATGCGCCGAAGCAGGAAATATTCGATGAGTATCCCGAAGGCACCCACCAGCAACGGGGCAACGAAGAGTGCTACCCAGTAGTTGACTCCCATCAGATCAAATAGAACGACGGTCACCAAGGCACCAAGCATATACATGGCACCATGGGCAAAGTTGATAATCTTGAGCAGGCCAAAAATAACTGCGAGGCCAAGGCTCAACAGTGCGTAAAACGCGCCGTTGATAACGCCGATCAATAGCTGGCCGGAAAGCACAGCAAGGGGGACGCCGAAAATCATGGTCATATTGCTTTCTCCACAAGCAGTGCAGGCGTTGTTGTTATTCTGTCAGTCAGTCGGTCGGTCACGACCCGGCAAAGCCTTTGACAAAGCATTGCCGGGTAACCTGAGCTAACTTACATATTCACCAGTTTGCACTTGCTCTCAGAGAGCGGGCGGTAAGCTTCGTCAGCCGGGATGGTCCGCAGGATCTTATACAAATCCCAGTCAGACTTGGACTCGGCCGGTGTTTTCACCTCGGCCAAATACATGTCGTGCACCATGCGGCCATCAACTCGGATGGTTCCGTTCTTAGCAAACATGTCGTTGATGGGGGTATCCATCATTTGCTTACGCACGGTTTGGGCATCGTCGGAACCAGCTGCCGCTACCGAGTTCAGGTAATGCAGTGCGCTGGAGTATATGCCAGCGTGGACCATGGTCGGGCGTACACCGGTTTCTTCCATGAAGCGATCGGACCATTCGCGGGTTTCATCGTTCATGTCCCAGTACCAACCCGTTGTCAGCTGGATACCCTGTGCCGTCTCAGCACCCAGTGCGTGAACGTCGGTTAAGAACAGCAGCAGTGCAGCGAGGGTTTGGCCAGACTGAGTCAATCCGAATTCACTGGCGGTGGTGATGGCGTTGGTGGTGTCAGCGCCCGCATTGGCCAATCCCACCACATCCGCTCCTGAAGCTTGGGCCTGCAGAATGAACGATGAGAAATCTTGGGTCGGGAATGGATGGCGCACCGCACCAATCACCTCACCACCGTTTGCCTCAACAACTTGCCGGACGTCGCTTTCCAGCGAATGTCCAAACGCGTAGTCGGCCGTCAGCATGTACCAGGTCTTGCCACCTTCTTTGACCACGGCACTGGCGGTGCCGTTGGCCAGCGGATAGGTGTCGTAAACGTAGTGGATATGGTTCGGCGTGCAGTGCTCATTGGTGATACTGGATGCCGCCGAGCCAGAAATAATCCCAAGGCGATCGTTCTCTTCCAGAATTTTACTGACGGCGATCGATACGGAAGACGCCACCATACCGGCCACCATATCGACGTCTTCGTTTTCAACCCAACGTCTGACCGTGCTTGAAGAAGTATCGGGGCTGTTTCGGTCATCAGCACTCACCACTTCGATTTTGGATCCGTTCACCGTGCCGCCATAATCTTTGACCGCCATCTCAAGCGCTTTGAGACCGTTCGGACCGGCCAGATCGCGGTAGGTGCCGGACATGTCAGCCAGATAGCCTATCTTTACGGTTTTGTTCGAGATCTCCGCCTGAGCACCACCCACCATCAGGGCTGATGCAACGGCTGAAGCAAGAAGTTTTTTCATCATTGTCATTGTTATATCTCCGATACTGTCTTGCGTTGGTTCGTTTTGTTGTTGCTTTTGTTACTCTCGATCTTTCCGGGTTCAGACCCCCAGATAGCCATCCAGCACCGACTGCTTGGCAGCGAGTTCGTTGGCGTGAATTTCTTCTACAATTTGGCCATGCTCCATCACGTAATGCCGATCGGCCAGCGGCGCTGCAAAATGAAAGTTTTGCTCGACCAGAACGATGGTCAGGCCTTTGTTTTTAAGCGCGATAAGCACCTCTCCCAGTTTCTCAACGATAACGGGTGCGAGTCCTTCAGTGATTTCGTCCAGCAACAGCATGTTGGCGCCCGTGCGCAGAATCCGCGCCATAGCCAGCATTTGCTGCTCACCTCCCGATAGCTTGGTACCTTGACTAAACCGACGCTCGTAAAGGTTCGGGAACATGGTGTAAATTTCTTCGAGACTTAGACCACCGCTCCGAACAACCGGCGGCAGCGTCAGGTTCTCCTGCACGCTGAGCGACGCAAAAATACCTCTGTGTTCAGGGCAATACCCCACGCCCAATCGGGCAATGTGGTGGGGTGCGCACCGCATGGTGTCTTCACCGTTGATCGAAATAGTGCCGGTACGCCGTCCCACCATATTCATGATGGCTTTAAGGGTAGTACTTCGTCCTGCGCCATTGCGGCCCAGCAAGGTCACCAACTCGCCTCGATTCACCACCATGTCGATGCCGTGCAGAATGTGCGATTCGCCGTAGAAAGCGTGCAACCCCGAGAGACGTAATTGTTCGTACTCACGATCCGAGTGACTCATTGGGCGGCCTCCACATTGTCGTCTTCGGCACCCGCAACGCCGCGCTCTCCGCTGCCATCGCTGCCCATATACACTTCTCTAACCTTCGGGTCGGCGGAAACGGTCTGATAATCGCCTTCTGTCAGAACGGCACCTTGGGCAAGCACGGTGATCCGATCACACAATTTACTCACCACGCTGAGGTTATGTTCCACCATCAATACGGTGCGGCCTTGAGCGGCCTTACGAACAAGTTCAACAACTCTGTCTACATCTTCGGAACCCATGCCCTGCGTAGGCTCATCCAGCAACAGAAGTTCCGGCTCCATAGCCAGAGTGGTTGCCAGCTCCAACGCCCTTTTTCGGCCATAGGCCAGCTCAACGGTTGTGGTGTTGGCGTAGTCCGCCAGGCCGACCGATTCCAGCAATTCCATGCTGCGTTCATTGAGCTTGTTCAGAGAATTGCCGCTTTTCCAAAAGCTGAAGGACGTACCTTCTGCGGTTTGTAACGCCACACGGATATTCTCTAGTGCCGTCATGTGAGGAAATACCGCAGATATCTGGAAGGAACGGATGATGCCCTTTCGGGCTATAGCGGGCGATTTCAACGACGTGATGTCTTCACCCTTGTAGAGAATCTGACCGCGAGTAGGGATCAGGAATTTGGTGAGCAGGTTGAACACCGTAGTCTTGCCGGCCCCGTTGGGTCCGATAAGAGCATGGATGTCTCCCTGGCGGATCTTCAGATTGACGTCATTAACGGCAATGAAGCCCTTGAATTCCTTGATCAGGTTGCGGGTCTCGAGAACGTACGGTTCACTCATGAGCCACTCGACCTTTTTATTGTTGTCTTTATGAACTAACCACAGGTTAGATTTACGTGCACGTAAACGTCAAGAACTAATTTTGGTTTTTATTTGGCGGAATCGAATAAGTAAGGGTGGAGTGGGCCACCGGCTCTGTCATTCCTTCCGAATAGATAAAAACATCACCAACTGCCATGGTCCGACCCACTTTTAGCAACGATGCTTTAGCCCGAATCGGCATGTGGGCAACCGGTTTTCTCAGGAAGTTAATATTAAGATTAGTCGTTACGGCCAACGGCACCAGTCCAATTTTTCCAAGCAGAGCGGCGTACATAGCCACATCCGCCAGCGCCATCATCGCCGGTCCGGAAACGGTGCCACCCGGGCGTAGATGAACTTCATCCACGTTCAGCACCATTTCCGCCCAGCCATCTCCAAGATCCGCCAAAGCGCCATAAGCGGCACCTTGGGGAAAATGGTCTTCGAGGAAGGCGTTCAGTTCCTCGAAGCTGACTTTCATGCCGATACCTCTTCCTCAGCCTGATTTCGCAGCATAAAGCGCTGAATCTTGCCGCTTGGTGTTTTTGGCAGTTCGTCTACAAACTCAATTTCCCGAGGGAAGGCGTGGGTCGACAAGCGCCGGCGTACCAGCTCCTGAAGCTCGTCTTTCAGGCTTTGCTCTTCCACGGGCTCTTGGCCTGCTTTGATTACCACGTACGCCTTGATGATAGAGCCACGTTTTTCGTCCGGTTTGGCAACCACCCCAGACTCCGCCACGGCAGCGTGCTCCAGCAAGGTACTTTCCACGTCTGCGGGACCCACCCGGTAGCCTGCGGTGGTGATGATGTCATCATCCCGGCCGCTGAAGGAGAAGCTGCCATCGCCATGACAAACCACCATGTCGCCGGTCAGGTAATAACCATTGGCGAATGGGTCTTTTTCACCCCAGGTGTAACCATCGAAATGGAACAGAGGTGATGCCTTGGTATCAACCGCTAACTGACCGATCTCACCAGCGGCCACTTCTTCGTATTTGGTATTCAGCGCAACTACACGATGGCCAGGGGAAGCATACCCCATGGCACCATCTCGCATCGGGTGCTCCATGGCGTGGAAGTTACAGCACGTCATACCCGTTTCAGTCTGGCCATAATGGTCTTTCACCGGGCAGCCAAAACGACGGTCTATCCAGTTCACCACTTCGGGATTCAGTGGCTCGCCGGCGCTGCTACACACCCTCAGGCCGAGTGTTTCCCCTTCCGGCAGAACTTGGTCATTGGCTTTCAGCAACCGGTATGCCGTTGGAGCCGCAGCCAAGTTGGTGATCCCGTACTTTCGGATCATGTCGTAAGTGGATTCCGGGGTGAACGCATTCGGGTTGAAATGAGTGGTGTGGCCCATAAGCAGCGGACCGGTCACTGCGTAGTAAAGGCCATAAGCCCAGCCGGGATCGGCTACGTTCCAGAATACATCGCCCTCACGCAAATCGATCGCGTACTTCATGTAAACGTAGAAGGCCAGCAGGGCCTTCGCTGGTACGGCAACTCCCTTGGCTTTACCCACTGTTCCGGAGGTAAACATCTGCAAAAAGGGATCGCTGCCGGTGATCATCACCGGTTCGAATTGATCGGGCTGAGCGCTTAACACCTGTTCGAAATCAGGCACATCATCACCGGTTGCTGCTGCGTTACGGCATAGCACGGGCGGACAGCCTTTCACGTCAGCCAGTTTGGAGTAGTTGTCCGGGTCGGTCACTACCAAGCGGGTGCTGGCTTTTTCGAGACGATACTCAATGGCGCCCGAACCAAAGGCGGTGAACAGTGGCTGGTATACCGCGCCGATACGCAAGGTGCCGGCGATCACGATTAACAGCTCGGGGCCCCGGGGCAGCAGTCCAGCGACACGATCGCCTTTACTGACACCGAGGGACTGAAGGTAATTGGCGAAGCGAGCGGAAGCAGCCTTAAGCTCGGCAAAGGTCAGCGCACCATCGCCGCCGTCGGCTTTCTCGTAATAGAGCGCGACCTTTTGCGGGTCAGTCGCCCACTTGTCACAAATTTCGTGGCATACGTTCAAGCCACTGTCTAAACGACCATCCAGGACCTCTGATTCCAGTGCGGCCGCATCAAAGTTGCTGTACACATCATTGTATTGCGGAAGGCTCATCGTCCTCTCCTAATTGTTGTTGTGTTCACTTACACATGCTTCATACAGATTTAGCACGACATGCATTTTACGTAAAGGTAAACTTTAGGCTAAATAAAAGGGCGAACCCAGATCGCCCTCACCCGATTACTCTGGCTGGAAAAGCCTTAGAATGCTTGAGAAATCCAGCTCGCCATTACCCTGCCCTGCGTGCAACTGGAACAAGTTCCGAGCCAGTGAACCCATCGGAATGGACGCCTGATTTGTGACGGCGTTATCAAATGCTAACCCCAAATCCTTCGCCATCAGGTTCACCAAAAAGCCTCCCTCATAATTCCGTGACGCAGGCACCCCTTCCATGACACCCGGCCAAGGGTTATACACGTTCAATGCCCAGTTGCCCCCCGAACTTTGCTTCATGACTTCAGACAGCACCGCGGGATCCAGACCGTTTTTAGCTCCCAGCGCCAAGGCTTCACTGGTGCCCGCCATCAAGATTGCCAGCAGCATGTTGTTACAAATTTTGGCAACTTGCCCTGCGCCGAAAGGCCCGGCGTGGAAGATGTTCTTGCCCATACTTTCGAGAATCGGTTTAGCCTTCTCGAAGGTGTCGGCTTCACCACCGCAAATAAACGTCAGAGTGCCCGCTTTCGCTCCACCCACGCCTCCGGAGACGGGTGCATCAATGAACGCCAAGCCTTTGGCCGTTGCTTCTTCGGCTACACTGCGCGCTGTTTCCGGCGCAATGGTTGAGGAATCAATCACCAGCGTGCCTTCGGGCAAGGCTGACAGCAGCCCGTCTTCGCCCAGATAAACGGCTTCTACATGCTTGCCTGCAGGCAACATAGTAATGACGCACTCGGCACCTTCGGCAGCCGCTTTTCCGCTCTCTGCGCTGCTTGCACCTTCGGAAACCAGAGCCTCAACAGCCGATGCAGACAAATCAAATACAGTGACTTGATGCCCGGCTTTAACCAGGTTGGAGGCCATCGGAGCCCCCATGTTACCGAGACCAATAAACGTGATTTTCGCCATAGTGCTTCTCCTTGTTATTGTTGCAATCCACCGGGGGGTGTTATCCGGCGTTCAGGGTAAAAAATTCATCAATCCACTGGCTGTCCATCTCCGCCAATGAGGCATAACGCCACCGTGGTTGCATATCTTTATCTATCAACAAGGCCCGAATGCCTTCGGCAAACTCACCCTTCTTCAAACAGTTCTTGGACAACACCAATTCGTTATCCAATACTTGTTTCAAGCTGTCCAGCTTGCTTCGGTGATAGTGCCGCCAGGTCAACGCGAGTGCGGTTGGAGAGGCATTCGCTACACCTTTGACGGTTTTACCCAACCAGTCATCACGACTGCCGAGCTCCTGCAGCTGTGCGACAACTTGCTCTAATGAGCCGGCATCCGTCACTTGCTGAATCTCATCAAAGTGCTTGCGAACCGGAGATTCTGGCAACGCCTCGGCACTTTGTTGCTCAAACTGTCTAAGCACGCCACTGACCACATGATGGCCATTATCGTTTTGCCAACTGACCGACTTCAGCGCGTCGATCACTTGCGCTTTGCGATCTTGAGAGATGAAGCGGTCAGCCATGTTCACAAACAGCGCATCCGCAGCGTTCATACGTGCGCCGGTCAACCCAAGAAACAGGCCCGTTCGCATGGGCATTCGGTTCAGGAACCAGCCCGCACCAATGTCCGGATACAGGCCGATGCTGACTTCTGGCATGGCCAACTTGGAGTTTTCGGTCACGACTCGGTGAGAAGCACCTACCATCAAGCCAATACCACCGCCCATGACGATCCCGTTACCCCAACATATGATGGGTTTTGGGAACGTGTGGATCAGATAATCCAGCTCATACTCTTCGGTAAAAAACTGCTCGCCCTCGCTCAGTTTCCCGGATTCGGTCATGCTCCGGTACAGAGAAACAATATCCCCGCCCGCGCAGAAGGCTTTTTCACCCTCTGCTTCCAGCCAAACAGCGCGAACACTAGGATCTTCGGCCCAACGTTCCAGCTGAGGCACTAGCAGCCGGATCATATCCATCGACAACGAGTTGAGGTTGCGAGGCGTATTTAGCCGGGCCACCGCGATGCGCGCACCGTCACTGGTGTTCCACTCTTCAAAGACTATTGGTTGATCGCTCATAACGGCCCCGGTTATTGGTTTTTCCATTCCGGCTTACGCTTTTCCAAAAACGCGTTTACGCCTTCTTTTTGATCTTCGGTGTGGAACAGCTCCACGAACAACTCACGCTCCATGCGCCAGCCGTCACTATGGCTGCGACCATCGCGAGCACTCATCACCAACTGTTTGCAGCGAGCGATCGACGATGGGCTTTGTTTGCAAGCGCCTTCTGCCAGCTTCAAAGCTTTTTCTAACGATTGTCCAGAAGGTACAACTTCTTCCACCAATCCGATTTGCTGCGCTTTTTCCGCTGTCACGCGCTCACCACACAGGATCATGCGCTTAGCCCAGCCTTCGCCCACCAACCAAGGCAAATTCTGGGTACCACCAGCGCACGGCAACAAGCCAACGCTGGCTTCTGGCAGCGCCATCTGTGCATGCTCTTCGGCAATGCGGATGTCGCAGGACAGCGCGCATTCCAGGCCGCCGCCCATGGCGTAACCGTTAATAGCGGCAATTGAAACACCGCGGAAGCCGGTCAAAGCGGCAAAGGCTTCACCAAAGCGCTGAGCCATTTCATTGGCTCTGGCTCGATCGCCGTCTGCGAAGGTTTTCAGGTCCGCGCCGGCGGAGAAGAACTTTTCGCCCTGCCCGGTCACCACCAACGCGTAGATGTTCTGGTCGGTGTTAAGCTCTGCGATCGTCTTTTTCAGGGCGGCTAACGAATCCGCCGTCCAGGTGTTTGCCGGCGGGTTGGCAATGGTAAGAATCGCAATATGGTCGCGTTTTTCGAGTTGGATCAGTTCACTCATATTTGAATCCTTTTGTTATCTATTTGGCCGTCACTGGATGGCTTCGGCCACGCCATCATCCAGCAACCGGCGAGCAATGATCATGCGCATGATTTCATTGGTGCCTTCCAGAATCTGGTGCACCCGCAAGTCTCTGACGTAGCGTTCCAGAGGGTACTCCCGGATATAACCGTAACCACCATGCAACTGCAAAGCTTCGTTGGCCACCTCAAAACAGGCGTCGGTGGCAAAGCGTTTGGCCATGGCACAGTGAAGAGTGGCTTCAGTGTCTTTGCTGTCCAGTTTGAACGCACCCAGACGCACCATTTGACGTGCCGCCACAAGATTCGTTGCCATATCTGCCAGTTTGAATTGCAGCGCCTGAAACGCCGCCAAGGGCTTACCGAATTGCTGGCGCTCGTGCAGGTAATTGCGAGCTCGGAGAAGCGCGGCCTGAGCACCACCCAGAGAACAAGTGGCAATGTTCAGCCGTCCTCCGTCCAAGCCCTTCATAGCGATTGCAAAACCGTCGCCCTCTTCCCCGACGCGGTTGCTGGCAGGAATGCGAACGTCTTCAAGCGTGACCATTCGGGTGGGTTGGCTGTGCCAACCCATTTTTTCTTCATTCTTGCCATACGAGACACCTTCAGCATCGGCTGGAATCACAAAGGTGGATATGCCTTTCGCTCCGCTATCAGCGTCTCCCGTGCGGGCCATCAGAACCAGAACGTCGGTGTCACCAGCTCCCGATATAAACATCTTGCTGCCGTTAATCACATAACTATCGCCGTCGCGAACCGCTTTGGTTCGCAAGCTCGCGGCATCCGAACCGGCACCCGGTTCGGTCAGACAGTACGATGCCAGCCATTCTCCGCTCGCCATCTTCGGCACAAACTCTTGTTTAAGCGCGTCATCGGCAAAGCTGGCAACCATCCAAGTAGCCATATTATGGATGGTGATGAACGCGGCAGTGGAAGGGCAAGCCATAGCAAGCTCTTCCACGATCACCGAGGTGTCCATCCGGGATAGCCCCATCCCACCGAGGGCTTCCGGAGTGTATATCCCCATAAAACCCATCTCGCCCGCTTGCTTCATTACGTCCACTGGGAAGGTGTGGTCCACATCCCACTGCCCCGCGAACGGGGCCATGGTTTTCTCGGCAAAGGCCCGGGCGGCTTCCCGAAACGCTAATTGATCTTCCGTCAGGTTGAAATCCATGGCTCGACTCCTGGCTGCGCAATTAGCGCAGCTGAATAGAGAAGTTGGCTTCTGACGACGTGGCTTCGCTGTTGAACCAGCGGGAGGTCACGGTTTTGGTTTCGGTATAGAAGCGCACCGCTTGCTTACCATACGCGTGCTGGTCACCGTAGAAAGAACCTTTCCACCCGGTGAACGAGAAGAACGGGAGGGGTACCGGGATGGGAATGTTCACGCCCACCTGACCAACTTCGATTTCATGCTGGAAACGACGTGCTGCGCCACCGTGGTTGGTAAAGATAGATGTGCCGTTGCCGTATGGGCTGTTATTGATCAGCTCAATCGCATCGCCCAGTGAGTCTGCGTTCATGCAGCACAGGACAGGGCCAAAGATCTCCTCGTTATAAACATCCATCTCAGTGGTGACTTCACTGAACAGCGTTGGTCCTACCCAGTGACCGTCAGGAAGATCTTCAACAGTGCAGCCGCGACCGTCTAGCATCAGCTTCGCACCTTGGGCTTCACCGGTGGCGATCAGCGATTCGACACGCTCTTTAGCCTTAGCACTAATGACGGGGCCGTAGCTAGCGCCGGAATCGTTCCAGGCGCCCGGGCGAACCTTGGCCATGGCTTCTTTCAGTTCCGGAATCCATTCTTGAGCCGCGCCCACGAACACCGCGACAGAGATGGCCATACAACGCTGACCCGCAGCGCCGACAGAGGCACCAACAAGAGCGTTCAGAACTTGCTGTTTATCGGCATCCGGCATGATGACCATGTGGTTCTTAGCACCGGCAAAGCTTTGTACACGCTTCATGTTGCGAGTACCGGTTTCATAGATATAACGACCGACGGGTACGGAGCCAACGAAGGAAATAGCCTTGATAGCCGGGTCGTTCAGCAGCGTGTCCACCTGCTCTTTAGCACCGTGTACTACCTGCAGAACGCCTTTGGGAGCGCCAGCTTCTTCAAACAGTTCAGCCAAACGCATAGGCGTGAGGGGGTCCTGCTCGGAAGGCTTAAGAATAAAGGTGTTACCGCAAGCGATCGCCATGGGGAACATCCACAGCGGAATCATCGCGGGGAAGTTGAACGGGGTGATACCGGCACAAACGCCCAGAGGCTGAATCCAGGAGTGGGTGTCCACTTCGCGGGCCACGTTTTCAACCGTTTCACCCATCATCATAGAAGCAACGTTCGCGGCGTGCTCAACCACTTCAATACCGCGCCAAACATCACCCTTGGCATCATCAAACGTCTTACCAGTTTCCTGTGACAGAATCTCGGCGATTTCGTCGTGATGCTCTTTCAACAGGGCTTGGTAACGGAGCATCACCCGTGCCCGCTCGGAGATTGGCGTTTCTTTCCAGCTTTTAAACACCTCACCGGCGTTGTCGATGGCCTGACGCATTTCGTCAGCAGTCGCACAGGGAACTTGTGCGATGACTTCGTTGGTTGCAGGGTTGGTCACGTCAATCCAGTTATCGGTCTGGCTTTGAGCGAATTCTCCGGCAATTAGCTGAGGTACTTTTTTCATAGCATGGGTCCGTGGTTGTTGTTATCCAATAAGTCCCGATCTGTTCTCCAAGAGACCTGCCCGGGAAGTTGATAGCCATCAGACTAGCACTAACCCGAGCAACTGGTGATTGACTAAATTTCGCTCTTGATGGATTATTTTTCGATGCGAAAAGATATTCAACGAAAGCAATCGACCCAAACATCGCAATGGCCGGTTCCTGCGGACAGCGTTAGGTACGTGATCCCGGAACCAATCGTTCGCCTTCTCGCCAGTCATGACCTGACCCGAGAGCTTTACCCGCTTGCCTTTGGCCACTACCGTAAAGCCGTCGGTCATCACATGCACAGGGAACATCACCGCGACAATCTTTTGGTTTACTGCACGGATGGAAACGCGTTCCTGAACGTAGAAGGCGTGCCTTATACCGTCGGCTCTGGAGACCTACTGTTATTGCCTGCCGGGGCCAGTCACCGGTACACCGCCGATCCGAACAATCCATGGTCCATTCACTGGGCCCACTACTCTGGCCCGCTAGCGGAAGCGTTTCAGCAACACATGGGCTTCACCAATGGCACCTACATTCGCCACCTGGGCCGACAACCTCGTTTGCTGGTGGACTTCAACGGCTTGCTGTCGGTACGCCAAACAGGCTACCGCACCCAAGGGCTGATTCACGCCAGCAACCGCTTGCGACAACTGCTGGCGGCTGTACCGATCAATGCCGACGAAACCGGGCAAGCGCGGCAGGCTGAACTTGAGGTTATTCATAACTACATGCGGGAACACCTTGAAGAACGGCTGACACTGAATGAGCTGGCTGAACTTGCCGGCCGATCACCCGCGCATTTTGCCACCCGCTATCGCGAGCAAACCGGCACCGCACCCATACAGCACTTTCTACACCTGAAAGTAGAGCGCGCTTGCGAACTGTTGGACACTACCAGCCAAACGTTTGCAGATATCAGCCGCCAATTGGGCTACGACGATGCGTACTACTTTTCCCGTCTGTTCAAAAAAGTCATGGGGAAATCGCCCAGCGACTACCGGCACACGGCAAGACATTGATTAACGGGCGCATCACATTGTGGTTATGCCCTGATATAGTTGGCGCAGCCTATACAAACCTATAACAACACGGTTCAAACAACATTTCGGGAGAAATCAATGCAGCCGTTGGATATTCAGGTGGTTGAGCAAGCCATCCGCTGGTGCAAAGCCGATGAAAGCTTCTGGCTGTGCACCGTGCTGAGCACCTTCGGCTCATCCCCACGAGCACCCGGCTCCTGGTTAATCGCGAAAGCCAATGGCGACCATTGTGGCTCGCTTTCTGGTGGCTGCGTAGAGGAGGATTTCCTTGCCCGACTGAGCGAGGGAGAGTTCCAAGGGCGCCTGAACCGGGTCCGATACGGTGCCTCAGACACCCCTGATAACCCAAGAGTCAGCCTCCCCTGCGGCGGCGTGCTAGACGTACTGGTGGAATACTGGCCCGCAAATGACCACACTCTTGGGCACTTCCTAGCACTCAAAAATGCGCTAGAAGGTGCAGGCGCTCTGGTTCGTAACTTGTGTTTCGAATCCGGTGACGTTGACCTCATCCCGGATGAAAGCTTGGGCAGCAAAGTTGAAGTAGATCGAAACGAGCAACGCGTGCGCCTGCGTGTGGGCCCGGTTTCACGACTGGTGATAGCGGGACTTTCACCGGTATCGACTGTGTGCGCCAGTTTTGCCCACAGTCTTGGGTTCGAGGTGATCGTCTGTGACCCCCGGCCCGAGGAAGTTCGACATTTCAATGTACCAGGCGTTACCTTGCGCCAGGAACTCCCGTCTGTCTGGATTGCCCGGGAAGGCTGTCACCGGGCAACCGCAGTGGTTGCACTTACCCACGATCCCAAGATCGACGATACTGCGCTCATTGAGGCGATCAAAACCGACGCCTTCTACATTGGCGTGATGGGATCTCAACGGACCTCTGAAAAGCGTCGGGAGCGACTGTTGCGAATTGGCGGGTTAACGGACGCCCAAGCCGATCGTATTCACATGCCGATCGGCTTAAACATTGGAAGTAAAACGCCCGCCGAGATCGCTCTTTCGGTGATGGCGGACGTTGTCAGAGTGCGCGAAGGCGTTACGGTACCTGCATTGCATCCAGCTTAGCCGAGGGAACTACGGGCAGAACCACGCTCGAAGGCGTTTCGGGGCCGGTGTGCAATGTCATTGCGCCCAGTAACGAATTGAGAGCGGTAAGCAGCGGCGGCAGACCTTGCGCAATATTGCTGGTATTCACCGACACTCTCAAACTTGATCCCGGCGCCACATAGGCACTGCTCGCGAAGATTTCCACTGACACCTTACGTACCTCTCCGTACTCATAGGGCTGAACGTCGTCCAGGCGGAAGGTATGCCAGGGCTGAATCATTTCCCCGTTCACGAACCGAGAGCGCGTTTCATCCACCGAGTTCAGGCCTGCTGTCATCAAACCGTTCGTTACCGGGGTGGTGGTGCCGTTCGGGTTAACAATGTCTAACCTCACAGAAACCTGCACATCTTGGGCGGTGGTCGAAACCCACAGATCGGCTTGCATGGGGCCATTCAGATACAGGCCATTTTCGCCAGCCTGCAGCTCATATTTGGCGGCTGCGAGTTCTGCCAACGAATTGTCTTGAACGCACGGAAGAGGAAGCATGCCGCCCAACCCTGCCGTCCACTGGTCAAGACTGGACGAGCACAGTCCGTTTAATGGGTGCTGGAACACCACTGCTTTACCGGCATCTGCAGGCGCCTGAGACTGCATCTGGCCAACTCCACCACCCACAAAATTTTCAGCGGGACTCAGATAGAAGCGCTCCGCCTGCATATCCGGGTGAGGCCAATGGCTGGTTGTGTCGTATTCGTCTAGCCCGAGCACATACTGGGTAACATCCGGCTGATTTTGAACGCCGGTGTCCAGCTCCAAAACGTACTCGTCAAACCATTGCAGGCGCAAAGTGTCCAGATCCGGCACACCGTGCTGATCTGCCTCTTCACCGCCCATAAAACCGACACCCGCGGCACCAATGTGATCCCAGGGGCCAATCAACAGTTTGGTGTCTACTCGCCCGTTCAACTGTTCAAACCAGAGCGGCTCGCTGCGCTGAAACAGATCGAACAACCCACCCACAATAAAGGTCGGCACGTTGATTTTATCGACCCCTTCAAGCGGAGAGCGAATCGCCCAAAAATCACCGTCGTATGCCGTTTCAGGCTCACCGGTCAGGGCCTTAACAATCGTGGGCACCTGGAAGCCGGTCAAGGCACCCAATATACGTTCAGGTATCGCCTTCATAAAGGCTTCGGGATCAACCGCCGCCATCTCCGCCGGAATAAGCCCAAAACCAGTCACCATACCAAGCCAGAGCGGAATGAACGTGGCGTTCACGTTACCACCGGTAAAGACAATGTCTCGATACCCGTCGCCGATTGGAACAATTGGGAACGCCGCCTTTACCGCTGGATGGTTATGCTGAGCGGTCAGTACCGCGGTAATACCCAAATAGGAAATCCCCTCCAGGCCAATACGGTCTTGGGCCCAGTCTTGATCTACTACCCAGTTCAGCACTTCCAGATAATCTTGCTGCTCACGCTCATCAAACGCTGCCCAATTACCACCAGAGTTGCCGGTGCCACGAACGTCTACAACCACATGGGCATAACCACGCTTGACGAGAAACTCGTTAGCACCACCAATTTGTTGCACGTACTGCCCCAACGACGTGTTATAGGACGTCTGTGTGAGCACCACAGGAAACGAGCCGGAAGCCGCCTCGCCTTCGCCAAAACCGGGGACGGCAACTTTCACAAACAACTTAGTTCCGTCAGACATGGTGATCGTTTGGTCATCCAAGGCGACCATATGGGTAAACTCCGGCGCCCGTTCATAGGGCTGCCACTGTCGCCCGTCATCGGCCATGACATCCACAAGACGAGACTCCGATTGGCGGTTGCCCAAGGTCATTATTTGCCGGACAGGCTGCGGGAGTTCTGATGCATTGGATGGCGATTCTGTTTCTAGCTCAGGTGTTACCTTTAAGCTTGCGGCGTCAGCAGGATTGTCTGACGAGTCCCCTCCGCAACCGACGAGCGCCAACGTGAGCACCAACATTCCGGACATCCAAACCGATTTTTTTTGCATCGCTGCATACTCCCACTTCATTTTCAGGGAAAGCCGCCCCTTACGCCGGTATTTGCATGCAAAGAGGACTCAATTAAGCGAAGCTTATCAGTAGAAACCCCTATCGCATTGGCTATGCTGACAGGCAGCAAGGGCGATAGTTACCGTGGAGGATGAACAATCATTGCGCTGGCAGGGCGCCAGCGCGATAGGAGGTGATGCTGTTTAGTGGCAATAATTGGACTGGAATATAACGGCCAGAGGATTGGGCGCCATGGAGCTTAAAAAGGTATGGTTAACAATTCTGTTGCTTCTGTAGGGATGTCAGGTACTCGTCCATCTCTTCGGAGCTACCAAACACCGAAAGATCCGGCATGAGCTTAACCACCTCAAACACCTTCTCCACACCGGGGTTCATTTCGGTCACCATAAGCTGTCCGTCTCGTGCTTTCATTTTCTTCAGCATTTTGAAGACAACCCGCAGCCCAGCTGAACTGATAAAACTGACACCCGACATGTTCAACGCCAGATAGGTGACCGATGGATGAACCATATCATCCAACGTTGCCTCCAGCTCCGGTGCGGTGTCGCTGTCTACTGAACCATCCAGCTTCAGCCCTAATGCTTCATCACTCTTCTGAATCACCGAAATTTCTAACGACATAACAGGTTTTCCTTTGAGTCGCGTTTCAAGTTCCATCTGACAATCATGGTATTGATACCATCCTGGTAATTATAGTGAAATTCATCACTAAGAGCGGAGATCAGATGCAGCCCCATTCCCCCGTCGGCTCGTGACCCCAAAGTGTCATCGGCCATTAGCTTTGAATTGGTTGGGTCAAAGTATGGGCCGGGGTATTCCACCACCAAGTCTAAACATTCCACGCCGACTTCAACCACTAACAACCATTTCAACTCTGGATTATCCGCGGCCACATGCATTTTGAGATTGGCATAAATTTCATCAACAATGACTTTGAGGTCATGTACCAAGGCTCCCGCTACACCTCGGCTCTGAGCCTCTTGTGCCACTGCTGTTATCACATTGGTGACCGGCTCATGCGCACTTACTTGTAGTTTCATCATCCCTGGCGGCTCAATATCATTATTGTTATGTCGTCGGACTGCTCCGCCCCAGCCGTATACTCCACCAAACGCTCACGAATGTTGGTCAAAAAACACTCTTCGTAACTGCGCGGTCTACCACCAAGACTCAAAAGTCGCTGCTCTCCAAATTCTTCGCCAGCAGCATCGAAAGCTTCCGTGACTCCATCGGAGTATAGTACAAGGCTTCCACCGGCGGGGATTTCCAGACGCTCCGTAACCGGTTCTATATTTTCATACAGTCCAAGAGGAGCAATAGTCTCACCGCTCCATAGATTCGGCAGTTGGTCACTAAATCGCTGCATCGGCATAGTGTGCCCTGCGTTAATCATCTCTGCGCTACCGGTCTCCTTATCAACGAGCACCATCACTAAGGTGACGAACATGCACGCCTCATTTCCCCGGCAAAGCTCTTGGTTCAACGCTGCTGTAATATCCTTTAAATCACCATCTTTGTTATGAGCCAGAAAATTCAACAAACTAATGGTTTTGGCCATGAACAGTGCGGCTGGGACGCCTTTATCTGAGACATCACCAACCGCGGCAAGAAACCGCCCTCTCGATAATGGAATGACCTCGTACAGGTCGCCTCCCACAGCGCTGGCTGGCTGCAACCAGGACTCTATTCTCCAGTTACGAAGTTCTTTGACATACGAGCCGCTCCCCGGAACCATCGACATCTGAATGCTTTTGGCGACAGCTAGCTCGCTTTCCAACTTCTTTCTAGCCCGGCGTTCGGTATCTGCAGTATCGGCTAAATGCTCAACCAAACGCTGGTTGATAAGGCTCGTTTTCATCACCGAACCAATCACACTCAGATGCTCAATCGTCGACTTCTCAACATACTGAAATTTTGACTCAACAACCAAAAAACCCAACAGATACCCTTTCAAAGAGTCACTGTGAAGCGGCACAATCAACACCGGTTTGGATTTTTTGTGGGTTTTCAGCAATCCGTACAAATCGTCTTGGGGGGTAACGTATTTCGGTTCTTGGCTTGGGAACAAATCGCTGAATCGTTCCCGTGCAATGGACAGCTGCTCGCGCCCTTCTGCACGTTCGTCAATTTCACTGTCTGTGCTGGCAACGGGAACAATTAGATTTCGTTCCGAATCTACTCGCCAAACCTCGATCGAGCCCAGATCGTATTTCGATTGAACGCCTTGAATCACGTTCGTCAGCCCCGCCGAGAACCCCTCAGAAGGAACGTTCACTATTGAAACGCTCACCTCTCGAACGTAGCGCTCGTTCTCAGAGGACGCTTCCAGCTCACGACGCCATTGCTCCCGTTCAATCGCCAGGCCAATTAACGAAACCGCAAACGAGAAGTGACCGATCATTTCGTTGTCCGGCAGCTTGGGCACCTCGCTGAAGAGTGTTATCACAGCTTGCAGATCGCCGGCCTCTCCCAATACGGGCTCAGACCATGCTGAGGCAACTTTTAAAGACCGAAGAACATCTCCATAGCCCTGCCACTGCAGGTCATCGATCGGAGATTCGCAAATCACACTCTGGCGAGTCTGAGCAGCAGAGCCAATTGATGTAGCACCGTAACGAGCCGACACCGAGGGGACTTCAGAACAAAAAGCCGTGGCGAATCCACCGCCCTCCTGAGTTATCAGACTATCTTTTTGCTCGTCATAGAGAGAAATAACGCAGTGTGTGCCGGGAATCTGAGCTTCAAGCAGCTTGGATACCCGCTCAATGATGGCATGGAGAGAGCTACCATCGTTCACACTGAACAGTGCTCGTTGACGTAAGTTATCGGCAATACTTTGTAACTTTCGATGATGGATATTGACGCCAGAGAAGATCATGGCCGGCTCACCGGCAAATACCGTGAGCGTTATCTCACAGTCCATCCAAAGGCTCTGATCAGGACCCGATGAAAAACGCCACTCTCTGCGTTCAACGCCTAGATCGCGCGCGCCCGATAAAAAATCTTCAAAGTCCAGAAGACTGTTTGGAGCAGGCAACCAGGCATCGGGCTGGCTAAACACATTATCCATCAACTCTTGCTCACTGCTGCAACCAAAGAGCTCTAACGCTTGCCGGTTAGCGAACAGAAGTTTTGGCCATTGCCGCTCAAAAATCAGGACAACGTCGGGCAGCTTATTTAACAGCGCTCGGCTGTCTTCCAGGGAGGAGTTATATTGACGGCGAAACTCTTGAAGACGGGAAGCTAACGATTGATATCGTTCAGCTTCCCTTTTTCGAAAACGTAAATGCACCAGAAGCACAAGAGCTGCTATGGCTAAAACCAAACCCAACAACGGCAACACTAGTGCATCTGGCAGCATTGTTTTTATTCCATTAGTTCAAGGTGCTCTAGTGTTTCAATCGTAATTGCACCAGAGGCTAATCCATTTTCCCGCTGATAGAACGTGAGCGCGTCTAGGGTTGCCGGACCAAGAAGCCCGTCATGCACACCAGGGGCATAACCTAGATTCGCCAGGCGTTGCTGCATTTTTAGCACCATTTCGCTGGTTAGATTGCGATCACACACCGCTTGTCTGGCAACGATCTTCGGCTTACCTTCGTAGCGCCTTACGTTCATTGAAAGCACTTCAGCAGGTACTTCCTGCTGAACCGTTTTAGCAGGCTTGACCAACTCTGCAATTTCGAGAGCGTCGGTCTCGTCTTGCATGGTGACCGGAATAACTTCGGCCGGCTCATCAACTTCCCAACGAGTGACGGTTTTGTACTCAGCAGGGATCACTTCCGTACGGGTTGTTTCGGGCTTCACTAGCTTGGTTACACTGACCGTTTTCGTTTTGGCGGGAATTTCTTTAGCGCAAAAACCGAAGGCAGAAGACGCTCGGGCATAGGCGGCGGCACCCGAAGTACGGCAAGGCTCAAGCTCGGTGCGAGCCTCTTCCAACACGACTTCTTCTTCAACGTCTTCATAGACGGCAGGCTCTACCACCAAACGCGTGGTTTCCGGCTTAATTTCGACCTTTTCCACCACTTCTTTGTAGGTTGCCGGCTTAACACGATAGGTCTTGGTGCCTTGCTTGGTTACGACCTTTTTCAACCCACGGCGGAATTCGGCCGGAGTCACTTCTAGCCGCACCTCAGAGTCTCTAACCTTAACTTCGAGATTGTCTTCCACAGAACGAGGATGGATTTGCGCGTAGACCCAACACTGGCCTGGCTGGATATCCATCACTGGTTCGCCAATCATGCGCTCACCCGCTACTTCGGGCTTAGAGTCAGACACCGATACGCTCTTGGCCCCGGGCTCGTTATCGGGTGTCTGGCTTTCTGCGCGCACGTCCGGCTCCGCAGGCTCCACTGCGGCTTCATCCGCTTGGCGACGGGGAGCTCTCGCAGGTGTTTCGGCCTGAGTACCCGACGTTTTTACAACCTTAGGTTCGACGGTTCTACGCGGATCCACCTCATAAGAGTAGATACCACTAACGGTCCGCTCCTCGGTTTGGGGCTCTAATGCACACCCTGCAACGGTGATAGCCAATACGGGTAACCAATAAGATTTACGTAACACGCGCCTGCCTTTGTTCATAATTTGTGTTGTGGATGCCTATCAAAAGAAAGGCTTAAAGATATGTGGTGACGTCAGTATATCAACTTTAAAGCTCTACATTTTCTATCAATTGATTGTTGAGCTGGTCCGCTCCCACCAAGGTAACATCCAATCCGGAAAGATCTGCTCCCAACGCCATCAATAGCGGTGACACTACATCTTGTAACACCACCGTTGTCACAAGCTTAAGCAATCCTTCTATGGCCGGCTTGAGCAGGTTGATGACGGAATTCAAAATGCTCGTTAAACCTGATACACCGCAATCTAAGGCCAAGTTCTGAATACTCAGATCAAGCCCTTGAACACTGGTTTCCTGACTGTTTGCAAACTTCTTTTCGCATTGCCCCGCGGGGCAATACAAAGGCACAGCGGTTAATGAGTGGACCTGCTCAGCAACCGGAATATTCGCCACCAAATCGGCATCTAAACACACATTAGCTAGCGACAAGCCTAACAATTCAAGCCTTAAAATATCTGCATGTATGGGTTCACTGGCCACCGTCCCGTCAGGCTGAATAGCACCTGTCTCTATGCTAGCCACCGACGGATTAACAACCACACCAACATCGATTTCGTTTGTATTGCCCCGTGCACATCCCGCCCCGACAAAATCCGCTCGCCCACCACCCACGCTAACCGCTAGTGGAATCCGTATCTTATCAAGGAGATCTACATTAACGAGCCCCAGAGAAAGTCCCGATATCAAATCTCCTATAAAACCTACGGATAACTCAAGATCAACAAGCGCTTCCAGCGATATATCCGATGAACGAAGCTCTGTCATCCACTGACCATTCTCATCTTGTCGCGCGGGCCCGATGACAACGGTGGGAGGGTTATCCACGGATAAATTTAAAGCCAAATCAAGGTCGCCTAACAAACCATTGTCTAGCAAGGGCGCCAGTGCCGGAGAGGAGTTTGTATCAATATCCAATCCAATCAGGCCTGAACCTGTTGTTTTTCCTAACTCGTGCGCGCCATTCAATACAACGCTCATCACAAAATCATATAGCGGGATTTGAGCCCCTCGTGCAGCTTCGCTATTGCCCACTACCTCAAGTACTGACGAGAGATCAAGTCCCGTAAGCCCTGCTGCCCCGGTCAAATCATCAACCAGTCCACCCACAGGTGTTGAAACCCCGCCCACAACATCAACCACGGCACCCAGCACTTCGGTTAACGGGCGATCAAGCAACGTGGTAACGTTGTTCACGCCAAGATTAGCCAGAAGATCATCGACCCCGAGTAATGTTGATTCAAGGCTACTCAAACTCGTTGGATCGAGCACGTAGTTGCTCTGCCCTAGCACACTGCCGAGCAGGCTTCCAAGAAGACCACCATCAATCTTAATAGTAGAGCTACTGGCACTTAGAGTCGCGTAGAGCTCTTTTCGCGCTGCGGCATTCACCGAAAGCTCGACCGGCTCGAAAAAATCTTCCGGTAACAACCATGACACTCGCTCATTTCGTGTGTAGCGAACGACGGCCGCGTTACTCTGGTTAGGACCTGTTTCGTTGAATTCAAGCTCACTACTATTGGTATTGCTAGGATCAAGCACACCGACAATCAATTCCAGATCGCTGTCATCGCCGTCGAATCCGACGCGTTTCGCCGCTGCCAACGCGCGCGCGCGCATTATGCTAACATCGCCAACACCACAGGCCATCGCTTCATCAGCCGCAGCCGTTGCCGCCGCGTTCACGATGGATTGCATATCGCCCTTTACACTGTAAAGGCGTGTCGCATCCATCGCCAAGGTCGCTGCTATGGCAATAGCGACCAACAAAAAAGGCATCAGAAAAATCAAAACGCCCTTTTGGCGCTTAGTATCAATCACCGCTCGATGACTCGCCGATACGATCAGGCATAGGCTGATCAAAAGACTCGGCTAAGCGTTTCTGAGTCTTTGCATAAAGCGCCATGCTCAGCTCGCCATCTACCGGTGCTTGTTCGGCCTGTTTATCGAAAACTTTTCTGACATTGGTTCGTTTATCCAATTCAAAATGGACTCCCGACAAACCCAGTTCGGTATCGGGTTCGGTTGCAAGGGCGTTAGAGGCCACCAACGCCATAGTTGCCAACAAACAGGCCTTGAATTTCATCACACACCTCCAGCAAAGCGTTCAGAAAACTTGATACCCGCTGACACAACCCCATTGCTTAGCCCCAACTCTCGTTGCAGCTTAGCTATAGCCTCTTCACCACCCTGCAAGTAATAGGCAGCAACCATATTTCTGCCCATGCTCTCTTTCTTCCCGGAAAGTTCGTAAGCCGTGCGCAATTCGAAAGCCGCCTGGCCGAAGAATCCGCCCTGCATAAGCACCACGCCAAAGTCATTTCTCATGTCTGCTGATGCGGGCTCTTTGGCTTTCGCTGTTCCGAGCGCCTTCAAGCCCTCTTCAATCTTGCCGCCCTTTACGTATACGATCCCCAAGCCGTGATACGCTTGAGCACTGTCGCAAGTTTCAGCAATCTGCTGGTAGACCTCTTCGGAGTAGTCCAACTGTTCCACCTTCGCTAAAAGCTGCGCCCAGCGCAGCCAATGGTGCTGAGTTTGAAACGACAATGCCTCCAACCGCGCCAGTGCCGCGTAATTTTCGGATGCATTCATCATCGAATCGATCGCATCTAACTCAACACGATGTTCAGGTGTCATATTTGTGGAGCAATTGACCTGCAAGTAACTGCCGGAACTCCGCGATTCCTTCTCTGTTTCGGAATCTTGTAGCGGCGGAAGAGCACAACCCGTGACCAGTGCTGCCGTAAAAAATGCTGTCGAAACCAGGCTGGCCTGCTTGTACTTCATTTGTTGCTCCTTAAATCAAAGACGGTAACGTTCAAATTTCTTTCGGACCTTTTAAAACACTACCGCTGGAGGGCGTCCATAATCGATAGTACAGCAGGCCCGCCAATCAATATAAACAAAGATGGCAGCATAAAGACCATCATTATAATTGTCATTCGGGCACCGACCTTATTGGTTTCTTCTTTCAACTTGCTGCGCTCTTCGTGGTGAGCGTCGGCAATAATTTGCTCCAAGGCTCCCGAAACCCCGGACCCAAGCGTGCCCGCCTGTTTCATAAGCGTGACAAAGCTACGCAAAACTGTAAGGTTCCGGTTTCGGCCCAGTTCATCGAGAGCTCGGCTCCTGTCTGCCCCACTCTCCATGACTCGATTGAACCGATCAATCCGCGCAACCAGCAAAGGCATCAACTCTCTGGCCTGATGTGAAATCAATTTCAGTGATCGTTCCGGGCTAAGCCCCGCCTCCATCAGCATTCTAGTCATCTGACAAAGTTCTATGGATTCACGGTTCTGTTGTTTTTCAGCCGTTCGACCTGAACTGCGGATGAACTGCCGGGAAAGATAAAACGACATCATGAAAGTGACGGCGGTCACCATGACGCCTGAAAACACAATGGCCAGTAAAGTCAAAACCAGCGGTACAAACCAACAAGCAACAAGGTAATACTGCCGAGCCCGGTAAGGTGTTTTGCCCGTTGCATCCAGGGCGGGTTCCAACTCTTTAAAATCACCGGCTAATAAAGGCCGCCCTACTAGCCAATATATAAACGTTTCCAGAGGCGGGCTGCCTGAATCGTCTTCTGTCGTCAATTGTCGGTGAGACAAGCGAGCTCGAACTCGCGATTGCAATGCCCAGGCTGGCGCCCAGACCCATAGGTAAAGCACTGAAGCAACGGCTAGCAATATCGCGCCAATAAACCAAAGGTTAACCACGGCCAACCCCTCTGATCAGATTCCAGACCAGTACCGTTCCAATGACTTGCAAAACACCCGCTGTCATCATCATGGTATGGCCCGTCGCAGTATTCAAAAGCGCCGCGGAAAACTCTTCGTTCATTAGCACCACATAAGCGCCCAGCCCCGGAGGCATGACGGCAAACACAATAGCGGTGAAACGAGTCTCTGCGGTCGCCGCCATAAACTCACGACGCAACTCTTCCCGGGACCGAATAGCTTTCGACACCTCTGAAAGGACTGGCCTGACGGGCGAGCCAAAACGAGCTGATGTTCTCAAAGCAATTGCCATTTGCGTCAGCGGGGGAATGCTATATAGGTCCGCAAAGCCATCAAGTACCTGCGTGTAATCGCGGCCCTGACTGATAGCACCTCGTAGCCGAAAGCATAACGGTTCAAATGCTGCCGAAGCATCATCAAATGCTACCAACATGCTTTGCTCAACCGAGCGACCCGCAGAAAGGGACCGTAAAACAGCGTCAACGATGCTCGGCAGCTCTTCAAAGATTTGCCGGCGCATACGTTCAAATTTTACCCGCCAGAGCGTGACAGCAATCAATAAAAACGCAATCACCGCCACAATCGCCTCGAGCACCCCTCGAACAACCACAATCGCGGCGACGACGCCAAGCAACACCACAAGCAACATAAATAATCTGGTCACGGATGCCTGGATACCCGCCTTGACCATGAACTGCTCAACGGGGCCCAAGCGAATACCTGCAACCGTTTTCTCTTCAATGACGTCTTGAGGTGCTAATCGACGTAGGCTTTGTTTTTGCAGCTTCGCCATAGCCAGATAGTGACCTACCACAAACTGCAGCAACACCAACACAACCACCAAAATGCCCAACCCCAAGGCCGCTAGCCACAAGATCTGCACGCTCACTGCGCTTCGCCCTCTAAAACTTCGTCCCGAATATCCGGGGCTTGGTAGAGAACATTCATTTGGTAAGGGTTAGACTTTGAAGGAGTCATTTCGACCACCTCACTCACGATACGACGGCCGTTCGAAAGCCGTTTCAACTGAACCAACACGTCCAAAGACGAGCCAATCAAGCGACCAATAGCCTGCTCTCCGGCGTCATAACCATTCACTGCCAACAGTGTTTCAATTCGAATCATGGCGTCTTTGGAAGAGTTCGCGTGAATCGTACTCATCGAACCTTCGTGCCCCGTGTTCATCGCCTGCATCAGCTCGATAATTTCGCCCGCACGAACTTCACCGACAATGACCCGGTCAGGTCGCATTCGAAGGGCGTTGATAACCAACTCACGCGCACTGATACGCCCCGTGCCCTCTGCGTTAGCGGGCCGGGTTTCCAAGCGAACAATGTGGGGATGGTTCAGTTGTAATTCAGCCGAATCTTCAATGGTCACGAGCCGTTCGTCTTTGGGAATAAACTGGCTAAGGAGGTTAAGAATCGTTGTTTTACCTGTGCCGGTACCACCACTTACCAGCAAATTTCTGCGCCCTTGAACGATTTTCACCAGCAGATCCAGGCATTCTCTGGTCAACGAACCGAGATTGACCAAATCTGATGCCGCCAAGTGCTTCTGGGTGAATTTTCGAATCGAAATGGAAGGTCCATCAAGAGCGATGGGCGGAATAATAGCGTTCACTCGAGAACCGTCCTGAAGCCGAGCATCCACCATGGGACTACTTTCATCCAACCGTCGACCAAGGGGTGCCAGAATTCGGCGGATGATGCGCATCACATGGTCGTCATCAATAAACCGGGTTTGCGCCTTCTGAAGAACACCCGCCACTTCCACGAACACGTTTAGGGGGCCATTAACAAGTATGTCGTTCACTGCGGTGTCAGCCAACAGCGGTTCCAGCGGCCCCAGCCCGACGATTTCATCGAAGGTTTCACGGGCCAACATAACCTGTTCTGCCGTTGCCAGAGGTATACGATGATGAGCGATATACTGGTTTACATTCACCTCTACGAATTTATCAAGTTGGCCAACTTCAGTTCGTTCGACCTCAACTCCCTCTTCATCTAACCGCTCGATCAGGTAGGCATGAACTTGTTTTTTTAGTTGCTGATATTCTTCATCGACACGAGTTGCCACGATTTATATGCCCCTCAGCGTTTTTTGAAGAAGGCGAACGGCCCCTTCGACGAAGGTGATTCCACATAGTGCTTATGGACGAAATCGACGAGTTTTTTCTGGTACGGAGAGGATCTAGGTAAAGCTCCTAACGGCACGCCCGCATTAATGGAGTCCAATCGATTAAGCCATTCAACCGGCAGACGGAGACTTGCTTCCAGCCCAATATTTTTCTCGATGTCCTCCAACTTCAACGTCGCGCCTTTCCTGTAACCATCGATAACAACCAGTCGCTCACAGTTCCGGCCCAGCCACTTGCGACTCTGTTGAATCATGGCTTCGGTATACTGCACTTGATCGACAACCGGATGCGCCAAAATCACCAATTTAGTGATGTCTGAACCTAGAATTTTGAGCCAAGCTCTCGCTTGGTGTTCAACTACGCGAATCACCATGTGGTCAAACAATTCGGCCAACCGGGATATAGCAATAAACAGATCTGCGGCATCATCGCCCGTGAGCGTTTCAGCCATAATATTGCCCGAGAGCAGGCGCAAGCCCGGGGAGTATTCTTCCAGAGCCGTATTAACAAACGCCTGATCGATTGCATCGGTTCGGTTGACCAAGTCATTCAAGCTCAACCGATTCAAACTATCTAAATAAAACGATCGATTTTCCGTGGCCATCGTGTCGATTGCCAGCACGGAGCCCTTAGATTGTTGTTGACTGAGCTCACACGCCAGGTTCTGAGCGAAAAACCGTGTATCAACAACGGAAGCTGCGCCAAGCACGAGTGTCAAAGAGCCTGCAACACGTTCCGGCTTCGATACGGAATCAACGACGGACAGTTGCGAAAGTGCTGATATTCTTTCGTTGGCTCTGTCTCCATCAACCCCGGTAATCAGGCAATCTCGAGCCCCAGCTCTCATAACCTCCAGCAACAACTCCTGAGAAATATGCTGGGCAACCGCAACCAAACTCACTGCCGGGTTAGATGTTAAAATGGCGGAAATCAGCTTGGCAGAACGGCCCTGCTCAGTCTCGTTAACCGCTGCCACCACCACCTTTGCCTGACTCGCCTGAACCAGGCGATTCACTCGCGACAAATCACCAGCAGAAACAAACTCAAGCGTCCACGTGTCACCCAATACCCGTTCAAGCCAGGCGCGAATACCGACTTCTTCTGCGATACAGATCAGTGTTTCACTCATGCTACCCGGCTCCTTACCAGCTCAAGCCATTTTCGAGAGGCTCGGTACCGTCCCGTGAGTTAATGAACATATCGCCCCATTCGGTACTGCTGTATTCGTATTTCTTACCGAAGCTTTTAACCTCTTCCGATAGTTCTTTTTTAGCACTCACAAACCGTGGTGTGACCACCATAATGAGCTCGCGGTCATCACTGGAGATTCGATCTGAACGGAATAAGGCGCCAAGAATCGGGATATTCCCAAGGCCGGGTAGCTTATCGCTGTTATTGAAGGTAGAACGGCTTACCAAACCACTGATCACAAAGCTTTCGCCGGGTGCCATCGACACCATCGTTTCCGTTCTGCGCACACGTAATCCAGGAACAGACACCCCGCCACTAGACACGCCAGAGGTGAAATCCAAATCACTCACTTCCGGAGCCACCTTGAGAATGATCTGATTTTCATCAATCACGGTGGGGGTCAAAGACAGGCTTACACCATATTCTTTGTACTCAATCTCCACTTCACCATCACTACCGGAAACTGGCACAGGGAATTCACCACCCGATAAAAAGGTCGCATTTTGACCGCTAAGACTCACCAACGACGGTTCCGCTAACGTATATGCAAAGCCGCCCGACTCCAGTGCATTAATAATGCTCAGATGATTGGAACCAAAGCTGAACAGGTTAAAGCCATCGGTGCCAAGACCTGTGGCATTTCCCGGAATGCCTCCCGGATTTGTAAAGCCGCCTCCATTTGGTGAGATCCCGAACGCATTGTCACCACCGTTAAACAGCTTGGCATAATGGAAGCCCAGGGTATTTAGTTGCTGACGACTCACTTCAACTACACGAATATCGGTTTGTACCTGCATGGGCACCGGATGCCGCTCGCCGGCCGTGGAGCTCACCAGATAGTCTGTTGTGCTTGGAGACGACTTACCTCTAAGCCAAACCCTGACCGTAACAGCACCGGAGGCTTTAGCCGTGACAAGAACTTCTTTTTCACCGCTTGCTTGGACCGAGGCAACGTCCGGGTTCGATACTGCAACCTTCTCCAGCTTCTGGGTGAACGCAATTATGTGCTGCTGCCCTGGCGCTAACGCGACGACTTCAGAACTATTAGCAAAGGCGACCAATGGGACTACCAACCCCATCAACACTGCACAGAAGGCAATCACTGAACGGGTCGCAAAAATCGTGTTAGCGAACATACACTGTCCTTGTTTCTGAGCCTTCAAAAACCTGCACCTTTAATCCAGGCTGTACTTCTTTTTGTGCCTGCTTTTGTCGTAACTTCTTCTCTTCTTCTTTTTTGGCCTTGGCTTCGGGGGACTGCGGCCGGATATCCGCTAGGAATACGGCCTCTTCCCGGGCATCATTTCTATTAATCGAGGGCTCAGCCTCACCGCCTTCTACGCTTGCAGGTTGCGATGCGACCACACTCCCACCATGACTTGTTGCCACAAACTTCAAACTGGCCTCAGAAGCCGCCAGTGCCAAGTGTCCGACTTGTTTATCTGGGACAGCTAAAACCATCGTCGCGTTTCTTCGACGATCATCTTCCGACGCTAAAGCAGCTGGATCGGTTGCGCCTTTCACCGCGAGCACTTCGAGCTCACGAAGTATGGTTAAAGAAGAAGGGCCATCTTGCGAATCCCCACGGAAAGTGGCGACTACATCAACCACGTCTCCCGGCTGCAGTAAGCCACCAATACTGGAAATCGGGTTAAAATCGAAAGCTACAGCTCGCATGCCTTCTTCAAGGATGCTCTGCAGCGCGCTGACGCTATCTAGAGCGGACTGACCAAGAGGATTGCCTGCCCGAAGGGCCGTTGTGGTCGTTTCACCAAACGGGGCATCATCAACCGTCAGGATGTTGGGCAATTGAACGGTGGTTTCAACCTCAGCAAACAGCTCCGGTGTCAGCTCGGTACCCGCTTCAATATCGTCAACAGCGAAAAGATAACGGTAGGAGGGAAGCGACGACTCGTCACTTTCACTTGTTACGGTGCGGGAAGATTCGACGTTTTCAGCAACCCCAGGCTGCTCTTGGTTATATCGAACCAAGCCGACGATCGCCAAGACTACAGCTGCCGACGCGAGAAGGAGCGCTGGCAAGGCCGAGACAAATTTCGCCCTCATTATTGTTCCTATCCTTGTGTGCTTGTTATAAAACTTCGAACGCTAGCAGATTTTAAAACGCCACAGCCGCGGTTACGGATAGTTTCTCGGGTTGAGGCGGAAAGTTGCCCAAGAATCCCAGCTTCAGCTGCGGTAAAAACGCATTGGTTCCGTCCGCGCTGAGCCGGCACTCTAACAGCCCCACACCATCCTCAACCACATTTTCACAAACCTTATCAGAATCCGCGATCCGCTCCTTGAGTCGCGCGGGCAGCTTTTCGACTAATTTATCAAGCCGCGCATTGCTATAAGCCACCACTGTCTCGCCGAACCCCTCAACTTCACCCTCTTTGTAGCTTGGGTAATCACGCCGATCGAGATTAAAAACAGAAGCTGCGGCCTGGCTTACGACATTCTGCATCTCTTGCTTATGGAAAAACAGCATGCCGTAAACCATTCCAGCGTAAAGAATGCCGACCAAAAAGGGCAGAACGAACACAAACTCCAAGCTGACAACCCCAGCTTGAGTGTGCAACCGCGCTCTTCTATCAACAAGACTTATCACTCCGACTCGCACCATTTCAGCAATGTACAAGCATAAAAACCATCATTCAGGATCAGCAGGAGGAGTGGTAACGATACCAAATAGATCTTTGACAAACGCCTGCAACTCCGTACCAAGATCACTATTGAACACAACGGCAACTATTCCGATTATCACTGCCGCCAACATGATGTACTCAAGCGAAGAAGCACCCTTCTGCTTCTTGGGCGCCACATTTTTAATCCGAGCTTCTACTGCCTTATCAAGCTTCATTAACACTTCCTCTGATGACGGAACTTCTACGTTGTTTGACTCAAAAACAGCGAATTTTGTTTGACTCTGGTTTCCTGACCGGAGATCAAACATATACGCCACATGGCATCCTGTCATGTACTTATTAATGCCACACTAACACTACATGTACAATGCACCCTTTGATGTTTTTTTGTTGCCAGACGAAACGCAACAACCTATCTCGTTACCAAGATATACGTGAACCACATCACAACGCAACAGTACTTTAGATCAACCCTGCAGCCAGTTTCCGTCTCACCAAATCACCCGCCGTACAAACTTTTCTAGTTAGCCTTCAGCTTATGCGTGATACGTGCGACGCCCCGGACAACGGCCTAATTTGACTTGCTCGAAAATCAGGATCTCATCTTTGAATACACCTAATGGCAGTTAACGCACCCGATCTCTAGACAAAACACCCAGCCCCTCTTTTTACGCCGACAGCCTTCCCGTACGGGATCACGAACACCCAGTTATTCATGGATAGAATGTAAAACCGCCTGATCGCTACTTAGAAGCAACTTAAATTTTTGAGGCACCTGAGAGTTGGTTATAGTATGTTCATTTATATGCCTTAAAATTACCTGTAGACAAAAAGGAAGCATCTACATGCCCTATCTCCGGCACACCACTTTATTTGTCGCACTTACCCTGCCAACCATGGCGATAGCTTCCCAATCATTCCCTGACAGCTACAACAGTCTCGGCCTTGAAGCCGGCTATGTTGATTCTGGTAATTCAGACGACAAATCCGGTGCAACTGACGATTTGGACAATTACGGTGAGTTTGGACTTAATTTCACCCACCAGTTTAACCCTCGAGCAAGCATGCTGATCCAAGCCAGCTATGCAGACACCGAAACCCGCAACTTCAATCAAGATGCAGACATCCTGAGAGGCTCGATCGGAGCAAGGCTCCACCCCAGCCTTTATCGCCTTGGTAATTGGCGCCCGTTTGTAGGTGCCGGTTACAGCCATGCCAACATTGACCTTGAATCTTATGGTTCAGAAAGTGAGGACATGCTCTACGGAGAGACCGGCCTTCAGAACATGATCGCACCCCGTTTTATTGCCGAAGTAGGCATTCGCGGCCGAGTTGAGGTTGAAGACCAATATGTCGACGCACAAGCCTTTGCCGGGTTGCACTATGTATTCGGCCGGGAATTCTCAGCGGCTCCCACTAACCGAACGCCACTGGACTTTTCAAAGCTCTCGGTTCCGCTAGCGGACTCGGACGGTGATGGGGTACCTGATGAGCAGGATAAATGCCCCGATACGCCGCATGGCGCGTTGGTGGATGAAAACGGCTGTGCCAAAGAACTCACTCGAGAGATCAAGGAGACTCTTTACGTAGAGTTCGAACACGACAAAACTGACGTAATAAAGGCCTACTATCCGAAGCTCCAGAATCTTGTTACGACTCTAAAGCAGTACCCCACGTCTCAGATACTTCTGGAAGGCCACACAGACAGTACCGGACCCTCTTCGTATAACCAAAAACTGTCAAAAAGCCGCGCTGATGCTGTCATGAAAGTTCTTATCGACCATTTCGGCATTCATGCAGATCGAATCCGCACCACGGGAATGGGGGAGTCACAGCCGATCGCTTCGAATGAAACGGACGAAGGTCGCGGTCGAAACCGCCGAGTTGAAGCAATCGTGTCGGGAGAACATAAAGAAATAATGAAAAAGCCGGCGAAATAGAAATCTGGCTTTTACATTGATCGAAACGGAGTATTCACCATGATAAAGCTATTCAGAAATCTGTTTTTGGTACTGTTTGTATCCGCGCTTATTGCAGGCTGCCGAAGCGACGAAAGTGAGGGACGAGTCATCCCGCAGGTTAGCGGTTATTCGTTTGATCCTTTCAACCTGCAACCTAGTGACAAGGATTTCGATGGCGACGGCGTGCTGAACAGCAAAGATGCCTGCCCTTATGTCCCGGGCAACGACCCCTCACTTTGCGACGACAAGGTCGACTCTGATGGGGATGGCGTTCCCGATAGGTACCCGGCTATTGAGCCTTATATTTTCAAAGGCATGGTCAATGATCCTTGGGACAACTGCCCTAGCGTTGCTAATGAAAAACAAGAAGACCTGGACGGCGATGGGGTAGGCGATGCTTGTGACCCCGATATCGACGGCGACGGCATAGTCAACGACCAAGACCTTTGCCCTGAAGACGCCAATGATAAGTGCGACCCCGACACAGGCTTTCCGGAATACGACCCAGACAACCTCAACCCCACTGAAGATGACTTAGACGGTGACGGGGTTAATAATGGGGAAGATCCATGCCCTCGTGTACCTGGTTTTAACCCGGCCCACTGTGATGCTAAAGCCGACCCGGATCGTGACGGCATCCCTTCCGTTTACCCCTCGATTGAGCCTTTCCTAACCGAGGACAAAGCCGGCAACGCGTGGGACAATTGCGCTGATGCGGCAAACCCGGGACAGGATGATTTCAACGGCAATGGCGTAGGTGACGCTTGCGAAGACAGTGATGGCGATGGTTTAAATGACATCAGCGATCCGTGCCCAAATGACCCATCAAACTCTTGTGGTGCTGAAGTGCCTGAAGATGTCGTATTCGCGTGCACCACCGATGGGTCGTCCAGCTTTTCTCCCATGTTGGCGACCGACAGCGTTGCGCCTGCCACAACCTACACACGCATCGAAAATTGCCTTCTTGACGAAGCCCTTTGTGGCGTTAACAACCCCGCCTATGTTATCGATGGAAACTTAAACAGCTCCGCTGAAATATTTAACACCAACTTGCTGGGCATTTCCTCCGTCACTCTTGGTGTCCAAGTAGCGCCCAACTCAGATTTTATATACCCGGGCGCCAACCAGATTGGCATTTTGTTCGAGGATGCTCCTCAGCTGCTTGAATTAGGACTATTTAACAACGGGGGCATTCAAGTCCGTACACTTTTAAATGGAGAGGTTCAGCAAGACAGTGGTGGCGAACTTGGGGGAGCGCTTGATCTCTTGGGCCTGTCTCAGGTCTTTGGGTTAGATGCCCCTCAATACCTGCTATTCAGCACGTCTAAAGAATTCGATGCTATCGAAATCTATAGCGGAGGCTTCAAACTTGTCTCACTCTTGGAGCGCTTCAAAGTGACTCAGGTTTGCGCTTCACAAGCTCCACTTTTATCCCCATAGCGGCAACATATAAAGCCCGTATCGCTGAGCCTTTCACTAGCGATACGGGCTTGGCTTCAGTTATTTAATTGTTTACGGAGCCAGGGATTTAAAAATACCAATACCTCCACCACAAGCCTCCGAGTTCTCGTAATCGGCATCCCCGGCACTTTCAATCCACGCATTCAGTAGCTCCACACCCTCGGCATGCACAACGCTCTTTGCGATGGGGGGCATTTTAATCTGGGGATCTTTAGCGTTACCGACGCGACAGGACACGATCGAGTCATCCGGACTACCCGGAACAACCACGTGCTGCTTGCCACAGGAACCACCACCGGTAGCGGTAGGCTTCTTACAGATACCGTAACCTGCATCGATTTTGCGATAATGATCGAGGTAGTAGCCGGTATTCGAAGCTGCACCTTTATCGTTATGGCAGTGCTGGCAGTTTGCTTCGAGGTAGGCCCGAAGACGGAGTTCCAGATCCTCTTTGGGATCATCCCAGCGAGGCAGGTACTCAAGGTTCTGCGCGACACCGCCTACGATCTGACCAAAATCAGGAACGTTGGTTAGCAGCCCATGATCTACCCAATATTTAAGCTGGTTGACGCGATCAAACCCGCCCTGCCCTTGATTACCCATAAAGTCAGATTCAGGCTCATAGGCTCGATTCATATTCCTGGGCTTAGGACCTATGGGCGCTGCGCCCGCTTCTAGGTCATCGTTGGAGTGACAGGTGATGCACTGGCTCTGGTTAGGAATCGCGTAGCTGTCGGAAGCACCTTGGAGTTTCTTTCCGGATTGTTTGTCGGTATAGCTCCAGCTCACACTGCGGGTTTCGCCGCCTGGAACCAATGTGGCCACTTTTTTACCGCTGGCGTCTTTGCCCCAGCTGTATGCCGGGCCGCTCCAAACAGCCTTGCCACTCTGTGACGTACGCTTGATCAACAACCGCGTTTCGATCAGCTCTTCGGTCCCTTTATCTTCATCCGTAAAGGCAAAAGTTTTGGCTATCACCGTCCCGTTCGGGAAATGAATCGTCCCGTTGAGGTTGCCACCACCTTGGCCGTCTTTGTAAACCGCTTTCGTACCTGGCGGGATGAAGGCAACCCGGTATTTGGTGGCATAGTCCGAGAACAATTTGGAGTTGAGAACAAATGGCACACCTCCTTCGTGAGGCATGCTGCGCGGCTCTTGGTCGTCAGCGAACAGGTTGTATTGGTCCAGACGCGGGCAGTCCACTACCAGAGCTTTACGGTTAATTTCACCGGGCTTTACCGGAGCCTCACACAACTGGTTGATGAATTCCTGACTAGGGGCTGGGTCAATGGAACCACTACGCTCAAACGGAGGAATCGTTACACGAGGCAGGCTTTCCAAGGTTCGGCCGTACAACTTTTCACAGTCATGATCTTCCAATTTGGTGTCGGCGAAAAACTCCAGCGGCCCTGTCAGAATGTTCGTTAAACCTTCCCAGGAAAAGATGGCCTTCGGGTCAAAGTCAGCCAGTCCCGTCACCAACTCAAGACCCCGCATTCCGTGGAAGTTGATGTATGCCTGCCCATCGTCCATATCATTATTGGCGATACAAGACCCCCACTGAGGCAATTTGCGCTCACCGGCATCGTTGAACTTGTACGCGTTGTAATGACACTCCGGGTTCGGATGCTGGTTGGTATGAACCGGCTTTCCGTTTTCATCTTTAGGTACGGGCTGCCCGTTCGCATTTTGCGGATATCCGCACTCAGCGTCGTAATCATCTAACAAACCATCCCACACAATATGGGCACCCTTGCCAGGGTTGGTAATATTCTTGATACCAATCAACGTTGGCAGGAGTGTTTCGATTTCTCCTCCGGTAACCTTCTCCATATTAGGTGCTGGCAATGAATAGCCAGAATTTTTCATCACGTTGCTGTGGATGTGTAGCCCTTCCGTGTAAGGGTCCAACTTCTTGTCTGTGGTTTTTCCTTTGCCATCCAACAACTCGTAGCTGGTATAAATAATCGCAGCCGTACTGTTGTCCTCGAAGACGTTGTCGTAGATCTCGATGTTGTCGTAACCGAGCGTAATGAACCCGGTACCACGTGGTACCGCAGACACGATACCGCTGTGAGCAAAATTGTAGGTGTTGTTGTTGCTTGAAACGTTGTTCAACATCACCGAGGTGTCGCCGTACTGGGTGATATTCTCCAGGTCGTAGATCAAGAAACCACCGGTATTACACTCGGCAAGGTTATTGTCGTACTCGCCCCCCTGAACGTTTTCAATCTCGAAGCCCATCACGTTATAGGCCGCACGGCTATTCTTGATGATGGCGTTATTGGTCTGCCCCACATAAATACCGGCATCCGAAGCGCCAATGGATTCTGAGTTATCCACCAGAATGTTCTCGGACTCCACCGGGTAAATCCCATAACGCCCAGCGGACGAACTTGGAACGTAGTCTGGTGTTGGGTCGCCTTTATCCATCGGTGGATTGGTACACGCAACATTCAAACGATCAACATAGTTTGCTTCAGTAATGGGGTCTCCGCCGCCAGACCAAATAGCCCTTACGTTCAGCAAAGTGCCCCACTTCACACCTTTCAACTTGAAGGCATCGCCCGGCGAATCGAGGATAGTCAGATCTTTAACTGTAATGCCTCGGACGTTCAGCGCTTCAAGGCCGGTCACGTTGTCACTTTCACGGAAGTTCAAAACGGTTTCATCTTTACCACAACCGCGTATTTCGACATCTTCCGTGGCTTGGATCAACAGACCGTGGTATAGCTCGAAATAGCCACAGCCAAATTCAAGTGTATCGCCCGGGCGCAACTGAATCATGGCTGTGACCATGTCGTCCGTAGCGAATTCGCCCGGATTTACCGTGAAAGTACGCCCCTCACTGTATCGGTCTACCAATTCTTGGTCGTCTTTCGGGCTATCGGCTTTGGCTGAAGAATTATCAGACGACCCACCTGAGCCACCAAAGCAACCTGCTATCGAAAGCACGGCTGTCATGCCGAGCACCATCACGCCACCTCTCCAGGGGGTGGGCATTGTTTTTATCTTGTTCATTACAGCTACTTCCTTTCTTTTTGCTTATTGTCAGGTTCGCTAAAGACTACAAAGGTGCGTTTTCGATGCGCTCCCACATACGAAGATAAGCTTCAGCGGAGGTAAACAACTGATTCACGGCTTCGTCCACGCTTTCTTTTGGACGGTCGGCATTTAGGATCATGTCGGCGATTTGGTCGGGGTAGAGGCCGTAATGTGCGATTCCGCGGCCATCGTAAAGACCAAATTCACGATCACCGGTTTTTTGCTTGTTCAAGATCACACGGCCGTCAACAGATTCGAACGGATACAGGCGAGTATCTTCTTCAGGTGTGCCTGGGTTACCCGGCAGTGCTGCGATGCCATTCACATCGGTGGCAAAACCAGCACCACCAAAGGGCCCAACTTTGAATCGGTCCGCACGTGGGCGATTGCCATTTGCTATCAGCGAGTCCACCCAGCCTTCACGGGTACCGCCAAATGAAGCAGCAATGCCGCCCTGTTCTGCGATCCGATCACGCAGAGCTTCGGTGCCGCCCCAACCGCCATGACTGTTGATTACCGGATAATCCAATCCACCGGTGATATCAAGAATACGAGCGGCTGCCTTACGGCTGATGTGGTCGGTTTCGATCATCATCTTACGGCGCACCAGCTCTTGAATCAGGAAGTCACCCAAGTCTGTCAGGCCGCGACGATTGCAAAGATGATCAGTGCCTCTGCGCGGGTCCATTTCTTTCATTTCTTCAGGGGTTTCCGGGAAGCGGTCACCGAAATAGTCCATCTGGAACAGCAACTGGTCGATGATTCCGAAAGGCTGCATAGCTGCGTTCTGATCCGGCTCATCACCCACAAACTCGGTGCCTTCCGGGCACTCTTCGTACTCAACGAGATGGCCGGTTTCCAACATGTTGCCCACAGTCAGAACAGGGCCAATACCAATACCAGAGCTCAAGTCTGGCAAGTGCCCACCAAAGGCGTTATCAAACTTGTGTACAGGGAAGATGTTGCGTACTCCAAGCTGATAGAGCTGATCCAACCCCTCGACAACATCTTGGCGGGTGCATTCAGCGATACCCAAAAACTCTCCACAACTGAGCACCTTGGACATCTCGACACCAAGGACCACCGCCAACTTCCCATCAGCAATCACGTTACGAGCTTGGTTTGAACTGGTCACGATCTGAAACCAACCTTCACCGGGCCCGCCGTGCTGGGCATCAATGTAATCCTGCATTTCATACATGCGCTGGATCTGAAGAAGTATTGCTTCCATCGGGTCACAGTCATTCTGTTTCTGCGGATTTATTCCACACAGAATTTCGTTGTGAACCAGATGGTTAACAAGGATTTTCATACCAGACAGGTGGGCTCGTTCCATCCACCGGTAGTAACTTTGGTGATGCTGCAACGAATTGTGACGGGGCCAGTCATTGAAACTCGGCCAGCCTTGCGTGTCATGAAGGCCAGTGCCGGATGTCACCAGTTCTACGAATCCAGTCGCGCCCCAGGGACCGTGAACCGCTTCGCAGTCTTCGAGGGCATGAGTGACGCCGAACCGGTGGAAGGGGGCGCCGTAGTTAACTCGCCCCCCAATGAATTCATAGGCAGAGATATGGGAGTGGGTATCGACATAGCCGTAGATATCGTCTTGATCGAGGCCCTTAATATTTTTGAAGCGATCCACCTCTTTGAGGTAGATGGCTGGGCCTCGCTCATCGACAATTTCCAAGCCCAAATCGGCTTCCGGATAAGCCTCGCACCCTTTTACTTCTTGCAGAGTAAACGTGTTCGTCGCATCCCGGAGCGATGGAGACTTTAGGGTCAACCCTCCTTCTGTAACGGTAAGAAGCAACCCGGTGACATCTGAAGCCAGGGTATAGGTATCGGTACCTTCGAATTTATTGAGATTCCAAACAGCCAGATCGTTGGGGCTGTTTACTGCAGCCAGAGTGGGTCGAACATCTGTGTTCGCCAACTGCCCCCCGGTGAAATTCAAGCTTTCGCCCAGATCACGAAGAATGCCTCCAAGAGGCGCGACCGGATCCAGAACCAGATTAAGCGTGTCTCCGAGTCCCGACACCAAGTAACTCAGTTCACCGATAAACTGCCCACTCGCATCCAGGAACTCGCCCCCGGGGTCACTAATCCCCAACAGCTCGAACTGCCCCACTTGGGTTTCTTCACGAGAAAAGTCAGCCATCAAAAGGTAGGAGCCCAGCCGCGTGGGCCGCATAGTGAAGCTTGCCGCTTCGGAAGGATTCGTAGTGACACCGTACTCGCCGCCATTCACTTTCGCGACGTACACTCCGTTCGACTCAAGACTGTAACAGCCGTTGGCAAACTGGTAGCGCGTATTTTCCCACTGATATACGGCCTTTTGGGTTTCGTCCGTTTGAGGGGGCATCACCTCTGGAGTCACTTGTTCATCGGTCGTGCGGTTACTTGCCTCGTCCGCTCCCGAGCCACCATCTCCGCCGCCACACCCCGATAGAGCCAACGCCATTCCGGTAAACGCAAGACATGCCAGCCGACGCTGGCGAGAGTTCTCAGCCACTGCACACTCCTTCTTGGGGTATCCCCTTATTGTTTTATTTAACACTACGACGTGTCAGCTTTCTGCGCAGTATAATCTCACTCCATTAACTGACGCTTACTTTTCGAGCTTTTTTTCCGGTCATATCAGGCCTAACTGCAAAAAATGAGCAGGAAATTGTGATCCAATCGCTAGAAAAGGCAGTCAAATAATGATTTGAGATGGACTTTTTAATGCAATGCAGATGTGGCTAATCCGCTATTTTTCGGCACTAAAAATGAGATGCGCGTGCAGTTGGAAGAAAATGTGGCGGGAGAGGCTCGGTCAGGCAATCTGGCCGAGCCTCGTCGATTATCGAGCGATGACTTTGTATACGGGACGAAGCTTAGGGATTTGTTTTAGTACTACTTGGATAACCGTCATCAAAGGAACGGCAAGAAGAACGCCTACCGGCCCCCACAGCCAACCCCAAAAGAAAATCGAGATAAAAATAATGACGGGATTAATCGCCATACGAAAACCATGAATCCATGGCTCGAGAAAAAATCCAACAATGGTCGTGAGCAGGATAAAACTTAACGGTGCCAACGCCATCATCCAAAGCGTATCGAGCGTCACCGCGGACACCAAGGCTAACAATGCAATGGTCAGCATGTTTCCGAGGTATGGAATAAATCTAGCCAAGCCGGCTACCAACCCCCACATGGCCGGGTCTGGCAAACCAATCGCCCAGCAAATCAGAGCAGTCAGTACGCCAACGGATGTATTACTCACGCCCAGAACCGCCAAATATTGTGCGATCTCACGCTGGGAATAATGGGTGATGCGTAATACCCTTCGACGCTGAGATGCTGGTAACTGCCGAGCAAAATTTCGAATCAACCGGTCGCCACTTACGAGCAAAAAATACGTTAATGCCAATGCCAATGCCAAACCGGCAACGCCGTCTCGCACTTTGGACACCATCTGACTTCGCCAAGAATCAGCAGCCAACACGACGGTTTTCGGCTTATCCTGACCACTGTCAGACAATCCTTCGACCGATTTTTCCACCTGCTCCGCCGAGCGGTTCACCTTGTCAATCTGACGCTTAATTTGACTGTCGCCCACTAACAAACGCGATATACCTTGCGGCGCTTTCTGCGCCCACTCCAAAGCTGGCGTTGCGACAGCAGCGCCAACGCCAACAATACCCGCCAAAACGAGCAGTACCAGGAGTAAAGAACTGACCGCTTTCGGTATGTGGAACTTCAGGTAAGCCCGCTGAACAAAAGGAGACAAAAACAAACTGGCAAGCACCGCCAACACAATCGGTAATATGATTTGGTGCGCAATGTACAGCGTGTAAAGGATACCCAGCGCGAACAGCCCATAAATAGGCGTGGATAAACCAGCAAAAGCGCTGCTTTTCTGCTGAGGCTCAGCGGCTTTGCCCGTATGTGGCGACTCCTCCATGAAACACTGTCTCCCGTCGTGGATTCCGGATGAAAAACACAGTCTAACGCTCTCAGTCACCCAACGCATTGTTGATTTTTGCGAGTGGCCTACTTGGGAAGGACTAACCCATCTCTACAATAGCTCGTGCCCCCTGACGACGATCACGACCGACACAACGACCCGGTTGATGTCGTCACTTAGATCAAGCCAGAGATTATCACTGAAGAAAGGGGTTACAGTTACTGTGTCGCTAGCAAGCGAATGGCGCTGGCAGCCGCAGAGGTTCGGTTTTCGACACCCAGCTTTCGGAATACTTGTTCCAGATGCTTGTTCACAGTTCGCGGGCTCATCTCAAGAATCTGTGCTATCTCCCGGTTGGTCTTGCCATTAGCGATCCACAACAGTACGTCGGACTCCCTAAGTGTCAGTTGGAAGCGCTCTCTTAAGGCCGCGGTGGCGTTAGATTGGTTCTGTGGTGTTTTCAGCCGAAGCAGATACTCGCGACCATCCACCAATGCCAAGTACTCGACCGAATGCTCGGCATCCATAGCCTGTAGCGGCATCTGATGCCCAGCTTCCAGGTTGTGGCCGAGCCATTCTGAGAGCTTGGTGCGGATTGTTTGAAAGTCCGGGTGGCCGGTGTCGGGCAGACATCGACACACATGGGGAGTACCCCAAAGTAAATTTCCGTCCCGATCTACCGCAAAGAGATTCTGACCAGCCGTATCCAGCGCCGTCCGCGCGCTTCGTGTCATCCGGGCGTTGGCCAGATGCACATCCATGCGTGCCAAAAGCTCAGTGGTGTTGATGGGCTTGGTGGCATAGTCGACCCCCCCAGCTTTCAGGCCCATCACTACATGCTCGGTATCACTCAGGCCGGTCATAAAAATGATGGGAATATCGGTGAAGGCCGGATTTTCTTTCAGTCGCCTGCAGGTTTCGAAGCCGTCCATGTTAGGCATGAGTGCATCCATGAGCACAACATCCGGAGTGATGTTCTGACTAATGGTCAGGGCCTGGTTGCCTTCCAGCGCCACCAGAACAGTCATACCCGCTTCCTCGAGCGCATCGCTGATCATTCGGATAGAGTCAATCGCATCATCCACGACCATAACAACGGTTTTCCGGTCATCATGAGGCTTCATGTTCAGCTACCTTCAAAAGTTCAATTATTTTCGCAAACTGGAAATCGTTGGTGAGGCTGGTCAGCTCACGAGTGAAACGCTCGTCAGCCTCACCGTTGTGTTTCAAACCATGCAAAATTTCCAGAAGCCCCTTGCGATGGCCAATTCGAGCCAGGTTAGCCAGAGCTACCCGTTGCGCCATTTCCGGGAGCGGAAAATCGCCGTCTTCGTGCAGTTCGAGTGAAGCCAATGGCTCGGCGCACTTTTCGAAGCACCATTCCACGCCCAGCACACGAGCAATGACGTCTAGAAGTAAGTTCAGTCGCACGGGCTTGATGATGTAGTCATCATAGAGTGGTGTAGATTCCACTGGGTGATGCCCTTCGTTAGCATCGGCGGACACCATGACGACCGGCATAGTATACGTTTGTGCGCGTAACTGCTCGAGAACTTCCCAGCCTGTCAGCCCCGGCATGGACACGTCCATCAAAACGAGGTCCGGTCGTTCTGTTTCAACAGTCTCCAGAACTTTAAGAGCATTGCCGATATCGCTAATTTCGAAGCCAAGGGGCGACAACATAGCACGAATAACCTGGCGGCTTGAGGGATCGTCGTCGACCAGAAGGACTTTGCGCCGGACTCCATGATAACCAAAAATCCGGCGGGCCGGTGCGGAGATAGAGCGCGGGGAAAAACTGTGAACGCTGGATAGCATCAGACTGACCTTGAAGGTGCTGCCAACACCCAACTCGCTGTCGACGTTAATGTCACCACCCATAATTTCAGTGAGAAGGCGAGTGATCGTAAGGCCGAGGCCAGTGCCTATACGGCTTTCCCCGGGGATACGAATACGCTCAAAGGGTCGGAAAATACGTTCCATGTTCTCAGTTGCAATGCCCTCACCTGAGTCCCGAACGGTAAATTCTGCCACCTGACTGCGGTAACGCAATGTCAAAGAGACGGTTCCGCGATCCGTATACTTGATGGCGTTGGACAGCAGGTTGATCAGTATCTGGCGTAGACGCTTTTCATCCGTAGTCACCACTTCCGGCAATGGGTATGGGCAGTGATAGTCGAATTTCAATCCCTTCTCTTCAGCCTGCAAACGGAACATAGTAACCAGTTGTTCCATGAGCAGTCCGATACGCACCTGATCCCGATGAAGATCAAGCCGCCCAGCTTCGATCTTGGAAATGTCCAGAAGCCCCTCAATCAAGTCGGCCAGGTATTCTCCGCTATTGCGAATAACGCCCACGGCCTCTTTCCGGTGAGGTGGTATCGCTTCATCGTGCTCCAGCAACTGGGCATAGCCCAAGATTGAATTGAGCGGGGACCGAAGTTCGTGGCTTATACCCGTCAGGTAACGACTCTTGGCACCATTAGCTGCCTCCGCTTGTTCTTTAGCCTCCTGTAAAGCTTGATCAGTTCTTTTGTGAGCACCGATTTCTTCCGTTAGCAACCGATTTTGCCGCCGAGATTCTTCCTCAGCGACCACCCTGCTCTCGTGGGCCAGCACAAAGAGCCAGCAGATTACTCCGGTAACGATGAGAAGTATGAAGAAGACTTTCCACAAGGTAATCGACAGCACCAGAGCTTCAGGTGCCGATGCGACGGGTGTTTTAAGATAAATGAGCGACAACAGCAGCCCTGATAGACCATTAATCATCAGGAGAAGTGTCAGAAAATGACCAAGACGAGAGCGCAGCTGGTTCAGAATAGCCTGCGGAAGCAGCCCGCTCAAAAACCCCTGAAGCTGATCATGATAACCGGCTCCAGGCTTACAGGCGTCGCCACAGCGAGCGTCCAACGAACAACATAAAGAGCATATCGTGCCAGCGTACACGGGGCAGTTGGTAACATCCTCAGGTTCGAAGTTGTGCTCACAAATGGTGCACTGCACCAATTGCTGGTCGGTGGCAAGAAGCTCAAAAGGGCGAGCGGTATAAAATCGCCCTTTCGTTTTCCAGGCAATCAGCGGTGCCGTTGCCAGGGCAACGCCCAGGGCAATAAAGTGCGACAGTGCCTGAGCATAGGTTCCAAAGGCGCCAGTATGGCAGGTAACACCTATCACCGAGGCCGCCAGCATAGCGCCTACACCTACGGGATTGATGTCATACAGGTGTGCCCGCTTGAACTCGATATGCGGGGGGCTAAGGCCGAGCGGTTTGTTGATCACCAGGTCTGCCACCAATGCGCCGACCCAGGCGATGGCTATGATTCCGTAGAAACCTAATGTTTCCTCAAGTGCCCGATATACGCCCAATTCCATAACCAGCAACGCAATCGCCACGTTGAAGAATAGCCAGACCACGCGCCCCGGGTGACTGTGGGTGAGGCGCGAGAAGAAGTTTGACCAGGCAATAGAGCCGGCGTAGGCGTTCGTCACATTGATTTTCAATTGGCATAAAATCACGAAAATTCCCGCCATGGCCAAAGCAACTTCCGGAGAATCTGTGACGTAATTAAACGCCACTAGGTACATCTGAGTTGGGTCGGCCGCCTCTGTTGCGGAAATGCCGTGATTTAGTGCTAATACCGCCAGAAATGAACCGGCCAGAATCTTGATCATCCCAATGACAATCCAGCCTGGCCCACCGGCCATGACGGCCAACCACCAGCGCCGCTTCTCCGGGGAATTTTTCGGTTCTGGAATAAAGCGAAGAAAGTCCACCTGTTCGCCAACCTGTGCGATCAACGAAAAAACAACCGCCGCGGCCGCACCGAAGGAGATGATATTAAGCCCTTGCCCGGCGACCGTGTTCAGCCCCTCGAACCGTGTCCAATCGGTCACGGAGGAGGCGTCTGCATAGATGATGAAGACGAACGGCGTCAGTTGTAACAGGATCCATGCAGGCTGAGTCCAGACCTGAAATCGGCTGATCGTGGTAATGCCATGTATGACCAGGGGAATAATGACCACAGCGCAGATCAGATAGCCGAACACCAAGGGAATATCGAACAGCATTTCGAGGGCCATGGCCATGATGGCGGCCTCAATGGCGAAAAATATGAACGTGAAACTGGCGTAGATAAGCGATGTGATGGTTGATCCGATATAGCCAAATCCGGCGCCCCGCGTGAGGAGGTCAATATCCACCCCGTAGCGTGCCGCGTAGTAGCTGATTGGGATGACCGTTAGAAAAATCACGAGACTGACCGCAAGAATCGCAGCCACCGCATTATCAAAACCGTAGTACAAGGTGATGGAACCGCCGATCGCTTCCAGGGCCAGGAATGAAATCGCGCCCAGAGCGGTATTGGAGACCCTAGCTGCAGACCAACGCCGGGCACTCTTGGCTGTAAAGCGCAGAGCGTAGTCCTCGAGAGTTTGGTTAGCGACCCATTGGTTATATCGGCGCCTAACCCGGAAAATATTCTGTCTTGCGGCCATTGTTGCCTTGCCCAGTTTTGGTGCAGTTCTGTGGTTCGGTGTGCTGGAATTGAAAAGCAATTCAAGTTCCGTGCCATAGCCTGCTGCACCAAAAAAACGGTCACCCGGGCCTTGAGCATCCGCGTTTTAGCCTGTGTTGCCTGCCATCGGAATGCGTCAAATGACGTAGTTCGCTGGGGCGATTGCCGAATGGGTTCCAATAGAGGGGCCAAGCAGAATGTTTGGGGTGGGCGCTGTGCTTCCGAATGGATACGCAGCACCGGCTTTTCAAACACTGTGAGGATTCACCATGGGTACAACAGATACAACCGCCATCGGGCGGACAGATGGGAAGGGGTCAGGGTTTCGAAAGAGCCTGATGACACTGGCGGCGTCCGTCATGCTGGCCACATCTGTACAAGCGGCCACTCCAAGCACCGCTGAGGTCAACACCACAGGGTTAGCGGTTACGGACGACACGGTCACGGTCGGCATACTGCACTCGATTACCGGCACGATGGCAATCAGCGAAATTGGCTCAGTGCAGGCAGAAAAGCTCGCCATCGAACAGATTAACGCCTCCGGCGGTGTACTCGGTCGCCAGATTGAATTTGTCCAGGAAGACGGGGCCAGTGACTGGCCTACTTTTGCAGAAAAAACCCGTAAGTTGCTGCGTCAGGACAATGTAGCGGCTATTTTCGGTGCTTGGACCTCCGCATCTCGTAAAGCCATCCTGCCAGTGATTGAGCAGTTCAACGGCATGCTGTACTACCCCACTTTCTACGAGGGCCTGGAACAGTCTCCCAACGTTGTCTACACCGGGCAGGAAGCTACTCAGCAGATTCTCGCGAGCATCGACTGGGCAGTTGAAACCAAAGGTGCCAAGACATTCTATCTTTTGGGCTCGGATTATATCTGGCCACGTACCTCCAACAAGATTGCCCGCAAGCACATCGACAAGCTGGGTCTGAAAGTGGTGGGTGAAGAGTATTACCCACTGGGCCACACCCAGTTCAACTCGGTTATCAACAAGATCAAGCTCAAAAAGCCGGACGTTATCTTTGCGTCAGTCGTGGGCGGCTCCAACGTGGCGTTCTACAAGCAAATGAAAGCCGCTGGTGTTGATTTCACCGATGAGAAACCTCTGCTGCTGACCATCTCTGTGACCGAGGACGAAATCCGCGGTATCGGCGGTGAGAACGTAGAAGGTATCTACGCCTCCATGAAGTACTTCCAGAGCTTGGACAACGCCAACAACAAAGACTTCGTAGCAGCCTTCAAGGAAGCCTACGGCGATGACATGGTTATCGGTGATGTTACCCAGGCAGCCTACCTCGGCCCATGGTTGTGGAAAGCAGCGGTTGAAAAGGCCGGTTCCTTCGATATCGACAAGATCCGCGAAGAGTTCGCTGGCATTGAATTCGACAAGGCGCCAGAAGGCTATGTGCGTATCCACGAGAACCATCACCTGTGGTCCAAGACCCGCATCGGTCAGGCCCAGCTTGATGGCCAGTACAAAGTGGTTCACGAGACTGAAGAGCTGATGGAACCCGACCCGTTCCCTGAAGGTTACCAGTAAGTTTGGATAGCCGGCGCCCTTAGGCGCCGGCATCTATTGCCTCTAAAACGTTAAGCATATTGGTTTGATCGGGGAGTAAGCGTCATGTTCGATGGCTACACCAGCAGTGAATTGATGTCGATATTTGCCATGCAGGGGTTTGCCGGGCTCTCCCTGTTTTCAGTGTTCGTGCTGATGGCTCTGGGCCTTGCGATCATCTTTGGACAGATGGGGGTGATCAACATGGCCCACGGGGAGTTCATGATCCTCGGTGCCTACACAACCTATCTGACATCCGGTTTTTTCCAATCCTATCTGCCAGGCTTTTTCGGCGGGTACTTCTTTATCGCCATGGTTCTGGCCTTCCTGATTTGTGCCGCACTGGGAGCACTCGTTGAGTGGCTCATGATAAGGCATCTCTACCACCGACCACTCGACACTCTGCTCGCGACATGGGGCCTGAGCCTGATTATGCAGCAGGCGTACCGCTCTATCTTTGGCGCCCGGGAAGTAGGCGTTGATCTGCCGGAGTGGATGATGGGTGCTATTCAGGTGACCGACATGGTCGACCTGCCAATTAACGGACTGTTCGTCATGGTCATTGCCCTGTCGGTTGCCGTGGGTGTGTATCTTCTGATGTACCGCTCCGGCTATGGCAAAAAGGTTCGCGCCGTGGTCCAAAATCGGCCAATGGCAGAATCCGTGGGCATCAACAGTGCTGGCATAGACCGAGCTACTTTCGCTCTCGGCTGTGGCATTGCCGGTATTGCCGGAGCGGCATTCACCATGATCGGGTCAACCGGCCCATCCTCAGGCCAGGCGTACATCGTCGATACCTTCCTGGTTGTGGTGTTTGGCGGCGCCCAAAGTCTGATCGGCACCATCATTTCTGCCTTCGGTATCTCACAGGCTCAGTCCACCATGGAGTTCTTCCTCAGTGGTTCCATGGCCAAGGTACTCACCCTGCTGGTTGTGATCGGAATTCTGATGATACGTCCGGAAGGACTCATGGCCTTGAAGGTCCGTCGCTAGGAGATTGTCATGAAGCATTCATCCCTTATGAAGTGGTTTGTTTCCCGAGAGGGGCTGTATTACCTCGCACTGGCTTTCCTGCTGGTGGTTATCCTGCCGCTGGCTCTGGATCCGTTCCGACTGAATATGGTGGGTAAATACCTGACCTACGCCTTCGTCGCGATTGGCCTGGTCATGTGCTGGGGTAAAGCGGGCATCCTCAGTCTTGGCCAAGGTGTGTTCTTTGGTCTGGGCGGATACTGCATGGCCATGTTCCTGAAGCTGGAGGCCTCCACGCCGGAGGCCACGGCTATTCAGTCCACGCCCGGTATTCCGGATTTTATGGACTGGAACCAGCTCACCGAGCTGCCGTGGTTCTGGGAACCGTTCCACAGTTTCTCGTTCACCTTGCTGGCGGTAATTGGTGTGCCGGTTCTGCTGGCGTTCGTCATCGGCATTGCCATGTTCACCCGACGCGTGGGCGGCGTTTATTTCGCCATCATCACTCAGGCCATTGCTGCGGTGCTGACCATCCTGATTATCGGACAACAGGGCTATACCGGTGGCGTGAATGGCATTACCGACTTGCAGACTTTGATGGGCTGGGACATCCGTACCGATGAGGCCAGGAATATTCTGTATTTCGTCTGCGTCGGCATGCTCTTTCTTTGCCTGTTCGCAGCGCGTCTTGTTCAGAACCGAAAACTGGGCCGCATCCTCGTCGCCATGAACGCCCAAGAGATGCGGGTGCGCTTCTCAGGCTATGACGTGGCGGCCTTCAAGATCTTTGTATTCTGCCTGGCTGCGGCGTTCGCCGGCATTGGCGGCGCTCTGTTCACCCTTTTGGTGGGCTTCATGTCGCCATCGTTCATCGGCATCGTTGCCTCCATCGAAATGGTCATCTTCTGCGCCCTTGGCGGCCGGTTGTCCATCCTGGGTGCTGTCTACGGTGCCCTACTGGTCAACGCCGCCAAGAGTGGTTTCTCCGAATCCTTCCCAGAGCTTTGGCCTTTTGCCATGGGCGCCCTGTTCATCGGTGTGGTGCTGGCTTTCCCGAACGGCCTGGCGGGGCTCTACAAGAGCTACGTGATGCCTCTGGAAAATAAGGTCTTCAAACGCAGCAAGAGTAAAGCCGCACCTGTGGTGGCCAAGCCGGCTGCTGAACAGGCCGAGGGTTTTAGTCCGATGGCAGGCACCTACAGTCCGGAGAAATCGTGATGAGCACAAGCAAGAGCAACAGCGGGGATTTTCTACTGGCGGTTGAGGGCCTGACCGTCTCCTTCGATGGCTTCAAGGCAGTCGACGACTTGTCCTTCTACCTCGACCCTAAGGAAATCAGGGTCATCATTGGCCCCAACGGCGCGGGCAAGACGACGGTGCTGGATCTGATCTGCGGAAAAACCAAGGCGACGTCCGGTTCCATCAAGTTTGCGGGCAAGGAGCTGACCAAACTCAAAGAGCACCAGATTGTCCATTCGGGCGTGGGCCGGAAATTCCAGACTCCGTCTGTCTTCGAGGACCTGACGGTGTTTGAGAACCTTGAGGTGTCTTATCCCCAAGGCCACAGCGTTATGGGTGCACTGGCTTTTAAGCGGGATGAGGCGGTTATTGAGGCGGTGGAAGATGTGGCGAAAACCATCTTCCTCACCGAAGCCCTACATGAACCTGCCGCACTGCTCAGCCACGGCCAGAAACAGTGGCTGGAGATCGGCATGCTACTGATTCAGAAACCGGATTTGTTGATGCTGGATGAACCGGTGGCAGGCATGTCTGTGGCGGAAAGGAAAAAGACGGCGGAGCTGCTCCGGGTGATCACCAAGAGCCATACGGTTCTGGTGATTGAGCATGACATGCAGTTTGTCGGCGACATCGCCGACCGGGTCACCGTCATGCATCAGGGCAAGGTTCTCTCGGAAGGGTCCATCGATCATGTGAAATCGGACCCTAAAGTCATCGAAGTCTATCTGGGGCACTGATCATGTTGAGCATCAAACATCATTTGGTGGCTTACGGCCAAAGTACCATCATCCAGGACCTTAACCTGGATGTGAAAAAGAACGAAATTGTCGCTGTGGTTGGCCGCAATGGTATGGGTAAAACCACGCTGATGAAGTCCCTTATTGGCATGACTCCAACCAAAGGTGGCGAGGTCAGCCTGGATGGCACGGATCTGACCCGACTTAAAAGTTATCAGCGTGTACGCGCTGGTCTCGGTTTTGTCCCTCAGGGGCGGATGATCTTCCCGACCCTCACCGTGAGGGAAAACATTGAAACTGGCCTCGCCGCGGTCGGGGAGAAGAAGGTGCCAGAAGATCTGTACGAGATGTTCCCGGTGCTCAAGGAAATGCAAAACCGACGCGGCGGCAACCTGTCTGGCGGCCAGCAGCAACAGTTGGCCATCGCGCGCGCACTGGCCACCCGGCCCAAGGTGCTGCTGCTTGATGAACCTACTGAAGGCATTCAGCCCAACATCATCAAGGAAATCGCGCAGACGCTGCGGCGCATCCGCGATGAGCGAGGGCTGTCGATTGTGGTGTCAGAGCAGGTATTGAGTTTTGTGATGGATGCTGCGGACCGGATTCTGGTGATCGAGAAAGGCGCGATCGTCCATGAAGAGAGCCGGGCTGAAGCGAATCAGGAGAAGATTGCCAGTTATCTGGCTGTTTAATTTTAGGGGAAGCCGCTGAGGCGGGTGTCATTTGCAAAAATTCCAGGAGAGTAGTCTATGAGACACGGTGATATTTCCAGCAGTAACGATACCGTTGGCGTTGCGGTAGTGAACTACAAGATGCCGAGGCTACATACCAAGGCTGAAGTGTTGGATAACGCCCGCAAGATTGCGGAGATGATCAAAGGCATGAAAGTCGGCCTGCCGGGTATGGATCTGGTGGTGTTCCCGGAATACAGCACCATGGGCATCATGTACGACAATGACGAGATGATGGAAACCGCGGCTACGATTCCCGGTGACGAAACGGCCATTTTCTCCGCAGCGTGCCGTGAGGCCAATACCTGGGGCATTTTCTCCCTGACCGGTGAGCGCCATGAGGATCACCCGAATAAGGCGCCTTACAACACTCTGATTCTCATCAATAACGAAGGTGAGATTGTTCAGAAATACCGCAAGTGTGTGCCTTGGTGTCCGATTGAGGGCTGGTATCCGGGTGATACCACTTACGTCAGCGAAGGTCCGAAGGGTATGAAGATCAGCCTGATCATCTGTGATGACGGCAACTACCCGGAAATCTGGCGGGATTGCGCCATGAAGGGTGCCGAGCTGATCGTCCGTTGCCAGGGCTACATGTACCCGGCCAAGGAGCAGCAGGTGCTGATGTCCAAGAGCATGGCCTGGGCGAACAACTGCTATGTGGCGGTCGCGAACGCATCCGGCTTTGATGGGGTTTACTCTTACTTTGGCCACTCCGCAATCATCGGCTTTGACGGTCGCACGCTGGGCGAGTGTGGTGAGGAAGACATGGGGATTCAGTATGCCCAGCTTTCGATCAGCCAGATTCGCGATGCTCGCGCCAATGATCAGTCCCAGAACCATCTGTTCAAACTGCTGCACCGGGGTTACACCGGTGTTCACAACTCCGGTGACGGCGACAAAGGGGTAGCAGACTGCCCGTTCGATTTTTACCGCACTTGGGTGATGGATGCCCAGAAAGCCCAGGAAAATGTCGAGGCGATGACGAGGAAAACTGTCGGCACCGCCGAATGTCCGGTGGGCTCCCTACCGGTCGATGGCAAGGAAAAATCTGCAGGGGCTTAAAGCCGGGAGAAGCTGATGCCGTGTATCAATGATCGGCTGGAAGCCAATCGGGAAGCCATTGACAAGAACCGGGCCGCCTCAGGCCCGGTTCGTGCTTCTCGGTTCCGCTTTGAGCCCGATACTGTTATGTCCCGTTTGCGGGAGAACATTGTGGGCCAGGATGAAGCCCTGACTGCGATGGAATCCATGCTGGTGCGGGTGAAGGCCGATATCGGTGAGGAAAATCGACCGCTGGCGGTTCACCTGTTCCTTGGCCCCACCGGGGTTGGTAAAACCGAAACCGTACGCCTCATCGCCGAAGCCATTCATGGCAACCGGGATGGGCTGTGTCGTATCGATATGAACACTCTGGCCCAGGAACACTACGCGGCTGCACTTACCGGTGCACCGCCAGGCTACGTGGGTAGTAAAGAAGGCCACAGCCTGTTTGACCTGGATAAGGTTCAGGGCTCGTTCAGCAAGCCAGGCATAGTGCTTTTCGATGAAATCGAGAAAGCCAGCAAAGAGGTGGTCCGCACCCTGCTAAACGTACTGGACACCGGCCGGTTGATACTCCCCTCCGGCAATCGGGAGATCGATTTTCGCAACACCCTGATTTTCATGACCAGCAACGCCGGCGCACTGGATGCCGAGGCGCATCACCAACGTTATCAAACGGGCTGGCGCCGTTGGTTCGGATTATCACCCGATCAGGGAGAGTCCCTACGTGATACCGCCCTGCGTCGTCATTTTGATCCGGAGTTTCTGAACCGGATTGATCAGATTCTTACGTTCAACAGTCTTACGGATAACTGGCTGGAAGCTTTGCTGGACATCGAATTGGCGGGTCTTAATCGGCGGCTGGGCAAAAAACACGCCGAGTTGTATCTGTCGACGGAGCTTCGGACCGAACTGTCCCGCGGCTACGATGCCCGTTACGGCGCCCGGGAGATGTTGCGAGCTTTTCGCCAGCGTCTGGAACCAGCGGTAGCCAGAGCCCTGCTGGCGCATCCTGACTGCAAACGATTTGAAGCCAACGTACAGAACAGGACCGTTACTGTGCACCAATACGTCGAATGACGTAGGCGCTGGGGGCATTTCGCGAATACCACCACAGGCAGCGATCGCCGATAGTGAATTACGTCAGCGCAGAAGCCATCAGGCACTGCGCATCACCGGTTTGAACCATGAAGTCAAGAAACTAGGAGCGCCCGTTATGGCCGAAACCCTTATCAAGATCGACAGAAGCAAATCCGCCTACGAGAATGAGCAAATTCATAACCGTTGGCACCCGGACATCCCCATGGCGGCGACGGTCAAGCCGGGGGACGATTTCGTTCTGGAATGCTACGACTGGACCGGTGGGCAAATCAAAAACGACGACTGCGCTGACGATATCCGGGACGTGGATCTGACTCAGGTGCATTTCCTGTCTGGACCTGTTGCCGTCGAAGGCGCTGAGCCGGGCGATTTGTTAGAAGTGGACATTCTCGACATTGGAGCGTTCCAAGACAGCCAATGGGGCTTTAACGGCTTCTTCGCCAAGAAAAATGGTGGTGGCTTCCTGACAGAGCATTTTCCTGAGGCTCAGAAATCCATCTGGGACTTCAACGGCATGTTCACCAAATCCCGCCACATCCCAAATGTGGAATTCGCCGGCATGATCCACCCCGGCCTGATCGGTTGCCTGCCGTCCAAAGAAATGTTGATGGAGTGGAACCGTCGGGAGAAAGAACTCTACGACACCGAGCCAAATCGCGTACCCGGGCTGGCTAACATGCCATTCGCCGATACTGCGCACTTGGGCAAACTTGCCGGTGACGCCGCCAAAGAAGCCGCAACAGAAGCGGCCCGTACCGTGCCTCCCCGTGAACACGGCGGCAACTGTGACATCAAGGATTTGTCTCGGGGTTCAAAAGCTTACTTCCCGGTGTATGTGAAAGGTGCCGGCCTGTCGGTGGGCGATCTTCACTTCAGTCAGGGCGACGGTGAGATCACCTTCTGTGGTGCGATCGAAATGGCCGGCTGGATTCACCTGCGGGTAAATCTGATCAAGGACGGCATGTCCAAGTACGGCATCAAGAACCCAGTGTTCAAGCCCAGCACCATCAAGCCTCGTTACGAAGACTATGTGATCTTTGAAGGCATTTCGGTGGATGAGCAAGGCCAGCAGCATTACCTGGATGTTCAGGTAGCCTATCGCCAGGCCTGCCTGAATGCCATCGAATACCTCACCAAATTTGGTTATACACCGGCCCAAGGCTATGCCCTGCTCGGCTGCGCGCCGGTGGAAGGCCATATCAGTGGTGTGGTGGACGTACCCAATGCCTGTGCAACCTTGTGGCTGCCAACGGAAATCTTCGACTTCGACATCAACCCCACGGCTGAAGGTCCGAAGAAGATGGTTACCCCGGGCACCGACGTACCCCTGTCACCAGACAAGGAGTAATAAACCATGCCGTTGTACGACTACAAATGCCAAGAGCACGGCTTATTTCAGGAACTGGGCACCATGGCAGAAGCCGGACATCCGGCAAACTGTCCTGAATGCAAGGTGCTGTCACCACGGGTGATTGTGTTGCCGCCGGAGATACTGGCCATGGACCCGGCTCGGCGCAAGGCTCAGGCCCGCAATGAAAAAGCCAGGCATGAGCCTATCATCTCCACTGCCGACCAACGTGCACGGGATGCTGAGCACCGGAAAAGTTGCGGTTGCAAGAAGAAGTCAGCCGGCAAACACATGCTGTTCTATACCGCTGACGGGAAAAAGATGTTCCCTTCCATGCGCCCCTGGATGATCAGTCATTGATTGATCGCGTGTAATCGGCCACTTAATTAGCCCCTTCGGGGGCTTTTTTGCCTTCGCGCCTGTTTTTCCGAACAAAAGAATTTGCGGATTAGCCTGCAGGATTTCGTCAGCATTTGACGGTATAATGTCGCCCGCAAATAAACCGCCCCAAGGTAGGGGCGCTGAAGCCTTTATCTCAACGTTTAAAAAGGAAGATATCGTTGAAGACTATCAAGGTAATCAAATACGTTTTCTCGATTGTTGGTGCAGCACTACTGGTTGGTGCGATCATTCTATACAACAACACCACTTCATTTCTCGAGCGCTCCGAAACCGCCCAAGGTACCGTTGTTGAGCTGATACGCTCACGTTCCAGTGACTCTACCAGCTACTACCCTGTTGTTAGGTTCACGGCCGCCGAGGGTCAGCCAATCGAATTTCGCTCTAACTCCGGCTCCAACCCGCCTTCCTACAATCGAGGGGAGCAGGTAACCGTGTTTTATGAGCCAGCTAATCCGCAAGACGCCATGATTGACGGTTTCTTCTCACTTTGGGGCGGGGCCGTGATTGCTGGCATTTTAGGCTCTGTGTTTGGGCTGATCGGTGGCGGAATGGTGCTTCGTGGCGTAATCAAAGGCCGCTCAAAAGCCTACCTTCAGAAGAATGGCGTCGAAGTCCATGCCTCGTTCCAAAGAGTAGAGCAAAACACCAGCCTGACCGTAAACGGCCGCAACCCGTTCCGGATCGTATGCCAATGGCAGCACCCCCAAACCCGCGAGCTTCATGTATTTCGTAGCGATAATTTGTGGTTTGACCCGACTGATCATATTAGTCAGGAGAAGATTCCGGTGCTGGTGGATGAAGGGAATTTGAAGAGGTATTGGGTAGACACGTCGTTTTTGCCGAAATTGGCGGGGTGATTGGCTAGTTATTTTTTCGAGCGCTCTGTGAGTGATCGCGGGCTAAGTCATTACAAGGAAGATTCATGCGGTACCTGTTATTTTTTGTAGCAATTGTCCTGACGTCAAGCTGTACATCGGTGACCAGCGAGACATTGAGCGAATCCGAGATAGATGCAATTCAGACCCGAGTTGAGGAGCGCCACCCGGATTTGTCCCGGGCACAGCAAAAGGCTGTCACAGACTTAGTGGTTCGCGCCTTGGATAGCATGGTTTTTGTTGAGGGCGGAAGTTTCATGATGGGTGAGTTTGGCTGGCCATGTGAGCCGGGCTCTAGACAGCTTTGTAATACTGACATCTGGCCTGACAATGATCACCTTCACAAAGTAACCCTCGATGACTTTCACCTATCGAAATACGAAACAAAGCTGGGAGACTTTGACCTTTATCGAGACCTGATGGGTCGGGAGCCCTATGCCCCCGAACTGCGTTCTCGCGACGATCGGCAGCACTTGTTTGAGCCCAATCTGCCTGCGTGGACCAAGGCTTGGCAAGAAGCCAAGGACTACTGTCTGTGGATAGGGGCGCTGGCTGAGAGGGCTGTCGATCTGCCAACGGAGGCGCAATGGGAGTACGCAGCGCGAAACAGGGGCGATAAGGTTCTCGTTGCTACCAATAATGGCGAATGGCTTCCTGGAGAAAACGCGCCACCACATGATGGGATTCGGCGCCTGTATCCAGTGGATAGCTTCCCGGCAAATCCGTTGGGCATTCACCACCTGACATCCAACAGCGCCGAGTGGGTGAACGACTGGTATTCAGAAACCTATTATCAGGAGAGCCCCGAGAATAACCCGATGGGACCCGTATCTGGAGAAACCAAAGTAGTTCGGTCTGGTGGGTTTAATACATCAGCTAGCTCCAAAACTACTATACTCAGGGACAGTGCTCCGGCAGTTGAAAGGTCTTATTATCGCGCCCTGGGGTTTCGGTGCTCGCAGCATTAAGCCCATATTTCCCGTTGTGACTCGTTAAGCTTGGCTATTCGGATGGCCAAACGATCACCCTTCTGCTTTATTGGAATGGGAGTCCATGCCAAGTTCAATGAGCGTTTGCTGGGTTTTATTGCCAAATCTGACGTAATCCAGCGATGGAATTGAGATAGCTGGCTGTCTGAAGCACCGTCATCGAGTATTGCGACAAGAGTCCTCAGGCTGCCCATTGGATTCACTTTGCTACCATCTGGCGACATGTGCTCTAGTGTTTCAAAAAACTGCCGCCATGTTTTAATTTGAGACGTCAGGATCAGAAGGGCTTTCTCCTGATTTTCTTCCCAGCTGTCTAAAAACGTTTCACTCAAAGTATGCATCATTGCGCCTAAAGCTTCGGGAGGTAGCTGGCTGTATGGTAGGCCGTCCAGATTTAACTCTTCCAAACTTGAACAACTTTTTGCATGGGAAATTATTTTTATAGATAGGGCTTCGGCTGCCTTTTTCCGCTCTTTCCTCATCATCCAAAATTCATCGAAGCGTAACGCAGGGCATGTCAGCAGTTCTAGGAGGTTTTGGGTATCATCAGTAAACTTCAAATACAATGCTTTGGTCCACTGAGAGAAAAGCTCTTCGTCTATGTTTGCCAGAAAGTGGTAATCCGCTGCGGATAGAACCTCAAAGACAGTTTTGGCCAGATTCCAGATTTTGTCGGCTCCAATTTCACTCCCAAAAGAGCCGCTAGCTCCCGGGCCAAACACCAAGCGCCCCTTACACACTAAAACTATAGCGTTTCGAACTACTTTGAGTTGAAAATCAAACCCGGCTCCAGCGCCAAGTGCCAGAGTTCCGCCTGCCGATATCTTGAATAGATTTTGCCAGGCAGCATCGTTTTTATACTGCTCACTGGGATGCACCCAACTAAATTGCCCCCCCACTGCGCCTCCAGCCTCCGCGCCGGCAAACGCATTGCCAGTTACTGCAAGGCCTGCGGTGGGGCTTGCTTCAACTTTTTTCTTGTCAGATAACAGGAATGAGGCTGCGCCCGAAGAGAGTCTGGCGCTTGCTTCGCCACTGCCCCTTCCTCCAGCGAAACAGTTCAGAGTAATGTCTCCAGAGAATCGAAACGCCCCGAAGGCCATGTCCGTTAGTTCACCGTTACGATTTCTATAGGTGAAGCGGCAGTCCCAACCAGCCTCTTGTGGGACAAATACTTCGGCAAGTTTTATCTCGGCTTCCAGCAGCGCCATAGTCGCGCTCGCTTTGGTGCCTATATCGATCTCTCCTGTACTGAGATCGAAGGCATTTACTCCGGCGCTTGCCTGCATTGCAAAGCGCATGAGATGTGCTTCAGCGCTTACTTGGAAGTTGTTTTCGACGGGGCTTTCATCACCGCCGGATGACCACGTCAGTTTCGAGTGTTCTTCTCCGAGTAAATAGTGCTGGTCGCTGGTTTCTGCGAATGTTATCCCGATGTTGCCCGCAAGACTTTTTGCTGCATCTGCAGAAATGCCCTCTAAAATTTGGCCGGCGAGGATAGAACCTGTCGCAGATTTGTTTTTCAGAGTATTGGCTATGGCGCGGGTTTTCTTGACGTACCGAACCGAAGCATAAGTCGTCACCAAACGTTGGTAAGCCTCTCGCCGAATGTAATGCCAGCGCCCAGGGCGGCTGGCGATCATGATCTCAATGACACCGATGTTCTTGCGGGCCCTGCGACTTGCTACAATACCTTTTTCGGTGGTGTTCCCGTGTGAGGCTAAAAAGTCTGATGACTTTACGCCATTACCTTTCACCCCACTGGAAGCACTGCCTTCCTCAAGTTGCCGTACTAAAGTTTGCCGCTCTTCGCGCAGCATGGCCAAGCGCTTCTCTTTGGCCGCAGTTTCAACGTCTTCCCGCTTCTGCGCATCGTCGCTGACATAGGACATCAAATAGTCAGAATCGTAATCCTTGTACCACTTGATTTGTTCATCTATCGCAGCAATCTGTGAACTAATCTGTGAAGCTTTGTTTTCACTATCGTCTTCGCGTTCATCGGACGATGGCGCTATTACGCCCATTTTCTCGGCTTTTTGCATCCACCGTCGTTTAGGGCTCGGCTCACTATACTGCGGGTCATAGTTAGTGTTTTGAGCTTCTTTAAATTCTGCCATTAGCCCATCAACGAGTTCGACCTCTTGTAAAAGTTCTTTAGCCGCACTCTCTGGCAAGGCTACGCACCACTCGTCATCACTCGCTCCTGTGATGTGAATAATTTCGGTGTACTCTTCTGAGCACTCCCTGCAACTGGCTTGGCCTTTGGATTGATTATTAGTGGAACGAGGTGAGCGCAAGGTTTTAGAGCCATTTGCCCTAGCCGGCCCCCCATTCGCAGGGATTTTGAGCTCCCAGCCAATCTGAATGTGATCCTTGTTGGTGATCTGCGGATTGATGGCCTGCAGCTCTGCAATAGATGTTTGATGCTTAACAGCAATGGCAGAGAGAGTGTCTCCGCTTTGGACTCTATACGTTGTTTGCATAAACACTCTCCATCAAGCTTTCCATAGCAGTCAGTCGATCCATCGTGGGGAGCTCTTCATGGGAAAATACAGTGTGGACGGGCTCGTTAAGATAGAAGTTTTTACCGTATTGAATGGCCATTCTCAGCCAGCGCTCCAGTAACTCTGCATTAGCAAAGCCAGCGTTCTTTGCAGTATGCAGGGTGTCGAAAACCCAGCGTTCTGGTTCTTTGGACTCAAGCAGAGAGTCGCTGTAGTAGGCGGCATACCCGCATGCCTCACTAGCCAGCCAGTATAACTCTGAGCTTTGCAGTTCGAGTTGCGAAACCAATATTTCCTCAGGGCTGATTTCCAACCTGCTGACACCGTCTTTTGGCATTGCTTGGCGCCAGTTATGGGCATCATGCCACCACCAATGAGTGCCGGCGGACAGCAGTTTTTCACAGGCTTGATCGGCTAGAACACACAGCAATGGGCCAAACATTCTGGGTTCATGGAACCTCAGAAGCTGTCCAGACCCGGGATTGGACTCTGTTAACCATTGAGATAGGTGGTTACGGAGCTCATCCACAGGAATATCCGATTTAAACACAATACCTTGCGGCGAGGATTCAAGCCGGGAGCTCAGTTGCGCGCGAAAATTCGGGGCGTTGCTGAGGTAAACAAGTATGGGGCCATTGCCCCATTCAGCTTGCCAATTGGTGCCCTCGAAGAGGCTCCACCACTGAATCGGCTCACTTGTCATGCCCGCATAAATCTCGCCAAGAAGTTCGTCTGAGCTTGCTAGATCCAATATTGCGAAATCATAGTCGCAGGGTTTGGGCCCCCGTGGGGCTCTAGTTTCAAGTGTGTTGATGTAGTGCGCAGCGTCCATGCTCATCAAACTCGCAAGCAGTTACAGTTAATGCCCCTTCCCGGGCACCTTGTTTCAATAACGGTGCTTTGCCGCTATTCGCAGAAGCCAATGACCAGCGAGGCTCTTCAAGTGCGTTTTTCCGCTGAGGTGCCTCTGCTATGGGGCTAGTCGCATTATCTGGTTGCATATGATCAGCAATTATCGCCGGCTTCTCGGGCTTCTTGGCCCCAGCCGAACGCCCACTCCCCGGCCCGCCCCCCGAATTCATCCTCACCAGCGGCCCCGAAACCGTCACTCCACTTGGATCCACCTTCATAAAGCTTCCACCAGCTTGCAGCGTCACCTCGGCCCCTGCTTCGATCACGATCTTCATACCAGCCTTGTGGTGAATCTCACTACCGGCCTCCACCAATTGGTTTTTGCCCTGTCTACTGTGGTGGCTGCCATTTACGGTCAGGCTGTAATCGTCGCCGATTTTTTCCCGATACTCACCGTCTACCGTTGAGTGGTGGTTGGCTTTCACTTGGCTGAAGCCGTCGTTTTCCACGGTCAGATGGCTGTCGTTTTTGATCACTTCCGTGCGGTTGTTTGCCGTGAGCAAATCCAGATCTTTCTGGGCGTGCACGTAGACCTGTTCTTCCCCAGCTTCGTCTTCAAACCGCAGTTCGTTGCTGCCCTCCCCCTTGTGGGTTTTGGTTTTTAACGTGGTGCGGGTTTTGTGTTCGGGTAGCGCGTACGGTGGCGTGTTGGTGGCGTGGTAGGTGCGGCCCGTGATGATCGGCTGGTCCGGGTCGCCGTCAAGGAAGCTGACAATCACTTCGTTGCCGATTCGGGGCAAGGCCATAAAGCCATACTGGCCGCCAGCCCAGCCTTGGGATACGCGCAGCCAAGCGCTGCTGTGTTCATCATTCTTTGAATAGCGGTCCCACGGGAATCGCGCTTTCACGCGGCCGTATTGGTCGCAGTGAATCTCTTCGCCTTCCGGGCCAGTTACGATGGCCATTTGAGGGCCGTCCATCATGGGTTTGTGCCCACAGAGGGCGCGCCAGGTTTTATCGGCGGGAATGGCGGTGAATTCGTTGGCGTAGCTGGTCGGTTCGCTACCGCCCTCTTCTTCCAGCGCTTGCGGTTGTTTACCGGTGTGGGTGATGGCGGTCAGTAGCCATTCCCGGTTCAGGCTTTGACTGTCGTGGTCTTGCAGGTCGACTTTGGCTCCGGCGGCAAAATCCGGACGGTTGCTTTTGCCTTTGGCGACAGACGCATCATTTCTGAGTGCGTCTAATCGAGCCTGAGTATACGGCTGGCCGCTGGCGTCGGCTTTGTAGCGGCCAGGATAGTCATAGTGTTGGTAGTCTTCCCGGTGGTTCACGCCACCGGCACTCTGTTCATGCATTAGAGCGTAGGCAGGGTTCTTGAAGGTGTAGTCTTTCATCGCCACCGATGAAGCCCGCACCCTTTCTTCGTAGGCGAAGCTGTAGATGCAGGCCTGCTGGGTACTGCCACCAGCTTTGGTGTTACATTCTACCGGGTCTAGTTTGGGCGCATCACCGTGATGGTCGGCGATGATTAACGCCGGTTGTTCTCCACCGTCCAAGCTGCCGTGCTGGTAGCGGTAGTGCCAGCCTTCTTCGGCAGCGAGTCGTTCCAAGAATTTCAGGTCACTTTCGCGGTGCTGGACGCAGTATTCTCGCTCCTCGGGGGAGCGTTTAAGGTCGAACACCGTATCCACAATTCCTCGCTCTTCCAGCAACGTGCGCACAATGGCATCGGTGGTCTGTGCCTGGAAGATACGGCTGTTGTGCATTAAGCCCAAGCGCCACACGGGAGGCTGAATCACCACTTCGTAATGGGTGCGGCGGTGACCGGTGTTGCCCCGAACAAATTCGTTCACCACGCCGGTAAAGCGTCGTAGGGGCTGGCCGTCTTGCCACACCACCAGATCAACCGGCTGCTCCAGCACATCCGCTGCTTGCACATCGGGGTCGGTGCTGGCCAGTTTCAAACGGCCATGGGAGAGCGTGGATAAACCTTCGGTGAGCACAAAGCTGGCGACCACGAAGTGGTCTGAGAGGAATTCGCCAACACGGGCGGTGAACTGCAATCCGCTTGCCTGGGGCATAACTTCAGTCCCTGAAGTGTGTGATTTTGATCCTGCTCGTCCTGAGCAAGACGGATTATAACGGGAGCGACCTACAAGACCAACCACCCACTCGGCCTACTGGGCACCTTTTGTTAAACAGTGTGAACCGTTACTCTTGGACCAACATCAAAGAACGATAGAGAAGCAACATGCCTGTTTACACAATTGAGATCGATGAAACCTTCAACGTACCGAGCAAGAAAGTGTTTGCGCTGTTTGCAGACCACCACCGCTTTGGCAAAATGATTGGTGCGCCGGTCAAACGCATTAAAGATAGCCATCAGGCCGACCCGAATGGCGCAGGGTCGGTTCGTAAAGTAGGCTTGGGGCCTCTAAGTATCGAAGAGACAGTGCTTGAGTTTGAGCCCTATTCGTTGATCGAATACACAATCACCAGCGCCGGTCCGATCAAAAATCACATAGGTCGCATTCATTTCAGCGAAACCAGTGACGGCCAAACCCGCCTTCGGTACACCATCCGCTTTGAAGATGTCATTCCTCTGACAGGGAAGCTGATTCGCTCTTCACTGGAATTGGGCCTTCGCCGCGGAATCCGACGAGTTCCCGAACTGGCGTAACAAAGCTGTTGTATTGTCCTCAGGTTCAGTAAAATCACGCTCTTTATAGCAAGCAAGGGGCACAGAAATATGGGCAGAGCCTATCAGAATCGCAAAGAATCCATGGCCAAAACGGCTGCGGCAAAAACCAAGGTCTACAGCAAATACGGGCGGGAAATTTACATGTCGGCCAAGTCTGGCGGCATTGACCCTCAGGCCAACCTATCTCTGCGAGGGCTAATTGAGCGCGCGAAGAAAGACCAGGTTCCCACCCACGTTATTGAAAAAGCCATTGATAAAGCCAAAGGTGGCGGAGGCGAAGACTACTCCACCGCTCGCTACGAAGGCTATGGTCCGGGCAATTGCATGGTCATCGTTGACTGCCTGACTGATAACCCGAACCGAACCTTTGGCGATGTTCGTCTGGCTTTCACCAAAACAAAATGCAAAATCGGCACCCCCGGCGCTGTCGCTCACATGTTTGACCACTGTGCGATTTTTGTATTCAAGGGCCAGGACGAAGAAGCTGTCCTTGAAGCCCTGATGGAAGCCGATGTTGATGTCACCGATATCGAGAATGAAAACGAAACTATCACCGTTTTCACACCGAACACCGAATACGCCAAAGCCAAGCAGGCCTTGGAAGAAGCCTTCGAGGGCATTGAGTTCGAAGTAGACGAAATTCAATTCTTGCCTAAAACCACCACACCGGTAGAAGGCGACGATATTCCGATGTTCGAAAAATTTATGGATATGCTGAACGATCTCGACGACGTTCAGAACGTATTCCATAACGCTGAATTGCCGCAGGAATAATCTGCGCAACGCTTTAGCATCAGATGAGGTGCAGTATGGCTGGTACAAATGAGGGCATGAAGCCTCGGGTCGTGATCCTGAAAACGGGCACAACCTACCCTCAAATTAAAGATCAGTTTGGAGATTTTGAAGACTGGTTTGTAGCTAGGCTGTCCAGCCAACTGGACCTTACCATCGCTGACGTGACGCAGGCACTCCCACCCGGTCGCCCTCAGGATTGGCATGGCGTTGTCATTACTGGCTCCCCAGCCATGGTGAGCGACCGTGAGCCGTGGAGCGAGCAAGCCGCGGGATGGTTAAAAGAGGCCGTGCAGACAAACATTCCAACGTTCGGTGTCTGCTATGGCCACCAATTACTTGCCCACGCTTTGGGGGGGAAAGTCGGCTACCATCCACAAGGGCGCGAAACCGGCACACAAAACGTCACGCTGTTCGAGAACGCGCAAACTGACCCGTTGTTTCGTCATCTTCCCCCGCAGTTCTTCGCTCAATTGACCCACAAACAATCCGTTCTGGAGTTACCTCCCGAAGCAGTGCTGCTCGGCGCAACAGATTTTGAGCCACACCAAGCATTCCGGGTTGGCAACAATGCCTGGGGCGTTCAGTTCCACCCCGAGTTCTCCGATGACGTAATGAGAAGCTACCTCAAGGTTCAACAGCCCGAACTTGAAAAAGAAGGCCTCAACACCGAATCACTCCTAAATAGAGTCTCGCCCGCCCCTCAGGCCACTTGGCTTCTTGAGCTTTTCTCCGAGTGGGTTATCAATAAACAACGTGATTAAACGGCTCAGGACGGGCCCATTCGACGGATCGAAGCGACTATGACGATGAAGTTATTAGCCTGTATCTTACTATTGGTTTTGATCGCTTTGGGTGCGTGGCATTCCTACAAACCCCTACCGGAGGGCATTCGATATACAGGAAGCACCGTCCCTCTGCTTTCCCCTCGTCTGTTAACCGACACCACACGGCACTTTCCAAACGGCAAAACAACGCTAGACCACAAGATCTTTGATGAAGCATTGCGGCTGATCGCCCACGCTGAGCAGTTCATCTTAATCGACATGTTTCTTTACAACAGCACTGGCGCAGAGAGTGCAGAACTTCGCCCGCTGGCCCGTCAATTGACTAAGGCATTGATCAACAAAAAGCGGGCTATCCCAAACATCGATATTTTGGTGATTTCAGACCCTCTGAACACTTTCTACGGCGGCACCCGTTCACCCGAATTTGAGGCTCTGAAGAAAGCTGGCATTGAATTGATTGTCACCAACCTCAAACCTCTGCGTGACAGCAACCCCGCGTGGTCTGCCGTTTGGCGTCTTTGCTGCCAATGGCTTGGCAACGACCCCGACGGCGGTTGGCTGCCAAACGCCCTTGGTACCGAACAAACGACACTACGCAGCTATCTGGCGCTGCCCAACTTCAAAGCCAATCATCGTAAAGTTTTGGTCGCCGACTCAGGTGATCAGTTTCGTGCGCTCATTACCTCCGCGAATCCCCATGACGGCAGCAGCCGTCACAGCAACATCGGGCTCACGTTCAGCGGACCAGCCATAAAAGATGTGATTGAGAGCGAGCGCGCAATCGCCCAAATGTCCGGCGCCAACACGCAAACGTTTGACCGTTGGCTTAACCAAGCAGCCATCACCCAACAATCTGAACCCGGTTCGTCAGCAACGATAAAACTTCTTACCGAGTCAGCCATTCGCGATCAAGCATTGGACATGGTCGCCCGAAGCCAATCTGGCGAAACGTTAGATATCGCGATGTTCTATTTCTCTCACCGACCTATCATCAAAGCGTTAAAAGCCGCACAACATCGCGGTGTCACTATCCGCCTACTGTTAGACGCAAACAAAGATGCTTTCGGCCATGAGAAAAACGGAATTCCAAACCGCCCGGTTGGCCGCGAACTACACAAAGCAGGCCTTGCTGTGCGCTGGTGCAATACTCAAGGTGAACAATGCCACAGTAAGTTACTCACCTACACCCGCAACGATGGCCAGCTAGAACTGCTGCTTGGCTCTGCCAACTTTACGCGAAGAAATCTGGACGACCTGAATCTTGAATCCAATGTATGGCTGAGCGTGCCCAACGACCATCCGGTTGCCCGCACAGCCTCGGATTTTTTCGATCAGCACTGGGCAAACGAACAAACGAACAGCGCTCCTCTGAGCTTGCCCTATTCCGACTGGGCTGATGACTCCCGCCTGAAATACTGGCAATACCGTTTTATGGAAGCCACCGGTCTCTCAACCTTTTGACCTCTGTGCTTTTTATCCATGAACGTTTTGTATGTTGAATGGTAAGCCGGAGCATTCTAGGGTTAAGGGAACTAAACAAACGGGAAAGGAGCCTGCAATGAACGGCATTCGACGCTATGCCAAGCAGTTTTCGCTTGTGATGGCCATTCTAATGGCTTTTGCCACCACCTTTTCGGTCTCCGCCAGCGCTGGCATGGTCGGGACCGGCGAGTTGATTCAGCAGCAACAGGTCAACCTGGACCGCCAACAGTTGTTAAGCATGCTGGAACAGCAAGAGGTTAAAGAAAAACTCGCCGAGCTTGGTGTCAGTGAAGACCAAGTAGCGGAGCGAATCCAGAACCTCACGCCCGCCGAACTGGCTGACTTTGAACAACAGTTGGCCGAGGCCCCCACAGGTGAAGGCGTGGTCGGAATCATCGTTTTATTTCTGTTGGTGTTCATCATCACCGACATGCTGTGTGCCACTAACCTGTTCTCCTTCATCAATTGTATTCGCTAATCCTCTCCGTTTGTCAGACGGCATTTGCAAGATGCAGAAGGCTGTCAGCCCTTCTCGGGCTGCTCCTGCTGGTCGGGTGCGCAACCACTCCGCCCTGGCCTGATTCGCCCACCGCTGACCAAACGGACACAGACAGCCCGCAACTGTTGGCTGATGTTCCCTTTTATCCTCAAGAAAAGTATCAGTGTGGCCCGGCGTCATTAGCCACCATGCTGAACAGTCAAGGCCTTAGCACCGAGCCGGAAATTCTGAAAGAACTGGTCTATCTGCCCGAGCGGGAAGGCTCGCTGCAGGTTGAGATGGTTGCCGGTGCGCGGTCACATAACATGGTGGTTTATCATTTACAGCCAGACATCAAAACACTTCTGGCCGAAGTCTCGGCTGGCAACCCGGTGCTGGTCATGCAAAATCTGGGATTCGATTGGTGGCCGCAGTGGCACTTTGCGGTGGTTGTCGGATACGACAATCAGAACGAAACCCTGATACTCAATACCGACACCCGTAAACATCACCACCAGCCTTACAAAGTGTTCCACACAACCTGGAACCGGGCCGAGCGCTGGGCGATGGTAATCCTGCCCCCCGACAAATTACCGGCAACCGCCGAGCTTTTGCCCTGGCTACGCGCTGCCCACGATCTGGAGACCACCGGCCACACTCTAGCAGCCAAGACCGCGTATCAGACCGCAGAGCATCACTGGATGGATGAGCCCGCACCGCTTTTAGCTCTGGGCAACCTGGCCTACAGTCAAAATCGTTTTGGCGCGGCTGCCGACCACCTTCGCCGTGCAACCCTTCGATTTCCAGAGTTTGCTGATGGCTGGAACAACCTGGCTTATGCCCTCTCAGCGAAAGGTTGCCAGCAACAGGCAAATCAGGCGATGACCTGCGCAGCCAGCCTCGCCGGCGACCGTTTCAACGTCGCAAAATTCCTTCCAGACAACAGGTCACCCGACACCTCATCCGTATGCCCGGAACTGCCTGCCTGCCCGGCAGATACAGACTAGCCGCTCAGCGATTCAGAGCGGTTTTCGGAGCAGCACAACATCTTTAGCCGGACTGTCCATCTGCCAGCCATAGCGTTTGGCCAACCACTCAAACGTTTCTTCCCTATAAAAAACCACATGTGTAGGGTCACGCCGATAGTGCCAGTTGTCGAAACGATCATCGTCAGTCTGAAAGCAAGTCATAATGCCTAACACCCCACCGGGGTTCAGAAGACGGTCAAATTGAGCAAAGACCTTGGCCGGCTGAAACAGATGCTCAACCACCTCGGTGCAGGTCACGAAGTCATAGTTTTGCTCCAGTACAGATGCTTCTGGATAAAAGAACAGATCATATAGCGCAACCGAAAAACCTGCTTCTTCAAACATCCTGGCCAACGCCGGTCCCGGGCCGCACCCAAAATCCAGCCCCGTCGCTCCTTCCGGCAATCTTGCGATCATTGGAGCCGCCAGTTTCGACAAAAAACGCCGGTATCCCGCGTCATCAGGGTCGTTGTCGTGCAGCTGATACACTGCGCGCTCTTCATCTGGTGTTAACCGACATTCAGGCGCCATAATCGTAGCTTGGCAGTTGCCACACCGTAGATAGCGCTTTTGCTCTATTTCGCGGAACGAACCCAGCTCAGCCAACTCGCACACCGGGCACTTCATGAAACCTTTACTCACCAGTACATCCTCAATGGGCGTCGTCATGCTCGACGTTGCCAGGCCCTCATTTATAGGGGAAACCGCTTTAATACGGTATAAACAGAACCGTTTGGCCCTTGGGTACTTTCATACAAAACGAACTCCCGTACAGCCATAACACCAAAGCCAGCGTTATGCTCCGACTCGATCAAGGGCTTGACCGCCCCTGCATCCCGGCCAAACCGGCTCAGCGTAATGTGCGGTCGAAAATGGCGGTGTTCAACCTTAAAACCGGCCGCCACCAACAGATCCACTAATTGCCGATGCAGATGAACAACCAAAACCTCTGGCGAGACACCCGCCCAGAAGGTCTTTGGCCGCTCCGGCGAGCCAAAACACCCTAAACCGCTGACGGCAAGCTCAAACGGACTCGCCGACACGCCGCCTGCCGTATCAGACAACCGTACTACTGCGTTTTCAGCAACGTCCCCCAGAAACACCAACGTCAGATGCAGTTGTTCATAACGCTGCCAACGGGCAGACTCAACCGGCGCTTGAACCCTCAACAAACGCTCTTTAATGTCGGGCGCAATCTCAACACCAAAAAACACCTTGGGCATACGTGACCTCCTTTGGGCAACTGAGCCAATTGCAAACCATCGCAACTCTGAAATAGTTGCCATTATAAGAACATAACGCCAGCATATTAGGCATCGGAAAACGAGGCACCCATTAAGGAACACTCATGCTCTGGATTTTACTCGCCATCGTTGTAATGCTCGTTGTTGCCACCTTCCTGTTGTTTCGGGTTCAGGACCTTTCGCACTTTGACGGCAACGAATGGGCCATCAATGAAGTCTCTCCTCACCCCGCCCAAGACGAAGTGCTCTCACGGATAAAAGAGATGGGGCGTTCGTCCAAGGGGCTAAAAGGCAAAGCCAGATTAGCGGCTGTGCGTAACCATTTTGATCGTTTGGGGGCAGAGGCAGAAATCGAGTCTGAGATTCGCCCTTGTGCGCTGCCGAAAGGCGAGTGGGTGATTGCACCAGGGGTGAACACCCAACGCAGAGTGCTCTATATCCACGGCGGCGCCTGGTCCGTTGGTAGCCCGACCAGCCATCGCGCGGTGACCAATCGATTCTCCCAAGTTGCCAATGCCGCGGTGTTTGCTGTGGATTATCGATTGATGCCAGAACATCGCTTTATGGACGGCATCATTGACTGTCGGGAAGCCTACACTTGGCTTCTTCACCACGGTCCCGAAGGCGAATCCGAAACTGAGTTTATGGTCGTGGCAGGGGATTCTGCCGGCGGCAGCCACACTCTATCGTTGATCGCCTGGTTACGTGATAGCGGTTTACGCCAGGCAGACGCGGCGGTCGCCCTGTCTCCGTCGACAGACCTGACACTGACGGCCCCCAGTAATCGTGACAACATCCGAAGCGATGCCATGCTGGGGCCAATATTTGGCGGGCTTTCAAAAGTCCCTCTGCCGGTTATCTGGTGGGGCACACTGGCTGCTTTCCGATTGTCTCCGACCAACCCGGTCGCATCTCCGCTGCGTGGGAACCTTGCTAACCTGCCACCCACCCTGATTCACGCCAGCACTACTGAAATGCTGCTGGATAATGCGGCTCGATACGCCGCCAAGGCCAAGGCAGAAGGGTCGCCGGTGGAGCTACACACCTGGCAGCGCATGGTACATGTCTGGCAGATATTCACCCCGCTGTTACCCCAGGCCGAGGAAGCATTTGACGATATCGCGCGCTTCCTGAAGCGGGTCGAGGTGGGTTCTGAGTAACTAGCCGTTGGTCACGAATAGGCCCGGATCAGCTATTGGCCCGGGCTTTTTTCTTTCGAACGTATAGAACTTTATTCACTTTCGCGACAATCTCACCAGATTCATCGACGATATCGAGCGTCCACTCCGGCAAATATTTATCGCCGTTTTCCGTTGCCTGCCGGATTCCCTCCAACTTTGCTTCAGTCAGCTCAAAATGAGCCGTCACACGGCCTTTACCCGGCCTGATGAATTCGATGCTCGCCGCTTTATCCCAAACCACATAGCTGTTACCCAGCTTGCGCATGAGCAAAAGCATGTACATGGGATCAACCATGCTGTAGAGCGATCCGCCGAAATGAGTACCCACGTAGTTGGTGTTGTACCAACGCTGCTTCATTTCCACCGTGGCTGAGGAGAAATCATCCGCAATATGGGTAGCTTTGATGCCGGCCCCTAGATACGGAGCAAACATATTCATCATATGCCGCAGGGAGTTGGCACTGGCTAACCAGCGTCGAATGGTTGAATTCATCGGGTACCTCTGTGTATTGGGAGCCTTGCAGGCGTTTTATAGCGAGCTATCTTCCTGCAAGCTAATCGAAGACTCAACCCATTTTCATACAACCGTTTGATTTATTTCAGCCCCACGAATGCCAGCTGCATTGCAATTGCAAGCATCATCAAACCAATCAAACCATCGATAACACGCCAAACTCTCGGGCGTGACAGAATCGGCGCCATCGACGACCCGAACCACGCCAGCCCTCCGAACCACAACACCGACGCACTGCTCGCTCCCACCAAAAACCCATTAGCACTTGACTGTTGAGCCCCCACTGCCGGAACCAGCAACAAAGTATCCAAATAAACCTGTGGGTTCAGCAGGGTAACCGCCAAAGTCGTCAGTAAAACGCCTTTCAAACTGCGCCTTTTTTGCTGCTTTGCGGTCAGTGCCGCCCGGCCCCGTCCAACCCGAATGAATGCCTGAAGCGCCAACCAACCCAAGAACACCACACCCAGCCAGCGTAGAATCTCCAAGCCTTGGGGCATCGCAGTCAACGCAGCGGATACACCAAACATCCCCAAGGTGAACAGCACGATATCGGAGATCATGCAAACTCCGGCAGACCACCAATGATGCTCTCGACGGATAGCCTGGCTAAGCACATAGGCGTTCTGAGCACCAATGGCAACGATAAGGCCACCGCCCACCAGGAAACCGGTCAAATAGCTTTCAAACACGCATTATTCCTAATTCAGATCGTCAGAAGATGGTTATCGGCGGACGCCAAACCATGAAGGATAATTCAACAGAAAATACAGGGCCAACACATCGTATACAGCGTGCCAGACCATCACCATGATCAGACTGCCACTGAGTTGATAGGCGGTGCCCAAGACCAACCCCAATCCCGTTGCTATGACAAAATAGGTAAAAGAAACGTAGTGCACCAACCCGAATAGCAATGAAGCGACAATGACCGCAGTCCACTGCCCTGTGTACTGGAGCAACCCGCCTTGGATGGCACCTCGAAACAACAGCTCCTCACCCACCCCGGCCAGCAGGGATAATAGCAGAAGCACCGGCCAGCAATAACTCGCTGCAAACTTATACAATGCCTGCATTTGTTCACTGAGGCCGTCCGGGAAAAGCCTGGCCAGCTTGGTCAGTTGCAACAAAAACAGATAGGTCGCCGCGGCTCCCACGACACCATAAACGAACGCGTTGATCCAACCAACGTTGCCCGCCAGTACCGGAATATCAAACAACCAGAGCGCAATGGCCCCCACCACACCAATACCGCCCTGAAACAACAGGGCGGCGACTGAGGAGATTGAGGAACTTTGGCGCTTACTCATGAATCAGTTAGAAAACAGATCCTTGACCGGGAACAGGTCATCGTAGGCCGGGGCCTGTTTCTGAGCCTTGGCCTGGAAGGTTTTCATCATGTCGGTCGGGCGGAACATACCGGCCTGCCAGGTAGCCATATACTTCAAGCTGTCTTCGACGCTGTGGTCACGGCTAAAGTTCAGCATTTCTTTACAGCCGGTAACCGCCAGCGGAGAGTTGGCAGCAATTTGTGCAGCGATCGCCAGCACAACCTCAACCATTTCTTCCTGAGAGTCATACACACTATTCACAAAGCCAAGGCGTTGAGCTTCTTCGGCGCCAAATTTCCGGCCGGTGTAGGCCAACTCACGCACCACGCCTTCTGGCATCAGCTTCGGCAAGCGCTGCAATGTACCCACGTCAGCCGTCATCCCCAGCTCGGTTTCTTTAATGGTGAAATAGGCATCCTTAGTGCAATAGCGGCTGTCTGCCGCACACACCAAATCCAGTGCCCCACCAATGCAACCTCCGTGCACCGCTGCCAGCACCGGCAAACGAACCTTTTCCAAAGAAGTCAGAGTATCTTGCAGCTGCAACACCACGCGGCGCAAATTCTCAGCCATGCGGCCGGGGTCGCCACTCATAGGCACAGATTTCGGATCAGAAAACACCCCCAGATCCATGCCGGCAGAGAAATGCTTTCCAGTGGAAGAAATAACGATAGCCCGGGCATTGGTATTGGCCTCAATATCCTGCACGCAGCGAGGCAGTTCCAACCAAAACGCTTTGTTCATCGAGTTCATCGCCTCAGGACGGCTGAACTGCACATGCGCAACGTAGTCTGTGACTTCAATATTAAAGCTTTCGTAGGTGGCAAGTTCCGACACGGTGTGGCTCCTTTAAATATATGTTTTTATTACTGGCTGGTATTCAGCTCTGTATTCGTTAGCACGCACATTACCTCGAAACGAGTCCCTAGGGAACGCCCCTGAAACTTGCGAATCACGGAGGTCATGGTCCAGACTCACCACTAATAGTTCGAATTTTGAACAGAAGGAGGTCGAGTCATGTACCAGAACATTCTCGTTCCCGTTGATCTGGCGCACTTAGACCGAATGGCGAAAACGCTCAACACAGCCATCGATATGGCCAAACACTACGGGGCAAGGCTCTGTTACGTCACCGTGACTAACAGCACCCCAGGTGCTGCCGCCCACAACCCGAAGGAACTGGCAGACAAGCTCAAAGAATTCGCCGATGAGCAGGGAAAATCCCACGGTATACAGACCTACGCTAAAGTGCTGGAGTCAGTCGACACGGCCGTTGAATTGGACGACAAGCTGCTCGGCGCAATAAAGGATACGAGCACCGATCTAGTGGTGATGGCATCCCACTCGCCGGGAATTGGCGACGCTTTGCACCTGCTGCGCTCTAACGCGGCAGAGATCGTCAAGCACAGCAACATATCGGTCTTTGTGGTGCGCTGAGCTAGCGCCCGTCGCCCTTGACCCCCAGGCGATCCAAATATACGTGCAATTCCTGCTCGCTGATGTTCACGTATTCCAGCACACGGCCATAAAGCATCACTGTGGGCACATTGCGCCCGCCCAATTCCTTTTGGGTTTCGCTAAGGACGTACAGTATCGTCCTCTCTGTTTTTGTGAGACCATCCCGCGCGTCGGGGATAACCTCGTCAATTCCGCGTAAACTGCTCATATTTCTGAATCCGGTAAGCTGCCCATGGAAATCAAAGTCAATTATCTCGACAACCTGAGGCTTGAGGCCAAATTCGACGATTTCACCGTCGTCTCGGACCAACCTGTCCGCTATAAAGGGGATGGTTCGGCGCCCGGCCCGTTCGATTACTTTCTGGCGTCCTCAGCCATGTGTGCCGCTTACTTTGTAAAGGTTTACTGCAACGCTCGAGACATTCCGACCGACAACATTCGTCTGTCGCAAAACAATATTGTAGACCCGGAAAACCGTTACAAACAGATCTTCAAAATCCAAGTGGAGTTGCCGGAAGACATTTCCGACAAAGACCGCCAAGGTATTATCCGTTCCATCGACCGCTGCACCGTGAAGAAAGTGGTGCAAACCGGGCCAGACTTCCAGATCGAAGTGGTGGAAAACCTGGATGAAGATGCTCAGGCCTTGCTTAACGTCGGGTCCGGCGAAAACACTAGCACTTACATTGAAGGTAAAGATCTGCCCCTGGAGCAGACCATTGCCAACATGACCGGGATCCTTTCTGATCTGGGCATGAAAATCGAGATCGCCTCCTGGCGCAACATTGTGCCCCACGTCTGGTCACTGCATGTTCGCGATACCGCTGCACACATGTGTTTCACCAACGGCAAAGGGGCCACCAAGGAAGCTGCGTTGGCTTCCGCACTGGGTGAGTTCATTGAACGCCTGAACTGCAACTTCTTCTATAACGATCAGTACTTCGGCCAGGACATTGCGAACAGTAAGTTCGTGCATTATCCGAACGAGAAGTGGTTCCAGCCGGGCCCTGAGGGCGAGCTGCCCGCAGGCATTCTGGACGACTACAGCCTTGGCATCTACAACCCCGACGGCGAACTGTTGGGCACTCATCTGTTTGACACCAACTCAGGCACACCTGAGCGAGGCATCTGCAGCATCCCTTACGTGCGCCAGTCCGATGGGGAAACCGTGTACTTCCCCTCTAACTTGATCGAAAACCTGTTCCTCAGCAACGGCATGAGCGCTGGTAACACACTGCAGGAAGCTCAGGTTCAGTGCCTATCAGAAATCCTCGAACGGGCGGTCAAGAAAGAAATCATCGAGAACGAAATTGCCCTGCCGGACGTGCCGGACGAAGTGTTGGCAAAATACCCGGACATCGTGGAAGGTCTGAACGCCTTGGAAGAACAGGGTTTCCCGGTGCTGGTCAAAGACGCCTCTTTGGGCGGCCAGTTCCCGGTCATCTCGGTCACCGTGATGAACCCTAAAACCGGCGGCGTATTTGCTTGCTTCGGTGCCCACCCTAGCTTCCAGGTGGCGCTGGAGCGCAGCCTGACCGAGCTAATGCAGGGCCGCAGCTTCGAAGGCCTGAACGACCTGCCCGCTCCTACGTTCAACACCATGGCAGTGACAGAACCCAACAACTACGTTGAGCACTTTATTGATTCCAGCGGTGTGGTGTCCTGGCGTTTCTTCAGCTCTAAATCCGACTACGACTTTGTGGAATGGGATTTCTCCGGCACCACAGAGGAAGAGGCCGAAGCGCTGTTTGGCATCTTCTCGGATATGGGCAAGGAATGCTATATGGCGGTCTTTGAAGATCTCGGCGCACCGGTTTGCCGAATTCTGGTACCCGGCTATTCCGAAGTGTACCCGGTGGAAGACCTCGTTTGGGACAACACCAATATGGCGCTGGCCTTCCGGGAAGACATCCTCAACCTGCATCGTCTGAACGAAGACGAACTGGCGAGTCTGGTTGAGCGCTTGGAAGAAGCCGAGCTAGATGTGTACATGACAATCGTCACGCTGATCGGCATTGAGTTTGATGAGAACACCGTTTGGGGTCAGCTCACCATTCTGGAGCTGAAACTACTCATTTATCTGGCCTTGGGCGAGCTTGAAGAAGCTCTGGAACTGGTCGAAATGTTCCGGCAGTTTAACGACAACACTGTCGAGCGCGGTCTTTTCTATCAGGCGATGCAAGCTTCTCTGGAGGCCACGCTGGACGAAGAACTCGAGCTGGAAGACTATCTCTACAATTTCCGCCGGATGTTCGGCAACGAAGTTATGGATGCCGTTGTCGGCTCCCTCAATGGCTCAGTGCGCTTCTATGGACTGGAAGAAACCAGCACGAATCTGGAAGGCCTGGACAGGCATTTGAAGATGATCGAAAGCTACAAGAAGCTCCATGCCGCCCGGGCTAAAGTAGCCGGCCTGTAACTCGACGCCTCGACCTAAAACCGGAAGGGCGAATCACATTGCCCTTCCGGCCTGCACGACTTCTCGGCCAATAACCCTCAGAACACCCTTCTTGCAGACCGCCTCAAAGGGTGTGGTACCGGCCTCGTCACCATCAACCGTCACCGGTTTAGGCTGGGTGGTGCGCACCTGACATACCGAGCTTTTCACCTGCACGATAGTGCTGGTTCGCCGAGGTGTCTTGCCGTTCAGCCGTACCATCAAAAACGCAAACAGCAATTGCAGCAATGGCCTGGGCTTCACCGCAACAACATTCAACTGTCCATCGTTGGCTGAGGCTTCCGGAATTTCGTGCCCCCCACCAAAAAAGGCACCAGAGGCGATCGCAACCGACAACCAGCGCCCTTTCATCGCCGACTCTTCGGTTTGTATTTCGGCATGAAAGCCACGCTGTTCACCGATCTGCCGAAACAGCGTAGCCACGTAACTGAATTGCCCTAACCACTTTTTCGTCGGCCCATCCGCTTCACGGGCAGGCAGCGTTCCAAGCCCAATGTGAGCGACGTTCAAAAATATCCGCTCTCCGGCAACCGCAACATCAATGTTTTGCACGGTGCCTTCCGCGACAAGCTGGACAATCTGTTGTGGCTCATCGGGGATGTTGAGATTACGAGCAAAGTCATTGGCGGTACCGGACGGTAAAACAGCCAGAATCGCATCGTTTTCAAGACAGATTTCAGCCACACCATTGACCGTACCATCCCCACCAGCCGCCATCAGGCAATCGCCTTTGGACACTCTGCCGCGCCATTGCTCCTGCTTATCCAGATGGCAAACTTCGATATCGGAAATCCCCTGAGCCTGCAGGTGATCAAGCCAGAAATCTGCATTTCGGGTACCGTCTCCAGACCCCGGACTGTCCACTAGCCAATGAGCCATCACATCCCTCTAATAAGAATTAACTACCCTTATTTGATAGCATGAATAGCTCATTTATTCCTGCAGGAAGTATTACCGTATGGCAACGCGAGTCACGATTCACTATTGCACCGGCTGCAACTGGCTATTGCGCTCGGCCTGGATGGCCCAAGAACTGCTAACCACCTTCGACGGGATGATTGACGAGCTCACCCTAACACCGGGCACAGGGGGTATTTTCGAGGTGTACGTCAATAACATCCGGATATGGTCACGCAAGGAACAAGGGGGCTTTCCGGACATTAAGCAGTTGAAACAGCTGGTTCGCGACCAGATCGCCCCGGAGCACTCTCTGGGGCACACCGATGCTCACTCCCCGCAATCAGACTCTAACCTCTGAGCGGGGCATGCGTCCCCTATTTCAGTGTTCCATCCCTGAATGATGCGAGTGGTCCATGACCTTGGCATCTAAGGGCTGAACGACCAGCTTGACGGTAATATCTTCGGCATTCTCGAAATCCAGCTGGACCGGAATCGTTTCATCTTCTATCAGGGGCTTTGTTAGCTGTTCCAGCATCAGGTGGTAACTGCGGGGCTTCAACTCCACGGTGCTACCTGCCGGAATGTCCAAGCCGTTAGAAAGCGGCTGCATACGCATCATCCCTTCATGCATGGACGTTTCGTGGATAGAGACATGGCCGGCCCTGGGGCTTTCAGCCGCGATCAATCGCACTTCGTCAGCTCCGTGATTGGTGATAGTCATGTAGCCCACACCCATTGGCGTGCCCGGAGGTGTAGGGCGACTCCAGGCATTGTGAACTTCGATAGCACCGGTTGCTTGGTGGCCGTCATGATGCTGATGATCTGTTGCCCATGCTGGAGTCCCCAGAGTGGAACAGGACAGTAAAAAAGCGGTTGTCAGGCTCTTAAGTTGATTCATGATGTCTCGCACAGTCAGAGGTATCTATCTTTGTGGCCCCTAGTGTTGTTGCCACAAGGCCATTTGGCAAGACACTGATACGATCCGGTGGAATTTCCCGGCCAGATCATCATTTCCCTTTTTTCAATGCATCAACCAGCGCACCCAAGAACCGCGAGGCTTCCCCACCAGTCGCTGCCCGGTGATCGAAGGTCAGCGACAAGGGCAGAATGCGACGAATGGTCGCAGCCCCTTCATAGGGAACGACCTTTTCCCGAATGCGGCCTGCGCCAACAATCGCCACCTGTGGAGGACTGACAATGGGGTTGGCATATTGCCCCGTCATGGTGCCGAAATTAGACAAAGTGATGGTCGCGCCCTGCATTTCCTTGGGGGGAATTTTCCGAGAGGCTACCGACTCTCTCAGGTTTTCCAAACCCTGCCTCAAGTCCTTTAGGCTTCGGTGTGTAATATCCCTGAGCACCGGCACAAACAACCCCTCCGGCGTATCTACCGCAATTCCCACGTGAACTTCATCGAGCAATTGACGGCTTAGGCTATCGCCGTCAAACCAACAATTAAGTTCCGGTACGGCGGCACAGGCTTCGCCGATAGCCTGAACCAGCCTCATGGTGGTGTCAGCCCCCTTTTTCCAGTCACCAACATCCACATCCTCAAAAATAGAAACCGGCACAACCTGAGCGTGTGAGAGCGCCATGTTCTTCGCCATAGTCCGGCGAGTGCCTCGCAACGCTTCTGCATCGCCCAACTGCTTCTGGTGACTGGCCTGTTTATGCACGTCATCGGTGGAGATCAGCCCACCGGGACCACTGCCTTTGATGCTTTCCAAATTAACCCCGAGCTGCTGGGCCAGTGCCCGAACGCCCGGAGTTGCACGATTAGAACGTGCCCGCTTACTGGAGGCTGCCGCACCCACGATGAACGTATCTTGCTGAGCAGCTTTGCCCTCGCCTTTACCAGACGATTCAAGCTTGCCCACGACGGTTCCAGAGTCCTCGTCGTCGCCTTCATAAGCGAGCAAGGGTTCACCGGTATGAATGATATCGCCCGCTTCGCCATAGAGTTTGGCAATAACACCCGCTTGCGGCGATGGCACCTCTACAATGGCTTTCGCCGTCTCTACACTGACCAATACCTGGTCCACTTCCACGCTATCGCCCACCTTCACATGCCACTCAACGATTTCGGCTTCCGGTAGGCCTTCACCCAGATCTGGGAGTCTGAAATTTTTCATTATTGTCGCTCCTACAACCCGATCACCTGCTCAACGGCGTGCACGATGTCTTCGACCTGCGGCAGATAGTTCTGCTCGTTCCGGTAATACGGCATCACCGTGTCGTAGCCGGTCACTCTGATCACCGGCGCCTGCAAGTCCAAAAATGCCGATTCAGCAATGGAAGCCGCGATCTCTGCGCCGACACCGCCATTACGGCAAGCCTCATGGACGATCACCGCTCTGCCTGTTTTGGCCACAGAACATAGCAAGGTCTCCCGATCCAACGGACTGACGGTCGCTACGTCGATCACCTCACATCCTACCCCTTGTTCGGCTAGCCTATCCGCCACTTGCAGGGTTTCCTTGACGCAAGCACCCCAGGTAATGAGGGTGACATCGTCGCCTTCACGCAAGGTAAAACAGGTATCCAGTGGCAGCGCCTCGCCATTGTTGTCCACCCGCTGAGTAACGGCTCGATAAATACGCTTCGGCTCCAGGAAGATCACCGGGTCCGGGTTTCGGATAGCCGCCAACAGCAGACCGTAGGCACGCTGCGGTGAGCTGGGAATCACCACTCGCAATCCCGGAATATGAGCAAACAAAGCTTCGGTACTTTCGGAATGATGTTCTGGCGCATGGATACCTCCGCCAAACGGGGCACGAAACACCAGAGGACAATGCAGCCGACCTCGAGTGCGATTGCGCATACGGCTCGCGTGACAAACAATCTGCTCCATCGCAGGATAAATGAACCCCATGAACTGAAATTCCGCCACCGGTCTCAAGCCCTGCGTCGACATGCCGATCGCCGTACCAGCAATCAGATTCTCCGCCAACGGCGTGTCCATCACCCGCTTGAACCCGAAGGCGTCTTTCAGGCCCAACGTTGCCCGAAAAACCCCGCCATTCGTTGCGATGTCTTCGCCCAGGACCACAACGTTGTCGTCTTGTGCCATTTCCCAATGCAGGGCCATGTTGACCGCTTCTACCAAAGTCACATCACGAACGTCTGACTGACTCATGCCGGACCTCCACGATACTTGTTGGCGATCTGTTCGCGCTGACCCTGCAGCGCGGCGGGAAGGCTTTCAAACAGGTAGTCGAGCATCGCCGTGGGTGGTTCGGCCTCTGTCGCCAAGTACGTTTCTACAGACTCATCAACCGTCTTCTTGGATTCCGCCTGCAACGTTTTTTCCTGATCAGGACTCCAAAGATCGTTGTTGTACAGCCAATGTTGCAGCCGCTTTACCCCGTCCTTTTCCCACGCCTGCTTGAGTTCTTCAGCGGAGCGGTAGCGGGTAGCGTCGTCGGCGGTGGTATGGTCTCCAAGCCGGTAGGTTACGGCTTCAATGACTGTCGCCCCTTTACCCTGGTGGGCCCGGTCAAGTGCATTATCCAAGGCTTCGGCGCAGGCAAAATAATCATTACCATCAACAATGTGCCCCGGCAGACCCGCACCAATAGCTTTCTGAGCGATGGTTTCTGCGCCGCTTTGCAGACTGCGAGGGGTGGAGATGGCCCATTGGTTATTGATCACCACGAATACCACTGGCAAATGCCAAGCGCCGGCTAGGTTCAGGCTTTCCATGAAGTCGCCTTTCGAGGTACCACCATCACCTATGCAGCACACAACGGCCCTCTCCTCACCTCGAATCCGAAACGCCGAGGCCACCCCTACAGCATGACCGCACTGGGTGGCAATGGGCACCGCAATCGGCAGGTCTTCCTGGCAATGCTGCCAGGCACAACCGCGCTCATCGCCGCCCCAATACAGCAGTAACTCCGCCAAGGATACACCTCGAAGAATATGAGCCGCCTGGTCGCGATAATAGGGTACAAAGACATCGGTCTTGGCCATGCTCTGGCCAATGGCAGTGCCAATCACTTCATGGCCAAGCACAGAAGGATAAGTGCCACATTTCCCGGTACGTTGAAGTGCAATCGCTTTGGAATCCAAGGTCCGTGCCAGCACCATATTTTGGTAGGCAGCCAGAACCCGGTCGGTGTTCTCGGCTTGGATCGGCAGTTCACCGAATGGCTTGCCGTCCTCATCCAGATAGCGAGTGCTATCCACATGGAACTCATGCAGCTCTTTCATCCCATCCTCCTGCCCCCGGCTGTGCGATACCAGCCTGACTGAACTGATGCCTGCTTATGGCGGGCATTTCCAGCGTTGGAGTATTCATCTTATTGGTAGCGTGGGTTGCACGCTGCGGGATTAAACAGAGTGCCAGTCGACACTCTGTTTAATATTTAGACGATGGGATGCAATAGATCAAATGCGGAAGGAGAGCAATCAGGCTTTCTTGACGAACTCGGATTTCAATTTCATGGGACCGATACCGTCAATTTTGCAGTCGATATCGTGATCACCCTCAACCAGACGGATGTTCTTCACTTTGGTACCCACTTTTACGACAGAACTGGAACCTTTTACTTTCAGGTCTTTGATTACGGTAACCGTATCACCATCCTGCAACTCGTTTCCGTTGGCATCCCGAATGACCTTTCCAGCTTCCGCTTCAGCCTGCTCTGCTTCCGTCCACTCATGGGCGCACTCTGGGCAAACCAGCTGAACACCGTCTTCATAGGTGAACTCCGAGTTACATTGGGGGCACGGCGGCAATTGAGACATTATCATTTCCTGTTAATTGAATGAGATCCACATTATAACACCACACCAAAAGTTGTTCTCACAGGCGCTGCCAGAACAGGTAAACTGGCCCGCAAGCCAACGAACACAAGGAAACCGACATGCCGATCTGGGTCGACGCCGACGCCTGCCCCGTGCCCATCCGGGAAATCATCTGCCGCGCAGCTACTCGCTGGAAGGTTCAAACCACCTTCATCGCAAACCATGTCATTACGCTGCCGCCCAGCCCGTTTATCAGCCGTCGTCAGGTGCCTCAAGGTTTTGATGTTGCCGATAACGAGATTATGGAACAGATGGCAATCGGCGATCTGGTGATCACCCAAGATATTCCTCTGGCTGCGGAAGCTATCGAGAAAGGGGCGACCGTTTTCAATCCGCGCGGACAGGCGTTTACGAAAGAGAATATTCGCCAGCGATTAGCGATGCGAAACTTTATGGAAGAAATGCGAAATGCAGGACAAGTGACCGGCGGGCCAGCACCATTCGGTCAGACTGACCGCAAAGAATTTGCTAACAAGCTGGACCGGTGGTTGCAGAAGAACACCCGCAACTGAAAATCATTCTCTTTTAAACGGGTGCGGAATTCGCTACCCTTCCCGGCTCTGCAAACCAGACACCGAGAAGGAAGCAAATTATGACCACGCGCGCCCGTCCCTCCAGTAGTTTCGCTGCGCTCGGCCGTCTGCTTAGATACGCGCATGGCTATCGGCGGAACATTCTCTCGGCCACCGCGTGCTCCATCATCAACAAGCTTTTCGATATTGCTCCGGAAATCCTCATCGGTGTTGCCATCGATGTGGTGGTGAACCAAGAGGAAAGCTTTGTTGCGGGATTAGGATTCGACACCGCACAAGAGCAGATCACAATCTTGGCGGTGCTCACCTTCTTTATATGGGCTGGCGAATCGCTGTTTGAATACCTTTACCAAATTCTCTGGCGCAACCTGTCCCAGCGCCTGCTGGTCTGACCTCAGACAGGATGCCTATGAACACGCACAACGCCTGGATATGAGTTTTTTTGAAGCCAACAGCTCCGGACAGCTGGTGGCCACCATGAATGACGATGTAAACCAACTCGAACGTTTTCTGGATGGCGGTGCCAATGCGATGATCCAGGTGGGTGTTACCGTTATCGCAGTTGGCGCAGTGTTCTTCGTATTATCACCATTGATTGCCCTGCTGGCATTCACTCCAATCCCTCTGATTATATGGGGAGCGTTTTATTTCCAACGCAAAGCCGGCCCTCTCTACTCCGACGTGCGGGAAAAGGTAGGCGATCTGTCCAGCCGACTGGCTAATAACCTGGGCGGCATCGCCACCATCAAGAGTTTCACCGCAGAGCAACGAGAAGCCAAGCGCCTGAAAGACGCCAGTGAAGCCTATGTACAAGCCAACCGCCGCGCCATTCGGGTCAGTTCTGCCTTCATTCCTGTGATTCGTATGGCAATACTGGCGGGTTTTCTGGCTACCTTTACGGTCGGCGGCATGATGGCACTGGAAGGCAGTCTAAATGTGGGCGCTTACGGGGTGCTGGTGTTTCTTACTCAACGCCTGCTGTGGCCAATGACCGGCCTTGCAGAAATAATCGACCTATTTGAACGGGCCATGGCCAGTACCCGGCGTATTCTCGACCTGCTAGCTGAGCCAACGAACGTTCAGGATCAAACTGATACTCCCTTGCAACAACCGGTGTGCGGGGAAGTATCCTTCGACCAGGTGAGCTTCCGCTATACCAGCAATGGCGCGGGCGTTCACGGCATCACCCTAAACATACCTGCGGGCCAGACACTGGCGCTGGTGGGTGCGACCGGTTCCGGAAAATCAACGCTGATTAAACTACTGCTACGCTTTTACGATACGTCCGACGGTGACATCCGTATCGATGGCCAGCCCATCCGTACGATCAGCCTGAAATCTCTGCGTGAGGCCATCGGACTGGTCAGTCAGGATGTCTACTTATTTGAAGGAAGCATTCGGGAGAACTTGGCCTATGGCAAGCCCAGTGCCACCGACGACGAGATTATCGAAGCTGCACGTACGGCGGAGGCATGGTCCTTTATCGAGAACCTGCCTGACGGCTTGGCGACACAAGTTGGGGAGCGAGGTGTTCGCCTTTCCGGTGGACAGCGTCAGCGGCTTTCACTCGCCAGAGCACTATTAAAAAACCCGCCAATTTTGGTGTTGGACGAAGCAACCAGTGCGGTCGACAACGAAACCGAAGCCGCCATCCAGCGTTCGCTCAAACGCATAGGCCATAACCGCACCGTTATTATGATCGCTCACCGGCTTTCCACGATTGTGGATGCAGACACCATTGCGGTGGTCGAAAACGGACGGATCACTGAGCAAGGAAACCACAACAGCCTGATCGCTGATGACGGTTCCTATGCGGCTCAGTGGCGCGTTCAAACCGGGCAAACTTGAGGTCTTACACCAAAACACATTGATAGTAATTATCATTTAGATTACCCTCGCATGCATACGAACAGGGGGGGATCTGAATGCCCGCATTTTTTGATGTGCGAAACCTTGGCGTCCGCATCGGCGACACCACCATTCTCCACGGAATCAACCTGGCCTTTGATGAAGGTCAGGTCACCGCCTTGCTTGGCCACAACGGATCGGGCAAATCGACTTTGCTGAAAACACTGGCCAGACAAATACCGGCTAATGCCGGTGAGGTTATGCTGGAGGGAAAGACTGTCAAGAGCCTCGGCGCCCGAGCTTTTGCGCGAATCGTGGGTTACCTTCCCCAGCACCCGCCGGGCACCGATGGCCTTACAGTAAGGGAACTGATTGCCCTGGGCCGCTACCCTTGGCGAGGCCCTCTGGGCCGTTTAAGTGAGAAAGACCACACTCTGATTGACCAGGCCATTGCCGACACAGGCCTTAAACCCTTCGAGCACCGTTCTGTGGATACTCTTTCAGGCGGCGAGCGTCAGCGCGCCTGGATCGCTATGCTGCTGGCCCAACAAACTCGCTGCTTATTGCTGGACGAACCCATTTCGGCTTTGGACGTAAAGCACCAGGTGGAAACCTTACGATTGGTTCAACGGCTGGCCAAACAGCGAGCGTTGACCGTCATTGTAGTGCTCCACGATGTTGATCTTGCAGCTCGTTTTTGTGACCGCTTGGTTGCTCTGAAGGCGGGTGTGGTGGTGGCGGATGGAATTCCGTCAGACGTGATGAACAGCCAAATTCTTGAGTCCATCTACAGTGTGCCGATGGGTGTCATGGAGCGAGCCCCCGGGCAATGGGTTTCCTATGTCCATTAATCTGAGGACGCTGCTACTCGGGGCACTTTTTCTGGTACTCCCCGCCTTCGGCGCAAGCCAGACATGGACTCACGAGGGAGGCACACTGAGCCTAGACGCCCCCCCCAAACGCATTGTCGCGCTGAATTGGGCGGCTACAGAGACATTGCTTCTGCTGGGTACCACACCGGTTGGTGTGGCCGATAAAAGTGGCTACAACGCCTGGGTGAATAAGCCGAAACTTCCAGACGACGTCGCCAACGTGGGCACGCGTGTTGCGCCTAGCCTGGAAGCCATTGCCGAACTGAAGCCGGACCTGATTGTCACCAGTACAGAAATGGCACCCGCCCATGAACTGCTGGAGCAAATTGCTCCAACCTACGTCATCAGCGTGTACAAGCCGGACTCCCACCCCTTCGACAGAGCCAAGGAAATGCTTCGAGTCCTCAGCGATATGCTTGACCGTGAAGCCCAGGCCGACGCCGTTCTGACCGATATCGAGCAAACACTGAAGCAACAGCGGGATCGTTTGGAGCGGGCCAAACTAACGGACACAGCGATTGCACTCATCAGTTTTCAGGACAACCGTCATGTGCGGATCTACACCAAGGACAGTTTGTACCAAGCAGCATTGGATAGCCTTGGGCTTACCAATGCTTGGCCAAGCCGCGGAAATTATTGGGGTTTTGCTTCCATTGGCCTTGAGTCCGTTGCACAGATCCCGAACAGCCGCCTGGTGGTCATTGAACCTCTTGTACCCGGGCTCGCCGATAGTTTGGAAGAGAGCCCATTCTGGACCTACCTTCCGCCGGTAAGAAACCAACAGATCTATCAGATCCCCAACGCTTGGTCTTTTGGTGGGGTGCATCAGGTCAAAATTCTGGCCAAAACGCTCACCGAGGCTCTGCTCAAAGGGGGCAGCAACAATGTCCTATGAAGCAACCCTGACAACACCTGGCCGTCCGAAAATGCCCACGCGGCTTCCGGCAACCGTCATTCTGCTATGCCTCTTAGCTTTCCTTGCCAGCGCACTGCCGTGGCTTCAGCAACTCTCGCCACTACAACTTGTCTCGGCTTTTTGGACCTACGACGGCGATCAATACGCCTCGGTCTTGGCGCATTTTTCGTGGGCACCGAGACTATCCATGGCGCTGCTGATCGGCTGCGCACTGGGCCTTTCCGGGGCGATTACGCAACAGGTACTGGGCAACCCCCTTGCATCGCCTACCACTTTGGGCGTGGAATCCGGCGGCCAGTTCGGAATAACGATGGCCACGTTGTTTGCCCCCGGCTTACTGGCTTTGAGCCCGGACATAGCCGCGGTGGCCGGCGGCCTGCTTGCTATAGGCTTGGTTATCCTTCTCACCTGGCGGCTGGGTTTCTCGCCGGTGACCGTTATTCTGGCCGGCCTGGTTGTGACGTTCTTTCTGGGCGCCATCAACATGGCCTTACTTCTTCTCAAAGGTGAATGGCTGGGCAACCTGTTTATTTGGGGCGCCGGCTCGCTGGCGCAGAATAACTGGACTCCCTTCTTCGATCTTTTGCCCAAGGTACTGATCATCGCCGCTCTGATGCTCACCTTGATACGCCCGTTGCAACTACTGCAACTGGGCCAGACGTCAGCAAACGCATTGGGTGCGAAAGTATCACTGCTACGCGCAACAGCTCTGTTTCTGGTAGTAGCAATGACATCGGTGGTGGTCAGCCGGGTGGGCGTCGTCGCATTTGTGGGGCTGGCCGCGCCCGTACTGGCACGCCTGCTAGGCGCTCGAACGCTCACTGAGCGCCTGTTCTGGAGCACACTGGCCGGTGCCGGCATTCTCCTGTCGGCCGATACCCTCGCGTATTGGACAACGTCTCTCAGTGGCGGCTCACTTGTTCCTACTGGCACCACCACAGCGCTGATTGGCGGCCCTATTATTCTTCTGGCGTTACAAGGATTCCGGGATGCCCACCCTATGCCAGGCCATGAAACCAGCCCTAGCGACTTCTTGCCCCCTCGCCGCAATCCGTTTCAGGTAGCGGGGCTGCTGAGCGCCTTATTGGCCATAACGATTATTCTCTCGATGAGCTGGTCACCGGGATTGGAGGGCTGGAACTGGACACCCTTTACGCAATGGACAGATGCCTGGGTATGGCGGGGCCCCCGATTAATGGCGGCAATTCTGGCCGGGATGGCGCTAGGAATGGCCGGCACATTAATCCAAAGAATGACCGGGAACCCCATGGGCAGCCCAGAATTGCTTGGCATCAGTGGCGGCGCCGCGTTGGTCATGGTGGCACTTGCCCTGACGGGACTGGATTTGGGTCGCGCGGGTCAGCTCGCGGCTGCGACTCTCGGTGCATGTGGCGCCCTTGCGCTGTTATTGCTGCTGGCTCGGAAACATCGTTTCTCGGGCAACCAACTGCTACTGGGAGGATTGGCGTTGTATGTGTTCATGGATGCAGGCCTGCGCCTCGTCATGGCCACTGGCGGCACCCTTGCCTCAAAATTGTTGAACTGGATGTACGGTTCCACTTGGTTGATTTCCGAAGTTGAGGCATTCGGTCTGTTAGCCTTGGTAGTCGGTCTTGGAGGCCTGACCCTCCTCACTCTTCGCCCCCTTACCCTGTTACCTCTGGGGGAGACTTCTGCTTCAGCTCTTGGCCTTCACGTACCCCGTACACGGCTTTTACTGTTACTGCTCGCGGCCGCATTGACGGCTGCCTCAACGGTCGTCATCGGCCCCTTAAGTTTTGTAGGGTTGATTGCCCCCCATCTGGCCCGGGTATTAGGCCAACAAACCGTCGGAAAACAGTTGATTGCCGCGGCTTTGGCTGGGGGGTTGTTGCTCGCAATCGCGGATTACTTAGCACGGCTGCTGGTTTATCCGAACCAGTTACCCGCGGGGCTACTGGCTGCCCTGGTTGGCGGCCTCTACTTTCTTTGGGGGCTGGGTCGTCATGGCAAAAACTGAAACGGGTCGCCAGTTGTTGGCGGACTATCATCATCTCGCCGCAAGCCGGTGCCTCAAGGCGAACGCATTGTTAGAAAGCGACCCGCTACCGGATATCCGCCCTCAGTCAACGCTGTTTTCTCTGGCTCAGTTGCTAGAAAGCCCAGGGCTGATTTGGCGAGAAATCCAGAACAATTATCCGGACGCCGACCTCCCGCGAATCCAAAAAGCACGAGTGTCTGTATTGCAGCAAAATCTGGCTCTACAGATTATCTGGCCCCTGGTTATCCGACTGTTCCGAGACGGAAATAGCATTGCTCTGAATCCAGACCAGGTTTTCCTGAAATGGAAAGACAATGATTTAACCTGGCTTCATCTTGCCAACAACTCCGAGCCGCTAGAGACGCAAGAATTCATTAACGCTTTGAGTGAACAGTTGCAGAAATGGTACCCCGTTTTTCGACACCAGCTTGGAGTCAGCCCCGGCGCGTACTGGAGCAGTGTCGGTCTGGCACTTGGTGCTCCCTACTCAATGATATGGAATCAGGTGAACCCAGAAGCCTTGTGCAAGCAAGCCAATCATTGGCTGTCTCAATTCCATTGCGAAGCCAACAAACATATCGACTGGATCCCCGCAGAATTCAATCAGCAGCGGTGCGCCATTCCTCAACGCCGGGGCTGTTGTCTGAAATATTTGCTGCCAGACGAAGGGTATTGCGGAACCTGCGGCGTTCATCGCAAGAAACGCATGGCGCAAATTGAGACCCGACAAACGATTCCCCAGGCTTCGAAAAATGCACAATCATGCTGAACGCCGCTCATACCGCATTGGTGATTTTCGGGCACTTGGCGAGAAATTCGACATCGACTATCACTTTCCCAGTATCTCGCAGGCGGCGGCCGATGCAGACCAAACCATCATCGCGGAAGGGGGGATCTCCGAGTACGCGCTGAGCTCTGGATTTCGGTTCACGTTTTCCCGACTAAGTATCCGCCAGCCCTACAAATCGGTATCGCTCGGTCACGCGCCATTGTTAATACTGCTGGTCCTTGAAGGCCATGTTCACTTAAAAATCGGAGCGTTGGAAAAAACATTAACGTCGGGCAGCGCAGTGACTATGCAGCTGCACCCTGAGTACCCCTTACAAGCCACGCAGATGACCCAGCAGCCCCTTATCACCGTAACACTGGCGTTCGACCCGAAAGGAGCTGATGTAGGGCGAGCCTCCCCGCCGACATTGCTCAGACTACTCAGCCAAATCCACGAACCTGTCCATACGTGGTCTCTACCGGATTTTCTCAAAACACAACTGGTAAAGGGTTATCTGCCAGAACTGCCAGAGTTGCAACAGTCTTTGTTGCTGGAAGGCTTGGCGCTGCAATTGACTGGTTTGGGAATACCGGAAAACAAGACCCAGACGCACGTAACGGACGCTGTTTCCCAACCTCAGCGTGAACGCCTTGAACTGGTACGCCAAAAACTGGAATTCGCCCCGCAACAAAACTACTCGTTTTCAGAGCTGGCACGGATAGCTGCGATGAGCCCCAGCAGCCTGAGAACGAAGTTCCGCGCTACATACGGGCTATCCCCTTTCGATTATCTCCGCCGTTGCCGCCTCGACCTGGCACGACAATACCTCAACCAAGGCTTCAGTGTTCAGCAAACCGCTCACAAAGTGGGTTACCGCCACGCCACCAACTTTGCCACCGCATTTCGCCATGAGTTTGGGATTTCGCCGAAAAACAGCCAGTGACCCCCCAAAATTGTGTTTGCCAATAGGTTTTTTGTTGTTTGTCATACCAAACACTGAACACGAACGACAATAATTCTCATTATTAAATAAAGCTCATATAGAGGTACACCATGCTTGCCCGCTCACGATTGTCGCTATCCATTGCAGTATGTCTTTCCAGCTTGGCTGGGGCGACACCGGCGTTTGCACAGGCCTCAGACGAACAATCTGTCCGGCAACTTGAGGCCTTGTCGGTCACTGCAACGCGCGGTGCCACCAAGACGGAAACACCGGTTATGGAAACGCCGCAAACCGTCAATGTCATTAGCCGCGAGGAGTGGCAAAAAAGGGGCGCCAAATCAGTCCAGCGGGCGGCCAGCTACACTCCTGGTGCCAGTACAAACCAAGTCGGCTCGTCAAATCGCTACGATTACCTGGTGCTGCGAGGTTTCTCCAGTGGCAGCATCAACAATACGTACCTAGATGGCCTTAAGGTTATGAACGATGGGGGCTCGTTCAGTTCTTTCGCCATTGATCCGTGGTTTCTGGAACGAATGGAGATCGTTAAGGGACCTACTTCAGTGCTCTACGGGCAAAGCTCACCTGGGGGTATTGTTGCCCTCACAAGCAAAAAACCGGAGTTCGAATCCGGCGGCGAAATACGAGCGACGCTCGGCAGCAATGCGCAGCGCGGTTTAGCTTTTGACGTTACCGGCCCGATCGATGATGACCGTCGTGTGGCATATCGCCTGACAGGAAAAATGTCAGCCGCCGATGCGCAACAAGATCATGTCGAAGAGGAGCGGCGGGTTATTGCCCCATCACTGACCTGGGATATAACCGACCATACCTCTCTGACACTGCTTGCCTACCTGCAAAGAGACCCAGAAGGGGGCTACCATAATGCGCTCCCCTATGAGGGTACGGTCGAATCCCGGAACGGTCAGAAAATCAGCAACACCTTTTTTGACGGCGAGCCGGGATATGACAGGTTCTCCCGTGATATGACCATGGTCGGCTATGACTTGGAACATGAGTTCAGCCCTGACTGGACTGTTCGCCAGAGACTTCGCTTTCTGGAGTCTGATGTCTCTCTCGATCAGGTCTATGCTGCCGGCTGGGCCAGTGACACGGAACTGGCGCGCTACTACTCCGGCGCCGAGGAAGATCTTGAAGCGATAACAATCGACAATCAGGTGGAAGGATCCTTTTTCACCGGTGCTGCCGAACACCGTGTACTGGTGGGTGTGGATTACCAGCAACGAGAAAATGATGTGGAATGGCTCTCTGCAGCGTTCCCGCCAATCGACGCATTTAACCCTGTGTATGGTGCAGAGCCGACAGCAACGTATCCTGCCGTACGAAATCGTCGTGAAGTGAAGCAGGCAGGGCTATACCTGCAAGACCAGATCAATCTGAATAGCTGGTACCTTAGCCTGGGTGGCCGGTATGACCGGTTGGGCATTGAGAATACTGACCTTGATAACGGTGGAAAAAGCGAGCTGGATGAAACCCACTTCACCGGCCGTGCGGGCTTGCTGTATCAATTTGAATCGGGTTTAGCGCCTTACCTATCGTATTCGACTTCGTTCTCTCCGAACGCCGTTGTTGGAGAAGATGGAGACCTGCTTGATCCAAGCACAGGCAAACAAATCGAAACCGGCCTGAAATACCAGCCCGTCGGAACGAACGACCTGTACACCCTGTCCCTGTTCAAAATTAATCAGGACGACCTGGCAACCAAACTTCCGAATGAAACTTTCAGCCGTGCCATCGGTGAACTCCAGTCCCAAGGCGTGGAATTGGAGGCGAAAACACAGCTGACAGACAATTTGGATATTCAGGCCGGGTATGCGTACACAGAGGTGACTTTCGAAAAATCGGAGCCTTATCGGGAAGGTAACCAAGCCAGCCAGTCGCCCAAGCATCAGCTGACCCTTTGGACTGGTTATCGCTTCAACCAAGGCATTCTGAGTGGTGCCCGTGCGGGTCTGGGAGTACGGCATCTCAGAGATATTCAAGCCGATGACGCCAATACGAAAGAGATTCCGAACTACACCTTGGTAGACATCGCCCTGTCGTATAATTTTGCGCGCTTAGGGGCTCCCGGTGTTACCGCCCAACTCAACGTGAACAATCTGCTGGACAAAGAGTACGTAGCCTCTTGCTACAACAACCTGAATTACTGCTACTACGGTGCGGAACGCGATGTAACAGCTTCTGTCTCGTACAAGTTCTAAGTTATTCACTATCCCAAACAACTCGGGCCCGTACTTACGGGCCCGAGTTGTTTATGTTATTAAAAAAAGGTCGGTCAGGATTAGCCACTCATACATTTAACGCCCAAATCACCACGAGTGCCAAGGCGAAAGTGACCGCAAACCCTGCCAACTTGATACCTTCTAATGCTTCATGATTCATCGAGATTCTCCTAAGCTTTAGAATCATCATATAATAATGATTCTTATTTGCAAATAAAGATTACTCTCATGATCACTAAAAATGTCAGGTGCGGAAGGGCCTCACCAATGCATCAGAACGGGTCGTTGGTTCGCTCTGTTTTTTCAAACTGCGGAAGCTCATCAGCAATATCAAACCACTCCGCTTTTGAGCCGACATAGATGTGTCGAGCGGGCTTGGCCGCAATCGGTTCATTGATCACGCCAATGCGCAAGCGAAGAATGCCCGAAATAGCATCCAGCCGGCTGTACAAGTGGCTGCCACAACGGCTACAAAAAGCGCGATATTTGCCCGGTCGAGACTCATATTCAGTCACCTGATCCTCACCAGCCACATACCGAAAGCGCACTTTTTGTACCGGCGCACTGGCTGAAAAGGCACTGCCATGGGCGCGGCGACACTGACTGCAATGACACAGAGAGATCGGGCCAAGGGCGCCTTCATACTCGAAACGAACATCGCCACATAAGCACCGACCTGTAAACATTACATTCTCCCAAAGCAGCTGAAATAAACGCGCAAATCATACCGGCTCGGGGCGGAATTGCTACCCCGAAACCAGCTTAATCGCTGAGCTCACAAAGCGTATTCTTTCTCCAAATAATCCACAATTTTCTTGGATTCGAATAACTTCATACCGGTGTTCGGATCTTCCAGATAGGGCACCTGAACCCGGCCGTGTTGCTGGAAAAATGCATCCCGTTTACCGCCCGGAGCAGGCTTGTACGGACCCGGCTTGATCCGCTGAAATGCGGGACCGGCCTCGGTCCAGTGCTCTTTTCCTAAATTGTGCAGGGTATAAGGAAGCTCGAATTCGCAGAGTTTTTCTCGAACTAGGCGCGAGAACGGGCTGCCTTCGAAGCTCCACAAGTGCAAACTCTGCCCCGGGCGCTTGGCGCGTTCTACACGCATGCCTCTAAGCTCGCTGCTCGCAGACCCTGCCGCTCCCCATATAAACTGTCCTACTTTCTCCTCATAATACCCCGGCACCGGACGTCCACCGTATTGCCTAAACAGGTACTCAACAATCTGTGCCGACTCGTACATAACCTGATCGGTATTCGGATCCACCAGCAACGGAAACTGTTGTTTTCCGCCCAAGGTTTCGGCTTCACTCCGGAACACTTGCCCACCTTTAGGACACGGCCGTATATCGACATCGAGATGAAGCGCGGTGAACACTTCACGCACCTTTCGGCAATAGGGACAGGCTTCAATGTCGTACAGAACCAACGGTTTTTCCGGCTGCACCGCCGGTTTTACGACCAAGCACCCGCGCCAGGCTGAAAAAGAGGAGGTTGCAACAGATTCCAGAACGTTAATGGAATGTTTGATGGATCGAAGCATGCTGAATTTCCTTAAAAACGAAGATTTGGGTCATTCTCACACAATTGACTTCGGAACCATTGGCCCCAGAGGCCATCCATTAAACTCGCGGTAACCTATTGTTTCACAAAACCTTGCCGGCATTCTCAACAAAAAGCTTCAGAAACAATACACATAACGTCATTTTTTAACGTCACGTGTAATGTTTCTGCATAGTAGAAATAGACGGAATAAGCTATGGTTACAAAACACACCACTCACGGGTTCAGGGTATGCCGCGGCTGCATTCACAGGCTATAACTCGCCTAAAAAGACTACTATCCACACCGGAAAATCTGCTGACGGCGGTAGTCGTGCTTAGCACACTCGCTACGCCTGCTCTTGCTCAAAGCAGTGGCGCCACCGAGCCTGCTTCTAGCTCGCGCCTGTGGGCTTCAGAAATCCGTACCTATGCCGAGAAATCCCTGAATGACGATGAAGCGCTAAGTGTCGCTGCCATACCTCTAAATGGTCCGGGCATTGAGCAGTATGTAAACGCTGACCAACTCATGAGTCCGGGTTCCATCATGAAGCTGGTGACCACCTATGCCGCACTGGAACTCTTGGGCCCTACACACCATTGGAAAACCGATTTCCTGACTGATGGTGAAATGGTGGGGGACACTCTCGAAGGCGATCTATACGTTCGCTTTGGCGGAGATCCCAAGCTCAATCTTGAGCGTCTTTGGAGCACGCTCCGCGAACTCAAGGGCATGGGTATTCGCCAAGTTACCGGGGACCTGGTGCTGGATGGTAGCCATTTCGAGATCGATGGTGGACTTCCGGTTTTCCACGACAATGGCAACAACCCACACGCGCCTTTCTTGGTGGAGCCATCTGGATATCTAACCAATTTCAACTTAGTTCACTTGCAGGTTAGGGCTGACGAACGTGGCACTCAAGCTTGGGCCACCCCCAATCTGAACGAAATCACGATAGATAACCGGATAACAGCTGTGGCCGAGGGGCCCTGCCCTTCCCGGCGCAATTTTAAGTGGCAACCGGTGTTTCACAACAATCAGAAAGTAACGATTAGAGTAACCGGCGAACTACCACAAGGGTGCCGGGCCACCAGCTATATGTCATTGCTACCCCAAGAGCGCTATTCCGCATCCACCCTTCGCTCTTTGTTTTCCGAGCTGGGCGTTGTTATCCAAGGCAGCGACCGGTTTGAAGAGACTCCGAAAAACGCTCACCTTGTGATGCGCGCCACGTCACCGGATTTGGTCACAATGGTCCGCGACATCAACAAATGGAGCAGCAACGTGATGGCAAGGCAGCTATTGCTTACCATCGGTGCAGAACTCCGCAAAGACGATGAGCACGACGATCGGGTCGCGGGCATCCGCGCCATCTATCAATGGCTTGAAGAAAAAGGGGTTAACACTAACGGTATGGTCATCGACAATGGCGCGGGCCTTACCCGCCATGGTCGGATTTCAGCCCGGCAAGGAGCCCAGATTCTGCTTAATGCTTGGAACAGTCGCTACGCGTCGGATTTGATGACTTCAATGCCCATTATCGCGATGGACGGCACCATGGCGCGCAGGTTGCGCAATACAGGGTTGAAAGGTGAAGGCCGAATCAAAACCGGTTACTTGCAAGATGTCCGCTCCATTGCCGGATTTGCCCGAGACAATAACGACACCACGTGGGCTGTGGTCGGCATGGTCAACAACGATCCGGCCTGGAATGGCGGGGCGGTACTCGATCGAGTACTTCATTCGTTGCATTACCGGCCGCCCGTGGGGCTAGCCTTATCTCAATCCACCGATGACACTTCCGAGTCGTCTGTTCAATAAACCTCTGGCCGTTCTTGGCGCCACGCGAGTAGCGGCCGCACGCAATTCTTCAACCGGACTGGTGATCGTTGGCAAACAGCTTGGCCATAGTCCAGTCCGCAATCTTTCCCGCCATCGGCGCGATAAAGCTCACGAGCGGAAATGCTACAGCCCACGCGACAAGAAAAGCCGCGCCCCAGCGATGGAAAAAGCCGTCAGCCAAACCGGTATTGATCAAGGTAATAACCCCGGACATCAACAACGACATCATGCCGGACATATAAAAGGCAAAAACAAACTGACGAACACGTGCTTGCTTATATGAGGACATGCTTTCTTTCCCGGGTTTGGTGTTATGAACAGTAAACAATTCAATCATACGACCGCCGCGCAAGACCGCTCACACGTTGACCGGTGAGAAGCTGCAACATGATAGTAAGCGGGAATTATTTTTCCATACGGCTTTTTACCAAGAAGGGGCGGATGACTCCCGTCACCCGCCCCTTTTTATCATCACCAGCCGTGTTTAAATCGTCAGGTAACCACCGTCCGCATTGATGCACGCACCTGTGGTGTAGCTGGAGGCGTTCGACACCAGGTACAAAACGGTACCGGCCATTTCGTCTGGATCGGCCACGCGCTTCATGGGGATGTGTGCCATCGCTTGTTTTTTGATGGATTCGTTGGTGGTCAAGGCACTGGCGAATTTGGTGTCCGTCAGGCCTGGCAACAAGGCGTTAACCCGCACGTTTTGCTGCCCCAGTTCCATGGCGAAAGACTTGGTCATAGAGATCACGGCAGCCTTAGTTACTGAATAGATACCCTGGAAATGACCAGGATTAACACCGTTCACAGAGGCTACGTTTACGATCGAGCCGCCGCCATTCTTCTTCATCAACTGGGCGCCTCGGGCGCACATGAAGAAGTAACCACGAATGTTAACGTCCACGGTCTTTTGGAAAGCGCTTAGATCCGTGTCTTCAACCGGGCCAAAGTAAGGGTTAGCAGCGGCGTTGTTTACCAGAATATCCAGTTTACCGTGGGCCTCGGCGATGTGCTCCCAAGTGGCTTCAATCTGATCCATTTCGCCAATGTGGCAGGCAACGGCCTCGGCACTTCCGCCCGCTTCGCGAATGCTGCTGGCAACGGTTTCACAATCATTAATTTTGCGGCTACTAACAATCACGTGAGCACCGTAGGTGGCCAAAGTACGGGCAATGCTTTCGCCGATGCCACGGCTGGCGCCGGTTACCAAAGCGACTTTGCCAGTCAGATCAAACAGGTTCGCGTTGCTCATAGTTGTTCCTCAGTGTTATCGGAATGTCACCAAAGCGGGGTTCTCCGCTTCGAGGTGGCTATAGTTGTTGAATACGGCCAGGCTGCGCCGGGCACCGGAATACAGAATTCGGGATACGCTGGTATTGGCGATCACGCTGTTAACTTCCAGCGTTTTTCGGTCGGAAAGCTCCAGTAGATTCTGAGCAATTACGGCAATCGGCCCACCTGAGGTGGAAACCACCACATCGGCGCCGTCGGCCATTTCGATCAACTGCTCCAACGACTGATTCACCCGCTGCTTGAAGCTTTGCCAAGTTTCAGTGTACTCGTTGTCGTATTCCCCGCTCACCCACCGCTCCACAGCCTTTTCAAAGGCCATCTGAAACGCCCGGGCAGGCTTCGGAAAACTCGCCAAATCCCTTGCCATTGCTTGTTTATCTGCCCATTCCGGGCGTAGGCGCTCTACCACCTCGACATGATCAAACTCGTTCAAACCTTCGAGTACCCGCATGTCTGGCAGCGTTGCGCCATAACCGGTCGCCAGCGCTTCCACGGTTTCCCGGTGACGCTGGAGATTGCCACCGAAAATAGCGCCCGGCTCCACTTTGTCTGCCAGCCAACGGCCCAGCACTTTGCCCTGTTCCCAGCCTCGCTTGGAAAGCTGATCGTAGTTTTCTTTGCCGAAGCTCGCCTGTCCGTGTCGAACCAGATAAACCGTTGCCATTACAAACTGCTCTCGCTGATCAACCGCAAGCAACGTTTTTCGAGATAGTTTGCTGCGTGGCCAAAGGCCGCAAAACGCTTGTCTTTGGTTTGGCCGTTGTAGAAGCGGTAATAAATCTGCTGAACAATCACCGCCAACCGGAACAAGCCGTAAATTTCATAAAAATCAAAGTTATCGGCCCGGAACCCTGATTTTTCCATGTAATACTCCACCACTTCCTTGCGGGTCAGCATGCCCGGTTGGTGGGTGGGCTGACGACGCAGCATCTGGAATGGGCCTTCATCATCGGCCTCAATCCAATAGGCCAACGTATTGCCTAAGTCCATCAACGGGTCGCCAATGGTGGCCATTTCCCAATCCAGCACGCCGATCACTTCAAACGGATTGTCGGGGTTCAAAACCACGTTATCGAAACGGTAGTCGTTGTGGATAACCACTTGGGCAATGTCGTCTGGCATCTTATTATTCAACCAGCTCATGACGGCTTCGAAGTCACCCACATCTCCGGTGCGCGCTTTGCGAAAACGGTCGCTCCAGCCACCAATCTGACGCTGAATATAGCCCTCACCTTTGCCCAGCGTGTCCAAGCCTGCGGCCTTCGCATCAACGGTGTGAAGGTCAACCAATTTATCGATCACGTTCAAGCACAGTTTGCGGGTATCCGCTTCACTGAGTTCCAGTTCGCTGGGAAAATCCTGACGCAGAATGATGCCTTTCAGTCGTTCCATCACGTAGAAGTCGCAAGCCAGTACGCTGTGGTCATCGCAGATGGCCACGATGTTCGGCACATACGGGTAAACCGGTTTTAATGTTTCCATCACCCGCGCTTCGCGCAGCATGTCGTGGGCGGATTTTGCAATCTTGCCCAGCGGCGGGCGACGAAGTACGTAGGACTGGTTGCCGTAGTCCACTTGGTAGGTCAGGTTCGACGCACCACCCGGGTACTGTTTGATGGTCGGCTGGCCTTCAAGACCCGGAATGGCTTGTTTCATGAACTGGTCAACCACCTGAATGTCCAGCTCTTCGCCTTCCCGGATGTCTACGGCCTCATCAATCTGTGTCATTCACTCTCTCCTGTGATCCTCGAGCAAGCTTGGCCATTCAGGCGTTGCTTTTTTTACCCATCTTGCCCATCCAACGTTTGGTTTCCTGGTGCATCAACCAATCAAACGCTTTCGGCGCATGGCGCTTGAGCATCCACATACGGCGCTCTTTAACGTGTGGCAGCACCCAGAAATCTTTGCCTTTTACGCTACGGACAATATCGTCTGCGACGTCCTCTGCAGTGATGCTGGAACGCTTCATCAGTTTGTTAACATTCTGCTGTATTCCCGGAATATCCGAACGCATGCTGCTTGTGAGGTTTGTCTGGAAAAATGCCGGGCATACGCAGCTTACGTTTATTCCGGAATCCCGGAGTTCTTGGCTTAGGGTTTCAGACAGCGCAATCACACCTGCTTTGGAAACGTTGTAGCTGTTCATCAACGGCGCAAGCATCAATCCGGCCATGGAGGCGATGTTCACAAACGTGCCGGACTTTTGTTCTTTGAACAACGGCGTGAAAGCCTTACAGCCTCGCACAACACCAAGTACGTTGATATCGAGTATCCATTCCCAGTCACCGATGGTGGTGTCTTCGATAGCCCCTGCGGAGGCCACGCCAGCGTTGTTAACAACAACGTCCACTCCGCCCCACTTTTCCACCAGGTCGTCCCGAACTTTCTCGAAATCGCTCAAGCGGCGAACATCGCATTCCACGAAGTAACCTTCGCCGCCGGCGTTGCTCAGTTCTTTCTCGACGGCAATGCCCTGCTCCGGGTTAATATCTCCGATGCAAACCTTGGCACCTTCTTTCGCGTACCGCAATGCAATCGCCCGGCCCAAGCCACTGGCTCCGCCGGTTATGAATACTCGTTGTGTCATTCGTGTTTTTCTCCGATTTAATATGGAGTTTATTATCTTCATCCGAGTAAGAGCTGGTGCCGGGTAGAGCTTTCCAAAAACCGCTACGAGCACATCCATGTGCGCTTCTCTCCGGCCATCCATGGCCTACGAAATTTTTGGAAAGCTCTACCCGGCACCAACTCCCACACTTATCAGTAAGCTGCTCAGAAATTACAGTTGATCTAGATTGCGGTTGCTAATACAGAACTTACTTATACTTCCGAAGCTCAAGGCGAGCCACCATCGCCCGGTGAACCTCGTCAGGGCCATCGGCCAATCGCAGAACGCGAGCATAAGCAAACAATGCCGTCAGCGGGAAGTCCTCATCGCTGACGCCACCGCCACCGTGCATTTGAATCGCATCATCCACAATCTGTTGTAGCATCACAGGCACCACCGCCTTGATCATGGAAACCTCTTGCAATGCCCCCATGATGCCCTTGGTATCCAGCGCCCAAGCACACTTCAGTGTCAACAACCGCGCCTGCTCGATATTCATACGGGCATTGGCGATCACATCCGGGTTGCCACCGAGTTTCGCCAGTGGGCGACCAAATGCCTCTCGGCTCATGGAACGTTTAACCATTAATTCCAGAGTACGCTCGGCAGCACCGATTGCGCGCATGCAATGGTGCACCCGGCCTGGGCCCAAACGACCTTGGGCGATTTCAAATCCACGGCCCGGGCCGGCAATAATCGCGCTCTTCGGCAAGCGAACGTTTTCAAACAAAACCTGGCCATGACCATAAGGCTCGTCGTAAGCCCCGAAAACCGGCAGCATGCGCTCAATCGTGATGCCCGGAGTGTCCATAGGCACCAACACCATAGAATGACGACGATGTTTATGAGCGTCAGGATCGGTCACCGCCATGAAAATGCCCACTTTGCAGTCGGGGTGCCCAACACCCGTACTCCACCATTTGCGCCCATTGAGAACCACCTCATCGCCCTCAACCACAGCAGTCGCTTCCATATTAGTCGCATCGGAAGAGGCGACCGCCGGCTCAGTCATAAAGAACGCTGAGCGGGCTTCGCCATTCATCAACCGAGGCAGCCATTCCGCCTTTTGCTCGTCTGAGCCGTAGTGGATCAGCACTTCCATATTGCCAGTATCCGGGGCGTTGCAGTTGAAGATCTCCGGTGCAATAAAGCTGCGGCCGGTTTCTTCGGCAATCAGGGCATAGTCGGAGTTCAGCAAACCACATCCATGCTTTTCATCCGGGAAGAACATGTTCCACAGGCCTTGGGCCTTGGCTTTTTCTTTCAACTCTTTGATGATTGGCAGAACAACCCAGCGATTTTCCTGGGCAGCCAACTCTTTATGGTATTGCTCTTCAATCGGGTAAATCTCATCACGCATAAACGCTTTCACGCGCTTCAGGTAATCTTGGCCTTTCTCGGAAATATTGAAATCCATGGTGCAGCTCCTCGCGCTTACCAGCCCCAGGTTCCGGGGCGCACTTTCGATCAGATGGCAAGCAGTCTAGAAGGCAAAACGCTATTACGCGACTGAATTGTTCTTATCGTTTATCATTACTGCCACTTATTCAGAAAGTGGATACGCATGATGGCACTGAATCGACTCGATCTTAACCTGCTGCACGTATTTGACACGATTTACAGAGAAGGCAGTCTGACCCGCGCAGCCAAAGCACTGCACCTGACTCAGCCCGCGGTGAGCCATTCTTTGGCCCGGCTGCGCGACCATTTTGATGACCCGTTGTTCACCCGCCAGGGCAATCAAATGGTGCCAACACCTTTGGCGCGCCGTTTTCTGGAATCCATGCGACCGGGCCTGAATCAGGTGCAAAGTGCGGTCAACCAGTTTCACGCCTTTGACCCTGCCAGCCAACGAAAAACCTACGCGCTAGGGTTGAGAGACGTTTTGGAATCAACGTTTCTTCCGGAACTCATGAATCGCTTGGCCCCTTACCCCGACATGGAGATTTCCAGCCAGCGGGTGGCAAGACGAGAAATGGAAACTCAGTTGGCGGCTGGCAAGCTGGATTTTGCAATTGATGTATTGCTGCCCCTCAGCAACCAAACCAGTCACGAGCTGCTTCGACAGGACAGGCTTGTGGTGCTGGCTCGCAAGAACCATCCGGCCATACAAAAAGAACTGACCATGGCATCCTATTTGGACGCCAGGCACATACTGGTATCGTCCCGGAGCGAGGGTCCCGGGTTAGAAGACTTTGCGCTGTCTCGGCAGGGCGCGCAGCGAGATATTCGGTTGCGCTGCCAGCACTACTATGCGGCTTGTCGTGTCGCAGAATCGTCAGACTTGCTGCTGACCATGCCAGAAACATACGCTAAGATTATTGCCGAACGCGCAGAGGTGGAGGTGGTGGCACCTCCCGGTGAGATGCCCTCGATTGATGTGCACTTATACTGGCACAAAGCTTACGAGCGGGAGCCCGCGCTTGTGTGGTTCCGGGCGTTACTGCGTGATCTTCAGGAAAGCTAGTAGGCTCCCACCAGCATCAAAAAGCCCATAAAGCTGGCTGCGGTTATGGCCAACGACACCGCGACTATGCCGAAGCCCCACCAAATCGCCGCGCCACTGGAGACGTTCACGTCGTGGCCCAGTAACGTGCGATAGAACGCCCAAGGCCCTAGAACAAAAGCACCGACCACAGCAAACACAAGACCGATGGCAATGCCGGCAAAGGTCCAGGTAGCCAGTGCCGTGGCTCGTTCTGACACTTGATCCTTCACACCGTGATGCTCAAGGAACTTCTTGCAGAAGAACCAGATCAAACCAAACAAAGCCGCCACAAAGACGAGCGCACCAATGAGCGTGACAATCCGATAGAGCACTTGAAGATCCTGTTTTCGGGAGGTTAATCGAGGCCTAAGCCAATGGTTCAGCCACTATAACCATCATCTGTCACAAGGCACAACAGAGCCTTGATTTCCTTGCTCCTTAGAACTGGCATATAGTCGCGACAGGGCTACACTGGGGTTGTTGAATCCGCTTACCCCACACCGTTCAGGAGGTTCGGGAATGACCCAAACCACCCGCATCGCAGTTACCCCCGGCGACGGCATTGGCCCGGAGGTTGTCGCAGTCGCTATTCATTGTTTGGAAGCGTTACGCAGCAAGCATCAATTGGCCCTGGAATGGACACGATTTCCATGGCCGTCTCATGCCTGGCACGAAGAACACGGAGAAAGCTGGCCAGCCGATGCGCTGGAGCAGCTCAAGACCTACGATGCTATTCTGTTAGGCGCACTGGGCGACCCCGGCCCGATTAACGATCCTGAACGCTATCTACTATCTGACAGCGTTTCCCTTTCGCCCCTTCTCGAGATGCGCAAAGGTTTTGACCAATGGGTTTGCGAACGGCCCGCTCGCCTTCTGCCCGGTGCACGCCAGTATCTGAGGGATGACCGCGCCAAAGACATCGACATGCTCGTGATTCGGGAAAACAGTGAGGGTGAATACGTCAGCCAAGGCGGCCGGCTGCGCCAGGGAACACCCGACGAAGTCGCCACCCAAATGGAAGTGTTTACGCACCACGCCACCGAACGCATTATCCGTTACGGTTTCGAGCAAGCACGCAAGCGCGCCGCCGAACGCGCTCTGCAAGGGCGGGTTAGAGCGTTCAAAACATTGGACGGACATTCTTGCGAAAGTCAGGTGTGCGTGATCACCAAACGTAATGCACTAAGGCACTGGGGGGACCTGTATACGGAAGTCTTCGAAGCCGTCAGCAAAGATTACCCTGATGTCGCAACTCATCACGAACTGGTAGATGCCGCCTGCATGAAATTCGTGCAGTCCCCTTGGGCATTCGACGTAGTGGTAGCCAGCAACTTGCAGGGCGACATTCTGACTGACCTCGCCGCCGTGCTGTCTGGCGGCATGGGCGTTGCGCCGTCCTGCAACCTGAACCCGACTGACACGAACATGCCCTCCATGTTCGAACCAACTCATGGCAGCGCACCCGACATTGCCGGCAAAGGCATCGCCGACCCCACCGCCATGCTGTTCACCACGGCGCGTATGCTGGAATGGCTGGGGCAAGAAGACCCTAAACTCGCAGTTGCCGGTAAAGAACTGTTCGATGCGGTGGCAGCCGACCTTGCCGAACAAGGCTCTGAACAACGTGACACCCAGGAAATCAAAGACGCCATTTGTAAACGCCTGACCTCGTGACTAGGCTGCTAGTGAGTTTCCAAATTCATTCCGGGAGGTAATCAATGACCGACCATAAGGGCAAGTTGTCCCCTTTGCTGAAACAAGCCACAGGTGTCACTGCCGCCAAAGGCGAAGGTGCTTATATTATTGACCCGGAAGGCCGTCGTTATCTGGATTTCACGTCTGGAATCGGGGTCACCAGTACCGGGCACTGCCATCCGAAAGTGGTGGAGGCTGCCCAGAATCAAGTCGCCACCATGGTTCATGCGCAGGCCACCACAGTCATGAACCCCAGACTGCCGGAATTGGCGGAGAAATTGGGCGAGCTCACCCCGGATCCGCTGAATGCCTTTTTCTTCTCAAACGCAGGTACCGAAGCTGTCGAAGGGGCCATTCGGCTGGTTCGCCAAGCCACGGAACGCCCGAACATCATCGTATTTCACGGCGGCTTTCACGGCCGCACCATGGGTTCACTCTCATTAACCACCTCCAGTGTTGGTTTGCGGGCCGGTGTCAGCCCGATGATGAGCGGCGTTGTTGTCGCACCCTTCCCCCACGCGTTTCACTATGGTTGGAGCGAAGAGGAAGCCACCGACTTCTGTTTGCGAGAGCTGGACCGGATATTTGTCACCTATTCAGCCCCCAAAGAAACGGCGGCCATGTTCATTGAACCGGTGCAGGGTGAAGGCGGCTATGTCCCGGCCAACACCCGGTTCATGCAAGGACTGCGGGAACGCTGCGACAAACATGGCATCATGCTGGTGTTTGATGAGGTGCAGGCCGGCTTTGGTCGCAGTGGCAAGTTCTGGGCTCACGATCACTTCGGGGTCACCCCCGACGCCATCCTGATCGCAAAAGGCTTGGCCAGCGGCTTCCCCATCTCGGCGTTGGCTGCGTCAGAAGAAACCATGGCCAAAGGCTGGCCGGGTTCTCAGGGTGGCACCTACGGCGGCAATGCGGTTTCAGCCGCGGCAGCCATCGCCACCATTGACGTGATCCGCGAAGAAGGTCTCGTCGACAATGCTGAGCGAATGGGTCAGCGCCTGCGCAGTAATCTGGAATCACTGAAAAAAGATTATCCAGACATGGCGGACATTCGGGGTATGGGCCTGATGCTCGGAGTGGAAATGCGTCGCGGCGACAGCCCGGATGGAGAGCGGGCCGGCAACATTCTCAAGGAGTGTGAAAAACGTGGTCTGCTGATGTTGCGCTGCGGCCCCTATCAGGAAATCGTACGCTGGCTACCGCCACTGATCGTTAACCAGGCGCAAATTGACGAAGCCACCCGTATCTTTGAGGAGGCGTTGAAAGCAACGGCTTGAACAAGCTTTTCTCCCACAGCAAAAAGGCCCGATGAAACAAGTTCATCCGGCCTTTTTTTACCTGTATGCAGCGACTCGATTCTACTCCGCCATCACAAGTTCCAAACGACCGCTGGCAACCCGGATATCCATCGGCACAATCCCTAACAGGCGCTGAGCCGTATTTGTCTCATCCAAACGGTAAACCGGCATGGTTTCCAGCATTTGCGCCACAACCCGCATGACAGAGTCGGTCACCGGCCCCAGATCGCCCTTGAAGAACGGCGAATCAATCGAGCTTTCCAACAGTTGCAGGCGGCGGATGTAGATCGCTTTTTCCTCGCTGTCGTACACCGGCGCGCCTTCTACTTTGAGCGCAAGATCAACCGGCAGCTTGGCCAAAAGTGCATTCAGAGCAACCTGCCCCTTCAGATCAATAACCGCCACATCACGGCCATCAGGGCCCAGAGTAATGTCCGCGTCCGTCAAACTGAGGCTGAGCGGAGAGCCACTTTGAAGCTGTTCGCGATCGTATTTGGCAACCGCATTCTTCAAATGCTGCTCCACTTCACCCTCGGTAATCGAGTACGGGGAAAAACTGGCACAACCGCTTGCCACAACAACCGCAAAGATCAGTGCTAAACGCACAATCGGTTTAAGTATTTCGTTCATGTATCAGCCTCCTCGGAAGACTCCTATAGTGCGGCATCTCCCGGGAGCTGACAACTTACAGTCCTGTATCAGAACTTCTGTTTGGCCATCCAGGGGATAATCCTGTCAAAAGCTTCATCCATCCGTTCGCAACTGAGTGAGAAGCTGAATCGGAGTGCGTTGGAGCAATGGTCACCGAAGGCATCACCCGGCACCACGCAGACGCCCGTTTCTTTCAACATTCGCAGCGCCACATCGGAGCCATCCACATGGGGTGGCAAATTGGGGAAGGCGTAAAAGGCACCCCCAGGTTTGTAACCCGTAAGGTGAGGTGTACGGTCAATCAAATTGGCGATATTGTCCCGACGTTCGCGATAAATGTTCACCATATCCTGCACACAATGCTGTTCCGCCGTGAGCGCTGCGACTCCGGCAAACTGAGCCGGCGTGTTGGCCACCGACGTGGTAAACATATGATAACGCCGCAACGATTTGATCGCCGCCTGACTCGAGATCACCCACCCCACCCGAAGACCGGCCATACTGTAAGTTTTCGAAAAACTGCTGATACACATGATGTTATCAAGGTCGACGGCACAGCTCAGGACACTGGCAAAATCCTCGTCATCAAACAGCATATGGTCGTACACCTCGTCGGCGTAGACCTGAATGCCCCGATACGCGCACTCTTCCAGAATCGTCTCCACGGTACTTCTGGGGTACACCGCCCCGGTGGGGTTATTGGGGTTGTTAAGCACCAACGCAAAAGTACGAGGCCCCATAGCCCGTATGACATCATCGGGGTCAAGCTGATGGTTGTTTTCAGCATAGGTTGGGATGTACTTCACTTCCCCGCCGGTCATCCGAATCAGCGGCGCATAGAGAAGAAACGATGGATCGGTAACAAGAAACTGTCGCCCCGGCGCCGAGGTCGCCGAGATCGCCAAATACAGCGCCTCAGTCGCCCCGCTGGTGATCAGGATGTTGTCCCGGGTCAACTTTCGGTTATAGCGCTTGCCGTAATAATCTCGTAAAGCCACCAAGAGCTCTGGCAGGCCCGCGTCCATTGTATAGCCTGTCTGTCCGGCGTTCAGCGCATCAATGTAAGCCTCGATAATGTGCGGTGGTGTTGGTTGGTCTGGCTGCCCAATCGAAAGATGGATAACATCTTTCATGCTGGAGGCCATATTCACAAGCTTTCGAATTCCCGATACGGGAATGGCCTGCATCGAAGGATTCCAACTGGCCTTCGCTTTCCGGTACTTCATTTTGCGAGACGTTGCCTGGCCCACACTCTTGTTCAACGGTTCCGGCATGTCCACCTCCTTGCACGTCAGGGGAATAAAGGCCTACCTCGAGCGTAGCACGAAGCCCCGGGTCTACAAGTACTGTGATTGATTTGACCACGGCCTTACTGGCAACCAGACTGTGTAATTATAAATGAACAGACTGCAAATCCCTTCTGGAGCTGACATGACAGAGTCCCGCAAACCGGTTGTGACCGTGCTCACCGCCCCCGATGATTCTACGCCACCAGGCATTGAACCTCTTAAAGATCAGGCTGAAGTTCGCTTCGCCTGCGATGAGCAATCTCTGCGGGAGACCCTACCAGGCACCGACGTGATGATGGTGACAGACTTTCGCACAGAGGCACTCGAAGCCGCTTGGCCTTCAGCCGATCGGCTGCAGTGGATTCACGCCACCAGTGCCGGTGTCGATGCACTGATGTTCCCCGCCCTGATCGACAGTGACGTTACGGTGACCAACGCTCGCGGCATTTTCGACCGAACCATCGCCGAGTACGTGCTTTGCACCATTTTGATGTTTGCTAAAGACTTTCCCGAATCGCTCAGGCTGCAAGCGAAACGCCAGTGGAAACACCGGGATACCGAGCGCGCTGAAGGCAAACAAGTACTCGTGGTTGGCGCCGGTTCCATCGGCCGTCAAATCGGCCGTTTGGTGAGGGCGATTGGCATGCATCCCCACGGGATTGCCCGAACGGCCCGGGAGTCCGACCCGGATTTCGATGCGGTACACAGCAATGATGCGCTGTATGAACAACTCGAACAGGCAGACTTTGTGGTGATTGCCGCACCGTTAACACCCCAAACAGAAGGGCTGTTTGATGCTAAAGCTTTTGCCTCGATGAAAAAAACGGCACGCCTGATCAATATTGGACGCGGCCCCATCGTGAATACCGAAGCGTTGATCAAAGCATTGGATGGTAGAGAACTTGCCGGGGCGGCACTCGATGTCTTCGAAGAAGAGCCTCTACCAGAAGACCATCCGCTTTGGGCCCGAGAGAATGTCATTATGACAGCTCACATGGCAGGCGATTTTATTGGCTGGAACCAGGCCCTGACCAAACAGTTTCTCGATAATTTCAAACAATGGTCGCAGGGCGAGGAATTATTTAACCTGGTGAACAAAAAGCTGGGTTACGCAGGCTAAACAAAACGGGAGCCGACAGGCTCCCGTTTCTTATCCACCGCTCAATACCCAGCCATCAACCACCCGAAAGCGATTGCTCCGAAGGGTCAAGTTCCATTTGCTGGATAGCGATCACCGCCTGAGTCCGATTACGCACACCCAACTTGCGGAATACCGCTGTAATATGAGCCTTGATAGTGGCTTCCGACACGTCCAGATCGTAAGCAATCTGTTTGTTCAGAAGTCCTTCAGCCAACATACCCAAGACACGGAACTGCTGGGGCGTCAGAGAGGCCAGACGCTCCGAAAAGTCCGTGGGTTCGGATTGCATCCGCTCGATCTTGTCGGCCACGCCGTCTGGTAACCACACATCGCCTTCCAGAACCGCTTGAATGCCTTCCGTGATGGTCGGCAGAGGCGCGCTTTTCGGGATAAAGCCGGAGGCACCATAGTCCACAGAGCGACGCATAACCTGTAAGTCTTCGGAGCCCGACACAACCACCACGGGCAAGCCCGGATACTGGCCTCGCATGAACACCAAACCCGAATAACCATGTGCCCCCGGCATATTCAGGTCCAGCAAGATCAGGTCAGCATCGGGGTTAGCCTCTACCGCCGCCTGTAATGCCTTGATGCTGTCCACCTCGACAGTATTCGCATCCGGCACCGCTTGGTTGACCGCCTGTTTCAAGGCTGCTCGAAACAAAGGGTGGTCATCAGCGACGATAATTGTTTGTGTCATTCCACACATCCCTCACAGGTTATAGGCTGGCAGCCATGAGCGATTAACTCGTCGCCCGGCTACCAATCAGTTCATCCACTACACTTGGATCGGCCAGCGTGGAAGTATCTCCCAACTGGTCATGCTCATTGGCTGCAATCTTACGCAATATTCTTCGCATAATCTTGCCGGATCTTGTTTTTGGAAGACCCGGGGCCCACTGAATCACATCCGGTGACGCAATCGGCCCAATTTCCTTACGAACCCACTGAACCAGTTCTTTCTTCAACTCATCAGACGGTTCTTCACCCTGCATCAGGGTAACGTACACATAGATGCCTTGACCTTTAATTTCATGGGGGTAGCCCACCACGGCAGCTTCTGCCACTTTATCATGGGCGACTAGAGCACTTTCAACTTCGGCAGTACCCAGGCGGTGGCCAGACACGTTCAACACGTCATCAACACGACCGGTAATCCAGTAATCGCCATCTTCATCGCGGCGCGCGCCGTCTCCGGTGAAGTACATGCCCTTGTAGGTACTGAAATAAGTCTGGATAAAGCGTTCGTGATCCCCGTAAATAGTGCGCATCTGTCCGGGCCAACTATCCAGAATCACCAGGTTGCCCTCGGTGGCGCCTTCCAGCAGATTACCGTCATTATCCACTAACGCGGGCTGAACACCGAAGAAAGGCCGCGTGGCCGAACCCGGCTTCAGATCCACCGCGCCCGGCAGGGGCGCAATCAGAATGCCGCCGGTTTCAGTTTGCCACCAGGTATCCACGATCGGGCATTTGCTGTTGCCAATTACACGGTGGTACCACTCCCAGGCCTCGGGGTTGATCGGCTCGCCAACCGAGCCCAGCACGCGAAGGCTGTCGCGGGTCGTGCCATCCATGCAAGACGCGCCTTCGGCCATCAACGCACGAATCGCGGTAGGCGCCGTGTACAGAATATTGACCTTATGCTTATCCACGACCTGCCCCATCCGTGAACTGTCGGGATAATTAGGTACACCTTCAAACAGCAGGGTGATTGCACCGTTTGCCAAGGGGCCGTAGAGGATATAGCTGTGCCCGGTAACCCAACCAAAATCCGCCGTGCACCAGTAAACATCGCCATCATGATAATCAAACACATACTGATGGGTCATAGCGGCATAAACCATATAGCCGCCGGTGGTGTGTAGCACGCCTTTCGGCGCACCAGTGGAGCCGGAGGTATACAACATGAACAACGGATCTTCCGCATTCATCGGCTCAGGCTCGCACTCGGTCGACGCCTTTGCCATCAAGTCTTCGTAACGAACATCACGCCCCTCGGTCCAAGGCACCTGATCGTTACCGGTGCGAGTCACCACAATGACTCGCTCCACCTTAGCGTTACTTTCGTGGTTGAGCGCCGCATCTACGTTCTTTTTCAGCGGAATGGCACGACCGCCACGCAAACCTTCATCAGCGGTTATAACAAAACGAGACTTACCATTAACCACACGGGCTGCGACAGCTTCGGGAGAGAAGCCCCCAAACACCACAGAATGGATTGCACCGATGCGGGCACAAGCCAGCATCGCAACGGCCGTTTCCACGATCATTGGCATGTAGATAGTAACGACATCGCCTTTCTTAACGCCCTGATCTTTCAGCACGTTAGCAAACTTACAGACTTCTTGGTGCAGTTCGCGGTAAGTCACATTGCGTGAAACCGAAGGATCGTCACCTTCAAAAATAATGGCGGTCTGATCGCCGCGGTCGGCAAGGTGGCGATCTAGGCAGTTAGCCGCGGCGTTCAAAACGCCATCTTCGAACCATTTTATAGAAAGGTTATTGTAATCATAGGTGCTGTTTTTCACCTTGGTAAACGGCTTGATCCAATCAATACGCTTACCATGCTCTCCCCAGAATTCATTCGGTTTTTCAACGGACTGGCGATACATTTTCTCGTATTGCTCTGCCGTCACCAAAGCATTTTTCTCGATATCGGGTTGAACCGGATACACCTTCTTATCTGTCATTGTATTCCCCTTGCTAAGAGTTTTTATCGTTATCGAATGTCGTTTCAAGGCGGGTGGAACGCAGTGCCGCGTTCGAAAATATGGTTACACGTAGTTCAACACGTGACTCACTACACATTGAATTAGACGAACGTCCAAAATAAATTAGACGAACGTCCTGCGTTCGAACAGAGGGGAAATCAACATTCAAGTAAAACTCAAGCGTTCAAGGCCATTCACGCCGCACATTTGGCTTGTTTTTTTGTCTTAACCCTTCGGGTTTTTCGAGGCTTCAGCGCGTAACGATTGAGCCCGGCCAAATGAATTTTCCGCAGATATGTTACCCAATCAACGGCGCGGGCATCTACCGGGAACAAGCTCTGATCCACGGCGCCGGAGCGTTCTGCCAACGCAAGTAGCTCGTCATTGCAAAAAATATAATCCGGTGCCGTGTAAAACCCGAAAATCGTCGCCAGCGACTGAGTCGTATCCAGATTTCTCAGCCACTTTAGGTCGGCACGACTGCCCAGACGTTTGAGCCCCCCATTGGTCAGCCTGAGAGGCAGACGTACACCTCTCACCACCAGCTCGAACAAGGTTCGATTGACTGCCACAAAAGGCTTAGAGGGCTTCCGGTAGAAGAGATGATCGTAAGCGGCATAATTCGCTTTTGCTTCGGCAATCAGATGATCAATGAACTGACCAATGGTAACCGGGTTGGAGCTACCACTACAGCACTGGTAAATTCTCTGGCCATTGGGCTCAGCCAGAGCCTCTGCCAGCGCAAGAATGATTGAGTTGGCCACAAGATCCACGGGAATGACATCGATAACACCTGAACGATTGCCCGGAAACAACGATACTTTCCCACGGGCGTACGCCAGAATAATTGCGTCAGCAACTTTCACCCCCTCAATCCAGCCGGGCGCGGGCTCCTCAAGAGCGCTTTCAATAATAGAAGGTCGAACAATGGTCAAGCTTCGCCCTTTCAGCGCCTTAAGCAATAGTTGTTCACCCATCCATTTGGTAAAGGTGTAGGTATCACTCCAGCCATAGTGACGAGCTTCACGCAGCCCCAGCTCAACCAATCGTTTCTCCAAAGCCCTACCCTCAAAACGGGTTTGCTCTTCCTCAACTTTGCTCTGGAGGGTCGCAATCAGATTCTCTACTTCGTAGTAGCCATGCACAGAACGCGGTACAGACTTTTTAGCCGGCTTGATGATGGACTCGGTGACCTGCCCGCTATTCATGCCGTTCACATAGCACGTCGATACCTGCAAAACAGCAAGCTGCAAATTCAATCGTGCCAGCTCGGCGATATTATCTAGGCAAAGCGTGTTGATCTTCAGCGCTTGATCAAGCGCTTCCTGAAAGTTCACACTGGCCGCAGAGTTGATCACTGCATCTAGATCACCTGCCAGTTTTTGAAATGCCTGCTGCCCGATTCCAAACGAAGGCTCGGTGACTTCCCCAGTGATGCAGTGCACCTTATCGGTAAGGAACGACTCAAAAGCCTCTGAATCGTGTTCGCGCATACGATCAAATATCGAGGATGTCGCAACCTCTTCAAGAAACCGACTACGGGCATCCGCATGTTTCCTGTTCGCTCGAATCAACAGATACACGCCACCAATCTCAGGCACCGTCCGGATAAGTTTTTCCAGAACCACTTTCCCTAAAAATCCCGAGGTGCCCGTAATCAGCACCCATTTTCCTTTCAGCTGCCTCAACACCTGAGACGTTGCCTTATCAGCCGCTGCCTGTTCGTTCGCCATTTTCTGCACTCCGTGTCTCAAACCGGTTACCGGGTCCAAGCATTCCCGAATACTGAGCCATGCCTTACTTTTATTTTCGTTCAATGCTTGCACACTTAGTATGACAAGCGGGTGACCAACTGCATACTTAACATACAAACCCAAATCGATTTTGTTTTCCGTCCCTCAAAAACGACGACGAACGTGTAGAAAAACCAACCACATCACACTCCTACTAACACAGCGCTTAAAGACACATTCACGATGAGCGGGATGTCGCACGCGGTGCATACGCTGCTCGCAGGCCCAACATCAGTGCCGATAACCCTTGCTAACTGGAAGTTCGTCTTAAAACCAAAGTTCGTCGTCACGCTTACCCATGCGCCAGCCAGGATTGTAAGACACTCGGATCAGGAAGGTTGACGAAGTTAGCAAAGCGTTGCAGCTCGTTAATTTTTGTATCTCGAAATGCGTGCTACTGCACATATTTCGCTCAGTCCCTTCTCTAATCTAGCTCATACACGCACGTCACCGAATCACCGGCTAACGGTTAACAACGACAAAAAGGTGACGGCAAACAAAGACTAGAAAGAAGGCAGCAATCATGCGCGATAAGTACAAATATATCGGTCCCGTCTACGACTTTCTCAGCAATCTTTACAGCGGTAAAAACATTCATCACTGCAAAACCGCCATGCTGGATGTTGAAACTCTGCAAAAAGGCGATCGGGTTTTATTTGCCGGCGTTGGTCATGGTCGTGACGCGATTCGCGCAGCAGAACTCGGGGCCGATGTAACGGTGGTCGATTTGTCTGAAACCATGCTTCGAAAATTTGGTGATGCACTGCGTGACGAAGCGCCTCACCTCAGCATTCGCCGTATCCACAGCGATATTATGAAAGTAGATGAAGCAGGCGAATACGACATGGTTGTCGCCAACTTTTTCCTGAACGTATTCGATGAAGACATGATGGTTAAAGTTCTGGAACATCTGATCAACCTGGGTAAGTCAGATGCCAAAATCGTCGTTGGCGATTTTTGTTACCCCACCGGAAATATTTTCTCTCGCACGTTCAAAAAACTGTATTGGTACATGGCCGTGTTCGTCTTTTGGCTATTCGCCAACAACGCTTTCCACAAAATCTACAACTATCCCGAACACATGCAGCGTCTGGGCTTGCAAGTGAACGAAAAGAAGCACTTCAAGCTTCTTAACATGGATTGCTATTGGTCGATTCTCGGCCAGAAAAAAGCCTAAAACCTATTAACCACGATAATAAAAAGGTTACGGGAGCAGTGATATGTCAGACCAAATTCTTGCACTCGATGGCATCAAAGAGAACGCGAGTTGCCAGTTCACATTCTCTGAACGTGTGGGCTACCTGAAGCAACACGGCGCGCACTCGCAGTCGTTTTCCACGCTACAACCCGGCATGCAATATTTCGATGTACCGGGTGTCGGCTACATTGCTTACATGCGCAAATGGGGTGCCACCTTCGTCCTGTCGGATCCGGTTGCGGCGCGGGAAGATTTCCCCGTGGTTCTTGAGCAGTTCCAGCAGACGTTTCCGAACGCTTCATACGTTCAGGTGTCCAAGGCCGTTGTTGATTTTCTTCACCTACGTTTCGGCATGTATGGCACACAGTTTGGCTGCGAGTCCCGTATCAACCTCCAGAAATGGTCGCTAACAGGCAAGAAAAAACAAATCTTGCGTACCGCTCTGAATCAGGCTGAAAAGCATGGGATCACTGTAAAAGAACGCTACAGCGACGATCACACCCGCGAAATATCTGAGGCTTGGATACGCACTCGAAAATGCAAAAGCAATGAAATCCGGTTCCTGATTCGCCCGATGGAAATGGATTACCGCGAGAACGAACGCCACTTCTACGCTTACGAAGACGGCAAGGCTGTCGGCTTCATCTATTTTGATCCGATCTACCACAACAACAAAATTATCAGCTACGTACCCAATATCTCACGGGCAAATGCAGACTTCCGTCAAGGCATTTTCTACACCTTGATGGCCCACGCCATGGAAGTGTTTAAAGAAGAAGGGGTGCCGTTCATCGATTTGGGCCTGATACCTTTATCACTGGACAAAGCCACCGAGCACCAAGAAAGCCCGCTGCTAAAAAAACTGATGCACGGCATCTACGACAAAGGAAATTTTTTATACAATTTCAAAGGATTGGAGTTCACAAAATCCCGTTTTCGAGGCGAAAACTTCAAAACCTATTGTTGCCACAAGCGTGCCATTCCAGCACTTGAATTCTTCGCGATGTTTAAACTGACCCGGTTACTTTAAGCCGGGCCAGTTACTCTTCACATCGGCGACGGGCATTCCCATACCTTCCAAGAAACGCTCAATACCAGCCGGAGCGGGGCCGGAAAAACAGGCGGCTCCCACCACTCCTCCTGACAACTCGCCGGGCACATCTGAAGGCAGCATGCGGCCAGCGTTTTTCAGTAAATACTCGACCCGTCGAGCGATTGCCTCTCCCGAATCAACCCAAAACGCCACGTCCGGCAAGCTTTCCCGAAACCACTGCAGCAACAGAGGATAATGGGTACAGCCCAAGACAACGGTGTCCACACCGCGTTGTTGAAACGGACGCATGGCCTCATTTAGTTGATGTTGATTCGGCTCCTGACCGGAAACCAACTCTTCTGCCCAGCGCACCAGATTCGGATCGCCCAAGCGGACAACCTCACAATTACTCGCAAAGTCTCTAATAAGCTTGTCCAGATAGGGTCGTTTCACAGTAGCCGGAGTCGCCAGAACACCGATTTTTCGGTTCAATGTGCACTGCGATGCCGGTTTGATCGCAGGAACGACGCCCACCACAGGAATCTCTGTTCGCGCTCTCAGATAAGGCAAAACAATAGTGCTGGCGGTATTACAGGCAATAACAATGACATCGCACGGAGTTTGCTGAACGCACGCTTCGATCAGCGAGCAGCAGCGGTCGATCACCACCTGTTCCGGTTGATCGCCATAGGGAAACCCCGCGTTGTCGGCCACATACAGTAATTCTGCGCCGGGCAACGCGCGATGAATACAGGCGGCCACACTGAAACCGCCGACGCCCGAATCAAACACCAGTACTCTGGGATTACGTTTGTTCATCGTCAGGATGACGCTCCGGAGGCGGCAATTTCCTCTTTCATGGCTTGAATCAACTGCCCTGAAATAGTGGTGACTGGAGGTGTCGGTGGATGATCATCGGGCGTGTACCAGCCGGCATCCGACAGCTCGTCTTCCTGAAGCACAAGATCCCCACCTTGATAATCCGCAAAAAAGCCCATCATCATTTGGTGTGGAAACGGCCAAGGCTGGGAGCTTTGGTACCGAATGTTCGCCACATCCAAACCGGTTTCTTCTTTCACTTCTCGAACGACCGCTTGCTCCAGATTCTCTCCGGGCTCAACAAAACCGGCAATCAAACTATAAAAGTTACGGGTAACCCGGGACGACTTGGCCAAAAGAAACCGGTTATCACGACGAATAACCACGATCACACACGGTGAAATTCTGGGATACCAAGGAACGTTACATCGTCCGCACCAGCGGGCACGTTCACGTGGGTGAGCTTGCGTCGCTTCTCCGCAGCGCCCGCAGAAACGATGGTCTTGCCACCATTGCCAAACCTGAAACCCGGTGCTGAGTAGCTCTACTGGCGCAGCCGGAGCTTGTAAGATTGCGTCTCTGAGTGTCACAGTGCTAAGGCCCGGCAAACCGGTGTCCGGCAAAGTACTGACAAAAAGTCTGTGTCCGCACCAGGTTCCCAAAGACAAAGCTTCTGGCCGGCTATCCCCCATTTCGGGACCACCCCAACGCAAAAACCATCCATTACCCGGCTTTAAAATGCTGCTTCCGGAAAACGCCAACAACAAATCGCCCTGTTTTGGCGTATCGTCACTCCAACCGGGTACCCACTGCGCGCTGTGATTCATCATAGCCAGCCCCTATTTATCTAACGCTGGGCAGCAATGTAACACATCGAATTCATTGGCAAGAATGTCTATACGACTTTTCGCCCTCGCAACAACCCGTTAAACTTGGCCACTGTTTCTAGGTCCGGAGTTACACCTTATGCGATTTTATCAGGGCGTTCGCAGCCTGATCCTGTGTTTTTTCCGCAAAATCCTGTTTTTATGGGTTCGCACAGACGTCAGCGGCAACACGTTAGAAGATCTCGGGCTCGATCCTGAAAAACCCGTGTGCTACGTGCTCCAGTACAGCTCGCTATCGAGCCGTTTGGTGTTGGAGCAAGAAGTGGTTCGCGCCAAGCTGTCTGGCCCCGCCCCTGAACTTCCGGTCAAGAACAGCTCTACCCATTCGTTCTTCTTTCTTTATCAACGTGTGGGCGGCCTGTTCCGGGGCGGCCGACAGAAGCCAGTGCCGACTCAAGAGTTCAGTGAGCTCGTCAAATTCGGCGTTAAACACCCGGAAAAAGACGTACAGATAGTCCCTGTATCGCTGTTCTGGGGCCGTTCTCCCGACAAGGAGAAATCGCTGGTCAAACTTTTGCTTTCCGATACCTGGTCCGTTGCCGGCCGATTACAAAAGCTACTATTGATCCTGGTTCACGGCCGTGACACCTACGTACAGTTCAACCAGCCGTTGTCGCTCAACAAGGTTATCGATGAGTACCGCGACAATGAAGAGAAAGCCCGACGTAAACTGGGCCGCATTCTACGCACCCATTTCCGGCGCGTGCGCCAAGCCGTTCTCGGGCCAGACCTATCCCATCGCCGCACACTCGTGGAAGGTCTACTGCGCACCCCTGCGGTAAAAGAAGCCATACGGGAAACCGCCGCGACAGAAGACATCGCTCCTGAAAAAGTTCGTGCGCGAGCCTTCAAGTACGCCGATGAGATTGCTGCCAGCATGTCCGTTGTCACCATCCGTTTTATGGAACGAGTGCTCGCATGGCTCTGGAATCGCATCTACAACGGCATTGCTATTAACAACATTCAGGTTGCTAAAGAGGTTGCACAGGACAGTTCAGTTGTTTATGTGCCCTGTCACCGTTCCCACATCGATTATCTTTTGTTGTCTTACGTGCTGTATAAAAACGGGCTGATGCCACCCCACATTGCAGCCGGCATCAATCTAAATATGCCCGTCGTAGGCCCTATCCTTCGCCGTGGTGGTGCCTTCTTCATGCGCCGCAGCTTCAAGGACAACCCGTTGTATGCCACAGTGTTCAACGAATACATGCACGTGATGTTCACCCGGGGTTATTCGGTTGAATACTTTGTAGAGGGTGGTCGCTCCCGAACCGGGCGAATGCTGCCACCCAGGCCCGGCATGCTGGCGATGACGGTACGCAGTTTCCTGCGCGACAATCGTAAACCCATTGTTTTTGTGCCCGTCTACATCGGATACGAGAAGGTGATGGAAGGTCGCTCCTATCTCGGAGAGCTGCGTGGTAAAAAGAAGCAAAAAGAAAGCGTGTTCGGGCTTGCCAAAACCGTCCGTAAGCTCAGCAACTCGTTTGGCCGGGTTTCCTTGAACTTCGGCGACCCTATCCCTCTGGCGAACGTGCTGGACGATGTTCGCGACACTTGGCGCGAAGAAGCATACGATGCAGAGTATCGGCCAGACTGGCTCCCCGATGCGGTATCGGAACTGTCTCAGCGGGTAGCGGGCAACATCAATGCGGCGGTCGCGGTCAATCCCATTGGCATCACAGCCACCGTTTTGCTTGGCACCGAACGCATGGCGATGGACGAAGGCCAGTTGGTGCGCCTGATGGACCAGTTTGCCAGCATGCTCAAGGCTTTCCCTTACGCCGACACTGTGACTCTACCGGAAGGCAATGCCCGAGACTGGCTGACTTACTGTGAGGGCATGGGTCTGGTCAACCGTTTGCCGCAAAAGCTGGGTGATATCATTTCGCTGGAAGGCTCCAACGCCATCTTAATGACCTACTATCGCAACAATATCCAGCACCTGTTTGCCCTCCCGGCACTGATTGTCAGCCTGTTTGAGAACAAGGCCTGCCTACGCCGCGAGAAAATCGTTTTCCTGGCAAGCGTCGCCTACCCTTATCTGCAGTCGGAGCTTTTCCTTCGGTATTCACAAGACGAGATCGAAAACATCATCCATGAATGGATTGATGTTTTGATCCAGCAAGGGCTTCTTGTCGCCCTTGAAGACGATAAGCTCAGCCGACCGGAAGAAGGCACCGAGGCGATGTTGCGAGCACGGATTCTGTCGCGTTTTGTCATACAGACCCTCGAGCGTTATCACATCGCTCTGGGCATTCTGCGCAAGTACGGTTCGGGCAAACTGACTGCGGCTGAACTGGAAGAACAGAGCACGTTGCTAGCTGAGCGAATGTCGATTTTGTTCGGCCTGAATGCTCCGGAATTTTTCGACAAAACCCTGTTCCGAAGCTTCATCGCCAACATGCAGAAAAACGACGTACTCATTGCGGATGAAGAAGGCCGGCTGTGTTACGGAGAAGGGCTGGATGAGGTCGCTGAAGATGCGCGCCTAGTGCTGAGTGTCGAGAAGCGCCAGGCTATTCAACAAATTACCATGATGGATGCCTGAACGATGAATCCCTACCGGGCTGAACCCGTGTCAGCTCGGCAGGGCTTTTAGCGGATAAATATCGTAACGACTGCTTTTTCCTTCCACCTGCGTTGCCGGTTTCGGTCCGGTGACGGACGGCGCCTTACGGGGCCGTTTGACCACCACCCGATAACGAGCCGCAGCCAGTGCTGCCTCCAACAGTTGTTCCGAATCGTCGTCATCGCCAACCACCTGTCGGAACACCTGCATTTCTTTTTTCACCAACGCCGATTTATCTCGATGCGGAAACATAGGGTCCAGATACACCACATCCGCAACGTCGCTGCCAGCGTCTCGCAGCCAATCCACAGAATTGCCTGTCTGCAAATGCATGCGCTGAACCACGGTGGCACATTCCGCATTTAGTGCAGCGCGTGCCAGGCCGTCTGCCAACAACGCATGAATAACCGGATTCCGCTCAAACAGCGTTACCTTGCAGCCCAACCCTGCCAACACGAACGCGTCTTGCCCCAATCCTGCAGTGGCATCGAGTACGTGCAACTCGGCTTTGGTTTTCTGCAACCCCACCGCGCGGGCCACCAGCTGACCGGTGCCACCACCATGTTCGCGCCGATAACCCATCTTTCCGGTCACGAACTCAGCCCTGACGGGGCCGGGAGCACCCTTTCCGGTTAACTGAAGGGCCAGCCCCTGGTCATCCATAATAAGCAATACAGGGAAATCTCTGACGAGCTTTGGTTTTACCAAGCCCAGCCACGTCAGCCCCAGCTCGTCGGCTAGATTTTTGGCGCCATGGCTGTCTCCCAACGGGGTGCATCCAACGGCAACAATGTCTTCGAGAGGCGCAGTGTTTACAGGTGAGCTATCAGCCATGGCAGTGGTCTCCCGAGACTATTCCCGCCCTGGGAGTTTTTTCCAGGTGACTTCATCACGGACGTACACTGGCTGGGCCTGCTCCGCAGGAACCGCCTGACCCGCATGAAATCCGGGGATCGCCAAGCGAGCAACATGAGCCGCCCTTGGCACGAGAGAAGAGTCAGCAGAGCTTATACGGGTTTCAACAGCTTCCGGCATGTCATTCCGAAACTTCCATCCTTGCCCTGCCCCAAACCAGCCATCGCTGATCCGAACTGAATCAGGCAAGCTGACCTTATCCGGATGACACACACGCTCGTCACCCAATAAAACAGGCAATCCCTCACGGCAGGTAAAAGTCGCCCAATACACCTCACTCATGCGCGCATCGAACGCGACCGCAACACCACTGCCGTCGGATAATTGGTGCTCTTCAATTGCGTTAAGAGCCACAACAGCCAAGGACGATACCGGTACAACCGGCAAATCAAGCCCCCAGGCTAAACCTTGGATGACGCCGGTGGCGATGCGCAAACCGGTAAACGAACCCGGCCCACGAGCAAAGGCTAAGGCATTCAGATCTGAAGGTTTCAGCCCCTGTTCTGCGAGCAGCTCGCGAACCATAGGCATTAAAAGGCGGGTATGGCCTCTGGGGGCCAGTTCAAACCGCTCGGTAATCTGGCCATCCAGCCACAGAGCGGCGGAGCAGCCTTCGGAAGACGTATCCAGTGCTAACAACTTCACAGATTAAGCCTCCGCGGCTACCCCGGTTTCAATTACTTAAGTTGTGACAGGATCTGGTTACGAATGCTATCCAGACTGCCTACCCCTTCAACACGCACATACTTAGGCGCGTCGGCAGGTGCCTTCTCAGCCCACCCCTGATAAAAACCGATCAGCGGCGCAGTCTGGTCGTGGTAAATACCCAAACGCTTACGCACGGTTTCTTCTTTATCATCTTCACGCTGAACCAGATCTTCGCCGGTTTCGTCGTCTTTGCCAGCAACCTTCGGGGCATCGTATTCCACGTGATAGATACGGCCACTGCCTTCGTGGACGCGGCGGCCAGACAGGCGACTGACAATTTCTTCGTCGTCTACAGCGATTTCCACCACATAATCGATATCAATGCCCTGATCCTTCAGCGCTTCAGCCTGGGGAATCGTGCGCGGGAAGCCATCCAGCAGGTAGCCGTTTTTGCAATCAGGCTGCTGAATGCGCTCTTCAATCAGCGCGATAATGATGTCATCAGACACCAAACCACCGGAAGCCATCACTTCTTTCACCTGTTTGCCCAGCTCTGATTCCGCTTTAACGGCAGCGCGCAGCATGTCACCGGTCGAGATCTGAGGGATGTCGAACTGGCTGGTGATAAATTGGGCTTGAGTGCCCTTGCCCGCACCTGGCGCGCCTAGCATGATGATTTTCATAACGTTGTACTCCCGTTGTCTTAAATTGTCGTGCGAAAAGCTGTTGCAAAAACCCACGTTTTTGCGACAACTTCTCCGAAATCGTCTGGCGGTTTCAGCAGGTCCAGACGAGAATCGAGGCCGCATTATACGAACTCAGCCCCTGCAGAGAAAGTCGACCTCTGTATCATCGCGTATTTTAAATAAATTCAAAGTGTATGTAGCTGGCTTAAGCGAGGCCGATTGGCTCAAGAAGACAAGGAGGATGCGAGCACATCCAAGTCGGAAGATACTTGCTCTACGTCTTGTTTCACCCGTTCTAAATCGGCTAAATCCAACCCTAACATTGCAACCAGAGCCGGCACATCATCAGCATTAAACTCATCCCCGATTCCGTGCTCTTTCAACACAGCATTGGCGAGTTGGACCATCACAACATATTCCTCATGATCGCCGTTGTATCCAATAAATTGGTGCATGCCCGCCGCTTTGATCACAGGCTCTGGCAGCTGCCAGAGACGATGCAGGATACCACCGATAGCCCCGTGCCCCACCGAAAGAATGTCTTCCTGCTCACTGTGCCCCAGAACCTCCTGCTCCAGCGCCTGCAGACTGGCTTCGGGATTAATTTCTCTGAGCGCGTTCAGCTCATCAAATTCGGTCGGGAACAGATGCCCTACCAGCAATAAACCGAAGTTGTGCAACAACCCACACAGATAAGCCAGACCTTTATCAAGCCCGGCTCGGGCAGCAAAACCCTGGCACAGGAAAGCACAATACAAAGAATGTCGCCAGAAATTGTCCATCCCCAAAGGCCCCTTGCGTGGCACATCAAAAGCCTGGACCGAGGCTATCCCGAGCGCAATGTGAGCCACGCGATCAAACCCAAGAACTCGGGTCACAGCCTCTTGAACCGTATTTATCTGCCCAGGGTAGGCAAACAAAGCGGAACGGGCATACCGCATAATTTGCGCCGTCATACTGGGGTCGAACTCGATCAGCTCCGACAACTCCTTCGCTGAAGCCTCTGGGTTGCCGGTAAGCCTGAGAATGCGCAGTGCCAATGCTGGCATCGGAGGCAAACGGTAAAGCTTCTGGAGCTTGTCGGCCACTTGCTCGAGCGTCAGGGCTTCACGCTGGCCCACGCCCTGACCATGGATCACCAATCGCCCCACTCTTGCTCCCGCCAGTGCAAGTCTCAATGAGCGGCCATCCATCTCTAGCAATGAATGGTTCACCCCGCCTGTAAAAACAACCGTGTCGGCAGAAATCGCGTCTTCATCCACCAGCACCGGAATCCCCCATGCCGCACCCAAAGGCGGCACAAAACCGGGCGCGCAATCACTGAACAACCGGCTTATCTGGCGGGCGGTCAACGGCTTCAGACGTCGCCCGGTTACCTGCTGTACGGCATCCAAATCCAGCGTACTGTCAAACCGGTGCACAGCCATCACTACGCCGCTCATGTCGAGCAATATCGTGCTCTGAACGAAGTCGTGCTGAGATCGTCCTGACGCAAGCACCAAGGCATCCAGACTGTTGGCTGGTTCGGTCTCAACGGGCCGATAGACAATCCCTTTTCGACTCAGAAAAAGCTCCAGCTTCTCTACCACTGCCAACAGCACCTACCCCTTTAATGATCACAACTGATGCAAGGCCCTAGCCATGCACCCTCGCCGGATGTTAACCGGTGTTACGCATGCCGGCCGATATGCCGGCCATCGTCACTTTAAGAGCCCGCTCAACGAGCTCGGGCACGTTAGTTTTACCCTCGCTCTCCCGGTCTCGGCGCAACAATTCGGCCTGAAGGTAATGCAATGGATCGGTATAGGGGTTTCGCACCCGCATTGAGTGGGCGAAAACCGGCTCATCCTCCAGCAGACTTTCTTGTTCTTTCAGCTCTAGCAAGCGCTCAACGCACCCGTGCAAACGCTCCCGCAGATTAGACCCAAGGGCTTTCAGAGTGTCGTCCTGCACAAGGGTCTGCTCGTAATAGGTGGCAATTCGCAGATCCGCTTTGGCCAATACCATTTCAAGCATATCTACGTAGGTTCTAAAAAACGGCCATCCTTTCATCATTTCCCGTAACTCAGGCAAACGATTTTGGCGAGCAGCTTCTTCGAGCGCGACATCACTGCCCAACCAACTCGGCAGCATCAAACGCATCTGAGTCCAAGCGAAGATCCAGGGAATCGCCCGCAAACTCTCGACACCACCGGTAGGCTTGCGCCGGGCTGGCCGGCTCCCAAGAGCCAGCTTACCCAGAGCGGTTTCCGGGGTTACCTGACGGAAATAAGGCACAAAGTCCGGATTCTCCCGCACCACATCGCGATAGGATTTGAGCGAGATGTCCGTCAGCCAATCCATTACCTCTCGCCAGCTATCCTTCGGTACCGGAGGTGGTGCCAGCGTCGCCTCAACCACAGCGGTGGTATAGAGTGTCAGACTTTGCACCGCCAGCTTCGGCAAGCCGAACTTGAATCGAATCATCTCGCCTTGCTCGGTAATCCTGAAACTACCATTCACGGAACCGGGAGGTTGCGACAGAATCGCCCTATTGGCGGGACCACCACCCCGGCCAACCGTACCACCACGGCCATGGAACAACGTCAGATGCACGCCGTACTGGCTGGCCACCTCTGTGAGCTTTTCCTGCGCTTGGTACTGAGCCCAGGCCGCCATCATTTGGCCCGCATCTTTAGACGAATCTGAATAACCGATCATCACTTCCTGTCGACCGCGACAATACTCTCGGTACCAATCCACCTGATACAACGCCGCCATAGCATCCGGCGCACCTTGCAGGTCGCTCAGGGTTTCAAACAGGGGCACAACCCTCATGGGAAACTGCATGCCCGCTTCTCGCAACAGCAGGATGACACTGAGCACGTCCGACGGCTGACTGGCCATCGAGATGACGTATGAACCCAACGCCTCCGGCGTCTGCTTGGCAACTACTTCGCAAGTAGCCAACACTTCCCTAACCGCTTCAGAAGGCTGCCAATCACGTGGCACCAATGGCCGCCGCCCTTGTAACTCCCGCAACAAGAATTCTTGCCGCTCAGGCTCGGACCAGGCTGTGTAGTCTCCCATACCCAGGTAATCGACAATCTCCGCCACTGCCTCCGCGTGGCGAGCTGCTTCCTGGCGGATATCCAGACGAATCAAAGGCAACCCGAACGTATACGCCCGGCGGAGGGTATCCAGCAGCGGGCCGTTGGCAATGTGTTCTAATCCGCAATCCACCAGCGACCGATAACAAAGCTCCAGAGGTGCCGTCAGATCTTCGTTTTCAAACAGTATGTTGGTATCGTCGGCGGCTTCGCCTTTGGCACAGGCGGCGGCCCAATCGCGAGTTTTGACCAATCGGTCCCGTAATTGGCCCAGAACAACTCGATACGGCTCCCGCGAGTCTCCGGCCTGAGCTTTCAATTCGTCACTGGCCTGCCACATGGACAATTCGGCACGTAAAGCCTTGATGTCTCGTAGATAAAGGTCTGCCGCCATCCAGCGGCCGAGCAGAAAAACTTCCTGAGTCACTTCATGGGTAACATTCGGGTTTCCGTCGCGGTCCCCCCCCATCCAGGAAGCAACCTGCACCGGCGTGGCTTCAATGGGCAGGCCTTTGCCTGAAGCATCAAGCAGTGACGTGTCCAGATTACGCAGAAATCTCGGCAACGCCTCCCACAAGCTGTTTTCGATAACGGCAAAGCCCCATTTTGCTTCGTCCACCGCTGTGGGCCGCTCGAAACGGATTTCGTCAGTGTGCCACGCCTCGGTGATCAATTGGGACAGACGGCTCACCGTGTCGCCCCGCTCATCGGGAAGCAAGTCGCTGTGATCCAGCTTCTCCAGGCAATCCGACATTTCGTCATACTTCATAATCAGGGTGCGGCGAGCCACTTCGGTTGGGTGCGCGGTCAGCACAAATTCTATGTGCAAATCCGCTACCTTTTGATGCAGCTCTTCGGGTGCAACACCGCCAGCCTTCAAGCGTTCGAAAACGTCGGCAAGCGATTCCACCGTCAGGTCCGATGCATGCCCCTGCTTACGACGGATCCCGTGGTACTGCTCTGCGAGGTTGGCGAGGTTCAGAAACTGATTAAAGGCGCGGGTAACAGGAAGGAGTTCATCATCACTCAACTGACCGAGCAAGGTCACTAGGCGCTGGCCAGAACCGCTTTCTTGAAGTCGGTCGGCTTTCGCTGCAGCCCGCAGTTCCTCTATTCGATCGTAACAGTCATGCCCGGGAAATCGTTGAATGCTCTGGCCCAACAATTCACCCAGTAAACGCACGTTTTCTCGCAAGTCAGGATGCAGTTCAGTCACATGGAGTTCCTTTTAAATAAGCAGAAACAATCTGAACTTACGATACTAAGGATTCGCAAAAAACGCTATCAGGCCTTAAGGTTAGCCTTTTTCTACGCCTTTCACTTGTTGCCAAATAGCATCAAGCGCCTCAAGACTTTCACTGTCCAGATCCCGCCCTTGCGAGTACAGAATACGCTCGATGGCCCGAAATCTGGCATCAAATTTCCGATTAGTTCGCTCCAGAGCTTGCTCGGGATTCACTTTCATGAACCTTGCCAGGTTCACACACACAAACATCAGGTCACCCAGTTCGTCTTCAACCGCGTCGCGATCCCCTGTGCCCACTTCTGCTGCCTGCCAGGCTTCTTTCAACTCATCAATTTCTTCGTGCAGCTTATCGAACACCGGCGTTATGTCGGGCCAGTCAAAGCCATGATTGGACGCACGCTTTTGCAGTTTCTCCGCCCGCGCAATGGCTGGCAAGGTGCTGGCGATTCCATCAAGCCGACTAACCGGCTCCTCGGTAGCCGGCTTACTTGCCCGCTCTTCCGCTTTGATGCGTTCCCAACTGGCTTTGATCCATGCCTCGTCCGGGCGATTATTTGGGTCAACCCGGCTGTCCAGAGTGCCTTCCGGAAACACATGCGGGTGCCGTCGAATGAGCTTACGGACCAAGTGATCAACGATGGCATCAAAATCAAAATGCCCGTCTTCTTCGCCAATTTGTCCGTAGAAAATGACCTGAAACAGCAAGTCACCCAGCTCATCTTTCAAATGTGGAAAATCCTCTCGGGCGATGGCATCGGCCACCTCGTAGGCTTCCTCGATCGTATGAGGCACGATCGTGCTGTAGGTTTGTTTGGTATCCCACGGGCAGCCGGTTTCCGGCTCCCGCAGGCGCGCCATGAGGATTTTCAAATCGTCGATCGAATAGCTCATGAGCGTTTCCGCCTTACGTCGATAATGTTCGGCAAATTACGGACCTGCGCCAGCAAGCGAGCCAACTGTTCAAGACTGGAAATTTCCACCGTTACCCGCATGGTGGCCGTATTTTCGTCTTTGTTGGTCTGCGTTTGCAGTGACAACACGTCGCACTTCGAGTTCGAAAAGACCTGCGTGATATCCCTCAACAAGCCAGACCGGTCATAGGCTTCAATCTCGATCTCAACCGGATACACCGCCGCTGGCTGGCCGCCCCAGTTAACTTCGATGATGCGATTAGGTTCAACTTCCTGAAGATTCAAAAACGTAAGGCAGTCTTGCCGATGCACGGTTACGCCGCGACCCACGGTGATGTAGCCGCCAATGGGGTCACCAGGCAGGGGTTTGCAGCAGTTGGCTACTTGCGTCTTGAGATTGCCTACACCCCGAATCTGGATATCGGAATCCGTGCTGTAACCGCTTTTTCGGGCCGGGCTCAGCTTCAAATCCAGCTGTTCGGTTTTCGGCTCCAACATCTGCTGAGCCACATTCGCCACATGCGAGGGCCTCAAGTCACCGGCACCGATGGCGGCAAACATATCATCTGAGGAATGATAGTTAACCCGCTTGGCCAAGTCGGTCAGGTTCAAGTCGTAGAGCGACAGGCGCTTGAATTCATCTTCAAGAATGGCTCGACCGTCAACAATATTGCGCCCGCGATCTTGTTGTTTAAACCAGCTTGTGACCTTCGCCCGGGCACGGGAGGTTTGTATGTAGCCCAGGCTTGGATTCAACCAGTCGCGACTGGGTGCGGGGTTGTTCGAGGTCAGGATAAACACCTGATCGCCCGTTTTCAGCGGATAGGTCAACGGCACTATGCGACTGTTAACACGAGCACCACGACAAGAGTGACCGATCTCCGTATGAACGCGGTACGCAAAATCGACCGCCGTTGCGCCTTGTGGCAAATCCACCACATGGCCTTCCGGTGTGAAGATGTAGATTCGATCGGGCACAAAATCCGATTTTAAATGGTCGGCCAAGCCGGACAAATCGCCCAACTCTTCCTGCCATTCCAGAACCTGACGCAGCCAGTTTATCTTGGCATCGTAACCGCTGGACTTGTTATTCGTATCCGTGCCTTTGTACAACCAATGGGCACAAACGCCCAGTTCGGCTTCTTCGTGCATTGCATGGGTACGGATCTGGACTTCCATCACCCGCCCTTCCTCGCCGACAACTGCGGTGTGCAGTGACTGATAGCCGTTCTCTTTTGGGTTGGCGATATAATCGTCAAACTCATTCGGGATGTGGCGCCATAGCGAATGCACTATACCCAGCACCGCATAGCAATCCCGTACCTCCGGCACCAGAATGCGAACAGCCCGGACATCGTATACCTGAGAGAAGTCGATGCCCTTCCGCCGCATTTTTCGCCAGATACTATAAATGTGTTTGGCTCGCCCACTCAGTTCGGCGTTGATGCCAGAAGCTTTCAATTCGGCCTGCAGGGTTTCGAGTACTCGGCGAATATAACTCTCACGATCCAGACGTTTTTCGTCCAGCAGCCGAGCAATCTTTTTATAAGCGGTGGCATGCAGATAACGGAAGGACAAGTCCTCCAGCTCCCACTTGATATGCCCGATGCCTAATCGGTGAGCCAGAGGTGCATAGATATCAAACACCTCCCGAGCCACCTTCATGCGTTTTTCTTCGGTGGTATCTTTAATCGCCCGGATTGCACAGGTGCGCTCGGCCAGTTTGATCAACGCCACACGGACGTCATCAATCATAGTCACCAGCATCTTACGGACATTATCGAGCTGCCCTTCGCTCTGCCCCAGTACGTTGCCTTTCAGGGGATGATGAATCGAGGAGATCGCAGCCATCTGCTGAACACCATTGATCAACCCGGCGACTTCATCACCAAATTCTTTTCGGATTTCTGCCAACTCTACCCGCTCTTCCCGCACTGCACGGTACAATACGGCCGCGACCAAACTGGACTGATCAAGGTGCAATTCAGCCAGAACCTGAGCCATCTCCAGGCCGGTATGAAAACTGTTGGCACCAGGCGCCCATAAGCGGTCTTCACGGAACGCTTCCAATGCGATCCGTTTGGCCTTTTCACAGGCCAAGCGTAACTGATCCGGATTCTCCAAATGGGTCTGTTCCGCAATACGATGAACCCAACGGCCAATGTCCACCTGGCCGTCGCCGGTTACCCCGTAATCTTCCCTAACTTTAACCATAGTAAAGACTTACCTGATACTGGCCCGGTGTTTCTGGAACTACCCTGATCTCAGAAAACCGGACACTTCAAACTCATTTACGCTGATCGCGCTCGAACAAGGCGATCGACTCAACGTGAGTCGTGTGCGGGAACATGTCCATCACACCCGCACGCACGAGGCGGTAACCATTATTCACCATGACACCGGCATCTCTGGCCAAGGTTGCCGGGTTGCACGACACATACACAATCTGATCGGCACCGAAAGCCGTCAGATACTTACAGATGTCTTCGGCACCAGAGCGAGGCGGATCAATCAGGATTTTATCAAAACCCTCCTTGGCCCAGCTTTGATCGGTGAAATCGCCATGCAAATCAGCCCCGAAAAACTCTACGTTTTCCAAACCGTTCAGCTTGGCGTTCTCACGACCACGAACCACCATGGCATCGTCGCCTTCCACTCCAACAACCTGCCCACCCTTTCGAGCCAGCGGCAACGTGAAGTTGCCCAGACCGCAGAACAGATCCAACACCCGCTCACCGGGCTGAACATCAAGCCATTCCACCGCACGATGCACCATCTTGCCGTTGATCCCCGCATTCACTTGCGTGAAGTCCATCGGATGGAACTGCATAGTCAGATCAAACTCTTCCATGCGGTAACTCAAACGCTCGTCATCGCGACCGGAAGAGTCGGGCCAGATTCGATGAACCGTATCCGGGCCTTTCGGCTGAAGATAGATGTGCAGGTCATGTGCCTGACCAAAGGCGATCAGTTTTTCCTGATCTTCCGGCACCAGCGCATCCATATTGCGGAATACCATAGCGGCATGATCATCACCACACGCCACCTCTACTTGTGCAATACGATCAAACGCTGCCATACCGTGCAACAGTTCGCGCAACGGCATGATCCGCTCGCCAATACGGGGATCCAGCACCACACACTCATCGATATCGGTCAGAAAGCTGTTGCGCTTCTCACGGAAGCCAACCAGGACAGATTCCCGGGCTTTTACGTAACGCACTCCCAAGCGTGCCTTACGGCGGTATCCCAGCGATTCAGGCGAACGCATGGGCTCGACCCACTCTTCTGGCTCAATACCGCCAAAGTGCGCGAAATGCTCGCGCAGAGTGTTTTCCTTAAAGCGTATCTGGGCGTCGGCACTCATGTGTTGCAGGCTGCAGCCGCCGCACAAGTCGGCAAATTTGCACGGTGGCTGCTGGCGATCCGGAGCCGCTTCCAACACTTCCAAAGTGCGCAATTCATCAAACTTACTGCGGCTACCCACCACTTTTGCCATCACCGTTTCGCCCGGCAAACCGCCATCAACGAACTGGACTTTTCCGTCGGCACGGGCAATACCTCGGCCATCGTGGCCAAGGTTTTCAATCTCACAACGCACGGGTTCTTGCGGCAGAACCTTACGGCGGCGTCTACTCATATCAAATAGTCTCTTGTCAGTTTCCGGCTCAGGCGCTCGGGAATACACCGGTGGATAAGTAACGGTCTCCGCGATCACAAATAATGGCAACGATTACGGCGTTTTCAACCTCTCGGGAGAGCCGGAGCGCTGCCGCAATTGCACCACCGGATGAAACACCACAAAAAATCCCTTCTTCTCTGGCTAGGGCTCGCATGGTGTCTTCCGCTTCCTGCTGGCCAATATCCAGTACGGAATCAACTCTTGCGGCATCGAAAATTTTTGGCAGATACGCTTCGGACCAGCGTCGGATCCCCGGAATAGAAGCACCTTCTTCCGGCTGCAACCCGACAATCTGAACCTCCGAATTACGCTCTTTCAGGTAACGGGACACTCCCATTATGGTACCGGTAGTGCCCATGGAGCTGACGAAGTGGGTCACACGCCCCTCAGTCTGCTCCCAGATCTCCGGCCCAGTGGTGCGGTAATGGGCCAGCGGATTGTCCTGATTGCTGAACTGGTCCAGCACCTTACCCTTGCCCTCGGCTTCCATACGGATCGCCAAATCCCGCGCACCTTCCATGCCGACTTCAGGAGTGACATTAATAACCTCGGCCCCGTACGCGCGCATCGACGCCCGGCGCTCCTCACTCAAGTTATCCGGCATAATCAAGACCATCCGGTACCCCTTGATGGCCGCTGCCATAGCAAGAGCAATCCCAGTGTTGCCCGACGTTGCCTCAATCAAGGTATCACCGGGGCTAATGTCACCACGGCGCTCCGCTTCCTGAATCATACTGACAGCAGGTCGATCTTTCACTGAGCCAGCAGGATTGTTGCCCTCCAGCTTCGCCAGAACGACGTTACTGGTGTCACCCGGCAAGCGCTGTAAACGCACTAATGGGGTGTGGCCGACATAATCTTCAACAGTGGGGAAAGTCATATTGAAACCCTGTGATACACTTTCGGGGTCGAATCATACTCGCTATAGCCGTTATGTCCCAATACAGCTTATCGCTATATCCATGACCTCCGGCTATAACAGAATAACGTGCCTTACCCGGCATCGCCGGGAACTCATGAGAATAACAGGAACAAGATATGCGGCGGTGGGGCATTCGCAAAAAAGTCTTGGTGGTAACACTCGTTCCCACCCTCGTGACAACTCTACTGTTGGGCCTGTTCTTTACCCACAGTTGGATCAACAACATTGAGAGCCTGCTTCACGACCGTGGTGAATCCCTTTCTCGCCAACTGGCAGCCGGTTCCGAATATGGCCTGTTTACCGCCAACCGCAGTCTGCTCAGCAGCCTCTCCAACGCCTTGCTGGAAGAGCAAGACGTTCGCTCAATCTCTTTCTTCACTCCCGAAGGCAAGCGGCTTCTACACACTGGCCCGGGCAGTTCCGAGGCAATACCGACAAGCGCCTTTAAGCCCGATCAGGAAGTTAAACTGACCCTCAATCACACCACGCGCTTTATCAACCCTGTTCATCTGCAGGACCTGAGCATAGAAACCATGATCGATCCAGAGGCGCGCTTAACTGCCTCTCGAGCCCAGAACCCTCTGGGCTGGGTGATGGTTGAGATGTCCCATACCCGCACAGAAAAAGAAACCTACAAAGCCTTGTTGATTTCGCTTCTGATGATCATCGGCGGCGTTTTCCTGAGTATGGGCATTGCCATGCGCCTCAGCCGTGCCTTCACCGACCCCGTGTTCCAGTTAAACGAGGCTGTGGCATTGCTAAAAGAGGGCAAACTGGAAACCCGCGTGTATACCGGCGCAGGCCCGGAGTTTGAACAGCTGGAATCCGGCCTGAATGATATGGCATCAGAGCTGGGCCAGGCCCAAGCGGAAATGCAGCAGAACATCGATCAGGCCACCGAAGACCTGCGGGAAACACTGGAAACCATTGAGATCCAGAACATAGAGCTGGATTTTGCCCGCAAGGAAGCATTGGAAGCCAGCCGGATCAAATCCGAGTTTCTGGCTAATATGTCTCATGAAATCCGTACACCGCTGAACGGTATAATCGGATTCACAGAGCTGCTGCTGAAAACCCCGCTGCCTCGCCAGCAGCGCGATCACCTCAATACAATTCGGAAATCCTCCGAAATTCTTCTCACCATCATCAATGACATTCTGGATTTCTCGAAAATCGAGGCCGGCAAGTTGTTACTCGACAGAGTACCCTTCCCGCTGAGAGATATTGTCGAAGAAGTCATGACCATGCTGGCTCCGGCAGCACACGCAAAAAACCTCGACTTGGTGCCCTTGGTCTACAACGATGTCCCCGACCACATTGTCGGCGACCCCTTACGGGTAAAACAGGTTATTACCAATCTGGTTAACAACGCCATCAAGTTCACCCAGACCGGTGAAGTCGTTTTGCGCGCCAGCCTTGAAGAAGAAGATGCCGAGAACAACCGCGTCACATTGCGCTTAAGCATCACCGACTCCGGGGTGGGGCTATCTCGTGCCCAGCAGCAGTCGCTATTTAACGCCTTCAGCCAAGCAGACGCTTCGACAGCCCGACAGTATGGCGGCACCGGCCTGGGGCTGGCGATTTCCAAGCGTCTGGTGGAAGAAATGGGTGGAGAGATCGGACTTAAAAGCGAGCTTGGCAAAGGGTCGACCTTTTGGTTCACACTCACGCCGGAACTTTCATCGCCGGCCGATAACAGACCGCCCAAAGAAGCGCTTCGCGGTGAGCGTGTGATTTATCTTGAGCAACAGAAAACCACCGGGCTTGCGGTTGAACACCTGCTGCGGGACTGGGGCATGGTGGTAGACAGAGTGTCATCGCCGGCCGCACTGCAGGAGCACGTTGAAGAAGCTCAATTGCACCAAGAAGGTTACGGCGCCGCGATCGTGGGCATCACCCGCCACTTGTTGAATTCGAACCAATACGGCAACTTACTGCGCGCTCTGGAAGTGGAACGAGACTGCCGAACTCTACTTTTAACCCCCACTCTTGAAACACTCGAAACACCGCTTTCAGGCTTATCCAGCGGCCACCTGACCAAGCCGATTTGCCGGGATTCGCTTTACGACGAGCTGCTGGCGCTGATACATGGCATCCATTCAAGTCATCGTGAAGACACACCGGCTTCGACACCGGAACGCACTCAGGTGAAAGCGCCCCGCATCCTGGCAGTCGATGATAACGACGCGAACCTGAAACTGGTCATGACACTGCTTCAAGACTGCAAGATCAATGCGGAAGGCGCGTCCAGTGGCTTCGAAGCCCTGACAAAGGCTCGCAAAAAACCGTTTGATCTGGTCTTCATGGACTTGCAGATGCCGGGCATGGATGGCGTTGAAGCGACCGCACGCATTCGGGACTTGGATTCTGACACGCATTACACCCCGATCATTGCGCTAACCGCCCATGCCCTGGCAGATGAGCAGGAGCGACTGTCACAGCAGGGTTTCGACGGTTATATGCCCAAACCGATCAGTAGCCGCCAATTGAATGAGCTGGTGCGCGAATACACCGGCTATGACTGCAAAGCTTCTGGTACATCGTTTAAAATTTCCGAAATTCGGGACACTGGACGCATCCTTCGTCCGTCAAATCGCCGCGTACAACAAGACTGCATGAGTATTAGCGAAAGCATTCAGCTTGCTGCGGGCAAGGCCGACCTGGCGGAAGAGCTGTTCAGCATGTTGCTGGAGCAGCTGCATTCCGACGCCCCGAGGATTCAGGCGTTGTGGGATGGCGAAAATCATGAGGAACTATTGGAGTGCATCCACAAGCTGCACGGAGCAACCCGATATTGCGGCGTGCCCGAACTGCGAGCCGCCGCCAATCGGTTTGAAACCGCACTAAAATGCAAAGCAGCTGACCGCGAAATTCTAAAAGATCAGCTCACCTGTTCGATCGAACGCTTGCAGAACTGGAGCGAGCAAACCGACTGGCAAACACTCTTCCGCGAACAACAACGTCGATCAGAAACCTATTAAGCAATTCAGGCCCGCGCGCGATCCAAAATCGCGCGCATATCCTTCACCGCGTCTTTCAATCCTGAGAACAAAGCGCGGGCAACAATGGCGTGCCCGATGTTCAATTCATTAATGCCCGGTATGGCCGCCACTCTTTCCGTATTGTGGTAATGCAAACCGTGCCCGGCATTAACAATCAAGCCCTGTTCACACGCATAAGCCACTGCATCTTCGAGGATTTTTACAGTATCTTCGACCCGAGCTGGCGTTTTTGCCTCGGCATACTCGCCGGTGTGCAGTTCAATGACCGGCGCACCACAACGGACCGCAGCATCTATTTGAGCCCGGTCCGGATCAATAAACAACGACACTTCTGCCCCGATATTCGCCAATCGGTCACACGCTTTCGCGACGCGCTCTTCCTGCCCTACAACATCAAGCCCACCTTCTGTTGTGAGCTCCTCGCGCTTCTCGGGCACAAGGCAAACACACTCTGGCTTCACCTGCTCGGCAAACGTGAGCATGGCGTCGGTCACCGCCATTTCCAAATTCATTTTCGTCTGCAACACGTCCTTCAGCAGCAATACGTCACGATCCTGGATGTGTCGGCGGTCTTCCCGGGGGTGCACGGTGATGCCATCCGCACCCGCCTCTTCGGCAACCAGCGCAGCTTGCACCGGGTCGGGATAGCGGGTGCCCCGCGCCTCTCGCAAAGTGGCCACATGATCAATGTTTACACCAAGCAACACTCTGGGGTTCATAAGGTTCTCTCTGATGAAGAAACGGAATGACTGAATAAACTTCGGCTGTGGAGCGGCTTCCCCTGCAGCAGAAAGTCGACAAGCACACGCATCACGCGTTTAGCCGTTCGACGCGCCGACTCATCGCTGTAGTCGTCGCCCGCCAGCGCAATCAAGGCTTCGCCTGGTAGTCGCCCCAAACGAACGTTAGCACCACTGGCAGAAACAATGCCTTGAACAGGATCATAACCATAATACCGCCCAACCTCTACCGGGCTGCCGGTATCGGTGGTTTGATCCCATGAAAAATCGTAACCCAAAGCACCTGCGAAGGCTCTCTCGAAACGCCGCAATATCGGCTCGACATCGCTGTTCACCTGAACACCAGCCAAGGCCTGAAGACTCTCGATGTAGTTGGCAAACAGCTCTGGATGGGGGTCTGCAGGCGGTAGAACACGCTGCAAAAGTTCATTGATGTACAACCCGCTATACAACGCTCGGGTTTGGTTCAGGCGAGGTGCCTCTCGTAACTCCAGTTGCACCAGAGTTTTAAGATCGCTTTTGCCCGTCCAGTCGATTAACAAAGGCTGGAACGGTTGAAGCTGCGCTTTAAGGGGGCTTTTCGCGCTGTTACCACCGCGGGCAATAACGCTCATACGGCCATGGTTCAAGGTGAAGATATCCACCTGTAATGCGGTTTCCCGCCATGGCCGCCGATGGATGACGTAAGCGGGTTCGTGTTGCACCGCTCCTCTCATATCAACCTCAGAGGTCGTTCATGCCCAGACTTTTCAAGGCCCTGTCGCTATCTGCCCAACCACGCTTTACCTTAACCCAAAGTTTGAGCATGACTTTCGTATCGAACATTCGCTCCATATCAATACGAGCGTCCTGGCCGATCTGACGCAACCGAGCGCCCTTGTCGCCGATGATGATCTTTCGCTGTCCGTCACGCTCCACCAGAATCAACGCAGAAATGTGAAGAGTCTTACCTTGCTGTTTAAATTCTTCAATTTCCACTGCTACCGAATAGGGTAGCTCGGCGCCCAGCTGACGAGTGATTTTTTCCCGCACCATCTCTGAAGCCATGAAGCGCTGACTGCGATCCGTAATCTGATCATCCGGATAAAAGTGCACACTCTGTGGCAGGAAACGGCCAACGGCTTCTTCCAAAGGCTCCAAGTTAGTCTCGCGCAGCGCTGACAACGGAATAATCTCGGCGAAATCCCGCTTTGCAGCCAAGCTTTCGAGATGCGGCAACATCAACTCTCGCTTCTCTAGCTTATCAACCTTGTTGATAGCCAGAATGACCGGGCACTTCAAGCGCTCCAGCTTCTCTAAAACCATCTCGTCAGCGGTGGTCCAATTCAATTGATCCACCACAAACACCACCACATCGACATCCACCAACGCGGAGGTTGCGGCTTTATTCATGTAACGGTTGATCGCTCTTGGCTCTTCTTCATGCATACCCGGCGTATCAACGTAAATCGCCTGCACATCCCCTTCGGTTTTGATCCCCAGCACCTGGTGCCTAGTGGTTTGAGGCTTCCGAGACGTAATGCTGAGCTTTTGCCCGAGGATGTGGTTCAACAGTGTCGATTTGCCCACATTGGGGCGTCCGACGATTGCCACAAATCCGCAACGGCTGTCCGGATTATCCGGGGTGGTTATATCGTTCTTCATGAATTCTCCACGCCCAGCTTCTTGAGGGCACTGCGGGCGGCTTGTTGCTCAGCAATTCGGCGACTGCTGCCGGTGCCAGTGGTTTTACGGTCCAGCGACGACAACGCACACGTAACATGGAACGTCTGATTATGCGCTTCGCCATCCACCGAGATAACTTCGTATCGCGGTAACGGGAACTGACGCGACTGCAGATATTCCTGCAATCGGGTTTTTGGGTCTTTCTGGGTATCCTGTACATCCAGACCTGCCAGCCGCTCGGTAAACCAGCGTAAGACCTGCTCTCGGCAGGTATAGAAATCGCTGTCCAAGTAGATGGCTCCGATGATGGATTCCACGGCATCAGCCAGAATGGACTCACGGCGAAATCCGCCACTCTTTAGCTCTCCGGACCCTAATCTCAGGTACTGTCCCAACTGGAATTCGCGGCCGATTTCAGCAAGGGTAACGCCTTTTACCATACGGGCTCTGAGGCGGCTTAGCTGGCCTTCACGGGCGGCTTCGAACTTCAAAAACAAGTTCTCGGCGATCACCATATTGACGATAGAATCGCCAAGAAATTCCAGACGCTCATTGTTCTGGTTGCCAAAGCTTCGGTGGGTAAGCGCCAGCAGCAGCCGATCAGGGTCTTTAAACTGATAGCCAATGCGGCGCTGAAGTTGATCAAGATCTGGTTTTGAACTCACTTGCCTTTAAACTCATACTCGTGTTGAAAGTGAACGACGGTGTCGACACTGCCAAATAGGTTGTTGCGAACCTCATAATCAACGCTTATGAGCACCAAATCTCCGTCTTTATCAACAGTGATATTCTTGGCATCAAAACCGCGTACGTTGTTCACACTTAATTGCTTGTTAATAACCCCTCGCACCTGAGCCGGCCCCATTTTGGACAGGCCGTCGGTATTTTCAAGATTTTCGAGGGCTTCCTGAATAGTAAAGTCATCAAGATAAGCCGGCCCCACCTTAAGAGCGAACGTCAGCAAACCGGCAAAAAACAAGGCCACGATCATCATCGTCAAGCCGCTGCCTTGCTGATACTTCATACCCTTGGGAAATCCATTCTTCATTCGTGTTCGCTCCGAAATCTTCGAGATCATTCGATGCCACCCACTCGATCAAAAGATGGCAGACTTGTGAAAGATTTCCAGTGCATCCAGATGCCGAAGGCCTTGCCAACCACCAGTTCATCCGGCACCGTGCCCCAGAAACGACTGTCGTTACTATTATCCCGGTTGTCACCCATTACAAAGTAGTGTCCTTCAGGAACTGTCCACTCTCCCTCTCCCGAGCCAGACACACGCCCCATGGTGAGGTAGATGTCATGCTCAACACTACCCATGGTTTCTCGCCAGCGTTCCATAGGAGGCAATCGTGCGACAAAGTCCCGAGCCACGGGTTCGCCATTGATAAAGAGCTGCTTGTTACGGTACCGCACGGTGTCGCCCGGCAAACCGATCACCCGCTTGATGTAATTGGTGACACCGTCCTCCGGAAAACGGAACACCATAACATCGCCACGCTCCGGGTCCCCGATCTCGACAATTTTGGTGCCGGCCACGGGCAATCTCAGACCATAGGCGTATTTGTTCACCAAAATGAAATCGCCTACTTCCAGCGTGGGCAACATAGACCCTGATGGAATCTGAAACGGCTCAATCAGGAACGAACGCAACACCAGCACAACGGCCAATACTGGAAAAAAAGAGCGACTGATATCAATCAGCCAAGGCTCTGCGGGTTCTTCCGAACTACTCGTTTCGGCTTGTTCACTCCTGTTGGCAAGACGACGTTGTCGCAAAAACAACTTGTCCGCCAGCCAGACCACACCCGTCACAAAGGTGAGAACAACCAATACCAGTGGAAAATCAATATCCATCGGGCGCCTTAGTTTTATTAATTATCAACTTTCAATACAGCAAGAAACGCTTCCTGAGGCACCTCGACATTACCCAGCTGCTTCATACGTTTTTTGCCTTCCTTCTGCTTCTGAAGCAGCTTTTTCTTACGGCTGACATCACCACCGTAACACTTGGCTGTTACGTTTTTACGTAATGCTTTGACGGTTACCCGAGAAACCACCTGGGTACCTATGGCCGCTTGAATTGCAATATCAAACATCTGCCTCGGGATCAGCTCTTTCATCTTCTCGATCAGCTGACGCCCTTTCCGGTGAGCCAGATCACGGTGCACGATGATGGCAAGTGCATCCACACGCTCACCGTTAATCAATACATCCAGACGCACCAGGTTCGCGTCTTGAAAACGCACAAAATGGTAATCCAACGATGCAAAGCCACGGCTTGCGGATTTGATACGATCGAAGAAATCCATAACCACTTCTGCCATCGGCAACTCGTAGCTGAGCTGCACCTGAGATGACATGAAGTGCATGTTTTTCTGAACACCCCGTTTTTCTTCACACAGAGCAATGACGTTGCCCAAATGCTCTTGAGGCACAAGAATATTGGCTTCAACGATCGGCTCACGCATTTCTTCGATAGAACCAATATCGGGCAGCCGGGACGGGTTGTCCACCGAAACCGTCTCACCCTGCTTGGTCACTACTTCATATATGACCGTAGGGGCTGTGGTAATCAGATCGATGTCGTATTCCCGCTCCAGGCGCTCCTGGATAATTTCCATGTGCAACATGCCGAGGAAACCGCAACGAAAACCAAATCCCAGAGCATCGGAGTTTTCAGGTTCGAAAAACAACGAAGCGTCATTCAGGGTCAGCTTTTCCAGCGCATCTCGGAAGTCGTCATAGTCATCGGCACTGACCGGGAACAAGCCCGCATACACTTGAGGCTTAACCTTCTGGAACCCCGGCAGCATCGGAGTTTCTTCCGCGTACTTCTGATGCACAATGGTGTCACCTACTGGCGCACCGTGAATATCTTTGATGCCAGCGACGACAAAACCTACGTCGCCCGCTTCGAGAATATTGGTATCCGTCGGTTTAGGATTAAAGATCCCGACCTTGTCAGCATTCCAGGCTTTATTCGTCGATTTGATAACAATCTTGTCGCCCTTGCGCAAAACCCCTTCGATGACTCGCACCAGCGACACAACACCCAGATAATTATCAAACCAAGAGTCAATAATCAGCGCCTGCAAAGGTGCACTGCGGTCCCCTTTCGGAGGCGGAATCCTCTGGATCAGATCCTCAAGGACATCTTCAACGCCCAGACCACTTTTGGCACTGCAACGCACGGCATCCTGCGCTTCAATACCAATGATATCTTCAATTTCGGCCGCCACACGCTCTGGTTCAGCCTGCGGAAGGTCCATTTTGTTCAGTACCGGAACAACCTCCAGCCCCTGCTCCAGCGCGGTATAGCAATTGGCCACTGACTGCGCCTCTACGCCTTGGCCAGCATCTACAACCAGTAGCGCACCTTCACAGGCATACAGAGATCGAGAAACTTCGTACGAGAAGTCCACGTGCCCCGGTGTGTCGATGAAGTTCAACTTATAGGTTTCGCCATCTCGAGCCGTGTAGTTGAGCGTTACACTCTGGGCTTTGATGGTAATGCCCCGCTCTCTCTCGAGATCCATGGAGTCAAGCACCTGAGCGGCCATTTCACGCTCGGTCAAACCGCCACAGCTTTGAATGAAACGATCCGCCAGCGTGGATTTACCGTGGTCGATGTGGGCAATGATGGAAAAGTTACGGATTCGGCTCAGTTCAGTCACAGACAATGATTACTCATATAAGACATGGGATTGAGCCCGGTATAGCCGCTACGGGTCCGGGAACGGCGTGATTTTACCGGTATCCGGCCGCTATTGCCATGTTCAGGAAATAAGCGGCTTCTCATACTGGCGAATCAGGAACCCGATGAGGGCATCTTCATCCAGCGGATAGCTGAACAAATTGCCCTGGCTCTGAGCGCAACCAGCGGACTTCAAAAACGCCAGTTGTTGTACCGTTTCAACACCTTCGGCCACTACCGTCAGATGTAATTTGTGCGCCAGAGCAATGACCGCTGAAGCAACATCGGTGGCGCTGACGTTGTAGGGGATATCACGAATAAATCCGTGATCGATCTTTATCACATCAAGGGGAAGCTGCTGCAACGCAACTAAAGAGCACGATCCCTTGCCGAAATCATCCAAAATCAGACAAACGCCGAGATCATTCAGCGAAACCAGCAGCTCACGCAGCATTCGCGGATCTTCGTTGAGTAATTCCGCCGGAAGCTCCAACTCGATTCTGTCCGCAGCGACACCGGTTTCGGTGATCACCCGCCGGATTAAGTCTAAAAAGCCCGTATCGGTGATTTGGCGAACCGAAAAATTAACCGCCATTTTTAGGGATTCAAAGCCCGCACGCTCCAGCGCCTGAACCTGAATACAAGCTTGCCGAAATGCCTGCTCACCCAACCGAATGATTAAGCCCGTTTCATCGGCTAGATTAATAAACTGCTGCGCGGGCACCACCCCCTTTTCAGGGTGGTGCCAACGTAAGAAGGCTTCGACTCCAATCACCTTCTGGGTTACCAAGTCCACCTTTGGCTGATAATGCAGCACAAAACGATCCTCCTGCAGCGCCGTTGCCAACTCTTCTTGTTGCAACATGCGACGCGCGGCTTTGATGTTCATCGCCGGAGTAAAGAATTGATAATTATTGCGGCCCATTTCTTTGGCTCGATACATGGCCAAATCCGCATACTTCATGAGTGTGCCCACGTCTTCGCTGTCATGGGGAACCATGGTGATACCAATGCTGACGGTCACGCCAACATCATGGTCACTCAGCCTGACTCTCTGGCACAAGCGCCTCAAAATCGTTTCCGCGACCTTGCTCGCCGCGTCGGTTCCACTAACCCTAGACAGCAGAACCACGAATTCATCGCCACCCAGGCGGGCCACGGAATCTTCTTCCCGAACACAGCCTTGGAGCCACTCAGCTACCTTTCGCAGCAACTCATCGCCGGCATCATGCCCCAGGGTATCGTTAATTCGCTTGAACCCGTCCAAATCCAGATACATCAAGGCCGCCGGTTCACCACTGCGGCGGGATCGTTGCACAACACTATTCAGACGGTCACGAAACAATTGCCGGTTGGCCAACCCCGTTAAAGGGTCGAAAAAAGCCAACCGGTGCAATTCTGATTGCGCCGCTTTTAACTGTGTCAGGTCACGCAAACTCAACACGACCCCGCTTACCCCGGGCACACTCAGCATAGACGTGAAGGTACCTTCCATCTCACGGCACTGTCCGCCGGCATCATTGATACGAGCTCGCACCGCCGGCATCTGCTTACCCGGAGAAGACACAGCATCCGTGAAGGCCTGCCGCAACCCCGCCCAATCGTCAGGATTAACCAAAGCCTTAAAGTTCAGATCTGAGATCCGGTCCGGATCAAAACCAAGAATATCCCGGGCGGACGGACTCGCGTACATCGGGCCGCCCGATCGATTCATGACCATCGTCACGTTTGCAGCGCCTTCGGTAATCGCTCGATACCGACCCGCACTGACCTGAGCCCCCAGACGTGACCGCACCAGCGAGAGAACGAGCAGGTACATCAGAACACTAATAGCCAACCCCGAGCCTAGAACAATCGGAGGGCGGGGGTCCGAGGCCAGATAGTCAAAGGCGGGGGTAGACCGCGTTTGCAATAGCCATTCTCGACCACCATGAGAGACGGTTTGGCTGAGTTCAAAACTGAACTCGTTATCCAGCGACCCCAAGTTGGAGCCATACATAAGAGTATTTCGGGAAACGACGGCGGCATCGTATATACGCACATCAAGAAACGGGGAAATCAGACCAACAATGCCATCCAGCAAGTTATTCATACGGAAGGCACTGAACACATAGCCCGCCAACATCATTCGGCGCTCGGTTCTGACATCCGGCATGGCCCCACCCTGGTATACGGGGTAGTACATGAGGAAACCTGCCTGATCTTCGGCCAAGGCTTCCTGAACCAACACGACCTTGCCCGTGACCATTGGTTTTGCTTCATCTCGGGCCCGCTCCATGGTCACCCGGTGGATAGGATCACTGAAGGCGTTGTAGCCAAGGGCACTCAGATTTCGCTCCGTACCGGGCTCGAGGTACACCATGGGGTAATAATAAGGCCCAGTCCCCAGCGGTTTTACCAGGTACTTATACACCCCTTCGGCCCGAACAAAAGCAATGTGATCCGCCATTTGGCGAACGCCAATCCTTTGTACGTAACCGATCCCTTCGATTCCGGGGTAATAACGATTGATGTCGACTTTCTCAACGTACTCGCGCCACTCATCACGACTGACCTCACCTTTCACCGCAAACAGACCTGCACTGCCAGCCAATACCTGTTCGTAGTTCAGCAGCCGCTCTTCAATGGCCGTTTTCAGCTGCAAGGATTGAGCGCGAAATTTGGCTTCAGCCCGGTCTTCCACCAAACGGATGGAAACCTGCCAAAGCAAGATAGTGACGCAAACAGAAGCAATAAAAACGAGCAATGCCAACCAGGAATTGCGCAGCTTAAGCAGTTGGCGGAGGGATAATTCCTTGTTTTTCATATTGTCACCGGGTCCATCCCATGACTGAAGGTCCGAAAGATTCGGAGAGTATAGCAAACGCTCCCGGTCATGTCGTGACACGCCCGGGAGCCAGCACACAGCTTCAAAAAATAGCGTTAACCTAAGGCCTCATCACCAGATAGATTGGTCGCCCCTGACGCACCACCCGCACTGACACTGCCTGACCATCCGGCAGACTTTCCACTACTGTCCGGAACGCCTTCAGTGAACCCACCGGTTTGCGGTTTATTTCGGTGATGATGTCACGGGTTCGAATTCCCGCTTTCAAAGCCGGGCCCCGCTCAACACCCGTCACCAGGACTCCACTTTCAACACCCGCAGCACGGGCGTTTTCTGGCGTAAGCGGCTCAACAGTCAGACCAAGAGCACCGGTTTTTCCATCAAGGGGATCACGGCTCTTCGAACGGCTGGCACGGCCATCTTCCGGCAACTCTCCGATCTCCACATCAAGCTCGATCTCATCCCCCCCTCTAAGCACGGTCAGCCGCGCAGATTCACCTACTGGTGTGCGGCCCACTTTCGGAGGCAGATCCGACGATAGTTCGACCTCTTCACCGTTATACTCCAGCACGATATCGCCAGACCGCAGTCCACCCGCCTGCGCGGGTGAATTAATCATCACCTCAGCAATCAGGGCACCACGAGGCCGTTTCAGACCAAAAGTTTCGGCAAGATCACGATTAACTTCCTGAATCAGTACGCCCAACCAGCCACGAGCGACAGAGCCTTCATCACGAAGCTGACGAAACACACTCATGGCGTCATCGATCGGAATCGCAAACGACACGCCCATGAACCCGCCAGAACGCGTATAAATCTGAGAGTTGATGCCAATCACTTCGCCGTCCAGATTAAACAGCGGCCCACCGGAATTTCCGGGGTTAATCGCAACATCGGTTTGAATGAAAGGAACATAGTTTTCGGAGGGTAAAGAGCGGCCAAGCGCACTGACGATACCTGCCGTCACCGTGTAATCAAACCCGAACGGTGACCCGATCGCGAACACCCATTCACCTACTTTAAGCTCTTCGGAACTGCCTACCTGAACCACGGGCAAATCGTCAGCATTCTCGATTTTTAAAACGGCCATATCGGAACGAGGATCGGTACCCACAATCGTCGCAACAAACTCCCGACGATCGTTCAGACGAACCCTCACTTCGTCGGCACCTTCAACCACATGGTTATTGGTCAGCACATACCCATCTTTGGAAACGATGAAACCGGAGCCCATTGAGCGTGCTGGCTGTTTACCACCTGGAGCACCACCAAAAGGCGAATTCGGGCCGCGAAAGAAATCCTGTAAAAAGGGCGGCAACTGATCCAGCTGTTCCTCGTCAAACGGCAACCCCTGAAAGCGCGACCTGCGACCCGCAGCTTCACTGGTGGTACTGATATTTACGACGGCACTGGAGTTTTCTTCGACAAGCTCGGTGAAATCCGGCAAGCCCCGCGCCGCCGCCTGTTGACTCCATAGAACCGATACCAGAACCGCTAACACCAGCCACACGCCCGGCATGAAGTCCGATCGGAACAAATCGGGATAACGAGCAACCGGCGTAGTTATTTTTTGCATGAGAACCCCCTTATTTTAGCCGTTGGTCTGCCGTTACAATTTATGGCTGAACGGCTAATTTTCAACTTAAAAAACGGTAGGTTTTACAGACAGGTGACCGACGCTATCCGGTTTACTCGAACCATATGAGGCTGAAAGCGATCTCCCAACCTGGATTGCCAGCGGCGCACCAACCCGAACCCCGCCCCTAAACCCACTAGCGCACCAATAAATGCCACCAAGTCCGTTTCACCTAGCAATCGGAACGCTCCGATACTTGCCAAAACCATGAGCAGCAAAGGCACCCCGTATACCGCCAAAGAGGCCGCCAGCAACGATTGCTCATCCATACCGATGACGACTTCGTCGCCAACCTGCGCAGCGGACGTATTCAACACCAACACCTGATTGGCTTTCCCCCCCGACACCGCCGCAAGCGCGCGCTGGCCACAACCCGCTCGGGCCGAACAACTCTCGCACGCGCTGGTCTGAATCGTTTGCACCCAAGCCTGCGTTCCCTGAAGGGCAATCACCTTTCCGGTTTCAGTGATCACTTGCCACCCACCCTTGAGCCAGCGCATCATCGATCGACACCGAGTGGGCGACTTTTCGGGCCGTTGCAGGCGGAATTTCCCCGACCACGACTATCAAAAATGGTCGTTCCGCTGCCGATACTTCGTGAATATAGACCGTAGACGCTCCCACCCTTGACGCGCCTGTTGGCATTTTGACCCCTTTGACCGGTTCGACAAATACCGAAAACGTTGCTAAACCATCCGAGAACGCAACCGCTTTGCCATTACTGGAACTAGGGGTGGCGGCCGCCATGTAACCGTCCGGACGCCAATTCAATGTCCAACCGGTCATTCGCCCCACGGATGACTGTTGAAGTTCAGGCGTACCGAGACGGCGAGTTATCTCACGCCCCTCGGTTTGCACTTCAAATTTTTCGTCGGCGATATCCTCAGTAATCTCCAGACTGGTGTACTGGAAGTGTTCCAAAACCGTCTCATCCACGTCACGAACATGGCTTTTAACCAATAGACCGGTTTCTTTTTCAATCCAAAGGCGATGGCTGTAACGATGGTTGTCCTTAGCAGTCAGATCTACCGCCACCACATCGTAGCCAGCCACCCGGTCTGCACCAAGCAAAGCAGGCTGATACCATTGACCGACCGGCATGAGTTGACTCGTAAAGGCCTCGGCAAACGGCCCCGACGGGATGACCTCATCTAAACGAATACGTCCTTGATCCGGCAACACACAGACGACATCCATGCCTTTACGAACAATTTCACCTGAGCCGCCGTCTTGCATTACCAACCGCTCTTCCACCTGTCCGTTGTGGTACCGATGGGCAATATGCATTGAATGCACCTGGTCTCCCCGGGCGTATACAAACACGCCTTCATAGGACGTCATGTTCAATGCCGGGCCTAGACGCTCCAACCAGTCCATTGCGGTCATTGAAGATGGTGCTGCAGCCTGATTATTTTCAGCATATGCCGCCATGGCGGGCGCAAACAACACCCACAAGGCAAGCATCAGCTTTCGAACCGTGGCGAGTTCGCCTTTAAGCGAAACATTCATATCCAGACACCTCGGGCTCAATAGCCACCGTTTGCACTGACCATTCTCGCGTACCCCATAGAACCACGCCCTGCGCCGACGCTGTTATGTTGGGCATGCTCCAGCAAGTACTGTCGCACTTGGCGCAACTGCTGTTCATCCAATCTCTGCAAAGCGACTTCTTCCGCACTCAACACGAGCTGTGGCGAAACCTCGCCTGCTTCGCTCAACGCCAGCGAATTTTCTACCTCAACCGGTGAAGTTCCCCAACCGGCTCCGGCACCAAATCCAACCACCAGAGCCAAAGTTATCATAGCCGCCACTGGCCAATGCCAGTACCCGCCAGCACGGACGTTGGTGGCTGCCGCATCTGCAGCTGGGGCTTCCTGGTCATCAATTGCAGCTCGAACCGCACTTGCAACATTCACACCGTATGACGCACTCGGTGCTTCGTGCATCAGGTCGCGCACCTGCTGCCATCTTTGCCATTGCCCTGTGACTTCGCTCTGATCGTCGTGCGAAAGCAATCTACGCACTGAAAGCTCGTCCGCTTCATCGTCCATCATTGCTGACAGAGTTTCTCTGAGACGCTCATCCATCGGATGCAACCTCACTTACGTCACTGAATGATTAAGTAGTGGACCAATGTGTCGATCCACTGCATCCCGGGCTCTGAAGATCCGGGAACGGACCGTTCCAATCGGGCACTCCAGAATCCGAGCAATATCTTCATAACTGAGACCGTCATATTCTCTGAGCAAGAAAGCGGATCTTAGTTCCTCAGGAAGTGCGGCAATGGCTTCGGCCAAGGCTTTTTGCAGCTGGTCTTTTTGCAGAAGTTTTTCTGGTGACGCCACATCCCTTAATCGACGACCGTCGTCATAGTTTTCCGCCTCGGAAGAATCCACTGAGCCTTGCGGCCGACGCCCTCGGGCCTCGAGATGATTTTTTGCGGTATTCACCGCAATACGATACAACCAGGTGTAAAATGCACTGTCACCGCGAAACCGATCGATGGCGCGAAACGCTTTAATAAACGTTTCTTGCGCCAAATCCATCACTTCGTGACTGTCGTAAACGTAACGGCTGATAATCGAGGCCACCCGAGACTGATACTTCACCACCAGCAGATCAAACGCGGCCCGATCCCCATGCCGAACTTTGCGGACCAGCTGCAAATCCGTCTGGCTTTCAGTCTTCTCGCTCGTTGTAGAATCTTTATCGGAAATCATGGGCGAAGCAACGGCGTGTCCCGTTTGGTTGGCCAGCTGGGTGGCTTTTAATCGGCTCGCTTGTGTCATTGTGTTATTCCGGTGTTCATACATGAACCCAGGTTGCCGACAGCAACCGGTTCGAGACATATCCATCGGGCCAAATAGACAGCAAGCACAAAGTTTAGTTCAATACACTTCCACATTATGGCCTGCGACAACAACCCAATGCCACAATCCTACGAATACGATGTTCTTATTATTGGCAGCGGCGCTGCCGGACTGACCGTCGCTTTGAATTTGCCAGAGCACTTAAATGTTTGCGTAATCAGTAAAGCTGACATCAGCTCCGGTGCGACGCTGTGGGCGCAAGGTGGCATTGCTGCGGTTCTCGATGCAACCGACTCGGTAGAAAACCATATTCAAGACACCCTAAACGCAGGGGGTGGTTTGTGCCACGAAGATGCAGTGCGCTTTACGGTAGAACACGGCAAAGAAAGCATCGACTGGCTCATTGAGTCCGGCGTGACCTTCACTCGCAAAGAAAACAACGATCAATACCACCTGACCCGTGAAGGCGGTCACAGCCATCGCCGCATCATTCATGCCGCCGATGCGACGGGACAAGCCGTATCGACTACGCTCGCCAGCCAGGCAGCAGCCAAGCGAAACATTGAACTCAAATCTGGCCGGGTCGCGGTTGATTTAATAACCAACCGAAATTTGTCACTACCCGGAAACCGCTGCGTAGGGGCTTACGTACTTAACCTTGAAGACAATCACGTGGAACTTTACCGCGCGCGCTTCACCGTGATCGCAACCGGTGGCGCTTCCAAAGCGTACCGCTACACAACCAATCCCGATGGCGCGTCCGGTGACGGCATCGCCATGGCATGGCGAGCCGGCTGCAGGGTCACCAACATGGAATTCAACCAGTTCCACCCAACTTGCTTGTACCACCCCCACGCCAAATCCTTCTTAATCACCGAGGCGGTTCGCGGTGAAGGCGGCGTATTAAGATTGCCGGATGGCAGCCGATTCATGAACAAATTTGACGAACGTGCCGAGTTGGCACCTCGTGATGTTGTCGCCCGAGCCATCGACCACGAAATGAAGCGCTTAGGTGCTGATTACCTATATCTGGACATCAGCCACAAACCGGCGGACTTCATCAAACACCACTTCCCGACGATTTACGAAAAATGCCTCGGTTTCGGCATCGACATCACTAAAGACCCGATTCCCGTGGTGCCGGCTGCCCACTACACTTGCGGCGGTATCATCAGTGACAAGCGCGCAAGAACCGACATTAACCAGCTCTATGTCGTCGGAGAAGCGGCCTTTACCGGTCTCCACGGCGCCAACCGCATGGCCAGCAACTCGCTGTTAGAATGTCTGGTGTATGGCCGCGCGGCCGCTCAGGACATCGCTCGCCGAGAAGCAGACATCCCCCATGTGCCCTCTGTGCCCGCGTGGGACGAAAGTCAGGTCCGGGACTCAGACGAAGATGTCATTATTTCCCACAACTGGGACGAATTGCGCCACTTTATGTGGGATTATGTCGGCATTGTGCGCACCACCAAACGCCTGCATCGTGCCAAACACCGAGTAGATCTTCTGCAGGGCGAGATCAACGAGTTCTACAGTAACTATCGGGTGACCAACGACCTCATTGAATTACGTAATTTGGTCACCATATCAGACCTGATCATATGCTCGGCTCTGCAACGCAAAGAAAGCCGCGGGCTGCACTACACCCTGGACTACCCGCAGACCCAGAGCGACGCCCGAGATACCGTGCTGATGCCCACAACTTACCGAACTCTGGCTCCCTGAATCAGAGCCTTCAACAAACGCTTAAAGACGGAACCCGTTATGTCCGACACCCAAGAAACAAACGCGCACACTGAGTTCCACCGTCTTTGGTGGCACAGCCGTCGCGGCATGCTGGAGCTGGACGTTCTGCTTCTCCCGTTTCTGGAAGAAGCTTACCGAGACCTCGAACCGGAAGACCAGGCACGTTACCGCAAGCTGTTGAGCTGCGAAGATGCGGACATGTTTGAATGGTTCATGCAGCGCAGCAAACCTGAAGACGCCGATCTCCGCCGCATCGTCGAAATGATTCTGAACCGTGTCCAGCCGGATTGAATTAACCCTGTTACCCTCGGTTTCCGCTGGCCTTTTAGCCATTATTCCCTGGCTTGGGCTAGCGGTGTTCACGGTTGCCGCGGCTCTGGAAACCTCCTATCTGTTATTGCTGTTGGTATTGCCAACATTAGCGTTGGGATGGGCATCATTTCAGCGCTTTGGATTATTAAGCAAACCGGATTCGGTCGTTGCCCTCTCCCATGACCATGCAGGGCTATCTTGTCAGCTGGCCAACGGACACCATGTACCCGCGACTGTTAGCAACGCCAGCTTTCTCAGTTCTCAGCTGCTTGTTTTACAGTTCAAACCGCGGATGCCAAGATCGAGCCCAATGCTCGCAATCATTACTGGCTCCAAAGGCGGGCTAAAATCAAACGTTAGCGACTCGGCCGCTTTCAGGCGCCTGCGAATGCTACTTCGCGCCGGTTCACCTGAAGCCGGACATAACACTCCTTCGCATTAATTCTGGGGACTATTTTGAGTAGACAGGATTCTCAACAACCCGCAAACTCCAACGGCTATACCCTGTTGAGCAACCGGCTCATGGCACGCATCAGCGGCCCGGGGACCGACAAGTTTGTGCAAGGCCAATTCACCCAACACGTGGACGAAGTCACCAACGAGCAATCTCTCAGAGCAGCTGCGTGCACCCATAAAGGTCGAACCTACTGCCTGACACGCCTGGTTCGCAGTGGCGAAGACCTGCTCATGGACTTTAATACCAGCCAGGCGGAAGCCACGATTACCCACCTGAAAAAGTATCTGATGCTATTTCGGGGCACAACGCTGGAAACACTTTCCGCTGGTCGGATTATCGGTCTGATTGGCAAAGCTGCAGCCGTATCGGTAGGCGGTGAAGAAGCAGATTCCCTAACCGGGCCCGGCCAAGTACTGAAGGTCGGTGATAGCCATCTGATTCGTATTGAAAACACCGCCGATCACACTGCTCGCTACGAGTGGTGGCAAGCAACCACAGAGCAACCGGTTCCAGAAGACATCCCCGAAATTACACCGGAGCAGTGGCTGGCATCCAGCATTTCGGCGGGCGTGCCTTGGCTGACGGAGGCATCTCAAGAAGCCTATGTCCCGCAAATGCTAAACTTACAGCACCTGCAAGGCGTGCATTTCAAGAAAGGTTGCTACACCGGGCAGGAAGTCATTGCCCGGATGCATTTTCTCGGCCAGTTGAAAAAAAGCCTGCACAGGCTATCTTTCAATAACGCCCATCAAGCTCCCAACGTCGGTACCAAGCTTCTGGCCGATGGTAAAGCTGTCGGAGAAGTGGTCAATGCCTTGATGACCGGGGATCTAAACGGTGAAATGCTTGCAGTCATTCGCCATGATGCCAGCTCCAAAGTACTTTCCTTAGATGGTATGGACAAGGTGACTATCAGTCTTCAGCAATTACCCTATGCTGTGCCTGAACAACTACCTTCTGAAACATAAGTTGACAGGAAAGATCGCGCTTATTTGCTATAAAGGCAGCCATACACTGAGCCCTGTTTGAGGGCCCCATTTAAGTGGAAACAGACTGACTATGGCCGACATGATCGAAACCATTAAAGCTGACCTGACCAGCGCCATCGAGAACGACAAGTTAATTTTGCCAACACTTCCCGAAGCAGCCCTGCAAGTCAGAGAAATTGCTGAGTCGGAAGATACCTCGATTGCAGATCTGGTGACGGTGATCAGCAATGACACGGCACTGTCTGCTCGTATCATCCGCGTGTGCAACAGCCCGTTGTTCCGTGGCACGCGGGCCATTGAGAATCTGAACATGGCTGTAAGCCGCCTGGGCATGGCCTACACCAGCAATCTCGCAATGGGGCTGGCCATGGAACAAATGTTCCAAGCCACCTCTGACATGGTGGATAAGCGGCTTCGCGCCACTTGGCAAACCAGCACCGAAGTCGCCGGCATTTGTCACGTTCTGGCCCAACACTACACCAAATTAAGACCCGACCAAGCCACTCTGGCCGGGCTGGTACACCTAATTGGTGTTCTTCCCATTCTTCGCTATGTTGAAGATCACAGCTTGGACCTGAGCGGTATCGTACTGGATGCAGTGATCGAAGAGCTGCACCCTCGGATCGGCAGCTTGATCCTGAAAAAATGGCAATTCCCGGAAGCACTGCAAAATGTGCCAATGGACTATGCCAACTTACAACGTGAGGTACCTCAAGCAGATCATGCCGACTTGGTGATGATTGCCAACCTACAGTTGATCGCCGGCACTAACCACCGTTGGAACCAGGTGGATTTCACCACTATTTCGGCGTTTGGTCGATTAGGTCTGGACCCTGAAATGAATCTGGCTGAGGAAGAGGATCTGAGCGCCCAAATGGAAGCGGCCATGGCATTGCTTGGGTAATCGCTCGACTTTAGAGGTCAAGCAGCTCCTGCTGTGAAGCTGAATCCAGAGCCCACTCTATCGGGCTCTGGTGATGCTCAAGCAACCATTGATTAACCCGAGAAAAATGCTGACATCCGAAGAACCCGCGATAGGCACTGAGCGGGGATGGATGCGGCCCCTCCAGTACCAAATGACGATCACGATCAATGATCTGACCTTTCTGCTTGGCGTATCCACCCCAGAGCAAAAACACCACGCCCTCGCGTTGCTGATTCACTACGTTGATCACTCGATCAGTAAAGATTTCCCAACCCTTACCTTGATGGGCGCCAGCCTTTCCCTGCTCAACCGTCAATACCGCATTTAGCAGCAACACACCCTGCTCGGCCCAAGATTGCAGGCAACCGTGACCGGGGGAGCCAATACCCAAATCCTGCTGAATTTCTTTAAAGATGTTCTTCAGCGACGGCGGTATCCGCACACCGTGAGACACCGAGAAGCTCAGGCCGTGGGCCTGACCGGCGCCGTGGTAGGGGTCTTGCCCCAAAATAACGACTTTGATCTGATCAAGCGGGGTGCTGTTTAGCGCATTGAACAGCTGTGACTGAGGAGGAAACAGTGTCTTTCCGGCACGCTCTTCCGCTACCAGAAATTCTGCCAAGCGATGCATATAGGGTTGACGGAACTCGTCCGCCAACCACTGGTCCCAGCCGAGCCCGGACTTCAGTTCCTGGGCCAGCGCCTCAGCCGGGTGCATGCCTTATTCGTCTCCAGCGCTCTGTTCGGCTTTGTGCTCTGGGCGCATGGCCGGGAACAGAATAACATCACGGATCGACGGCGAATCGGTCAGCATCATAGCCAAGCGGTCGATGCCAATTCCCTCGCCCGCGGTCGGCGGCAAGCCGTACTCCAGAGCCATCACGTAGTCGTCGTCGTAGAACATGGCTTCGTCGTCGCCGGCGTCCTTCTCAGCCACCTGCGCCTTGAAGCGCTCCGCCTGATCTTCGGCATCGTTCAGCTCCGAGAAGCCGTTGGCAATTTCACGACCGCCCACGAAGAATTCAAAGCGCTCGGTGACAAACGGATCGCTGTCTTTGCAGCGGGCCAGCGGCGACACTTCCTTCGGGTACTCGGTGATGAAGGTCGGCTGCATCAAGCGATGCTCGGCGGTCTCTTCGAAGATCTCGATTTGCACCTTACCTAAGCCCCAGATGTCTTTAACCTTGATACCAAGCCCTTTCGCCAGCTCACGTGCCTGAGCTTCGTCGGCCAGCTGCTCACGTGTAATGTCCGGATTGTAGCGCAAGATTGCATCCACCACGGTCAAGCGCTCAAACGGTTTGCCGAAGTCGTATTCAACGGCTTCTTCGGTACCGTCTTTCAGCACGCGCGTGTTGGTCACCGTGGTGGTCCCCAGCACTTTGTCAGCGATGGTACGCAGCATGTCTTCGGTCAGGTCCATCAGGTCGTTGTAATCCGCATACGCCTGATAGAACTCAACCATGGTGAATTCCGGGTTGTGCCGGGTCGATAAGCCTTCGTTACGGAAGTTACGGTTGATCTCGAACACTCGCTCAAAACCACCCACAACCAAGCGCTTGAGGTAAAGCTCCGGCGCAATCCGCAGGTACATATCAATACCCAGTGCGTTGTGATGGGTCACGAACGGACGGGCGGTCGCACCACCAGGAATCACCTGAAGCATCGGCGTTTCGACTTCCATGAAGTCACGCTCGGAGAAGTACTGGCGCATTACATTGATGATTTTCGAGCGTGCATAGAACACCCGACGACTGTCTTCGTTCATCATCAAGTCTACGTAACGATGACGGTAACGGGCCTCGGTGTCGGTCAGGCCTTTATGCTTTTCAGGCAGCGGACGCAACGACTTGGTGAGCAGGGTGTACTCATCCATCGCCACGTAGAGGTCACCTTTGCCCGACTTGCACAGCACGCCGCGCACGCCCACGATGTCGCCAAGATCCCAATGCTTGGTGTCTTTCTGGACATCTTTGGTGGCGTAAATCTGAATCCGGCCAGTCATGTCCTGAACCACTTTGAACGCCTTGCGATCGAGCATCATGCGGCCAGCAATGGCCACTTGGATGCCCATGGCTTCCAGCTCTTCCTTGGACTTGTCACCGTATTTCTCCTGCAGCTCGGCAGCAGTGGCATCCCGTCGGAAATCGTTCGGGAACGCATTGCCCTGCTCTCGCAGGTTGGCCAGTTTGGCGCGGCGCTCCGCAATCAGCTTGTTGTCCTCGGGCTGGGTCGCGTTCTGGGTCTGTTCGGTCATGTTAGCTCACTAAGAAGTCGGGGGGGTCCGGTTCGGGTTGAATGGCGCTGTTTACAGCGCCATCTTCAGACTGGCTTCGATAAACTTGTCGATGTCGCCATCGAGCACCGACTGGGTGTTACTGGTTTCCACCTTGGTGCGAAGATCTTTGATACGGCTATCATCCAGCACGTATGAGCGGATCTGGCTACCCCAGCCGATGTCAGACTTAGAGTCTTCCTGCTTCTGCTTCTCGGCGTTGCGCAATTGCATCTCGCGCTCGAACAGCTTGGCTTTCAGCTGTTTCATCGCCTGATCTTTGTTCTGATGCTGGCTTCGGCCAGCCTGGCACGCCACCACGATTCCGGTAGGGTTGTGAGTCAGTCGCACGGCCGATTCGGTTCGGTTTACGTGCTGACCACCCGCACCGGACGCGCGGTATACGTCTACGCGCAGATCAGCCGGGTTGATGTCGATTTCAAAGCTGTCATCCACTTCCGGCGAGATGAACACGGAAGAGAAGGACGTATGCCGACGATTACCGGAATCGAACGGTGATTTGCGCACCAGACGATGAACGCCGGTTTCGGTCCGCAACCATCCGTAGGCGTAGTCGCCCTGTATGTGAATAGTCGCACTCTTGATACCCGCGACTTCACCTTCCTGCAACTCAACGATTTCGGCTTTGAAGCCTCGGCGCTCGGCCCAGCGCAGGTACATACGCAACAGCATGTTACCCCAGTCTTGCGCTTCGGTGCCGCCAGAGCCGGCCTGAATTTCCAGGTAGGCGTTGTTGGCGTCCATTTCACCGGAGAACATGCGGCGGAATTCGAGCTTCTCGAGTTCCTTATCAAGGCCTTCTAAATCAGCTTCAATTTCTTGAACGGTGCCTTCGTCGTCCTCTTCTACGGCCATTTCGAGCAGGCTTTCTGCGTCTGCCAGGCCGGAGGTGAGGTTATCAATGGTTCTGACGATCAGTTCGAGGTCAGAACGCTCCTTACCCAGTGACTGGGCGCGCTCCGGATCGTCCCATACGGTTGGGAGTTCAAGTTCGCGTTCTACTTCGACCAGGCGTTCGCTTCGCTGATCGTAGTCAAAGATACCCCCTCAGCGCTTCGGTGCGCTCGCGAAGCTCTTTGATCTTCGTCACTATGGGATTAATTTCCATGAAACCTTGTCTCGCTTTGGAAAATGGTGCGATAAAAACTGAGGGCGAATTCTACCGGAATTCGTGCGTTAAATCAGCTATTCGTGGATGAGTGCAGGCACCCTGCGAGGTAGGGCTTTCCGAGAGACGCGGTCAGCCCAGAGGCTCGAGATAATCCACCATCAACTGCAAGTTGGTCCGCCCACGGAAAGTGTTGGCATCCGGTTTGTAGACCACCCGGGCACCCGAGCGGGTGTAGTCCGGTACTTCAGGGCCGGTATTGAAGGCGATGGCGTCGATAATGCCGCCGCCTTCTGCTGGCTGCAGCACCAATTTCAGGTGATTTTCTCCCACGATGCGCTGGCTGACGACTTTGAATTCACCGTCGAACAGTGGCTCTGGGAAGTGTTGCCCCCAAGGGCCGCTGCGCTTGAGCAGGTATGCGGTATCGAGGTTCAGCTCCGCAGATGCCAACGGGCCGTCGGTGACGATGGCCGCTTCCAGGTCTTCCGGCGTCAGGGTGTCTCTAACCGCCTGATCGAAAGCTTTGCCGAATAATTCCAGGTCGTCACGGGCAATCGTCATACCGGCGGCCATGGCATGGCCGCCGTATTTTTTCATCAAACCCGGTGATTTGGCATCCACGACCGCGAGAGCATCGCGGATATGCAGGCCCGGAATAGACCGGGCCGAGCCTTTAAGGCTAACGCCGTCATCGTCCGGCGCAAACGCAATGGTCGGGCGATGGGTCTGCTCGCGGATTCTGGCGGCGAGAATACCTATCACACCTTGGTGCCAGTCCTGATCAAACAAAGCCAAGCCCCAGGGCAAACCGTCGATATCCAACGACATGGAAGCCAGCAGCTCTTGGGCTTGGCTTTTCATGTCTTTTTCGATGGTGCGGCGCTCTCGATTGAAAGTGTCCAGCTCTTGCGCGAGACGCAAGGCTTCATCGGGGCTATCCACGAGCAAACAGGCAATGCCGATGCTCATATCATCCAAGCGGCCGGCGGCATTAAGACGGGGGCCAACAACAAAACCCAGATCGGTAGAACTGATCTCGGTGTGGTCCCGGCCTGCCACTTTTAACAGCGCCAGTATGCCGGGGCGAGCCTCGCCTTTGCGGATACGGCGAATGCCCTGCTCTACAAAAATTCGGTTGTTATGGTCCAACGGAACAACATCCGCCACCGTGCCCAAAGCGACCAGATCCAGCAGGGTACCCAGATTGGGCTCAGGATTCGGCAGCAGATTGCGATCACGCAGGTGCTTTCGCAGCGCGGTGAGCACATAGAACATTACACCCACGCCAGCGGCATTTTTGCTTAAGAACGGGCAGCCGGGCTGATTGGGATTTACGATGGCATCTGCGTCTGGCAGCTCTTCTCCCGCCAAGTGATGATCAGTCACAACCACTTTGATTCCAAGTTCCCTTGCAGCTCGCACGCCTTCGATGGCGGAGATACCGTTATCAACGGTCACCAGCAAGTCGGGTAATTCACCCTCTTCCTGCAATCGATGGATGATTCCCGGTGTTAGGCCGTAACCATCGGAGAAACGACTCGGCACTCTGAAATCGACCGATGGCACGCCCAACATAGACAAGCCGAGCATCGCAACCGCCGTGCTGGTGGCACCGTCTGCATCGAAATCACCAAGAATCATAACGCGCTGCTTCTGAACCACCGCGTCGGCCAGCAACTCCACAGCTCGGTCTATGCCTCGCAATTGCATCGGGGACGCCAGGTGCTTCAGGGTGTACTGGAGCTGATCGTCGGATTGAACGCCACGGGCGGCGTATAACCGACGAAGGATGGGAGGCAGGCTTTGCCCCCAGCTCGACGTGTCAGCGGGCTGGGGGCGGCGCAGGATCTTTTTAGGAGTCATGCCGGATCAGGCATTTTTCCAGTGCTTGGACAAAAAGCCCTGCACTTCGGCCAGATCGTTATCCAGCACGGTGTAGCGCTCTTCCCGCTCGAACAGATCAGCCATATGAGGCGGCAACTGAGGCTTCACCGACAAGCCGGATTCGACAATGGCATCCGGGAACTTGGCCGGGTGCGCGGTGCCCAAGGTAATCATCGGAACCGTTTCGTCGCGACGGCAATTACGGGCTGCGCGCACACCGATCGCGGTATGCGGGTCGAGCAGGTATTCATTCTTCGCGTAGATTTCGCGGATGGTATCGCAGGTGGCTTTGTCGTCTACCGCATCGCTGTCAAACAGCTTGCGGGCCGCCTTCCAACGGTAATCTTCGATGCTGACTGGACCTTTAGCTGCGTTTTCCAGCAGATCTTTCACCGCAACGCCGTCACGACCATGCAAGTCGAACAACAGCCGCTCAAAGTTGCTGGATACCATGATGTCCATGCTCGGCGACAGCGTGTGCTCCAACTGCTGCTGCTCATAGCGGTTACCGCTCATGAAGCGATGCAGAATGTCGTTGCGGTTGGTGGCAATAACCAACTGACTGATAGGCAGGCCCATCTTCTTGGCCAGGTAACCGGCAAAGATGTCGCCAAAGTTACCCGTGGGCACAGAGAACGCCATGCTGCGGTCAGGGCCACCCAATGCCAGCGATGCTTGGAAGTAGTAGACGATCTGGGCCATGATTCGCGCCCAGTTGATCGAGTTCACAGCCGCCAACTGGGTTTTACCACCCAGGAACGACTGGTCACCGAAGCTTTCTTTGACCATGCGCTGGCAATCGTCAAAGTTTCCCTTCACGGCAATGTTGTGGATGTTGTCGCCCTGCACGGTCGTCATCTGGCGACGCTGTACCTCAGACACACGCTGGTACGGGTGCAGGATGAAAATATCCACATGCTCGCAACGTCGGCAACCTTCAATGGCCGCAGAACCTGTGTCACCCGACGTCGCGCCCATGATCACAACGTGCTGCTTACGCTTTTCAAGCACATAGTCGAGCAAGCGGCCAAGCAATTGCAGCGCAAAGTCTTTGAAGGCCAACGTGGGACCGCGGAACAGTTCCATCACCCATTCATTACTGTCGAGCTGAACCAGAGGCGCTACCGACTGATGGGCAAAGCCGCTATAGGTTTCATTCAACATTATGCGGAAATCGTCGGCCGGGATGGCATCTTCCACGAACGGGTACATAACGTTAAAGGCCAACTCCGCGTAGGGTAAGCCCCGCCAGCTGCGAATTTCTTCCAAGCTGAAGTGCGGCAACGACTCCGGTACATATAGGCCACCGTCGGTTGCCAACCCAGTCAGAAGAACGTCTTCAAAGCCTAAAGCGGGTGCTTCGCCCCGTGTGCTGATGTATCTCACGTGCGTACCTGTTAGTTGAAATTTTCTGCGCGGATGCGGACAACGGAACCGTCTACGTCGACCAGCGATTCCATTTCTTCAATCGCCAGATTCATCTGACGCTCCTGAACCGTGTGAGTCAGGATGATGACCGGAATACGGCCATCCGCGAACTCGGATTCTTTCTGCATGATCGATTCAATGTTGATGCCGTGCTCACTCAGAATCGATGCAATCTTGGCCAGAACACCCGGGCGGTCAAACGCCTGAATGCGCAGATAATAAGCAGATTGAATTTCTTCCATCGGCAGCACTGGTAAATCTGCCAACGCATCAGGCGTGAAGCCCAGATACGGCACTTTCTGCCGACTATCACTGGCTACCGAGCGAGCTACATCAACGATGTCCGCAATCACTGCAGAGGCAGTGGCCTCGTCACCTGCACCGGGGCCGTAATACATGGTTTGGCCAACAGCATCACCGTCGACCATGACGGCATTCAGAACGCCGTCAACCTGAGCAATCAGGTGTGTTTTCGGAACCAGCGTGGGGTGAACTCGCAACTCAATACCTTCGTCACGACGACGGGCGATACCCAGGTGTTTAACGCGGTAACCCAGCAGCTCGGCGTGAGCGATATCGCTCGGGGTCAACGACGAAATGCCTTCGGTGTAAGCTTTCTCGAACTGCAGCGGAACGCCAATACCGGACGAGGCCAAAATCGTAAGCTTGTGGGCCGCATCAATGCCTTCAACATCGAATGTGGGATCAGCTTCTGCGTAACCCAGCGCCTGCGCCTCTTTTAGTACTTCGTCAAACGGACGGCCAGCGCGCATTTCGGTCAAAATAAAGTTACCGGTACCGTTGATGATTCCCGCGATGGTGTCGATGCGGTTTGCAGCCAAACCTTCACGGACGGCCTTGATAACCGGAATACCACCGGCCACACCGGCTTCGTAAGCAACGACGACACCCGCCTTTTCAGCGGCTTCAAAAATTTCGTTACCGTGAACGGCAATCAGAGCCTTATTTGCTGTTACGACATGTTTACCGTTGGCAATGGCAGTCAACACCAGTTCACGGGCAACGTCGTAGCCACCAATCAGTTCGACCACAACGTCGACGTTAACGTCATTCACCACATCAAAAATGTCGGTGCTGAACGGAATATCACCGAGGTCGAGATCATCCCGACGCTTCCGGCTAGCCACACGGGTAATTCGAATATTACAGCCGATACGACCCGAAATAATCGCCGCGTTGCGAGTCAGGACATTGAATGTACCGCCGCCTACGGTTCCTAATCCGCAAATTCCGACATTAACGTCTTTCAAGCTCTCACCTCTGGTCCCGCTCGGGGGTGCTGATGGATTGCAATTGGGGGCATAGTATACCGATTCAGACGCGTGTGAATAAGCCCTGAATCGGTTACCTTTCAAACAGGAGGAAACGGCCCTCAAACGAGAGCCGCTTAAACTTAGAGCAGACCAAGGCCTTCTGCCAGATTACGAGCCGGAACATAACCACGAATCATGTTACCGTCTTCCAGAACAATCGCCGGAGTTCCGGTTACACCGACCTTACCACCTAGCTGATATTGTTCCGCGACCGGATTCTCACAGGTTTCACTTGGTACTGATTTACCAGCTTTGGCTGTGTCCATAGCATTCTGCTGATCATCTGCACACCACACCGATTCGTACTTCCGAAATGAAGGAGTATTAGGACCTGAGCGCGGGAAAGCATAGTAGTTGACGGTAATACCATAATCATTGAGTTGCGGCACTTCGTCGTGCAACTTCCTGCAGTATGGGCAATCAATGTCGGTAAACACATCGATAACGGCTTTCTGCTTACCTTTTGCCGGGTAAGAGATAACTCCATCGTCACCAAATTCTGCCATCTGTTTCTGGCGCACCTGAGCCCGCGCCTCTTCTGTTACATTGGCAATACCTTTTTCGGTAACTTTTAACATGTCGCCGGTCAACAGATAGACACCATCTTCCGTGGTGTAAATAGTGTCACCATTACTGCTTTGCACTTCGTAAAGGCCCGGGGCCTCCGACTTGCTCACAGACAGTATTCGCAAACCAGGCACTGCCTGCGACAAACGTTCAGTGATGGCATCTTCAACTTCACCAGCATTTACTGCTGGCACAGCTACCAACGGCATCATCAGGCCCGCCATAGCGGCCAAAGTTCTTAGCTTCATGAGATTGCACTTACCTTGTTGTTTAAGGAGTTCAGGGCTCGAGCCCCACTCGCCGGCAAATTCACACTATAAGACCGACTTCATGGGAGAGTGCGACACAGAGCAACAATAAAAGTTCAATCCCACACCATAACAGATCAGCCTCTGGGATGGTGTGTCTGATGCAGATCCTGCAATCGCTGGCGAGCAACATGAGTATAAATCTGGGTCGTTGAAAGGTCTGAATGACCAAGCAGCATCTGCACCACTCTCAGATCGGCACCATGATTAAGCAAGTGAGTTGCAAAGGCATGTCGGAGTGTATGGGGCGACAAATGTTTCTGTATACCAGAGCGGGAGGCGTATAACTTGATACGATACCAAAAAGTCTGCCGAGTCATCGCACTGGCGCGATTTCCGGGAAAAAGCGCATCACTGCTCTTGCCCTTTAACAGCTCGGCCCTAGCTTCGCGCATATAGCGGACGAGCCAATCAACAGCCTCTTCACCTAGAGGCACCAACCTTTCTTTCCCGCCCTTCCCATTAACGCGAACCACACCCTGGCGGAGATTGACCTGATCAACCGTCAGACCGGTTAACTCCGTTACACGCAAGCCGCAACCGTACAAAATCTCAAGCATGGCTCGGTCTCGCAATTCCAGCGGCAATTCCGGGTCAGGCTCGGCCAACAATCGCTCGACATCACCCTCGGTCAAGGTATCAGGCAGCCGTCGAGGCAAGCGCGGACTGTCTATCCGTAACGTCGGATCTTCGGTTATCAGCCCTTCTCGTAACAAATAGCGGTAGAAGCGCCGGATGCCAGAAAGACGACGCGCTGCGGTGCTTGCCTTTAAGCCGTCAGCCATCCCCTGAGACATCCATGCCAATAGGTCGGTACGCGCTGCCGAGCGCAAACCGGGGGCTCCGCGCTGTTGCTGCAGCCATAACGAAAGACCCGACAAATCACTGGCATAGGCCGCTCGGGTTTTCTCACCCAAACCGTCCTCAAGCCAAATGGCATCGGCAAACGCGACAATCAACGACTCATCTTCAACTCTGAGCAAATATATCACCCCAAGACGATCGAACTACCGAAATTTAAGCACAAAAAAAGCAGCCACTGAGGCTGCTTTTTTCTGTACTGATCGGTGAAACCGATATCAGCCCAGCTTTTCCTTGATACGAGCTGCCTTACCAGACAGGTCGCGCAGGTAGTAAAGCTTAGCCTGACGCACGTCACCACGACGCTTCACGCTGACGCTGTCTACCAGAGAAGAATAAGTCTGGAAGGTACGTTCAACACCCACGCCGTAAGAAATCTTACGAACAGTGAAGGAAGAGTTCATACCACGGTTGCGCTTACCGATAACCACACCTTCGAACGCCTGCAGACGCTCACGGTTACCTTCTTTAACGCGAACCTGAACAACCACGGTGTCGCCCGGCGCAAACGCTGGGAGTTCCTTGGTCATCTGTTCTGTTTCAAGTTGACTGATGATGTTGTTCTTGCCGCTCATCGTAATGCTCCTGATACCCAATCTTTCAATGCCCTGATGATTCAGAGGCACCCGGTTCGTTCAAAATTTCACCCAGTAGCTGACGCTCTTCTTCCGTAAACACCCGCTCTTCGAGCAGGTCGGGGCGTCGCTCCCGTGTTCGCCTCAACGATTCTTTCAACCGCCAACGCCGGATCTGTTCATGGTGACCGCCCAAAAGAACTTCCGGCACCGCCTGACCTTCGTAAACCTCGGGCCGGGTGTAGTGCGGACAATCCAGCAAACCATCAGCAAAGGAATCTTGCTCTGCCGACTGCGCATGACCCAGCGCTCCGGGGATGAGGCGTGTTACCGCATCAATTACAGCCATCGCCGCCAGTTCACCACCTGAGAGCACAAAGTCACCCAGTGACACTTCCCGGTCGACTTCCGCCGATATCAGGCGTTCATCAACGCCCTCGTAACGACCGGCAACGAGAATCAGCTGCTTTTCGGCAGCGAGAGACTCGACTACCGACTGATCCAGCCTTTCACCCTGCGGAGAAAGATAGACCACACAGGCCTTGCCGGGTGCCGATGCCCGCGCCTCATGGATAGCATCCCGGAGCGGCTGAATTTTCATCAGCATGCCCGGACCACCGCCATAGGGCCGGTCATCAACAGTACGGTGACGATCATGCGTGAAGTCCCGTGGGTTCCAGCTCTTGAACGTCAAAAGACCTTCTCGAGCGGCCCTACCGGTAATCCCGTAATCCGTCACCGAAGAAAACATGTCCGGAAACAGACTGACTGCGCCAATCCACACTCGTCAGAACTCCGGATCCCAATCGACCACCATTCGCGAACCACTCAAATCCACGCTCATAACTACCTGATCCGGCAGATACGGGATCAATCGTTCGCGCTGGTCAATGGAACCGGCTGTCGCATGCACAACCAACACATCGTTGGCACCTGTTTCCAGAAGATGATGCACCTTCCCCAGGCACTCATCTTCAACCGTGAAGACAGTCAGACCTTCCAGCTGAAACCAGTAGAACTCCCCACTGGGGAGCGCTGGCAACTGCTCAGTTGGAACTCTGATCTCGGCCCCCGCGTAGGTGCGAGCCACTTCACGATCATCAAGTCCTTTCAGCTTGACGACGATCCCCTGCCCTTGGCGGCGACCATCCTCAAGCTTTGCCGGGATACGCTTACCGTCAAGGACCAAGGTCCAATCACGATAGTTCAGTATGCCTTCTTTGGGATCGGTATCAGAGAAGACCTTAAGCCAACCCTTGACCCCAAACACCGAGGTTACCCGGCCGATCACAGTTTCCTGCGAATTCTGTGTCATGCCTGTCAAACCTCGATATTAAACTGCAATTACTCTGCAGTCTTAAGCAGCTGCGCAACGCGATCGCTGGTCTGAGCGCCTTGGCCCACCCAGTAATCAACGCGCTCACGGTTTACACGCAGACGCTCTTCCTGGCCGCGAGCAACCGGGTTAAAGAAACCAACACGCTCAATGAAACGGCCGTCACGAGATTTACGGCTGTCAGTGACTGTCAGATGGTAGAACGGGCGCTTCTTAGAGCCGCCACGAGCCAAACGGATTGTTACCATTTCGACCAATATCCTGTTCTGTTGTACGAACTTTGTACGATTCTCATCAGACTGCTAGCAGCCGACGAGAAGACCCATACTCGAAAGGGGCGCTATTCTATGCGAAAAAAGCGCCAATGAAAATAGGGAAACGCTCGGTTTCCCTATTTTATATGTAAGGCTTTTTACATACGGCCAAACGGAGGCATTCCGCCACCGCCGCCGCCAGGTGGCATCATACCACCTAGACCGCGCATCATGTTGGCCATTCCGCCTTTCTTGCCAAACTTTTTCATCATTTTCGCCATCTGCTTATGCTGCTTAAGCAAACGGTTCACATCCTGTATCTGGGTGCCGGAGCCAGAAGCAATGCGGCGTTTACGCGAGTTATTGATGACATCCGGATAACGGCGCTCCTTCGGGGTCATAGAGCATATGATGGCTTCCATCTGCCCTACTGACTTGTCATTGACCTGCTGCTGGGCCATCTGGGCCATTTGCCCCATGCCCGGCAACTTGTCGAGCAACCCACCAATGCCACCCATATTTTTCATCTGCTGAAGCTGGTCCCGAAAATCTTCCAGGTCAAAACCTTTGCCCTTTTTGATTTTCTTAGTCAGCTTTTCAGCTTTCTGCTTATCCAGCTTGCGCTCGGCCTCTTCGATAAGCGACAGCACATCGCCCATACCAAGGATTCGCGAAGCGACCCGCTCCGGGTGGAACGGCTCAAGAGCATCCGTTTTCTCGCCGATACCCAGGAACTTGATGGGCTTACCGGTAATATGGCGAACAGAGAGCGCTGCACCACCCCGAGCGTCACCGTCGGTCTTGGTGAGTACCACACCCGTCAGAGGCAACGCATCATTAAACGCTTTAGCTGTATTTGCCGCATCCTGACCTGTCATGGAGTCAACCACGAACAGCGTTTCGATCGGCTCTACGGCCGCATGCAAACGGCCAATCTCACCCATCATCTGCTCATCGACATGCAGACGGCCCGCGGTATCAAGGATAACCACATCCACGTGTTTGCGTCGGGCTGCGTCAATCGCACCGTTAGCAATATCAACAGGATCCTGATCCACGCTACTGGGGAAGAACTCAACCCCGACTTCGGAGGCAAGAGTTTCTAACTGTTGAATCGCTGCAGGACGATACACGTCCGCACTGACGACCATGACAGACTTTTTCTCGCGCTCTTTAAGGAAACGAGACAGCTTGGCGACCGTCGTGGTCTTACCCGCGCCCTGAAGGCCCGCCATCATAATGACCGCAGGCGGACGCGTGGAAAGGTTAAGGGACTCATTACCCTCACCCATAACCCGTTCAAGCTCTTGCTGAACAACTTTGACGAACACCTGGCCCGGAGTCAGACTTCGCTGCACTTCCTGGCCGATCGCGCGCTTACGCACACCCTCGACAAAGTCTTTGACCACCGGCAACGCCACATCGGCCTCAAGCAACGCCATGCGAACTTCGCGCAGCGTGTCCTTAATGTTGTCGTCGGTGAGGCGCGCTTGACCAGAGATCTTGCGCAAACTACCGGATAGCCGGTCCTGGAGATTCTCAAACATGTTGCTCTTCCGTACCCCGGAGAAATTGTTCACACAAATCAAGAAGCCGGCCCGGGCCGCTTGATTCCTGTTGCATAATCGCGACATTATACCCAGACTTGGGAGCCTCAGAACAACTCCGAGGCCGCTTTAACCCTTAGACCAGCATATAAAGGACGTCATGGGAACGCTGATTATCGCGGTTACCGCACTTTTCTTGTACAGCGTTGGAACTGCCCTGCAAGCACTCCACTTCAGAGGCAAAGTCGAAACCAGCCTTGCCATTACAACGCTCATCGGCATTCTCGCCCTGACTGGGCATGGGTTGCTCATCGCACAAACCGTGTATTCAGACGGCGGCTTCGATTTCAGTTTTTTCAAAAGCTCGGTCTTGATCTCCTGGCTCATCGTTTTTCTATTACTGGGCCTGAATCTGACCAAACCGGTCGGCAGCCTGTTTCTCGGTGCCTATCCCATAGCCGCCGGCACCATTACAATGGCCCTCATCGTACACACCGAATCACGTTTAGTGTCAGGGCATAGCTACGGAATGCTCTCTCACGTTGCCCTATCCGTTACCGCATATAGCCTGTTCACACTGGCCGCCATCCAGGCTGTGCTGCTTTACGTTCAAAACCGGCAACTAAAACACAATTACAACAGCCGTCTGATTCGCAACCTACCCCCGTTACAGACAATGGAATCACTGCTCTTTGAGATGGTATGGGCAGGCGTGGTCTTGCTGGTTCTGGCCATTATCACCGGGGCGATTTTCATTGAAGACCTGTTCGCTCAGGACCTGGCCCACAAAACCATCTTCTCCCTTCTGTCGCTTTTAGTGTTTGCCAGCCTCCTTATTGGTCGATACACCAAAGGCTGGAGAGGACTTACGGCAAGCCGCTGGACATTGACCGGTTGCGCGCTTCTTATGATCGCCTTTTACGGCAGCAAATTCGTACTCGAACTGCTGTTCCGATAAGGCTTAGCCGCCCGCCGCGGCAGCGCTTGACAGCACAGGCTTTGACACCTTATTTTCGCAACTTGTCATCCATAGAAGGGTTCCCCTCTTGAACGAGACATCGCTAACCGCGCTGTTTATTCTCCTTGTCGGCCTGATCATCCTCTCCGCCTTCTTTTCAAGTTCCGAAACCGGGATGATGTCACTTAACCGCTATCGCCTTAAACACATGGCGAATACCGGCCACAAAGGCGCAAAACGCGCCCAGAGGCTGCTGAACAGGACCGATCAACTGATCGGCGTCATCCTGATCGGTAACAATTTTGTTAACATTCTTGCTTCGTCCATTGCCACCGTCATAGCCATCCGTATATGGGGCGATGCCGGCATTGCCATCGCCACCATTTTGCTGACCGTTGTCATTCTGATTTTTGCGGAAGTCACTCCAAAAACGTTGGCGGCGCTTTTCCCAGAGAAAATTGCTTTCCCGGCCAGCCATGTGCTCGCGCCACTGCTCAAAATTCTTTACCCGCTGGTATGGTCGGTCAACCTGTTTACCACAGGCATTTTGCGTTTAATTGGCATTTCGTCAGCTCAAGCGAACGAAGACCACCTCAGCCGCGAAGAGTTGCGCACAGTTGTTAACGAAGCCGGCGCACTGATTCCCGCCAAGCATAAAGACATGCTGGTCGGCATCCTTGATCTGGAAAAAGTGACGGTCACCGACATCATGGTACCCCGCAACGACGTCGTCGGTATCGACCTGGAAGACGACACAGACGACATCATCCGACACTTGCGCAACAGTCAGCATACTCGCCTTCCGGTGTTTGAAGGCGACATCAACAACATTCAGGGCATTCTGCACCTGCGCAGCGTTGCCAAGCTGTTACACGAAAACGACATCACCAAAGACATGGTGCGGCAATTATGCCAAGAGCCTTACTTTATTCCGGAAAGTACGCCACTGAATACCCAACTACTCAACTTCCAGAGCGTTAAACGCCGATTTGGAATGGTGGTTGATGAATACGGAGAAGTGCTCGGGCTCGCTACCCTTGAGGACATACTGGAAGAAATCGTCGGCGAGTTCACCACCGACTACGCCTCGACCTCGCCAGACATTATCCCTCAGGACGACGGCACGTACATTATTGATGGCAGCACCCCGGTACGAACCATCAACAAAACTTTGGACTGGGAGCTTTCAACGGATGGTCCCAAAACGCTCAACGGTCTTATTACCGAGCGATTGGAAAACATCCCCGACACCAACGTGTGCCTCAAAGTCGAGAGACACCGAGTGGAAGTACTCCAAATCAAAGACAATGTCGTCAAAGCCGCGATTGTGCACCCGAGACACACCGCAAAACGGCTTCGGGCGAGGCCTGCACAGAAAAACGAGTAGATCCGAAGCAGCAAATACTCCACCCAGAATATTGACCCAGATCCCAGCTTTCGGTTTATTTGTGTTCTTTGTGCAAAAAGTGCGCTAAATTTAAAAAAAACGATAACGTGGAAATAGCTCGGTCATGTATCCGGTTAAGGCGTAGACAGGAGTTGGCCATGAACAAGCAGTCCGGTATACATTACCTTCGCGAGCACAGAGAGGCTGCTAGCAGTAGCCCTGTGCCCTCTGAGGTGACTCGCATACGTAATACCGTTGTTGCCGGGTTGGGAGATCTGCTGCAAGGGGCCTTTGATGCTGTGGACGACTCACTTTTTGAGCTCGCCAACAACGCCCGAAGCAACAACGAACAGAATCGTTACTTTGAAGCGATGCGGGAAATCCGTATAAAGCGCAAAGGTGTAGAACGTCATTTTCAAAGTGCTGTTTCTCAGCTTTTCACTACACCACCTCATGTCGGCGCGTCGCAAGGTCAAGATACTCAGGCGCAAGCAGATAGCTCGAACCTGACACTCTTGGGCAATGACGACTTGGAAGAACAGGTCGCCTTGAACGCCATGATCAGCAAGGCGAAAACTCACTTTCAAGGAGCACTGCTTCAGCTCCAAGCTCGATTTACACAGGTATACCCGTCAGCCAGCGATGACCAACCTGTTAACCCCATGGCCCCGGAACATCTGTGCAGCGCCTTTACCGAAGCCATCCAGGCTCTGGATATCCAAATTCGTGAACGCCTGATCCTGCTGAAGCAGTTCGACCGATACGTGGTATCGAACCTCGGCATGTTGCTGGATGAAGCCAACAGAATCTTGATCCAAGCCGGCATCATCCCCAACTTCCGTTATCAAGGCAAAAGCCACGGGTCGAAAGCAAAAACAGCCAGCGAAGAGTCCGAGCAAGCCGACGCTAGCGCGCCCGCCAGCAGTTCCGAAACCGATCGCGAAGACAGCGTGATGTTCGAACAAATCCGCGAAATGCTCAGCCAGCAACGACACAGCACGGGCACCATGCCCCGAAGCTCCGATCCCGAGCTGCACGTTCTCGGCGGCCGCGAACTGGCCAGCCTTCTGAGTTCGATACCAATCAACCCTACCGAGCGCGATTTCGGCGACCTAAGCTCTGGTGAGCCAGTGACCGTTGATTTGCGAGAGGTGGTTCAGCAACTGCTTTCCCAGACTCAAACACCCGACGGCCGCAAACCGGCGCTGAACGAAGTTGACGAAGACCTGATCAACCTGGTGTCAATGTTGTTTGAGTTTATTTTGGACGACTACAACTTGTCAGCACCTGTGCAGGTCCTGATCAGCCGGCTCCAGATTCCCATTCTGAAAGTCGTGATTAAAGACAAGAACTTCTTCAGCAAGTCCAATCATCCGGCACGCAAGCTACTGAACTCACTTGCCAAGGCAGGTATTGGCTGGAGCAGCAGTGATGAAAAGTCTCGGGACAAACTTTATGGGCAAATCCATAACGTAGTTCAGCGAATCCTTAATGAGTTTGACGGAGACGTAACGCTATTTGAAACGCTGAATACCGATTTTGAACAATTCCTAGAGCGGGAGAACCGCAAATCCAATCTGGTGGAACAACGAACCCGCGAATCGGAACGCGGTCGTATCAAATCACAGAAAGCCCAGGAAGCCGTCGACAAACTTCTCAAAGAAAAACTGTCACGCTATAAACTGCCCGAATCCATTCACGAGATACTCACTAACGGTTGGAGCAGGGTTATGTTCCTGGCCTATCTTCGTGACGACTCTGAACATCGCTGGCAGGAAACCGTAAAAGTCGTCGACGACCTGATCTGGTGCCTGCACCCGCACGAAGAAGACGAAGAACGCGACCAGTGGGTTCGCGTGGTTCCAAGGCTACTGAGAACCCTTAGAAGCGGCTTGGAAGAAGTCTCCTATAACGCCACCAAGCTAGACGACATGATGGCTCAACTAAAACACCAGTTGGCCGAAGCGTTCCGAACCAACGCGACAATTGAAGCACGAAAAGATGAGCCCTCCCCAGAGGAAGATTCTCCGTCTCCCGAAACCCAAACGGCCATCCAAAGACAGCAAGAGCTCGAAGATGCTGCCGTATCCGAGTTCATCACCAAGATCGATCAACTAGAAACCGGAAATTGGGTTGAGTTTCGACTAGTCAACGGCGCCAGTTTCCGCTGTAAACTCTCTGCAATTATCGAAGAAGCCGATTGCTTTGTCTTTGTGAACCGTATGGGCCTGAAAGTGATTGAAAAAACACGGGTTGAGCTCGCACATGAGCTTCGCCGCGGGCGTCTGACCATGCTGGAACAAGGCGCTCTAATCGACCGGGCTCTTAATGCTGTTGTGGGTAGCTTGCGCGCAAAATCCGCCTAACGCCCTATGCTGCAGTCTGATTCTGAACCCGCCAAGTCCGTTCCGGCTTCCTACCGGATCGGCTTGGCGCTTTCGTTAGCCCTGATGTCACACATCCTGCTCCTTGCCGGGCTGCCATCTCCCGCTCTGGAAACACAAGATCTCAGCCATCGGCTCGTGTTCACCCTTAACGCCGCAAGCTCTCAGCCCAGTATCCGTTCCGCGCCTGACTCCGCATCTCAAGAACCACTCAGGCACTCCGAGTTCAGCGTTGAGCCGCAAAGCCCTGCCGTAAAAGCACAACCCTCCCAGGCTCCGGTTGCTGCTAAACAACCTAAACATGTCAGCACGCCGCAACGCCAAGAAACCCTTCAACAAGCCCCCGGCGCACAACCGGGCTCTGCTGCCGCACAATCTGCAACGAAGCACACTCCCAAACAGGAGGGCACGGAGACTGTTCAAAGGATCACCAAATCACCTGCGGAGCAAGATCCTTATTTGATCAAGCTTGCCGTGCATTTAGCGGAAGAGCTGGAGGAATTGAAGGTACCGGCGATGTCGCAATTGGATACGACCAAAGACATGACGCTTGAGCTGCGGATATTGGCGAACGGGGCACTCACGCGAGCGCGAGTAAAAGATTCAACAGGTATCGATGTGATTGACCGGGCGGCCTATCGAGCGGCTCTGTCCGCCAGCCCTTACCCGAAACCAGAGGGCGAAAAATCCGACCGCTTTGACGTGAAACTGGTGTTCACGCCAAAGCGCCGAGAACGATAGATCAGGCTTCAGCTGATTTCACAGCGTCTTTCACCGCGGTCGCAAGTTCGCCGTTCTCTGACATTTCAAGAATGATGTCGCAACCACCAACCAATTCACCGCCAACGTACAATTGCGGATAAGTCGGCCAGCTAGAGTAAACCTTCAGCGCTTCGCGAAGCTCTTGGTTATCGAGAATGTTCACGAAAGCGAAACGTTCGCCACACGCCATCAACGCCTGAACCGTGCGAGCAGAAAAACCACACTGAGGGGCTTGCGGTGTACCCTTCATGTACAAAATAACTGGGTTCTCTTCTAACTGGCTCTTGATGGTTTCATTGATATCCATGAACACATACCTCTAATTGAAATCTGGATTACCGTCTGCCGGCATATTGTACCATTGTACACCGCCGACCAAGGCCGAACCAAACTGCCCGCTTTGACCCAGAACAACCCCGTGGTTACGAGCGTTGTTTTAACGGGAATGAAGGGCTAGACTTGATTCCCTTTTCAAAACGAAAACCTTAGCGCAGTTTCCTTGAAACAGGGGCCATTCATGGCAGTAAGACATTTTCTGACACTTAACGACATGACAACCAGCGAACTGGAGCAGTTGCTGGACCATGCTTCACGGCTCCGCAAGGAATGGCGTGAGGGCAAAGTCAGGGACTCCCTGAAAAACCGCGTGCTGGCCATGATTTTCGAAAAGTCATCGACTCGCACCAGAGTTTCCTTCGAGGCAGGCATGACCCAACTGGGCGGCACTGCCATGTTCCTTTCCCCCCGAGACACCCAGCTCGGTCGCGGCGAACCGATTGAAGACTCTGCCATCGTGATTTCCAGCATGGTCGATGCAGTCATGATTCGCACCTTTGCCCACGACACCGTACAAACCTTTGCATCGGCGTCGAGTAAACCGGTCATCAATGCGCTCACCGACGATTTCCACCCCTGCCAGCTGCTGGCAGACATGCAAACCTACCGTGAACATCGCGGCAGCATCCGAGGCGCTACGGTCACTTGGGTGGGCGACGGAAACAACATGTGCCACTCCTATATCAATGCGGCCGAAAAGTTCGACTTTCATTTGAACGTGGCGTGCCCAGACGGGTACGAGCCCGACCAAGCACTGCTTAATACCCATAAAGACCGGGTGACTATTTTCCGGGAACCACAAGAAGCCGCTCGCGGCTCCAACTTACTGGTCACGGATGTTTGGGCATCGATGGGGCAAGAAGACGAGCAAAAAGCCCGTGAGGAAGCGTTCCGAAGCTATCAGATTAACCCCGAGCTGATATCGCTGGCCGATAAAGACGCGTTGTTCATGCATTGTTTGCCAGCACATCGCGGAGAGGAGATTTCCGCTGAAATGATGGAGCACTCAAGTTCGGTGGTTTGGCACGAGGCTGAAAACCGCCTGCACGCACAAAAAGCACTGCTTGAATTCCTCATACTCAACCGTCTGGACTGATCCATGCCCGAGCCCAAGGTGCAGCCAAATGACTGGCTTTTGAACGTCAACAACCTATCTGTCGGGTATGGCGGCGAAGCCGTAGTCAAGAACATCAACTTCGCTTTAAGCCACGGCGATATCGGCTGCCTCCTTGGCCCCAGTGGCTGCGGCAAAAGCACCATCCTGCGCGCGCTTGCCGGCTTCCTGCCCATCGGTCAGGGCGAAATCAGCCTGCAATCACAAGCGATCAGCCAACCCGGCCGGTCGGTACCACCGGAAAAACGCAAAATCGGAATGGTGTTTCAGGACTACGCCCTGTTCCCTCACCTGAGCATCTCGGACAATGTCGGTTTTGGCCTAAAATCTCTGAGCAAACCTGAGCGCCAACAGAAAGTTACTGAATTACTCAAGTTGGTGCACTTGCAAGATCTCGCCGATAACTTCCCCCACGAGCTATCCGGCGGTCAGCAACAACGAGTCGCCCTCGCCCGGGCACTAGCCCCCGAACCCACGCTAATCCTGCTGGACGAACCCTTCTCAAACCTCGACACCGACCTTCGTCGTCGGCTTAGCCTCGACGTACGAGAGATTCTAAAAACGCTGGGCATCAGCGCGATCCTCGTCACTCACGATCAGCAAGAAGCTTTCGCCATGTGTGACCAAGTAGCGGTTCTCCGTGACGGCCAAATTCAGCAATGGGATGTGCCTTTCAACCTGTACCACGAACCCGCCAATCGCTTCGTTGCAAGCTTTGTTGGTCAGGGCGGATTTATTCCAGGCAAAGTGCGCGGCCCAGATGCCATCGAATCAGAACTTGGCGTTATCCACGGCAATCGGGCCTATAACTGGAAAGAAGGAACGCTGGTGGACATTCTGATCCGACCAGACGACATCGTGCACGATGAGAATTCCGATCTGCGGCCAAAGGTTGTGGAGAAAACCTTCGCGGGCACCTCAACGCTTTATCGCTTTCGTTGCTCTGAAGATACTGAATTTGAAGCATTGTTTAGAAGCCATCTGGACTTCAACTTAGGCGAGCAGGTTCCGGTGCGTGTTGAGGCAGACCACCTGATCGCTTTTGAGCGAACAGCCTAAGGGGCGTTCGGACGGGCTTATAGTTCAGGCAAAAAAAAGGGCTGGTAAAAACCAGCCCCAAAATGACGAATGAAACAAGGAAAGTTCGTAAGAACTACAACCTCTAAAGTCATCCCTTACGCAACGAAGTATCAAACAATCAGAGACCCCGTTCAGTAGTGGTTCTGTAGTGGTTTGTTACATCCGGTGAGGGCGCGAGACGCCCGTCACAAAAGCGGCGATTCAGGCTTCCGCCGCGGCCACACCAAGCTGAATTTAGCACCACCAAGCTGCTCGCTTTTGCCAACAAAAGCTTGACCGCCGTGCCAATACAAAATACGCCGTACGATCGACAAACCCAATCCGTACCCGCCTGATGTTCGTGTTCGGCTGTCGTCCAAACGGGCAAAGGCCGTAAAGATCTTTTCCCAGTCAGACTCCGGAATACCCTGCCCATCATCCTCAACGTCTATACGACAATTCTCTTCGTCCAGATGACACGACACCAGAACCCTCCCTTCAGCGTATCTGGCTGCGTTGCCTACCAAGTTTTGTACCGCGCGATGAATATACCGAGGCTCAACGTCAGACTGGGACCAGCGACCGCCTCCGTCGTCAATACGACACTCAATATCGACACCCTCACGAATAGTACGTTGCTCGGTAACAACCTGCTCCACAATTACGGTCACCGAATCATCACGCAAAGTAAATACCGGCCCGCCCTGCTCCAATCGAGCGTAGGTGAGTATTTCATCAATCAATTCATCAAGCTCTTGAATGTCGCCATCAATCCCCGTCATCTGTTTTTGCAGCGCTTCCGGCGAACTGGCAGACTCAATCATCTGAACACCAAAACGAATTCGAGCCACCGGCGTTCTAAGCTCGTGTGACACGGCATGAATCATTTCTCTTTGCACCTGAACCAGACGCTGGATATGCTCGGCCATGCCGTTAAACGCCGAGCCTAGCCGCGACACCAGTGTGCCGTCTCGTGACTCCACCCGGGCACCCATCTCACCACGGGCAATGCGGAGCGCCACCGATTCAACTTTTCGCAGGTGCCTATCCACGAAACGGAGCGCCAAGAACAGTCCCAGCGCCAACACACCACCCACCAACAGGAATAGCAAGGCAACGATCGGCCACCCCCACGGGTTGAATGCATCAGGCATATTAACCGCAACCAAATCACCTTCTGACAGGCGGACAACGCCCGCCAAGCCACCATCATCCCGGCGCAAAAGAGCCAAACCAGACGAACTCAACCGATCAAGTACTGCCTGCGCCGGTAAATCCGTTTGATTCTGCAATGGGCTAATTTTAACGCCAAGTGCTTGCGCCAGATAATCCGAGGCTTCAGCCCGAGCCTCTAACGGTGCTGCGTCCAAGTGCCAGCGCACGATCAGCGCTGTCGCACGAGCGAGGTCCCGATAGGGCTGCTCCAGATTCAGACTGATCAAACCGCCCGACTCTGAAGCTACGTAGAACACGAAGCCTTCACCGGAGGGCTCCCCCACAACCTGACCATAGCTTAAGCGCTCACTGACAACTGGGGACAATTGAAAGGTTCGACGATCGCCTGCTTTCATGCCGAATAAGGCGGGCATCCAGTGGTACTGTTCTGAAGGGGCAGGGACAGCCGCCAGCCATTTCATCAGAGGCTGCAACGAACGCTCATGCCAAGCCTGGCCACGCACATTGTTTAAACCGTTAAACAGGATAACGCACAGCAGCGCCACCAGAGCGGCGACAGCAACAACCTGTACGTAGGCTTTGAGGAGGAATTTCAGCGACATGGGCGCAACCCGGTGATTGGCGCGATACTCAACCGGCATCACACCAAAAGGACGGTCAGGCTTCTTTTACGAAGAGGTATCCCTTGCTCCGAACCGTCTTAATGCGTCTCGGATGAATAGGATCATCGCCAATCTTGGGACGAATCCGAGAAACCCGTACATCGATTGAGCGATCTTGGCCATCGTATTCGATGCCGCGCAGCGCCGTAAAGATCTCTTCTCGGCTAAGAACCCGCCCCGCGTTGCTGGAAAGCAACCACAGCAGATCGAATTCAGCACTGGTCAGGTCAATACTGTCTTCGTTCAACCAAGCTTCGCGCATGGAACGATCAACAATCAGGTCATTAAACTGAAGGCGAACCGGTTCTTCGTCATCGGTGCCTTGGCTTGATGCTGGATGTGTTTCGGCCCGGCGCAACATGGCACGAATCCGAGCCAGCAACACACGAGGCTGCACGGGCTTGCCAATGTAGTCATCCGCACCCATCTCCAGCCCCAACACCTGATCCAGATCATCTGTTCGGGCGGTCAGCATAATGATCGGCCCGGAATAGTCAGGGCGAACTCGCCGACAAATCGATAAACCGTCCTCGCCTGGCAACATGAGATCAAGCACCACCAGATCCGGCTGCTCTTTGCGAATCCGCTCAACAGCTGCGCCGCCGTGAGTTTCCAAAGATACGGTCAGACCATTGCTCTCCAGATACTCGCGGGTAAGATCCGCCAGCCGCTCATCATCTTCTACGATCAGGATTCGCCAACTCTCGTTTGTATGTTCCACGCCGTCCATCTCTGATTATTATCTTTGATTTTAAGGTTATACGTACAACAATACAGGCAACCTACGGTTACAGCAATTCATACATCGCACTCAAAACTGCACATACCACAACATTTCTTTACAGTCTGTGACACACCTCAAAATACCCGGCCACACAGTTTTTATTGCACTGCCTGCTTATCACAGCAAAGGGCGACCCTGCGCGATTTCATCCTCCGTCGCTTCACGCCGACCAACGATTTCTAAATCAAAATATAGCGTAAAACCGGCCAAAGGGTGGTTCGCGTCCACTTTTACCAAGTTGCCATCAATGCTAGCTACCTGAACAATCTGCGCCTGATCGCCCGAATTAGTCTGAAACTTCATGCCGACGTCTAAATTTTCAACACCCTCAAACAACGAGCGCGGAACGGTACGGACCAAGTCATCCCGATGCTCTCCGTAGGCCATTTCAGGAGGTACGGTTACTTCCAGACAATCCCCTGGCGAGCGGCCTTTTACCGCGGCCTGAATGCCTTCTATAACCTCCGGGCTCCCCATCAAAAAGTGCAGAGGTTCACTGCCCTCGGAGGTGTCCACCAGCTCGCCGATTCGGTTCTTCAGAATGTAATGAACAGTATAAACTTCCGGTTTGGTTTGCTGCGTATCTGCTTGCATTAGCTTTTCACGCTTCCTGTGTCTGTCGCGGGTTCAAGTTGTTGGAGGCCGTGCAGGACCAGTTTTCGATCAAGCTTTTCCCGAAAGCCCGCCGGCTGATTCAGCCCCATCCGTTCGAGCAGTGCATGGTAACGATCATCGTCGTGAACGCGCATGGCCCGCCAAAGGGTCGAGAGTTTACCACGGGGCGTTGCTGTTGAGGCCTTAAGCGACTTAAGGGCTTTCCCCAACGCCAGTTCTTCATCGGTAAAATCCCGCCCAAACGGGAAGGCCGGGAACCAGTCTCCGTCCCCCGCCGCAGCCAGAGTGTCGCGCACCTGCTTCGGAGTATTGTTTGCCCATTCCTTTGGCAGCTTAAAAGCCGCAGGCACTTTGCCGGCTTTCTTTGCTTGTTTGAGCAAGGGTTCCTGGAAGCGGGAATCCGCGATGCGGATCAAACTCAGGAACACGTCCTCATCCGATCTCCCACGAAGATCGGCTATGCCGTATTCGGTGATCACGATATCCCGGAGGTGCCGTGGGATGGTGCAATGCGGGTAGTTGAAGACAATATTGGAGACCGCCTCACCTCTCGAGCTCCGTGACGCCCGAAGTGCAATAATCGATCTGGCGCCGGGCAAGTCATGAGCCATGGCAACAAAATTGTACTGACCACCAACACCACTAACGACCCGGCCATCCGCCAACCCATCGGATACCGCCGCACCATTCAAGGTATACATCATCGTGGTATTGATAAACCGGCCGTGTACCCGCTGTGCCGCTTTCTTTTTCTGATCACCATAGCGGTGATCGTATAAGTGGTTAATGAAATTCACACTGGTCATGCAAATTTTTTCACGCTGCTCGTCCGGCAAGTTTCTGAGTTCTTGATAAAACTTTTCCGGCCCCACGAAAAAGCCACCGTGCATCACTACGCCACCCGTGAGTTTCTCTCCTAACCCCATGGCCTGCAATCGATCTCGGGTTTCCGGATCATCCAAGTCGGCAGCAACCGATGTGTCGTTATCCAACCGTAACCGCCCCCCCTTGAGCTCAACCGAGCTCTTCACAATGCCATGATCACTCAACCACTGCAGATCCCGGTTTCGTAAGGGCGAGTCAATCAGGCCTTCGGCTCGCAGCACATCCAGCATTTCCAGGGTGGGCTTCTCTGAAATTTTGGCTTCGTTAATCAGGCATTGAAGACCTTCGTGCTCAAACACTTCGCGCTTGAGGATGCCCTCTTGTAGCAGGTACAAAAACCCATCCACCATCATTTCACTGCAACCGTACAAGCCCGCTTTAAAAGGCCCGTTGCCGCCATAGTCACGAACAACCGGGAATCGTTCGGCCACACGAGCATGCCGATAGACAGACTTCCAAGCATCATTGTGTTTGTGACGAGCGATGGCACTGTGGACCAGAGCCACACCCAACGAACCGATGCCCACTTGCAGTGTGCCGCCATCCTTAAGCAGGCAGCTGGCGTAAAAACCTATCATGTGATCAGCGGGACTAACCGCCATCTGCGGAGCAGAAAACAGAGGGTAATCCGTTTCGGCGGCCGAAAGGATGACATCGAACTGATTGTCCTCAACCATTGAGTCGCGACCAAACCAGGGCAACTGCGGGTTTTGCTCCGCCACCATGGCGACCGGCACACCCTCAGCCTCGCGCTGACGTAACAAAGGTAAAATATCGAGGGAGAGATCTGGATTACAGCTGAAGCTCATTTTGCCGGGCTGTCCATGAGGCTTTCCCGGTGCCATCAATTGCCCAACCACATTGACACCCTGAGCCATCAGGTCCCGAACCGCATGGGTATAGTTAGTGCAGATATAGTTACGCTGCTGGCTGGAATTCTTCAGGTAGCTGCCCGCCTTAAAAAAGAATTCGGACACTTTTACGTTATCGGGAAGCTGGTTATTTACCACATCCCGGGCATAGACAAGCTCCGGAACCGAACCATAGAGGCGCTGGGTAAACGGCTCCAAAAATCGCCGCTCCAGCGATGAGTTGCCTTTAGGGGCCAGCAACGAGAGGGCCGTTACAATGTGCAAACGGATCTCAGGGTCTTCTTTCGCCCGCTCGTAAAGGGCATTGGCAAAACGTATCGGCTTGCCCAACCCCAGCGGCAAGCCCAGAGTGATATCCTTTCCAACCCGCGCTATTACTTGATCAACGCAGGCCTCTGCATCGCTTAAGTAGACTGTATTCTGCCCTGTCATCGTAACCCTCATCATTCCGGAATGAGCCGTGACTATGATAATCACACGGTAGCATGCACCTGACAATGAGGTAGATCACGAGTCGTGGCAAGATAAGCGCATCAAGGTTTTCGAAAGGCGGGTTTAGATTGGCGGTAAGGCGGGGTGGTGTGTCAGAACATCCAACGCAAGTTAAGGCATGCCCCTTCATTCAGAAAAGCGATGCCGTGATCCGGTCGGGCCGGGTCCGAGGCATAGGTTTTGCGGGAGGTTTGGTCACGGTTAAAGCTCCAGCTCAACAATCTTGAGCCAATCGCGGCCAACGCATCGTCATGATCGTCCTGCTCATCACCGGACATCCACTCCTGAAGCTCATAAATGTCTTCCACAGACATGGATTCTTCCCGTTCCGCCAGCATACGATCAAAGAGCAGTGGCTCAGACCGGGGCGGCTCTGCGGCTTCAGCGCGCGCCACGAAGGCTGCGCAATTCAAAGCCAGCAGTACAAGGAAGATGCGGATGATCATGAGAAATAGCGTGCCTCAAACTTCAAAATACGTGCAATTGTCTATGCACTAAAGTCTAACTATTCTACTGGATAATAGTGTGAAATTGCACACAAATGCACCAACACTTAGCCCCGAATTGGTCATTTTTTGTCAACAAATGGACGGTTTTTTTTGCGGTTTGTAACTCCCCGGCTTCTCATAAACCGAAGCCGGGCAGCCAAATAGCCTTAACCAACTGACGTTATTGTTTTTTTAAGGACAAGGATAAGTAAATTCGCTATGTATCTCTTCAATTGCGGAGATAATGTCGGCACTCAGGTTGATTTCGACCGACCCGATATTTTCTTTCAATTGCTCCATTGTCGTCGCGCCGATGATATTACTGGTAACAAAATCACGGCTGTTCACCCAGGCCAACGCCAATTGTGCTGGAGTCAGGCCGTGCTGCTGCGCCAATTCTGCATACGCGCGGGTCGCATCGGTCGCGTGCTCGCCGGTATACCGGGAAAAACGGTCATACAGGGTTAACCGCGCCTTTTCCGGCCACTTGCCGCCGAGATATTTCCCAGTAAGCATGCCAAATGCCAGAGGTGAATACGCCAACAGCCCTGTGGCTTCCCGATGCGCAAATTCGGCAAGCCCCGCTTCGAACGACCGGTTCAACAAGCTGTATGGATTCTGGATCGATACCGCACGCGGCCAATCGTTCTCGCGAGCGTAACGCAGGTACTCCATCACGCCCCATGGCGTCTCATTCGACAGCCCCACATGGCGCACCTTGCCCTCTTGCACCAACTCATTTAGCGCCCCTAGCGTTTCTTCGATGGGTGTCATCGCTTCATTCGGATCGTGCTGGTACCCGAGTTTGCCAAAAAAGTTGGCGTTACGGTCAGGCCAGTGCACCTGGTACAAGTCGATGTAATCGGTCTGCAACCTTTGCAGGCTACCTTCACAGGCCTCGCGGATTTGCGCTCGGGTCATTCGTGGACCACCGCGCATATAACCAAGACTGGGGCCAGGGCCGACCACCTTGGAGGCGATCACCAAATCATCACGACGCCCTCTTCGGGCAAGCCAATTCCCCAAATACTGTTCGGTCAGACCTTGCGTGTCGGCCTTCGGAGGCACCGGATACATTTCAGCCGTATCGATAAAGTTAATGCCGGCGTCTACCGCATATTCCAACTGTTCAAATGCTTCCTGCTCCGTGTTCTGCTCGCCCCACGTCATGGTGCCCAGGCAAATCAGACTGACATCAATATCAGTATTCCCAAGTTTTCGCATTCGCATAAAAGGCTCCTTAGCGGCTTTCAAAAAAGGGTGAAACAAGCGTAAAAGGAATGTCACGAGGTTGTCGCAGAGTTGTCATGGCCTGCTTGCATAGTGAACACATGATAAACACTCTTGCGGGATGCACCGTGACTGACATCAAGCGACCAGACCGGCACAGGCGACACATTACCATTGTTTCCGAAACCTTTCCGCCGGAAATAAACGGCGTGGCCAACACGCTTCGCTACCTTTGTCAGGGGCTGATGAGCCGTGGGCACCACGTCACTGTAATTCGTCCACGACAATCCCGAGAGTCACTAAAACCTGCCCCTAACAACCACAGCCCGCTGTTTGAACACGAACTGGTGGTGTGCGGTCTGCCGATCCCAAACTACACCGAATTTCGGTTCGGCATCACTCGCCCCAAGACGCTAGTAACTCTGTGGCAAAACCATCGCCCCAGCTGCGTCTATATTGCCACTCAAGGTCCCCTTGGTTTGGCCGCAGTCGGGGCGGCGAAACAGCTCGATATCCCGGTGCTCTCCGGCTTCCACACCAACTTTCACAGCTACTCCCGCTATTATCGGCTAGGTGCGTTCGAACGCTTGTTGAGCGCCTACGGCCGATGGTTTCACAACCGAACCCAACGAACCCTCGCTCCCACCCGCAGAACCATAGCGACAGCTCAAGGTATGGGAATAGGCAATACCGCGCTGTGGAGCCGAGGGGTTGATTGCGAGCGTTTCTCACCCAAAAAACGCAGTAATTCCTTGCGACAGCAATGGGGCCTGCAAGAAAACGATCGTGCGGTCTTATATGTCGGCCGGCTGGCTCCGGAAAAGAACCTTTCTTTGGCGGTGGTTTGTTTTGAGCGAATCCGAAAGCTGTACCCCACGGCCCGGTTCATTCTGGTCGGCGATGGCCCAATGAAAGCTCATCTGGAGAAACGGCATCCGGAGTTCATCTTTTGCGGTATGCAAAAAGGGGATGATCTGGCTGAACACTACGCCTCTGGTGATCTGTTCCTGTTTCCGAGCAAAACCGACACGTTCGGCAACGTTGTGCTGGAGGCAATGGCCAGCGGCCTGGGCGTTATCGCGTTTAACGACGCAGCCGCATCCGAGCATATTCGCCACAACGAAAACGGTATGAAAGCCCCGTTGCACAACGACGACAACTTTGTCCAGCACGCCCTGAAGCTGGCCGATCAACCCTCTCTACTCCGGAGAGTCCGCAGCAAAGCTCGTCTCGATGCGCTCGATCTCAGCTGGAACCAGCAAATAGATGTATTCGAACGCTTGGCGTTTAACTCTTACATACAGGTCTCAAGCCATGCCGACAACAAGCAAAGCTTCCCAGTTCTTTGAGCGAGCGGACCAACTCGAGTTCGCTCTGTGCCAATCAATCAATCGCGCCATACGATTCCGGCCCATCAAAAGCTATTTCCGCCTGGCGAGCTGGTTGGGTGACGGCTGGTTTTGGTACGCGCTGATCCTTGCGATCCCCCTTATCGCACCCTCTCAAGGCCAACACATGGCCCTGCTAATGGCTCTGACAGGCTTGACCTGTACCCTGACCTACAAAGCACTGAAGCATCGGCTGATCCGGGAGCGGCCGTTCATTTCGTTTCCGGCCATTAACTGTGCCATGCCACCTCTGGATCGTTACAGCTTTCCTTCCGGGCACACCATGCACGCAGCCTGCTTTCAGGCCATGCTGTTTACCCTAGTGCCGGCAGTCGCATGGGCGGTACTGCCATTCACGCTATCGGTTGCCGCATCCCGGGTGGTTCTGGGCCTGCACTACCCCAGCGACGTTGCCGCGGGCGCATTCATTGGAGGGCTGATGGGCTGGACCTCGGTGCAGCTGTTCGCAGAACTAACCGTTTGATCAATCGAACAATCTCAACTGAGTCACCGGCGCCTCATCATTACGGAAACGAACGCCTACGCCCATCAAGCGGACCGGGCGATCTTCGCGGGTAACCAGCTCATCTAATAGCGGCTGGTAATCGGTCGCTTCGGGTTCGGAAATCTGTTCTCTCACGCGCTCCAGCGTGTGGGTAGAGAAATCGCTGTAACGAATTTTGACGAACAATTTATGAATGGGTTTGTCGCGGCTCTTGCGAGCAAGGCGCAGATTCAAATCTGCCACCAGTGACGGCATCACCGATTCACACGCCGCTTTGCCGGCAAGATCCTGAGAAAATGTACGCTCCACACTGACCGACTTGGCTACCCGGGACACCACCACTGGCCGGTCATCCCGACCATTAGCCATTTCAAACAAGCGATACCCTTGCTTGCCGAACTTGTCGATAAGCACTTCAACGCCCAGTGCTTGCATATCACCACACGTAGCGACCCCCAGAGTATGTAGCTTGCCGGCAGTGACCTGTCCTACGCCAGACAGCTTTTCGACGGCCAGCGCCTGCACGAAGTCTTTTACTTCATCCGGCGTAATCACGAACAACCCATCGGGCTTGTGCCAATCACTGGCAATTTTGGCAAGAAATTTATTCGGGGCCACGCCTGCGGAAATGGTGATGCCCGTCTCACGTTGCACACGCTCACGCAGGTGCCTGGCCATCAGCGTGGCACTGCCTTTGTGGTCAGTAATTTCAGACACATCCAGAAAGGCTTCATCCAACGACAGGGGCTCCACCAGATCGGTCATGTCCCGCAATATACCCATCACCTGCTGGGACACCGCTCGATACTTACTCATATTCGTCGGCACCGTCACCAGGCCCGGGCACAAACGCCGAGCCTCACTGCCGGGCATGGCCGAACGCACACCAAAAGCCCGCGCTTTATAATTACAGGTGGTCACCACGCCACGACCGCCATCACCACCAACCGCCAGCGGAACATCCCTCAGGGTCGGGTCGTCCCGCATCTCAACCGCTGCGTAAAAGCAATCGCAATCTACGTGGATGATCTTGCGCTGGGGCATAGTCCGTGGCTCAGGTTAACAATCTGTACGTTTATACAGCCTTGTATCTTACGGTAACATGCCGAGAATGTCAGGAACCCTAAACTCACTCCGGCAACCTATTGCGAGGCATCATGAGCAACCCTATTCCCGAGTCCGAGCGCACTGAAATCGAAGCCGCCGCTTTCAGAAGGCTGGTTGAGCACCTTCGTCAAAACACCGACGTTCAGAACATTGATCTGATGAACCTGGCCGGCTTCTGCCGCAATTGCCTGTCGAAATGGTATCGGGCCGAAGCCCAGGAGCGTGGCTTCGAGCTATCCGACCCAGCAGCCCGTGAGGAAATCTACGGCATGCCTTACGAGCAGTGGAAAGAAAAATATCAGACCGGCCCCAAGCAGGATCACAAATAATGAACATCACCGAAGCCGTCCGCATTCATCTGGCATCGCTCCAGGGTGGCCACGCCGATTTCGACGACACCCTCGCTCTGATCGACCAGCACTTCGAGTTTCAACCCAGCGGTTTTGATAACGGCCCGCTCCGCAACGAAGCGGGCGAGAATAGCGGTTCTTGCCGGGTGTTCGCTCTTGGCCAGTACTGCAATCTGAACGAGAACGACACGCTCGCCCTGTTCGCGCAGCATTACCAACAGGTTCTGGGCGACCCGACAGGCTCCAGTCATGGTAATATCCGGCAATTCATCAGCACCGGATGGTCCGGCATTCGTTTTGACAGCCAACCACTGCGGGCCAGAGCCGAATCCACCCAGTAACCCATCAGGGAAACGAGTCTTCATGAGCGATACTGCTAACCCCGAAGTAAAACAGAGCTTCCAACTTAAAAGCGCGAATATTTCGTTAACCGCGCTGGAGCTTTATTACTTCGATGAACATGAATTCGAAGCAAACCTGCGGGACAAAATCAGCCAAGCCCCCGGTTTTTTCAAAGACATCCCTCTGGTGATCAGTCTCGAAAAATACGAAGGCCTGGACAGCGAGATCGACTTCTTCAAGATCATCGGTACCTGTCGCCGTCATAACATTCAGGTTATCGGTGTTCGGGCGGCCAACGAGAATCAACGTCGACTTGCCAAGGGTGCTTCTCTGGCGTTGATGCCTGGCGGTTCGGTTCGTGAAAGAGCAACAACTCCAGAGCCCGTCGCTGAAACCGCTGAACCGGTCCCTGAAACCCCGGCAGCAACGCTCTCACCGGAGCCGGCAATCGCTAAAATTGTCACCCAAACCGTGCGGTCCGGGCAGCAAATAAACGCACCCGAAGGCGACTTGATCATACTCGCTCCGGTCCAAGCCGGTGCCGAAGTCCTGGCGGCAGGCAATATCCACGTTTACGGCGCGCTGCGTGGCCGAGCCCTTGCGGGCATTCACGGTGCGGAGTCTGCACGAATATTTTGCCAGTCTTTAGAAGCAGAGCTTGTGTCTGTTGCCGGACACTATAAAATTCCGGAAGATCTTCAAAATAATGGCTGGAAAAGCGCTGTGCAGATCCAGCTCAAGGATGACGTGCTGGTGGTATCGCCACTGGAGAAAGGCTAGTAGTGCAATAACAAACAGACGTTGAAGACATGACGAATCCACCGCGAAACAGGAATTGAATCTTGGCTAGAATCATTGTCGTTACCTCAGGAAAAGGCGGCGTTGGCAAAACCACCACCAGCGCTTCAATCAGCACCGGGCTTGCCAAACGGGGCTTCAAAACAGTTGTGATCGACTTCGACGTAGGTCTGCGTAACCTAGACCTGATCATGAACTGCGAACGCCGGGTGGTGTACGATTTTGTCAACGTTATTCAGGGCGAAGCCACACTGAATCAGGCCCTGATCAAAGACAAGCGGGTCGAGACGCTGTTCATTCTTCCGGCCTCACAAACCCGCGAAAAAGAAGCTCTGACAAAAGAAGGCGTTGAAAAAGTTATCAACGAACTTTCTGAAACCTTCGATTACATCATTTGCGACTCCCCGGCGGGTATCGAGCACGGCGCACTGATGGCGCTTTATTACGCCGATGAAGCCATTGTGGTCACTAATCCGGAGGTTTCCTCCGTTCGCGACTCCGACAGAATCCTCGGCATTATGCAGAGCAAGTCCCGCCGCGCCGAGATGGGTCAAGACCCTCTCAAAGAACACCTGCTGCTGACTCGTTACAACCCCGGCCGTGTAGAGCGCGGCGAAATGCTGTCCGTAGAAGACGTCGAAGAAATTCTGGCTATCCCCCTGCTTGGGGTTATCCCGGAAAGCCAGATTGTCTTGAACGCCTCTAACCAAGGCCTTCCCGTTATTCTTGAAGAAGAAAGCGACGCCGGACAAGCCTATGACGATGCCGTAGCGCGACTTCTGGGCGAGGAGCGTGAACACCGCTTCATGACCGCACAGAAGAAAGGTTTCTTCTCACGGATGTTCAAGGGGGGCTAAGGGATGAGTTTCCTGGATTATTTCAGAAACAGTAAAAGTAAAAACTCGGCCAACGTTGCCAAAGAGCGGTTGCAAATCATCGTAGCGCACGAACGCGGCCAAAGGGGGCAGCCAGATTACCTCCCCCAGATGCAGCAAGAACTGCTTGCAGTCATACGTAAATACGTGCAAATCAGTGATGACATGGTGCAGGTCGAAGTTGACCGCAACGACAGCTGTTCAGTCCTGGAGCTGAACGTTACCCTGCCGGAGCAATAACACCTGCGCCCGCCTTACCAGCGGGCGAAGTGGTCCTCCATCAATCCCCGTAGTCCCGCTACGGGGATTGTTTTGCCCGACGCATCTTCCACCGTACCCTCAAAGGTTCCGACAAACTGGCGAAAGTTGGACGCCAGAATCCCCGCATTCAACTTCTCTTTGCGCACACCCGAGGGGACAAACGACAGCTCGACTTTTCCGTCCTCGGTCGTCACACGCCACTTGGTGTCCTGCTGATACCGGCTGAACTCGAACCGGGCTGCTCCCAGCGCAAAACGCTGGCCATCCAACCAGAGCGCGTTTTCCGTCATACCCGTTTCGTTAACACCCGCCGCCAAATTCAGACCCACAGCCACGCCTTCTTCAGTCTGACCCGCCAGGCAAGCCCAATTCCACGCGGTTTCCCGGCGCATGAAACCACAACTCCAGTCGATCGAACCCCGGCTTTGCTGATCCGTTCGCCAAATCTGTTGCCCCCAGCGCACTTCGCCTTCTACCGGCAAGCCGGCAGACTTACGGGTGAACACCCAACCCGTGTACCCCGCAGGACACACTAACCGATGAGGATCCTTGTCACCGGTCAGCTCCAAATCAACTTCAATGTTACCCGGCGCGCTCACCCGCACATTCCGGCCACCGGCTGAAGGTTTGATGGACAGTGACACATCCCCCTTTCTGAAGCACGCCTCGCCGCGCTCCGGATAGGGTTCAATCGCGGTGTTGCGGGCCAAGGGCTGGAGGAACGATTGTTCGAACATCTGTCCCGATTCAAAATCGAACAGATAGAAAAAGCCGGATCCGACCAGCTTCAAATCGACAATGGCCATTCCAAATACCCAACCCGGCGACATCGCGCTGACAAACTGAAACTGGTTAAAGCGCCACTGCCGGGCTAACCGTGTGCGCGGTTTGTCCATCACCGTGCGCAAGTCGTAGTCCATGTAGTTAATGATATCCACAGGCTCGGACAGCAGCCCCGGGGCAATTCGCCCTTTCGGGTCGATCAGTTTTTTCTGGGTCATAGTTTCCGTCAAATCAGGCCAATTCGAGGTTGGGTGGTGTCAGGAGGCTACCTGGTTCACAAACTCCCATGACGGCCATAAACGGCTGAGGGCAGCGTGGTAGACTTTTCCTAACCATTAACCGCAAAGTGTAGCTTATGACCAACACCCATGTCCGTGGCATTATGGGCATCCTCTTCGGCTTCGCCACCCTATTACTAACCATTCCCGCATTTGCCGACAACTACCCGGCTTTGCCAGCAGAAGACTCGGAACACTGGGTACTGCAAAAGCACGAAGAGAACATTCGCATCTACACCATGGATCAACCCGGTTCAGGCTTTCGGGCGTTCAAAGCCGTTGCCGATCTCAACGTGCCTATAAACAACCTGATGGCGGTCATGATCAATCCCGAATCCTGCAAAGAATGGGTACACAACTGCACCGAGTCTTTCGCGTTTGGCAATGGCGACTTCCACAACCGCTACGCCTACTCGGTCAACGATATGCCTTGGCCCGTTTCCGACCGGGATTATGTGTTGCGTATTCGCACCCGGGGCAACGCCGACACAAGCGAAATCATAATGGACCTGAACGCCACGCCGGGCATGCGAGCGGAAACAAATAGCCGTGTTCGTGTTGACGTTTCCAACACGCTTTATCGGTTCACCCCCTTCGAACAAGGCACACACATGGTATGGGTACAGCACACCGAGCCTAACGGTGCCCTACCCGAATGGCTGGTCAACCAACTGGTGATTGATATTCCCCTGAAGTCTTTGAAAGCCTTGGAAGCCGTAGCCCGTGAAGAAAAATATCAGAATTATCGAATTCAATGGGCAGCCGACGACAACATCGAGGCCGTGGTTCCTCACACCCCCTAAGCGCTTGATCAAACGGGGGTGACGACAGTCCAAGGAAAGGCTAAGCTGCATTTGAACCACTGCGATTGGAAGAGCGATTATCTGATGCCTATTCTCGCCCACGAGATCATGACCCCCACCGTCAAAGCGGTCCCTCAAAACTGGACGATGGATCGCTTGGCCCGGTTTCTTACCGACAACGAAATCACCGGCAGCCCTGTCACCGACGACAACGGCGAAATCATTGGAATTGCCACCCTCAAAGACATCACCGAGTTTCGATGGAACGCGTCTCGCTCGAACGACCAGCCCAAGCTGACCGAAGAGGAACAAGACGAAGCGCGGCGCCTGCGTATGGTAATTTTCGAGGAAATGGGCAAAGTGCCGGTAGAAGTCAGAGACATCATGACGCCCCTGGTATTCGCGGTCGATGAAAACACCCCCGTTCGTGATATTGCCAACACAATGATGGGCGAACATCTGCACCGCATTTTTGTCACCCGGAATTCAAAAATCACTGGCATCATTACCACTTACGATATGCTCAAATTAATTTCAGACAAAGAACTGTCCCAGCGCTGCGCCGAGTGCAACTGACACAACAGAGGTAACGCATCTATGCCAAGAGCACCGCAAGCTCGAAAAAAAATGTACGTCCTCGATACCAACGTTCTTATTCACGACCCCAATGCCCTCCTAAACTTCGAAGAACACGCTGTCATCATCCCGATGACCGTCCTTGAGGAACTCGACAGTCTGAAATCTGGCAAGCAATCGGTTGCGGCTGACTGTCGTCAGGCGATTCGTAACATCGACAAACTGCTCGGTGACGCCAACCCGAAAGACATCGAGAAAGGGGTGCCCATCCTGAGGGGCAAAAAAGCCGACCCACTGGGCACGCTCGCCATCATCATGAGCACCGAACGCAACGGCAACCATTCACTGCCCGAGCACCTGAACGATAACAAAATCATCAACACCCTTGCGGCTCTGCAAGAACGGCACACGTCTCACGACATCATTCTGGTCAGTAAAGACATCAACATGCGCTTGAAGGCGCGGGGCTTTGGCGTTGAGGCTCAGGACTACCACAACGACCAGTTGTTGGACGACATTGATCTGCTTCCAAAAGGCTACAAAGAGTTCTCCAACTCCTTCTGGGACAACATCGCCAAGGTAGAAACCGTTCAGCGCGCCGGCGTGACCGAGCACCTGCTCAAGCGCGAAGGCGAGCTGGCCAAACTCAACATCAACGAGTTCGTTATTGATGAGCGAGGATTTATCGGCCAGGTAGTCGACGTTTCCGAAGACCAGTTGGTGATCAAAGACCTGCTTCACGACGATTTGATGAATGAAGAAGTCTGGGGCCTGACCCCACGGGACATCTATCAGGCGATGGCGCTGAATCTGTTACTGGATCCAGACATCCATCTGGTCAACCTGACTGGCTCTGCCGGTTCAGGCAAAACCATTCTGGCACTGGCCGCCTGTATCGAGATGACCGTTGCCAGCAAGCTCTACAAACGCATTATAGCCACCCGCTCCACCCAAGGGCTGGATGAGGACATCGGGTTCTTGCCCGGTACCGAAGCAGAGAAAATGGAACCCTGGCTGGGCGCCATTGTCGATAACCTGGAGGCGTTGCACGAAGACGACGAAAACATGTCCGCCAGCGTAGACTACATCCTCAGCAAGGTACCCCTGCACTTCAAATCCATGAACTATATCCGGGGCCGCAGTTTTCAGCACAGCCTGATTATTATTGATGAGTCCCAGAACCTGACTCCACATCAGATCAAGACCATCATTACCCGAGCAGGTAATGGATCCAAAGTAATCTGCCTCGGTAATCTGGCACAGATAGACACACCTTACCTCAGCCCCCTGAGTTCCGGCCTGACCTACATGACTGAACGCTTCAAGGGCTTCCGCCATGGCGGTCACATCCACCTGCAAGGTGTTCCCCGCTCGGTACTGGCCGAGTTTGCTGAAGCCAATCTGTAGGCATCAGCACTCCCTCTGCTTGCGCCAGCGAGCAGGGGGCATCCCGGTCCAGCGATGGAACGCACGATAAAAGGTACTGGCTTCTGCAAATCCAAGCGACAAGGCGATCTCTGACAAAGGCAAAGCAGATTCCCGTACCGCCGCCAGCGCAAGCTTCCGGCGCACCTCATCCACCAGACTGTTATACGTGCAACCCTGCGCTTCCAGCCGACGAGCCAGCGTGCGCTCGCTGAGCCCCAACATCCTGGCCGCTTCTGCTCGTCGCGGAAGGGTTGGCCCCACCCGAGCCATCAGCCATTGCCGCAGATCTTCCGTAGACACAGCCCCCGTTTCCAGTGCCGCCAGCCGGCCAGCACTGTACTTTTCATGAACCTGCGCAAGAGCCGGATCCGCCTGAGGCAAGGGCTCATCCAGCACCTCATTGCTCACCAGCAAACCACTGAACGCCTGTTCAAACTCCACCGGGCAACCAAACACATCCCGGTAACCAGCCTCGGGCCCCAGCCTTGCCTGGCTGAACTGCACCCGCAGGGGTCTTACCGATGAACCCGCAATCCAGTCGCTCAGACTCATCACTGCCGACAGCACCGCTTCAATCTGATGAGGGCTGAATGCCAGGCGCCCCTGCCGCGGGTGGTAGACAATCCAGGTGCCACGGCTGCCCGGCAACATCTGGAAGCGACCTCCATCCGAAATCAACCTCTGAAACTTTTGCACTAGGGCGATGGCTTCTCGAAGAGTGGCCGCACTCTGCATGGCAAAACTGACCGCATCAATACTGGCCGGCCGGACACCGGCGCCAACTTTCAGACCAAAACCCGAATCTTGCGTGCACTGTTCGGCGGCATGCCAAAGGCGGGTAATGAAGTCGATGGGCCATCGCTCCCGCGATAACACCCCTGCTGGCAGCCCGGCCGCTTCCAGCAACAGATTCTCGGCAATGCCCAAACGCCCGGCTGCATCAATTACCGTATTGACCCAGCCCATGGATACGGTGGCTTCTAAAGTCAATCATTATGGCCTCTAAAGTCAATTCAGAACCGATCATAGCGTTATATGGTCTGTAACAACAAAACCAAAAACACAATCCGGAAACGCACCATGGCAAATCCTGTTAGCTCAGACATCCTGATTGCCGGTGGCGGACTGGCGGGCATTGTCACCGCCCTGGAAGCCCTTCGGGCCGGAAAGTCCGTAACCCTTGTTGACCGTGACAGCCCCAAACGCTTGGGAGGCCTGGCACTGTGGGCTTTTGGCGGCATGATGCTGGTCGACACCCCACTGCAACGACGCATGAAAATCTCTGATTCGCCGGAACTCGCTCTGCAGGACTGGGTGCGCTTTGGCGAACTGGACGCCAACGATGAATGGCCCGTGCAGTGGGCCCGCTATTACGTTGAACATTCCCGCACCGAAGTGTACGACTGGCTGTTAAGGGAAGGGCTGAAATTCATGCCGGCGGTAAACTGGGTAGAACGTGGCCGCCTGGCAGATGGCAATACAGTGCCCCGCTATCACATTGTATGGGGCACCTCCCGGGAATTGACCCTACGGATGATTGAGGCCATGCATCAGGCCAACACAGACGGCCGACTGACACTGCTACACCAGCACCGGATTACCGGGCTGGATCACAAAGGCGGCAAAGTATCGGGTGCCGTGGCCATCAACGAACTGACCGGAGAAGAGATTCGTTTCTCTGCAACATCCGTAGTTCTGGCGATGGGTGGCATCAATGGTAGCCATAAAGAATGCCGGGCTAACTGGCCTTCAGACCGCCCGCAACCGGCAACGATGCTGAATGGTGCACACCCGTTTGCGGACGGTAAACTGCACCACTGGGCAGAGGACAATCTCGGGGCAAACATCACACACGCAGGCGAAATGTGGAATTATGCAGCGGGCTTTCCCCACCCATATCCACACTTTGAAGGCCACGGGCTTTCTACCATCCCCTGCAAATCTGCCCTATGGCTCAACCACCGCGGCGAACGCATTGGCCCAGAACCTCTGGTCACCGGCTTCGACACCCATTGGCTGTGCCAGCAAGTCGCGGCCCAGGAAAAACCCTGGACCTGGCACCTGCTGAACCGACGGATCGCACTGAAAGAATTTGCCATCTCCGGTGCTGAGCATAACGCTCGTATCCGGGACAAACAGTTCCCGCTTTTCCTGAAAGAACTGCTGCTCGGCAATAAGCCACTGGTGACGCAGATGGAACACGAAAGTCCGCACTTTTTGGTAGCCGATACCCTTGAAGAACTGGCCGACAAAATGAACAGACTGACCTGCTCGGTGGACATCAGCACCGCCACGCTCAAAGCCACTGCCGACGCGTTCGACGCCAATTTTCACAAGGGCAACCAGCTCAACAACGACCCGCAAATCCGGTTGATCCAGCACGCTCGGCAATGGGGGCCAGACCGGCTTCGCACCTGCAAACCCGCCCCCTTGCAGAAACCCGGCGCAGGACCGTTTATCGCCATCCACATGCAGCTGACCACCCGAAAAAGTCTCGGCGGACTGCGCACCGATCTCCAAAGCCGTGTTCTGGATGGCGATGACCAGCCGATTCCCGGCCTTTATTGCGTGGGGGAAGCCGCGGGGTTTGGCGGCGGCGGGGCCAATGGCAAACGATCACTGGAAGGAACCTTTTTGCCAGGCTGCATCATGACAGCCCGGGCTGCGGCCCGCTCGATCCTGGCCGAAGGTTGACTTAACTCTTTAGTAAAACCAATAAGAATACTGATCAGGAGAAGATCCATGCCTAACGGCGCTCAGGCTTTGATGAAAACACTGGTAGATGCCGGAATTGAGGTTTGCTTCAGCAACCCGGGCACCAGCGAAATGCATTTTGTCGCCGCTCTGGATAATGAGCCGAAAATGCGCGCAGTCTTGGCGTTGTTCGAAGGTGTCGCCACCGGAGCCGCCGATGGCTACGCCCGGATGGCTGACAAACCGGCCGCCACCCTGCTGCACCTTGGATGTGGTCTAGGCAACGGTTTGGCAAACCTGCACAACGCCCGCAAAGGTAAGGTGCCGATTGTGAACATTGTGGGTGACCACGCCACTTACCACGTTAAATACGACGCCCAGTTGCAGTCAGACATCGAAACCGTCGCCCGCAACGTGTCCCCCGGTTTCGTGCGCACCTCCCAAACCACCGAACAGCTGTGCCAAGACGCTGCCGAAGCCGTTGCCGCTGCCAAAGGCCTCCCGGGCCAGGTTGCCACCCTAATTCTACCTGCGGATGTTTCCTGGGGCGAAGGCGGCGTACCTTGTGCCCCCTTGCCGGAGCCTGAACTGTTTGGCGCTGACGACGCCACGGTGCAAACGGTTGTCGAATCAATCCGCAGCGGGAAAAAAACGGCCCTTCTACTCGGTGGCCGTGCCCTCCGGGAGCCCAGCCTGATGGCCGCAGCCCGCATTGCCGCTCACAACGGTGTAAAATTGTTCGCGGAAACCTTCCCGACCCGTATTGAACGGGGCGTAGGTCTGCCGCCCGTTGAACGGATCGCCTATTTGGCAGAATTAGCCACGCTGCAATTATCCGAATACGACAACCTTATTCTGGTAGATGCCAAGCCGCCAGTGTCGTTCTTCGCCTACCCAGGCAAAGCCAGTGATCTGGTACCGGAGCACTGCGCTTTGCATACCCTATCCACGCCCGAGCAGGATGCGCTTACCAGCCTGACCAACTTGGCAAATTCTCTGGGCGCAGCAGCCGCCGAACCAGAACGGCAGCAACCAGCTCGACCGTCACGCCCGCGTGGAAAACTGACCGCCGAGAAAGTCTGCAAGGCACTGGGCCACATGATGCCGGAAAACAGCATCATCGTGGATGAAGCCATAACCTCTGGCTTGATGCTGAATGCCATGACCGCAGGCGCTCCCCGGCACGACATCATCACTCTCACCGGTGGTGCCATTGGCCAGGGCTTGCCCAGCGCCACCGGTGCTGCCATCGCCTGCCCGGACCGTCCGGTGTTCGCTCTGATCGGTGATGGTACTGCCATGTACACCATTCAAGCCTTGTGGACCATGGCGCGCGAGCAGCTCAACGTGACCTCGATTATCTTCAATAACGCCTCGTATTCGATTCTGAACGTCGAGTTAGAGCGGGTTGGTGCCGAAGAGGCAGGCGAAAAGGCCAAGTCTCAGTTGGACATCAGTGGCCCCGTCACCCATTTTGCCCAGCTGGCCCAAAGCATGGGAGTGCACGGCATTCGGGTACACACCACCGAAGAGTTGTTAAAAGCCATGGAGTACGCTCAGAACAACCCCGGCCCGCACCTGATCGAAGCGATCGTGCCGGAGTCTCTGAATGGCGTGAAACGGAAGGTTTTACCGTGGCTGTTGCGCACGCTGCCGAGCTTGCCACGGCCAGTGACCAAGGCGCTCAAGAAGAAAATTGCGCCTTAAACAGTCTCCGTGACGGGATCAGTGCGGGTTACGCTCCCGCACTGACTCAATCTTTGAATTCAGCCTTATCCAGACCGTGTTTTTTCATCTTGTCGTACAGCGTTTTTCGGGCAATGCCGAGCGTCACCATAGTGTCTTTAATACTGCCCTGACATACATTGAGCGCACTCACGATAGCCGCCCGCTCAAACCCGTCCATCATTTCGGACAGCGTTTGCCTACCCGCTAAATGTCGGGTATCTGCACTGTCACTATCCTCTAACGCAGCAGGCCCCAACAGCACGTAACGCTCCGCCAGATTTCGAAGCTCCCGAACGTTGCCGGGCCAAGAGTGTTGCATTAATCGCGCAGCCTGGCGCGCGTCCAACGGCACACTCTCGCGGTCGTAACGGGCGGCAGCAATCAATGCGAAGTGATGAAACAATGTGGGAATGTCGTCTTTCCGCTCCCGCAGCGGCGGAATATCCACTTTCACTACGTTCAAGCGGTAATACAGGTCTGGCCGAAACTCGCCGTCATCACACAGCTTTTTCAGGTCAGCTTTAGTGGCCGCGATGATCCGAACATCCACATCCAGCACCTGATTACTTCCCAGACGCTCCACCTTCTGTTCTTCCAGCACGCGCAGCAGTTTGACTTGTAGCGGCATGGGCATGCTTTCCACTTCATCCAAAAACAAGGTGCCCTGGTGCGCGTATTCCACTTTACCGATACGACGCTTATCCGCTCCGGTAAAGGCTCCAACTTCGTGCCCGAACAGCTCACTCTCGATCAGGTTTTCCGGCACCGCACCGCAGTTGATCGCAACGAAGTTGTGTGCGCTACGCGGGCTACTCTCATGAATGTAACGGGCCAACGCATCCTTACCGGAGCCTGTCTCGCCGTGCAGCAAAATATTTGCCGAGATATCAAGAACCGGCTCCACCGTAGCCATCACCCGCTGCATGGTGGGGGAATCCCCCAATATTCTAGGCCCCGGCTTAGCCAGTTGTCGCAGTTGCGCTTTCAGCCGGCGGTTCTCCAGCGCCAGATTCCGTTTCTCCAGCGCGTGTTTCAGAAGCTCGATCAGCTCCTCGTGATCAAACGGCTTCTCGATGAAATCATAGGCCCCCTGCTGCATGGCCGACACCGCGGTGCTGATATCGCCCTGCCCGGTCAGCAGAATCACCGGAATGTCTTCATCGATGGTGCGCACGGCCTGCAGCAATTCCAAACCGTTCATGCCGGGCATGTTGTAGTCACTCAGCACAATGCCTTCGTATTCCGGCCCCACACTTTTGAGCGCCGACTCTCCATCGGAAAAACAGGCTACCGACATGTCTTCCAGCGCCAGCGTCTGCTCCATCACCATCCGAATATCGGGATCATCATCCACAAAGATCACTACCGGTGCAGTCATTCTTCTGCCCTACGCTGTTTCAGTTTCAGAACAAACTCGGCACCCGGGCCATCCATCCGGTTCTGGCCCGACAAACTGCCGCCGAGAGACTCTACAATTTGCTTCGAAATCGATAACCCCAAACCCAACCCCTGCTTCACCGATCGGGTTGTGAAGAACGGCTCGAATACTTGCTCCGTGTTCCGAGGCAAACCGTGACCGTTATCGCGCACCACGCAGCGCCAATAGTCACCCTCTGCAAGTATTTCCACCTGAATTTCCGGCTCTGTCCGTCCTTCCACGGCCTGAACGGCGTTGGCCATCAGATTCACCATCACCTGCTCAACCCGAATCAAGTCGCCGTGGCACACTGTGGGTGCATCCGGGCGAAGCCAGCGAATATTAATGCCGTCACTGCTGCTCTGCGCCGTTATGATCTTCAATGCCGCATCGACCGGTAACCGCAGGTCCACCAACGAGGGCGGCCCCTCGGATTTGCGCGCAAACACTTTAAACTGGCGAATCAGCTCCGCCATTTTGTCGCACAAGGTCACGATTTCCTGCAGGTTGGCATCGACCATGTCCCCTGCGCCGCGCTCCAGGAACTTTCGACTGTTACGGGCATAGGCCTGAATCGCCGTTAACGGCTGATTGATCTCATGGTTCAAGCCCGCTGACATTTGCCCAAGCACTGCAAGCTTGGCGGCCTGAATCAGTTCTTGCTGGGTTTCACGCAGCTCCGTTTGGGCGCTTTCCCGCTCCTGGATTTCCGCCAGCAATTGATCATTCGAGCGTTTTAGATCCACGGTGCGCTGGGCAACCCTGCGCTCCAGTTGCTCGCCCCGGGCCGCCAGTTCCCGCTCGCGTCTTTGCCGTTCGCGCAAGTACAGCCAAGTCAGGAAACCAGCAAGAAAGATCGCGGTACCACCCACCAGAAAGCCAATCCGATTCCAAAATACCGAGCGCGTGTCTGCGATGACCACCAGCCGCCAATCCAACCGCGGTAACCCGGCATTCAACGCCAGATAGCTTTGCTCCGAGTTGCTGTCTTTTATTCGCATTCGGGCTGCCTGCTCCGACAACACCCACGGACCATCCTGCAAACGAAAATCAACCGGTGTCAGGTCACGCTGGGGATAGCGCTGACGAATTTTGGAATTTCCGGCGGCATCGCCTGTTGGTGAAAAATCCCGGTACAGCCATTTTCGATTACTGGCCAGAAAGCTGATGCCGTCGCCATCCAACACCACCATTTCTGCTTGCCGTTGAATATCCGGGCGCTGCCAGTGGGATTCCAGCTCATGCACCAACACTTTGACGGCAACCACGCCCAGCACCTCACCCCGCGCCCCCCGGACCGGGTGGGAAAAGTATAGGCCGCGCTCAAGCGACATGGTTCCCAAAGCAAAATACACCACCGATCCGCCAGTATTCAGCGCATCGTAAAAGTATGGCCGGTATGAATAATTGCTCCCCACAAAGCTGTCGGGCTGGCCAAAGTTGTTCGCGGCAATCGCGAGACCGGTCAAATCCATCAGGTAGATGTCTGAGCCGCCCACGATTGTGGCCATGCGCTGCATTTGCTCATTGGCTTTGAGCAAGGTGATAGGGTCATCAGGGCGCTTGAGGGCTTCTGCCAATAAAGGATGTTCCGCGATCAACTCGGGAACGGGGATATAACGATTCAGTTCGTTGGCAACCAACTGCCGGTAACGGAAGGCTTCCTGAACACTGTCGCTCTCAAGCTGACGGTATCCAAACCAACCGCCGAGCACCCAAGAGGCCAACAAGGTGGCACTCAGAACGACAACAACACTGATCCGATAAAGCATGGGGGCGGGTTCCGGAAAAGCCTCTAGACTAACGTCCGGAACCCGGCAGGACAACCGGCTGCCATGCCTGTTGCCCTGCTTTGCCTTAATCACGTCAGGCCGTGGCCAGTCCTGGCGTACGCTTACGCTGAATCAGGAAGGCAATAACTGCCAGCCCAATACCCGCCAAATCGGTCCACATACCGCCTTCGATGGTCAGCAAAGCGGCCGCAACCAACAGCAAGCGCACCAAAACCGGGGCCGCGGATTTAGCGAACCAGCCCAGCACACCGGCAGACAACAAGTACACACCGAAGATGGCGGTAATCAGTGCCCGGGCAATCTCTACCCACTCAGCTTCCATCAACAGCGCACCGTTGTAGAAGAACATGAAAGGCACGATGAACGCCGCGATACCGATACGGAAAGACGCCACCGAGGTCGACATGGCATTGGCACCGGAAATACCCGCAGCCGCGTAGGACGCCAACGCAACCGGCGGTGTAATGGCAGATACCACGGCAAAGTAGAACACGAAGAAGTGTGCCGTCAGCGGCTCAATACCCAGCTGCACCAAGCCCGGAGCCACCACAGAGGCTGCTACCGCATAAGCCGCTGTGGTTGGCATGCCCATACCCAGCAAAATGGAGATGAACATCGCAAACACCAGCGCCAGCAGATTGCTGTGAGCTGCCACATCCAGCAACAACACCGAGAAGCGCGCACCCACACCGGTCAGTGAGATAACACCCACAATAATACCGGCGGCCGCACACACCACGATGATCTGGATAGACATGTAAGCCGCGATTTCAAAGGCCCGCAAAATCGACCGGATACCCATTTTATTGGGCGAAATCCAACTCACAACCGCGGCCGAAACCGTCGCCAAGGTACCGGCACGAATCACCGAATAGCCCTGAAACAACGCGACAATCAAGATAATGATGGGTGCGAACAAATACACCTGACGCGCCAGAACCTTCAGGTTCGGTAGCTCATCGCTGCGCATACCGCGCATGCCCAGCTTCTTGGCTTCAAAATCGACCATGAAGAACACAGACGCGAAATACAGAATCGCTGGAATAATCGCTGCAATGGCAATGTCGGTATAAGGAATACCGGTAATTTCCGCCATGATAAAGGCGCCAGCACCCATAATCGGCGGCATGATCTGCCCACCGGTAGACGCAGCCGCTTCAACCGCACCCGCAGATTCTTTGCTGTAACCCACACGCTTCATCAACGGAATGGTCAGCGAACCGGTTGATACAACGTTACCGGCACTGGTGCCGTTGATCATACCCATCAGACCAGAGGCAAAAATTGCCACCTTAGCAGGACCACCACGGGAACGGCCCGCAGCTGCAAACGCAAAATTCACAAAGTAGTCACCCACTTTAGAAGCCTGCAGGAACGCAGCAAAAATGATGAACAGAATAATGTAGGTGGAAGACACCGCGGTGGTCGGCCCCAAGATGCCCGCGTCGGTGTACACCTGGCTAAAGAAACGCTGAACCGACAATCCCGGATAGCCCAGAAATCCCGGCAGATAAGGACCTACAAACACGTAAGCAAGAAACACCAGCCCGATCACTACCAGAGCCATGCCCGCTACTCGGCGAGTCAACTCCATGATCAAGGCAGTACCCGCGACGGCCGCGAAAGAAATGCCCACTGGCGCGAATGCCGTGCCCGTGGTCATGCGCATAGAGGTGTTAAACACCACCAGCAAATAGGCGGCAACCGTAATCGAGCACACCACCAACACCAGATCCGGCACACTGAAACGAGCGCGATCACGCTGGTGAAACCAGCTCATCACAGTACCGATGCCCGTGGCTGCCAACAAAGGCCAACCAAAGTGCCAGGTTTCCAGTTCAGCGGGCACCCGAAACGCGCCAGCCTTCAACTGCAAATCAAAAGAATAGGTTTGGTACAACGCGTAAAAGGCTGGAATCAAAGCAACCGCGCTGATCCACGATGTCCACCTATGCCGAGCAGCGCCTTCTTCGGAGGAAACAAAGCGAGCACCCGCAAACAAGATAAAACCCAACACCAGAGCGCCGGCGACGTGCACAATCCGGAACGACCAGGTTTCCATGGGCGCTACGTTCAACGTGTACAAATGGAACACGGAATAAGCAACGGCCAGCATGATCACGAACTTTAACAGCAGCCCGGTAAACATGCGGCGGTTAGCCTCTACAGGCTCTTCGTCAACATCGTGCGCGAGTAGGTGATCTTCGTTAATCGTCAGGTTTTCAGCCAACGGCTTCTCGCCATCAGCGGGAAAATGTTCTTTGGTCATGATTGGTCCTGCCTATAAGAAGGCGTCTTTTCAGAAACAACCAAGCCCCGGAGGCGATAACACGCCCCGGGGCTCAAGCCAGATTACTTGATCGCGTCGGCTTCGATGGTGTAACCGTTTTCGTTAAACCAACGGGCAGCACCCGGGTGCCATGGCAGCACCGTGTTTTTACTGTAGTTTTCTGGAACAGAGAAACGTGCTGCCTTGTGGATAGACACCATCTTCTCGTTGTTTTCCATGGTCAGCTTGGTGATTTCATACACAAAGCTTTCCGGCATGTCGCAGTTCACCATGGCGAAGTTCCACATAGACACTACGCGGGAAGGCTCGTCCAGAGACTGGTATGTGCTGGCTGGAATCACAAACTCTGAAACCGGGAACTGATCAACGATCTTCTTGGCTTCTTCGTCGTTCATACCAATGATGTTTACATCGGTCTGAACTTCCAGCTGGCTAACCGCAGGGATCGGAATGCCTGCGGCAAACGCAACCACATCAATCAGGCCGTCCTGCAACTGGCCACCCAAATCCGACCAGCTACCGTTACGGCGCTTAAAGTTAACCCCCAGGGCCTCCATCATGCGCGGGAAGTAAGTGTCAGACGTGGAGCCGGCCGGGCCGAAACCGATGGTCGCACCGTCAGGAATGTCAGAAATGGATTCGATACCGGTGCTGCTCAGCGCCGTGATAGAGAACGGTGTCTCGTACATCGGGAACATGGCGCAAACATTGTCCATCTTCATGCCCGGTGCCAGAGGGCTTTCGCCGTCGCGGGATTCACGAGCCGGGCCCATGGTAGTCAAGCCGAATTTCAGGTCACCGGTATGGACCAGCGCCATGTTTTGCACGGGGCCACCTGTGATCTCAGCACCACCAGACACACCCAGGTTTTCCGCAACAAAATTTGCCCACCCAGAACCGTAGGCAAAGTAGGTGCCGCCTTGGCTTGCAGTGCCGACAGTGAAACTGTCCGGCCAGCCGGCACGGTCTTGGGCAACAGCCGGTGTTGCAGCGAATACAGATGAGGCGAACGCTGCCGCCACGATGGTCTGAAGATTCATAAAAAAGCTCCCGATGCGTTTTGTTAGTTCGGTGCAGACGAGGCCGACGTCGACCTCCTGAAACAAGTATCAGCAAACCTCGGACCACAAAACAAAAACCAATAAAAAACAACGCTCTAAAAACCACAACTGAAAACAAAACGCCGAAAATGGGTAGAAACCCACACACCCTCACAGACATTTGGGTCGAAACCCACCAACAGCACGGTTATCGCCGCCTTCGACCACATTCATTCGCCTTCTAAACAATTAAAAGCCTTAAAAACCACCTTGCAGGCCACAGATAGCCCCAAACATGACTAAAACCGTATTGCTTGGACGATTTGATATTTAGTCTTCAAACCATTACGCTTACCAAAATTGAACACCCATTCAATAAATTGAACACCCATTCAGTAAGAGCGGAGCCGGGCCTCATGGCAAGAATCGGAGTAGAAACAATTCGGCGTCAGCAACTGATTGATGCAACCCTTCAGGTGATTGAAGAGCATGGGTTTCAGGGCGCAACGGTCGGGAAAATCGCCGCGATTGCAGACTTATCGGTGGGCATTGTTAGCCATTATTTCGGCGGCAAGCAGGGGTTGCTCGAAGCCACAATGAGGCGTTTGCTGTCTTCACTGCAAAAAGACGTGTCGAAACTGATGGCGGACCGGCCCAACACACCCCGAGAGCGGCTGATGGCCATTGTCGATGCCAACTTCTCAGGCGTCCAAACCCACGCCCAGTCGTCGAAGACCTGGCTGGCGTTCTGGACCCAAGCCATGCACAGCCCGGACCTCATGCGCTTGCAGCGCGTGAACGAACGCCGCCTGCTCTCCAACCTAATGTTCTATTTACGCCAGCTGATGCCAGAGCCGCAAGTGCGCAGCACCGCTCAGACCATCGCGGCCTTAATTGACGGCTTCTGGCTTCGAGCGGCCATGAGTGAAGGCCGTATTGAACCCTCACAAGCCGTCACCCTGTGCAAAACCTATATAGACCAAGCCATTCAAGTAAATAACGGAGCTTCCTGATGACGCTGCCCATTTATCAATCGTTTATTAACGGCCACCCCATGGCCAACCAAAGCGGTGAGCGGTTTGATGTCGTGAACCCGGCCACAGGCAAAGTGATCTATCAGGTTGAGCAAGCCGACGAGTCGGTCATGAAGGCCGCCGTTGAAAGCGCCCGAAAGGGCTTTAAGGCCTGGTCGGCGATGAGTGGTTTGGAGCGAGGCCGCATTTTGAACCGGGCCGCCAGCATTCTGCGCGAACGCAACGACGCGCTTGCGATGATAGAAGTGCTGGATACCGGAAAACCCTGGCAGGAAGCCAGCGTTGTTGACGTGGTTACGGGCGCCGATTCAGTAGAGTACTTCGCCGGGCAGGCTTGCAGCATTACCGGCGAAAGTCAGCACTTGGGGGCAGATTTCTTCTACACCCGCCGCGAACCACTGGGCATCTGTGCGGGCATCGGTGCATGGAACTATCCACTGCAGATCGCCTGCTGGAAATCCGCACCGGCGCTGGCCTGCGGCAACAGCATGATTTTCAAGCCGTCAGAAGAAACCCCGCTGGGCGCGATCAAGTTGGCCGAGATCTACATCGAAGCCGGCGTACCGGCTGGCGTGTTTAACGTGATTCAAGGCGACTACCGAGTCGGCCAAATGCTGACAACCGAGCCCGCCATCGCCAAAGTTTCTTTCACCGGTGAAGCGAAAACGGGACGCACCGTGATGGCCGACTCTGCGTCATCATTGAAGTCCGTGACTATGGAACTGGGCGGCAAATCACCGTTGGTCGTGTTTGAAGATACCGACCTCGAACAAGCTGTGTCTGCCGCCATGCTGGGCAACTTCTACACGCAAGGCGAGGTCTGCACCAACGGCACTCGCGTCTTTGTTCAACGTGCAATCTACGACGCCTTTATCGACCAACTGGTGAGACGAACCGAGAACAACATCATCACTGGTGACCCCGAACACCCCGACACCAACTTCGGCTCTCTGATTAGCGCCAAGCATCGCGACTTGGTGATGAAGTACATCGATAGCGCGAAAGCTGAAGGTGCGCGCTTACTAACCGGCGGTAAAACTCTTCAGCCGGCTGGCTTTGAAGGTGGCTATTTTGTCGCGCCCACAATATTCGCCGATTGCACCGATGACATGACCATTGTGCGGGAAGAAATCTTCGGACCGGTCATGTCGATCTTGCCATTTGATACCGAAGAGGAAGTGATCAAGCGCGCCAACGACACCGAGTATGGTCTGGCCGCGGCGGTATTCACCACCGACACCACCCGTGCTCACCGCGTGATTCATCAGCTGGAAGCCGGCATTTGCTGGATCAACAGCTTTGGCGCCTCCCCTGCCGAAATGCCCGTGGGCGGCTACAAACTCTCTGGGCTGGGCCGCGAGAATGGCCGCGAAACCCTCGCACACTACACCCAGACCAAGTCGGTATACGTCGGCATGACCCCGCTTGAGGCTCCGTTCTGACACCGCCATTCCCACGAATATCGCTGCGGGCTGCTTGCCCGCATCCGTATGAAGGAGACAGCTTTGCAGTTTGATAACGAATTTGACTATGTGGTTGTTGGTACCGGCTCTGCCGGCTGTGTACTTGCGAACCGGTTGAGCGAAAGCGGCGATGAACAGGTACTGGTACTGGAAGCCGGGCGTCGTGACGACACCTGGAAAATCCACATGCCTGCGGCACTGATGTACAACCTCATGGACGACAAGTACAACTGGTACTACCACACCGAGCCACAAGAGCACCTCAACAACCGCAAACTGTACTGGCCTCGCGGAAAGGTCTGGGGCGGCGGTTCCACTCTGAACGCCATGGTATATATCCGCGGCCACGCGTACGACTACGACCGCTGGCACGACGAAGGTGCCAAAGGCTGGCGCTACCAGGATGTATTGCCTTATTTCCGCAAAGCCGAGAGCCGGGAAAAAGGTGCCGACGATTACCGCGGCGACAACGGCCCGCTAAACGTTCATACCGGCGACGAGCACAACCCGCTGTTCGGCGCATTCCTGGAAGCCACCAAACAGGCCGGCTACCCCTACACGGAAGACATGAACGGCTTCCAGCAAGAAGGCTTTGGCGAAATGGACATGACCATCCGCAAAGGCAAACGTTGGAGCGCCGCTCAGGCTTACTTACGGCCGGCACTCAACCGCCCGAACCTAACCACTGAAACAGGAGCCATGACCACGCGCATTCTGTTTGAAGGCGAAAAGGCCGTGGGCGTTGAGTACGTACAAAATGGCAAAATCATTCGCGTAGCCGCCCGAAAAGAAGTCATTGTCAGCGGCGGCGCTATCAACTCGCCACAACTGTTGATGCTCTCGGGCATCGGTGCAGCCGATGAATTGCAAGAGCACAACATTCCTGTTGTGGCCGACCGCCCGGGCGTCGGTAAAAACCTACAGGACCATTTGGAAATCTACGTCCAGCATAAGTCGATCCAGCCGGTTACTCTGTACAAGTACACCACCCAGCCCGGCAAAACCCTCGCGGGCATGAAATGGTTCCTGAACCACGATTGGGGTGCCTGCAGAACGGCGCACCTGGAAGCCGGTGGATTCATTCGTTCCGAAGCGGGGGTACAGCACCCAGACATTCAGTACCACTTCTTGCCGTCGCAGGTGATTGACCACGGCCGAAAAGATGCTGAATGCCACGGTTATCAAGCCCACGTTGGCCCTATGCGCCCAACCAGCCGCGGTTTTCTGAAGTTGAAATCCGCCAACCCGACGGATCACCCGATGATCGATCCGAAACTACTCAGCACCGAACGAGACCGTTGGGAAATGCGGCAAAGCATCAAACTGACCCGGGAAATATTCGCCCAGGCAGGTTTCGATCCATTCCGGGGCGAAGAACTCCGTCCAGGAGCCCGCGCCACCACGGACGAAGACATCGATGCCTTTGTCCGGGAATACGCAGACAGCGCTTACCACCCATCGTGCACCTGCAAAATGGGTGCAGCTGACGACCCTATGGCGGTTGTTGACGAAGAAGCCCGGGTGTACGGCGTGAGCAACCTACGCGTGGTAGATGCCTCCATCATGCCGAGTGTGGTTAGCGGTAATCTGAACGCACCCACCATCATGCTGGCCGAGAAATGCGCCGATCACATCCTCGGTCGCGAACTGCTACCACCCTCGTCAGCCCCCGTGTGGGAGCACCCTGACTGGAAAAACGCACAACGATAACGACGTGACAAAAAGCCAAGAAAGGAGAACGACCATGAAAAAGATTATGTTGGCCTGTGCTGGCCTCGCAATGAGCGGAACTGCTGCGGCAGCCCCGACCGCCGAATGCAAAGCCGTTCGTTTCGCCGACGTCGGCTGGACAGACATTACCGCCACCACGGCACTCGCTTCCGAAGTACTAAAAGGTATGGGCTACGAGCCGAGCGCCAAAGTTCTGTCTGTACCCGTCACCTACCGCTCTCTTAAAAACAAAGACATCGACGTATTCCTGGGTAATTGGATGCCAACGATGGAAGGCGATGTGCGCCCATATCTGGAAAGCGGCGACGTTGAAAACGTTATCACCAACCTGGAAGGTGCGAAATACACCTTGGCCGTCCCTCAGTTTGTGTACGACGCAGGCGTAACAAGCTTTGCGGATATCGCCAAGCACGCTGACGAGTTCAACGAACGCATCTACGGCATTGAACCCGGCAACGACGGCAATCGACTAATTCAGGAAATGGTAGATCAGGACGCCTTCGGTCTGGGCGACTTCCGCGTAGTTGAATCCAGCGAAGCCGGCATGTTGTCGCAAGTCAGCCGCTCAGTTCGCCGCAATCAGTGGGTGGTCTTTCTTGCGTGGGAGCCGCACCCGATGAACGCTAACCACGATCTGGCGTATCTGGACGGCGGTGACGACTTCTTTGGGCCAAACTACGGTGGCGCGACGGTTCGTACCAACGTTCGTGAAAACTATCTGAATGAATGCCCGAACGTAGGCACCCTGCTGACCAACCTGAAGTTTTCCTTGACCATGGAAAACGAAGTGATGGGCGCCATCCTGAACGACGGCGAAGACCCGCGTGATGCCGCCAACGCCTGGCTGTCCAACAACCCGGACGTGCTGACTAGCTGGCTTGACGGCGTCACCACTCTGAACGGCGAAGACGCGCTGCCTGCGGTGAAAGCTTACCTAAAGCAGTAAAGCCCGGTGTGTTGACCCCACAACACCGCAGCTTTCACAACCACGCCCCGGGCTGATGGCCCGGGGCGCTTGATCTGAATTACCGACACCACTCATTTCCCGTGCCGGCTCTGCCCGCACCTAAAAAGACAGAAAACCATGAACTGGATAACTGAGCATCAACTGCCTTTCGGCGACTTCATGGAAGACGTTGTTGATTTTCTAGTCATCAATTTCAGCGGCTTTTTCGACGCTGTATCCGAAGGCTTACAAAGCATGATTCATGGGCTGACCGACGCCCTTCTATGGATACCGCCTGCTGCCCTTGTATTGCTGTTAACCGTGGCGGCCCACCTCCGTCATCGCCGCTGGGGGCTCACACTATTTACCGCCGCCAGCTTCTTGCTGATCTGGAACATTGGCTATTGGGAAGACACCATGGCCACCTTGTCATTGGTGCTCTACGCCACGCTGCTGTGCATAGTCATCGGCATCCCTCTGGGCATTTATGCCGCCCACAGCCAATGGCTCTACAAATTCCTACAGCCAATGCTGGACCTTATGCAAACCATTCCGCCGTTTGTCTACCTGATCCCTACACTAACGCTGTTTGGTCTGGGCGTGGTACCCGGCGTCATTTCCACCGTCATTTTTGCCATTGCCGCACCAGTGCGATTGACCTACCTCGGCATTTCCCAGGTTCCAACCGAACTAGTTGAAGCCGGTAAGGCCTTCGGCTGCACCAACCGGGAACTGCTGTTCAAGGTCGAACTTCCCGCCGCCATGAGTTCCATCGGTGCCGGTGTGACCCAGTGCATCATGCTGTCGCTGTCTATGGTCGTGATCGCTGCACTGGTTGGGGCCGATGGCCTGGGCGTTCCGGTTGTCCGCGCGCTGAATACCGTCGATATCGGCAAAGGTTTCGAAGCCGGACTGGCCATTGTACTGCTGGCTATCTGGATGGACCGTTTCTTCCGCCAACGTAATGCTGGGGAGCCTTCACAATGATCGAATTTGAAAACGTCAATGTCGTCTTCGGCAAACAGCCTCAACAAGCATTGCCGCTGATTGATCAAGGCCTCGATCGTGCGGAAATCCGCGACAAGACGGGCTTGGTGGTGGGCGTTCAGAACGCCAACCTTAGCGTCAAAAAAGGCGAAATTTGCGTACTGATGGGGCTTTCCGGCTCCGGAAAATCCAGTCTGCTACGCTGCGTTAACGGCTTGAACGACGTCACCAGCGGCGCTATTCGCATCCAACACGACGGTGAGATGGTGGACTTCACCCAAGCCAGCGAAAAAGTACAGCGCGATATCCGTACCCGGCGCATCTCCATGGTATTCCAGAGCTTTGCTCTGATGCCTTGGCTGACCGTTGAAGACAACGTGGCCTTCGGCTTGGAACTTCAAGGCATGAGCAAAAACAAACGCCGGAAAAAAGTCGCACGCCAATTGGATTTGGTTGGCCTATCGGCCTGGGCCAAGTGCCGCCCGGACGAGCTTTCCGGTGGCATGCGCCAGCGTGTCGGGCTTGCCCGGGCATTGGCCACCGAATCCGAAATCCTGCTGATGGACGAGCCCTTCTCCGCACTCGATCCGCTGATCCGCCACCAGCTGCAAGATGAGTTGCTGAGTTTGCAGGACGAACTACAGAAAACCATCGTGTTCGTGAGCCACGATTTGGACGAAGCCCTCAAGCTGGGCTCCCATATCGCGATCATGAAAGATGGCCAGATCGTTCAACACGGCAAGCCCGAATCGATCGTGCTGCACCCTGAAAACGATTACGTCAAAAGCTTCGTAGCCAGCACCAACCCACTCAACGTTCTGGCGGCTCGTTCGCTGGCCCTGCCGATTGACGAGATTCAGGAAGATGCTCAAGGCAATCGTTGCCTGAACAAGCGCTACGACATATGGCTGCACACGCCCGAATCAGCGGAAAAAGCGGTTGTTACCAGCAATGGCCAAACCTTTCAGACCCAACCCTGGCAAGAAGGACAAGCCATCGATAGCTTAGCCAAGCAGCCGACACGCATCGCCCCAAACACACCACTGCGAGATGCCGTCGAAATTCGCTACTTCACCGGCCACAGTCTGTTGGTTGAAGAAGGCGGACAAATCACCGGCGCCATCGGCGACCGTGAGCTTTACCACGCCATGCTTGGGAAGCATCTGGACGACTAATCGTTAGCCTACCTGCGCTTGGCCCGGAACTTTACCGGTGCCAAGCGCCCTGACTTCCACTTATCTTTAAGTCACCAACGACCCTGCAACGTCGCCACAATGTTTCTTCCACCCGCATGATTCCGGTGTTCGCACAGATAAATACCCTGCCAAATGCCCAGCGCCAACTGGCCGTGAGTGATGGGAATCGTCAGTGAGGGCCCGATGATCACGTTCTTGATGTGGGAGGTGGTGTCATCCGGGCCTTCGAGCGTGTGTTCATAGTAAGACGCATTTTCCGGCACCATCACATTGAAGTGTCGCTCCAGATCGCCGCGAACATCCGGGTCCGCATTTTCATTGATCGCCAAGGACGCCGAGGTGTGCTGAATAAAAAGATTCAACAAGCCGACTTCGCAGTTGGTCAGCTCCGGCGCCCGCGCGAGGATGTCGTCGGTAACCAGATTGAAGCCCCTTGGGTACGACGGCAACTCAATGATGTTCTGATGCCAGATCATAGTCTCTCCACAGTTTATTTCTGCAGGTCATCCCAAGGGTGAACCGGAACAGCTGCGTCTTCGGGCACCTCGCTTTCGTATGAGCTTCGGAAGTAATCCATGGCTTTTTCCGCCTCACCCAGCTCATCAAAACGGGCGATGTGATAAATCGCCTCACCTTCATTCACCAGCGGCAAGTTGTTCACACAGATCACAATGCCCGAGCACGGCGATGCAATCGCGACTTCCGCTTCACCGAACGGGTCAGCAACCATCGCCAACTTTTGTCCTTTACGCACTCGTTGCCCCAAACGAGCGACTGGACGCATGATGCCGTCGATGTCGGCTCTCACCCACTGCGAGTTTGCCGCGGTTTCCGATCGTTTCTTCGGTGCCTTGGGACCTTTCTTGGCCGGCACCATTTCCAGTTCCCGCATCACTCGGATAATGCCTTTCACACCGCTGGCAATCACCACATCATCAAAACGCAGGGCTTCACCACCTTCGAAGGTAATGACAGGTATGTCGAGGGAATCTGCGTAGGCACGGAGGCTGCCGTCCCGCAGCCCAGCATTAATAATGATGGGTGCACCAAAAGCTTCGGCCATGCGGGTCGTTTCCGGATTTTTCAGTTCCGCCCGGATCTGCGGCAGGTTGAAACGGTGTACGGCGCCTGTGTGCAAATCGATGATGTGGGTCACCTTCTCCATGATCAGGGTGCGCAACAAATAGGCTATGCGACCACCTAACGAGCCGGATTCTGAGCCGGGGAAACACCGGTTCAGATCACGGCGGTCGGGTAGGTAACGGGTGCGCTGAACAAAACCGAATATGTTCACTATGGGCACCGCCACCAGGGTGCCGCGAAGGTGACGCAGCGCCGAGTTTTTCATCACCCGGCGAATGATCTCGACACCGTTGATTTCATCACCATGAATAGCGCCACACACCATCAATACTGGCCCATCACGGCGGCCATGCACCACTTCCACAGGAATATGCAGCGGCGTGTGGGTGTACAACTTGGCCACCTGTACGTTCACGGTTTCGCGAGTGCCGGCCTTCACCTGCACTCCAGCAATTTCAAACGGTGCTCTTGCCATGAACGATCAGCCTCTGCCCTTGGTTTTTGTTTTCCAAGGCTTATAGTTTTTCTCAGTCCAATTAATGATCATACCCGCAACGTTTTTACCGGTGGCATTTTCAATGCCTTCCAGTCCCGGCGAGGAATTCACCTCCATCACCAGCGGACCACGGCTAGAGCGCAGCAAATCGACACCCGCCACATTCAGACCCATCGCTTTTGCCGCGGTAACGGCTGTGCGCCGCTCTTCCGGGGTAATGCGCACCAACGAGGCAGTACCACCACGGTGTAGGTTTGAACGGAACTCGCCCTCGGCACCTTGGCGTTTCATGGCCGCAATCACTTTGTCGCCAATCACGAAACAGCGGATATCGGCACCACCGGCCTCCTTGATGAATTCCTGCACCAGAATGTCAGCCTTCAGCCCCATAAAAGCTTCTATCACGCTTTCGGCCGCTTTTCGGGTTTCCGCCAGCACCACACCGATACCTTGAGTACCTTGCAGCAACTTGATCACCACCGGCGCGCCCCCCACCATTTTCAGCAGTTCCGGCACGTTATCTGGCTTATTGGCGAAGCCGGTCACCGGCATGCCCACGCCTTTGCGGGCCAGTAACTGCAACGAGCGCAGCTTATCCCGTGAACGTGTAATCGCTACGGACTCGTTCACCGGAAATACGCCCATCATTTCGAACTGCCGCAGTACAGCGGTGCCGTAGAAGGTAACCGAGGCACCGATCCGCGGAATCACCACGTCGAAGTCTTCCAACACTTCCTCGTGATAATGGATCCTGGGGTCTGCAGACGTGATGTTCATAGAGCAATGTAAGCAATCAATCACCTTCACTTCGTGGCCGCGATTGATGCCTTCTTCCATCAAACGCCGGGTCGAATACAGGTGACGATTGCGCGACATAATCGCAATTTTCATGATCAGGTCCTTGGTGCCGGTTCGCCGGCAAGATAAGAGGATTCAGGGTACACAACAGCGCGGCCCGACAAGGCGGTGCGCCCTAGCAACATCCGAAATCGCATAGAATCCCGGTTGGTCAGTGTCATTTCAATCGGCCAGCTTTCTCCCCCCACAGTGACCATGGTCTCGACCACCAGCCGTAGCTCCTTGTGACCGCCGGAATCGGTCACCGTGCGTTCATCCAGCACTTTCGCATCGCACTCGACGACTTCCTTCATTTCATTTTGAACAGGGTGAACCCAAAACTTTACCCGGCGCTCTCCGTTCTCAGTATAGGGCTCTGTCCGAAACGTATGCAGGCAGGAGGTACGCGCGCCCGTATCGACCTTGGCTTTCATCCGGTCAATACCAAGTTCCGGTAACCCTACCCATTCGCGCCAACCCAGCCCGACTCTGTTTTCAACGATGGCTGGTGGCGTAGTTGTTGTTACTTCAGTCGTGCTTATCGACATCCGGGACACCCTTATTTTTATGTTGCTCCGGTGCCAACAGCTGCACCCGGAATGGCTCTGAATGACTACCGGCATAGATGCTGGTATGAGGGAACGGTATCTCGATGCCGTGGCTATCGAGCATTTTCTTCACAGCAATCATCATACTGCTTCGACCTTCAAGGAAACGATCTTTGGGCACCCAAAGCGAAAACTGTAAATCCACGGACGATGCACCAAAACCGGTGACCTGCACGAAGGCTTTGGGTTCTTCCAAACAGGCGGCATTCTCCTCCGCCAGCTCCAGCAGCAGTTCGCTAACGCGCTCAACATCTTCGGCGTAGGCTATCCCCAGCGTCAGGTCGATGCGCCGGATCGGGAAGCGCGACCGATTCACCACCCGTGTTTTAATCAGGGTTTCATTGGGGATGCGCACATACAGGTTGTCGGGAGTACGTAGCTTCACGCTCAGCAAATCGATTGCCACCACCTCACCTATGGTGGCATCTACATCGATAACATCACCAATCTCAAAGGGTTTTTCCATAACCAAGAACAAACCGCTGATAATATTCGAGGCTGACGTTTGAGAAGCAAAGCCAATGGCCACAGTCAGGATACCGGCAGCTCCAAGCACCACTTCCAATGAAAAACCCGCTTCACGCAGCGCCGCTACCGCAAACAGCACGAACACCAGATAGAAGCACAAACGGCGGATCATCACCTGATGATGGCGGGAAACCCGGTCACCCACCAAGCGGCCTAAACTCCGAGCGAGCAATGTGCCGAGCACCGCACCCAACAACATCAAAAATGCCGCGGAAAACCACTGCCCCCAAGCTATGCCGTTGGCTATTTCAGCGATTGTTTGCTGTATCGAATCAAACAAAGCACTACTCCTGTTAGGCTATCAACCAAAGATGTTGTCCACGGCACGTACTAATCTGCGCCCCCGGGCCAACTTTTCCCGGGCCGGGGCAATGGCTTCGCACTTGCCCGCTTCAGCGACTACCGCATGGTCGATGTGCAAACTGGCCGAACTCATATCGGTTTCACACTTCACCGTAACACCCGATGTCCAGAGTTGCCCCCGCTCGTTCCGATAAATCGCCAGCAGAGGTGTAGGCAAACTGAATCGCTCCAGCAGTAAGGGTTTTTCCCGCTCATTGATAATCGTCACGGGCGTCACTGCACGCCAAGGGCGTTTAGGCACAGCCTCCAGCGCCAGACGGCCATAGGTTGACGAGGCATAGCACAACTCACCTTCGCAGGTGTTTCGGCCGAGCCAGGTCATCGATGGCGGTGCCAGCGGAAACTCGGCCAGTTCGGTACGCGCTTCACCAACGCAGACTTTCATCCAAAGTGTCGTACCCACGTACAGCACACAGCGGGCACCGGCGGGGATGGTCAGGGGCTGAAATGGCCGAATAACCGTCGGCAAGTTGGCCATGGCCGGCACAAAGCAAAGCACCCCGTCATCGTTAGTGCGCACGAAGCGCTGAACCTTCACGTCGGCCGATGGCAGAGTATGGCCGGTCGATTCGTACCAGTTTTCAGGGTCTGTGCCTTGCTTTGAGGACTGTTCCCGGATCTGCCACTCCAAATCCAACAGCGTGATCCACAAACGGGTATGACCGAGCTGGTGCTGCTGCGTCTGGCCGGAAACCAGTTGATAGGGATGCGCCCAGACACCATCGCGCGGGCTTTCGAATTTCTCAGTCATACCGTGGAAAAAACTCCTTTTTCCTGGCAGGGATTATTGTTTAACTATAATCCAATCAGGCAAGGTCAGCGAATATATAAGTTAATGATTTTTCGCCTGTAATTACCCCTACTTCACAGCACGAGGTAAACCTGCTCATGGCTGAACTGGTCTGGCTTCGAAACGACCTCCGCACCGCAGACAACGCGGCTCTGACCGCCGCCTGCAAAAGCGGTCGCCCCGTACGGGCGTGCTTTATCGTCACACCTGAACAATGGCAGGAGCACGACTGGTCAGCCGCGCGAGTTCAGTTTGTGCTGGAACACGCCAATGCGCTGTCAAAGCAACTGGCCAAGCTTGGCATTACGCTCAACTTCCTCCATACCGCAACCTTTGATTCCAGCGTTGACGTACTGGAACAACACTGCCGCCAGCACGGCATTAGCCAACTTCATTTCAACGAGGAATATGGGGCCAACGAGCGAAAACGCGATAAGCAGGTCCGGGACAGGCTATCTTCGCTGGGTGTAGCAGTGAAAAAATACCGAGATCAAACCGTGGCGCCGGTCGGGAAAATTCTCACTCAGAAAGACGAGCCTTATTCCGTTTTCACCCCGTTTTCACGCCGATGGCGGGTATGGGTAGAAGAAACACACCCAACGCTGTATCCATCTCCCTCTGCCAAGGGGGCGGAAGTCACGCCGGAACAAACCGACACCCTCCCTGCCCCGTTCGAGAACGCTCCGGAGCCTTTGGTGGAAACCGGCGAAAACGCCGCCCACGATGCACTGGACGAATTTCTCACAGAGCGCGCCGCCAGCTACAACGATACCCGGGACTTTCCCGCGCTGGACGGCACCAGCCTGCTGTCGCCCTACCTGGCGAACGGTGTTTTGTCAGGCCGCCAGTGCTTGATCGCCGCCCAACAAACCGGCAGCTCCGGCGAGGGCATTGAAACCTGGATCAACGAAATTGCCTGGCGCGATTTCTACATCAATATTCTTTACCACTACCCAAGGCTCAGCATGCACCGAGCCTTCAAGCCGGAAACAGAGGCGCTGAAGTGGAATGAGCCGGGTGAGCATTTCGAAGCCTGGAAAGAAGGCATAACCGGTATTCCGATTGTGGATGCCGCCATGCGTCAGCTAAAAACCACCGGCTGGATGCACAATCGCCTGCGGATGATCACCGCGATGTTCCTTTCCAAAAACCTGTTTATTGATTGGCGGCTGGGCGAAGCCTGGTTTATGCAAAACCTGGTGGACGGGTTTCTGGCCTCTAACAACGGAGGCTGGCAGTGGAGTGCGTCTACAGGCACAGATTCAGCGCCCTATTTTCGGGTATTTAACCCGGTCACCCAGAGCGAACGTTTTGATCCGAAAGGCGAGTTTATCCGGAACTGGGTACCAGAGTTGGCGAAGCTGGATAACAAACGGATTCATGATCCGTCGAAAGGTGGAGTGATTCCCAAAGGGTATCCTCGGCCCATCGTGGATTTGAAGGAAAGCCGGAAAGAAGCGATTGCCCGATTTCAGGCTTTGAAGGACTGAGTAAGGGGACCAGGCAGGGCTGGGGCGGCTCTCCAAAAACCACTCCTTCGGCACGTCCATGTGACGCTTCTGCTCCGCCATCCATGGCTACGCACATTTTTGGAGAGCCGCCCCAACCCTGCCCTACCTTTGAGTTAGACCGAACACACCGGGCAGTCTGGATCTTTTAGGAGCTTCATTTCTCGCCATTGCATCTGCCAGGCATCCAGGATGAGCAAACGACCAACCAAAGACTGGCCTACGCCACTGATGACTTTAATGGCCTCCATCGCCTGAGCCGAACCAATCATGCCCACCAAAGGAGCAATCACACCGGCTTCCGAGCAGGTCAGGTCTTCATTGCCTTGCTCTTCGTACAAACAGTGGTAGCACGGGCTCTCAGGGTTTCGGGGATCATAAACGGATAACTGCCCTTCACCCCGAATGGCCGCTCCTGAAACCAATGGAACGCCAGTAGCAACAGACGCACGGTTGAGGGCGAAGCGGGTGTTGAAGTTATCGGTGCAGTCCAGCACCAAAGTTGCATCAGCCACCAACTGCGCAAGGTCCTCACCATCCACGCGGCGATTGACGGCATTTACCGTAATTTCGGGGTTAATAGCGCGAACACGTTCAGCTAGACGCTCGGCTTTGGAGTCGCCGAGCCAGCTTTGCTGAAAGCCGATCTGGCGCTGCAGGTTGGCCAGTTCGATCTGGTCGTCATCCACCAGAGTTAACTGCCCGACTCCGGCCGCCCCCAGATACAACGCAACCGGACAGCCCAAGCCACCGGAGCCCAATATAATGACCCGAGCTTCTTTCAGCCTTTGCTGGCCAGCTATATCGAATTGGGGAATCAGGATTTGGCGGCTGTAGCGGAGCAGTTCGTCATCGCTGAGCATAGAGAGTCTCGCAGTTAATCGCTGGCTGGCTTTCGGGCCAGGGTCATGCGGTCGTTTCCGCCGTAATCCTTGCGGGTTTCTATGTTGCGCCATCCGGCTTGGGTAAACAAATCCCGAACCGCATCGCCCTGGTCGTAGCCGTGTTCCAACATCATCCAACCACCAGCATTTAACCAACCCAAGCCTTGGGTGACCAACAACCGAATGTCATCTAAACCGTCGTTGCCGGCCACCAAGGCCGATGCTGGCTCAAAGCGCACATCGCCCTCGCTGAGGTGGCGATCACTGGCCGGAATATAAGGCGGGTTGGAAATGAGCAAGTCAAAAGCGCCTGCTGGGAGCTCTTCAAACCAATGGCTTTGGATTACCGAAACCGGGAGATTCAGGTTCTGGCTGTTCTCACGGGCCAATTCCACCGCTTCGGCAATGCGATCGGTAGCGGTTATCTGCCACTCGGGCTTTTCGCTGGCGAGAGCCAAGGCAATGGCGCCCGTGCCGGAGCCCAAATCCAGAACCTTCGCCGACTCGGGCAATTCAAGCGACAAGGCGGCTTCTACCAGACATTCGGTATCGGGGCGAGGTATCAGAGTGGACGTGGATACCCTCAAAGGCAACGACCAAAACTCTTGTTGGCCGAGAAGGTAAGCAATGGGCTTGCCCTCAACCCGTTCGGCGACAAGCACGAAGAACTGTTCCGCCTGCTCCGCCGTAATTTCACGCTCAGGCCAGGCCCGAAAACTAGTGCGGCTCAGACCGCTGACGTGGCTCAGCAGCAATTCAGCATCCAGTTTGGGTGAATCGCCACCGATTCTGGCCTCGGCATCTTGTATTAGAGCTTCACAAGTCAACAAGGGATTACTGATCCTGTGACAGCTCGGCCAGCAACTCGGCCTGATGTTCCTGTTGCAGCGGCACCACCACCGCATCCAAGTCGCCACCAACCACTTCGTCCAGCTTATACAGGGTGAGGTTGATTCTATGATCCGTCACCCGGCCTTGCGGGAAGTTGTAGGTGCGGATGCGCTCTGAGCGGTCACCGCTACCCACCAGACTTTTCCGGGTTTCGGCCATACTTTGCTGCTGCTTTTCGAGCTCGGCATTCTGCAGGCGAGAGGCCAGCAGGCTCATGGCTTTGGCGCGGTTCTTGTGCTGCGACCGCTCTTCCTGACATTCAACTACGAGCCCTGTTGGCAGGTGAGTAATGCGGATCGCAGAGTCGGTTTTGTTTACGTGCTGCCCACCGGCACCGGAGGCCCGGAAGGTGTCTACGCGTAAGTCACCTTTGTTGATATCGATGGTTTCGGCTTCGCCGGCTTCCGGAATAACAGCCACCGTGCAAGCAGAGGTATGAATGCGCCCCTGGGATTCGGTTTCCGGTACCCGTTGAACTCGGTGTGCTCCGGATTCAAATTTCAGTGTTCCGTAAACGCCATCGCCAGACAAACGGGCGATCACCTCTTTATAACCGCCGTGCTCACCTTCGTTCTCATTCAGTATCTCGACTTGCCAGCGGCGCTTTTCCGCGTAACGGGAATACATGCGAAACAGGTCACCGGCAAAAATAGCGGCTTCATCACCACCGGTGCCGGCACGAACTTCCAGAAACACGTTTTTGGTGTCGTTAGGATCTTTCGGCAACATCAATCGTTGCAGCTCGGCATCCAGCTCTTCACTTCGGGCCTGAGCATCAGACAGCTCTTCTTCGGCCATGGCACGCATATCCGCATCGCCATCTTTCGCCAACTCTTTCGCTTCGGCGATATCATCCAGAGACTGCTGCCATGCCTGGAAGCATCTCACCACAGGTTCAATCTCTGCATACTCTTTAGAAAGATCACGAAATTTGTTCTGGTCGGCAATAACTGAGGCATCGCTTAACAGCGCACTCACCTCCTCGAACCGCTCTACTAACTGTTCAAGGCGGGATTTAATCGATGGCTTCATAGTTTTTCCGTGGTGGTGGGCTCGTCAGCATCCAACATTTCAAGCTGGTAAAGCTCTCGCAGTAAGTCCGCAACTTCGGTACGCCCTTCAGCCATGGCTTTACGAACTTGAGTAGATGGTTGGTGCAGAAGTTTATTCGTCAGACCCCGCGCCAAACTGCGAAGTGCGGTTTCCGGGTCGGTACCGTTACGCAGCGCTCTCAGCGCTTTCTCGGTTTCCGCGTCGCGGAGCGATTCCGCTCGTGAACGGAATACCTTTAGGGTAGAAACAGCGTCGAGCGCGCGCAGCTGATCAAGAAAATCCTGAACACCACTGGCAATCAGGTTCTCAGCCTCACGGGCGGCACCCTCCCGAGAGCGGACGTTTTCTTCAATCACCTGGCGCAAATCGTCAACGGTGTATAGGTACACATCCGCTAAGCCGCCCACTTCCGGTTCTATATCACGAGGAACCGCAATATCCACCATAAAATAGGGGCGGTGTTTACGTTTTTTCAAAGCGCGTTCTACTGCGCCTTTACCAAGAATCGGCAGCGGACTGGCCGTTGATGAGATTACGATATCGACATCGGCCAAGTAATCCGGAATTTCGGAAAGGACAATACCTTTACCGCCGTGGATCTCGGCCAACGCTTGGGCACGTTCCAGCGTTCGGTTGGCGACCAGAAAATCACGCACACCGGCATCGGCTAAATGGCGAGAAACCAGCTCGATGGTTTTTCCGGCACCAATCAGCAGCGCCTTGTTTCGGGACATGTCCGCGAAAATCTGATGCGCCATGCTGACTGACGCGTAAGCAACCGAGACTGGGTTTTCGCCGATCGCCGTTTCTGTCCGGACTCGCTTTGCAACAGAAAAGGTGTGTTCAAACAGGCGAGACAAGAAGGCACCCGTGGCGTTGTGTTCCCGCGCCAGGGCGTATGCATCCTTCAGCTGGCCAAGAATCTGGGGCTCACCCAACACCATAGAGTCAAGGCCTGCGGCTACACGCATCATGTGCCGCACGGCGTCGGAATCGCGGTGCACGTATATCACGTTTTCAAGATCAGCCGCGTCCAACTCATGGAACCCGGCCAACCAACGCAATAACGCTGGCGCGCAATCGTCGTCGCCCGCCAAATAGAGTTCCGTGCGGTTACAGGTAGATAAGATGCCGGCTTCACTGGCACCCGTCGCCGCACGCAGTTCGGAGAAGGCCTCAGCCATCCGTTCAGGCGTAAACGCTACCCGCTCGCGGATTTCCACGGGCGCAGTGCGGTGATTTATTCCCAGTGTCAGCAATGCCATTGTGAGCTTAAAACACCTCAGTCCAATGAAAGGTAAGCAGCCTCATTCTACCGGCGCCCGCTCGCGCCTGCCACCTGAAAACACCCGGGCTTCGGCAACTGCGGACATGTTGGGCAACTTCAAGCGCTTATGCCATTATAGGCGCTCGGCCTTGACCACGATCCGATCTGCCTCAATTTTCAGGCAATGAACGGTCATTCTGAAACACAGCCTCGAGCTCACAGGACGCTGCATGCAAAGAAACGCACCACACCTGGCCACCTGCCTGCTGGGAATCACCTTCGCCACTTTATCCGGCTGTTCCAGTTTTTCAGGGCCATCAACTCAACCGGCCCCGGAACCCATTGCCACTCCAGCGCCTGAGCAAACCGATATAGAGTACGCCGACTTCGAGCCCGAAGTACTTTATCAACTCTTATCGGCAGAGGTCGCGGCACAACGAGGTCGCTACGACGTTACTCTAGTCAATTATATTCAGGCCGCGAAAACCTCCAAAGACGATGGCGTGATCGAACGGGCCATGCGCATTGCCCAAACCCTGAATGCCGACAACGCCCAACAGCAACTGGCTGATTTGTGGCTCGAAAAATCGCCGGAAAACGTCCAAGCCCACCGTGTAGCAGCCATTCAGGCGGTCAAACGGCAAAACCTGGAAACGGCGCTGGTTCACATGGAAAAGATCATGGATCAGGGCGAAGACGCTGATTTCGACAGCCTCGCCGCCATGGCCACTCAACTTCCTCCCGCGCAGCAACAAGAACTACTGACACTGTATCTGCGCTTAGCCGAACGCCATCCAAACACGCCGGATTTGGAATACGGTATCGCTTTGTTGATGAAAGTCTCCGGCGACTCCCAATCTGGTCTGGACCGCCTGGAGCCCTTAATCAGTGCGCACCCGAACTTTCAACCGGCGATCACACTCAAAGGCGACTTGCTTTACCAAACCGGCCAAACTAAGGCGGCGCTGAACCACCTCACCACCAATACCCGCCGATTTCCTGACAACCGTCAGATGGGCACACTTTACGGCCGCATTCTCATTAACGAGAAAAAGCTGCAAGCCGCTCAAGACGAATTTCAGCGACTGGTAAAACGCCATCCTGAAACACCGGGACTGAAACTCTCCCACGCTCTAGTGGCATTGGAAAACCAGCAACCTGACATTGCCCGCGAAAATCTGCAAGCGTTAGTCAACCAGGGCCACCACACCGACGAAGCCAAGTTCTACCTTGGCCGCATTGAAGAAAAAGCCGGAAACATAGAACTGGCCATCAATCACTACCAAAGCGTGAAATCCGGCAACTACTACTTCCCCGCCCTGTCACGCGCCAGTGAGCTGCAAGCTCAGGCAGGCGAACTGAATGAAGCGCTCAGCCATATACAATCGCTAAGAGCCAACAACCCTCAACAAGCCGAAAAGTTTTGGCTGCTCGAAATCAATCTGCTGATTGACCAAGACATGAAAGCAAAGGCATTAGCCGCCACCAAGACGGCACTCGAAGAACACCCAAAAAGCGTTGAAGCTCGCTATGCGCGCGCCATGCTGCTGGACGCTGACGGTAAACACGAGCAGGCAGAGCAAAACCTGACAGCGATCCTCGACATAGAACCAACCAGCTCCATCACCCTCAACGCTCTCGGCTATATATTGATAGAGCGAACCGATCGTCTGCAGGAAGCGCAAGGCTACATCGAACGCGCCCTTGCTCTCGACCCGGACAACCCTGCCATTCTCGACAGCCTGGGGTGGGTCTTGTTCAAGCAAGGCCGCACGATGGAAGCGCTAGAATACCTGTCGGAAGCTTGGGGCGCCTATCCCGACCCTGAAGTCTCAGCCCATTACGGCGAAGCGCTTTGGAGCATCGGTGAGGAAGAACAAGCTCGCATTGTCTGGGAAGAAGGCCTGGATGAAGACCCCGATCACGAGATTCTTCTCAAAACCATCGAGCGTCTGACCAGCGAAGGGGACGAAGAATGATTCGCAGAACGCTCACTCTGTTAGCCTTGCTAGTCTCAATAACTGGCTGTACCACCATACAACTAGAACCGTTGCCCGAAGGCATGACTGAACAGCCACCCGCTGAGTGGGCTGCTCGTTCGGACGAATTAACCCGATTCAATCACTGGCTGCTGTCGGGCAAATTGGCCGTCAAACAACCCTCCGACAGCGGGACTGCGGTGATCAACCGCTGGCAACAGCGCAACGAAAGCTACGACCTGGCACTGTCTTCATCGTTTCTGGGGATGGGCGGCACCCAATTAAAAGGGGTGCCTGGATACATTCAGCTGACGTTGCCGAATGGAGACCGTTACCAGTCTTCAGAACCTGAAAAACTGATCCAGGCAGCCACGGGCTGGCAACTCCCCATCGACAATTTAACCTGGTGGATCAGAGGATTGCCCGCTCCGGACGGTGATTTTCGCCTGCTGTTTGATGAACAAAATAAGCTGGCCATTCTCGAACAAGATGGCTGGGAGATACGGTACGATCGCTGGCAGCCGTTCATAGAAGCCCTACCCGAACTGCCCGCACGAATCACCGCCCTGAAGGGCGACAAACGAGTCCGTGTTGTGATCAGTCGCTGGCAGCGAGAGGATTAATTCCGTGTCGACCTGCATCACCCTGCCTTCGCCAGCAAAACTAAACCTGTTTTTGCACATCACCGGCAAGCGCCCGGACGGCTACCATGAGCTTCAAACCCTGTTCCAGTTTCTGGACTATGGCGACGAGCTGACGTTCACTCTTACCCCGGACCAGGCCGGGGTGCGCCTGGAAAATTCCATCGAAAGCGTCCCCGATGACCAAAATCTCATCATCCGTGCCGCCCAGTCACTGGCTTTACACAGCGCGAAACCGTTACCCGGCGTTAGCATTCGTTTAAAAAAACGCCTGCCCATGGGCGGCGGATTGGGTGGCGGCAGTTCCAATGCCGCCACCACGCTTCTCGGCTTGAACTATCTTTGGGACTTGAACCTTAGTGAAGAAAAGCTGGCCGACATCGGCCTGGCCTTGGGTGCAGACGTGCCGGTTTTTGTTCGCGGCAAAGCAGCCATTGGAGAAGGTGTGGGTGAAGTACTGACTCCCGCAAACCCGCCCCAGGACTGGTTCCTGGTGCTAAAACCAAACTGCGAAGTCAACACTGGAAAGATTTTTTCAGAAAAAGGGTTGACAAGAGACACCCCAAAATTGAAAATACGCCCCGCTTTTGAGGGAGACGCCTCGAGGTACCGAAATGACTGCGAGGATGTAGTTCGTGAACTGTATCCTGAGGTCGACCAAAGCCTGGAATGGCTTGCACAATTCGGACCTGCAAGATTAACCGGAACCGGGGCTTGCATTTTTGGACGTTTCCCTACAGAATCCGCAGCGCGGATCATCTGGGAAAGCAAACCCTCCGGCATCAAAGGGTTCGTAGCTAAAGGGGTGAACATTTCACCACTTCACACAAAGCTAACAGAGCTAAGATGATGCCAGAAAAGCACGATACTGGGGTGTCGCCAAGTGGTAAGGCAACGGGTTTTGATCCCGTCATGCGCAGGTTCGAATCCTGCCACCCCAGCCACCTTTCTCCCGCTTCTTCTGAATCAAACGCCGATACCGAGAAGGATGCCGTCGTGTCAAAACTGATGATCTTCGCTGGCAACGCCAATCCCGAGCTTGCCAAAGCAATCGCACAAAAACTTCACATTCCCATGGGCGAAGCCACTGTTGGCCGCTTCAGCGATGGTGAAACCACCGTTGAGATCAATGAGAATGTACGTGGCCATGATGTTTTCATCATTCAGCCCACCTGCTACCCCACTAACGACAACCTGATGGAATTGATCGTGATGGCTGACGCCCTGCGTCGTGCCTCCGCATCACGAATCACCGCAGTTGTTCCTTATTATGGGTATGCACGTCAAGATCGCCGCGTTCGCTCAACACGAGTCGCCATCAGCGCTAAGGTCGTAGCTGATATGATCTCCAGCATCGGCGTGGATCGTGTACTGACGCTTGACCTGCACGCAGACCAGATTCAAGGCTTCTTCGATATTCCGGTAGACAACATCTACGCCACACCCGTGATGCTGGAAGACATTGAAAAGCAGCGTTTCGAAAACTTTGTCGTTGTATCCCCTGACGTAGGTGGTGTTGTTCGCGCCCGCGCCGTTGCCAAGCGCATGGACGACGCCGACCTAGCCATCATCGACAAACGTCGCCCGAAAGCCAATGTATCTCAGGTTATGCACATCATCGGTGATGTTGCCGACAAAACCTGTATCTTGGTGGATGACATCGTGGATACCGCCGGCACCCTGTGCAAAGCCGCTGAAGCCCTGAAAAATCGCGGCGCTTCGCGCGTTGTTGCCTACATTACCCACCCGGTACTGTCTGGCCCGGCAATCGAGAATATTAACGGATCTGAGCTCGACGAACTGATCGTCTGCGACACGATTCCGCTGAGTGACAAAGCGAAGAATTGTGATAAAATCCGCGTCCTCAGTATGGCTGGCCTGCTTGCGGAATCTATCCGCCGCGTCAGCAACGAAGAATCAATCAGCGCCCTGTTTGAGAACGTGTAATTCGGAAACCCCGAATAGAAGCGCAAATTCAGATTGGTAAAACACGCTGAAACCGTATCCGAGTCGGGAGCCTAACAAGGCTCCCGACTCTTTTAGTCAGTCTGAGAAATAATTCTCGGGCTATTCAAAAACATCATCTGTCCAAAAGCCTGGTCGCGGGCGGTTCAGATGACGATTGAGGTACATATCATGTCCCAGGAATTTGTTATTGAAGCATTTCCTCGTGACGATCAGGGGAGAGGTGCGAGCCGCCGCCTGCGTCGTGAGGAAAAGAAAATCCCAGCAATCATCTATGGCGAAGGCAAAGATGCCGTTTCCATTTCCATCTGGGAAAACGAGCTGAAAAAAGCTCTGGAAAACGAATCTTTCTTCTCACAGATCCTGACCATCGATCTGGACGGTAAGAAAGAAAGCGTTATCCTGAAAGACCTGCAGCGTCACGCGTACAAACTGCGCCTGATCCACGCTGACTTCCTGCGTGTAGACAAAGATCACGAGCTCGTTGTTCATGTTCCGGTTCACCTTGTGAACGAAGACACCGCTCCTGCGATCAAGACATTCGGTGGCGTAGCCTTCCGTCTGCTGACCGAAGTTGAAGTAGCGTGTCTGCCCAAGGATCTGCCTGAGTTCATCGAGATCGATCTGACCGACGTTGAGCTGGATCAAGTTGTTCACCTGAGCGACCTGAAACTGCCAGAAGGCGTTCGCATCCCTGCTCTGGATGCTGAGCACGACCAGGCTGTTGTATCTATCAACAAGCCGAAAGGCGCTAAGGCTGATAACGCCGAAGACGCTGAAGAAGCTGAGGAAGGCGGCGAGGAGTAATTACTCCGGAGGGACTGGCATATGGCACAGGATATTGTCATGGTTGTTGGCTTGGGTAACCCCGGCGCCGACTACGAGAATACCCGCCACAATGCCGGCGCCCTGTTCGTCGAAGCTCTGGCCCGCGATGCGGGTCAGACGCTCCGCCCCGAAAAGAAGTACCACGGGCTTTACGCTCGCATTCATTGGCAGGGCCTTGACCTGCATCTGCTCAACCCCAGCACGTTCATGAACCGCAGCGGCCTGGCCATCAAGGCACTCGCGGATTTCTTCAAGATCGCGCCTGAAAACATCCTGATCGCCCACGACGAACTCGATATCGCCCCCGGCACAGCCAAACTAAAAAAAGGCGGTGGTCACGGCGGCCATAACGGGTTGCGCGACGCTATCGCACATCTGGGCACCAAAGATTTCCAACGTCTTCGAATCGGCATCGGCCACCCCGGCGACAGCCGCAAGGTGACGGGTTACGTTCTTGGCCGCCTCGGGAAAAAAGAAACCGAGGAACTGAACGCAGTCACCGACGAAATCATGCGCGTACTTCCGGATGCAGCCAGCGGCAAACTGGCAGCGGCCATGAATCGCCTGCACAGCTTCAAACCGACAGCCTGATCACGTCACAACCCCTTACTCGCACCTATACCGATACACCGGTATAATCCGCGCAAATTATCAGTTCCAGCAGAGGCATTCCATGGGATTTAACTGCGGCATTGTCGGCCTACCAAACGTCGGCAAATCAACCTTGTTCAACGCTCTCACCAAAGCCGGCATCGGCGCCGAGAACTTCCCGTTCTGCACCATCGAGCCGAACGCTGGCGTAGTCGCTATGCCCGACCCGCGCTTGACGAAACTGGCTGAGATCGTCAAACCCGAGCGCGTGGTACCCACCACCATGGAGTTCGTGGACATCGCCGGTCTGGTTGCTGGTGCGTCCAAAGGCGAAGGCCTTGGCAACCAATTCTTGGCGAACATCCGCCAGACCGACGCCATTGCACACGTTGTTCGCTGCTTTGAAGACAGCAACGTCATCCACGTTGCCAACAAAGTTGACCCGGCTTCCGACATCGAGATCATCAACACCGAACTCGCCCTTGCCGACCTCGACACTGTTGAGAAGGCGATCAAACGCGTACAGCGTGTTGCCAAGAGCGGCGACAAAGACGCCAAAGCCCAGCTCGAGATGTTTGAGCAGCTGCTGCCCGTCCTGAACGAAGGCAAACCCGTGCGCAGCATGGATCTCGACGCAGATCAGCTGGCACTGATTCGTGAGCTGTGCCTGCTCACCATCAAGCCAACCATGTACATCGCCAACGTCAGCGAAGACGGCTTCGAGAACAACCCTCACCTCGATGTCGTTCGCGAAATTGCCGCGTCTGAAAATGCAGCCGTCGTCCCCATCTGCAATAAGATCGAGGCCGAAATCTCTGAACTGGAAGACGATGAAAAAGCCATGTTCCTGGACGAAATGGGCATGGAAGAGCCGGGACTGGACCGCGTTATCCGCGCCGGCTACGCACTGCTAGACTTGCAAACCTACTTCACCGCAGGCGTGAAAGAAGTCCGCGCATGGACGGTTCGCGTTGGTGCCACTGCCCCCCAAGGCGCAGCGGTTATTCACACCGATTTCGAACGCGGCTTCATTCGAGCCGAAGTCATCGGCTATGACGATTACATTCAGTTCAACGGTGAAGCCGGAGCAAAAGACGCCGGTAAATGGCGCTTGGAAGGCAAGGAATACATCGTTCAGGACGGCGATGTTATCCACTTCCGCTTCAACGTGTAATTTTTCGGGAATTTTTGGCCAAGAAGCCTTGACAGCTTGAGGCCAAATGCCGAAAATACGCGCCTCGTTTCGGGTGATCCCCAAAACGATTTGGCAAGGTAGCTCAGTTGGTTAGAGCACAGCACTCATAATGCTGGGGTCGGCGGTTCGACTCCGCCCCTTGCTACCAGTATTCGAAGGGCCACCGTTCACGCGGTGGCCCTTTTCTGTTTTGAGGACGACCTCACCCATTCCGGGAGATTCGTGCGGGACGACCCGCTTTGCATGGCAGCCTTGCTATGAGAACTACCAAAGACAGAATTCGCCAAGCCCTTTCCTTTGAAGTTATTGGCCTACTGATATCTACACCTCTCGCCGCTTTCGTTTTTGACTTCGACCTCGGCCAAACCAGCGTGCTCGCCGCGATTGGAGCGACCATCGCCACGGTATGGAACTACCTCTACAACCTAATGTTTGACCACAGCCTCAAGCGCATCACAGGCACCACCCGAAAAACTCTGAAGGTACGCGTCATACACGCAATCGGTTTTGAATTCGGTTTGATGCTGGTGTTTCTGCCCATCATTGCCTGGTGGATGGAAATCGGGCTATTAGAAGCCTTGATCGTTGATATCGCGTTTGTCGTGTTCTATCTCATCTACGCCTTCGTATTCACCTGGTGTTATGACACCGTTTTCCCGGATAACGAACAACCGGCGGGCCTCACCGAATAGCGGATCGACTCCGCTCGCCGGCCGCAGTATTCTGTATAGCCCGACCATCTTGGATCGGGCTTTTTTGTTTTTATACCTTCTGGAATCTGCTGCCATGCCTGAAAACATCGCGTCCGGCTTATCCATCAACGCTCTCGAGCGACTCACACGCCATTTCGATGAACGCTACATCCAACCCGGCAAGCTACCCGGCGCGGTATGCTTGGTGGCCCGTCACGGCAAAGTGGTCTGGTCTCAAGCCCAAGGCTTCATGGATGTAGAGCGAAACCGGCCGATGCAGAGGGACACCCTATTCCGCATCTATTCCATGACCAAACCGGTTACATCGATTGCCATGATGCAGCTCTATGAACAAGGCAAATTCCTGCTAAACGACCCGGTGCACAAGTACATCCCTTCATGGCGGAATCTGCGAGTTTATAAAAGCGGCAGTTACCCAGACTTTGAAACTGAACCGGCCACCAAAGCGATGACCATTCGGGATTTGATGACCCACACTTCGGGCCTCACCTACGGCTTTACCGAGCGCACCGAAGTAGATGCTGCGTACCGCCAGCTGAAGCTGGACGGGAGCCCGATTCTCACGCTGGAAAAATTGGTAGAAAGACTGGCCGAGCTACCTCTGGAATTCTCGCCCGGGACGGCCTGGAATTACTCAGCATCAACCGATGTTCTTGGATACTTGGTCGAAGTACTTTCCGGCAAACGGTTGAACGAATATTTTGATGATCACATTTTCCAGCCACTGGGGATGACCGACACCGGCTTTTACGTGCGCCCTGAACAACAGCACCGATTTGCGGCCTGCTATCTGTATCAGCCCGGCGATACCATGAAACTACAGGACGACCCGGAACGCTCAAAATTTTTGAAGCCACCGCGTTTCCTATCTGGCGGCGGCGGACTGGTCTCCACCATCGACGACTATCACAAGTTCGCTCAGGCGCTGTGTCAGGGCGGCGAGTATCAGGGACAGAGAATTATCGGGCGCAAAACACTGGAGTTCATGCGCCGAAACCATCTGCCCGAGAATCAGGATCTCCCTGCGCTGTCTGTCGGCGGGTTCAGCGAAACACCCTACCAAGGCAGCGGCTTCGGGCTGGGCTTCTCGGTAAAAACGGATGTCGCGGCTTCTCATACCGTCGGATCTGAGGGTGAATTTGGCTGGGGCGGATTAGCCAGCACCAGTTTTTTCGTAGACCCCGAGGAAGATTTGGTGGTCATCTTCATGACACAACTGATGCCATCGTCGTCTTATCCTATACGTCAGGAGTTACGGGCTTTGGTATACGGCGCCATGACCTGAAACACACCCACAAAACACCTTAAGTACAACCACCTATTCGATGATCACGGCCTGTGGCATACTCGGCCTCCTTAGCCAATAACCAACAACTCATCAGCAAGGAATGTTGTCATGAAACCAGCAACTCTCGCCCTGCACGCCGGCTTTAAAAGCGACCCGACAACCAGGGCTGCAACCACGCCGATTTACCAGACCACGTCATACACCTTTGACGATACCCAACACGGCGCTGACCTGTTTGATCTGAAAGTTCAAGGCAACATCTATACTCGCATCATGAACCCCACCAACGCGGTTCTGGAAGAACGCATGGCCGCCCTGGAAGGCGGCATTGGCGCGCTGGCCGTTGCTTCCGGCATGGCAGCTATCACCTACGCACTGCAAACCATTTGCCGCGTTGGCAATAACATCGTTAGTACGGGTCAGCTGTACGGCGGCACCTACAACCTGTTTGCACATTCGCTGCCTAACCAAGGCATCAACTGCAAGATGGTCGCCCACGACGATTACGAAGGTCTGGAAAACGCCATTGATGACCAGACTCGCGCCCTGTTCTGCGAATCCATTGGTAACCCTGCAGGCAACGTTGTAGACATCCAGAAGTGGGCCGAAATTGCCCACAAGCACGGCATTCCGCTGATCGTGGATAACACCGTCGCTACGCCAGTTCTGTGCCGCCCGTTCGAACACGGTGCCGACATCGTGATTCACTCACTGACTAAGTACATTGGTGGTCACGGTACAACGGTCGCGGGCATTGTAGTGGATTCCGGCAAGTTTGACTGGAAAGGCAACGCCGACAAGTTCCCGATGATGAACCAGCCCGATCCGTCCTACCACGGCGTGGTCTACACCGAAGCGTTGGGCGAAGCCGCTTTTATCGGCCGCTGCCGTGTCGTGCCGCTACGTAACACCGGAGCCGCTCTGTCGCCGTTTAACTCTTTCCTGATCATGCAGGGCATGGAAACGCTGGCACTGCGCATGGAACGCCACTGCTCGAACGCTGAGAAAGTCGCCCAGTTCCTGCAAGACCACCCCTCGGTCGAGTGGGTAAACTACGCCGGTCTGGCAAACAGCCCCTACAAGGCAACCTGCGAGAAGATTTGCGATGGCAAAGCCTCTGGCATTCTGAGCTTCGGAATCAAAGGGGGCCGCGACTCCGGAGCCAAGTTCATCGATGCATTGGATCTGATCCTGCGTTTGGTCAACATCGGTGACGCCAAGTCGCTCGCTTGCCACCCAGCCACGACCACCCACCGTCAGCTTGACGCAGACGAACTCAAGAACGCGGGTGTGAGCGAAGATCTGGTGCGCTTGTCCATCGGCATCGAAGATGTTGAAGACATCATTGCCGACGTTGCGCAGGCTCTGGAAAAGTCCCAAGCCTGATTTGCATCAACCGGGTACGACCAAAGTCGTGCCCGGTACCCTCGTGATTGCCCGTATCCACCTTGTAACTGTACGCCCTGCCCTTTAACCTTTAGAGCTCACCTTTTCTAATTCGAGAGCTCCCGACGCCATGAGCGACAGCGCAAAACCCCGCATTTCCAGTGGTTCTAAATTCCGCAACGAACACGGTTTCGCCGCCATCAAAGACGGCGTAAAGCGAACAGTCTCAAATGCGGAAGACAAACCTCTGGAGCGCAAGCCAAAATGGCTAAGAGCGCGCATGCCCGGGGGGGAACGCTTCGAAGCGGTACGTCGCAACGTGTCAGAGCATCGTTTAAGCACGGTTTGCCAAGAATCCCACTGCCCGAACATCGGCGAATGCTGGACCAACGGTACCGCCACCATCATGGTGATGGGCTCTGTTTGCACCCGTGCCTGTAAATTCTGCGCCGTCGACACCGGCAACCCGAAAGGCTGGCTGGATGCGGAAGAACCGGAGAATACCGCCAAGTCCGTTGAGCTCATGGGCCTGCGCTACATCGTGCTCACCTCTGTAGACCGGGACGACTTGGAAGATGGCGGTGCAGCTCACTACGCGGCCTGCGTGTCGTCTATCAAACAGCGCACACCGGAAGTTGCCGTGGAAGCCCTGACACCGGATTTCGATGCGGTGATGAGTGATGTTGAAAAGGTGGTGGATTCCGGTCTGGACGTATTCGCCCAGAACGTCGAAACCGTAAAGCGCCTGACCAGCCGTGTCCGTGACCCACGCGCCGGTTATGAAAAAACTCTGAGCGTTCTGGCCCACGCCAAGAAGCATCGGCCCGACGTGCTCACCAAGACCAGCCTGATGCTGGGCCTCGGTGAAACCGAGGAAGAAGTCCTTGAGACGATGGATGACCTGCGCGCTATTGGCGTGGATATCCTGACCCTCGGCCAATACCTTCGTCCTACCCCGAATCATTTGCCTGTAGAGCGCTACGTGACGCCGGATGAGTTCAACCGGTTCCGAGAGATCGGTTTAGAGAAAGGCTTCATGGAAGTACCGTCAGGGCCGATGGTGCGCTCCAGCTACCGGGCCGACCGGGTGTTCGATAAGAACAATCTGGGGCTGACGGTACCGGAAGTTCCAGAACCTCCCCAAGCTATGCAGATTCCTGTCAAACACGTGGAATAAGACTCACCATTAAATAAGCCGCCGGAGCGTTACTCGGGCGGCTTATTTGATTCTATTTGGACTAGCGTCAGTAACTGACTATTACTGAGACTGTTGCATTTGCTGCTGCATCTGTTGCTGCATTTCCTGCATCTTGCGCTCAAGCTCGTCACGCTGCTCTTCAGTGAAAACCGCATCGACCTTGGCTTGCATCAGAGCGGAAAGTGCCGCGATTTCACCGGTCACATCACCCAACTTTTCAGCCTGCGAACGAATGTTGTCTTCGTCATAATCAGCCTTAATTTCACCTTGAAGCTCACGCTGTAGGCCTTGGGCATCCTGACGCAGTTCACCCAGCTCGCCTTCCATCTCGCTGATGATGCCGCGAATTTCGGCCTGCTGGTCATCCGACAAACCCACCATCTGCGCCAATTGGGCAACTTGGTCCGTTTGTCCCTGCTGGGCAATTGCCGGCATAGACAAGCTAAGGGCTACCAATGCCGAACCAATAATCTTTTTCAGTTTCATACTACACTCCAAATTTGAGTGGTGGATGCACCACAATACGGTCAATTTACGTTTCAGTGCCTGTTACCCTAAATCATTCATGCAAACGATTTCACCCCGATACCCCTGCTTTTTGTACAGTTTTTTGTGCCGTCCGCCCGTACCCCGCACCACGCCGGCATCTCCGAAATGTGAAAATTTAGTCATTCCACTGCATAATGACGACTTTCCACACCATACGGAGCAGACATCATGGCCATTAACTGGTTTCCAGGGCATATGCACAAGGCCCGAAAGGAGATCAAAAAAGTCATGCCCCAGATGGATCTCATCATCGAGGTTGTTGACGCCCGACTCCCCTTCAGCAGCGAAAACCCGCTGGTGCCATCGCTACGTGGCGACACGCCTCTAATCAAAGTGCTGAACAAACGGGACCTGGCTGACCCGGAAATTACGGAACAATGGCTGGAATGGCTGGAACAGGAACGGGGAGTGCGTGCCATCACCCTCACCCACAATCAGCGCCAGGAAGCTTTGAACATTCTCAAACTCGCCGAGGAAATGACACCTGACCACGACCGGCAGAAAAGCGCTTTGCGGGTGATGATTCTGGGTATCCCAAACGTTGGCAAGTCCACCTTAATTAATACTCTAGCGGGCCGACCTGCGGCGAAAACCGGTAACGAACCTGCGGTGACGCGTGCTCAACAAGCCATCAAACTCCCGGACAATGTTCTGCTGTACGACACGCCCGGTTTCCTCTGGCCAAAATTATCACCCGAGCAGTGTGGCTACCGTCTTGCGGTTAGCGGTGCAATTCGTAGCGCCGTACTGGATTTTGAAGACGTTGCCATGTTCGAGGCGGATTATCTGGTAGATGCCTACCCGGAATTAGCCATGTCCCGTTACGGCCTCAACGAATCCCCACGAGACGGGCTGGCGTTGATGGACGCTATTGCCGCAAAGCGTCGTTTTTTGGGCCGAGGGGGTGTACCCGACCTGCACAAGGTTTCCGAAGTGCTCATCAATGAGTTCAGGGCTGGCACCATTGGCCGGATTTCACTGGAAACACCGGCGGTGGTCGAAAAAGAACTGGCAGAGGCCCGAGCTTTAGCAGAAGCCGAAGCGGCACAAAAAGAAGCCCAAGAGCAGGAACGCAAACAGAAAGACCGCAAACGCTAGATCCTAGGAATTAAGCACAAATACCGGTAGCTCGTACATTCATTTTAGAGCTATCTTATTTTGGTATACTTGCTGAACGCTTAACAAGTCGTCGTCTTCGGAGCGCTTGTTTACACAATTTCATTCAGGTTTTTTGGTTATGGTTAAGGCAATTCCGCTTCGCTCTGTTTCTCCGCTCAAAGCCTCTTGCAATCAGTGTAGCCTGAGCAATCTTTGCCTGCCTCTTGCGGTCGAGGAAAACGATCTGGACAGCCTGGAGAACATTGTTCAGCAAGGGAAGATTTACAATCGCGGCGAACACATTTTTGACCAAAGCGCACCGATCAAATCCTGTTTCGCTGTAAAGAGCGGCTCGATCAAAACGTCCATCATTACGGAAAGTGGCGAAGAGCAAGTGACAGGCTTTTTTATGCCGGGCGAGCTTGTCGGCCTGGATAGTTTGGGCGGCGACCAATACGCCTGCACAGCAAAAGCTCTGGAGCGCACTAACCTGTGTGAGTTCCCTATGGATAAGCTTGAAGAGCTCACCATCAAGTTGCCTGAACTTCAGCACCATATGTATCAGCTGATGAGCAAGGAAATCCAAAGCAGTCACCAGCTGGCTATGCTGCTCAGCAAAAACACTGCGGAAGAACGTATCGCAGCGTTACTTCTTTCACTTTCCAGTCGCTTCCGCCGCCGCCGGATGTCAGGCACGACCTTTACTCTGCCCATGCCAAGAAACGACATTGCCAATTTCCTGGGGCTTGCGGTTGAAACCGTCAGTCGAGTGTTTACACGTTTTCAAAGCCAAGGCATCTTACGGGCGAAAGGGCGAGAGGTTGAACTTCTCGATGTCGAAGCCTTGCAGACTGTGACGCACGAAGTGAGCAAGCAAGCCTGCCGGTCATCGCAATCCTAAACGAGCCCAGCTTATTGAGCTGGCTCGTTTTCGGCCTTTGCCGCGGCTGTCGCTGTCAAAAACTCTTCTTCCAACCAACGCCGCCAAGGCAACTGCTTTATGCCAAAGGTATTGCGGATTTTAGTGCACACCATGGTTGTATTCACGGGCTCTAGACAACCCCAGCCCGGCATTTCATCCACTACCCGAATGCCTTCCGGTATACCCGGCATATCGGCGATAGCTAACCCTAATTCGTAAAGGGATATCTCTTCCGCCCCCGCATATTGGTAGGTCCCCCAGACTTCTGCGCCACAATCCAGCTGCATAATGATAGCGGCCATGACACGCGCCAGATCCTTCACGGCCACGGGTTGGCCGTGACAACGGCCTGGTAGGGGTAGCGACTCCGCATTAGCGCTGTTTTCGTAAACTTTTTTGGCAATTCGGGCCAGGCTCCACCCGGTCCGTAAAATAATATGCCGTGGCAACTGACTGCGTAATGCTTGCTCGCACTCCCATTGCCAGCGTCCCAATTCATTAATTGGCTGGCCGGGATTGGAGGCAATATAAGCATCTTGTTTGCGGCCATCAAACACATAACACGACGACAACTGAAGCATGGCCATACCGCGCTCCAGTGCGTGGCCGGCAAGAGCCAACGGCAGTGAGAATGCGGCTTCATGAGCGGCTTCACGGTCAGCTTCAGCCAGTTCAGGATCGCCTAACCACAGTGCGTTAACGATCAAGTCCGTGTCATTCGGAATCCAGCTTGCCAACGCATGCAAATCCACCTTCGCAGGATCGCTTATCAGCAGAGGACTAACCCGCAGGTGTGAAGCCCGCAAGCGGTCAAGAAGCACCCGGCCTAACAGACCGTAATCGTGAACAACTAATACATGCACGGGAATTCACTACCTCCGAATTTCGCTGATATGACAGGGGCTAATCCACTTTAAGGCCAATGGCCTTAACGAAGGTTTTGCTGCACCATTCATCGCATTGTATAACCGCTGACCTACTGTCAGTACGAACCACGCTCCTCGCAGCAGACCCCTTGCGCTGCCACCACGAGCATACAACACCAGGACTGATCATGCTGAAACAACAAAGCCATATTGTTGCTCCCATCCCTGACGAACTTCGCACCCGAGCTCTGTACACGGTGAGCGAGCTGAAAGCGCGCGGCAAAGCCGACAAGGAAGCCATCGAAAAGCTGTACAACCTGATTGTAGACCTGACCGAGAACGGCCTTGATTTCTTCTTTCTGGAACCGTTACGGCGCCTGAATGCCGGCAATATGACCATGAGCATGGCCAAAGTCGGCATTAGCAGCATGCTCAAAGGCAGCAAAATGGTGGTTCACAAAGTACTGAAAAAACTGAACGACCAAAGCCTGACCTCTATCCTGGAATTCATCGAAGAAATCATTCACGAACCTGAGGCACAGTAGGCTCGGTTATCGCCTCTCGGGACTGGCAATCAGGAGCAGTCCCGGGGCACCCTAGCCGTTACTCCTGTTAGTAGCTCGTAACCAATGGTACCAGCACAGGCAGCCACTTCGTCTACACTGACCGTCTTACCCCACAGCTCGACCATGTCGCCTTCCTGAGCCTCGGGTACACCCGTCAGGTCAACCGCCAGCATATCCATCGATACCCGGCCAAGAAGCCCAATGCGCAGCCCTAGAACGGCCGCAGGCGTTCCTGTGCCAGCATGGCGCGGATATCCATCGCCATACCCGACAGCCACCATACCCATTCGCGTTTCCGATTCCGCCACCCAAGCTGAACCGTAGCCTATCGATTCCCCCGGTTTGACGACTCGCGTTGTAATCAAAGGCGCCTCAAGCGTCATGACCGGCTTTAGCCCCAAGTCAGGTCCGGTTTTACCCATTATGGGAGACCCACCGTAAAGCATGATGCCCGGCCGGCTCCAATCGTAAAGCGGCTGCCCAGGCAGAAAATGCGCTGCGGAATTACCCACACTGCGCATCAGCGACGGCCAAGCCTGTGTAGCCTGCTCAAATATACGGGTCTGCTCCTGCGTCATGGAGCTCGAGGTGTCGTCGGCGCATGCAAAATGAGTCACGAAGCCTTGCAGTTCAGCTCGCTGCCCCTTCTCATCAAGTGTTGCCATGACGCCAGACAGCTCCGAAGGCCTGAAGCCTAACCGATTCATGCCGGTATTCACTTTCAACCAATACGCTGGCGCGGGACTTGTGGCTAACCACTCCAGTTGCTGACTGTTGTGCAATACCGGCTCGAAACCTTGCTGAAAACACAGCTCCAGATCTTCTCGCCGGTGCACCCCCTGCAGCATGACAACTGGCTGATGTAAACCAGCGGCACGTATCTCCAGCGCTTCTTCAAGACAAGCCACTGCATATTTTCGGGCATCGCTGGCCAGCGCCCGCGCGACCGCCTGAATGCCATGGCCATAGCCGTCAGCTTTGACCACCGCCATCGCCTGCGCTGAACCTGCTTTGGCTCGCGCCAGTTGGTAGTTGAACTTCAGTGCATCCAGATCAATTCTGGCAACAGTTGCGCGCGGCATTAATAGTCACCACCGTAATCGCCGTAATCCCCGTGGGCCAAGTCTTCGAACTTGGTGTACTTACCAATAAAGGCCAGCCGGAGAGTACCGATCGGACCGTTCCGCTGCTTACCAATGATAATTTCTGCGATGCCTTTATCCTGAGTGTCTTCGTTATAGACCTCATCCCGATACACAAACATGATCACGTCGGCGTCCTGCTCGATCGCACCGGATTCCCGAAGGTCAGAGTTCACGGGCCGCTTGTTGGGGCGCTGCTCAAGACTCCGGTTAAGCTGAGATAGCGCCACCACAGGGCAGCTTAGCTCTTTCGCAATGCCTTTCAGAGATCGAGAAATCTCAGAGATTTCCGCAGTTCGGCCTTCTGTGTTTCCGGGCACCCGCATCAACTGGAGGTAATCGACCATGATCAAGCCAATTTTACCGCCGTTTTCCCGGGCTATCCGGCGCGCTCGAGAACGCATTTCTGTGGGGCTCAGGCCCGGGGTGTCATCAATATACAGAGGCTTATCTTTCAGAAGGCTGACCGCCGATGTCAGGCGCGGCCAGTCGTCTTCTTCGAGCTTACCACCACGAACCTTGGTCTGGTCAATCCGCCCCAGAGAAGAGAGCATACGCATGGCCAGAGCATCCGCGGGCATCTCCATGCTGAACACCAGAATCGGCGTACCCGAACTGATCAGGGCATTTTCCACGATATTCATGGCAAAAGTGGTTTTACCCATGGATGGACGACCAGCAACAATAATCAAGTCTGCGGGCTGCATACCCGAGGTCTGGTCATCCAGATCCCGGAACCCTGTCGTCAAGCCAGTGGTTTGCTCACCCGATTCGAACAATTCCTCGATGCGGCTAAGCGTTGTCGCCAAAATCGGGTTAATGGCTTTGGGGCCTGACCCTTCTTTGGTGCGCGCCTCAGCTATCTGGAAGACACTGCGTTCTGCCTCATCCAGTATTTCACTACTTTTTCGGCCTAGCGGATTAAAGGCAGAATCGGAAATCTTACCGGACACCTCAACCAGTTGGCGCAGAACAGAGCGTTCGCGCACGATATCCGCATAGGCTGCGATGTTAGCAGCACCGGGGGTTTTCTCTGCCAATTCGGCGAGGTAAGAAAGGCCGCCCGCGTCTTCAATATCTCCGGCCCGCTCGAGAAATTCAGCCAGGGTAACGACATCCAAAGGTTCGCTTTCACTGGCGAGCCGCTCGACGGCACCAAATATCAAACGGTGATCCTGGCGATAGAAATCAGAGGCCGAAATCATTTCTGATATTTCGTCGAAACGTCGATTATCCAGCATCAGGCCACCCAATACGGCCTGTTCTGCTTCCACCGAATGGGGTGGAACTTTGATACGACTGGTTTCTGAATCAAGAGATGCAGGTTTAGGAGAAGGAGTTGCCATAGACACCAGACACGTAAGGAATGAAAACAGGACTACAAGAATACCAGAAACAAACAAGCCCGAAACCGTTTCCGGCTCGGGCTTGTTGTAGACCACTAAAAGCCTAGGCTTCCGCGGTCGCTGAACTTACCTGCTGAGATTAACCGATTACTCGGCAACAACCGCCAGCTTGATGGTAACTTCAACGTCAGAGTGCAGCTGCAGCTCAATGTCGTACTCGCCGGTGGTCCGCAGTGGGCCTTCTGGCAGACGAACTTCACTCTTCTCGACTTCGGTGCCGCCAGCAGAAACAACGTCTGCAATATCACGAACACCGATAGAGCCGAACAGCTTACCTTCGTCACCAGCCTTGGAGCTGATGGTGAAGGATCCGCCTTCCAGAGCTTCCGCACGGGACTGGGCAGCAGACAGCTTGTCAGCAGCGGTTTTTTCCAGCTCAGCGCGACGCTCTTCGAACGCCTTTACGTTTGCTTCCGTAGCAGGTACAGCCTTGCCGTACGGTAGCAGGAAATTACGACCGTAACCGGCCTTTACATTTACCTTGTCGCCCAAAGTGCCAAGGTTTGCAACTTTCTCGAGCAGAATAACTTCCATCTCGTTAACCTCTTCGTGCTTTATTCAGCCGGTCCGGTTGGCGCTATGCGCTCCCGAATATCCAGCCAGCTATCCACAAAAGCCAGAACCAACAACAGCATCATTAGATTCAGACCCAACAGCCCCAACACAATGTAAAACGCGAACAGCGCCTGACCGCCCCACTGCTTACGACCAACCACACCATGAACCAAGGCTAAACCTGCCACCAGTAGTGGCATGCCTGCAGCCCAGGCCACAAGTACCGGATTCAGTTCCAACAACGAGCCCGACACCATGGTTACAGCGCATACCACCGCGATGGCTGGCGACAATCTGAAGGCATGAAATTCTCGCTGGAAACCACCGGGGTTATCCAACCCTGCCTGCCAGGATCTCGCCAACAGGGCCATGGCAATCGCTATGGCGAAAGCCGAGCCCGCGATGCTGGCGCTCATCGCGCTTCGGATGATTCCCTCCAGATCGCTACCCAGAGACTGAACCACTTCAGCGTTGTATTGGTCGTAAAAATCGACACCTATCTGAACGAGTTCATTCAAAAGTGCCGAATACATCACAGGCATCATCAGCCCGCTCAGTATTGTCAGAAAGGCGCCGGATAACAGCGCGTTTTCCCAAGACAGCGATGCTCGGAAGACCGATGCAATCAACATCGTTTGCAGCAACACAAACAGTGCGGTTGGGTTCTGGCCATAAACGGCCCAACCCAATGCAGGCAAAAGTGCCCAGAGGCCAATAGTAAGCCCCTGCCGAATCCCCTGTCGCATTATGACAAGGGCCGTAACTGCTGCGCCTATCCAGAACAACAAAGGAACAATAGTAGAAACTACTGCAACTCCGCCGGCCTGCATGGGACCGCGCATTACATACTGTGCCAGTGCACGCATGGTCCCGGGTCCTGTCTATCTGTGCTTAGTGGTCGTGACTATCCGTATACGGCAGCAGTGCCAGGTAGCGGGCACGCTTGATAGCGGTAGCCAGCTGACGCTGATAACGTGCTTTGGTGCCGGTGATACGGCTGGGCACGATTTTGCCGGTTTCAGTGATGTAGCCTTTCAGGGTGTCCAGATCCTTGTAATCGATCTCTTTAACACCTTCTGCCGTGAATCGGCAGAATTTACGACGTCTGAAAAAACGAGCCATAACTTAACTCCTAACTCCGATGAATTACTCTTCTTCGCCTTTGGACTCAGTGCTCTGGCTTTCGCCAGACTCAGCCTCAGCCGAACGGCGTGGACGATCTTCTCCGCCGGAACGACGGTCCTCACGGGACTCAGCGGCTTTCATCGGAGACAGATCAGTAACGGCCTCGTCGCGACGCAGAATCAGCTCACGGATGATGGCGTCGTTGAAGCGGAAGTTATGAGTCAGCTCGTCCATCGCAGCCTGTGAACATTCAATGTTCATCAGCACGTAGTGAGCTTTGTGAATCTTGTTGATCGGGTATGCCAGGTGACGACGGCCCCAATCTTCCAAGCGATGTACCTGACCGCCATCTTCAGTGATGAGGCCGGTATAACGCTCGATCATCGCGGGCACTTGCTCGCTCTGATCCGGATGTACCATAAATACGATTTCGTAGTGACGCATGAGTTCTCCCTACGGGTTAAACAGCTTTCGGCTCAGATGATTCCTTTCGGAACCACTCCAAAGCATGGAAAGCAAGGAGGTGACAGCTAAGCTGCCGGCTTCTTTTTGCTTTGCTGACAAGGCTTTGTATGAAATTGCCTGATCAAAAGCGAGATTCTGATCCCCTGAATCCAGGCAATACAAAACCACCCCTTCTAAAAGGGGTGACGTATTCTATGCCCGCAAGGGTTATCGTGCAAGGATTAACCGGTTCGTTGGCGCAGCGCTTCGTAAAGACACACGCCCGTCGCCACCGAGACATTCAGACTATCAACATGGCCGTGCATCGGAATGTTCACCAACTGATCACAGTGCTCACGAGTAAGGCGACGCATCCCCTTACCTTCCGCTCCCATCACCAGCGCCACCGGCCCCTTAAAGTCAGCCTGAAACAAATTGGCATCTGACTCGCCTGCCGTGCCAATGAGCCAAACACCCTGATCTTTCAATTCGCGCAGAAAGCGCGCCAGATTGGTGACTCGTACAAACGGTACAGTTTCAGCGGCGCCACAGGCCACTTTCCTGGCCACAGGCGTCAAACTTGCCGACTTATCTTTCGGCACGATAACGGCCTGCACACCGACAGCGTCTGCAGTGCGCATACACGCGCCCAAATTATGAGGATCGGTTACACCATCCAGCACCAACAGGAACGGCGGCTTGTTGCTCGATGCCAGCTGCGCCAGCAAATCTGCCTCGGTCCATTCGCGACTTTCCGAGACTTTAGCTACCACGCCCTGATGCACACCAGACACTCGCTCGTCTAATTCACGGCGATGCACAACACTCCAGCGCACACCCAAGCCATCCAGCGCCTCGGTGACCGATTTCACACGTTTGTCCTGCCGGCCGGTTTGGATCCAAACGCGCAACAAACGCTCTGGCTCCCGCTTCAGCACTGCGTCCACGGCATGCCAGCCAAATACATATTCCTGAGACACTTGCGATTAATTCCTGTGTTGCTGGTTACTTGCGGCTCTTGCGCTTCTTACTGGCAGCCGCCGGCTTGTCTTTAGAGCCTTTTTTCGCGGCCTCTCGGGCAGCCTCGCTGGCAAGCCGCTCTTTCGCGCTGGCCGGTTTTCCAGACTTCCCACGCTTAGCGCCCTTGCCGGCTCGGTCACCTTTGTTACGAGGCTCTCTCTTGGCAATATCAAGCGCATCCCGGTCGGCGGTGCGCTTTTGAGGCTTGCTGGTCAGCTCCAGGTCGATCTTGCGATCTTCCAGCCCAACTCGAACAACCTTCACTCGCACTTCATCACCCAAGCGGAAGCTCACAGCCGTGCGCTCTCCGATCATTCGGTGCTTCGCCGCATCGTGATGGAAGTAATCGCCATTCAGGGTCGATACATGTACCAGCCCTTCAATATAAATATCGGACAACTCCACGAAGAAACCAAAGGGCACAACCGCCGCAATGACACCGGCGTATTCCTCGCCTACGTGATCTTTGAGGAATTCACACTTGAGCCAGGCCATCACATCGCGGGTTGCGTCATCTGCGCGCCGCTCAGTCATGGAGCAGTGCTCACCCAACTGTTCAACCTTGGCATAGTCGTAGGGGTAAGCCGCCAATTCAGCATCAAGCTGCTTGGGTGACACCACATCCTTTTGAACCTCGGGATTATGAATGCAAGACTTAATAGCCCTGTGCACAATCAAATCCGGGTAACGTCGAATGGGCGATGTAAAATGCGCGTAGCTGGCAAACCCGAGCCCGAAATGACCACTTTCTTCAGGGCTATAAACCGCCTGACTCAGCGACCGCAGCATCACCATCTGAATCACATGGGCATCCGACCGGTCGGCCACCTCAGACAACAGCTTCTGGTAATCCGCTGACGTTGGCCGATCACCGCCGCCCAACTGAAGCCCCAGCTCACTCAGGAACAACCTCAGCTTGCCTAAACGCTCCTCGGAAGGGCCATCATGCACCCGATACAGCGCCGGCATTTTGTGCTTTTTCAGGAAACGGGCCGTAGCCACGTTTGCGCACAGCATGCACTCTTCTACGATCTTGTGAGCATCGTTCCGGTGCACCGGAACGATCTCTTCGATCTTACGCTCCGCATCAAACACCACCTTGGTTTCAGTGGTTTCGAAATCGATCGCGCCACGTTCGGTACGCGCCTTGCGAAGAAGCTTGTAAAGCTCGTACAAGTTATGCAGGTGCGGCAACAAGTCTGCGTAATGCGCACTCAGCTGATAACCCTGCTCGGTGTCAGGATGCTCCAGCATGGCACTTACCTTGTTGTAAGTCAGCCGTGCATGACTGCGCATAACCGCTTGATAGAAGGTATAGCCACTGATATTGCCCGCTGCACTGATGGTCATGTCTGCCACCATGCACAAACGATCAACACTCGGATTCAACGAACACAATCCGTTGGACAGCTTCTCCGGCAGCATCGGTACGACGTGATCCGGAAAATAAACCGAGTTGCCACGCTCGAACGCTTCTTCATCAAGCGGAGAGCCAGCGCGCACATAATGAGATACATCGGCAATCGCCACGACCAAGCGGTAACCACCGCGAGGGCGCGGCTCACAGTAGATCGCATCATCGAAATCACGGGCGGACTCATCATCGATGGTCACCAGCCGCATATTTCGAATATCAACGCGGTTTACCTTGTCTTTTTCTTCAACTTCCGAAGGGATCGCCGCTGCTTGCTCGCCGACAGCCTCAGACCAGCCATGCGGTATCTCATAAGAGCGAATGGCAACGTCTATTTCCATGCCCGGAGCCATGTGTTCGCCCAACACTTCGACTACGCGCCCTGTTGGCTGGGTGCGCACGGTTGGCTGGCGCAAGATTTCAACAACCACATACTGACCGTGCACAGCAGCACCGACATTCTCGTCCGGAATCAGAATCTCGTGATTGATACGAGCATTTTCAGGAACGACAAAGGCAATGCCGCTCTCCTTGAAGAAACGCCCCACGGTTTGCTCGGTACGGTGTTCGAGCACCTCGACGATCACACCTTCACGGCGGCCACGGTCATCGACACGATCAACTCGCGCAGCAACTCTGTCACCATGAAAGACTTGGCGCATCTGACGCGCAGTCAAAAACAGGTCGGAACTGCCATCATCGGGTATCAAAAAGCCAAAACCATCCCGGTGTCCCGAGATCTTACCGGTCACCAAAGCGGCTTCTTCGATCGGCAAAAACGCGTTCCGGCGATTACAGATCAACTGCCCATCACGGCACATCGCAATCAAACGGCGGCGTAATGCCTCAACACCGGCCTCAGACGCCTGCCCCAATTCTTCACACAGGGTTTCGTGAGTGGCTGGGGCGCCACGTTCTTTCAGATGATTGAGGATAAACTCCCGGCTTTGGATGGGGTTATCGTATTTCTGGGCCTCACGATCAGCGTGAGGGTCCCGTATATTTTTTTTCTTGGAAACCATTCGGGTCCTTGTTATTCAGGCCGCAAACACTGCGGCAAAATTCATCAACTCATACAGTATAACGTTGGCATCTTAAACCTGCATGACAAGGGGGACATTAATAAGCATAAATACCGTCAAAACTTTTTTTCACTAAAAGGTTTGACAGGTCAGAACGGAATTATTAAAGTACGCGCCATCGGTTGAGGGGCACCCTTCAGCCTTGGCAGAAACGCTCGTTCTTCTCGAACAAACAGCGCAACTGCAAATCACCTGCCGAGGTGGTGAAATTGGTAGACACGCTAGCTTCAGGTGCTAGTGGGGGCAACCCCGTGGAGGTTCAAGTCCTCTCCTCGGCACCATTTCTTCCCTCAAGAAATGGCAAGCTTTATTCAAACCGTAACTCTTACCTATTAGAACGTTTCTGCCCTCAGGTTATGCTCGTCGTTTGGCCACGAACACCTGTCACGCCGATCGCTCAATCTGGCAGCCCTTCGAACTCCGGCACTTCCCCTAACCTCCCATCCCAACCAGCTTTACTGGATGAAAAAATGTGCGCTGTTGGCGCTATAGAAAGTTTAGTATCCAGGCACCCTGCGGGTACGACGAGCAAGCCTGCGCTCTGAGTATCTGGCAGTGCTGAACCGCAGAGCTTACAAAAGCTTTTGCTATGACGCGTGCCTGGCAGCGTAAAGGAAGTCACAGCATCTGCACCCGACCGCCAGACCAATTTAGCTGACTGTGAGAATAGGTTTGCCGCATGAGCCGAACCCGAATCCTTTTGGCAATGCTGACAATGACACAGGTAAAAGCTATCAAAGTCACCGGTTACCTCAAAGCTCACAGTGCCACACAGGCAAGAACCGAAATGATCAGACATAAAATTTCTTCCATGGCCTGTGGATGAAATACAAATAACGCATGGTTTTGTGGCGTATCGGCTGCACAGCGGAGGTGCGTCTGCCAAGGCCACTGGTTATACAGACTTCGCCACCAACATCTCAGTGGCGTCTTTCTGAAAACGGTAGTTCACACCTCTCAGCGAAAGACCGGCCCCAAGGGACTACATTCGCTAACTCCAACTCTGACTCTCCCTAGTCTGTATAACGCCAAGCTAAGGAGTGCCCTGACAAGGGCATCCGGTGGACGACCCTCGGGCCGGGAACGTACTTAAGCGATTGGCTATGTATTGGTTCCCGCAGTACGAAGTTTTCGGAATATCTTGGCTAATACGTGGTTACCAAGAATCAAGCCGAAAGACAAAATCAAAACCACACACCAACCATAATTTATCGGTGCCTGAGCGCTTAACTGAGTCACCACAACACTAAACGAGCGGATGAGCCAATAAACGCCAATCAAAAACACTCCTGCGGCTACAATTCCACTCTCAGGAATTATCGGCCCTGGTGTTTCGGTAGAAAAAGCTTTCTTGGAAATTTTCGGGGCTCTAAGCCATAAAATAATGCCAATACCGATAGGTACCAAGACGCCTGCAGCCAAATATTCAATGTTTGGTGAATTTGGTCCACTCCAGGCCCCAGGAACAAAAGCCAGAGGCACATAGTTTCCCACCGTGCTAAAGACCAAGTACGCGGCAAAAACTTTAATAACGATCTCGATGAGTGCTCTCATAGTCCTCTATGCATAACGCCTTGGGTAAGCTGCCGGTGCGGAGCGCAGCGTAGCACCGGTCAGCTTCACCCACTGGTTAAGTGGATTGACTTGCCGACAAGATCGACCTGATCGTAGACACCGGTTTTTGGCCATGAAAAAAAATTCTCATGAATATGCCATCCATTAGTGCCATGTCTTTACTACCATCGCCAATAAAAATTGATTTACCCCTATACTTATAGGGTTTGGCTCCCATTTGTTCTAACCTAGATGTTTCTTTATTTGTTCCTTCCCTAACGATCAGGCCGGCTTCTTCGCATTTTTTAAGCAATTTCTCTACAGAAACAGCCATGCAAATATGTTTGCGTCCAAAAAGTAAATCGAACTTATTAGCTACCGATATGTGATGGGAAAATATTGGTAATGCTAGTGGACTACGAACGCTATCAATCAAGCTCGCCCGAGGACTTTCGGCATCTCCACCACACTCATCGAACCATAGATTAAAAGCTATGTGACTACCCTGATACAATGGAGTGTCGGCATAGCACCCCACAAACAAGCAATCTTCAATAACGTCCAATGCCCAACCTTTATCCTCAGAGCGAGAAAGCAACGCGTTTAGCTCGTCATTCCATTCACTTATTGAGATGAATTCTTCTGGAATAAAAACCTTTTGACCGCTATCAGGGTCAGTACTTACCCCAGAGGACATAACTTCAGAAACGTGCGTCATTCGCCCACTTTGCCGCATCATTCGTTGCATTTGCTTAGCTGTATGTGGCCCCTCTTGAGATAAGAAATAATGGAGTGCTCTATCGCAACCCCTTTCACTGTAAAATTCTAAAAACTGGGAGATTTTGTGGTTTACCTTTCCTTCTTTTACTTCAAAAATAGAAAGACCTTTATGAGGATCGAACGATAAAATATCACCGACTTGAATGAAGGACGTTAAGTCAGATAAAAGGGGCATCGTATCCGGGTTGTCTTCTACTATTGAATTGGCTGCGTTAACAACCGAGCCAAAGTTTGATTGCTTTAAGTTTGGCTGCTTATTGCCTAGAAAAAAACGGCGAGCGTGGCATAGTTGCTCACCAAGTAGCTGCCAAGCGATTGAATCTGCAATGCTGCGGTAAAGAAGTTCTTCTGAAAAGGTCAAGTCTGAATCTGATTCAACACGTTGTACTATATAATTTTGAGCAGCGCGCATCCCTTCATGTGCCGCCGAATAAAATTTTATTTGTAGAGCCCGATCCTCTTTGAATTCGGATCTCGACCTTATATCCGGCAAGAGTCTCTTGGAACCACAACACGCCTTTTCGTATAAGTCACGGGCAAGGGGCTCCAACGCTGAATCCAGGGTCATAGGCCGAAGGGATTCCGCTGGATCATATTTCTGCCTTCTCTTTCGAGACCTTCTCTTACCCATGAATAACGTACCTACACTTAACGCCAGCCATAAGCGGCCGAAAAAACCGCCAGGTTTTTGAGGTCCAGCCGCCCGCCTCGCGGGCGGCGATGCTTGATGGCCTTGTTAGAAAATCAGACCTCTCGCCTGCACTCATCAGCCTCTTCTTGAGTAATCTCTATTTCGCTTACCCGCAGAAGTCCGGAAGCGATAGCTGGCTCAAAATCATCGAGCAATCGATCTGTCGAGCGGCCCCGAGGTTCTTCATTAGGCACATTCATCAAAACCAGATCCAAGTGTGCTTCTGCATTTTTGATATTGTTGTAGTGGTTCAGCTTAGAGAGCATTAAATACAGGCGTTCCCTAAACATAATGTGCATTCCACGGTTGGGGCGAAACTCTACGAAAACCTCGCTCTCGTCTTTCTTGTAATACCCATCAAAAATCGGTTGAAAATTACTGACTGGATCAATGCCGTGAAACTGAGTTACTAGTTTTGCCTCTGGTATTACATTGGAGGGATGGATACCCTTGCCAGAAATGTACTTATCCATTGCGTATTTTTCTATTTTACGCCAGTCGATTCGGTACTCTGGAGCGTTGTCGTTAGTTCTACGCTCTTGCTCATCAGTTTCTTTTGCCTGGACTTCCTGTTCAGATGCACGCTCTACTGTTGCTCTCCCTGCATGATAATCCCCATAAACATTAGTATGCTGTTGAGTCTGATTTTGAGTGCTAGAAATCGTGATCAGTTGCTTCAACAGTTCCGATTTATCCTTCTCAAGCTTTTCGACCTCTTGCTCCTTTTTCTTGACCTCTCTCGTGACGGAAAAAAGCTTTCCTAGCGAAAAATTATCAAAGCTCTCTGAAAGAATCAGTACAAGCAGGATGAGAAGAAGCGTCACTAAACCAGAAGAAATAGCCCCCTTAGGCTCGATCCAAAAATAGTTGAAAGATATCAGCGCCACGATGAATAAGCACAAACCAACTATCAGGATTCTGACGAACCAATTTTCTTTATTCTCTGGAGATTCCATAATCCTTCCTGTGAGTTTCTAACGCCTTGGGTATGCTGCCGGTACGAAGCGCAGCGTAGTACCGGTCAGCTTCACCCGCTTGTTAAGTATCTTTGGCGACACCAATAATAGTGTGACCTTTAAACTGTGATTTTGCTGTCTCAGTTAATCTGGATGATAGTTCAAGAAGGCTTTCTTCCAAGCTATCCAGTGACTCAATTAAAGCGTCGGTTTGAGATTTCATACCGTTGTATAGCCTAACACCAATTGCAGTTCTAATTTGCTCGTCGCTATACTCTACATAATCTTCGAACCCGGCTTTCTCGGCCAAAGGTTGAAGTTGTTTAAAATGCATTTCCGATCTGAGAGCAAAGCCGTCAAGCATGGCATTATAAGCCTCTTCAGCATTTGACAACTCAGCCATCAAATTTGGGTCATCGGAATTAAATAAGAAAGAAATCTCGTCGTAATTTATCGTGGTACTACTATTCGAGATACCAGCAATTGGCGGAATCGCTAAAAAATACAGCGGATCGGCCCTGAAAGGGCTCACGAACTGCTTCGAAATATTGCGGACCTTACCGAGCTTTCTTGCAAGCGTGAAGATAGCTCTGTTGGCCGCTTCAACTCGTCTGATTTCTTCCGCTTGAAGGTCTCTCTTATTCTGGAGGTGAAATGCATACCAAGCGCCTGAGAAAGCGGCAAGTAGAGTCGTAAAGGACACTACGAAGTCTCCAAGCCCAGTGAGTTCAAAGTCAGCACTGAGGTTTATTCCGAGAAAAAAGCCAGCTAGGCAAAAAATAATAAACAGAATTACCTGATGATCTCCCTTCATAAACTTCCTTAAAACTTAACGTCCAAAACAGAGGCGCTTTTATGCGTCCGACTGCTTTTGTTTGTTAGGCCAGTTCAACGACGATGATAGGAGACTATGAGCGCTTCTTATATCTTTGAATTGCTCCAGTCCCATCACTAGCCCCTTAGATCGCTTTAGTTTAACTTTTGGATGCACTTGATTGCGTGTAGAACGCAGAAATTCGGCCATTTTGTTTCCACTAAAAGTAAATCCACCTACTTTGTAGTCCGGAACCCAACCTGCAGAGGAGCAAACTTTAATAAGTATATCCAAGGGCCAAGTGACAGGGTTTTTAGACTTCAAATCCTTATTCGTCAACTGCAGTCGATCCAAGGTTTCTCTTACTTTTTCTTCGTTTTCCAAGCAAGTGACTATCAGTCTCGCCTCAATCGCCGATCCAAGCATTACTGAGGCAGCCAAATATGCACCTGCTTTTTCAGCTCGATCCGCTTCATCTTCGTATGAATTGGCGAGAGACTGCAATCTCGGCTTATCACCACTCAGAAATATCGATTTTCCACCAATATGATGGAGTCTATCAAATTCTTCTCTGTTGCTCAGATACAGCTCTTTTAAATCGTCAGCCCCAAACTCGACAAATGTTTCGAGTAATTTCCGCTCCATCTCGCTGTCATAATCTGAAGATAGAAGACGATATTCTTCTGGAGCATCCGATATTAGCCAGAACTGATCATCAGTAAGTCCATACGCTTTTTCTACTGTTTTCATTTTTTCAGCTATAGGGTCTAGAACTTCAGCATAAACACCATTGGACCATCTAGACTCGTGAACTTGGTTTTCAATAACGAAGCATTTGTGAAATAGAAGCTCGTGCTCTGATATTTCACCGGCATCATACCTAGCCTGAGCAATGGAAATGTATAAGCGAGCTCGACTTTCAAGTGCTGGAAGGTCATTTAGGTTAAGTTTCTCGGGAAAATCTGCTTCATCAAGTAACTTTTCCAGTGCTAGGGCTTTCTCCGCACGACGCTGGAAATGACTTATTGCTTTTTCAACTTTCCCTGAGCCAGCATCACTCATTCTCTTTCCCCTGCACAGTTACTTGGGAGCCTAACGCCAGCCAGCATGCGCGGCTATGGAATGTAGGCGAAGCCGCAATGTAGTAGACGTCGCCGTGCCTGGCCTTGTTAAAAATGTCTGACGCTTACTCCGACCGTGACATAAGGCGTGCAATTACATTGCGCAAGTTCTCTACAGGTTCTTTTTCTGGGCCTGCAACGGAAAGATAGAGAAACGAAGACTCCCCCTTCTGGCCAACACATTTTACTGCGGCCCTGTTGGATCCAGAGTTACCGTATACATAGGTGCCACTACGAACAACAGCGGTAAAGTTTAGAGACTTAAGAGTCGTAACGCCCCTATCTGAGCAGGTTTTTGCATTTAAATTCAATACTTTGTGATGCGACCAAAGCTGTGGAGGAGACTTATTGGACTGAGGTAGAAGTGATTCTTGGTCGGCAGCAAACCATTTTCGAAACCCAAGGCATTTCGTGAACCACTTTTCCTTGAAGTCCTTAACTGCCTCGTTCCGGTTCCACACCATTCTGTTCACGGGAACTAGAAGAGCATCCGCGACCACCACTTTTGCAAAAGCCACTGACTCAGACATTGCAATCATCTCATCATCAGGCACACCATTCTGACGGGCCTGCATAATATTCTCTGCTAAATACCCGACCAGTTCGCACGAGGGTGTCTCGCGATCCTCTGCTAGCGTTGACATAGAGTGCAGTAAGAGGAGAGCAGCAAGACCTCTATAAATAAGTGGCATTAGCCCAAGTTCCCATTTCGTTTTTAACGCCTGGCTTTGCGGCGTACCGGAGCGCAGCGTAGGTGCGTCCGACAACAGCCATTGGTTATACGGACTTTGCCACCAACATCTCAGTAGCACCTTTTTGAAACCGGTAATTGACAGGCTGCAATGTGACATCAATCCCATCGCCGGATAGTGCGGTCATTACCTGATCCAAATGCTTCGAGACCTCTCCGTCCAAGGATACAATAGGGAAGACACGGACTTCGGTCGCCACTCTGCAAAGCTCCCGCATTGATTTGAGGTGAGCTGTCCCATCCACATGGTCACTGTAGAGGAAAAGGTAGTGGGAGCAGAGTGCCAAATCGAACTCGGAGCCGGAAAATGACAGCGATGGCAAAGACGCTGATACATACCGCCCTTGCTGACAGCCTGCCTCAAAGTCAGCCAAGAACCTCGACATGGCATTCATGCGAACCTCGCCAAGATGCTCGACGCTACTCAGTGACTCCCAAATATACTTGTCTGCGTCCTGCCGCATCTTAGTCATGATTTCCGGGTACACTTCATCAATCCGGCGACGTATTTCGTCGACCTGAAACTGGTAAACCGGATCACAAGACGTGACCTGGCACCCACGGTCGGTTGCCTCTACATTGAAGCTCGCGGGGCCATCACCACAACCAAGGATTCGCTTGCTCAGGTCACCCTCGGATAATCCGAACATCGCCTGATATTCTTCAAAAGACCGGCCCCAGGGGACTACGTTGATTAACTCCAAACCTGACTCTCCTTAGTCTGTATAACGCTTGCAGCATGCGCGCCTACGAAATGGAGCCGAAGGCGCAATGTAGTAGGCGTCGCCGTGCCTGCACTTGTATGGATAATTTCTGCCGTGTTTGGGTAAATTGAGGCCCACCCCCAGTGGCCGCTGGGGCCTTCATGCAGCAGCTCGATGCTTGACCGGCTCCTCTGTCGAGAGACCGATAACCAGTGTGTAGCGCTGCATGACTCTCAAGCGATAACTCGAACAGTCATCGGGGCCTCGAGCCCGTATAGCAAGGCAGAGTCAGCTTATTATGAACAACACGGAAATCCAAACCCCAGTCAATGTCGGTGTCGATGTCGGTAAAGCCAATCTGGACATCGCACTTCATCCTTCCGGGCAGTTCTACACCATCCCAAATACCGAAGCGCATATTCGCCGCTTTGTCCGTATCCTCAAAAATTACGCGATCGAACGCATCGTCGTGGAAGCCTCGGGGCGGTACGAACATGCGCTGGTTCAAGCCTGCGATCAGGCTGATTTGCCCATCATAGTGGTCAATCCCATCAGTGTCCGACGCTACGCCCAGGCCATCGGCGTGCTCGCCAAAACCGACCGCATTGATGCTCAGGTCATTGCGCAATACGCCGCCACATTGAAACCCGAGATCAAGCCTATTCCCGACAAAACCTCCCAGAAGATTAAGGACTTACTGGTCAGACGTTCTCAGCTTCTGGAAATGTCCACCATGGAGAAAAACCGTCTCCAGATCTTGCCGAAATCCCTTCACCGGTCGATCAAAAGTATGCTCAGAATGCTCCAGAGCCAGATTGAAACAGTCACCCGGCAGATTGAGCAAGAGGTGGCCAAAGTGGATCAGTGGCGTACCAAAATGGAGATCATGACCAGCGTGCCTGGCGTTGGAAAAGTGCTCGCCTACACCTTCCTGAGTGAACTCCCAGAACTCGGTTCACTGAACCGCAAGGAGATCGCGGCGCTTGTCGGCGTAGCGCCCATCAACCGAGACAGTGGCAAGCTCAACGGCAAACGAAGGATACGAGGTGGCCGCCACAGAGTCCGCACCGTGATGTTCATGGCCATGCTCTCATCCATCCAGTGCAACCCGGTGTTCAAACGCTTTTATGAACGCCTGAAGGCCCAGGGCAAGATCCCGAAAGTCGCCCTCATCGCCTGCATGAGAAAGATGATTGTGGTGCTCAATACCATGATCAAAAACCAGGAATCATGGCGGGGTGAAATGGCTTAATTTATAGAATTGACACCACAGTCACTGGTTATGGCTTTTTGGTATTTTCGATAGCATCCAGGATAGCCATATCGTCAAATGGCTTATCAAAATAATCCGTCTGCTCCAAAATATTTTGGACATTCGTTGGAAGCTCAAGATATTTCTTTTTCAGCCCCCAAGTAGATTCACCAAAAACCAGTAATTTTATATTCTGTACAATCTCTTTTGGTGTACCGGAAACATCAGCACCCTCCAAAACAGCAATTGCGTAAGCCAATTCAGTCAACTCTGGCTTTTCGCAAACTTCCGAAACAAGCGAGCTACGTGTGATAAGAAAAACTCTAACATCCTCGATACTGTAGCTACGCAAATGTTTGATCACTGACTCATCGGGTAAAGGGCGGCTAGCCCCTACCTGTTCACACCGCTCCACTGCTTCTCCATATTGGGCGATTCTTTCAGAGATATACCGATGTGCACTAGCTTCGTCATTACCGCCAGCAAGCGCAGAAGTGGCGGCGAGTAGTAAAGGGCATGCGAACTTGAAATTGATTTTCATATTAGTAGCCCCCGCAACCATTATCCACGGCTTCCCAGAATTGGCGTTGCTCGTATGACAACCCTGCTCTGAGTCTTTGCATTTGAGCAATTTTGGATATGGTTTTTCTTACAATAGGCTGAATTTTGCTCATAGACTGCGCGAACAAAACCCAGTCGGTGGAATGAACGTTGAAGGTTACTTGCGCAGAGTTATTGCCAAGAAATATCGTTGTTAAAACACCAGCAGGTAAAAGAATCTCAAGCATGTTTCCATTGCGCTGAGCCTTCCTTATTGCCTCCAGTGCTTCCTGATCTTCAGAGTCCAGCTTCAATCCCGAAATCGTAGGACAGTCCATTGTATTTTCTCCTTTCCATGGTTTTTTCCAAAACGGATAGTACCCAGTGGCTTACAGTCCGGCAACCACCGCCATAACGCCAGCCATAAGCGGCGCCCTGACAAGGGCGTCCGGTGGAGGGCCAAAGGCCCGAAAGAACCTTGATGGCCTTGTTAGGCAGGCTACGAACTCCCTGACCCACAGAACCAAACTCCAGTAATGAACCCCACAACCATGCCAATCAGCAATGTTCCGATAACTTGCGAACTAATCTGCTGAGCCAACCCTCGCCACCAGGCAGCACGGCCCTCCCTGAAAGCTTTCTGCTCATGCAGCTTCTGGGATCTCTCCTTGTACACCTGCTCCATTACAGCTCTAGCGTGAGCCTGGTATTTACCCGACGGCGACGACAGAAAAAGCTCGAGTTCTTTCAGTGGAGCCTCTTTTGCCTCTTTTCGAAAGTGCTCATGCTCTTTCTCAATGCTCTCCGCTTCATAGTCACAAGCGTGACTGAGGCGCTCATACCACTGCATACCGTCACCTTTAATACTGTCGGACTTCCATAGCTCTCTTTTATTCGCCTAACGCTGAAGCACAGGGGCGTCCGGTGGCCGTAGGCCACGTACTGCTGCGCCTTGTTATAAATTGAACTCGAAAACATGCTGTTGCTTCAATAATTTGAAGCCTTGTGCTTGGTAAAAATTGTGGGTGGCTTCGCGCTTTGAATTACTGCGAACTCGGACGGTAACACCCAATGACTTGGCCCAGGTGATAGCTTCCGCAACCAACTTAGAACCAATTCCTTCACTTCGGTGCTGCTCATCAACTATAAGGCCAGCTATTTCAATAAATGGTGCCACTCCAACCCGAACCGCCAAATATGCGTGCAGCCAACCAACAACCGCTTCACCTAAATCCGCTACCCATATCCGATGGCCGTCTGAGTTTAAAAGCAGACCCAGTGAATCGCCCGATTGATGCTTTGATTCAGAGGAAGGCGTCAGCACATGCGCTAAACGCTCGATTTCATGTTTATCTGCCAACATTGCCGGCCTGATGCTCACAAGTCCTCCGGTAAGGATTTATAACGCCCGGCTCACGCGCCGGTTTGGAGCCGCGAAGCGGCGGAAAACCGGTCGCTGTGCAGCCGATTGTTAAACGAATTTACCACCGATGCATGCCGCTAATATCTTCTGAGACTGAATGGTAAGAGGAAAATCCATCGATATCCGGGAATAGAACAGAGCGATCAATATCAAAGACCTGCGTAAGGATTTCCAATGACTCTCGTTTAAGCCTTGGTGTGATCTCAAACAGCCTGAACGCACCTTCCTCGGGAAAGACTAAACTACCGCGAGAACTGTCGGAAACCGCACTGTATATAAATTGGCTGTGCTGAACCGCTATTCTGGGCGAAATGCCTGGCGGTTCCCAAGTGATGAGCGGATAGTCTCCAAGGTCAGCTACGATTTCCGCATAGCTTCTATTCTCAAGCTCTTTTTCATAGCCACCCAAATACCAAGTATCAAAACCAATCAAGAGTCCAGACTTGCTTATATTCTCTGCGCACGCAAACCATAAACCGACCAAGGCATTTCTTGTGAAATCAACCAGCCTGGTTGCGGCGCCATGATGCTGTAATCTGGCTAGAAGCTCGAAATCAGTTAGAACTCGACCCTCGGAGTATCTGTACCCACGATGTGTCGCCTGCTGGAGAAGGTTACTTTCATACCTGATCAGGTCTTTCTCACCATCCCCAGTTTGATAATTCGAAGAAGCTTTGAGACGCCGATACCCTGAACTATCAATCTTCCAGCTTACATCGCTCTGCCCCCGCCACATCCATACCCTGTGGTTATGCTTTCCACTAGGCTGACAGATCTGGGAAAAAAGCTCCTGAAAGCTCGCCGGACGGAGAACCTTGCCGTGAATTTTATGGTTTAGTTCTTTCATCGTATCCGTTTAACGCCCGGCTCACGCGCCGGTTTGGAGCCGCGAAGCGGCGGAGAATCGGTCGCTGTGCAGCCGATTGTTACATGTTTTAGTTTGCGGGTTTGTACCAGCCATCAATCGAGGCCTGAACCTGAGATCTTACATAGGATTCGGAAGGCGGAGACATGTCCCTAAAAGGCGTGAGGCTCAATGTTGATTCTGGTACCAACGCAATTGAACTTATCCTCCTCAACCTTTCCTCGCAGGGTTCGTTAACATGACTCCAACGTTCACGATATAACTCGCTAATTTTGTAGTCGATTGCCACTGAACAGCTGTGAGAATAGATTCTTCGCTGCTCGCCCCAGAAATCTGAGCTTTTAAGTGACGAAATTTCTCGCTGAGACCAATCTTCCTTTTCTCCTCTCACCTTAAAATGAAAGTCGATGCAGCGTTCAACCATTTCATCGCCCATGGTTAATGCTCTGCCGAACTCAGCTTCCCAAGATTGGAAGTTTGGTTCGGGACACTGAAGGACAGATGCATTTTCCTGAATCCCAGTCTTGAACTCATCTAAAAGACGCAGCTGAACATTTCGATATATTTCGCTTGAGGCAGAATTCGCCTGCTCTTTCAGCTCATCAAGTTTCTTTTCTACAAATCTTATCGGCTGAATAAACGCGGCTTTTAGTTCATCTGCAACAGCGTTCACCGAGTCACGCTTGAAAATACTAAATACATTGCCCGTGTTATTTACAAGGAAAACGAATTCCATGGACAATGGGATTTTACCGAGTAGCCTGCGTCGCTGCTGCTCATAAAGCTGATCCTCCGCATCAGCCAGCGCCTCAGCAGTAGTCTTAAGCTTTTCCCTTGAAGTTTGTTCTCGAATTGCTAATTGCTCTAGTGCCTTCTCAGTCTGCTGCTTCTCCGAGCGAATTCGGATCAATTCATTTTCTAATTCATCCCTATCTGATTCTAGTGAGGAGAGCTCCTCTTGAGTCCGTTGGATTTTGTTAGCATAGCTGTCTATCTCTTGCTCCCAGCGCGACTTCTCGATTTTGAGGCGGGCCAAATCTTCTGTTAATTTTTCCTTTTGAAATACGGGTACTACCGTATAGAAGTAGCCCCACAAAACAACTGCAAGCATTAAGACTTGGGAGAGGTTGGCGAAAATAGTGCTAAATTTTTCGAAACTGGATGAAGAGCTATTTTTACCCTCACTCGCGGTTTTGGCGATTTGGGTTAAAGCCTTTTCTAAGTCTTCATTTGAAGAAATAGGCTGGTTTCGTCGAAAATTCCGCTTCAGCGCCATTTTTCTCTCTTAGCCAACTCAGGTTTGGTTATGTATGTGGGTGAGCATGTAACAGCTTATTAGCTTGAATTCTTATTAAACCGCAAACCCACCACCTCATTTAAAACTGCGTCACAGCTCCAATAATCGTTCTTTTTCATCGTTTTACAAGCCTAGTTTTGCGGTCGCAACCAGCCTCGCCTCTGTCAAAAGTTTGCACGCGGGTTTAACGTGCACGTTTTTGCAAGTTAAATCCAGGGGATCTAAAAATTCCGCTTATTAAACAGTCGCCTACAGAGGTGCTCTGTGAAAAGTGTGCAGCATTGTGCAAATTAAACCGCAAAAAAATTAGCATTTTTGGGGGCTTTTAATTATAACTGTACATATATACAGCTATTTAGCCAAGGAGGGCGATTATAGTGAAATCACCGTTTCTGGAATCGATTCGCACAGAGATCAGAACAAAACAGTACAGCTACCGAACCGAGAAGTCCTATCTCTACTGGGTTCGCCAGTTCATTCTGTTCAATGACAAGAAACACCCGGAAATAATGGGAAATTACGAAATTGAGCGCTTTCTGAATCACCTGGCCGTCAATCGTGGAGTTAGCCCAGGCACCCAAAACCAGGCACTGTGCGCAATAATTTTCGTCTACAAGAACGTGTTGAAACGGGAGATCGAAAACCTTCAGTACAAGATGACCAAAACACCTCGGCGAATGCCGACTGTTCTCAACCCCGAAGAAGTTGCATCGATTCTTGGTAATCTGGAAGCTGAATATTGGCTCATCACCGCTCTCCTGTATGGTTGCGGTTTGAGAATCAACGAAGCACTTTCGCTGCGCATCAAGGATCTCGACCTGAAAAGCCGGAGCTTACTGGTGTTTAACGGGAAGGGCCGCAAGGACCGATACACACTCCTACCGGGCAATCTCAGAGAGAGCGTTAAACGCCAGGTCGTCCATGCCCGGGAGGTACATCAGTCCGATATCGCCGATGGATTCGGGCTCACATCAGTTCCGGGTTCACTGCATAAGAAGTATGGACCAGCGATGAAAGACTTCGGGTGGCAGTACCTCTTTCCTTCTTCAACGCGTTGCCTTCATCCCATTGCTGGATACGTTTGCCGGCACCACCTTCATCACTCAACGTATTCCCGACAGTTACGACAAGCCGTTCAGTCTAGTGGGATTACGAAGAGAGTAACGGCGCATACTTTCCGGCATGCCTTTGCAACAGAGTTATTGCGATCGGGAAGCGATATCCGGACAGTTCAGGAGATTCTCGGCCATAGCGACATTCGCACGACCGAAATCTACACGCACGTTATTGGCGATAAACGTGCAGGAACGGTGAGTCCATTTGATCGTTTGCCAGAGTGAGAACGACCAAATTACGGCGTCCATCTGAGCGGAAATTCAGTTGAAACGGGAGCAGTGCGAATGTTCGCTTTTGTGTAAAAGCTGAGAAAGATCGGCTTGGTCGCAAAGTGGACATTCAGATGGATCAAATTGCGAACCACGTAATCCGCCAACAAAGGAAGGCCTGAATAACCGCTACTCCACTCCCGTATCGGAATGGTTCGGAAAACAACGAATATCCAGACGCGATGCCCTATGTTTGTTTTTTAACACCCGCCGTTTGGCCGAACAGACGCTTTTTCCCTTCATCGGTGACCGCTGGGCGAGAGGACCAGGGAAGCCCTTTCTCGTAGGCCGTGACCACTGCCGGCCTTGCCTGCATGGCGCGGAACCACCGCTCAAGATTGGGGAAGTCAGACAGGGTTTGCTGTTGCCGCTCGTGAGGAACGATCCAGGGATAGATGGCCATGTCGGCGATGGAATAGTCATCAGCAATCCAGTCCCGGCCTGCCAGACGGGCATCGAGTACTCCGTAAAGACGGTTGGTTTCATTGACGTAACGATCGATCGCATACGGAATTCGTTCAGGGGCGTACTGGACGAAGTGGTGATTCTGGCCCGCCATCGGCCCCAGCCCTCCCATCTGCCACATCAGCCATTCCAGCACGGTTTTCTTCCCTCGGAGATCGTCCGGAAGGAAACGACCGGTTTTTTCCGCGAGGTAAAGAAGGATGGCACCGGATTCAAACACGGTAACAGGTCTACCACCATCTTCAGGGGCGTGGTCGATGATGGCGGGCATACGATTGTTGGGTGAGAAGGCGAGGAATTCCGGTTTGAACTGGTCTCCGGCACTGATGTCCACTGGATGGATTCGGTATTCCAGCCCCGCTTCCTCAAGAAATGTGGTGATTTTATGGCCATTAGGCGTGGGCCAGTAATAGAGGTCGATCATTGTTTCATACCGCGTTGGGATTCCAGAGTCTCCGCTAGCAACTCAATCCGGTCCTGACCCCAGAACTGTTCCCCATTTAACAAGTAGGCCGGCGCGCCCAGCACCCCTTGGTCAACCGCGTCTTCAGTGTTGCGGTCGTACTGCTCACCAACAGCGACTGACCCACTTGCCGCCACCAAAGCTTCGGCATCCAGTTGTAGGCTGCTCAGAATCTCACGAATCACGGCTTCGTCCGCGATGTTCTTCTCCTCCGCCCAACAGGCTGCCAGAACGAGCTGAACAAACTCGCCAGGGTTTTCGCCGGCTTGTTGCAGGGCAATCACGCACCGGTCTGCCAGGCCGGGATCTGTTGGAAAATGCGCAGGTTTGAGGTTGATCGCCAGGTTGCGTTTCTTCGCCCATCGCCCGATTTCGAGCAGGCGGTACTCCTGTCGGCATACCGGGCGTTCAGGGAGAGGTTTCGCGCCGGAATTACCAAATACTTTTGCCAGTCTAACCGGCTTGAAGTTGACGTCAGCGCCAGCGGTTCTGGCTGCCTCAAGGAATGCGCGGTGGCCAAGATAGGTAAATGGGGAAATGCAGGTAAAGTAATAATCGATCTTCGGATTCATCGCTTTCAGCTCCTAGACAATCACGGTTTTTCCATCCGACCACCACTCTAGCTGATTATTGAGCAATCACTCAATTTAATTTGGCACTACCTCTCAAAACGTCAGCACGAACGCCGGCCATGCTCCATAAGTTCGCCCGCTCGTTTCGCAGCCGGCGTCGTTCCATACCAGCGTTTATAGGCGTTAATAAAGCTGGTCGAACTTGAGTAACCTAGCCGCTCGGCCACCTGCTCCACCGACAATTTCGGCCCCGCCAGGTATTCCTCAGCCAACGCCTGCCGGACCTCGTCACGAAGTTCCGCAAAGCTGGTGTTTTCCTGGGACAAATGCCGACGAAGGGTTCTCGGAATCGTGTTCATGGCCTTCGCCACCTCTTCCATGCCGGGCATATCCCTGGCCTGACCGGCCAAATACTGCCGGATCCTGGCCGAAAGCCCTGCCCTCTCCAACCGGTGGTTCAACAGTGCGTCACACTGTACCTCTGCGGCACTACGAGCCAACTCACTCGCCTGCGGCAAAGGCTCATTGAGCTGGTCGCGATCCACAACCATGTCATTACCGGCTTCCCCAAAGCGCGGCTGGACCCCATAGAAAGTCTCATAGGGGGCAACATCCACCGGCGTTTCGAATTCAAAACACATGTACTTAATGGGCGAAAAATTCCTGAAGATGTCGGTCTGCAAGGTAACGCAGCAGGCACTGTCACGCTCGACAATGAACCGCCGAAGTTTTTCTGGAATCCCTTCAGCCCGAAAGCGAATGTAGACCTCGCGATCCCGATCTTTGAGTTCAATCGCGCAAAAGGCGAAGGTCAACTGGACATATTTAAGCCCGATTTCAATGGCGTCTCGCAGCGTACTGCTGCTTACCAACGCAAACCCCAGCGCGCCAAAAGCATTAAAGTGATAGCGCATACCGGCCAGCACACCAAGCCCAGGCACATGGCCAAGTCCATCCACCATATTAGAAATCAACCGCAACTCTTGCCGAGCCTCAACCAAGGCCTCGGCCGATCGCAGTTGAGCAGCACTGATACCGGTCCCGGCAAGCACCTTTGCCTCCGGCATGCCCAGCTCGACCGCAAGGTCTGTCAATATACGGGCACTCACGACGGTACGCTGGATATCCCAGATAGACATACCTTTCCCCTTAACACCATTATGTCCGTTTTTATTGATATTTTGTCCTACCCGATGGTCGTCCGGCAAGAGCTCCCCTCCTAAACTGGCCCAATCTTCCAAGACTTAATGGCAAGGAACGGGACGTGAGCGAAAAAGACAACAACATCAAGACGACACAATGCCATACCCTGATCATCGGTACCGGCTTTGGCGGCCTTGGCATGGCCATCCAACTGAAGAAAGCGGGTATCGACTCTTTCACCATTCTGGAAAAGGCGGCGAGCGTTGGCGGAACCTGGCGGGATAACACCTATCCCGGCGCGGCCTGCGATGTACAGTCTCACCTGTACTCCTATTCCTTTGAGCCAAAGAGCAACTGGAGCCGAAAATTCGGCCTGCAACCTGAAATTCGTGCGTATATGGAAAGCTGTGTTGCCAAATACGACCTTCAGGATCACATACACTTCAGCCAGGAAGTTGAATCAGCCGCGTTCAACAAAGACAGTGGCCTCTGGATTATTGAAACCAAAGGTGGCGACCGCTACGAGGCGACAGCACTGGTATCCGCAACCGGGCAACTAAACCAACCGACTTATCCCAATATTGAAGGTATCGAGAGCTTCAAAGGCAAGGTCTTCCACTCGGCCCGCTGGGATCATGACTACGACCTGACGGGCCGGAAGGTTGCGGTGATCGGTACGGGCGCCAGTGCAGTCCAGTTTGTTCCCCAGATCGTAACCAAGGTGCAAGAGCTTAAGCTCTTCCAACGCTCTGCAGCATGGGTTATCCCAAAACCGGATCGCCCGTTCACAGGGTTCGAGCAATGGGTGTTTGAATCCATTCCGGCTGTGGATCGCATATACCGATCCATGATCTATTGGAAGAACGAAAGCCGGGCACTGGCCTTCACACGATTCGGCTTTCTGCTGAACGTTTTCAAATGGCAGGCCAAGAACCTTGCCAAGAAAAAAATTAAAGACCCGGTAAAACGGCAACGGATCATTCCTGACTACCCGGTTGGCTGCAAACGGGTGCTCATTTCCAACGATTGGTATGACGCGATCAATCAGGACAACCTTGACCTGATCAACGATCAGATCGCGCGCATTGAAGAGCATGCCATCATCACCAAGGACGGCACACGACACGAAGTGGATGCCATCATCTATGGCACCGGCTTCAAGGCGACTGACTTCCTGGCCCCGATGAAAGTGACCGGCTTGGGCGGACTGGATCTTAACCAGGCCTGGAAAGAGGGTGCCGAGGCGTATAAAGGCATCAGTGTTTCCGGATTCCCGAACCTATTCATTCTGTACGGGCCCAACACCAACCTCGCCCACAGCTCTATCGTATTCATGCTGGAATCCCAGATTCGCTACGTGACCCAATGCATCGGCATGCTTCAGGACCCTGGCCTGCACTACATGAACGTCAAGGCAGGGCGACAAAGCGAGTACTCCTCCCGGATTCAGGAGAAGCTTAAAGGAAGCGTTTGGGAAGCCGGCTGCACCTCCTGGTACAAAACCGCATCAGGAAAGAACACCAACAACTGGCCAGGGTTCACTTTCAGCTATCGCTTTATAACAGGAACTTTGGACCTTCACGACTACGAACTGCAGCCGCTCTCGACTGCTTCGGAGACTTGACCATGGAGCGCGTACTATCCTGGGGGATACGTCTGATGATCAAGCCGGCACTGTCGGCGCGCGTTCCCGTCTCATTTCAGCGGTTCTGGGGTCGTGTCGCCGCAGCCACACTTCGCGGCCCCAAGGGGGCAACGTACCGCTCAACCCGACTGAGCGATGTACCCACCCTTTGCGTTCTTCCGAAAACGGCTGAGCCCGGACGGGCCGTACTCTATCTGCATGGCGGCGCCTATGTGATGGGAGGCTTCGCCAGCCACCACAAACTTGCGGCTGCGGTGGGCGATGCTGCAGGCGCCCAGGTTTGGCTGCCGGACTACAGGCTGGCGCCGGAACACCCATACCCAGCCGCCCTCGATGATGCATTTGCCGTTTACTGCGCCTTGCTGGAACAAGGACAGCCACCAGCCAGTCTCAGCATTGCCGGCGATTCTGCCGGCGCGGGACTCACCCTCGCCCTGGCAGCCAAGCTACGGGACAACGGCATCCCGCTTCCAGCCTCGCTGACGCTTATCTCACCGTGGGCCGATACCAGCCTTGGTGGCGACACCATAACCAGCCACAGCCATCGTGACCCAATGCTGTCCGAGGGCTGGCTGCGCTGGGCTGCCGAGGCTTATCAAGGGGATGAATATGCCGCCTCCCCCCTTAACTCAGACTATTCGGGCTTTCCGCCCATACTGATTCAAGTGGGCTCAGAGGAGATCCTGCTATCCGACGCCCAAAGAGTAAAAGAAAAAGCACAGGCCGCTGGCGTTGACTGTGTCCTGACCCGATTCGATGGGCTCTGGCATGTTTTTCAACTGCATTACGGCTGGATAGAGGCCGCAGACTCAGCCATTACTGCAATCGGCGAGTTTACCCGGGCTCACACCCAACAGGATGCCCCGGAAAGAAAGACCCAAGGCCAAACTGGCGCTTTCAACGGGCCCAAAAAGATCAAACCCCGCTAATTCACAGCCCTACTCGGTTTCCATTTGCACTTTGATCTGCTCTAGCATCTGACTGACTTCCTTAATAAAGGCTTCGACCGTCGGTCGAAGCGGATGCTGCATATAGTGAAGTTCGAGTGCTATTGGCGGCTGAGTTGGGCTCGGCGTGATAAAGACGCAGCCGTCACTTTGAAGAAAACGAATACAGGCCGGAGCAATAGCCACCCCTATGCCGCTGGCTACTTGGCTGAGCAATGTCTGCATCTGAGCAGGCTGCCGTATCAGACGAGGGGAAAAGCCGGCTTCGCCGCAAGCATTGATAATCCTATCAAACAGACCACTGGCCTGCCCTCGCTCAAACAGCACGAAGTCTTCCTTGGCCAATTCATTGAGTGCAAGCCGCTTGCGCTTGGCGAAGGCATGTTCTTGGGGGAGGATTGCCATTAAGCGATCCTGATAGATCAATAGGCTGGTCAAACCGAGAGGATCAGGCTTAGGCAGCGGGCGCGAAAACCCCAGATCAATCTCCCGACGAGCGAAGGCTTCAAGCTGTTGTTGTGCTGTCATCTCGAAAAGTTCTATGTGCACATCGGGATAACGGCGGCTGAATTGTTTGAGCAGAGTCGGCATGAAGCGGGCGGTCGCAGAACTCATGTAACCGATTCGAAGCTGACCGCTTTGGCCGCTGGCTGCTCGCGTCACCCGCTCACGTGCCTCGACCTCAAGCGCCAGCATACGCCGAGCATCCTCCAGCAACACCTCACCCGCTGCCGTAATCTTCACCTCCCGAGTGCTGCGCCACATCAGAGGCGTGCCGAGCTCTTCTTCCAGATCGGCAATCTGTCGACTGACGGCCGGCTGAACCGTGTGCAGCTGTCGTGCAGCAGCCGAAAAATTTCGTAACTCCGCCACTGCCACAAAGGTTTTAAGGGTTTTGAGCTCCATAATGCATTCCGAATTAATACATATCAGGTATAGATTGAATACTATATCATTATTTCTGTTATTAACTAAAAGTCGTTAAAGTCGCCGTATTGCTCACTACTTGGGCATATTCACGGAGGCGTAAAAATGTCATCAACACACTCTACCGAGGGATTATCCCAACCGTCTCACGGGGTAGATGCTCCCTCTACTTTTCTTTTGTTACTGATGGCGACAGCGGTGGCCTTCACGGCAGCCAACCTTTACTACTACCAGCCATTATTACCAGCGCTGCGTGATGGCTTATCGTTAAGCGATACGCTGTTGGGCCTGGTGCCGTTCGCCACACAAGCCGGTTATGCCGCAGCCATCCTCCTGATCTCGCCACTGGGCGATGTCATACCACGCCGCAAACTGATTGCACTATTGTCTTGCCTGCTTGTGTGCTCGCTCGTGTTGCATGCCACTGCCGTGAGCGGTTTGATCTTGGTTATAGGCACGTTTCTGATGGGCTTGGGGGCCAATATCACACAACAACTGATTCCATTGGCTGCCTCCATGTCATCACCACAGCAAAGAGGCCGGGTGCTAGGCACAATGATGAGCGGCCTGACGGTAGGTATTTTACTGTCACGGGTGCTCAGCGGCAGCCTCGCCGAGTACCTGGGTTGGCGAGCCGTATACTGGATGGCCGCCTCCACTGCGCTGGTTTGGGGACTGTTGCTGTGGCGTCTATTGCCAATTGAAACCTCGCGAGTTAACGGCATGCGTTATCCCGCGCTGATCGGTTCTATGGTGAGTCTCTTTCGCAGGCACTCACTGTTGAGAGTCTCGGCACTCACCGGCGCGCTGTGGTTCGCCGCCTTCAACGCCATATGGGCCAGCCTCGCGCTGCACCTGACGAATGCGCCACTCGATTTGAATCTTCAACAGGCGGGCCTGTTCGGCTTTGCTGGTATGGCTGGCATTATTGGTGCCAAAGCGTCCGGTCGGTTGGTCGTGCCCTTGGGCACCTGGAAGACTATCTTCCTGGCGCTGATGGTACTACTGGTCGGCACCTTGGTGTTGTGGGGCTATCAATATTCACTGGTTGGCCTGGTCATCGGCATCGTACTGATAGACCTTGGCGTTTTCGCCGCCCAGGTGCCCAATCAGGTGCGGGTATTCGCCATCGAACCATCAGCCCAGAGCCGTCTGAATGCCGTGTATATGTTGTTTTACTACCTGGGGGCTGCACTAGGCTCCGCCGCCGGCGTTCAGTTGATGACGGCGTACGGCTGGCCAGGCGTGATGGGGCTCACCGTAGTGCTATCGCTGGGCGCATTGCTTCTGCACATTGCAATGCGCAGAACAGATCCAAGCGCCACACCCACAACAAACCAGGATCTTCGTCATGGTTGATATACCGAACACCCCACCTGCCTCCCTTTCCACTCGTGGACGCTTTGTCCTTCTGGCCGTGGCCTGCCTGACCATCATGGTGGGTACGGTAGTAGCGCCTGGCCTGGCCATTATTTCATCTGCGCTCGGCGTTAGCGCTCACGCCAGCTGGCTCATCACCCTGCCAGCTCTTGGCGTGATTCTCTTTGCGCCGTTAGCAGGAAGACTGATCGACCATATTGGCCCCTACTCTGCTCTTCAGATGGGGCTGGTAAGCTACGGGCTATTGGGCGTAGCCGGGGCTATGCTGCAAAGCCCGGTGCTGGTGTTTGCCGACCGGGTGTTACTGGGCGGAGCTACCGCCGTGGTGATGGTCTCTGGTACCAGCCTGATCTCGCATTGGTATCAGGGGCAGGAGCGCCTCAAGATGCTGGCCCATCAGGGCATGGCTATCGAGCTAGGCGGCGTATTGTTCCTTCTGACCGCTGGCGTTCTGGCGGAGATCGGCTGGTACTGGCCCTTTGCGATCTATTTCTTGGCTTGGGTCATGCTGTTGATGTTGCGCGCCTGGGTACCGAGTCGCGCACCGTCTGATAAGGAAGCTGGGGTAGCTGCGGATGCCGCCTCCGGTGCTGGTATGGGAAGGGTTTATCTAGCAGCCCTGGCAGCGATGATGCTGTTCTTCACGCCGATTGTGCTGATACCGCTGGAGTTATCCAGCATGGGATTGCGCGAGGCGGAAATCGGCTTCTTCCTGGCAGCCATTGCGCTGGTCGCGGTAGCGACGGCCATGATGCTGCCCCGCATTGTCGGGCTTATTGGCGAAAATATGACTCTGCCGCTGGCCTTTGCAAGCTTTACAGCCAGCTTAACCCTGTTCGGCATGGCCGAAGGCATTCGAATAATGAGTTTTGGCGCACTCTTTTCTGGCATCGGCTTCGGCTTGTCGATTCCGCTGGTTAACCACATGACAGTGGAGCGCACACCGACTGAGCGCCGTGGCCGCAATTTAGCTTACCTGTCGATGGCCATCTTCTCGGGCCAGTTTCTAACGTCACTGTTGGAGTTCTTGCCAAGGCAAGCGGCGCTGGTCTTTATTGTAATGGCGGGTGTCGGGAGTGCCTTCACTCTGGTCTATCTGCTAATTTGGTTGCAGGAGCGCGTGGGTAACGACATCGCAGCGTCAACCAAGCCCAGGAGGAAAGCGTGAATAGAAAAACTCAGTTTGCACTCTAAACCCTCGCCCAAGTACACAGAGAAAAACATCATGATTCGAACGTCCGGCGCCTCCCCTGTAAGCCCTCGTCCAGTTTGGGCTTTACCAAACACGGTCACGTTGGCAGCACTGCTGGTATTAACGCTTGCCGCCTGCACTCAGGAGCCAGCTTCAGCCCCTGAGGATCCACCACCAATGGAGGTCGTAGCGTATACCGTCGAGAGCAGCCAAGTGCCTGTTTCAAGAGAGTTGACCGGGCGTGTGGTTGCCGCTGTTACTGCTGAAATTCGGCCACAGACGGGTGGGATCGTGCGCAAGCGCCTGTTTACCGAAGGTAGCGAAGTCGAAGCAGGGCAAGTGCTGTACGAGATAGACCCAACGTCTGTTCAGACTACCGTCAGGGATGCCGAGGCAACGCTTGCCAGTGCTAAGGTGGCCGTCGTCAGCGCCAAGGCCAAGGCGATGCGTTATCGCGATCTGGTCAAGATTGAGGCCGTCAGTCAGGAGAGTGCAGAAGAAGCTGAAGCTGCCTACCAACAGGCGGTCTCGGCGGTTGATTCTGCCGAGGCCAACCTGGAGTCTGCCAGACTCTCTTTGTCTTACGCCAACGTTACTTCACCCATCAGTGGCCGCATAGGGCGCTCTTCGGTAAGCGAGGGTGCATTGGTCACGGCCAATCAGTCGACAGCACTTGCCACCGTGCAGCAGCTGGACCCGGTCTATCTGGACGCGACGCAATCGGCTGAGGAATTTCTGTATATCCGACAGCAATTCGAACAAGGCAAGATCAAGCTTGCGAATGGCGACCCTGTAGTAAGGCTCATCAAGCATGACGGAAGTCTCTATGAATCGGTCGGAACGCTGGAATTGGCTGATGCCATTGTGGATGAGACCACCGGTACAGTAACGGCCCGCTCGCGATTCCCCAACCCGAACGGCGAATTGATTCCCGGTATGTACGGGCAGATCCGGCTTGAGGGTGCCGTCTTGCAAAATGCATTACTGGTGCCGCAGGTGGCTATAAGTCGCGACGTGAAAGGTAATGCGCTTGCCTACGTAATTGATGAGAACAACACGATCGAAGAACGAACTTTGACCACAGGACAGACGTTAGGTGATCAGTGGGTTGTGGAAAGCGGTTTACAGGCGGGCGAACGGGTTGTTGTGGAAGGCTTGCAGAAAGTTCAGGCCGGCTCCGTGGTGAGCGTCGCTGAAGAGACGGAGGCGGCGGATGGCTCAATCTCCACCTCAGAGACCTCTGCACCACCGGCTACGGAGTGATCTCACATCATGTCACAATTTTTCATTGATCGCCCTATCTTCGCATGGGTACTGGCCATCGGAACGATGCTCGCAGGTTTGATGGCTATCAGCTCGATGGCCGTGTCGCGCTACCCGGCCATTTCACCGCCCACCGTTTCTGTCAGCGCGACATACAATGGCGCATCTGCCAGTGCGGTGGAAGAATCGGTTACACAAGTCATCGAAGAAAACCTCACCGGCCTGGATGGACTGCGTTATATATCGTCCTCATCCAGCTCGTCCGGTTCAGCCAGCGTACAACTGACATTCGAGATCGGCACCGATCCAGACACGGCGCAAGTACAAGTACAGAACAAGGTACAGCAGATCACATCAACATTACCCGCATCAGTCCAATCGGAGGGTGTGACGGTCACAAAATCGGGTGACGAAATGCTGATGGTTCTGGGTCTGGTGTCCAGTGATGGCAGCCTGACGACGGCAGACCTGGGAGATTATCTTTCCAGCAATCTGAAAACACCGCTAAGCCGTGTCGCAGGCGTTGGCAGCGTCGGCGTTCTGGGCTCGCAGTACGCCATGCGAATCTGGCTGGATCCGGTGAAACTGAAAGAATACAAGCTCACACCCGCCGATATCAGTAGTGCGATATCGGCACAAAATACTCAGGTCTCGGCCGGTCAGCTCGGTTCTTTGCCGGCTGTCGATGGGCAGCAACTCAATGCAACCATCACGGCTCAGAGTCGCCTACAAACGGCTGAGGAATTCGGCAACATCATCCTCGTGACCAGCACAAGTTCGGCCACGGTGCGTCTGTCTGACGTGGCCGAGGTCGAATTGGGCAGCGCCAGCTACGATATCAAGAGTACCTATAATGGCCAGCCAGCCGCGGGTATCAGAATCATGCTGTCAACGGGAGCCAACGCGACTGAAACAGCCGCGGCGGTCAACGCCGAAGTGGAAAACTTGTCGGCGTCTCTGCCAGCCGGCATGAAGGTAGTCACCACCTACGACACCACCCCCTTCATCGAGGCATCCATTGAAAGCGTGATTCACACCATGATCGAAGCCGTGGTGCTGGTGTTTGTGGTCATGTTTCTTTTCCTGCAGAACTGGCGTGCAACGCTGATTCCTACGCTTGCCGTACCGGTGGTTCTGCTGGGCACCTTCGCTGTGCTCTCGGCGTTTGGTTACAGCATCAACACGTTGACGATGTTCGCTATGGTGCTAGCGATCGGTTTGCTGGTGGACGACGCCATCGTCGTTGTTGAAAACGTCGAACGGCTGATGGTCGAAGAGGGCCTTCCCCCCCTGGAGGCAACGCGTCAATCCATGCGCCAGATTTCTGGGGCATTGATTGGTGTTGGCCTGGTGTTGTCGGCCGTATTTCTGCCAATGGCGTTTTTCGGAGGTACGACCGGGGTTATCTATCGCCAGTTTTCCATCACCATCGTCTCAGCCATGACGCTCTCGGTGCTGGTGGCATTGATCTTCACGCCAGCACTGTGTGCTACCTTGCTCAAGCCAACATCTGCAGGCGGGCATACATCAAGCAAACTGTTTGGTGGTTTCAACCGTCTGGTAGCCCGAACCACGGCAGGCTACGAGTCAGGCGTAGCACGTGTGCTCAAACGCGGCGGACGCTTCGTGTTGCTCTATGCACTCTTGGCTGTCGTGCTGGTTGTGCTATTCATGCGTCTACCGACTGCATTTGTACCTGATGAGGATCAGGGTACTTTGTTCGTGAGCATTCAGTTGCCCGCCGGTGCCACGCAACAGCGGACTGACAAGGTGATTGAGCAAGTAGAGCAGTATTTTCGCGAAAACGAAGAAGACTCGCTGGCCTCGACGTTTCTGGTGGCTGGGTTTGGGTTCAGTGGCAACGGTCAGAATTTAGGCACAGGATTCATTCGTCTGAAAGATTGGTCTGAACGCACAGAGGATTCTCAAAGTGTCGCGGCTATCCAAAACCGTGCCATGGCGGCACTTAGTCAAATCAAGGATGCGCAGATCTTTGTTCTGGCGCCGCCGTCCATTTCTGGCTTAGGTTCCACCGGTGGCTTCACAATGCAGCTGTTGGACCCGGGAGCCCAGGGCACCGAAAAACTGACCGCCGCCGCCAATGCGTTGGTGATCGCTGCCAACAAGGATCCGCGGTTGCAAGGTGTCCGTATCAGCACCCAGGACGAAACCGCACAATATGTGTTGGATGTCGACAACGCCAAAGCTGGTGCGCTGGGTGTCTCGGTCAGTGACCTAAACAGCGTGTTGTCTATCGCTTGGGGCGGAAGTTATGTCAACGACTTCATTGACCGGGGCTCTGTCAAGAGGGTGTATCTGCAAGGCCGTGCCGATTCAAGAATGGTGCCTGAGGATCTGAACAAATGGAGTGTGCGCAACAACAATGGCGACATGGTGCCCTTTTCGGCTTTCACAACCGGCCGATGGACAACCGGGGCCCCCACTCTCTCACGCTTTGACGGAGAATCTTCTATTCAGATACAGGGTGATGCTGCCGCAGGCGTAAGCTCGGGCACCGCCATTACCGTAATGGAAGAACTGGCGGCGACAGTGACGGAAGGCTTTGGTGTGGCCTGGAGCGGCTTGTCGTATGAAGAACAGGAGGCAGGTTCCAATGCCAGTACTTTGTACCTGTTCTCATTGTTGGTGATATTTCTGTGTCTGGCCGCCCTGTACGAAAGCTGGTCCGTTCCTCTATCAGTATTGCTGGTGCTGCCTATCGGTGTATTGGGTACCGTGCTGGCCACGCAGATACGTGGACTGGAGAACGATGTGTACTTTCAGGTCGGCCTGCTCACGATCCTCGGACTGACGGCCAAGAATGCCATTCTCATTGTTGAATTTGCCAAGGCGGCCGTGGACGAGGGGCAAGAGGTAGTCGCCGCCACACTGTATGCCTGTCGCCAGCGACTTCGCCCTATCGTCATGACATCGATGGCTTTTGGCCTGGGTGTTTTGCCGCTGGTCATTAGCTCCGGCGCAGGCTCGGGTAGCCAGCATGCAGTAGGCACAGGCGTCATCGGCGGCGTAATCTCTGCCACCTTGCTGGGCATTTTCCTGGTCCCATTGCTCTACGTGCTGGTACACAAGCTGTTTACACGCTCCAGCCCCACCTTAACAACCAACGATCCAGTCCCCACCACTACACGCCAGGAGGCGCCATGAACATCTCTCGCCTCTCACTACTAAGTGCAACCTTTGGCGTTATCCTGACGGGTTGCGCCAATCTCGCACCTGAGTATATCCAGCCCCCGGCGCCAGTTGCTTCAACGTGGCCAACGCCACAAGTCGACGAGGCAGACGCGATATCTGTAAACGAACTCGGATGGAAGGAATTCTATGGTGACGAACGCCTGCGTCAGCTCATCGAGCTGGCGCTAAACAATAACCGCAGCTTGCGACAGAGCGCTCTTGCGGTCGAATCAGCCCGTGCTCAGTTTCAGATCGCTCGTGCAGACACGTTGCCGACCGTTGATGCGGCCGGCAGCAATACCGCGCTGCGCTCTGATGGCAACACTACTCATACCTATAGCGCCACTTTGGGTATCAGTGCTTTCGAGCTGGATTTCTTCGGACGTCTCAACAATCTTCGCGACCAGGCGTTGGAGACCTATCTTTCCAACGAAGAAACACTCCGCTCCATGCGCATCACTCTGGTCGCAGAAGTTGCCACCGCCTACTTTACGCTGGCGGCCGATCAACTACTCCTGCGGTTGGCGGAAAACACACTCGAAAGCCAACAAAAGTCACTGGACCTGACTCAGAAAACCTTCGACATTGGCACTGCATCGGGGCTGGATGTTGCGACCGCTCAAACCAGCGTTGATACAGCGCGCGTTGATATTGCGATTTACCGAACGCAAGTGGCTCAGGATCTCAATGCCTTGACACTGCTTGTCGGCCAGCCAATTGATCCCGCCCTGGTGACGCGGGGTTCTGGCGATCCCATCACTGCCCCCCTCGCACCCTTGATAACCACTGTCGCGCCATTGGCGGAGTTCCCATCCGAACTGCTGCAGCGACGCCCTGACGTGTTGGCTGCTGAGCGCACTCTGCGCGCGGCACACGCCAATATTGGTGCTGCCCGTGCGGCGCGCTTTCCAAGTATCTCACTGACGACGAGTGTCGGTACCTCCAGCAGCCAGTTGTCTGAGTTGTTTGGCGGCGGCACCGGGCTGTGGAGTTTCATCCCGTCAGTGTCGGTGCCCATTTTTGACGGCGGCTCGGGAGAAGCTACAGTGCGCGTTGCCGAAGTCGGGCGCGATTCTGCGCTGGCAGAATATGAGTACTCCATCCAAACCGCTTTTCAAGAAGTCTCAGACGCATTGAACGAGCAGAGCAATATGAAAGAGCTGGTGGCAGCACGCCAATCACTGCTCGAGGCTAATGAAAAAATTTACCGCCTGACAGAAGCCAGCTATCGCAAAGGGCTTGAAAGTTCGTTGTCTGTCCTGACGGCACAACGCTCCTACACCGACGCGCAGCAAAACATGATTGCAGCGCGATTGGCGGAAGCCAGTAACTGGGTCACCCTATACCGTGTGTTAGGCGGTGGCTGGCAGCCTTGATCATCGCTCAATAATAAACAGAATTTTTTCACCCTTAGCCATTTAACTTGAAGTCCTAAGTCGGAGACATATTTGAATGTCTGATATAAAAGCCACGAAGTTTCTATCGACCTTTGCGCTGATTGCCAGTGTACTCAGCGTCCTTGTCATGGCAGCCGTCGTGTTGGCTTATCGTGGCGATGCTTTCACTTTCAGAGAAGCCTCGGGATATTTACGTACCGTTGCTCAGATCAGTGTGTTTATAACGGGCTTCTGTATCGTTGTCGCGCTGTTATCCTGGAAGAAAAGAGCGTCGCTGCTCAAGGCTCTGGCCGCAATTGCAATCGTTCTTGCGCCTCTGCTCGTCTTGAAAATGAACATGCCGTCGGGTACTGCCCTTTTCGGCGTTGCACCCGCCGGGGCTCCTCCTGGGGCTGGCGCAAAGGGATTAGTTGACCCGAGTAAGGCACCGATCAACGACATCAGCACGGATACACAGAACCCACCCGTTTTCTCGGCTGTCGTTGCATTGCGCCCTGCAGGTAGTAACGCGATTGAATATGCAGGGCAATCTGCCGCTGCAGCCCAGGCTGCGCAATACCCTGATATCAAACCCATCGATTCCTCGTTGAGCAAGTCCGAGGCTTTCAACCGCGCATTGGAAGTGGCGAAAGACATGGGCCTGGAAATAGTCGCGCAGGATGGCGGCAGCGGTATCATCGAGGCAGTTGCGTCCACCCGTTTTTTTAATTTTCAAGATGACGTCATCATTCGCATCAATGAAAATGCGACAAGTAGCATCGTCGATATTCGCTCTCACTCGCGTATTGGTCGCAGTGATCGCGGCAAGAATGCCGAGCGTGTCAGAGAGTTTATTGAACAATTCTGAGCGTAATAACCCCCTCGATGAGTCGGTCGGCTGATCGGAGGGATCAAGCCCAACGCTGCCGATCCCGCTCGGCCAAAGAAAACCCATGAAGACCTTAACCCTTCGTTAACCAGCCTACAGATAGTCTGAACCCAGTCGCTTACCGCAGATTCCGCTGCGCCCGATTGGGTTTTTGTTTATGTGTCGCTTCCCCTGCTTGAAAGTAATACCGATGGTGCTGATCTGCCTGGCTACTGCCGGCTGCAGTTCCTTGTCCACAAGCCCGGATTATCTGGCTCAGGCCGATTCTGACCGCCAGAACCTTGCCTCCTGGTCTGAGCTGGATGAGGGTTCCGAAACAGCCTACCTGAATGATTTGGTTAACAGCGATGATCTGAGCGCGCTGATTGCCGAAGCGCGTGCGGCCAATCCGGATCTAGGACAAACGCTGCTTTCCCTCGAAATTCTCCAGGCTCAATACCGGGCGACCCGGGCTGACCAGCTCCCCGAGGTCGAGGCTGGCTTCGGCGCCAATAAAACGGAAGACCTCGATACTTCCTACACCGGCAGCATCAGCGTCAGCTGGGAACTGGATTTGTGGGCGAAGATTTCTGATGAGGCGTCGGCAGCTGAGAGCGATGTCGCCGAACAGCTGGCTCTCTACCAGGCTGCCCGGGATACGCTCGCAGCCGAGGTTATGCAGGGCTGGCTGAAGCTGGTTAATCTGAATCGATCTGTTGCTATCGCTGAACAACGCGTGGAACTGTTTGAAAAAAACGAACAGTGGATTCTTCAGCGCTACCGATCCGGATTGGGTGACCTTGAGGACCTCGACAGTGCCCAAAGCTCGGCAGCCAGTGCCCGAGCGACGCTGTTTGCCACTCAGGAATCCCTGCAGCAGCAACAAAGAGCTTTGAACCTGTTGCTCGGCCGGAGTTATGGCAGCACGGCCATTGCCACCGACTACCCGCAAGTTCTTTTGCCCCTTGCCGGCCTGGCCGACCAGACGTTACAGCGCCGACCAGACCTTAAAGCGGCCTATCTGGCCATAGAAGCAAGCGACTTTCGTACGTCTGTTGCCTACAAAGAAATGCTGCCATCGATCAGCCTGGGAGCGGCTCTGAGCGACACAGGCACATCACCAGGCGAGGCTCTGTTGAAAAACCCGGTTTGGTCATTGCTCGGTCAATTAACGGCGCCTTTGTTTCGTGGCGGTGAGCTGAAAGCCAATGCGGAAGCCGCCGAACTGACCACAGCCAGGAGCTATCAGGCATACCGGGAAACCTTACTGAACGCAGTGCAGGAAGTTGAAAATGCAATCGGCCAGGAATCAAGCCTGGCCAAACAGCAACAGCAGATAGACAGCGCATTGCTGAGTGCCCGTCGCAACTATGAGCAGTACCAGCAGAAATACCGGAATGGTCTGGTTTCTGTACTCGACCTACTCGAAGTGCAACGGCAGACCTTTGATCTGGAATCACAACTTAACGACTTAACCTACGAGCGCCTGAGCAACCGAATCACACTCGGGCTTGCACTGGGGCTGGGCATCAAGGAGACCGATCAGTCATGATCCGACCATACGCAAAATGGCTTGTTTTGTTGGCCGCCGTTGGCGTGCTGATCACCGTATTCCTTTATAACGGTCAGAAGCTTCAGGAACAGGAAAGTCGATCACTGCCCGCGAAAGAGGATGGTGGTATTGCACCGGATGTCGGTGTTATTCCGGTAATAACAGGCTCTCATTCCGTCAACGTTGAAGCTTTTGGTGCGGCCAGATCGCGATATGAGATAACGCTGACTGCCCAGGTTTCCGGCCAGGTCTCTGAACTGGCAAGCGCGTTTGAATCCGGACGTATCGTCAGCAAGGGCGACCTCCTTTTGGCATTGGAAGACAGCGATTATCGTGCAGCGCTTGCCAGCGCAGAAAACGATCTGGCCAGTGCGCAGGTAGATCTTCTCGAGGCCGAAAGAGAAGCAGAGCAGGCCGTTCTGGAGTGGAAGGCTTCCGGAATGACCGGCGAGCCTGACTCTCCATTGGTGCTGCGTGAACCTCAGGTAAAACAAGCACGGGCGGCAGTCGCTAACGCCGAAGCTGCGGTAATCAGTGCCAAAAAAGATCTGGCACAAACCCGTGTTAAAGCGCCTTTTGACGCGCTGGTTGTCAGCCGCTCAGTTTCACCGGGCAGCTATTTGCAGGCCGGTAACGACATAGCTGAACTCTACAGTGCGGAACGAGTCGAGATCTCTTTGCCTTTATCTCAACTCGACTGGCAGAAGCTGCCGGATATCGAAGTTCTGGATAACGGTGAATGGCCGGTAAAGCTGGTTTCTGTTGAAACCGGACAGCAATGGCAAGGTTATATCCAACGCACGCAACTGCACCTGGATGAGACAAACCGACAGCAGTCAGTGATCGCAGCTTTAGATCGGCCGCTGGAACAGGCCAGCATGCTGGCGCCCGGCACATTCCTCAGGGCAGAAATCGAGGGCCGTGAACTGAACGATCTCTGGCGCCTGCCTTCGTCCTCACTCAGCCAGCGAGGGGAAGTCTGGTACGTAAACGATGGCATTCTGGCCAGATTCTCCGCAGACCCGGTTGCCAGTGATGAGCAGGCCATCTATATCCGTCCACCGGCCTCGCTTTCCGGCCAAACTGTGAACGTGCTGACGCATCCATTGAGCACCTATTTGCCAGGCATGGCTGTTCATCCGGTGGAGGCGTCCGATGTCTGATCAAAGCTGGAACAAAGGCATCATACCCTGGTTTGCCAATAACCCGGTTGCGGCCAATCTCTTGCTGGTTCTGGTCATTGGCCTGGGTGTTCTCCAGGCCGGAGACCTGCGCAAAGAAGCATTCCCGAGCATCGAGCCGGACAGCCTGACCATCTCGGTCACTTACGACAGTGGCTCAGCCCAGCAGTCGGAGGAAGGGCTGGCCATCAAGATTGAAGAACAACTCGAAGATGTTAACGGTATTGATGACATCACCAGCACATCGACTGCCAGCGGCACGACAGTCACGGTCGAAAAGCAAAGTGATTACGACCTGGATGTGCTGTTACGAGATGTCAAAAACAAGGTAGATGCCATTTCCACGTTTCCGGCCGACGCTGAAAGCCCGGTTATTGAAAAAGCGGAACGTGAAGAGCACTCGCTCTGGTTGCAGCTCCATGGCGAAGCAGACCGTCACACCCTGCAACAACTGGCCGAAGAGCTGAAATCTGACTTGCTTGCAAAGGCTACCATCAGCCGGGTCAGCAAATCGGGTTGGCTTGACCCCATGATGTCGATAGAGATTGATGAGGGGCGACTACAGGCCTACGGATTATCCCTGTCCGATGTCGAAGATGCGATCAATCAGGGTTCGTCCAGCACGATGACGGCGGTCCTTAAAAATGAACAGGTCTATCTGCAACTGAAAGCTTCGCAACAGGCTTACCTTAAAGAAGAATTTGCAGCCATTCCTCTGATTACCAGCAGCGATGGCGTGATTGTTGCCCTGGGTGATGTCGCCTCCATAAACGACACCTACGACGATGATACCGCTGTGTTATCCCGCTTTGCCGGTGAAAACAGCGTTGCCCTGCAAGTCATCACTACTGGCCTGGACGACATCACCGACACGGTTGAAGCCGCTAAACAGGTGGTCGAGGAATGGCATGGCAACGGAGCTCTGCCACAGGGCGTAGAGCTTACCAGCTGGTACGACAGGAGCACCTCGATCAGTGAGCGGCTGGATCTGCTCGTTAGCAACGCACTGACCGGCATTTTGATGGTGTTCGTTCTTCTGGCGCTGTTCCTGAACCTGACGGTGGCTTTCTGGGTCTCCATGGGGCTGCCCTTTATCTTCTTCGGAACGCTGTATTTCATGGGCGACCGGTTTACCGGTCTTTCACTGAATGAGTTCACCACCTTTGGTTTCATCATGGCCCTGGGGATTGTCGTGGATGACGCGGTGGTCGTGGGCGAAAGCATTTATACCGTGCGCAAACAGGAAGGCGATACCCTTCGCAATACCATTCGAGGCACCCTGCGAGTGGCGGTGCCCACGCTCTTTGGCGTGTTCACCACCGTTGTGGCCTTTTATTCTCTGTCGAATCTCAGCGGCAGGCTTGGACAGATCTACGCCCAGTTCGCTGCCGTTGTCACTATTTGTCTGTTGTTGTCCATTGTTGAGTCGAAGCTCATTCTGCCGGCACACCTGGCACACCTGAATACCCACCGTAGAGCCAGTGGAAACCCGTTCCTTGAAGTCTGGCGACGCATTCAGCAGGGAGCCGATTCCGGGCTTCAGTGGTTCAACGACCGGATCTATAAAGCGGTGATCGACTGGGCGCTCGCATACCGGTATGCGGTTTTGGTTTTATTCCTTGCGCTATTCGCGCTGGTTATGGCGATGCCTTTCAACGGAACCGTCAAAACCAGTTTTTTCCCGAACATACCTGGCGACACAGTCCGGGCAAACATCAGCATGGAAACCGATGCCAGTTTTGGCCTGACTCATTCCGCCCTGCTTGCTCTGGAGCAAAAAGCTTATCAAGTGGATGAGCAACTCATAAAGCGCGCCAACGTCGACGCAGAGACCGGCATCGCCAACCTGCAGGTACTTTCCGGGAGCGACCAATCCGGCACAGTTACGGTAGAGCTGGCGCAAGATTCCCCATACGATCTCAACACGTTTTCCAACCAATGGAGACGTAGCGCTGGTCTGCCTGAGGGGGTGCGAACCCTGAGCGTCGCGAGCCGGCGCGAAACGGTAGACGCGCTTCGGATTGAACTCAGGGCTAATGACGATGAATTGCTGACAGCAGCCGGACGGGACATAAAGGAACAGCTCTCAACTATCCCGGCGGTCAGTGGCATTGAAGACACTATCGAAGCCAGCCAGCCCCGCCTGCTCCTTGAACTCAACGCTCAAGGAAAAGCCCTGGGCTTGAGTACCGATAATCTGGCCCGGCAAGTGCTCCAGGCCTTCAGTGGTCAGGTTGTTCAACGCTTCCAGCGCAGCAACGACGAAGTAGAGGTTAAAGTCCGCTACCCGGAGGGCGCCCGGGAAAACCCGACTGACGTACTGAATGCCAACATTCGTACAGACGACGGCACCGTGCTTCCACTGTCCAGTGTTGCCAACGTCACCTACGGCTACTCCCGGGACATCATCACTCGCATTAACGGTAAGCGGGCGCTTTATCTCTCTGCCGAGGTGGACAAGGACATGCTGTCTGCGTCCGAGCTGGTCGCCAGTCTGCAGCAGGATCTGGTTCCGACACTGGAGCGGCAATACCCGGGGCTGGATATCAATTTTGCCGGTGAAGCGGAGCAACAGGCAGAAACACAGAATTCTATGGTGCACGTGTTCATGATCGCTATGCTGGTCATCTACATGCTGCTGGCAATCCCCCTGAAATCCTACATTCAGCCCGTCCTCATCATGACCGCCATTCCATTCGGAATTGTCGGAGCAATCCTGGGGCACTGGATGAACGATCTTTCCATCAGCATTCTGTCGCTCAATGGTATTATTGCGCTCAGTGGTGTTGTCGTGAATGACAGTCTTTTGCTGGTGTCTCGCTACAATGAACTGAAACCCGATGCAGATCATCAGATCGAAGCGATCAGTAAAGCTTGCAGGAGCCGTCTGCGCGCGGTTCTTTTGACGTCATTCACAACCTTCGCCGGCCTTGCGCCTTTGCTGTCCGAAACATCAGCGCAGGCACAGTTTCTGATACCGGCCGCTGTGGCATTGGGATACGGCATTATGTTCGCAACCTTCATCACCCTCATTCTGATACCGGTCCTGGTCGCTATTCAGCACGACGTGACCGAAAGGTTCACAGATATTCGCCGCTGGTTTACTGTGAAGCCAGGTAAACAAGAGTCCGATCCATGCTGAAATTGTTATTGGCCGAAGACGATCTCGACCTGGCTCAGACGTTGGTGCAATACCTGGAGCTGGAGGGGTTCATCTGTGACCATGTCAGTAACGGTATTGCAGCGCTCAATCTGATCGAACAAAACAGCTACGACGTGCTGTTATTGGATATTAATATGCCTCGCCTGAACGGCCTTGGGCTTTGTCAGCGTTTGCGGGAGCATGGCAACGATACCCCCGTACTGATGCTGACAGCGCGTGACCAACTTGACGATAAGCTGCAGGGGTTTAACGCCGGCACCGACGATTATCTGGTCAAACCCTTCGAAATGGAGGAGCTATTGGCCAGAGTTCGGGCGCTTTCACTCAGACGCAGCGGTCAGATTCAAAAGCTCACCTGCTGTGATCTTCAGATGAACCTCAGCGAGAAGAGCGTGCAGCGAAACGGTCAGGCCCTGAGACTGTCGCCCACGAGTTGGCGCCTACTCGAACGCCTGATGCGTGCCTCGCCGTCCCCGGTATCTCGTGAGGAGTTGATGGACGCTGCTTGGGGGGATGACCAACCCGATAGCAACAGCCTCAAGGTTCATATTTACAACCTGCGCAAGGCCATTGATGGTCCCTTTGACAAGCCGCTGCTGCACACCATCAGCGGAGCCGGTTTTGCTCTCAAACCTCCCGGAACAGGCAAAACAAATGCGTAGAGCGGGGATTAGCCTCAGAGCAGTTCTGATAGCGTCTTTTCTGGCTTTGGGCCTTATCCTGGTTGCAGCCTACACGTTGGTCGCCAAGGAACATTTTATCCGAGGCCTGGATGCGGCGATGGCAGGCAATATGGAAAAAGCAGCTCGAACGTTCAGTGAGGTGTTTGGCGCAGAGGAAAGCGAACAGGTCAGAGAGTTCAGCGGTTTTGATGTTGCAACACAATGGAGCGACATGCCGGATTATGCTCTTCGTGCTTTTCCGAATGGGCCGGGCAAGTCTGACCAATTATTCAAGCAAGAAGATAGCGCCTGGTTCAGCCGTCCGAAATCAATCGTCTTTGCAATGCGGGACAACACCGCTCACGGCCCACTTTACATGAGTCAAAAAGTGACACCTCGACAAGCGTCGGAGGTGCTACCGCAAGCCTCTCGGCAAAACCGAGTGTTCTCGCTGACCGTCAGTATTCTGGTGATTGGTTTCGTTTCGATCGTTGGCTGGCTGCTCCTGAGGCACGTCTCTCGCCCCATGGCTGCGTTGCGCGCCTGGACTCATTCCCTCGACAACGACAAACTCTCGGATCCGGTGCCGGATTTTTCCTATCCTGAGCTGAATGAAATGGCGGAGCTTATCCGAAACAGTCTCTCCTCGGTGCAGCAAGCGGTAGACCGTGAGCGGCGGTTTCTCAGACACGCCAGCCACGAACTCCGGACACCCATCAGCACCATCCGTTCCAACATCGAGCTGCACCGAAAACTGACGCAGAAACGAGAAAAGTTCGAGGACGAGCAAAACATCGTCGATCGTATCGACCGTGCGAGTCTGACCATGAAACATCTTACCGAAACGCTGCTCTGGCTGAATCATGAGCCAGATATGCCCCTTCAATCCGAGGCTACCGACTTACCAGAGCTGATACGGGAGCTAGCTGCTGAAATGTCGTATCTTTTGGCTGGGAAGCCCGTAACCACGGAGATTCGCACCACCCCGTTTAGCTGCACGATACCTCTGGTGCCAGCACGCATTATTCTGAGCAATTTAATTCGGAACGCCTATCAACACTGCTGGGAGGGCACCGTCGTTATCGAGCAACAAGGGAACCGTATTTCGATCAGCAACCCAGTAGAGTTAGAAGGGCCTATTGAGCCCATAAAAACAGCCGAAAATACTGGATACGGGCTCGGACTGGAACTGACGACAAAGCTCAGTCAGCGGATCGGATGGCACTACACAACCACTCGCCACGACAATCTCCATTGCGTGACTGTGGAAATTGGAACCCGGCCCCTCCTATAAGGTCTGAAAACCTGGTCCGACCGGGCTATTCAGACACCTCGCTTTCTAACCCTTCGATTAAATAATCCGTGAGGGTTTTATACACGTAAATTATCTGTGCAAATGCAACTCCAGCCCTCTCCTGAACAGGCTCACCGCATGTCGATACTGTTCCAGCACGTTTCAGCTCAGCCTGCTGAACGTAGTTCACCGTTTCCGCAGTTACATCGCCCTGATTCAGATTCGGGTAAGACAAATGCCACCGAAACGCGCCATCGGCAGAATCTACACGTTCAAGAGTCGCTACCGCTGAGTTTTGCACAGGATATCTGAGGAGCCGCTGCACACCCAGCTCTTCGAACACTTCAGAATTTTGGTTCGTGTAGGCGCGATGATCGTACTCATAGGCACGCTCATAAGCGTTCTCACCCTCAAAAATAGTAACCCCGAACAGCCGGGTCACATAGGCGTCCTCCGGGACCACCGGTGCGTCCTCAGTACCGGCTGGAACACAGGTATCACCCGTCTTCGCATTCTTGAAAACAACCGCACGCTCCGCCGTTGCTTCGCCATTTTCAATGCGATACCCACTGATTTTACTTCCTTCCCACGCCTCAGCGGGCGAATTCTGAGCGATCAGTGATAGGGTTCTATCCGGGCGCCCTGAGACCGATTCAACAACGGCACTCTTATCCGACCAGCTCCACTCAATTTCAGCACTTCCGCCTAATTCGGTACTGTCTGGTTCGACACCATGCGTCGCCTTATGGCACTGGGTAACAGTGTCAAAGTAAGCACGTTTATTTGACCAATCAAACACGATTCGTTCATGCACGCCGCCCTCTTCGTAGAAGTCGTGACTAAGCCCGGACAACGACGCTCCAGGCAGCCACTGAGTGTTCAGTGCCGCCATGTAGCCATCTACTTGCACCAACCGCATCAGTTCAGGCAACGATGGATCCATACAGCCCTGACTGGAAACCGACAACAACTGTCCAGCTTCCGAGTAGTCGAACATCAGCTCGGCAGAGGGGCTCAGATCTCTCGCGGGCAACGTGCTGGAACGATCTGAGTGCGCTGCGATGCTTGCGCCTATCAAAAGCACCGGATTACTCAGCTCAATGGGAACAACCGGCAAATCCAGTGCGCTCGGGTCCACGTTGGCGTAATTCCCCCCGGATGCGGCTGCATCGACCCGTTGCATTACCTCTGCGGCATTCTGAACTAACGAAATTCCGAGGAGTCGTACAGATTCGGCTGACAGGAAGCGTTCTTTACCCTCACGGCCATCTTTCGCCAGAAACGCGTTGTAGTCATCCGGAATCTGGCTCGCCATAAAACGGGCCAAAGCTCGGGCGTAGGCATGGGCTCTGTCATCGCTGGCGAGCACATAATCTTTCAGCAAATTCAGCCCGTTCAGCTCAGCATAGCGCTCCGGAGAAACAGTACCAAGCTCCGGGCTGATGGATTTCCCCACCACCGCGCGGTAACGGGCCAGCGTGGTCAGCGGCGTCACGTTGGTCACGCCAGGGCTGGCCGACATCAGATAAGCCCGCGCGACTGCGACTTCACCGTTACGGGTTTCTTCCAGAGTTTTGCCGGGCAACGCCAGCGCATACAAAGGGTAATCTCGGGGATCTAAATTCTTGCCCAAAGCACCCGGGACGTCGAACTCCGAGATATCCAGATCAAAGCGCCCGCCGGCAGCGGTCATGGCCGTGGGCTCGCCATTTGCCAGCGTGTAAGTTCCACCGTTAGCTAACACAATTTCTAGCGGGCCCTTGCTGTATTGCCCATCGCCATCCAGGTCCAGCCAGACGCGAGCGTTGCGAAGGTAACCATCAATAACCCGCCCCGAATACGGTGTCGGCTTGCTGTAGCTCACACCATCAAAATCACGGCCATCAACCGGTAGCTGGTCGGACTCTTCACCACATCCAACGAGCATTAGTGTCAACAGGGGAACGGAAAGACTGAGCAGGCGTTTCATCACGGCAACCATTTATCCTTGTTAGAAGGTTGTGCCGTTACTGTAGGGAATACCGAAGCCGGAGACCTTGACCGGCTTGGCAAATTGTAAAGTTTGGTAAACGACAGGCCTGATCACTCGAAGCCTGTCGTCTGGAGGGACGTTAGAAGGAGCGGGCGACGATTTCTTTCATGATTTCGTTGGTGCCTGCGTAAATACGCTGCACGCGAGAATCGGCCCAGGCACGAGCAATGGGGTATTCCCACATGTAGCCGTAACCGCCGTGCAACTGAACACACTCGTCCATAACTTTACACTGCAGGTCGGTGGTGAGCTGCTTTAGCATGGCCGCCGTTGGAATATCCAGTTTCTTCTCCAGGTGGAGTTCCAAACAACGATCCGTGAATACTCGAGCAGCCGTGATTTCAGCTTTCAGTTCCGCCAGTTTGAAGCGGGTGTTTTGGAACGCAATCACGGGCTTTCCGAATGCTTTACGCTCCTTCACATAATCCAGTGTCCATTGCCATCCGGCTTCTGCAGATGCTACGGCGGTCAGTGCAACTTGCAAACGCTCTGCAGGCAGCTCCTGCATAAGCTGAAAGAAACCTTGCCCTTCTCGAGCACCCAGCAGGTTCTCAACCGGTACTTTTACATCCTGGAAGAACAACTCAGAGGTATCTTGAGCTTTCATCCCCACCTTGTTCAGGTTCTGCCCTTTCTCAAAACCTTCTGAAGAGGATTCAACGATCAGCAAACTGGTGCCCTTGGCTCCTTCCTTCGGATCCGTTTTAGCGACAACAATCACCAAATCGGCAAGCTGGCCATTAGTGATGAACGTTTTCGAGCCATTCAGGACGTAGTGATCACCGTCTTGGAAAGCGGTCGTTTTCACGCCCTGCAGATCGGAGCCAGCACCGGGTTCTGTCATGGCGATAGCACCAATCATTTCACCGGAAGCCAGTTTCGGAAGATACTTCTGCTTCTGCTCCTCAGAGCCGTAGTTAAGGATATAAGGCGCCACGATGTCCGAGTGCAAAGTCCAGCCAATACCCGACAGGCCGGCTTTTGAAATTTCTTCCATAACCACAGCCGAATAACGGAAATCTACACCGACGCCGCCGTACTCTTCTGGCATGGTCGGACACAAGAAGCCCAGCTCACCCGCTTTACTCCATAGCTCACGGCTTACCTGGCCATCTTTCTCCCACTGTTCATGGTACGGAGCAGCTTCCTGTTCCAGGAATTTACGAACGGAATCGCGGAAACCTTCAAGATCAGCGTCAAACAGAGTGCGTGGAATCATTGCAGAACCTCAAGTGTCGAGTTGGTTGGTTTTGTTCTTCACCCAGTCTGTGACGAGCGGTTTTTTTGCTCAATGGTGAAAACCATCAATCGGTTTGGCCAAAACCAACGCAACCATCAATCGAGTTCAGATATTCTTATTCGCCCCAGCGAGGCACAAGCTTTTGGGGAAAGCTCAGGTGATCGAGAATCCGCGCCACCATGAAGTCCACCAAGTCATCAACCGACTGCGGCTTATGATAAAACCCGGGACTTGCCGGCATGATGACGGCGCCCATGCGAGTGAGCTTGAGCATGTTTTCGAGATGGACTTCTGAATAGGGTGATTCGCGCAGTACCAGAATCAGCGGTCGGCGCTCTTTCAAGGCCACATCGCCTGCACGTTCAATCAGGTTGTTACTGGCACCGGTAGCCAATGCCGAAAGCGTTCCGGTACTGCAGGGGCAGATCACCAACGGGGCCTTTTCGCCAGAACCGGAGGCCGGAGACGAAAACCAGTCTTCACGGCCAAACACCTGAATCTGCCCCTCTTCGGCACCGGCATAAGCGGTGAAAGCCTCAGCCATGGCCGGCGGTGAGCCCGGCAGGCGAAAGTTGGTCTCAGTGGCAATCACAATCTGCGCTGCCCGGCTGACCATCACATTCACCCGGCAACCATTGGCCACCAGACATTGAATCAAACGCAACGCATACTGGGCACCGGACGCTCCGGTGATAGCAAGATTAACGACCTGCGGAGCCTCAGCCACGTACTTTCTCCAATTCCGCTACCAGTTTACGGTGAATACCACCAAAGCCACCATTGCTCATAATGACAATGTGGCAGGTTTCCGGCAGTTGTTCCAATGCTCGGGCGATCAGCGCCTGCACAGAACCCTCGACACTGTGATGGTCCAGTTCGCCGTGTTCTGCCCGCCAGCTTTCCACCAGTTGCGGCAACCAATCCATCTCACTCAGATTGCCCCACAGCACACGGTCTGCCGCGGCGGTGCTGGGAATCAGGGTTTGCTGATGCACGCCCTGCTTCATGGTGTTCGACCGGGGTTCGATAATCGCCAGAATGGGTTCGTCGCCGACTTGATTCCGAAGCCCTTCGAGCGTAGACGTAATTGCCGTAGGGTGGTGGGCAAAATCATCGTAGACGGTCACGCCACCCACTTCACCCACCAATTCCATGCGGCGCTTCACACCGGAGAACCGGCACAGCGCCGCCACGGCATGATCGGGTGTAACACCCACATGACGCGCAGCCGCAATGGCTGACAGAGCGTTGCGTACGTTGTGTTGGCCGGTTAAACCCCACTTTAACACCGCCACCGGCTGTTCGTGGTGAATGACCATAAACTGGCTGCCATCTTCCCGCAGCAGCTCTGCGCGCCAGTCGGTGGTGCGGGAAATCTCGCTGCCAACAGAGGTATCCTGAACCGGGCTCCAGCATCCCATGCCCAACGCGTTGTCCAAATGCGCATCAACGGCGGGGCGAATAATCAGGCCTTGCGACGGCACCGTGCGCACCACGTGATGAAACTGGCGCTCAATGGCCTCAACGCTGTCGAAAATGTCGGCGTGGTCGTATTCCAGATTGTTCAGAATCAATGTGTTTGGGCGGTAATGAATAAACTTGGAGCGTTTGTCGAAAAACGCACTGTCGTATTCATCGGCTTCGATCACAAAGAAATCGCTGGTACCTAGCCGTGCAGACACCGGAAAATCCTGCGGCACGCCGCCCACCAGATAACCGGCATCAAACCCGGCCTGATCCAGAATCCATAACAACATGGACGTGGTGGTGGTTTTACCATGGGTGCCAGCAACGGCCATCACCCACCGATGCCTTAATACCTCTCGCGACAGCCACTCCGGGCCAGACATATAATCGATGCCACGGTTAAGCACCGTTTCAACTTCCACATTGCCACGGGACATCGCGTTACCGATCAACACCAAATCAGGCCTGGGCTCCAGATTCTCCGCTCGATAGCCTTCCATCAGCGCTATACCTTGGGCCTCAAGCTGCGTGCTCATGGGGGGATAAACACCTTGGTCGGAACCGGTCACCGTATGACCCAACTCCCGTGCGATCACGGCCAAACTGCCCATGAACGTGCCACAGATGCCCAAAATATGTATATGCATTAGGGTATTGCCTCCGATTTGAATCCTGCCAAGCCTCTACCATACTTTCTGCGGGGTCAAGAGTCGGCATCCCCTCATGAAAAACGGCCGTGTTTGGCGTATCATTCGCGCCAACTTTGAACCAGCAGGAGGCTTGAGCCCGCGATGGCGATCAAGAACGCATTTTATGCCCAATCTGGCGGGGTAACCGCCGTCATTAATGCCAGCGCATGCGGCGTTATCCAGACAGCACGCAAGTACCCGGATCTGATCGGCAAAGTATACGCCGGTCGCAACGGTATCATCGGTGCACTGACCGAAGAACTGATCGATACCAGCCTGGAGTCTGACGAAGACATTCAGGCCCTGATCCACACCCCGGGCGGTGCGTTCGGCTCTTGCCGCTACAAATTGAAGAACTTTTCTGAAAATCAGCGTGAATACGAACGACTGATCGAAGTGTTCCGTGCCCACAACATCGGCTACTTTTTTTATAACGGTGGTGGTGACTCCCAGGACACCGCTTACAAAGTCTCTCAGCTGGCCGACAAAATGGGCTACCCGATCACCTGCATCGGTGTGCCTAAAACCGTCGACAACGACCTGCCCTTCACCGACTGCTGCCCGGGCTTCGGCTCTGTCGGCAAGTACATTGCCACCTCGACTCTGGAAGCCAGCCTGGACATCAAGTCCATGTGTGAAACCTCCACCAAGGTGTTCATTCTCGAAGTTATGGGTCGTCACGCGGGCTGGATTGCAGCTTCCGGTGGCTTGGCAGGCCAGGAAGAAGGCGAGCCACCGCACATCATCCTGTTTCCGGAAGTTCCGTTCGACCGCGAGAAATTCCTGGCACGGGTTGATCAGTGCGTGAAGGACTATGGCTACTGTGTGGTGGTGGCCTCTGAAGGCGCCCAATACGACGACGGCCGTTTTGTTGCCGATGCTGGCGCCAAAGATGCGTTCGGCCACACTCAGCTGGGCGGCGTAGCCCCGGCTCTGGCGAATATGGTCAGACAAGCTCTGGGCCATAAGTATCACTGGGCCGTCGCTGATTATTTGCAGCGCTCTGCTCGTCACATTGCTTCGGCCACTGACGTAGAACAAGCTTATGCTGTCGGCGAAGCCGCGGTGGAAATGGCTCTGGCTGGCAAGCAGGCTCTGATGCCAACGATCGTACGTGATCAGGTCAAGCCTTACCGCTGGTCAATCGGTGAAGCCAACCTGAGCGAAGTGGCGAACCAGGAAAAGAAAATGCCCATCCACTACATTACCGATGACGGCTTCGGCATCACTCAGGAATGTCGTGACTACCTGCAGCCACTGATCGAAGGCGAAAACTTCCCTCCGTTCGAGAACGGCCTGCCAAAGGTTGCCAAGCTGAAGAACCAGCTGGTTGAGAAGAAGCTGAAAACGGAATTCAAGCTCTGATCAGCGAGACCTGAACGCAAAAGCCCGGTGACTGAAAAGTAACCGGGCTTTTTTGTGACACTCTAAACAAGCATCCGCTCGTTGCGTACTTAGACCCCGTGCTGGCGCACGTAGGCGAAAAACTCATCACTACCGCCCACATACTCGGAGCCGACCAGAATCTGCGGCACCGTGTAAACCGGCTGACCTATCCGTTCCGCCACATCCTGCTTGCTCAAACCCTGCTTTACCATATCAACCCAGGTGTACGGAATGTTCTGGGATTCACACAGGTCTCTGGCTCGCAAGCAAAACCCGCAACTTGTACGCCCGTAAATAGTGACCTGTTCCATAACAACCTCCTGCAACAAGGGTTAACCCTTGCGGTGAATAAGAAAATAACGTCAATTGCGTTGAATGATGACATGTGCAGGAAAAATTAAAAATTGATCCTGCACATAGTGCTCATAGTAAGTACCGATACTGAGCCGGTGGTGACCCAACTCAGGTTTTCAGGCGCTCTAACTCCCCGTCCAGCACCTGGACCTGTCCGTCCAGCGCTTCGCCACTTTGACGAACCCGCTGCGCCAATTCGCGCAGGTCCGTGGCCGCATCCCCGATCTGGGTCAGGTTGCGGTTGATCTCTTCACTCACCGAGCTTTGCTCTTCTGCCGCCGTGGCCACTTGAGTAACGTGCTCGACGATCACGGCAATGCGATCAACAACCGTGGCCAGAGAGTGGGCTGCTTCCTGCGTGCCATCCACAGCGCCTGAGGCACGGTCTACCCCATGCTGGATCACCGACACAGCTCCCGTAACATCTCCTTTCAACGCTTCGATCATATCGCTGATTTCATCGGTAGATTCACGGGTTTTCGAGGCAAGGCTTCGCACTTCATCCGCCACCACCGCAAATCCTCGCCCTTGTTCGCCAGCCCGGGCAGCCTCAATGGCAGCATTCAGCGCCAGCAAGTTGGTCTGCTCGGCTATGCCACGAATCACTTCAATGATCCGATTAATCTCTTCACTACGCTGCTCCACATGCCCAATCGCAGAACTTGCCTGCCCCATATCATTGGCAAGCGCGCCCACCTCTTTGACTGCTGAGCCCAAGGTGTCCTGGGTAAACTGGATGCCGTCGCGGGCAGCACGGGCATTATCTGCCGCTTCACCCGCAAAACCAGCCACCTCGCCTGCTGCTGCGGACATCTCATTCATTGCGGTAACCACACTATCGATATCACCGTGCTGTTGGCCGGTTTGATCATCAATGTCGCGACTGACCGCCCCCATATCCGTGGCCTGGGCTCGCACTTTGACATTAACCTCTTTCAGATCACTGATCATTTCTCTCAGGCGGGTGAGGAATTGGTTGAACCCGCCGGCGAGATCGATGAGTTCCGCGTGGGTATCGATATCCAGCTCGCGCGTAAGATCACCCTCCGCACTGGCCAGATTCTGCATTCTGTCGCGGATTTCATTCAGCGGCCGGGTCACCGAACGTACCAACAGAATCAACAACACGATGGCCACCAACACCACGATCGTTGCAACCATCGCCTGTCGTGTCGCGGTGTTTGCTACCTCGGCCGACAACAAGCCGATAATGTCATTCACACTGGCAAGAGCGACCTCCCGGGGCGCCTCGATCAACAACGACCATTGGCTACCCGGCAGCGCGACCTTAACAGGATACGCGACAGCAAGGGTGTGTCCGTCATCGAAACGACCATCCGTTTGATGCAATTTGGTGAATGTCGATGCCAGTTCGGGCAGAGCCTCCTGCAGCGGCCGTCCCAGATATTTTTGGTAATGGCTGGAAGCGGCAATAAGACCTCGCTCACTCAACAGCGTCACTCTCGACTCGCCCTCATACAGCTCCCGGCTGACTTCTTTCACCATGCCCTGTAACGTGGTGAGGTTGATGTCGATGCCAACCACACCAGCGAATTGCCCCTCGCTTAACACCGGCACGATCAGGCTGGTCATCAACTCTGTATACCCTTCCTCGATTTCGTAGTCGTACGGCTCCAGCAGACACGGCTTGAGAGAATCCATCGAACACAGATACCACTCAGCCTCGCGATCACCAAACTCGTTGCGCGCATCCAGATACTTTTCCGACGAGTCTTCGGTGCGACTGAATTCAATCTCGCCTTCCGGGTTTCTGAAATAGTAGATATCCAGTGTGCCGGCATCGCTGCTGTGTTCTGCGGCGCCGTCTTTGAAAAACTCATCCAGCCCATCGTATGCATTAGGCTCGAATTGGGCATAGATAGCACTCAGATGCGGGTGTGCTGTCAGCACCGCTCCAACCGTATCCTGCAGCGCCCATCGGCTCATGCGCCCGTACTTATCATCATCGATATTCTGACTGACCAAAACCCGAAGCATTTCCGGTACCTGGTAAGCCGTTTCAAACTCGCCTGCCACCAATTCACCGTATTGGCCAGCGGTTGCACCGAGTTGCTCCATCACAATACCCTGTACGGTATCGCGCGTGTCAGCGGACAGACGCTCCTTCATGTCACCCAGCGACCATTGCGCCGTCAAAACGATACTGAGGCTGAGCAGCAATAACAGTGCGATCACCAGGCCGTATAGCTTGAAACGGAGCGAAAGGTGTTTCATAGAAACCAAAACCTATTAAAGTAAGCGTTAAAACCCATAGTAGAACATGGAGCGCCCATGGCGTACCTGACCCTGTTTTTGACATCCTTTGCGGCCGCCACGCTGCTACCCGCGTATTCCGAGATACTGCTAGGCACTTTGGCCAATCAAGGGCTGCCACTGTTTTGGCTTTGGCTCGCGGCCACCCTAGGAAACACATTGGGCTCTGTTGTTAACGGGGTTATCGGCCGGCAAGTCGATCGCTTTAAAGACAAACGCTGGTTCCCGATTAGTGAGATGCAACTGCACAAGGCCCGAAACCGATTTAACCGGTACGGGCAATGGTCACTGTTACTCGGCTGGCTACCATTGGGCGGGGATGCCCTGACACTCATTGGGGGCGTGATGCGAGTGCCCTGGCTGAACTTTATTGTTTTGGTAGGAATCGGCAAAGGCCTCCGCTACGCCCTCGTCATCTGGGCGGTTCAGAAGGCCTTCAGCTAGTGTTACTCGGGATAGAGATAACGCCGCAGACTGTCTTCGCCGTTAAATTCCGAATACAACACGGCGATAAAGGTATAAACGCCAATCAGCTTACGGTTCAGGAACACAAACTCCTTGGGCGGCACCCGAAAGTACCGGCTGATGGCCGAACGGGCAGCCTGCTTGGCAACTCGGGACGGTAAGTCGCTTTGTCGCCAGCGGTATTCACCCTGGCTGTTTACCGCGTAATCGGGCCACTGGCTTCGATCCTGGGCCAAGGGTTCCAATACCGACATACACACGGAGCCAAACTTTTCCAAAACAGCTTCTGGCCATTCACGGCTCATAAAGTTGAGCGTCACACCACCATCGATGACGGCTTCGAGATCCCCTTCATAGGAGGCTTTGATCATCTGAATGACCGGCGCGAGGAATTCGTCGGAATAACTTTGCACGGCACCGAAATCGAGCAACACGATTTTGTCCTGCCCGCTGTCTTCACCCGGTTCGTTGGCAATTCGAATTCGATAGTTGCCAAAGTTTGGGTCGGTCTGAATTTCACCCCAATCGAACAGCTCACTGAAGAACAACTCTAGGGCCGCTTTCCCCAGTGCGCTGCGCCGTGGCTGTGGTAATGCGGCTACTTCAGGAGAGCTCACGGAATGACCGTGTTCGTAGGTGGAAGCGATGATATGATCGGTCGAATACTCCTGCAGCACCCGAGGTACAACGAATCGTGTGTCCTCACTGAGCATTGTTCGGAATTTTTCAGTGGTGCGCGCTTCCAGCCGATAATCGACTTCGCGGTGCATCATCTCTCGGACTTCTTCCAGCCAGTCATTAAACTCCGGGCCAAAGCTAACCAAGCGAGCTACTTTCAATAATTGGGCCACTGCGTTCAAATCACTGTCTACGGCATCCGCTACCCCCGGATACTGAACTTTCAACACCAGTTCCAACCCATCGTGTTTCCGAACTGCGCGGTGTACCTGTCCCAAAGACGCAGCCCCGATAGGCTCTGGATCAACCTCCAACTCGGCCAACCGGTCAGCACCCATTTCGGACTTAATCACACGCTCAATGGCTGACCACTCCAGCGAAGTGGTCTGATCTTCCAACGTGTGCAGCGCTTCGGTGACTTCGTCCGGCAGAAAGTGTTCCCCGTAAAGCGCCATCACCTGGCCAATTTTCACCACACTGCCTTTGAGTTTGCCCAGCTCGTCCACCAGAAAACGGGACTGACTAGACAGCATGGCACGGTGCCGCTGATCGCGGTTTTCTTTACTGCTGAACCAGTTCGTGGCCATGTGGGAGGCCATGCGGGTACCGGCGAACAAACCGGCCTTGGTCAGAGACAGGCGGCGCTCAAAGCTACCAGTCTTGATGCGAGAAACAGATTTTCCGGACTTTTTGGTAGACATGAAGAACCTGTCTTAATGTGAGGTGTTCGAATATGTGGTCAGTTAAAGATACCGCCCAACAACTCTCACGCTACATTATATCGACACTGCGCGCAGACCGCTTATCCCGTCCGCCCCACGAGGATTGTTATACGGGCCAATGTGTGCCGCTTCACCAGCCCTGTTTGAACTCGACGTTCTGCCCGTTTAGCCCGCTAATCAGCTCTTTAACCAGATGCTGTTCCACGTCGTACACCGACACATCCGGCACAAAATGACTGACCTGCGACATCGACATGCCGGCATACCCACACGGGTTGATGCGCGAGAATGGTTCCATATCCATGTTCACATTCAAGGCCAACCCATGAAACGAGCAGCCTTTTCGTACCCTCAATCCCAGCGAGGCGATTTTTGCACCGTTGACATAAACACCCGGCGCATCAGGTCGGGGCGCTGCCTCGATAGCGTAATGGGCTAAGGTGCGGACGATCGCCTGTTCAATCTCATCAACAAGCGTCCGAACGCCCAACTTGCGCCGAGTCAGATCAATGAGCAAGTAAACAACCAACTGCCCGGGACCGTGATAGGTAACCTGACCTCCCCGGTCCACCTGGATAACCGGAATATCACCCGGCAAAAGAATGTGTTCAGCCTTACCTGCCTGCCCTTGGGTAAACACTCTGGGATGCTCGAGGCACCAAAGCTCATCAACCGTGCTTTCATCGCGGGATGCGGTGAAAGATTTCATCGCTTCCCACGCTTCCATGTACGGCTGTTGCCCTAGAGAGCGGACGATAAGATCTGTCATCACAGCACCATGTGAACGCGGCCAGTAGCCTTCAGTTCTTCGAACAGCGCTTTAAGCTGTGGTTCCCCGGTGGCCACAATCTTTACCCGAACCGAGCAAAACCGACCGTTCCGGCTGTCATTTACGGTTATGTCAGCCTTATCAATACCCGGCGAATGCTTCTCGACAATGGCCGTAACCACATCGATGAAATCCGGGGCGGAGTCTCCGATCACCTTAATCACGTAATCACAGGGAAACTCAATTTTCGGTGCTTTCGGCTCAGTCATACCGCCCTATACTCCCACGTCGTCGCGGTTGTTCCGCGCGTTCTTAATTGAATAATTGAATGAAAAAGAGCTTGATAGAATCCCACAGGCGTTTGAACAGGCCGCCTTGCTCAATTTCAGTCAGCGCCAGAACCGGTTGCTCGACCACAGTTTCGCCATCAAGCAGCACACGTACTTGCCCCAGTTCCTGACCCATCTTAATGGGCGCTTTGATCACAGAATCAAGGTCTACCGTAGATTCCAGTTTATCGCGGGAGCCTCTTGGAATCGTGACATACACATCTTCAGCCATACCAACCGAGACTTGATCAGCCACACCACCCCAGACATCCGCCGCCATCAACTCTTGGCCAGCACTGAACAAGCGCTCGGTTTCATAATAACGGAAACCGTAGTTCAGCATTTTCTGCACTTCCTGCGCGCGGGCTGCTGAGCTGCTGGTACCCATCACTGAGGCAATCAAACGGGTATCATTTCGCTTCGCTGACGCAACAAGGCAATAACCCGCTTCGTCGGTATGACCTGTTTTCAGGCCATCAACACTGTCATCACGCCACAGCAACGCGTTGCGGTTCGGCTGACGGATGTTGTTGTAGGTAAAATGCTTCTCGGCATAAATCGGGTAGTTTTCGGGGTAATCTTGAATAATGGCCCGCGCCAGAAGTGCGAGGTCATAGGCAGTAGAGAAATGATCCTGTGCCGGCAAACCAGTAGCATTCCGGAAGTTCGTGTTCTTCATGCCAAGCAATTGAGCTTGCTGGTTCATGATATCGACAAACGCCTCTTCGCTTCCGGCAATGAACTCTGCCAAAGCCACCGAAGCATCGTTGCCTGACTGGATGATGACACCTTTCAGCAAATCGTGAACGGTCGCCGTGGTGCCTTCACGAAGAAAGGTACGTGATCCTTCCGTACGCCACGCATTTACACTAATGGGCACCATGTCCTGCATGGAAATTCGACCTTCATCCAGTTCACGCTCAACGATGTAAGCCGTCATCATTTTGGTCAGACTGGCCGGCGGTAGGCGCTCGTTGCTGTTGTGTTCCATGAGCACACTGCCACTGAGCGGGTCCATCAGCACCCAGGAGCTACCGGCTACTTTGGGCGCCGAAGGTATCAGCACGGATTGCGCAGATACCTGCGCAGAAAACACTGTCAAAGACAGAGCCAGAAGAAAGATTCTAGTAAACATTTTGAAAGCCATGGGTTGTTTCATTCGCTGTCAGAGGTTTGTCTTATGTGTTTTCTGAACTCAGAGGGTTCAGTGTGTGTCCGTAAGAACAATGGAGTTGCCGAAACCTTTTGCTTCAATCAGGTTCTGGGCATACCGGGCATCATCTTCGGTGCCAAACGGGCCCACTTGCACCCGGTGGAAGCGCCCGTTACTCGTTGAAACTTGCCGCACCCGGACGGGATCATCAAGCTCTCGTTGAGCACGAGCGAGCATTGCATTCGCTGGCTCCAGGCTACCAAAAGCCCCTAGTTGCACAAACAACGCCTTGCGGGCGTTTTCAACCGCCGGCTTTTGGGGCTCGACAGGTTCCGGAGCCGGTTTGGCCATCACAGTTTCGCCATTCGGGCTATAAGGCTGCCCAGCCAAAAACATAGAGCCGCCGGGCTTAACGGTAATGGCCGCCACTTCTACGTGCGCTGTACCGCGGGATTGATAACCCAGTTTCTTGGCCGCCGCGTACGACAAATCGATCAACCGGTCACCATGAAATGGGCCCCGGTCGTTTACACGAACAATCACAGAGCGGCCGTTATCCAGATTGGTCACTCGGGCATAGCTCGGGATGCGAAGTGACTTATGGGCAGCAGACATGCTGTACATATCAAACACTTCGCCATTCGACGTTTTATGGCCATGAAACTTTTGCCCGTACCAACTGGCGGTTCCCCGCTTTACGTAACCATCATTCGACTCCACCACTTGGTAGCTTTTGCCCCATACTTTATAGGGCGACTTGTTACCCGCCCGGCGGGGAGCTTCGTAGCGAGGCTCGGCATCGGCTAGGCCGCTGACGTCGTAATCGCCGTCTGGCGCACGGTCTTGCTTCATGGTGTATCGTGACGAATGATCGACCTCAGGTGTACTGGAGCAGCCAGATAAGACCACTGCGATCAACGCCACCAAAAAACCCATGTTAAACATATTCGCCATAGCTGCGCGCAACTCATCGTGTTGGTTTGTCAGAGCTTACTGACCTGCAATATTGTAACGGGTTCCCCCTGGCCTTAACCATTACCGGCCAGCCATGATTCACCTGATGTCAGGCGGTAATCATCCGGCGATGGGTGTGGATCGACATAAGCACCCCGAAAGCTGCCATTAACGTGACTCCCGAAGTTCCACCATAACTGATTAGCGGCAAGGGCACACCGACCACCGGCAATAGCCCGCTGACCATTCCCACGTTGACGAAGATGTAAATAAAGAAGGTCATAGTCAACGCGCCAGCCAACAGTCTTGCATAGGAATCCTGAGCCGACACCGCGATGAATAGACAGCGCAGGATGACCAAAAAATATAAAGCCATCAGCAGCATCATGCCAACAAACCCAAATTCTTCGGCTAACACAGCAACGATAAAATCGGTGTGACTTTCCGGTAAAAACTCCAAGTGAGACTGAGTCCCCTGGAGCCAGCCCTTGCCGTCCATCCCGCCGGAACCGATCGCAGTCTTAGATTGAATAATATTCCAGCCGGCTCCCAACGGGTCGCTCTGTGGATCCAACAAGGTAAGCACACGCTGTTTTTGGTAATCCCGCATGACAAAAAACCACATCAGCGGCGCGGAAACCGACACCACACCAAAAAACGCAGTGATGAGTTTCCAGCTCATGCCGGCAAAAAACACGACAAAAATACCCGCCATACCCACTAGCAACGAAGTTCCCAAGTCAGGTTGCTGGACAATCAAAAACATCGGAAGCAACACGATAAACAATCCGACCATTACACGCCCAAACGTAGGCGGGAGGAAGTAACGGGAGAGATACCAAGCGGCCATCATCGGCACCACCAACTTCATCAATTCTGACGGTTGGAACCTTGGTAGCCCGGGGATTGCCAACCAGCGTTGCGCGCCTTTGGCCCCCACTCCCACCAGCAAGACCGCCACCAGGCCGGCCAGCCCAAGTACGTACAACCAAGGCGACCAGCGTCGGAATACGGCCGGGTCAAGCTGAGCAAACACCAGCATCACAGCAAAAGCCACGGCCAGCCGGATACCCTGTGCTTTGACCACATCGATGTTTCTATCCGCACCGCTATACAAGACAAACAAGCCGCCGCCAACCAGCAGCAGTAACAGAAACATCAGAACCGGGTCCAGATGCAATATGCTCCATATGCTGCGCGAACGGCCTAATGCGTTATCCGCCGGCCCTTCCAGAAAACTCTTCCCCAGCGCCATCAGTGCTCACTCTCACTTTGGTCTGACAAGCCCGCTACTTGCGCGGATTCTGCTGCCGGAAACTCTTCCAACCAGGCATCAAACAAGCCTCTGGCTACGGGGGCTGCGACACTACTACCACCGCCAGCATTTTCGACAATGATGGCCACGGCAATTTTTGGATCGTCGGCTGGCGCAAAACCAACGAATAAGGCGTGATCCCGAAGCCGCTCCCGGATCTCTTCGGCGTCGTATTCCTGGTCTTTCCCCAAACTGAACACCTGTGCAGTTCCGGTTTTGCCTGCCATTTTGAAATTGGCACCGCGTGCGGCTCGCCGGGCGGTACCTCGAGCTCCGTGCATCACTTCTTCCATGGTATCGACCACATATTCCCAATTTTCCGGATCTTTCAGAACCAATGGCTTGTGGGTCTCGGCTGGCAAAAACTCTGACGCGGTCCCCTCGCCACGAATATCTTTCAGCAGGCGGGGTTCAACCCACTCACCCCGATTAGCGATCAGCGCTGTTGCCGTCGCTAGCTGCAACGGTGTCGCCAGAAAGAAGCCTTGGCCAATCCCCATGTTTACAGAGTCCCCCGGGTACCATGGCTGGTCACGCATCGCGCGTTTCCAGCCGTCAGAAGGCAACAAACCGCTCAAAGCCCCGGATACGTCTAGGGTTGCGTCTTCGCCGAAGCCGAATGCCGACAAGTAATGATGCATGGTATCGACACCCATGTCGGCGGCCACATCATAAAAATAGACATCGCAAGACTGCGCCATCGCATGTTTCAAATCTACCCAACCATGCCCGGAACGTTTCCAGTCACGGTACCTGCGACCGCCTTCGCGTAACTGGAAATACCCCGGATCCCAGATTTTCCGATCACGGGTTGTCACTCCGCTATCCAGCGCTGCCACCGCCATCATCGGTTTAATGGTTGAGGCTGGTGGATACTGGCCACGCAGCGCCCGGTTAAATAGTGGCTTGTCGATGCTTTCGCTAAGTGCGCGGTAGTCCGCCACGCTGATACCTGTTACGAACTTATTGGTATCGAAACCGGGCACACTTGCCAGCGCCAAGATGCCACCGGTGGCCGGTTCAATTGCCACAATGGCTCCGCGTCGCCCTTCTAACAATTCATGGGCTTTGCGCTGAAGGCGCAAGTCCAGATGCAATTCAAGGTCCTCACCCGGCACAGGGTTTTCACGCTCCAGTACGCGCAAAATACGGCCTCGGGCATTGGTTTCAACGTGCTGGTAGCCAACCCGGCCGTGCAAGACTTCTTCGTAGAAGCGTTCGATCCCGGACTTGCCAATGTAATTGGTACCCGCATAGTTAACGGGATCTATCCGATTCAACTCTTCGCGATTAATACGGCCAACGAACCCTAGGGCATGGGCAGTGAGATCACTGTGGGGGTAGTAACGAACTAATTCAGCGGTAACTTCTACACCGGGAAATTCATGCCGATGAACGGCCATCTTGGCGATATCAGATTCCCCCAGATCATAAAACAAGGGAATCTCTTGGAAAGGTCGTCGAGGCTCATTCAAACGCTTTTTGAAGCGTTCGAGGTCTTCGTCGGCAATCGCGAGAATACGCCCCAAACGGGCCAGTGTGTCGTCAATCGGAGCCGCCCGCTCGGGCACGATGGTTAAACTGAAGACCGGCCGGTTCTCCGCTATAAGTTCGCCGTTTCGGTCATACACCAAACCACGAGGCGGCGGCACTGACTGAACCTGTACGCGGTTTTTATCAGACAGCGTGGTGTACACATCATGCTCAACAACTTGCAACTGATACATGCGTGCCAACAGCCCCGTCATCAGCAGAACGACGAATAGCAACATCACCAAAGCACGACGCTGAAATAACCGGCGCTCTGCCGCGGTGTCTTTGAATTCACCCCAAGCCATAGTTCACCTTAGGCCCGGTGATAAGGATGATTACGTGTGATCGACCAGGCACGATACAGTTGTTCTGCTAGCAGAATACGGACCAGAGGGTGAGGTAAGGTAAGCGGAGAAAGTGACCATTGTTGATCGGCACGTTGTCGGCAAGCGTCGGCTAAGCCATCCGGGCCACCCACCAGAAACGACACGTCCTGACCATCTTGCTGCCAGCGCTCCAGCTGGCTAGCAAGCTTTTCCGTTGACCACGGACGCCCGCCCACTTCCAAAGCAACCACCGTATCCCTTTGGCCCACAGCGGAAAGGATCGAATCGCTTTCACGCTGCATAAGTCTCGGGATATCGGGGTTTTTGCCGCGGTGAGGCATGGCAATTTCAGTCAACTCGAGGGGCAGCTCCGGAGGCATCCGGCGCACATAATCGTTATACCCCGCAGTGACCCAGTCGGGCATCTTCTGCCCCACGCAGATCAAACGCAGGCGCATGATTACTCGCTGCCTGCCGCACCAGCTTCTGGCGCATCACGCCAGAAGCGTTCCAGGTCGTAGAATTCCCGGGCTGCTGGCAGCATCAGATGCACAACCACATCGCCCAGATCGACAAGAATCCAGTCGCTGCCCGGCGCACCTTCTACGTTATTGGCTCGCATTCCCTGCTCTTTTGCCTCGATAACCACGGAATCCGCCAGTGATTTCACGTGCCGGCTAGAAGTACCCGATGCGAGAACCATAAAATCAGTAACGCTGGTACGATCACGAACATCAACCACGCTGATGTCTTGCGCCTTGATGTCTTCCAGCGCGTTTACGACCAGATCTTTCAGTTGTTCTGCCTGCATAATGACCCTGTGTTCCGGGCGCTGGCCCAGATGGCCGCCCGATTAGTGATATTCAAGCGCGATTGTAGCACTAAAAGTTTCTGTCAGGGCAGGCACCATAAAGGCCTTGCTCATGAATTCTCTGCAACACCGAATCGGGTAGAAGGTAACGAGGTGAAAGTTCGCCAGAAATTCGTTGGCGAATCCCGGTTGCTGATATCTCGATTAACGGTGCGTCAAACTCCAGAATTTTTCCGGCAGGGGCCTGCCACAGATCTTTTTCGGTTACTGCACGGCGCTCTTCAAGCAGGCAGCTGGCTGCACTCCCGGCCGGCAAATCCGACCCCGGCCGTTTAACCACAACGATGTGTGCCAAGGCCGGAATATCCTTCCACTCTCGCCACTGATCAAAGCTGGCGAAGGCATCGGTGCCTACCACCATCACCAAAGGCTTTGCAGGGCCCAGCTCCTGTCGCAGTTGCCGCAGCGTATCGGCGGTGTAGGATGCCCCGGCGCGCTGCAATTCCCGGTCATCAACACGCAACTTCGATTCGCCAGCAAGCGCAAGCTGAATCATCTCGAGCCGCTGAGCGGAGGTTGCGCCGGTATCACCTCGATGAGGCGGTATGTGGCAAGGTACCAGATCCACTTGCTGCACCTGCAGCGCGTCTGCCACTTCCAGCGCCAATCTCAGATGTCCGTGGTGGATCGGATCGAAGGTTCCGCCGTAAATAACGTGCATCAATCAGGCCCGGATGTGGCCATCGCCAAACACCACGTATTTTTGAGACGTTAAGCCAAGCAGCCCAACCGGACCACGGGCATGGATTTTGTCGGTGGAGATACCGATTTCAGCTCCCAATCCATATTCGAATCCGTCGGCAAATCGTGTTGAGGCATTTACCATTACCGAACTGGAATCCACTTCAGTCAGGAAACGACGCGCTCGGGTGTAGTTTTCGGTTACGATGCTTTCTGTGTGCTGAGAGCTGTAGTGGTTGATGTGATCTATGGCGCCGTTCAACCCCGCTACCACCCGCACCGCAAGAATCGGTGCAAGATACTCTTCGTGCCAATCCTCTTCACTCGCAGCAACGATGCCGGGGAGAATGTTTTGTGTTTGCTCGCAGCCCCGCAATTCAACACCTTTCGCTTTAAATTCTGCCGCCAGCAACGGCAGCATGTCTTCAGCAATTTCCTCATCCACCAGCAAGGTTTCCATGGTATTGCAGGTGCCGTAGCGATGGGTCTTGGCATTGACCGCAACTTTGAGAGCCTTCTCGGGATCAGCGTGACTGTCGATGTAGACGTGGCACACCCCATCAAGGTGCTTGATCACCGGTACTTTGGCATCCCGCGAGATTCGCTCAATCAACCCCTTCCCGCCGCGAGGCACAATCACATCCACATACTGTGGCATGGTGATCAATGCCCCCACTGCGTCTCGGTCAGTGGTTTCAACAACTTGAACCGCAGTTTCCGGCAAGCCGGCAGCGGCTAAGCCCTGCGCTATGCAGGCAGCCACGGCCTGATTAGAGTGGATAGCTTCAGAGCCGCCTCGAAGAATCGTTGCATTGCCGGACTTCAAACACAGGCTCGCCGCTTCAACGGTTACGTTTGGTCGCGATTCATAAATGATACCAATCACCCCCAATGGCACCCGCATTTTTCCCACCTGAATACCGGACGGGCGATAGGTCATATCCGTAATCTCGCCTACCGGATCTGGCAAGGTTGCCACTTGTTTCAGGCCTTCGATCATCGTATCAATGCGGGCTGGGGTCAGCTCTAGTCGATCAAGCATCGCAGCGTCCAACCCGTTGGCCCGGCCGTTCTCCAGATCTTTCTGATTGGCCTGCGCAAGCTCTGCACGAGCACTGTTGAGTGCGTCTGCGGTGGCTGAAAGCGCGTGATTTCTCACTTCAGTCGTTGATCTGGCAACTTCTCGGGCGGCGGCCCGAGCCTGCTGGCCGAGCTCCGTCATATACGCTGCAACGTTCATGGATATACCTTCTTATATGCAAGCTAAATCTAAAACCGGTGGGTTACTTTACCTTTCCCGTTTCAAGTCCGCACCCCAAACGACTATTATACCGCTGCACAGGATTCAATATTCAACGGATGTGCCGGTATAGGACTGTCACCATGCCCCAGTTGGCCGAAAAATTTCTGCCTAGCAAGCTGTCGAAAATAGGCTTCGTTGTTCTCGCGTTAACCGCGGCGGGGTTTGCTGCCTTGAGAGAACCACTAGCGGCGGCCGCAGCGGCGTCTACAGCGGGCCTGTTTCTGACCGGCATGCACGGCAACCGCCGCAGACAATTCATGCCGTGGCCACAGTTGCGCATACTGTTTTTTATTACTCTGAATTTAGCCCTGTTTATCGCACTATGGCGCGGCCCCTGGGCTCTGAGCCACTGGCTGTATGCCCTCCCCCTGATCACTTTCGGGTTTGTTCCGGCTTATCTGGCAACCGTTGTAACCATGATTGGCGTTGTGTTTGTGATATCCAGCACACAATGGTTTATCACGCTACCCGACCGGCACCAGATGATCAGCGCCTTTTTGCTCTCCACACTGCTCGGAGCAATCCTGATTCTTCTTCAAAAATACAAAGACCGCCAGCTCAAGCCCTTGCGCCGCACTGATCAGCTAACCCAAGCGGCAAGCCGGGAATACTTGTCAGCAGATTTACACAAGGAAATACAACGCAGTGAGCGGGAAGGCACTCATCTTTCGGCCATGGCAATAGGGCTCGATACCCACCTGAGCGATACTGATCCGGATGCCGACATCAGCGCTATTCTGCCTCGCATCGGCCGGTACCTGCATTCGCAGCTTCGGGATTTCGACACCTATTACCGAATGGCCGATTTGCAGTTTCTGGCAATACTGCCGAGCACCAATACCGCAGAAGCCGCGGATACCGCCGAACGCATTCGGAATGGACTGCGCACCCTGATGACCTCTCACGGCCTGAAACTGACCGTCAGCGCTGGCGTTGCCGGCTTAAACATTGGCGATGATGCTGACAGCCTGCAAATCAGCGCTTCAAATGCACTACGGCGCGCCCAACAGCAAGGTGGTAACCGAACACAAGCCTACAGCAATCCGGTACCCAACAACCTTTCAGGTACCAAAGGGGCTGCACAATGACAGAAACCCGGCTAAGAACCTGGTCCCACAGCGTAGCCTACACGCTGGCGGCTGTTTTTATCAGCGCATTGGCATTCCAAAATCTGCGCTATGGTTTTTATCAACTGTTCTACCTTGCTTCAATGATGGCGACACTGCTGTTCGTGGGCCTGATCTACACGTTTATTTCTCGCCGTCAGCAACTGTCAGCGCCGGGGCACCTGATCATTCTCAGTCTTTTAAACGCAGGATTGCTCATTTCCTCGCTGACTCTCAATGCGCCGGGCATCAGTCACTGGGCGATGCCGCTTCTGGTTCTCAACCTGACCATTTTGCCGCTTCGCCAAGGGCTTGCGTTGTCAGTTTTATTGGTCACAACGGTGTCCGTCTCATTGCTGGTAGAACAACCGTTCGCTGACGCGCTTATATCCAGCTCAGGGCTGATGCTCATGCTGACGGTGGTCGGGTTCTATATTTGGGGTTACGACTACATGGCCCAATCTGCTCAAAACCTATCCACCACAGACCCGATTACGGGCGCTCATAACGCTCGTTTTCTTGATGAAACACTGCAAAAAGAAATCAGCCGAGCCATTGCCACCGGACACCCGCTTTCTGTTGTTAGCATCGGCCTTAGCTATGCAGAAGAAATTCGGGATCTGCACGGAAAAAACGGGCTACAAAACTTGCTAAAGAACATAACCGAGCACCTGTTCGAAACCATTCGAACCGGTGACACTCTATACACCGTCAATGAATCTGAATTTTTCCTGATCCTCCCCTTCACACCCGAAGAAGGCGTTCGAGTGATAGCTGAGCGCATCCGCCGCAAGCTCATAGAGCACAACTGGCCCGAAATCGGCAACGTTTCCGTTAGTCTGGGGTGCACCACTCGCGGCAATGGCGACACCAGCACCTACTCATTGCGGTCTCGCGCCACAAGCGCCATGGAAGAGGCGCACACAAGAGGTGCCAATTCAGCTTGGTTTAGCCCCGGAGAACCTGTTAAAGCATGACCGAAACTTGGCTTAACGAGGCAACAACATGGGTCGCAGCCAACCCTGGATGGCTTGCGCTGGCACTCGCTGCCACGGCCTTTATTGAATCTCTCGCCGTGGCGGGCATTATTGTGCCCGGCGTGGCGATGCTGTTTGCGTTTGCGGCTTTAGCCGGAAAATCCGGCATGCCGCTGTCGGAAGCCCTTATCTGGGCGGGCGCAGGAGCTGTGGCGGGAGACGTGTTGAGTTTTACCATCGGGCGGATGCTTCAGGGTCGCCTACATTCAGTTTGGCCACTGAGCCGCTACCCTAAATTGTTAGCCCGCGGGGAAACGTTTTTCCATGCCCACGGCGGCAAAAGCGTCATCATTGGTCGCTTTGTAGGCCCTATACGCCCCATCATCCCTTTAATTGCCGGTGCCTTTTACATGCCTTGGCAACGCTTCCTTGCGTTTAATCTGCTGTCTGCGGTCGGTTGGGCGCTGACTTACATTCTGCCGGGCTACCTGGTTGGCGCGGCACTCGCGACGGGCATTCAACCGCCGCCCCATTTCTATTGGGTCCTCGGCATCAGTGGCGCCGCATTGCTCATTGTGTATCTAATCACGCTTAGAATGCGACTCGGTCTTGGTGAAGGCAGTCGGCTGTATCACTGGCTAGAAACGCGCATGGCGGCCTATGATGCCACCCACAGATTCTGGCGTTTATACACGAGCACCCGGCCCGCCCGCAGCGGCGAATTTCCGCTGCCTTCACTAATGATGGCCACCACGGCCTTGGCACTGTTTTTGATTCTCGCCCAGTTGGTCACGCTCAGCGGCCACCTGCTCTTGCTCAACCAATTGGTCAGTGAATGGTTCCAATTGCTCCGGCAACCACTGCTGGACCTACCAATGATCGCTTTTACGCTTGCCGGCGATCCTCCCGTTTTAGTCGCAGCCGCGGTCTTGGCAACCGCATGTCTTGCGTTCCGAGGCTACTACGCGGCCGCCATCCACATCATCACAGCAGCCCTACTGACTGCCGTCAGTGTATGGTTACTCAAGGCAGGCATTGGCATAAGCCGTCCCGATCAGGTGCTTAGCCCCCCTGAGTCTGGCGCTTTTCCCAGTGGCCACACGGCCGGCGCTACGGTTTTAGTGACACTGGCTGCTAGCTTCATTGCCGCCGAAAACACTCAAAAACAACGATGGCAAAGCTATGTATTGCTGTCGTTACCCCTGATTCCGATAGCACTTAGCCGACTTTACCTCGGGGTACACTGGTTCACTGACGTTTTAGGGGGATTGTTTCTGGGGCTGACGATTACCGGCATTATCCGAGCTAGCTATAGCCGCTATGACCGGGTCCCGATCAAGGCTGATGCGGTCTCCTGGATCGCTCTCATCATTTGGGTGGTGTTTGGCGCTTTTTACATCGGCGAGCAATGGGGTTTAGCCATACAGAACTATACTCCTAGGCCCTAACCGTCGCCTTCAAGCGCTTCCAACAGACGCTGTAGTCGGTCAAGACGCTCCAACGGATCTTGCAGCTCGGCCAAACGTTGTTTTTCGGGGGTATCCAGGGGTAATAATTCCGTGAGACGCCATCCAACATGCCGTGCGTCGTCAAAGTCCACCTTCATGTCGAGATTCTGTATCGCGGGGTGCCGAAACAGAGCCCGAAGCACCGAAGGCAATTCATGGTAACGCTCCGGCACACCGCTCTCGACTTCGGACATCAAGCATTCCACGTCACCCAGATTCAAGCCGTCTTTTTGCTGCCAGGTTCGAACCACCGTCACCTTGCTTTCACCCTCTACCGTGATGCCCAACAATCCATTATCCAGCTGCTGGAAATCAATGATGCGCACGTAGGTGCCAATGTCGTAAAACGCCGTGGTCCTCGACGTTTCAGGGCCTTCCTGCAAGAGCACAATCACAAAACCGCGATCTTCCTTCAGGCATCGGCTCAACATATCAATATATCGAGGCTCGAACAGCTGCAAAGGAATGCGCCCTTGAGGCAAGACAACGGAATTCAACGGAAATATAGGCACATTCATATGGGTTTCATTCACTGCAAAGCAGACCCCGGTTGCATGTTAATTTAACGGCCAGACAATAGCTTCTGAGCTTCATTTACCCGATCTTTCGCTTCACTGAGCACTTGCAGACTGCGGGATGCATTCAACTCCAGCTCACCCAAGCGGCGCCAAGCGGGCACCTGATCAAAAGCCGGTAAACCGCCACTCTTGCTGGAACCAATCATGGCGTGCATTTGAGCCACAATCACGATATCCACAAGCTGAGGCGAGGGGTCGCGGCTCTCATAGCTCCAATCTTCGGCATAACGAGCCGCTTCAATAAAGTTTTTAGGAAACGACCAATTCTCCAAGACAGCGCAACTAACGTCCGACCGCAACTCCGAGATAGCATGCTGCAGGTTCTTTTCGTCTGCGAACAGATTTACATGCCTCTCGGCCTGCACCAGCACCGGCACCACGCCCACATCGTGTAACAACCCCGCCAGCATCGCTTCTTCCGGGTTCACGCCCGTTGCATGGTCTGCTAAAACCCAACACAAAGCCGCCACCTCGCGAGAATGCTGCCACAAGGCTTCCATCTCTTTCTTTAACGTGGGTTGCTGGGATTTGAATACTTCCCGCATAGCGAACACCGTCACCAATTGCCGGGTTGTTCTCATCCCCAAACGAACCACCGTTTCTTGAACGCTTCGAACGTCACTGAAACCACGGTACAAGGGACTGTTGCAGGCGCGAACCAATTTCGCCGCCATGGCCGGGTCAGCCGACACTGCTGCAGCAACCTCGGTTGCACCAGTATCTTCTCGTTCAACAAGCCGTCGAACTTTCCAAGCGACATCCGGCACACTTGGCAGTTGTAACTGGTTCGATCGCAGCTTGGCATAGAACTCCATCAACAACTGGTGCTCTTCGCTCTGACCAACCTCGTCAACCGATGATGCCATCCCATCCTGCGCCACTGGGGCATCGCGCAACAGCTGGTTGAGAATTTCTTGCTCAACAACCAGCACCTCACAAAGCTCCAACGCTTTAACGTCGTACATTCGCGGCTGGAGCCTCGCGATCGGGTTAACCGCCTTGTCGGTCCCCGCCTGAATGACCGAATTTCGGCCATCATGAGATGCCAACTGCACCGAGCCGGAAATCAAAAAGTAATCCAACCCGTCACGCTCTCCGCGTTCGAGAATTTTCGCGCCCCGCTTAAAGGCCCGGCGCTCGGCCCGGTTTGCCAACACCACGAGCTGACCATCTGTCAGCCGGCCAAGGGGATTAAAATCTTTCAACCGACGAAGCGTTAGCCGTTCCTGGCTTCCCATAAATAAACTCTCAAGATAATGAATATCGTTGTTACATATTCTAATCACACACGACCAAAACAGCCATGCGAACGCACTGAATCTGGTATCCTCTGATGTTTACAGCTTTTAATATAGCTTTAATAAGATCAATCGGGAGAGAAAAGCACATCATGCCCCAGTATCGTTCGCACACATCGACAGCCGGCCGGAACATGGCCGGAGCTCGCGCCCTATGGCGTGCAACTGGTATGAAAAACGAAGATTTCGGCAAACCCATCATAGCCGTCGTTAACTCTTTTACCCAATTCGTGCCGGGTCATGTTCACCTGAAAGATCTGGGCCAGTTGGTCTGCCGTGAAATTGAAGAAGCCGGCGGTGTTGCCAAAGAATTCAACACCATCGCGGTTGATGATGGTATCGCCATGGGGCACGACGGCATGCTGTACTCCTTGCCATCCCGTGAAATCATCGCCGATTCGGTTGAGTATATGGCCAACGCGCATTGTGCCGACGCGCTGGTGTGTATCTCCAACTGCGACAAGATCACCCCGGGCATGCTGATGGCCGCCCTGCGCCTGAACATCCCCGCTATTTTTGTTTCCGGTGGGCCGATGGAAGCCGGCAAAACCAAGCTGTCTGAAAACAAGCTTGATCTGGTCGATGCCATGGTGATCGCCGCCGACCCGACCGCCACCGACGAGAAAGTAGCCGAATACGAGCGCAGCGCCTGCCCCACCTGCGGCTCCTGTTCCGGCATGTTTACTGCCAACTCCATGAACTGTTTGGCTGAAGCCATTGGTCTGGCACTACCGGGGAACGGCTCAATGCTGGCAACTCACGCTGACCGCGAACAACTGTTCCTGAAAGCCGGCCGTCAGATCGTGGAAAACACCCGACGTTATTACGAACAGGATGATGACAGCGTACTGCCTCGCAGCATCGCGTCACTCGAATCGTTCAAGAACGCCATGGTCATGGACATCGCCATGGGTGGTTCAACCAACACTATTCTGCACCTGCTTGCTGCCGCTCAGGAAGGTGAAGTGAACTTCGATTTAGCCGACATCGACCGCTTATCCCGGGAAGTGCCGCAGCTGTGCAAAGTGGCGCCAAACTCGCCGAAATACCACATGGAAGACGTGCACCGCGCGGGCGGCATCATGGGGATTCTGGGCGAGCTGGACCGCGGTGGTTTGATCAACAGCAATTTGCCAACTGTTCACAGCAAGACCATGAAAGAAGCCCTGAAAACATGGGACATCATGCAATCGCCCACGCCTGAAGTGATCGAATTCTACAAAGCTGGCCCTGCGGGCATTCCGACCCAAACCGCATTCAGCCAGAGCACTCGCTGGCCAAGCCTTGATGGCGACCGCGAAAGCGGCTGCATCCGCTCGGTTGAAAACGCCTACTCATCCGAGGGTGGCCTTGCGGTGCTTTACGGTAACATCGCCCTGGACGGTTGCGTGGTAAAAACTGCCGGTGTTGATGAAAGCATCTTTGTCTTCGAAGGTAAGGCTAAGGTGTTTGAAAGTCAGGACTCTGCCGTCGCCGGCATTCTCGACGATGAAGTAAAGTCTGGCGACGTGGTTATCATTCGCTACGAAGGCCCTCGCGGCGGCCCCGGCATGCAGGAAATGCTCTACCCCACCAGCTACCTGAAATCCAAGGGGCTAGGTAAAGAGTGTGCTTTGTTGACCGATGGCCGGTTCTCAGGCGGCACGTCAGGTCTATCTATCGGCCACGCGTCCCCCGAAGCCGCTGCCGGAGGTGCCATAGGTCTGATCGAAGACGGAGACACCATCCTGATCGACATCCCGAACCGCTCGATCAACGTGCAGCTCAGCGATGACGAGCTAACCGAGCGTCGCCGCCTACGTGACGCAAAAGGCTGGAAGCCGGATCAAACCAGAGAGCGCAAGGTTTCAACAGCCCTCAAGGCTTACGCTCTGTTGGCAACCAGTGCCGACAAGGGCGCGGTCAGAGATTCGTCCAAACTGGACTGACCCGCCCTACCAATAAAAAAGCCCGGATCAGTCAGAGCCGGGCTTTTTTATATTCGGGCTGACCGCTCACCAGAGCGACCAGGTATCGTCCTCTTCCGCTTCATCAGCTTTCTTGGTAGCTGGTTCGGCAACAGTTTTTGCTGCCTCGGCGGTTTTAGCCGGTACCGGAGCGGCGGCGCTGGTGACACTTGATGAAGCGACCTGCTGGACAGGAACCATGCCCAACACCTTTTTCGTTTCTTCGGTAACCATGCCGTTGGCTTTCAACCCTTGATCTTCCTGAAAGCGAACCAGCTCGGCACGTGTACTGTCATCCATGGTGGGGCTGACATTACTAATGTCATAGCCAGCCCCATATAGCGCATGTTTGAGGGCAACCGTGTCGTTGGCCTGAGCTGCCGGGACCAGCCCCGCCATTGTGATTGCTCCAACCAACAGCGTCGATTTACCGAAATGACGTACAACTGTTCTCATGGTTCTCACCTGCCTTACTCCTGATACCTTGCGGTACCTGTCTAGTTATTATGTTGTAGCGCACAGTCTAGTTATGACTTAAAAAAACCGTAACATATTTCAGAGCTCAGAACCGTGCTCGCTGTTCCGTTGTTGCGCTTCTTGTTCTGCCCCTTCACTGAATTCCCGAATAAAGATGCCCCAGAAAGCCATAAACAAAGCCGCGACCAAAGGCCCCATGACAAACCCGTTGATACCAAACATCGCTATCCCACCGAGCGTTGACAGCAGCACCAGATAATCCGGCAACTTGGTGTCGCGACCCACCAAAATAGGCCGCAACAGATTATCCGCCAGACCAATCACCACCACACCAAATGCCGTAAGCACAGCCGCCGATACAACATCACCAACCGCAGCCAGGTAGATAGCCGCCGGCACCCATACAATCGCGGCGCCAACGGCGGGCAACAACGACACAACCGCCATAACCACCCCCCACAACACGGCACCGGTGATGCCGAGCACAGCGAAAATAATGCCGCCCAACGCTCCCTGAATGATGGCGATCAAAAGATTGCCTTTGACGGTTGCTCGAGTCACCTCGGCAAATTTCGCAAACAACAACCGTTCCCGCTCATCTCCGAGCGGCAACGCCTTGATCATCAATTCAACAAGTTTACTGCCGTCCCGAAGCAGAAAGAACGCCAAGTAAATCATCAACGCCAGTCCAAGGAAGAATTGGAACGTATTCTGACCCAACCCTAATGCTTGTTTGGCCAAAAACTGACTCCCCCCTAAAAAAGCACTCACCACTCGGTCTCTAAGCTCCGCAACGTTGATATCAAATTGCGCCAGAAGTGATTGAATAGCGGGAAATGATGTATTGACCTGATCGATGTATTCGCCTGGGCGAATCTCGCCATCCTGAATTTTTTGGTATATACCCACCCCTTCACCAATCATCGCAGTGCCGAGAACGAGGACCGGAAGAATGACGATCACCAAACACACAAAGAGCGTGATCAACGCATTGGTATTGGGCCTGTCACCTAGCCGTTTATGAAGAAGTTGTTGAACAGGGTGAAATATAAGCGCAATTGCCACCGCCCAAAAAATCGGGCCCAAGAACGGCTTCATCAGCAGAACGAACGCTAAAGAAACGCCCACCAGCATCGCCAGAAAAGTTCGTGTTTCAAGTTTGGCGTACATATCGGATCAGACCTACAAAACAGGGGAACAAACGGAAGCTAAGACTACCACGACAGCGTGGCCACTGTAGCCAACTTCGCGTTATAGTTGATGGTTATTAACCAACCATTGAACTCGTTATGCCATTGCCCACTGAAAACTTCAGCCTTGAGACGGCTCTTGACGCGGCCACTGAATTGCGGCGAGTCCTCGCTGCCCGCATGCATCGCCGAAAGGTGATGGGGCAGGACGTTTTAGTGCCTGGACAGTTGGGAGAGGCTCTGCAACTTCCAAAAATCATCAGCCGTTTGACCAGCAAACAACAGCGCTATCGCGAGATGGGCTTGAACGACTTTCAAGAGCTCTGGCCAACTCTTTCGGCCCGCACCCGTGAAAAAGTCTTGGATGCAATTGGTTGGTATAACCCCAAAGAACTAGATTGGGACGACAAACGATCCAATCGCCGCCCCGTGATCGATCCAAAAGATGGCCCGAACTGACAACCCTCCGCACTAAAACGGCGCAACAAGACAAGCTCGGATTCAAACCGACAACGCTCTGTTACGCAACTCAAACAAACAAACGTTTCAACTGTTTTATTCTGAACCCCTAAGATTGTCGACCGACAGTCGCGCACCCAATCAGTTAGGATAGTCGATGGCATGCGTATCCTGAGAACCGACGAAGCACGCTTCGAAGGCCTACCGGATTACCCTTTTCCTCCAAATTATCAAGAGGTCGAATCCGGCCTGCGAATGCACTTCGTGGACGACGGACCCGCAAATGGAGCTCCCGTGATCATGCTGCACGGCGAGCCCACTTGGTCGTACCTTTACCGGCATATGATCCCGGTTGTTGCCGCAGCTGGTCACCGGGTTTTGGCACCCGATCTGATTGGTTTTGGAAAATCCGACAAACCCGCCGCACTCAGTGACTATTCCTACGACAACCATCTACGCTGGCTGTCCCGCTGGCTGGAGACACTGGACATCCGGGGAGCCACGCTGGTTTGTCAAAACTGGGGATCCTTACTCGGCTTACGGTTGGCGGCAGACAACCCTGACCGATTCAACCGCATTATCGTTGGAAACGGCATGCTGCCAACCGGCGACACACGGGTTTCAACAACGTTTAAAGTCTGGAAAGCCTTTGCCAACCACAGCCCCTGGTTTCCTGTCAGTAAAATGGTACAACTCGGCACCGAAAGAACACTGACGAAACGGGAACTAGCTGCGTACGAAGCGCCATTTCCACGGGACGAATTCAAAGGCGGCGCCCGAGCTTTCCCTGCGCTGATCCCCACCTCTCATGCTGATACGTCCAGTGCTGCAAATCGCGAAGCCTGGCGCAAACTCGAGAAGTGGCGCAAACCCTTCATTACGTGCTTCAGCAGCGGCGACCCCCTCACCCGCGGCGTTGATCGCCAAATGCAGCGTCGTATACCGGGCGCGTATGGGCAGCCGCACATGACTCTTCCGGGGGGGCACTTCCTGCAGGAAGACTCACCAAACTCGTTTGCCAGAGTCATTATCGATGCGTTGAAACAAGAGATGGCCGCCTGAACGCAGCCATCTCCGCTCAACCAAAGACAGTCACCGCTTGCCGGCTCAAAGCTATTAGCTCACCTTTAGCTGTCCAAATACCCGCATGGGTATGCCCATAACCTGAACCCGCTTGATCAACCGTGGCCCGGTACAGTAACCAGTCGCCGGGGGCGATCACAGGCCTTGGATGAATAATTTCCAGATTCCAGCTCAGTGAGCTCGCCGGAGCCGGCCCCTTCAAGTGCGGTAAAATAGCCGGCGGCCATGCGTCCGCCAAAGCAATAATATGGGCATCCGTCATAGCATCCGGCGTTTCTCGGAACTGCATCCAACCGCCCATCTCGCGTCCACCTTTACCGGAAAACGGCATATGTCCAAACGCCCAGCGCATTTCAATATGCTGGGTAAATTCCGGAGTTACGCCCTTGATGTAAGGAAGCTCGGGACACTCGTCAACCGGTTTGGCAACGGGCCCCTCTAAAGGAGTCACCTGAACAGCAGAATCACGATCACCACCAAAGCTCGCCAAGCAAACCAGGCGAGGCTCGCCATTCTGTACAATACGCCCAGTTACCTGTGAGGCGGCTTTTCCTTCACGAAGAACCTCCACCTCAAAAACCGCAGGAACATCCGCCTCCACCGGCCCAACGAAAGAAATCTGCATGGCACGAAGGGGCCGACCGGGAGCCACCTTGGAGACCACCACTTCATAGGTCAGCGCTGCAACCACGCCGCCAAAACTTGCTCGCCCTTGCCCCCAACTCGCCGGTATCACTACATCCAGGCCCTGGCGTACACCCTCTAAAAGCTCATCAAATCTCATGCCTATTCTCCGACCGTTAGCCTGCAAACATTAGAGATTGCCCCAGTTCCTGACAGCTGGCAAGACAGCCGCCCCGGCAACTACCTACCTGACCTACAGCATAAAATATGTCAATAGCGCCACAAAACGACTATAATCCTCGAAAATCATGCATTGCGTTTGCAATGTCATATCCTCCGAATACCGAGTACATTCATGTCAGAATTGTCTTTTGCCGAACTGGGGCTGGACCCAGCCGTCCTGGAAGCCGTATCCGCCGTTGGCTACGAAACACCATCGCCCATCCAGGCGCAATCCATTCCTGCCCTGCTGGCCGGCAACCATTTATTGGGTGTCGCCCAGACCGGCACCGGAAAAACTGCGGCGTTTGCACTGCCCTTGCTGAGCCGCATTGACCCGAACATTGCACAGCCTCAGATTCTTGTATTGGCCCCCACCCGGGAACTGGCCATCCAGGTAGCTGAAGCTTTTACTACCTACGCGAGTAAGTTCAAACAGTTCCACGTTCTGCCAATATACGGCGGCCAAGACTTCGCCCCCCAGATTCGCGGCCTGAAGCGTGGCGCCCAGGTTATCGTGGGTACTCCCGGCCGTATGCTGGACCACCTGCGCAAAGGTACTCTGAGATTAGAAAACCTCCGAGCTCTGGTTCTCGACGAAGCCGATGAAATGCTGCGAATGGGCTTTATCGACGATGTTGAGGCAATCTTGTCCAAAACACCGCCGAACTGCCAGCGTGCCCTGTTCTCGGCCACTATGCCGCCGCAGATCAAAAAAGTTGCCCAGACATATCTGAAGAACGCTACCGAGGTCCGCATTGAAAGCGAAACTCGCACCGTTGAGCGTATTTCTCAGTTTGTATTGCCGGTTTACGCTGAGCGCAAGCTCGACGCCCTAACCCGAATCCTGGAAGTAGAGCCGTTTGACGCGTCAATCATCTTTGTTCGCACCAAAGCGGAAACCACACTGCTCGCAGAAAAACTGTCAGCCCGCGGCCACGCCGTTGCGCCTTTGAGCGGCGATTTGAACCAGCGTCAGCGTGAGCAAACCGTTGAAGATCTGAAGCGCGGCAAGAAAGACATCATCATTGCTACCGACGTAGCTGCCCGTGGCCTGGACGTTCCCAGAATCACCCACGTTATCAACTACGACGTCCCCTACGACACCGAAGCTTACATTCACCGCGTAGGTCGTACGGGTCGTGCAGGCCGTACCGGTAAAGCCATCTTGCTGGTAACTCCCCGCGAGCGTAGCTGGTTGCGCACTTTAGAACGCGCCACCAACTCGCCCATGGAACCGTACCAACTGCCTTCGCCGGCTGCGCTGCAGCAAATGCGAGTTGAGCAGTTTGAAGCACAACTACTGGGCTTCACCGACGATCCTCGCGCTGCCAAAGCGATTGCTTTGCTGGACGACATCGCCGAACGTAACGATATGGACATCACGGCAGTAGCCGGTGCCTTGGCATGCTGGATGGAAGCGTCTCAGCCAGATTCACTGCCACTTGAGCAGCCTGAAGCTCTGCCTGAAGTTTCGTCAGCTCCGCCACGACGCAGAGGCGGCCCTTCCGGTAAAGGCAACTTCCGCAAAGGCGGTCCTGGCAAAAACTTCCGTAAAGACGGTAAGCCCGGCGGTGGCCCCCGCAAAGACGGCGGTCGAGGTCGTCCTGGTGGCGGTAAGCCCGGTGGAAAACCTGGCCCTAAGCGCGCTCCGCGCTCATAAGCCAGCTAGCGTAACCGGTCAGCTCGACCGGTTACGCTGATAGACTACAAAACTGTAGTCGTAAGGATTATTGTCAGACGCGGAGAAATCTTCGCGTCCGATCTCTTCCCACTCATCCCAGTTCACTTCCGGAAAGTAGGCATCCCCGTCAACTTCGGCGTGTACCTGCGTAATATAAATCCGATCGACCATCGGCAGAGCTTCTGCGTAAATCTGCCCACCGCCAATTATCATCACCTCTTCACCACCATCCAGCTCAGCCTGAGCCTCGGCTTTCACCAATGCTGCGTCCAATGATGTGGCCGATACTGTACCCGCTGGAGCTTTCCACTCTGGGTTTCGGGAAATAACCAGGTTCATCCGCCCCGGCAAGGGCCGACCAATAGAGTCCCAAGTCTTCCGCCCCATAAGAATGGGCTTACCCATAGTGGCTTCTTTGAAGTACCGCAAATCTCCCGGCAAATACCAAGGCAGCGCATTGTTCCGGCCAATAACCCGATTTCGGGCCATGGCTACGATGAGTGCTTTTCTCATTTCGTCTGATTCCCATTTGAATTTGGAGTAAGCAAAGGTCAAATAGCGATAGGCGCCTTTATCCCCGGATACGGGTCATACCCCTCAAACTCGAAATCTTCCAACTCATAGTCAAAAATCGAAGCAGGCTTACGTTTCATAACCAGCTTCGGCAAAGCTCGAGGCTCCCGCTTCAACTGCTCAAACACAATCTCGTCAGTCAGGTGATTCTGGTACAAATGGCAATCGCCAAATGTATGCACAAACTCACCCACATCCAGATCACACTGCTGAGCAATCATATGCGTCAGCAACGCATAAGACGCAATATTGAACGGCACACCCAGGAACAAATCTGCACTGCGCTGATACAACTGACAAGACAGCTTGCCGTCAACCACATAAAACTGGAACAAACAGTGGCACGGAGCCAACGCCATACGCCCTTCCCGCACGTTATCCTGCGGGCCAATGGATTCATCCGGCAACTCAGCCGGGTTCCAGGCTGAAACGATCAAACGACGGGAGTTTGGCTTATTGCGAATCTGGTCGATCACTTCGCTAATCTGATCAATCACACCCCCATCGTGGCACTGCCAGCTACGCCACTGCTTACCGTAAATAGGCCCCAGATCGCCATTCTCCAATGCCCACTCGTTCCAGATGGACACCTTGCGTTCTTTGAGCCAGTTGTTGTCAGTGGATCCTTGCAGAAACCACAGCAACTCACAGATGATACTGCGCAGATGCACTTTCTTGGTGGTCACCAACGGAAAGCCTTCCTGCAAATTGAAACGGATCTGCCGGCCAAACACCGAACGGGTTCCCACGCCAGTACGGTCACCCTTATCAAATCCGTTATCAACCACATCTTGCATCAGGTCGAGGTAAGCTTTCATGATGTTTCTCTCCGGTAAGCTATGGCAATTAAGGCAGCGCCAGCAATGATCATGGGCAACGACAACACCTGTCCCATGGTGACCCAATCAAAGGCCAAGTACCCTAGGTGCGCGTCTGGCAAGCGGACAAACTCGACCAGAAAACGGAACACGCCGTAACACAACAAAAAGAGGCCCGAGACCGCCATTTTCGGCCGTTCTTTCGCCGAGAACCACCACAGAATGGCAAATAGCGCCACGCCTTCCAACGCAACCTGATACAACTGTGACGGGTGACGTGCCAATGCCTCTTGTGCCTGTGGGAACACCATGCCCCATGGCAAATCCGTCGGTTTGCCCCAAAGCTCGCCGTTAATGAAGTTACCGACACGGCCTGCGCCTAACCCTACCGGCACTAGCGGAGCCACAAAATCGGCAATTTTCCAGAACCCGGCACCGGTTTTGCGGCCGTACCACACCATGGCAACCATGACACCCAGCAAGCCACCGTGGAACGCCATCCCGCCTTCCCAGACCCGCAACAACCAAAGGGGGTCTGCAATAAAGGCATCGAAGTTATAAAACACGACGTACCCAAAACGGCCACCGAGGATGACACCCAGCGCCATATAGAAAATCAAATCGCCAACTTGCTCTTCCTTCAACGGTGACCATGGTTTACGGCTACGGATGTTCCCCAGCCACCATGCGGCCGCAAAGCCGACCAAATAGGTCAGACCATACCAATGAATTTTAAGGGGGCCGATCGCGATCGCGACCGGATCAATCTGTGGGTATTGCAACATGGAAAGACTCTCAGCTCAGCAGGAATCGTAGGCCGACAATAATCAGCACAATGGCAAAAATACGTTTCAGAAGGCGGCCATCAAGGCGGTGTGCCAATTTGGCCCCTAAACGGGCAAATATTACGCTGGTGGCGACAATGCCAATGAGTGCGGGCAAGTAAATAAATCCTAGGCTCATGCCTGGCAATTCGGGATGCTGCCATCCGGTCCAGATGTTCCCGACCGCTCCCGCCAGAGCTATCGGAAAACCGCAAGCGGCCGACGTGGCAACGGCCTGCTGCATGCGGACGTTGGACCACGTCAGATAAGGCACGCAAATCGTGCCTCCACCAATCCCGAAAATCGCAGAAGCCCAGCCGATGAAACCACCAGCCACGCCCAATCCAGCAGTGCCGGGCACATCTCTACCCGGCTTTGGATTCACTTCCAGAATCATCTTCAGTGCCACCAGAATAGCGAACACACCAATAATCGTTTCAAGGAACGGCCCACTTAACATAGCAGCCGTCCAAGCGCCCAATAGTGCGCCCGCAATGATTCCGACCGTCATAGGGCGAAAAAGATCCCAACGCACGGCGCCATGCTGATGATGGGTGCGAATGGAACTAATCGAGGTAAACAAAATGGTCGCCAGCGAGGTCCCGATGGCCAAATGCGCGGCAATCTCCGGGCTGAACTCCATAAAGTTGAAACTGAAAATCAGCACAGGCACGATCACCAGACCGCCGCCAATACCGAACAGGCCAGCCATAGTGCCAGCAAGTGCACCTAGCAACAGGTACAGAACAAGTACGCCAATCAGGGTCATAATCGTTTAGGGTCCGGGGAAGCATTCAGGCTGGTATGATACGCATTGTTGTCAATCGCTGCAGCCCCGATGAGTAAGGATGATTACCTGTTATGTGCACCATTGTTTTCGCCCTTGGCCAAAGCCGTCAGTACCCGCTTGTGGTGGCCGCCAATCGTGATGAATTTTACCGGCGCCCCACTACAGCAATGGACTGGTGGACGACAGACAACGGTTTAGAAATCCTTGCAGGCCGCGATTTGGAATCCGGCGGCACCTGGCTGGCAGTTTCACCTGACGGCCGCGTAACCGCGGTCACCAATGTCCGCGAGGGAAGCCCTGAACCGGGACGTAGCAGTCGGGGCGAACTGCCCCTGAATGCCCTCAGCCAGCCCTACACGGAATTAAAGCATTCGTTAAGCTCGGAGCCCGAACGCTATTCAGGATTCAATCTGGTATCGCTATCCCCCAGCAGTGGCTGGTATTACAGCAACCGGGATGCCAACCCAGGAAGGCAAGTATTCAGGGGTATCTACGGTCTCAGCAACCATTTGCTACAAACTCCCTGGCCCAAGCTTTTGCGACTACGTGCGGCCGTCGGCCAATCAATAGACTCAGCCCACGCCGATACAAACGCGATGCACAGCCAGCTGATTTCTGTACTGCAAGACACCACACCAGCCCCCGATAACCAACTGCCAGACACCGGCGTTGGGATGGACACTGAACGTTTTCTCTCATCTCCGTTTATCAGTGGCGAGCACTACGGCACCCGTGCCACCACCATTGTGACGCTGTCAGCGCTAGGCGAAATACAGGTAACAGAGCAAACTTGGGGACCGTTCGCACAGAAGCTCGAAAAGCGAGAGTTCCGCTGGCAGCGATAGCTCGGGGACTCTGTTATAATCCGCGCATTTCCTGACACATTGGAGCGGAGGACGCCCATGGCCGGTGACAAAGACAAGACATCGATAGCCGACTTTGAAAAATCCCTGGACGAGCTCGAAAAGCTGGTACGGGATCTGGAGCAGGGCGAACTGCCTTTGGAGCAATCTTTGGCGGCGTTCGAGCGAGGCATTAAATTGACCCGCGAGTGCCAAAGCGCTCTGAAATCGGCCGAACAGCGGGTTGAGCAGCTGACTCAGAACAGTGATGGCTCCCTGGAAACACGTCCTTTCGCTGCGGATGATACTCACTGATGACTGATCACACCGCTCTGGCGACTCACTATATTGAACAATGCCGCCAACGCATCGATGCCGAACTTGATCGCAGCATTCGCCAGGACTCCGCGTCTGAGCGACTGCAAGACACTATGCGCTACAGTGTACTGGGTGGTGGCAAGCGCATTCGCCCAGCGCTTTGTCTGGCTGCCGCTCGGGCCGTTGGCTGCGATGAAGAGATCGCCCTGGTCCCCGCCTGTGCATTGGAATTAATCCATGCCTATTCGCTGGTTCATGACGATCTGCCCGCTATGGATGACGATGACCTGCGCCGAGGCCGACCGACCGCCCACATTGCATTCGACGAAGCCAGCGCCATTCTCGCCGGCGACGCCCTGCAAACACTGGCGTTCAGCTTGCTGGCCAGCGCGCCCGACTTAACCGATAGCCAGCGGGTCATCATGATCGCCAAACTGGCTCAGGCCAGCGGGCACGCAGGCATGGTTGGCGGACAAGCCATTGATCTGGAATCCGTGGGCATTGAATTAGGCCTCGATCAGCTCGAAAACATGCACCGTCACAAGACGGGAGCATTGATTGAAGCCAGCGTGGATCTTGGCGCGGTAACCGCCGCCAGCGTCACTTCGGAGCAACGCTCTGCTCTGGCAAGTTACGCCCGGGCGCTGGGACTGGCCTTTCAGGTTCAGGATGATCTGTTGGATGTCGAGGGTGATACGGCCATCATTGGCAAACGACAGGGCTCGGATGCTGCCAAAGCGAAGCCAACCTACCCGACTCTGCTTGGGCTCGAAGGTGCACGGGCTCATCTTGCGACGCTGCTGGAGCAAGCCCTGCGGGCATTGGAAGGCTTTGGCCCAGAGGCTGAACCGCTGCGAGCGATGGCTGACTACGTGGTCACAAGAAACCACTAACAACCGCATGAACACACGGCAACACATCGTTTTGTAACATCTGGCCCGAGAAGCATGAAACAGCCACCACTGTTCCCTATAATGCCCGCCAGAGAATTCATATTTTCGAGAAAGACCGGAGCTGATGCAGGACACTTATATCTTCAGGGAAATCCCCTCACAGCGGCCGAACACACCGCTGCTGGACCGTATTGACGCTCCAGCTCAATTACGTGAACTGGCACCGGAGAACCTGCCTCAACTGGCCCGGGAACTGCGGTCGTTCCTGCTTTGGACGGTAGGCCAAACCGGCGGACACTTTGGTGCTGGCTTGGGTGTTCTGGAACTAAGTGTTGCTCTGCATTACGTATTTAACACGCCAGAAGACCGGCTGGTCTGGGATGTGGGCCATCAAGCTTACCCCCATAAAATTCTGACTGGTCGTCGAGAGCAGATGGGCACCATTCGCCGCAAAGGCGGGCTTGCCGGCTTCCCAAAGCGCGCCGAGAGCGAATACGACACCTTTGGCGTGGGGCACTCAAGTACCTCGATCAGTGCCGCCTTGGGCATGGCCATTGCTGCGCGCATGCAGAAAACCGGGCGTAAAAGCATCGCCGTGATTGGTGACGGTGCGATGACCGCAGGCATGGCTTTTGAAGCCCTGAACCACGCCGGCCATTTGCACGCCGATATGCTGGTGATACTGAACGACAACGACATGTCGATTTCACGGAATGTGGGCGGTCTTTCCAATTATTTCGCCAAATTGCTGGCAAGCCGAACCTACAACCAGGTCCGCGACGGTAGCAAGAAAGTGCTTGCTGGCGCCCCCAACCTGATGGCACTGGCAAAAAAGACGGAAGAGCACTTCAAGGGCATGATCGCCCCCGGCACGTTGTTCGAAGAACTGGGCTTCAACTACATCGGCCCCATTGATGGTCACGACCTGCCATTGCTGGTAGAAACGCTGGAAAACATCCGAGACCTCGACGGCCCGCAGTTTTTGCACATCGTGACCACCAAAGGGAAAGGTTTTGCCCCTGCCGAAGCAGACCCGATTGGCTACCACGCCATCAACAAGATTGAGCCGGTCCCGGCCGACAAGCCGGAACCCGTAGCGCCAAAACCTGCCAGCCCAAAATACGCCAACGTATTTGGCCAATGGCTGTGCGATGCGGCTGAACAGGACGATCGCATCGTCGGCATTACCCCAGCCATGTGCGAAGGCTCGGATTTGCTGGGCTTCTCCGAGCGTTTCCCCGATCGATATTTTGATGTCGCCATTGCCGAACAGCATGCGGTGACGCTCGCTGCGGGGCTTGCCTGTGATGGCGCCAAACCAGTCGTCGCAATTTATTCGACCTTTCTCCAGAGAGGCTACGACCAGCTGATTCATGACGTTGCCATTCAGGACCTCGATGTCCTGTTTGCGATCGACCGTGCAGGGCTGGTAGGTGAAGATGGCCCGACTCATGCCGGCGCGTTCGATATCAGTTATCTGCGTTGCATTCCCGGCATGGTCATCATGACCCCATCTGATGAAAACGAAACCCGCCAACTGTTGCACACCGGCTTGATACACGAAGGCCCTGCAGCCGTGCGTTACCCTCGAGGTACCGGCCCGGGTGCCGAGATCGCGCAAGAGCTTTCACCAATGCCAATCGGTAAAGGCCGTCGTATTCGTGAAGGCGCTCGTGTTGCCATACTGAACTTTGGCCCGCTGCTCGAGCCCGCGTTGAAAGCGGCTGAAGAGCTAAACGCCACGGTGGCCGACATGCGCTTCGTCAAGCCACTGGATGAGACTTTGGTGCTGGAGCTTGCGGAACAGCACGATTTGCTTATCACCTTGGAAGAGAATGCGATAGCGGGCGGTGCAGGCAGCGCCGTCACCGAGTTCCTGTGCGCCAAGGAAGTGACCCTGCCGGTGATGCAATTAGGCCTTCCCGACCGTTTTATCGATCACGGTAAGCCGTCGGAGCTGTTGACCGAGTGCGGGCTGAATGCTGAAGGGATCAAAAATGCGATCGCCGGGCGGCTGGAGCGCCTGCATAGCCGGCCAGTTAGCGCAGCCAAATAAGAAAAAAGCGCTGGTGAACGCCAGCGCTTTTTTTAAAGAGGGATCAGGCCGGGTCGTCGTCCTGATGGGTTTCGAGCCAATGTCCCAGCTTACTTTGCTTGGTATTGAGATAATGCTCGTTGTGGGGGTTTCGGCCTACATGGAGAGGCACCCGCTCAACAATGTTCACACCATACGATTCAAGTGCCTTCACCTTTCTCGGATTATTGGTCATCAGCTTCAAGTGACCAATGCCCAAGTGCTTCAACATGTCCTGACACATGCTGTAATCCCGTAAATCGGCGCCAAAACCCAGCTGCTCATTGGCTTCAACTGTGTCAGCACCTTGGTCCTGCAGGCGATAAGCCCTGATTTTATTCAGCAGACCGATGCCACGACCTTCCTGACGCAAATACATCAACAAGCCACGCCCTTCCCGGGCAATACTGCGCAAGGCTTCTTCAAGCTGGTAGCCGCAATCGCAGCGCATGCTATAAAGCGCATCACCGGTCAGACACTCGGAATGCGTTCTCGCCAACACAGGCTCATCGGTGCTGATATCACCCAACGTCAGGGCCACGTGCTCCTTCCCGGTTTCAATCTCTTCAAAGCCGTGCATATCGAAGACACCAAAGGGGGTAGGCAAACGGCAGGTCTCAATGTAACGAACAGCCACTGTAATTCCTCGTGGTTCTGACAAATGGGGCGGGCATTCTATCACGTGGCCGCTAGCGGGGCGTAGTCTCAGCCAACCAATGACCGGAACGACCGCCTTTTTTTTCCAGCAGCCGAACGTTATCGACCACCATCCCTTTATCCACAGCCTTACACATATCGTAGAGCGTCAGCGCAGCCACCGAGGCGGCCGTCAGCGCTTCCATCTCAACACCGGTCTGGCCAGACAGCTTGCAGCGGGTTTCAATATGAACCGACGCACCGTCAGCACCTGGCGACAACAGCACTTTGGTGGATGTCAGGTTCAACGCATGGCACAGCGGAATCAAATCGTGGGTTTTCTTGGCGGCCATGATGCCCGCAATCCGGGCTGTGGCCAAGACATCGCCCTTCGGATGCTCGCCATCGATAATCATCCTGAGTGTTTCCGGCAACATACGCACCGTTGCTTCAGCCCGCGCTTCACGTTCGGTAACGGCTTTCTCCGTCACATCGACCATCCGCGCTTCGCCTTTTTCATCAAGATGGGTCAGTTTGCTCACGCTTGGCTCCCTTTGCATTAAGTTCCAACCTTTCGGTTTTCATGGCGCGGCCACCAGAAGCTGATGCCGGCAATGCCTTGGCCGCCACATGCCCGCGTCTGTGCCTGATGCTCCAGTGCTAAACCACCCAATCCATAAACCGGGATTACGGCCGCCGATACTTGGCGCTCAAATTCATGCCACCCCAAGCCCGACTCACCGGGATGACTGGCCGTTGGCAAGACCGGGCCAAATACGGCGTAGTCCGCACCTAAACGCTCAGCGTGGCGCAATTGCTCAGCACTATGGCATGACACACCCAACAAGCGATTCGCAGGCACAGGACGCTCTGACAACCTCTCAGCCTCACGCCAAGGCAAGTGTACGCCCGCTGCTTCCGGAAACTCGGCAAGCAAGTCCGGACTGCCATGCAGCATCACACCTATTTCAGAACCTTCGCTCTCGGCCAACACGGCTCTCGCTAGCTGCCGATAATCATGAGCTGCCAACTCTGGCGCCCGCAGCACCACCAATCCGGGTTTCAACGCAGGCAATGCAGTAACAAAACGAACCAGACCATTTTCCCACGATGCCATAGCACCGGTTATTGGTAGATTCCCGGGTAAGTTCAAGGCTCGAATAATTGGCCGGTTCGCAGCCGGGAAGTCTTCATCCTGTAACGAATGAGGCGACAGCCATTCGATCGGCTGGCCTTCCCGCCCCTCGGGTTCGCCTTTGGCGGCGAAGGTTTTCCACACATCCAGAAAGACCTGTTTGTCACCATAGTCGTGGCGAATACCAATAACCGGCTCAAGACTCTCAGATGGCACCGTCAAACCGGTTTCTTCCGCAATCTCGCGCACCAGGGCTTGCTGAACACCTTCCCCCGGCTCCACTTTGCCACCAGGGAATTCCAGCAGGCCGCCCTGATGGACATGATCCGGGCGGCGCGCAATCAGCACGCGACCATTTCGGATAATCACCGCTACGGCGACATGTACCAGCTTAGGCAGGGTCGTTCGGTTAGCTTCGGTATTCGGCATTGATGGTCACATAGTCATGAGATAAATCGCAGGTCCATACCGTTTCCCGAATTTCACCGCGTTTGAGGTCAATGGCGATGGTAATTTCTTCTTGATCCATCACCGCTTGGCCACGCTCCTCGGAATAATCGTCGGCACGACCGCCATCACGAACCAAACACACATCGCCGAGGTGAATTTCCAGTGCCTCCAAATCAAGGTCCGGAACGCCGGCGCGACCGACCGCGGCCAAAATCCGGCCCCAGTTCGGATCTGACGCGTAAAGCGCGGTCTTCACCAGCGGCGAATGCGCCACCGTGTACGCCACATCCAGCGCCTCTTGCTGATTCGCCGCACCGGCCACATCGATGGTGACAAACTTGGTAGCCCCTTCGCCATCGCGCACAATGGCGTGAGCAAGATTCAGATAGATTTTCCGCAGTGCTTCTTTGAGTTCACTGAACAACGGGCTGTCTTCGGTAATTTCCGGGCCACCGTAGGTGCCGCTGGCAATGAGCATACAAGCATCATTAGTCGAGGTATCGCTGTCGATGGTAATCCGGTTAAAAGATTTCTCACCCAGTTCGGAGGCCAAAGCCTGCAAAGCGTCCGGCGCAATCTTGGCGTCCGTGGCAATGAATCCAAGCATGGTTGCCATATTCGGGCAAATCATGCCCGCGCCTTTGCTGATACCCGAGATCGTTACCTTATGGCCATTCAGATCAATCTGACAAGACGCTCCCTTCGGTCGGGTGTCGGTCGTCATAATGCCCCTGGCTGCTTCTGCCCAACGATCTTCGCCGGCATTGGCTAACGCGTCTGGCAATGCCCCAACGATCTTATCAACTGGCAACGGCTCGCCAATCACGCCAGTAGAGAACGGCAATACGCAGGCTGTGTCCACACCCGCTCTTTCTGCCAACGCCGCACAGCAGCGCTCTGCATTCGCCAGCCCGGCACTCCCGGTACCGGCGTTGGCATTTCCGGTATTAATCAGCAAGTAGCGGGGTGCTGTTTCAGCTAGATGGCGGCGGCTCAGCACAACAGGGGCGGCACAGAACTGGTTTTGGGTAAATATACCCGCTACTCGGGCATCCGATGCCAGCTCAAAGACAACAACATCCTCACGGCCAGGCGTTTTGATACCCGCACTGGCAACACCAATCTTTACCCCTGCTACCGGATGAAACTCCGGCAAAGTTCCGGGACCAACCGCCATGCTTATCTCCTTGAATGAATGCCAATCTGAAAACGACAAAACCCGCAAGCTGCTCTTGATCAGGCAGTTTGCGGGTTCTGGCTCGTGCGTCTCGGTGTCGGTTTAACTCACCTTACCGCAGCATTGCTTAAACTTCTTACCAGACCCGCAAGGGCAAGGTTCGTTTCGGCCTACCTTGCGCTCTTGGCGGACAAAGGTATCCGGCGTTGTTTGCTGCCCTTCTTCGCCTTCGCCCTGTGCCGGAGCAGCCGCACTGGTTTCATCGTGTCGCAGGTTGGCTCGGGCCATTTCCCGCTCAAGCTCTTCCTTACGGCGACGCTCTACCTCTTCCATCTCTTCACGACTCTGCACGCGAACATGGCTCAGAACTCGAGCAACATCCCGCTTCATGCCGTCCAACATGTTTTCGAACAGATTAAACGCTTCGCGCTTATATTCCTGCTTGGGATTTTTCTGGGCATAGCCGCGCAAATGAATACCGCGACGCAAGTGGTCCATATTTGAAAGATGCTCTTTCCAGAGCGTATCCAGCACTTGCAAGAAGACCTGCTTCTCGAACTTGCGCATGGATTCGACGCCAGCGATCTCTTCCTTCGCCTTGTACTCGGCGACAATCGCATCCAGTATTTTCTGGCGCAGATTGTCTTCGAACAACTTGCTGTCTTCTTCCAGCCACTGTTGAATCGGCAGCTCAATCGCCATCTCTGATTGCAGCTGCCCTTCCAGACCAGCCACATCCCACTGCTCGGGCATGCTCTGAGGAGGAATGAATTCGCTAATCAGCGCATCAACCACGTCTTCCCGAATTGTATCCACCATTTCAGATACGTCTTCGGAGGCCATGACTTCGTTACGCTGCTCGTAGATCACGGTACGCTGATCGTTGGCAACGTCGTCGTACTCCAACAGTGTCTTACGCATGTCGAAGTTGCGACCTTCCACTTTGCGCTGGGACTTTTCGATCGCGTTGGAGACCATGCGATGTTCGATGGCCTCGCCTTTCTTCATGCCCATCGCCTGCATCAGGTTCTTCACACGCTCTGGCGCGAAGATCCGCATCAGGTTGTCTTCCAGCGACAGGAAGAAACGGGAAGAACCCGGGTCACCCTGCCGACCCGCTCGACCACGCAGCTGGTTATCGATCCGGCGAGATTCATGGCGCTCGGTACCGATGATGTGCAAGCCACCGGATTCCAGCACCTGATTGTGGCGCTCGGTCCACTCAGCCTTCAATCGACCAATTTCTTCTTCCGAGGCCTCAGACATGCCAGCGGCTTCAAACTCCCAGTTACCCCCCAGCACGATGTCCGTACCACGACCCGCCATGTTGGTAGCGATGGTAACGGCACCTGGGCGGCCTGCTTGGGCAATAATCTGTGCTTCGGATTCATGCTGTTTGGCGTTCAGAATTTTGTGATCGATACGCGCTTTTTTCAGCAACATCGACAACAATTCAGACGCTTCAATAGAGGCAGTACCCACCAGAATCGGCCGGCCTTCGGCCGTTACGTCCTTGATCTCGTCAATGATCGCGTGGAATTTTTCTTCCTGCGTCAGATACACCAGATCGTTGTAATCAATACGCTGGATCGGTTTGTTCGGCGGAATCACCACCACGTCAAGCGCGTAGATTTGACGGAATTCGAACGCTTCGGTGTCTGCCGTACCGGTCATGCCAGCCAATTTTTCGTACAGACGGAAGTAATTCTGGAAGGTGGTTGAAGCCAGTGTCTGGCTTTCAGCCTGAATTTTGAGCCCCTCTTTCGCTTCGATCGCCTGGTGCAACCCTTCGCTCCAGCGACGGCCCGGCATAGTACGACCGGTGTGTTCATCAACAATAACCACCTGACCACCCTGAACGATGTAATCCACATCTTTCTGGAACAAGTGGTGAGCCCGAAGGCCGGAATGCACATGGTGCAACAAACCCAGGTTAGCTGCGGAGTAGAGGCTCTCACCTTCCTGCAACAAACCACGGCCCAGCAGAAGCTCTTCGACTTTTTCATGACCGGTTTCGGTCAGTTCCACCTGACGAGACTTTTCATCGATAGTGAAGTCGCCGGAGGATTCACCTTCTTCACTGACCTCACCCTTTTCCAGACTTGGAATCAGTGTATTGATGGCCTGGTACATCTTTGAGGAGTCTTCCGCCGCGCCCGAAATAATGAGCGGCGTGCGCGCCTCATCGATCAAGATGGAATCGACTTCGTCAACAATGGCAAAATTCAACCCGCGCTGGACCTTGTCGTCAATACTGAAGGCCATGTTGTCGCGCAGGTAATCAAAACCAAATTCGTTGTTCGTGCCATAGGTTATATCAGCTTGGTACGCAGCCTTCTTTTCTTCCGGCGCCTGACCAGCTACAACAACGCCCACATCCATACCGAGGAAGCGGTAAAGCTTGCCCATCCACTCGGCATCTCGACGGGCCAGATAGTCGTTCACGGTAATAACGTGTACGCCTTTACCCGGTAGAGCGTTCAGATACACCGCGGCGGTCGCAACCAGCGTTTTACCTTCACCGGTTTTCATCTCGGCGATGCGCCCTTCGTGCAGAGTCATACTACCCACCAGCTGGACATCGTAATGGCGCATTCCCATCACACGGCGGCTGGCCTCACGAACGGTGGCAAAAGCTTCGGGAAGGACGGCATCTAATGTTTCGCCCTCTTCCAGGCGGCGGCGGAACACGGCCGTCTTGCCCTGCAATTCGGTATCCGACAGTGAGCTAAACTGCTCTTCAAGTTCGTTGACACGCAAGACAACCTTGCGCATCCGCTTGATTTCTCGAGCGTTCTTACTGCCAAACATCTTGGTTGCGAGCTTTGTGAACATAGACCACGGCTTCTTCAGTTAAACGGAGGAAGCCGGCATTCTAACCTTATTTAGGCGAAGGACAAAAGGAGGGCTTCACGGGAATGAAATCAGCGGCTTGCGCGGCGGATATATTTTTCGGGGTTTTCAGGCTTTCCGTTGCGGATAACTTCAAAATGTACGTGTGGGCCAGTAGAACGACCCGTACTGCCCATTAGCGCGACACTCTGCCCCTTTTGGACGATTTCCCCGACCTTCACCTTGATGGCCTTGGCATGGGCGTAACGGGTCACTAACCCTTCGCCGTGATCAATCTCGACCAAGTTGCCGTAGCCATAGCGCTCATCGGCGTAGGTAACCACACCACTGGCCACCGCGATGATGTCACTGCCGTCTTTACCGGCAAGATCAACACCGCTATGCCAAGTTCGCTTTCCGGTGAAGGGGTCAGACCGATAGCCATACTTCGAAGACAACCAACCCCAGGTGATCGGGCGCCCCTGAACGTATAACTCGTCTTCCAGCTTCTGGCGCGAAGCCACTTTTTCCAACAGGCGCAACTGTTTTTCACGGTCGTCAATTTGGGCTTCAACCTGATCGATCATATCGGTCAATTCAGGGGCACTGAAGGAATCGGCCTGCAGTCCACCCTCTTCCGGGCCACCGACTGCGGCGGGCTGATCAAAATTAAACTCATCGCTGGTCACAATGCCGGACTCAACAAACCGCTGGCCCAACGCATCCAAGCGCAACAAACTGCCCTGAATACGGCCAAGCCGGAGGGTCAGAGCATCAATCTGAAGATCAACGTTCTGACGTACCCGATCCATTTCAGCTTTCTGCTCTTGCAGTTTTGCCTGCCATTCAGCCACCAGTTCGGATTCGGTCGGCTCCGCTGCCGCCACTCTTTCCATGGCAAAGCGGTAGCCACCCCAACCTACTGCGAGTACCACTGCGACCACGCCCAAAAACAGGCCGGCTATCATAGCTGCGTTGAGGTTTAGCGTTCGAGGCTGGCCATGGCTTTTGCCAACGAAAATTACATTCATATCGGCGTTCGATGTCATAAAGGGAGTCGCAACCATATCCGTGTAGTGCTGCGACCCGGAGTGGTTCCGAGCGGGTCTGCTATCCTTAGCAACAACTACGCACTGAAAAAAGTCGTAGCATCCGGTAGACATTGCCGTCCGTCACACTGTAAAACGGCCGTATTATAGACGCTACGTATAAAACGTGCTGAAGTGTAACCAATCGTAAACCGCAGAGTCGAGCAAAACCCGGCAATGAGCAAAAAAATCGATCAAAAAACGATCTTCAGCGCAGTTTCGTCGAGTTCCGGAACAACACTGAAACAACTTGTCGCAAAAGCTGGAATGCACGTCGAGGCTGAACAGATCGTGCTCGCAGCCATTCCCGCCGAGCTGACGAAGGGCACTCGCTTTGTAGCTTGCCAGGACGGTGAGCTTGTGCTGTCAACGGATACCGCCAGCAAAGCTACTCGACTCAGGTTCCGCCAACACGAGATTATGGAAGCGCTGAGGAATAACGAGCTCTTTCGGTTTGTATGGAAGGTTCGCATAAAAGTCGCGCCCGCCCGATACGAAGCTCGCAAAAAGGTCGAAAAGATACCTCTCAGCAAAGAAAATGCCCGACTCCTCGAAGAGGAGGCCGGGCACACGAAGGATAAAGCTCTACGCGAGGTTCTCGAAAAACTCGCAAGCCACGTCCGAGATTAAGGCGTCCCGCCTTAGCCCTCGACCGCCAGCACAGGCTTCATGTAAGAAATCGGAGCTGTCGCTTCGTCTTCGAACGTCACAACTTCCCACGATTCCTCTTCGGCCTTAAGCTTACGCAGCAGCTTGTTGTTTAAGCCGTGACCCGACTTAACGCCACGGAACTCACCAATCAAACTGTTGCCAAGCAGATAAAGATCCCCGATCGCGTCCAACACTTTGTGCTTAACGAACTCGTCGTCGTAGCGCAAACCGTCTTCGTTCAGAATTTTGTAGTCATCAACCACAATCGCATTATCGACACTACCACCAAGGGCCAGATTCATGGCTCGCAGCTTCTCGATATCACGCATAAACCCAAATGTACGGGCACGAGATACTTCTTTTACGAAGGAAGTGCTTGAGAAGTCGACCGTTGCGGTTTGGGCGCGGCCCTTAAACACCGGGTGATCGAAATCAATACCAAAGCTGACCTTGAAGCCTTCGAACGGAAGGAAGGTGGCTTTTTTACCATCTTCTTCAACCGTCACTTCCCGCTTGATACGGATAAAGCGCTTGGCAGCATCTTGTTCGGCAATGCCTGCGGATTGCAGCAGGAACACGAACGGGCCGGCCGATCCGTCCATAATAGGCACTTCGGCAGCGCTTAGCTCTACGTAACAGTTATCGATTCCGAGACCAGCCATAGCAGACAGTAAATGCTCTACTGTTGCCACACGCACACCGTCTTTTACCAGCGTCGTGGACAGCGTGGTCTCACCCACATTTTCCGCACAGGCACGAATTTCGACTACTGGGTCGAGATCCGTGCGCCGGAAGATGATTCCGGCATCGACCGGGGCCGGCTTCAGAGTCAGGTAAACCTTTTCCCCTGAGTGCAGGCCAACACCGGTCGCGCGGATGGTGTTTTTGAGTGTGCGTTGTCTAATCATCGGTCATTATTCCGTCACAAAAGAGCGATATTCTCAGCAAAAATCTGCCCGCAGAATATCAGAATTCAAGACTGAGCACCATTTAACCAACACAAGTTTAGTTAACTTATGCAATAGCTTATGACTATGATCAATCAGCTCGTCTTTGACAAAGGCTTACACCTTGCATCCATAATGAATGCACGCCTATCTGTCAGCATCGAGACAGAGTATCAATCAGCCTGCCTACGAAGGAATGCGGGAATATCGAGATAGTCCACGCCTTGCTCTTCGCTTTCTTTGCTCTGGTCCAGTGCTACATTGCCTTGAGTGACTGCGCGACGACGTAGAATCGCCGGACGATCCAACTGGTTGTAATCGGTTTTGCCATCCAGAGTGCGCGAGTTATCCACCACTTTGGTCGGCTTTTCACGATCGCCACCCAGACCAGTCGCCACAACCGTGACCTTCAACTCTTCTGTCATTTCCGGATCAATCACAGTACCCACAACAACCGTGGCAGATTCGGAGGCGAATTCACGGATGATGTCACCCACTTCGGTGAACTCACCCAAGTTCAGGTCCATACCAGCAGTGATGTTAACCAGAATACCTTTGGCTCCCTGCAGGTTAACGTCTTCGAGAAGCGGGCTACGAACAGCGGCTTCCGCAGCTTCCTGCGCCCGGTTTTCACCGGTTGCACGAGCTGTACCCATCATGGCCATGCCCATCTCAGACATCACCGTCTTCACGTCGGCAAAGTCGACGTTGATCATACCGTTGCGGGTGATCAGGTCAGCGATACCTTGAACGGCACCCAGCAGAACATCGTTGGCTGCGGCGAATGCGTCCAGAAGACTGGTTTTCTTACCCATGACCGCCAGCAGTTTTTCGTTCGGGATGGTGATCAATGAATCAACGGTTTCTTCCAGCTCTTTCAAGCCAGATTCGGCAACGCTCATGCGCTTGCCGCCCTCAAACTGGAACGGCTTGGTAACCACCGCTACCGTCAGAATACCCATTTCGCGGGCCACTTCGGCCACGATAGGCGCGGCTCCGGTACCGGTACCGCCACCCATGCCAGCGGTAATGAATACCATATCAGAGCCGTTCAGCGCTTCAGCGATGCGGTCACGGTCTTCAAGAGCGGACTGGCGCCCCACTTCCGGGTTCGCACCGGCACCCAGCCCTTTGGTGATGTTGCCACCCAACTGAATGATCTGACGCGCGTCCAGGTCTGTCAGTGCCTGGGCGTCTGTGTTGGCGCAAATAAATTCTACGCCCTCAATGTCGCTGTTAAGCATGTGACGTACGGCATTACCACCGCCACCGCCAACACCGACAACCTTAATGACTGCGCTTTGTTGAACATTATCGACGAGTTCAAACATATCCCCTACTCCTTCGTGCTGTTTCCGATCTATCCAGACCGGCTATTTCATTGATTTTGTATTTTCGAGAAACCTTCGTGTACTACTTCCTGTTTGCCGTCAGAACTGACCGGTAAACCAGGCTTTCATGCGCTCAATCAATGAGGGAGCATCCTCAGCTTTGAGCACCGGTGTCCGGCCAAGGTCCATTTGCCGGAAACCATGAATCAACAAGCCAACGCCAGTGGCGTATATCGGATTGTTGACTACCTCCGTCATGCCGGATACCGCCTGCGGACAGGCGAGCCTTACCGGCATGTGGAAGATTTCTTCGGCCAGCTCGACCACCCCTTCCATGGTGGAGGAACCGCCCGTGATGACGATGCCTGCCGGAATCATTTCTTCGAATCCGGAGCGGCGTAGTTCGGACTGCACCAACGTGAACAGCTCTTCGTAACGAGGCTCGACGACTTCCGCCAGCGCCTGACGGGAAAGATCGCGCGGCGCCCGATCACCAACGCTGGGCACTTTGATGGTGTCTTCAGCGCCTGCAAGCTGGGTCAGCGCACAGGCGTATTTGATTTTGATTTCTTCCGCGTTCTGAGTCGGCGTGCGCAGGGCCATCGCGATGTCATTGGTCACCTGATCGCCGGCGATAGGAATGACGGCAGTGTGGCGGATGGCGCCCCCGGTAAATACGGCGATGTCAGTGGTCCCGCCACCCACATCCACTACGCAAACCCCAAGCTCTTTCTCATCTTCGGTCAGGATGGCGTGGCTGGAGGCCAGCTGCTCCAGAATGATGTCATCCACTTCCAGGCCGCAGCGCTTCACACACTTATCGATGTTCTGGGCCGCGTTGACAGCACAAGTGACCAAATGCACCTTGGCTTCCAAGCGAACACCAGACATACCCATAGGCTCTTTGATGCCTTCCTGGTTATCGATGACGAATTCCTGCGGCAAAATGTGCAGCACTTTCTGGTCAGCCGGGATCGCTACCGCCTGAGCCGCGTCAATAACCCGGTCAATATCTGCTTGGGTCACTTCACGGTCCCGAATCGCGACAATGCCGTGAGAGTTCAAACTCTTGATGTGACTGCCAGCAATGCCCGCATACACGGAATGAATCCGACAACCTGCCATCAACTCGGCTTCTTCCACCGCCCTCTGGATGGCTTGCACGGTGACTTCAATGTTCACCACCACGCCGCGCTTAAGACCGCGAGATGGGTGCGAGCCAATTCCGACGACTTCAATGGTTCCATCCATTTTGCGTTTGCCGACGATCGCAACCACCTTGGAGGTTCCGATATCCAGGCCGACAATCATGTTTTCCGTTTCAACCGATGACATGTGATTCACCAAACCCCAAGTTCGTAATAATCGTTATCAGGACTTCGGTGCAGCAACTGCTGCATCCGCTTTCCACTGCACCGCTATGCCGTTTGTATAGCGGGCATCTACCCGGCTGACTTCGTCCACGCGGGAGGCCAACCGGTTCTCGTAAACCGTTATGAAGCGCTCAAATCGTTGTTCAACTTTGTCGCGCCCCAACACCACTTCAATGCCGTTTGCCAGAGTCAGCGTCCAGGCACCTCGTGCCTCGAGCGCCAGCCCTGCAAAACCAAGCCCGTAACCGTAAAGCTGCTCACTCATTTTCCGAGCCATGGTGATAACCTCTCTCACTCGCTCATCCGGCCCCGAAAGCTTTGGCAAGCGGCCAGCGACTTCCGGATTCGGCGGCGAGAATAACTCGCCGGATCGACTAACCAGCCGCCCGTCACTCCAATAAGCCAGCGGCTTTTTTTCCCGAATATCAATCACCAAACGCCCGGGCCACACGCGCTTAACCGCCGCAGACTCAACCCATGGCCGTTGTTCCAATACAGCCTTGATGTCGGCCAGATCGGTTGAAAAATAGCTTTTACCAATCCAAGCACCCGCTGCGCGCTCAACTCCGATCCGGCTGTCACCAACAAACTGGCCCTGAACATCGACGGCCAGAATCTGTTGATCCATCGCCGTCAAAAGGCGATCAGTTCCCCAAGGGACCAACGCCGCCAGCAAAACCACCGTTGCTCCCAATCCGACCTGCAGCCAAGGCACAGCCGCCAATATCGCTTTCAACACTCCAAACCGGTCTTGCCCTGGCTCTAGGGTGGTCGCCCCCCGTCGCCGGGGCTGCTCAGGCGGTACCGCCCGGCTCCGGATCAGTAGTGTTTCAAGCATTCGGTGCCTCCACCAAAGTGTCTTCCAGAATCCGCACCACCAGTTCTTGAAAACCGATGCCAGCCGCTTTCGCTGCCATAGGTACCAAGCTGTGATCGGTCATTCCCGGTACGGTGTTAATTTCCAGCAGCCAGAACTCACCTTGCGCGTCCTGCATGATGTCTACACGTCCCCAAGTTCGGCAGCCAACCACACGAAACGCATCTAGCGCCAACTGCTGCAACTGCAGCTCTTTTTCAACCGACAAACCACACGGAATGCGGTAGCGCGTGTCGCCTGCCAGATACTTCGCATCGTAATCGTAGAAATCGTGATCGGTGCTCAGGCCAATCGCGGGCAGTGCCTTGTCTTGCAGTAAGCTAACGGTAAATTCCGGGCCTTCAATCCACTGTTCCACCAGCACCAGGTCATCCATGGCTGCAGCTGTTTCGTAGGCCTCTGCCAGCTCACTAACGCTGCGCACCTTGCGAATACCGATGCTGGAACCTTCGTGAGCGGGCTTTACGCTCAGCGGAGTGCCCAGTTTGGCCACAATATCCTCCGCTTCATCAGCAGACTTCATCGCGCGAAACGCCGGTGTCGGAAGCCCACAGCCTTCGAACACGTACTTGGTGCGTAACTTGTCCATCGCCAGCGCAGATGCCAACACTTCACTACCGGTATAAGGAATGCCTGCCTGCTGCAGAATCGCCTGTATGGTTCCATCCTCACCGCCTCTGCCATGCAGAGCGATAAACACCCGATCAAACTTCGGGGACTCGACGGCGCCCAGCAAACAGCCCTGCACATCTATACCGTGGGCATCCACGCCTGCCGACTGCAGTGCCGACAACACGGCTTCGCCACTATTCAGAGAGACCTCCCGCTCGGCAGAGTTGCCTCCCATAAAGACCGCAACCCGGCCCAAGCCTTTCACCAGCTCGGGCGATGCTAAATAGTTATCGGAGTCGGTATGGCTCATATCACTCACTCTTCGCTACTCCTGTTGCGGCGAGGCGTGCCGCGACGCCACCAATGTCTCCAGCACCTTGGGTAATCAACAAATCGCCGTCTTGAAGTATTTTTTCCAGAAGAGCTTCAATCTCTTGGTTGTCTTCAACGAATACCGGCTCGACGTTGCCACGCTGGCGGATGCTGCGGCACAAAGACCGACCATCCGCTCCCGGAATGGCAGCCTCACCTGCGGAATACACATCCATCAATAGCAGGCCATCGACTTCGGAAAGCACCCGAACAAAATCTTCGTACAGGTCGCGAGTACGAGTGAATCGGTGAGGTTGGTACAACATGACAATACGACGATCAGGCCAGGCTCCGCGAGCCGCCTTGATAACCGCTTCTACTTCCGTTGGATGGTGGCCGTAGTCATCCACCAACGTGGCCTGCGCGTTGGCTGTTTTGTATTCTCCGTAAACTTGGAAACGACGACCCACACCGGCAAAGCCAGCCAAACCACGGCAAATGGCTTTGTCATCAACGCCTTCGTCGGTGGCCACTGCGATCACTGCAAGCGCGTTCAGCACGTTGTGCCGGCCCGGCATCTTAAGTTCGACATCCAGATCGAAGCGACCACCAGGGCGACGCACCACAAAACGGGTCTTCAAGCCGTCGGAAGAAATATTTTCAGCCCGATAATCGGCATCCGGATTGTCGATGCCGTAGGTGATGATGGCCCGAGAAATGCGCGGGATAATTTCCCGAACGTACGGATCATCCACGCACATCACTGCGATGCCGTAGAACGGCAGGTTGTGCAAGAAGTCCACAAAGGTCTGCTTCAGTTTTTCAATATCGCCGCCATAGGTTTCCATATGGTCAGCTTCGATATTGGTGACCACTGAAATCGTGGGGGTCAGGTGCAAAAAGGACGCATCGCTTTCATCGGCCTCTGCCACCAGATAACGGGAACCACCCAGTTTGGCGTTGGTGCCGGCGCTGTTGAGCTTGCCGCCAATAACGAAGGTGGGATCCAAACCCGCTTCACCAAACACCGATGCAATCAGGCTGGTGGTCGTGGTTTTACCGTGGGTACCGGCAACCGCAATACCGTGGCGATAACGCATAATCTCGGCCAACATCTCGGCACGAGGTACGATCGGCACCCGGCGACTGCGCGCTGAAACCACTTCCGGGTTATCCGACGACACGGCAGACGACACCACGACAACATCGGCATTCGCACTATTTTCTTCACGGTGGCCAATGAAAACCTGAATACCCATGGCCCGAAGGCGGTCGGTAACCACGCTCTCTTTAATATCGGAGCCAGATACGTCATAGCCTTGGTTCTTCAGGACCTCAGCAATACCGCTCATACCTGCGCCACCGATACCAATAAAGTGGATACCGCGGATACGGCGCATTTCGGGAACCTGATACACCAGCGGTGTATTGTTCGAATCAGCCATTGACGGCCTCCAGACAGTAATTCACAACTCTCTCCGTTGCATCAGGGCGCGCCAGCGAAAAAGCGGCCTGTGCCATGTTCAGGATACGTTCGCGGTTACCCGCTAAATCTTTCAGTGTGTCGGCCAACAATTCAGGTGTCAGCTGAGACTGAGGAATCAGAATGGCGCCACCCGCTTTCACCATGTGCTGGCCATTGCGGGTTTGATGATCATCTACAGCGTGTGGGAAAGGCACCAGCACCGCGCCGACACCCGCTGCACACAACTCCGACACGGTCAATGCGCCTGCCCGGCAAATGACAAGATCTGCCCAGCTATAGGCTTCAGCCATGTCGCGGATAAAGGGCTCAACACTGGCCTCAACCCCCGCGGTTTCATAAGCTTCACGCGCGGCATCTGCATTTTTTTCACCGCACTGGTGGCGCACTTCCGGGCGTTCGCTTTCAGGCAAAGTTGCCAGCGCCTGCGGCAATTGCTGGTTGAACACTTGCGCGCCCAAGCTGCCGCCTACCACCAAAATTCGTGCGGGGGTGGTTCTACCCTCAAACCTTTGCTTGGGCTCTGGCAATGTTGCCAAGTCTTTACGTACCGGATTCCCGGTGCAGCGGGTCACCGTCTTATCACCGAAACTACCGGGAAATGCTTCCAACACAATGCTCGCGAAGCGCGTTAACAACCGGTTGGTCATGCCCGCAACCGCATTCTGCTCATGAATAATCAACGGTCTGCGCAGCAACCAAGCAGCCACCCCACCCGGTCCAGTAACAAACCCACCCATACCGACAACAGCGTCTGGGTTGATTCTGCGAAGATGGGTATAGGCTTCACCGAGCGCTCGCATCAACCGGAACGGTGCCAGCAACAACGCCAGCTTGCCCTTGCCTCTCAAACCCTTAATGTGAATCAGCGACAGCGGTATTTCGGTCTCACCAATCAACCGCTCTTCCATGCCGCCTTTGGCACCGAGCCAATGCACTTCATGGCCCTGCTCTTGCAACGCCCGAGCTGTGGCCAGTGCTGGGAATACATGGCCGCCTGTTCCACCCGCCATCATGAGGAAGCGACGAGGACTAGTCATAAACCGCGCCTCCTTTAACTTTTCGGGCAGGTTTGTCTGCCGCCATTTTCTCTTTATCCAAACGTTCCATTTCGACCCTGGCAATGATACCCAGACCCACACACGTCACTAACAAACTGGAACCACCGTAGCTAACCAATGGCAACGTGAGCCCTTTCGTTGGCAGCAGGCCGGTCGTTACACACATATTGATGGCCGCCTGCAAACCAACCAGCATCGCGATCCCATAGCTGAAACATGCCCCAAATGGCATGCCACTTCGTTCGGCTCGGCGACCGATCACGAAACCGCTCACCACCAGAGCGGTAAACAGGGCTACCACGATCAGCGCCCCGATCAGACCAAATTCTTCGGCAATGACTGCGAAAATGAAGTCAGTGTGGGCCTCTGGCAAAAAGAACAGCTTCTGGACTGAATTGCCCAGCCCCACGCCTGTCCACTCGCCTCGACCAAATGCAATTAACGATTGAGTGAGCTGATAACCACTATCAAACTGATCCTTCCAGGGATCGAGGTAACTGACGACCCGTTTCAAACGGTATGGGGCACTTACGACCAACACCGTGCCGGCAACGACCATCAGGCCAATCAGCGGCAGAAAGCGCGTGAGCCGAACCCCGCTCAAGAAGATCACGCCGGCGGCCGCGGCACTCAGCACCACCGAGGCGCCAAAATCCGGTTCGATCATCAGCAATCCAACCGCCAGCCCCAACACCAACAATGGCCGAATAAATCCGGACCAATCATTCAGCAGGGCATCACGACGGCGAACAACATATCCCGAGAGATAAGCGATCAAACACAGCTTAGCGACCTCGGAAACCTGAACGTTAAAGACGCCCATCGGTATCCAGCGAGTTGATCCGTTAACCGTACGACCAAGCGGTGTCAAAACCAAAACCAAAACCAGTATGCCGACACCCAATAGAAGCCACCCACTGCGCTCCCACCAAGAGATCGGAATATTCACGGCAACCAGAGCGGCCAAACAACCGAGCATGGCGAAAATCACTTGCCGTACCACGTAGTGATAACTGTTACCTAGCGTTGCTGCGGCCACGTCCATAGAAGCGGACGAGATCATAACCATGCCAATCACCAACAAAGCCACGGAGGTCAGCACTAAAACTGGTAGCGGCTGAAATTCAAGCCCTTTGGTCTGGAGCTTCGGAATGCTGGCTGCTACTTGCATCACAGCACCTCCACCAACGCGCGGAACTGATCACCACGGTCGTTATAGTCCTTAAACATGTCGAAACTGGCGCAGGCCGGGGACAACAACACCCGATCGCCAGCACAAGCCACTTCTCCGGCTTTAGCAACCGCCTGCCCGAGAGAATCTGCAGAAATCGTTTCAACGCTTTGCCCGAGCGCGTCAGAAATTGCGATCGCATCGCGGCCAATCAAAACAACCGCTCTACAACACGCCTTAACCGGCTCGGCCAAAGGAGTAAAATCAGCACCTTTACCATCGCCTCCGACGATCAAAACGACCTTGCCCTGATCTGGCACCAAGCTTTCGATGGCCGCGACGGTTGCGCCTACATTGGTGCCTTTGGAATCGTTGATGTAATCAACGCCATCCAGATTCCGGACAAACTCGCAGCGATGCGGCAAACCGCGAAACTCTCGGGCCACATCCAACATGACCGGCATTGGCAAACCGGCGGCCTGGCCAAGCGCAAAAGCAGCCATCACATTGCTGATGTTATGGCGCCCCATCAGTTTCAATTCGCTGGCCAGCAGCAAGTTGTCAAAACCAAAGGTAATCCAGGTACCTTGGTCGTCATCACGGGTACTGAAGGTATCGGGATTGACGCGATTGAAGCCAAAACACAGAAAACGGAGGTTGTCCCTCGCCATTGGCGTGCTCAGCGCATCATCAAGATTGACAATGGCGTGCTGGCAGCCGCGATATACCCGTTGCTTAGCCTGGAAATACGCCATTTTATCCGGGTAACGATCCATGTGATCATCGCTGACGTTCAACACGGTGGCTGCCACAGCGTTGAGGGTGTCAGTGGTCTCCAACTGGAAACTTGAAACCTCAAGAATGTATAGATCTGCGCCCTTTCCGAGTAGATCCAGAGCCGGCGTACCAATATTGCCACCCACTTGCACCTTTCGCCCGGCGGCCTTCGCCATTTCACCCAGCAAGGTGGTTACGGTGGTTTTCCCGTTAGATCCCGTGATGGCAACGACAGGCGCATCAGCGGCCTCGGCAAACAGATCAATATCACCGCGAATTAATGCGCCGCTCTTCGCAGCCGCGTCAATGGCCTGCTCGGCGATGCTGATACCCGGGCTGACCACGAGCTCGCTGAACTCAGCAAACAGACCTAGGTCGAACTCTCCGAGGTGCACAGGCACTTCCGGCCACCGCTCTTTCAGCTCGTTCAGCCCCGGCGGGTTAGCACGACTATCTGCCACGGTCACCGACCGGCCTTGTTCGGACAAATAGCGCACGCACGAGAGCCCGGTTTTCCCGAGCCCTACGATCAATGTGCGACGATCCGAAACAATGACACTCATAACGACGTTACTTTCCTATCGGAGTTTCAGACTGGCCAAGCCAATCAGTACGAGAACCACAGTAATTACCCAGAACCGCACGATGACTCGCGGCTCCGGCCAACCTTTCAATTCAAAATGGTGGTGCAACGGTGCCATACGGAAGATACGGCGCCCGGTCAGGCGGAACGAAGCCACCTGAAGAATCACCGAGACGGTTTCCATCACGAACACTCCGCCCATAATGAACAGGACGATTTCCTGGCGCACAATGACCGCGACCACACCCAAAGCCGCGCCTAATGCCAGCGCACCTACATCCCCCATAAACACTTGGGCGGGATAGGTGTTAAACCACAAGAACCCAAGGCCCGCGCCGACTAGAGCACAACAGAATACGATGAGCTCTCCGGTACCCGGCAGGTGTGGGATCAACAAATAATTGGCAAATTGGGCGTGCCCCGAGACGTAAGCAAAGATGGCGAGCGCACCGGCAACCATCACAGTGGGCATAATGGCCAGCCCGTCCAGTCCATCAGTCAAGTTCACCGCGTTGCTACTACCCACAATCACGAAGTAAGTCAGCAGAATGAACAGAACTGGCCCCAGAGTCAGGGACACATTTTTCAGGAACGGCAGATACAAAGACGTTTCCTGCGGCAACGTCGAAGTTGCATACAGAACCACGGCAGCAGCGGCCCCAATCACCGATTGCCAGAAGTACTTCCAGCGACCGGGCAAACCACGGGGATTGCGTTCAACCACTTTACGATAATCATCCACCCAGCCGATCGCACCGAACAAAATGGTAACCAGCAGTACGGTCCAGACATAGCGATTGCTCAGGTCTGCCCACAGCAGCGTTGAAATGGCGATTGCCACAAGAATCAACGCACCACCCATTGTGGGCGTGCCGGCCTTGCTCAGATGGGTCTGAGGGCCGTCATCCCGAACCGCCTGCCCAATCTGGTACTGGCTGAGCTTACGGATCATCAGCGGACCGATCATCAGAGAAATCAGGAGTGCTGTCAGCACTCCAAAAATAGCGCGCACGGTCAGGTACTGAAACACCGTCAGCGCAGAAAAATATTGAGATAAAACCTCTGTCAGCCAGAGCAGCATGCGTTTTTCACCTTTGTCTGCATTCCCTCCACCACGCGATCCATGGCAGAACTTCGAGAACCTTTGACCAGCACCACCATGGCACCCTGGCGGCCATCAACGATGGCATCCACAGCTTGCTCATGGGTCTGGAATTGTTCAGCACCTTGTCCGTAGCCCTTGGCGTAGCCCTCACAACCCGGCCCCACCAGCAACAAACGTTCAATACCTTTTTCTTTGGCGTGAGCCCCGACCTCGGCATGCAGGTCGTCGACCTGTTCACCCAGTTCAGCCATAGCGCCCAACACAGCCACCCGGGGCCCCGGGTATCCGAAAAGCACATCAATCGCGGCCTTCATGGAAGCTGGATTCGCGTTGTAACTGTCGTCGATGATCGTAAATCCCGGGACAGGCTCTAACACCTGCAAGCGCCCCTTGACGGCTTGGACGCCGCTTAGCCCTTGCACAAGCTGTTCGTCGGTTGCACCCAGTTCGCGACACGCGGCAATGGCGCACAAGGCGTTACTGATATTGTGCTCACCAACCAGCGGCAGGGTGAATTCACAGTACCAGCCATCGGGGCCTTTCGCCTTGACCGCCATGGTCTGATCGGACGCAATCTGAGCCTCAGCCCGATAGTCCGCTTCCGGATGCTTCATCCGTGACACACTTACGACCCGGCGTCTGCCGGCCCGCGCAAGCCACTGATCATATGCAGGGTCATCCCGATTGAGTACAACCAAACCCTGCTCGGCGACGCCGTCAACGATCTCGCCTTTAGCTTTGACGATGTTCTGGTAACTGCCAAAGCCTTCGAGGTGCGCCTGACCGGCGTTGGTCAGAATCACTACTTGCGGGCGCACAAGAGCAACGGTGTGGGCAATTTCACCCAAACCACTCGCACCCAGTTCAACGGCACCGTATTGATGTTCAGGCGCCACCCGGAACAGCGTTAACGGCACACCAATGTGGTTATTCAAGTTACCTTCGGTCGCAAGTGCCTCGCCCATCTGCGCGAGAATCGCGGCGGTTAACTGGCGCACGGTTGTCTTGCCACTACTACCAGTGATGGCCACCAACTGAGCGCTGCTTTCGTTGCGATTTCCGGCCGCCAACGCTGCAAGCGCGTTAACCGTGTCATCGACCACCAGTTGCGGAAATGGCACCGAATCGTCTGCGGCTTCTACTACGGCAGCAACGGCGCCTTGCAAGCGAGCCTGCTCAAGAAACTCATGACCATCGAACCGCTCGCCACGCAGAGCGACAAACAGCTGACCATCACCAACCGCGCGGGTATCGGTGGATACCCCCTCAAACCGCATTTTTTCAGCATCAACCGGCTTTCCCGCCAACGATGCACCTAGCCAAGACTGGGCTTCGGCCAGCGAAAAGGCGCGCATCATGCCACACCTCCATTCAGGTGCAACTGATTCTGTACCTGTTCAGCATCACTGAAAGGAATTTTTTGGCCCGCCGCTTCCTGCCAGGTTTCGTGCCCCTTGCCCGCCACCAACACCAAGTCCTTCGGACCGGCCATGGCGACAGCTTGGGCAATGGCAGTCGCTCGGTCATGGATAACCTGATAATCGGCGCCTTCGGAGAAACCTTCTTCAATATCTTTAGCAATGTGCGCCGGGCTTTCTGACCTCGGGTTGTCATCCGTCACGATGACCACATCCGCTCGCTGCTGCGCTTCAGCCGCCATCTCAGGGCGTTTGCCCGGATCGCGATCACCGCCGCAACCAAATACGCAGATCAGTTTTCCTTCCGTGTGAGGTCGCAGCGCCGCTAGCGCATTGGCCAGCGCATCTGGCGTGTGTGCGTAATCAACGACCACGCAACGGCCATCTGCCCCCGTGTACTTTTCCAATCGGCCTGCTGGAGGCACCAACCTGGAACAGGCATCTACGGCACGATCGACCGGAACACCCAGCGATAACACCGTCGCCATAGCGGCCAAAACATTGCTCGCGTTGAAACTGCCCAACAGAGGCACTTCCAATACAAACTCGCCCCACAAGCCATCGACCGTCGCACGAAAACCCGAAGCAGTCGGGGTAAATTCTTTCAACCACAGCTCTGTCTGGGCTTCATGGAGGCTGTACCGTACCCGATCACACAACCCTTCTATCTGCTCGTATAACTGGCGCCCAAACGGGTCGTCGAAATTGATGACAGAGAAGTGCAACTCTTCGCGGCGAAACAAGCCAGCCTTGGCCTCGCCATAGGCTTCCATGGTGCCGTGATAATCCAAGTGATCCCGGGTCAGATTGGTGAAGACCGCCCCGGTCATGGCAACTTTGTTAATACGCCCCTGCGCCAATGCATGGGAAGACACTTCCATAACCGCGGCGCGACCTCCATCTAGGCGAATCTGGTGCAATATACGGTTAACCTGAACGACATCCGGAGTGGTGTGAGTTGCTGGCTGCAAACTACCGGGCATACCGTAACCTAGAGTGCCAAGCACTCCGCAGGGCGTACCCGCCTCTTGCAACAACGCCGAGATGTATTGAGTGACCGACGTTTTTCCGTTGGTACCCGTCACGCCTACAACCCGCAAATGCCGAGAGGGATGTTCAAAAAAACGCGTGGCGATGCGCCCCATCTGATCCCTAAGGCCAACAATCGGAACAATCAGAGCACCGTGGCGCTCATGACACTCTTGCGGCATCTTTGCTTCCAATAGAACCGCGGTGGCACCAGCCGAGATTGCTTGATCTAAGTAGGCATCGGCCGGAGTCTTTGCCCCCGACAACGCAATAAATGCGTCACCAGAAGCAACATTACGACTATCCGTTTGCAGACCATGGATAGTGACATCAAACACTGAAGGCACGTCAACAATGCCTTGCAACAGGGTACTAATAGACGTGATACACATAGCTACCCCCTATCCCCGGAAGCCGAAGCTCCAGCATCAGTAACTTCCAGCTCTGGCTTCACATTCAGCAACCGCAACGCATCTCCCATGACCCGGGCAAAGACCGGCGCAGCCACTTCACCACCGTAATACTCGCCAGACTGAGGCGCATCTACGGCCACCACCGTGACGATTTTCGGATCGTCAATCGGTGCCATGCCCGCAAAAATCGCCTTGTACATGCTGTCCTCATAGCCGTGTGCTCCTACGAGGTGCACCGTTCCGGTTTTGCCCCCAGCCGCGTAAAGGCCCGGCTGAGCTCGGCCTCCCGTGCCTTTCGCTACGGCGTCTTTCAGCATCTTTCGGACTTCATAGGTTACTTTTTCGCTTAGAACCCGCTGCCCTTGTGGCCGCTGCTCTTGCTTCAACAGACTGACCGGATACCGTATGCCGCCATTGGCCAACACCATGTAGGCTTGAGCCAACTGCAATGCATTGACGCTCAAGCCATAACCATATGACAGGGTTGCTTCCTCAACCGGACGCCATTTCGGACGGGCGGGCAGGACACCGACGGCTTCACCGGGAAAACCAATCCCCGTTGCCTGCCCCAGACCCATGCGCGAGAACAGATTACTCAGAACATCCCCGCCCAGGTCGTTCGCGATCTTGCTGACCCCAACGTTGCTCGATTTGACGATAATCTTGGTCAGATCCATTACGCCGTAGTTTCGATAGTCCCGAATGGTGAAGCGTCCGAAGCGACGATAACCGGGCGAGGTATCAATGGTGCTATTGATGCTGTATTCACCAGACTCCAAAGCTGCCGCAATCGTCAACGGCTTGATGGTGGAACCCGGCTCGAATAAATCGGTTATAGCCTTGTTGCGTAAATTCTCGACGGCTAACTGTGAGCGGTCATTCGGGTTATACGAGCCCTGATTGACCATCGCCAGAACCTCACCGGTACTGACATCGAGCATAACCAAAGTCCCGCCGCGGGCCTTATGAGCTCCCACAACCGCTTTCAGCTCACGATAGGCAAGGTACTGAAGCCGGAGATCGATGCTCAACTCAAGATCTTTGCCGGGGCGGGCATCACGCACCAACATCAAATCTTTAATGATATGGCCGCGACGATCTTTAAGAACACGCTTTGCACCCGGCTCACCTTCCAGCCATTGGTTGTAGGCCAGTTCAATACCTTCCTGACCGTCTTCGTCTATGTTGGTAAAGCCGACAACGTGAGCGGTCACCTCACCGGCGGGATAGTAACGGCGATATTCCTGGCGCGCATAAATGCCGCCGAGCCCCAACGCTAAAGCTTCTTTAGCCATCGCAGGCTGAACCTTACGACGCAAATAGATAAATTCACGACTCGCGTAATCGCGAAGGCGCTGGCGCAGTTCCCCTTCGGATAATTCCAACAGTCTGGCGAGCACCGCCAACTTCGGATGCTCGGGATCAATTTCTGACGGGTTCGCCCATACAGTCTGAACCGGGGTGCTCACTGCCAACGGCTCTCCATGGCGGTCCGTCACCACACCGCGGTGAGCATCAATGGACTCTGTTCGAATAGTGCGAACATCACCCTGCTGGCGTAAAAAATCATTATCAACAACAAGCAAATCGGTCAGCCGCCAACCAATGCCCAGCATCACCAACAGAAAAACGCCCAGCACAGAGTAAAAGCGCCAAGCTTTCAAGCCTGCCACCAGTCGCTGCACCCTGCTGTTTGTCTGTTCGCTTCGAGCGGACAAATTGGCCACCTTGCTGCTGTGATAGTTCTAGTTAGCCGCAATCGGCGTCATCAAAGGCACCAGCACGATATCCTGCCGCCCCGGAACTCTCATACCAAAACGTTCTGCTGCCAGGTTCTCAACACGACCATGAGCACTCAGAGCACTCTGCTCCAATAAAAGCTGACTCCACTCCCTCTCGTGGGCGTCACGTTGCTGCTGCAGTGTCGACAACGCATTGAAGAGCTCTCGGTTCTCGTGCGCGCTCACGACCACCCCAATAGCGGAGACCGTCAGCACCAGCAATAGAACCAAAGACACGAGAACCTGCTTTTCACGAGCTGTATCGAAGACATCTCTAGAAACTCGAACTGCCGAGACAACGCCTTCTCGGACTTTCTCTTTGTTCAGTTTTGCGGTTTTCGTCGGTTGTTCTATAGCTACGGCACCCATGGCGTCTCGCTCCCTTGCGAATTCGCTTCAGTTGGTTCTTCGTTCCAATACCCGCATAACAGCACTGCGAGCCCGAACGTTCTCGTCTATTTCATGATCGCTGGCCTTATTGGCCTTACCGACCAGACGGTAAGAAGACTGCATCTGCTCCGCCGTCACTGGCACGCCTTTTGGAATCTTTGGCCCTTGAGCCAAATCCCTCATAAACCGCTTAACCAAACGGTCTTCAAGCGAATGGAAGCTGATCACCACCAGCCTGCCACCAGGAACCAGGCGTTCCGCGGCGACTTTCAACCCGATTTCCAAGTCTTCCAGCTCCCGATTGATATAGATTCGGATTGCTTGGAAGGTGCGTGTAGCCGGGTGTTTATGCTTCTCTTTCTTAGGCACCGCCTCGGCGACCAGCTCAGCCAACTGCCGAGTCGTCTCCAAAGGCTCCTCAGCTCGACGCTGAACCACCAAACGCGCAATACGGCGAGAGAAGCGCTCTTCGCCGTACCGGAAAATCACGTCTGCAATGTCTTTCTCGTCCGCACTGGCCAGCCACTGCGCCGCGCTTGGCGCCTGCTGTGGGTTCATCCGCATGTCCAAAGGACCATCGCGCATAAACGAGAACCCGCGCTCAGCATCATCCAATTGAGGCGACGACACACCGAGATCCATCAATACACCGTTGACGGTCGGCCATTGCTTGGCATCCAATGCGCCAGTGAGCTCAGCAAACGAGCCGTGAAACCAGTCAAACCGCTGATCGCTGGCCGCCAACTCTTCTGCCACCCGAATCGCCTCAGGGTCTTTATCGACACCTAGCAAACGCCCCTGTTCGTTGAGCTGGTTCAGAATGAGCCGGCTATGTCCACCGCGCCCGAACGTGCCATCGACATAACAGCCCGCGCTGTCATTAACCAGATAGTCGACGGCCTCATCGAGCAACACGGAGCGATGCCTGAAACCTTCAACTGAGTCAGAATCCGGCTTGGTCATAGTGACAGAGCCTCCATTTCAGGCGGCACATCGTCATCGTCAGAAGACTCATCCAGCCAGGCCACCCAACGCTCTTCGCTCCAGAGCTCCCACTTATTACCCTGACCGATCAACATCAATTTCTTTTCCAAATAGGCGTAACTTCTAAGTGTGGGCGGTACAAGAATGCGGCCAGCCGAATCAAGCTCCATGGGCGCTGCGTTACCGAGCATCAGACGTTGCAAACGACGAACTGGCTTCTTGATATTGGGCAAAGCTTCAATCTTGGGTCGTAAGACTTCCCATTCGGGCTCTGGATACAGCAGTACGCAACGCTCTTCATCTGTATTGGCACTGGCAGTCAAAACAATACGGCCACCACAAAGCTGCGCGAGCTCTTCGCGCAGCTTTGTCGGAATCGCTAAGCGACCCTTCGCGTCCATATTGATGGCATGACTGCCAAGAAAGTTGCTCATTTACGTCGCATCCAAGGGTGCCATTTCCACAAAAAACCACTTTTTCCCACTTCCGCACACTATAGAAACACGCAAAAGACAATGCAAGCGCCGCTTTCGCTGTCGCAAGGCCAAAAGTTCCTTTAATGACAAGAGGTTACGAAATAGAAATTTATGGAGAGCCTGAAAAGACGAAGAGAAGTAGAGAAAAAACAAGAACCTGCAGAGCGTTCTGAACACTTAACCTAAAGCATAAGATCTTTTGGCTATAACTGCAGGGTTGTGAGAAGTACGCACATTAAATAATGATAGGAAAAAGAGCTCGCCGATAAGCCGGGTTCTGTCTTGGACAGTCATTCATCTAGGGCCTGCGTCACCACAGGCCTCAAGCAACCTACCCGAATCCAGCGCGGGCCACGCCAACGGATTCCTATTTGGTCTTGCTCCAGGTGGGGTTTACCATGCCGTGAACTGTTGCCAGTCACGCGGTGCGCTCTTACCGCACCATTTCAACCTTACCGGCGCCCGAAGGCACTTAGGCGGTGTATTTTCTGTTGCACTTTCCGTCGACTCGCGCCGCCCAGGCGTTACCTGGCACCTTGCCCTATGGAGCCCGGACTTTCCTCCCCCGGTAAAACCGGCGGCGACTGTCTGGCGAGCTCGGGGCTGACAATACCCCTGCAGCCGCCTACGCGCAAGTGCTTTAGCCTTCCTTCATCTCTAAGGCCCGCTGATAGAGCTCATTCTTCCCCAGACCACATACATCCGCCACGATTCTCGCCGCCTTTTTCACCGGCAGCTCTTTAACCAGCATCGCCAGCAATTTATTAGCATCAACTGAAGCCTCTGCACCCTGCACACCTTCCGAGCCTCGGATCATCACCACGAACTCCCCTTTGGCTCCGTGCGGGTCAGCTAGCAGCTCCGACAACACTTCTCCAGCAGGTCCCGCATAGAAGGTCTCGAAGGTTTTGGTCAGCTCCCTGCCTAACACGCACTCTCGATCCGCACCCAGAACCTCGATGAGATCTTCCATAAAGTCGGTGATTCGGTGAGGTGACTCATAGAACACCAGCGTCGCCGGCTGATGCTTAAAACCTTCCAGCGCAGTCTTTCGCCCAACCCGCTTAGCCGGCAAAAAGCCTGCGAACAAAAACTGATCGGTCGGCAAGCCGGCTGCGGAAAGCGCTGCCACCAGAGCGCATGCGCCAGGTATTGGTGAAACCGAATAGCCAGCCGCCCGAGCCTCTCTCACCAGTATGTAGCCAGGATCGGAAATCAGAGGCGTACCCGCATCGGACACCAAGGCCACACTCTGCCCTTGCGACAAAGCATCAAGGATCTGGCTGACCCGAGCCCGTTCGTTGTGATCATGGAGCGCAAGCATCTGTTTGTTTAGCCCAAGATGCTGAAGCAACCTGCCGCTATGACGCGTATCCTCCGCCGCCACTAAATCGGCTTTAGCCAACACCTGACGCGCACGCTCCGTTACATCATCGAGATTTCCGATCGGCGTTGCGACAACGCATAGCTGTCCACCGGCACTAACGGGCGTTCGCTCAGAACTGGGCATAAAATGACTCCGGAGAATTGATAACATGATTATATAGCCGGCCCATGACAGCCACGTCATGTGAAATACGCCGGGAGCTGGTAAACTTGCCAGCTAATTAGCGGCATCACAAGCCCAATGATCCGGAGACGACCGAGCCTGCCATGATGACATACCGCAACTCATTACCTACGCTAACGCTACTTGCCGTGCTGATGACCCTGCTTAGCGGCTGTGCGTCCATCAATCTTGACACTCATGTTGCCGAAACGCCGGAACAGGCCCTAACCATAGCTGCGGATGAAAACGACCCACAACGCGCCCAGCGTTACCTGCTCCGCATAGCCAGCGATTACCAGAACAAAGGCAATCACACCGCGGCCAGGAAAATACTTCGGCACAACCTGTTAAAGTCAGCCAAAGGCCAGCCTCTCGAACAGCAGCGGTTGCTTGCTATGGCCAGCGCGATCGAGTTGGATGACCGAGCCTGGGCCAAAGAACTCGCCGCCACCGGCAACGCTGAAGATTTCCTAAACTATCCCAGCGATTTGTTGCCCCGAGCTGCAAACCTGCAAGCACAAACCTACGCGCTAGCAGGCAAGCCTCTTGATGCAGCGACAACACTGATCTTGCTTGGCCAGACCGATAGCAGCACCAGCCCGCAGAGTATTCACGACAAAATCTGGAGCCAACTGAAGAACGTTAGCTCAACCAAGCTGCAAGCCAATACCGACAACGCCATCGGGTTTGAAAACCAAGGTTGGCTTGAACTGGCGATGACACTCCGGAACACAGACGGCAACCTGGATGCACAAGGTCGACTCATTCGGGAATGGCAAAACAACTGGCCAGGACATCCTGCCGCCCAAACTCTGCCGAAAGATCTCGCCCTTATGGCTGACATCTCTTCCTTACGACCAGAAAACATTGTCTTGGCGCTGCCGCTCAACGGCCCCCTAGCCAGTGCAGGCAAAGCTATTCGAGACGGCTTCATCGCGGCCTATTACAATGACATCAGTGCCAATCGCAGCAAAACCGATATCCGCGTTGTGGATACAACCAACCAGTCTTTTCGCGATCTCTACAGCAAACTGAGCAGCGGCAACGCTGATTTGATCGTTGGCCCACTTGAGAAAGACGGCTTAACAGAACTGGCAGATATGAACACCCTTCCCGTCCCTGTGCTTGGTCTAAACTATTTACCTAGCGACAGCAAAGCACCTAGCGGCCTGTACCAATACGGCCTGTCTGCCGAAGACGAAGCGCGACAAATTGCGGAACAACTTGCGGCAGACAACATCACTCGGATTCTCGCGCTCATCCCTAACGGCGAGTGGGGAGACCGAGTTACCTCTGCTCTGACCAATAAACTTCAAGAAACTGGCGTAACGGCACTGCACGTACAGCGATTCATCCCGGAAGACAACCTTCGCGCCATTACCGCCGACGTTCTTGGCGTAACGGCGTCTCGCCAGCGCGCAATCGATGTCGAGCGCACCATTGGCCTGAACGTGGAATTCGAACCCCGACCACGCCAGGATGCCGAAGCCATTGTCATGGTTGCCGCACCGACCATCGCCCGGCAGTTCAAACCACTGTTTGCTTTCTATTTCGCAGGCAATCTTCCGGTCTATGCGCCGTCTATAACCTACGAAGGTATCCCCAACCCGAGCCGTGACCGCGATTTAAACAACGTGATCTTCACCGATATCCCTTGGGTTCTTGCGGGAGACAACCCGTTACGTAGCGATGCGGAACAGTACCTAAGTGGCACCAAAGGCCAATTGGGCCGCCTGTTCGCTATGGGCGCTGACGCCTGGCAACTCAGCAAGCGCTTACCGCTTCTACAGCAGGTCAAAGATGCTGCCATCGATGGACATACGGGCACGCTTACCATGGCCCCATCTGGCGCCATACACAGAGAACAGCTGTGGGCCAAATTTGTTAATGGCACCCCCGAAATACTCGAAACAAAATCCCCGGACGCGCTCGTTTCCGACGAATAAGAACGAACTAACGATTAGTCATGGCCAAGGACGGCAAAAAGGCGCTAGGCGACTTCTACGAAGGGGTGGCAGCTCGTTACCTTACGAGCCGGGGCGTCTCCATAATTGAACGCAACGTCTACAACCGCGGCGGAGAGATTGATCTCATCGGACTCGACGGCGACGTGTTAGTGTTTTTCGAAGTGCGGTACCGCAAAACCAACAGCTTGGTAGATCCTCTAGACTCAATCACCACAAGCAAGCAGAAGTGTTTGATAAGGGCCGCCTCGTTTTATCTTCATCGAAACAACCTATGGGATACAGAAGCGCGCATCGACGTGGTTGGTATTACGCCGGGAACTACCAGCAAATACCGGGTACAATGGGTTAAAAATGCAATTCAGGCAGATTAGTACCGGCACCATGACCAATACCGAAGAACGAATCAATTACTGGTTTGCAAACCACATGGAACAGACAGCGCAAGCTGCTGTCACCGCAGGCCCCGCCATTGGAACCGTAGCAGATGCGTTCGTAACCACACTGCTCCAGGATGGCAAAATTATCGCTTGCGCGAATGGCAACGCCAACGTGCTTACGCAATACCTGTGCACGGCACTGCTCTCAAGGTTTGACCAGGATCGTCCCGCGCTCCCCGCCATCAACCTGGGCGCGGACGCGACCACCTACTCTGCGATTTGCCGCGACAATCGCTTTAATGACACCTTCTCAAGGCAAGTAAGGGCTGTGGGCAAACCCGGAGACCTACTATTTGTGGTTGTCGATGACGGCCACAAAGCCAACCTGATTCAAGCTATTCAGGCGGCCCACGATCGGGAAATGATGGTTGTCGTCCTCAGCGCAAGGGAGAAATCGGACATCACCTCTCTGATGCACCCGGAAGACCACGAAGTTGCGTTGAACGATCTGTCACCCCACGAAGCCACACCATTAATGATGGTGATCATCAATGCTTTGTGCGATCAGATCGATGCGAAGCTATTTGGCGGATAAAAAAAAGCCGGCAAGCCGGCTTTTTTTTATTTCACTACCTTTAGCGTCGGCCGGCCGGAAGGCCTTTCGTCCGCTTTCGGAGCGGGAACATCATCCCCTTCCGGATCAGGAAAGCCCGGCTCGCTGCCGAACACCATTCCTTCACCATTTTCTTTTGCATAAATTGCCAGCACAGCCTGCAGTGGAATGAACACCTGCATGGGTACGCCGCCGAATCGAGCGCTAAACTCAATCGCTCCATTACCAATCACCAGACCCCGTACGGCACCAGTACTGATATTCAGAACAATCTGACCATTAGCTACGTGCTCTGTCGGCACCTGAACACCCTGAACACCCGCATCAACCACAATATACGGGGTACAGTCGTTGTCCAGAATCCACTCATTCAGCGCCCTTACCAAGTAGGGGCGGCTGGAGGTCATGGCAATATTTAAATCAGACACTACAACAACTCCTGATTTGGAAGCCGGGCGCTATGCCATCAGCTGCGAATATCTTCTTCAAGATCAGAAAGGCTAGCCTTAAAGCCTTCGCGACTGAAGATACTCTCCATATACTTGAGCAGCGGCTTGGCCTGCTTGTCTTTATCGCTCAGTTCGATACCGAGCGCCGGCAGACGCCACAAGATCGGCGCAATACAGCAATCCACAATGGTGAACTCTTCAGACAAGAAGAACGGCATTTCCGCAAACAGAGGGCCGGTCGCCAGCAAGCTTTCTTTCAGCTCTTTACGCGCGGCGTCTGAAGCCTTACCGTTTGGCTGAGCAACGATCTGATCAACCAAAGCACACCAATCTTTCTGAATCCGGTGGATCATCAAGCGGCTGTTAGCTCGTGCAACGGGGTACACAGGCAAAAGCGGTGGATGCGGGAAACGCTCATCCAGGTATTCCATCATGATGTTCGGTTCGTATAGAACCAAATCACGATCCACCAATGTCGGTACGGCGTTGTACGGGTTCATATCCGCCAATTCTGCCGGAGGGTTGTCCGGCTCCACATCAACAACATCAACGGTAACACCCTTTTCCGCCAATACAATACGCACACGATGGCTGTAATGGCTGTTTGGGTCCGAGAAAAAAGTCATTGATGACCGCTTGGTCACAACGCCCATATAAGCTACCTCACGATTCAAAAATCGAAACAATCCAGTAAACGCAAAAAACCAGCGGTCCTTGAAGGGACCGCTGGAATCTAGGATTAAGGATTATACCCTAAATCTTAATGTACGTCTTTCCAGTACTCGCGATTGAGCAAGTATGCGAAGACGAAGAAGATGGCCACGAAGATCAGCACGAAAATACCAAGACGCTCGCGCTCAACTTTTACCGGGTCACCCATGTAGGACATGAAGTTGGTCAGATCCCACATTGCCTGATCGAATTCAGCACCATTCATGCTGCCTTCGATGGCATACTCAGGGCACACATCACTGTTGTTGATGTTACCACTGAGGGGCTCAACATTTGGCTTAACGCCAATATTGGGCTTAACCGCACACAGACCTTGCAGACCAACCATCACATGAGGCATACCAACGAGATCGAAGACCACGTTGTTCACACCCAAGGGACGACTGTCATCTTTGTAGAATCCACGCAGGTAGGAATAAACCCAGGATTCGCCACGCAGACGAGTCTCTAGCGTCAAGTCAGGTGGCGGAGCACCAAACCAACCCGCAGCCATACCTTTGTCCATGGAGTTTTTCATCAACTCCCCGATTTTGGCGCCAGTGAAGATTAGATTCTCCTCGTACAACGCCGCAGGAATCTCCAAATCGTCAGAGACACGCTTGTAACGGGCGTACTCCATAGAGTGGCAACCCATGCAGTAGTTGGTGAACAAGGCCGCACCACGCTGCAAAGACGCTTTGTCAGTATGATCCGGAGTCATCTCATCCAGATGAACCGAGCCACCCGCTGCCAACCCAAGCGCTGGCAGGATCGCTATGAAAAGACCAAATATCAGCTTTCTCATTATCCTGTCACCCTCTCTGGCACTGGCTTGGTTTTCTCCATGCGCGTGTAGAACGGCATGAGGATGAAGTACGCGAAGTACAACGCTGTCAAGATCTGGGCGGCGGTGGTACGACCTTCCGTCGCCGGAACGATACCCAAGTAACCCAGCACCACAAAGCTGATCGCAAAAATCGTCAGAGCAATCTTGCTCAGCCAGCCTTTGTAGCGGATTGACCGAACCGGACTTCTATCCAGCCAAGGCAACACGAATAGAATGGCAATCGCAGCACCCATGACAACCACACCCCAGAACTTGGCATCGAGACCGAACAGATCAACGGTTACCGCACGCAACATCGCATAGAAGGGCGTGAAGTACCATACCGGAGCGATATGAGCCGGCGTCTTCAGATTGTTGGCTGGCTCGAAGTTTGGTTTCTCGAGGAACAGGCCACCCATTTCAGGGAAGAAGAACACCACGATAAAGAAGATAAAGAAGAACACCGCCACACCCAGCAGGTCGTGCACTGAGTAGTACGGATGGAACGGGATACCGTCTTTCGGAATGCCGTTCTCGTCTTTGTTTTTCTTAATGTCGATACCGTCAGGGTTGTTTGAACCCACTTCGTGCAACGCCAGGATGTGCAGCACAACCAATGCCAACAGAACGATCGGCAACGCAACAACGTGCAAGGCAAAGAAGCGGTTAAGCGTGATACCGGAAATCAGGTAGTCACCACGAATCCACAAAGACAAATCTTCACCGATCACCGGAATAGCACCGAACAGGTTTACAATAACCTGGGCACCCCAGTAAGACATCTGACCCCAGGGCAGCAGGTAGCCCATAAAGGCTTCCGCCATCAGCACCAGATAAATCAGCATGCCGAAGATCCAGATCAACTCACGAGGTTTCTGGTAGGAGCCGTACATCAAGCCACGGAACATGTGGAGATAGACCACCACGAAGAACGCAGAGGCCCCCGTAGAGTGGAGATAACGCAACAACCAGCCCCATTCAACATCACGCATGATGTATTCAACGGAAGCGAAAGCGCCGTCGCCAGACGGGTTGTAGCTCATGGTCAGCCAAATACCGGTAACCAACTGGTTAACCAGAACAAGCATGGCCAACGAGCCGAAGAAGTACCAGAAATTAAAGTTCTTGGGCGCGTAATACTTCGCCAAGTGGTTGTTCCAAGCATCAACAATAGGAAGACGCTCATCTACCCAATTTATAAGTTTTTGCATTACGCTGCCTCCGGATCAAGACCAATCGTCATGGTCGAATCGTTATCGAACCGATAAGGCGGTACTTCCAGGTTCAGAGGAGCTGGCTGCCCACTGAGAACGCGGCCGGACAAATCGAACTTGGAGCCGTGACATGGGCAAAAGAACCCACCCAACCACTCTTCACCCAAATCTGCAGGAGCCACCTCCGGACGGTAGGTAGGAACGCAACCAAGGTGCGTACAAATGCCTACCAGAACCATAAGCTCCGGCTTCAGAGAGCGTGATGCTCCCTTGATGTATTCCGGCTGCTGGCTGGCTGCGGTTGATTCTGGATCTTTCAACCGAGGGGTCATCTCCTCGACACGATCCAGCATTTCCTGTGACCGCCGCACAACCCACACTGGCTTGCCTCGCCACTCAACAGTCACCTGCTGACCTGGCTCAATTTTGTCGACATTCATTGTTACCGGTGCACCGGCTGCTTCCGCTTTTGCGCTGGGATTCCAGGACGCTACGAAAGGAACAGCTGCACCGACGACGCCGACACCACCTACCACGGATGTGGCACCGATTAGAAATCGGCGCCGACCTTGGCTCACGTCGCCATTACTCATTATGGTTTTCTCCCATCAGGCGAGGCACAGACGCGGAAACACCGATACTGCGCTTCGAAAAGGACTTCACAACCCAAAATTATAAGCGAGGAAATGGTAATGAAATTAACCTTCGCTTACAAGTTAGAAAGGCCCAGTGCCGGGCTTATCCCTGCGCCAGATCAAAATTTTTTACAGTCTTAAGGCACAAAAAAACCCGACCAAAAGATCGGGTTTTTCCATCGGCACAAGGTGCAGATTAACGCTTGGAGAACTGCGGACGCTTACGCGCTTTACGCAGACCAACCTTCTTACGCTCAACCTTACGTGCGTCACGGGTAACGTAACCCGCTTCGCGCATCGATGGGCGCAGTGTTTCGTCGTAATCCATAAGGGCGCGAGTCAAACCGTGGCGAATTGCGCCAGCCTGACCACTGATACCACCACCCTTAACTGTGATATTGATATCGAAACGATCTTCAGAACCCGCAACAACCAGCGGCTGACGCACGATCATTCGAAGCGTCTCACGACCGAAGAATTCTTCGATAGTGCGACCGTTGATAGAAATGTTACCGCTTCCCGGCTTGATAAAAACCCGAGCCGTGGACGACTTGCGGCGACCAGTACCGTAATTTTGTGCTACAGACATATTCGCCTTCCGTTAAATGTCGAGTTCTTTGGGCTGCTGGGCGGCATGCGCGTGCTCAGCGCCGGCGTACACTTTCAGCTTCTTGAACATGGCACGACCAAGCGGACCTTTCGGAAGCATGCCTTTCACAGACTTCTGAATAATTTGCTCGGGAGCCTTGTCAACCAGCTTCTCGAAATTGATGGATTTGATTCCACCTGGAAAGCCGGTATGGCTGTAATACATCTTATCAGATGCCTTGTTGCCGGTAACCTTCACCTGGCTGGCATTGATAACAACGATATAATCGCCAGTGTCCACATGAGGGGTATACTCAGGCTTATGCTTGCCCCGCAGACGAAGGGCGATTTCGGTTGACAGACGACCCAGCGTCTTGCCGGCTGCGTCTACAACGTACCAGTCACGTTTTACAGTTTCTGGTTTCGCACTCAGAGTCTTCATTGATTCCGCCTTGAACGCTAAAAGAAACGTTAGAAACCACCACCGGTACATGCAAGGCATCCGGGGGAGGTCCATACCTAGTTTGCGCTGGCACTATTCGGGGCTGAGATAGTGACATCGCCTTGAAAAGCCAGGGCGCGAAGTATACTCGAACCCCAAAAGAAAGCCAACCCTACGTCGCCTTGTCTCGTAAATCCCCTACAAAACGCTTAATTTGGCGCCAACACATCGGCCGGCCGGCCGTAGAGTGTACTCGCATTCTCCAGCACCACCTCGGCAAGCCTTTCCTTAGGCTCGCCCCGAAGTTGAGCCAGCTGGGCCAATATATCAGGTATATATTCCGGGGAGTTCTGCCCCTTAGCAACTCCCGCCGGCGACATATCCGGCGCGTCGGTTTCCAGCACTAACGTGTCAGACGGCAAGCGAGCGACTACGTCTCGGGTCTTCTTTGAGCGGGCGTGAGTAATCACTCCCCCCACACCAATATAGCAGCCCAACTCAATAAAGTGACAGGCTTGCTGATAGCTTCCGGAGAAGCCGTGAATCAGCGCGCGGCCGTCCCAGCGCTCTGACCGCAGAAGGGCAGCCACTTGGTCGTGAGCTTTTACAGAGTGGACCACCAGCGGCAAATCCATACGAGCGGCCATTTGTACTTGCGCCGCAAACCACGGCTTCTGGCCATCGATAGAGCCGCGCAGACCGTCAAGGCCGCACTCCCCAACAGCCAGGCACCCTGGGTCTCTTTTCTCGAGCGCAGCTTCTAGCGATTCCAGATCCTCCTCGCCATGCTCACCCACAAACCAAGGATGGATGCCTAGACAATACCACAGCCCCACCTCAGGCTTTGACAAAGATGCCAACCGCCCCCAATCGGGGCACCGGACCCCAGGCATAACCAAGCCGTTTACACCCTGCGCCCTTGCACCTGCCAACACTTGATCCCGGCGCTCATCAAACTCCGGGAAGTCGAAATGGCAATGGGCATCGAACAGGCGCATGCGTGGCTCCACCAAGCTTCGTCAGTGTTCTCGAGTTTTATGGAACTGAACGTCCGGGTAACGCTCCTGAGCCAAGTTCAGGTTTACCATCGTCGGTGCGATGTAAGCCAACCGGTCACCACCGTCGAGCGCGACATTCTCCTGGTTCTTACGCTGGAACTCTTCCAACTTGCGCTCGTCGTCACAGGTTACCCAGCGTGCAGTTGCTACGTTGATCGGCTCATAGATAGCCTCGACTTTGTACTCGCTCTTCAATCGCGCAACCACCACATCAAACTGCAGCACGCCGACAGCCCCAACAATCAGGTCATTGTTTTTAAATGGCCGGAACACCTGAACCGCGCCTTCCTCGGAGAGCTGAATGAGGCCTTTCTGTAGTTGCTTGGCTTTCAATGGATCTTTCAGACGAATCCGACGGAACAACTCCGGAGCAAAGTTCGGAATACCGGTGAACTTCATGTCTTCGCCCGCAGTGAAGGTATCGCCAAGCTGGATGGTTCCGTGGTTGTGCAAGCCAATGATATCGCCCGCAAACGCCTGCTCAGCATGCTCTCGGTCACCAGCCATGAACGTTAGGGCGTCGGAAAAGCGAACATCCTTACCGATACGAACGTGACGCGCCTTCATACCTTGCTTATAGCTGCCTGAAACGATTCGAACAAACGCAATCCGGTCACGGTGCTGGGGGTCCATGTTCGCCTGGATTTTGAAGACAAACCCAGAGAAGCCTTCCTCCTCGGGCTCAACCGTGCGCACATCCGTGGCACGCGCCTGGGGCGTTGGAGCCCACTCGATCAGACCATCAAGCATATGATCAACGCCAAAGTTGCCCAGCGCGGTACCGAAAAATACGGGGGTCAGCTCACCGGCCAAGAAAGCCTCTTGATCAAACTCGTGCGAAGCACCTTTCACCAGCTCGATTTCATCCCGCAAGTCAGCGGCATAGCCGCCAAGCGCTTCCTCCAATTCCGGATTATCCAGCCCTTTTATAACACGCCGTTCCTGAATGGTATGGCCTTGACCGGTTTGGTATAAAATCACTTCATCACGGACCAAGTGATACACACCCTTAAAGCCCTTGCCCATACCAATCGGCCAGGTCACCGGTGAACAAGCAATTTTCAGTACGTCTTCCACTTCATCCATTAGCTCAATCGGATCACGAGTATCACGGTCCAGCTTGTTCATGAAAGTGATAATGGGGGTATCTCTAAGACGCGTAACCTCCATCAACTTGATGGTCCGCTCTTCAACACCTTTGGCACTGTCGATAACCATCAGACACGAATCGACTGCAGTCAGGGTACGGTAGGTATCCTCGGAGAAATCCTCGTGGCCTGGGGTATCCAGCAGGTTTACAAGCTTTCCTCCATAGGGAAACTGCATCACCGAGGTGGTTACTGAAATGCCACGCTCTTTTTCCATCTCCATCCAGTCAGATTTAGCGTGCTGACCAGACTTCTTGCCTTTTACCGTACCGGCCTTCTGCAGCGCTTGACCGAACAACAGTACCTTTTCAGTAATGGTGGTTTTACCGGCATCCGGGTGCGAGATAATCGCAAAGGTATGGCGATTGGCCACTTCCTTCGATAGGTTAGACATAAGACAACAGCCTGAATGGAATGGATGATAAACGGGGTATTATACGGGCTAGCGGGGGCTTAGGTGAACTGCAACTCCATGACTCTCGCATCTTCGCCGCCCGAAGGCCCGGGGTAATATTTTGGCCTGACACCAATCTGCTTAAAACCTTCACTTCGATACAGCAACGTTGCTGCGCGATTGCTTTTACGAACCTCCAGAATCATGCACGCCAAATCATCTTCGACCGCGACCGCTATCGCATGCTGGAGCAACTTTCGCCCTACCCCCATGCCTCGAACAGTCGGGTGTACACACACGTTAAGTAAGTGTGCCTCATCGAATTGATAACTTATGATCGTGTAGCCAACGAGCTCGTTTTCGGAAACGTATGCCCACACCCGATAACTGTCCTTGAAGCAGTCTCGGAAGATGCCCTCAGTCCAGGGGTGCGAATGCCCAAGCCGCTCCAGTTCCATCACTCGCGGCAGATCACCTGGGGTGAGCCGACGTATGCCGGAATCTGCAACTTGGTCGGCCCTCATAGAGCCGAGAGGGGCTTGATCATTTGCCATAGCTCTCGCTTCATCAAGGGATCGGATGCGAGCTTCGCCAAGCTCCCTGAAAACCTTACGGCCGCTGGTTTCCCGAATGCCTGCTCTAGCAAATCGCTCTCGTCACCCAGAATCACAAGCTGACGATCTTTCTCGGCACCGTATCGTGCGGAAATCGCTTCCAGTAAATGCTCGACGCGATTGAGCGAAACTTTAAGATTATTGAACAAAGGCCAGTGGATAGATCCGAGCCCAACAGGTGATGCCTCTCCCACACTTTTCAATATGTTCGCTGCCAATGTCTCTTGTAGCGAGAAGCTTGTATCCTCGGACATCTCTGCGATCAACAAGAAGCGGTTACCCCGCCATGCCTGAATAAACACGCGCGGCACAGCTTCGGGCACATGAGCGGAAGCGCGCGGAAGCTCTTCATCGGGAACAGCTATGTCTTCAGAAGAATCCGTTTTACCTACAATCGCAGTTTTCTGAGGCTGAGGCTCAGCAGGCTCCGCTGGTCGAGGCGAGTTTGCTGGCGCTTCAACCGCTGACATCAAACTCTGGAGGTGAGCAATCTTGTCGCGACTACGGGCAGCTTGCTCCGGATCACTTTGCGCGGGTGCTGCTGATGCAGCCACACCAAGCTCTGGCGTGGCCGGTTCATCGTTGAACTCACTGAAGTCGTACTCGGGGCTGGGCGCGGCGCCGGGAAGCGGTTCGCGCGCATACCACATCCTGACCCCGGTGACGCCGAGGTAGAATTGCCTTGCCGCTTCGGTATGCATATCAACAACACCTAATCGTTAGTCGTAAAGCCAGCCGCACGAACTCAGACATCAGCAACCTGCGGATGCTGACGAATACCGCCCGAAGTTACCAAGTTAAGAGCCTCGATATAAGCTTTGGCCGACGCGATGATGATGTCGGTGTCCGCTCCTACGCCGTTAACGATTCGCCCTCCACGTTCAAGTCGAACCGTCACCTCACCCTGAGCATCGGTACCACTGGTGATGTTGTTAACTGAGTAAAGCTGCAGGTTACAACCGGAATCTAGTAATGATTCAATCGCTTTAAAGGCGGCATCAACCGGACCACTGCCCTCAGAAGTAACCGTATGCTCAGTGCCATCGACCGTCATGGTCAACGTTGCTTTTGGCACAACGCCTGTTTCTGATGCAACCTTCATGCACACCAGACCATAGCGCCCAACCTCTTCTGTCTGTTTGGTATCACTGGCGATGGCCTGCAGATCTTCGTCGAATATTTCATGCTTAAGGTCAGCCAGTGCCTTGAAGCGGGTGAACGCTTCATTCAACTCGGTCTCGGTCTCAAACTGGATCCCCAATTCCTGCAAACGGGTGCGGAACGCGTTGCGCCCCGAGTGTTTACCCAGCACCAAACTGTTGGTATGCCAGCCCACGTCTTGGGCCTTCATAATCTCGTAGGTTTCGCGGTGCTTCAGCACACCATCCTGGTGAATGCCGGATTCGTGAGCAAACGCGTTAGCCCCAACAATCGCCTTGTTGGGCTGGACAGGGAAACCGGTAATGCTCGACACCAGGCGAGACGCGGGAACAATGTGCTCCGCGTTTACTCGGGTATCAATATTGAACAGGTCTTTACGAGTGCGTACCGCCATCACAATCTCTTCAAGGGAGGCGTTACCTGCACGCTCGCCCAAGCCATTGATCGTGCACTCCACCTGCCGTGCACCATTCGTCACCGCGGCGATAGAGTTCGCCACGGCGAGGCCGAGGTCGTTGTGACAGTGAACAGAAAAGATCGCCTTATCGGCATTGGGTATACGGTTCAGCAGCTGGCGTATCGTCTCCCCGAACTCCGCAGGGATGGCATAACCCACTGTATCTGGAATATTGATGGTCGTCGCACCCGCATCGATTGCCGCTTCGATAATACGACACAAGAAATCGAGCTCTGAACGCCCAGCGTCCTCACAGGAGAATTCCACATCATCAACGTGGCTTCTCGCTCGCTTCACGGCACGTACCGCTTGCTCTACGACCTCGTCCGGCTTCATCTGCAATTTATGCTGCATATGAATAGGCGAAGTCGCAATGAAAGTATGAATTCGCCCTTGAGCTGCCGGCCGGATCGCCTCTGCCGCTCGATCGATATCCTTATCGAGTGCTCGGGCAAGACTACAAATCGTTGACTCTTTGATGCTTTCAGCAATGGCTTTGACCGCCTCAAAGTCGCCCTGACTGGCAATGGCGAAGCCAGCTTCAATTACATCGACCCTCAGCTTTTCCAGGGCCTTGGCGATACGAAGCTTTTCATTTTTATTCATCGTCGCGCCGGGACTTTGTTCGCCGTCACGAAGAGTTGTATCGAAAATCACCAAATGATCAGGTGCAGCCATTGCCGGGCTCCCATCAGAAACTAAATGTTTAAGTGCTGTTTATTGTCGCGAGTATATCACTTCTTAGTTTCAGGAGCGTAAGCCGGTGACGTCATTGAACTGACCAGCAAGTAACAGACTGGGCATCCAGAAATGAAAAAACCCCAGCCTCGTACGAAGCTGGGGTTTTTAGTATTAAGAGTCTGACGATGACCTACTCTCACATGGGCAAGTGCCACACTACCATCGGCGCAGGCTTGTTTCACTTCTGAGTTCGGGATGGGATCAGGTGGTTCCAAGCCGCTATGGTCGTCAGACAAAACGGTTTGATCACTGGGGGACGAGATGGAACGTAATACGATTTCTTTAGTGCGTTATCCGCAATTGTCTTGGGTGTTATATAGTCAAGCCGCACGAGCAATTAGTACTGGTTAGCTCAACGCCTCGCAGCGCTTACACACCCAGCCTATCAACGTCCTGGTCTTGAACGGCTCTTCAGGAGGCTCAAGGCCTCAGGGAGATCTCATCTTGGAAGGGGCTTCCCGCTTAGATGCTTTCAGCGGTTATCCTATCCGAACATAGCTACCCAGCAATGCTTCTGGCGAAACAACTGGAACACCAGCGGTTCGTTCACTCCGGTCCTCTCGTACTAGGAGCAACTTTCCTCAAATCTCCAACGTCCACGGCAGATAGGGACCGAACTGTCTCACGACGTTCTAAACCCAGCTCGCGTACCACTTTAAATGGCGAACAGCCATACCCTTGGGACCGGCTTCAGCCCCAGGATGTGATGAGCCGACATCGAGGTGCCAAACACCGCCGTCGATGTGAACTCTTGGGCGGTATCAGCCTGTTATCCCCGGAGTACCTTTTATCCGTTGAGCGATGGCCCTTCCATACAGAACCACCGGATCACTATGACCTACTTTCGTACCTGCTCGACGTGTCTGTCTCGCAGTCAAGCGGGCTTGTGCCATTACACTAACCGTACGATGTCCGACCGTACTTAGCCCACCTTTGTGCTCCTCCGTTACGCTTTGGGAGGAGACCGCCCCAGTCAAACTACCCACCACACAGTGTCCTCAACCCCGATAAGGGGTCAGAGTTAGAACCTCAAACATGCCAGGCTGGTATTTCAAGGTTGGCTCCACCAGAACTGGCGTCCTGGTTTCAAAGCCTCCCAGCTATCCTACACAAGCATATTCAAAGTTCACTGTGAAGCTATAGTAAAGGTTCACGGGGTCTTTCCGTCTAGCCGCGGATACACCGCATCTTCACGGCGATTTCAATTTCACTGAGTCTCGGGTAGAGACAGCGCCCCCATCGTTACGCCATTCGTGCAGGTCGGAACTTACCCGACAAGGAATTTCGCTACCTTAGGACCGTTATAGTTACGGCCGCCGTTTACCGGGGCTTCGATCAAGAGCTTCGCACGAGTGCTAACCCCATCAATTAACCTTCCGGCACCGGGCAGGCGTCACACCGTATACGTCCACTTTCGTGTTTGCACAGTGCTGTGTTTTTAATAAACAGTCGCAGGGGCCTGGTATCTTCGACCGGCTTCCGCTCCACCCGCAGGGGTTTCACGTACACGCCGGCGTGCCTTCTCCCGAAGTTACGGCACCATTTTGCCTAGTTCCTTTACCCGAGTTCTCTCAAGCGCCTTGGTATTCTCTACCTGACCACCTGTGTCGGTTTGGGGTACGGTCCCGAATAGCCTGAAGCTTAGAAGATTTTCCTGGAAGCAGGGCATCAATGACTTCGCGCCCTTGGGCACTCGTCGTCGCGTCTCAGGATTGTGGACCCGGATTTACCTAAGTCCACTCCCTACACGCTTAAACCGGGACAACCGTCGCCCGGCTCACCTAGCCTTCTCCGTCTCTCCATCGCAGCTATCCAAGGTACGGGAATATTAACCCGTTTCCCATCGACTACACCTTTCGGTCTCGCCTTAGGGGCCGACTCACCCTGCGCCGATTAGCGTTGCGCAGGAACCCTTGGTCTTCCGGCGTGGGAGTTTTTCACTCCCATTGTCGTTACTCATGTCAGCATTCGCACTTCTGATACCTCCAGCAAGCTTCTCAACTCACCTTCGCAGGCTTACAGAACGCTCCCCTACCCCGCATACAAAGTATGCAGCCGCAGCTTCGGTAACCAGTTTGAGCCCCGTTACATCTTCCGCGCAGGCCGACTCGACTAGTGAGCTATTACGCTTTCTTTAAAGGATGGCTGCTTCTAAGCCAACCTCCTAGCTGTCTGAGCCTTCCCACATCGTTTCCCACTTAACTGGTATTTTGGGACCTTAGCTGGCGGTCTGGGTTGTTTCCCTCTTCACGACGGACGTTAGCACCCATCGTGTGTCTCCCGGATAGTACTCACAGGTATTCGGAGTTTGCATGGGGTTGGTAAGTCGAGATGACCCCCTAGCCCAAACAGTGCTCTACCCCCTGTGGTATTCGTCCGAGGCGCTACCTAAATAGCTTTCGGGGAGAACCAGCTATCTCCGGGCTTGATTAGCCTTTCACTCCGATCCACAAGTCATCCCCTGGCTTTTCAACGACAGTGGGTTCGGTCCTCCAGTTGATGTTACTCAACCTTCAACCTGCTCATGGATAGATCGCCCGGTTTCGGGTCTATGCCCAGCGACTAAATCGCCCTATTCAGACTCGGTTTCCCTACGGCTCCCCTAAACGGTTAACCTCGCCACTGAACATAAGTCGCTGACCCATTATACAAAAGGTACGCCGTCACAGAACAAGTCTGCTCCGACTGCTTGTACGCATACGGTTTCAGGATCTATTTCACTCCCCTCACAGGGGTTCTTTTCGCCTTTCCCTCACGGTACTGGTTCACTATCGGTCAGTCAGGAGTATTTAGCCTTGGAGGATGGTCCCCCCATGTTCAGTCAACGTTTCTCGTGCGCCGACCTACTCGATTTCACTAGACTCAGATTTCGGATACGGGGCTATCACCCACTATGGCGGCACTTTCCAGAGCCTTCTCCTATCAGTTGTCTAGCTTAAGGGCTAGTCCCCGTTCGCTCGCCGCTACTTAGGGAATCTCGGTTGATTTCTTTTCCTCGGGGTACTTAGATGTTTCAGTTCCCCCGGTTCGCCTCTTACACCTATGTATTCAGTGCAAGATACCCGATCGAAATCGGGTGGGTTTCCCCATTCAGAAATGTCCGGATCACAGCTCGTTTGCCAGCTCCCCGAACCTTATCGCAGGCTTCCACGTCTTTCATCGCCTCTGACTGCCAAGGCATCCACCGTATGCGCTTAGTTGCTTGACTATATAACCCCAAGACAACTGTGCTCGATTCAGACTTGAACCAGGCAAGCCTGATGCAAGTTAAAAAGAGACAGTCACTTGAAGCGATATAACAACCACTTCAACGACAACACCGGATAACGCTTGAAATCGTTATCACTTTGAATATTTTCTCTCGGAGATAATGAGAGAAGAATATTCGTGTTCTATCTCGTCCAATTTGTTAAAGAGCAAATCTGACCCAGTGATCAGAAAGAAGGACTTCGACGAATGACCGTTGTCATTAGGTCGAAACACTTGTTTCTGTACACTGCTAACCGAAGTTAGTCAGTAAAGTTTTGGTGGAGCTAGGCAGGATCGAACTGCCGACCTCCTGCGTGCAAGGCAGGCGCTCTCCCAGCTGAGCTATAGCCCCATTTAAGCTATTGTCGTTTCACTCTATGTGAGTAAAACTAAATCGTTCAGATCGAGGCATCGGATGGCGCCGCGTAGCCTGCTACGCAAGTCATTCGATAACGCTGAGCTGAGCGATTTTGGTGGGTCTGGGTGGACTTGAACCACCGACCTCACCCTTATCAGGGGTGCGCTCTAACCACCTGAGCTACAGACCCGGTTTTGCTTGTTGCAATAACAAGCCAAGTCGGGCCTGAAAGACCCAATTGCTCTCTTTATTCAGCTAACCAAGTAATTCGTGTGGACTCTGACCGAAGCATTCAGCTTCGTTTAAGGAGGTGATCCAGCCCCAGGTTCCCCTAGGGCTACCTTGTTACGACTTCACCCCAGTCATGAACCACACCGTGGTAATCGTCCTCCCGAAGGTTAGACTAACTACTTCTGGTGCAATCCACTCCCATGGTGTGACGGGCGGTGTGTACAAGGCCCGGGAACGTATTCACCGCGACATTCTGATTCGCGATTACTAGCGATTCCGACTTCACGCAGTCGAGTTGCAGACTGCGATCCGGACTACGACGCACTTTAAGGGATTGGCTCACTCTCGCGAGTTGGCAGCCCTCTGTATACGCCATTGTAGCACGTGTGTAGCCCTGGCCGTAAGGGCCATGATGACCTGACGTCATCCCCACCTTCCTCCGGTTTGTCACCGGCAGTCTCCCTGGAGTTCTCAGCATTACCTGCTAGCAACCAAGGATAGGGGTTGCGCTCGTTACGGGACTTAACCCAACATCTCACGACACGAGCTGACGACGGCCATGCAGCACCTGTGTCAGAGTTCCCGAAGGCACCAATCCATCTCTGGAAAGTTCTCTGCATGTCAAGGCCAGGTAAGGTTCTTCGCGTTGCGTCGAATTAAACCACATGCTCCACCGCTTGTGCGGGCCCCCGTCAATTCATTTGAGTTTTAACCTTGCGGCCGTACTCCCCAGGCGGTCAACTTAGTGCGTTAGCTGCGCCACTAAGGATTCAAGATCCCCAACGGCTAGTTGACATCGTTTACGGCGTGGACTACCAGGGTATCTAATCCTGTTTGCTCCCCACGCTTTCGCACCTCAGTGTCAGTGTTGGTCCAGGTAGCCGCCTTCGCCACTGGTGTTCCTTCCTATATCTACGCATTTCACCGCTACACAGGAAATTCCACTACCCTCTACCACACTCTAGCCGAGCAGTTCGAAATGCCGTTCCCAGGTTAAGCCCGGGGCTTTCACATCTCGCTTACTCAACCACCTACGCGCGCTTTACGCCCAGTAATTCCGATTAACGCTTGCACCCTCCGTATTACCGCGGCTGCTGGCACGGAGTTAGCCGGTGCTTCTTCTGCGAGTAACGTCAATCCCTAAAGGTATTAGCTTTAGAGCCTTCCTCCTCGCTGAAAGTGCTTTACAACCCGAAAGCCTTCTTCACACACGCGGCATGGCTGGATCAGGGTTGCCCCCATTGTCCAATATTCCCCACTGCTGCCTCCCGTAGGAGTTCGGGCCGTGTCTCAGTCCCGATGTGGCTGATCATCCTCTCAAACCAGCTACGGATCGTGGCCTTGGTGAGCCTTTACCTCACCAACTAGCTAATCCGACTTAGGCTCATCCAATAGCGCAAGGTCCGAAGATCCCCTGCTTTCCCCCGTAGGGCGTATGCGGTATTAGCAGCCGTTTCCGACTGTTGTCCCCCACTACTGGGCAGATTCCTAAGCATTACTCACCCGTCCGCCGCTCGACGCCTGATAGCAAGCTATCATCGTTTCCGCTCGACTTGCATGTGTTAAGCCTGCCGCCAGCGTTCAATCTGAGCCATGATCAAACTCTTCAGTTTAAATCATACAAGAATCCGAAGATTCTTAATTCTTGCTCAAGACAAAACTCAATTTTCGACGAGTCACTGTCCTGATATTTCGTATCTGAAATACCTCGGCCAGCGCCCACACGAATTACTTGGTCAACTTTTTAAAGAGCGTTTGAGC